>CAVXAO010000014.1:0-265608 GCA_963759695.1 uncultured Solirubrobacterales bacterium
TTCGCACCTCTTCACCGTTCCGTTGCTCAATCTTTCGGTATTCTAAATGGGGTTGAGATCGATTTGATGTCAAAACTGTCAAAGAATCGTTTGTAACGTCAGTGACACCTAGTCGCCGCACGCGTCTACGTACGACATGTAAGAGATAGTTACCGAGGCTTTACGTCGATCTCGGAAACCGTCATTAATCGAATTGATTGTTCGTGACGCGTTCGGGTTTGTTGGGACGGGGGGCCGCCCCGGTGAATGGCTCCGAGGCCAGCGCGAGGACATATGCGGCGATCGCCGCGAAGCAGAGGAGCGCCATGATCAGCGAGTTGGTGTCGTGCCCATAGTCCAGGAAGCTCGCTCCGTTGAAGCCGGCGCCGAGTACTAGGAGCCCGCCGAGCGAGGTCAGCGCTTTCAGTGATCGTCCCGCGCGCCGGGCTGCGAGCACGGCTGCTGCGAGGGCGAGGACCACCACCGCGAGGCCCAGCGCGGCGTGGATCGCGAGCGCGGCGGCGCCGTGCCCGATCGCCCAGGCGACGCTCTGGAACGAGCCGGTCACATAGTCGGACGGCCGGGCGCCGGGATGGCGGGCGGGCACCCTCACATTGAGGTTCACCACCATGCCGACGCTGGCCTGGACGAGGAGCACGAGGATCGCCCCCAGCAGCAGCGACCTGAGTGCGAGCCGTGACGGCATGGTCGGGTCGTCAGTGCTCACGGGTCGCGGTAGGGGCGGTGGCGGGGTGCGCCTCGGCCCACGCTCGGATGCTCTGGCTGCCGGCGACGATCTCTCCGGCGTCGGTCACGAGCAGCGGCAACCAGGATTGGCCGGTTTGGCCTCGCGCCAGCCGTCGACCCTCGGAGCGGTTCAGAGCGGCGGGCAGGGCTCCCCAGCCGTGGCTGCGAACGACCTGCGGCTGGTGTCCGGCGGCCTGGAGGGCGTCGAGCGCGTTGCGGCACGGGTGGCCGGAGCCGAAGGTCTGGAATGTGCCCCAGCAGACGTAGAGCCTCACGGCCGCGCTCCGGCGAGGATTCGCTGCACCGCGACCGGGATCGGCGCGAGATAGAAGAACTCGGCGCGGAACTCCCGGATCAGCCGGATGGTCGTGACGGGGCCGGGGGCGCCGAGCCGATTGACCCGCCCCTGCGCTCCGAGCCGGAACAGGCGCTCGAAGAGGTCTTCGGTGCGCAGCGCGGGCCGCATCGTGGCCCGGAGGCGAACGTCTCGGTCGGAGCGGTTGCGGAAGCCGTGGGCTACGCCGGCCGGGATGTGGACTCGCTCGCCGGCGGGGGCCGCGATCCGCGTGCCCGCGACTCTGAAGCTCCCGATCCCGGCGAGCACCTCGAAAGTCTCATCCTGATGGAGGTGGCGGTGCGGGGGTATGAACGACCGGGTCGCATACGCGCTTCGACAATCAGCTCTGCGCCGTCGGTGTCGGACGCGGTTGCCAGGAACGTGATCGTCTGACCGATCCTGGGACTCTCGATTGTCAAGCCAGTCGTTGCCATGGGCTATGATAGATACTGAATGGTATATATCTACCACAGCGTATAGAAGTGCGCCGCCGAACGCAAGCCGAACGCCGAGCCGGCACCCGAGCGAGGTTGCTAGGCGCAGCCCGGCGGACATTCGCGCGACACGGCTACAACGGCACGTCGCTGGATCGCGTCAGCGAGGCCGCCGGGTGCACGAAGGGCGCGCTCTATGACCACTTCGGATCCAAAGAAGGCTTGTTCCTGGCGCTGCTCGACGAGCAATTCGGGGCGCGGATCGAGCAGGCGAGACTCGGCGGCGATGTTCTCCCGTCCCAGGCGATGCCGTTCGACCGCGACTTCGCACTTCTGTTCCTGGAGTTCGTCTGCGCTGCCGGCCGTGACGCTCGTCTCCGACGCCGCCTCGCCGCTCGGCTGGCCGAACTCCGATCGCTCAGTGCCGAGCGCCTCGGCGACCCGCGCCTCGCGACAGCCGTCGGAGCCGCCGCGAACGGCGCGAGCATCGAGGCACTGATCTTCGGCGAGGTCGAAGGCGCCGCGACATTCGACCACCTGCTCGCGGCGATACTTGGCCCCCGGTGAAGCCTGAACGTGCGAGGGCGAAGCGCGGTGCGTGAGAGGCGCTCACGCCTCTCGCCCGTCGCCTCCTCGGCCACGACATCGACCGTCCCGCTGCCGAGCTTACTCGCCTTGGTATTCGTCGTGGCGGCGCCACCAGAAGCCGGTTTCGTTGCGGCCGAGCGGCGCGCGGTCCAGCCACTGGTAGGCGGCCCAGAGGACGTCGAACCCGCGCTCATACGCCGAGTAGGTGTGGTAGACCACGCCATCCTTGAGCGCGAACGCGCTCATGCCGGGCCCTTCTCGCCGGTACGTCTCCCAGTCCGTTCCGACAGTCGAGGCGAACTCGTCATACGAGCTCTCCCCTCCGGCCGCCGGTCGAAGGTCATTGGCGCGGAAGTTCCACTCTACGGCTCCTGCGTCCCATTCCTCCTTTGTGTGTGACGCGTGGTAGTCGTAATTGAAGTCGCTCTCAAACGACGACGCCCAGGGAAAGCTCCAGCCCATCCGCCGTTTGTACGCCTGCAGCTTCTGGAGCGGGGCACGGGACACCGCCCAGAGCATCACGTCGTGATTGGCGAGGTGGACGACCGAGCCGTCAAATCCGTCCGCGATGGCCGAGCAGGACGGGCACCCCGTTTCGTAGTCCGGACCGAACATGAAGTGATACACGAGCAGCTGCGAGCGTCCTCTGAACAGATCGGCCAGCGACGCCGTCCCCTCGTCGGTCTCGAAGCCGTACTCCTTGTCGATTCGAACCCAGGGCAGCTCCTGCCGCCGCCGCGCCAGTTCGTCGCTGCGCCGGGTCAGCTCCTTCTCGGCCTTGAGCAGCTCCAATCGCGCCGCGAGCCACTCTTCACGGGTTCCGGCCTGATGTTCGGTCATTTGTTGGCTCCTGGTCGATCGTGCAACAGCCTGGTAGAGGGCTCGCCCGCGCTAGGCCTCGTGGACGATCCCGTATGTGAGGTAGGCGAGACCGTCACCGACGGTCCCGGTGTGGAGGAGGCGGAGGGGTTTCTTGTCGGTGGTCTCGCCAAAGAGGCGCTCGCCGACGCCAAGCACGACCGGGAAGACGATCAGCCGCAGCTCGTCGGCCAGGTCGTGCTCCAAGAGCGTACGCACCAGCGGACGGCTGGCGTAGACGACGATTTCCCCGTTGAGCTCCTGCTTGAGCTTCGTGACCTCGCTCACCACGTCGCCTGTCAGCACCGCCGAGTTGTTCCACTCGGGATCCACGAGAGTCGAGGAGACGATGTACTTGGGCAGGTCGTTCAGCCTGTCCGCCCATTCACCGGTTCGGGACTGCCATCGTGAGGCGAAGTACTCGTAGCTCCGCCGACCGAGGAGGATGGCCTCGGCACCCCGCGCCTCGTCGAACTCGACTGTTGCCCACGCCTCGCGGTCCCGCTCCCCAAACTGGCTGAACCAGCCCCCGTGCCTGAAGCCCTCTTCGCCGGTCGGGTCCTGGATGACTCCGTCGAGCGAGACGTTCTCGCTAATGACGATCCTTCCCATCTCGGTTCTCCTTTTCGTGCGACCGTCGACTGCATCTGCACGACGAGACACCGGCTCGGCGGAAAACGGACCGATCCGGTTCCGCCCAGGGTCGGCGTTGCGCTGGCCAGGTGTGCGTCGTTATCCAATGTGAGCTCGGTGTTATCGCCGTGCGCGATGTTCTGCGCCTATGAAACGGTTGACCCTTCGGACGCCCGAGCACTGCCGCCGGCTGCGCGATCGAGGCACCGGCAGGGCGAGGTCGGTTCGCTGCATCGTTGCCGGTTGTGCGGCGCTGGCGGGTTGCCTGGCGAGCGCCGGGCCGGCGGTCGCCTCGAGTTGGTCGGTTCAGCTGGCGCCGACGCCGGCCGGTTCGATCGAGAGCAGCCTCTCCGATGTCTCGTGCACGTCGAGGAAGGCGTGCATGGCGGCTGGATACGTCAGACCCGCGGGGGAAGCACAAACTGCGCTGCCGCTGGTCGAGCGCTGGAACGGCTCGCAGTGGTCGATCCAGCAGACCCCTACGCTGCCGAGTGGGTGGTTCTACCAGCTCAACGGCCTGTCCTGCACATCCAGGAGAGCGTGCCTCGCAGTTGGCGGCGCCCAGAAGGGAAACGCGACCGTGCCTCTGGTGGAGCGGTGGAACGGCGGGCGTTGGTCGATTGAAAGGCTCCCAAAGCGCGTTGGCCCGCTCCTGTCCGTGTCGTGCACGTCGAGGAGGGCGTGCGTCGCCGTCGGTCTTAACGGCTTTTGGGCGCACTTGACGGGGACGCGCTGGTCAGTTCATCGCCGCCCCTCGGCCGAGGCCGAAGACGTGTCATGTCTGTCGGCCACCGTGTGTACAGCAGTCGGCAGTACGGGCGGCGGCTATGGGAATTTCGCGGCGCGCTGGAATGGACTCAGCTGGCATCCACAGCACGTTCCAACGCCGGATCCGTACGACTACGCCGATACGCTCCTTGGCGTGTCTTGCACCTCCGGCCGCGCGTGCATGGCGGTCGGGTTAAGCGAATGCAGCAACTGCTTCCCGCTCGCGAGCGCCGAGCGATGGGACGGACACCGCTGGTCGGCCGCGAACCCGCGGAATCCCGATGTCTTTGGAGGTGCCGACGAGCTCGCCGACGTGTCGTGCGTCACGGCCACCGCGTGTATCGCGGTCGGCGGGGGCGCCACATCGCACATGGGTGACCTGTTGGCGGAGCGCTGGAACGGAACCAAGTGGGCCGTCCAGACCGCCCCCGAACCGGTCATCGCGACGGGGCCTTCGTGCACCACGGCTTTCGCCTGCTTCGGCGTGCTCTCGGGCGTCTCGTGCACATCTGCGACCGCCTGTATCGCGGCTGGGTCGGTTTTCTATGCGGATCCCTCCACGACGAACGAGGTCAGAGTGGCGATTGTGGCGCGATACTCGTAGCTGTCCGGGGCGTGTCTTAGGTTCCGGGCAGGTTGGCCGCGGGGTTCGTGCTTATGATCAAGCGCCAGGGGATCTCCGCCGACTCCGTCAGCTCAAGCGTCCAGTGCAGCCTGATCTCGTGTTGGTATTCGGCGCTGCCCGCGAGATGGCTTCCATCGGCAGTGTTGATCAGGTAGCGGACGGCCGAGACGCGCAGGAAGATCACGATGCGTGCTGGATCGGGACGAACTTCGACACCCGTCGGTCGCCAGCTGCGCAGCGTCGCGTCGCGTCGCACCAAGCGCGAGGGGACATTGCCACCGCGCGGATGAAGGAGCTGATCGTACGCCTCGGGCGAAACTCGCATTGACAGCGCCTCGCCGTTGGCGATTGTTGCCTGCTCCCACGCATCGATGAGGTGATGGAGCGTCGATTGAACGAAGAGGGGTAGGAAGCGGCCGTCGACGACTGAGAGATCGAGCAGCTGCCTGTAAGGGGGTGCGCCATCATCAGCGAGCTCGCTCACACGAAAGCCCGGATGATCCTCGTCGTGGGCGAGCTCGGCCAGGCTCCGTTCACCGAGCCGCTCCTCGTCTGCCCACTCCGCCGGGATCACGTGCGCGCGCAGCAACTCGCTCGCCAGGGGATCAGCGTCGAACTCCAGGAGGCCCCAGCCTTCGCCGTGTCGACCCAGCGTCCAGCGCTCATCGAACCTGACGGTATGCGGGCCAAGGGGGGTGGATGCGTGATGTTGATGTACTCGACCGCGGACTCTCACCGACACGCGATCCTCGGTTTCGCCCGGGCGGTTGACGACGCGCAGGAGATCGACGCGCGGCCGCCCCTCGACGTGCGTCCCGGTGTCTGAACCATGCGAGAGAGCCCAAGCACCGATCACGCCCGCGTCGGCACGACGCTCGAGAATCCGCTCGTCCGTCCCCGTCCACACCGCCGTCGCCAACACCAGGATGTCCTGAACCGCCTCGCGGACCCTCTCTGGTGCAAACGCCTCGATCTCCAGCGACGCTTCAATCGACGCAGCCTCCGCCTGCCTTGAGCGACGGGTCGCCCAGCGCTCGCTCCGCCACCGGCGCACGCCATCCCTGGCCAGGGCCAGCCACGCGAGACCCACGGTCACGGCAACCACACCCCCACCGATGATGTCGTCAGGCCATATCGCGGACACCTGGTCATTCTGACCCTCGCGGTCGACCGAGATCGGAGCTCGACAAGGTCATCTTCCGACGCGAAAGCCGGTTAGGGTCTGGGCGCAGGCAGATACGAGGTCAGGCCGGTCTGCCCACGTCGATCCAGGTCCGGAACAGCTCGATGTTCTTGTCCGGCCACGGCCCGTCGCACGGCATCGTTCGGTCACTGAGCCGTGCGTAGATCTCCTCCGCATGCTCGGACACCTCGTCATAGGAGGAGAGGTCGAGGGCGAACGACATCGCCTCGACGTCCTCGGCGCGGAACAGCGGGCGGATGTCTTTCTCAAAGCTCATCGACCGACCGCGAAAATCTAGCGTGTGGTTCGCCTGCGCCGGATGTGTGGCGTCAGTGCCGTGCGCCGGCGCCGCGAAGTCTGACCGCCGCGACCGCGGGCCTGACCGTACCGCCGGTGTGGGATTCGCCGCCAGGTCTGCCAGTACGCGACAACGACTACGAACTCGAGCGCGCCGGCGCCCTGGCGAGTGCCTTCGCCGAGGCTGGACTCAGAGGCATCGACCGCGATCTCATCGGAGCCCTCGACCGACCCGGCGCTCGGTAACGCGCCGGGTCGGAGATGGGGGGTTGTCGCCCATTCCGCCGTACGCGTGCGGCTGGCAAGTTGTGGCCGGTGACCATGCGCAGCGAACAGAAACCCACGGATCTCGGTCACCCGCGATGAGGCGCGATGGTGCTCGAAATCGCGCTCATCCTCGTGGCGATGATCGTGCTCGCCGCACTGGAGCTCCGTCTGTCTTGGAGCCTGGGGAGAGCGGTGACCGCCGGCGCCGTCACGAGGGCAGAGCGGTGAGTCGGGTTCCGACCCGGCTGGTCGCGTGGAGGCGCCGGTACCTGAACGCTCGGACCATCCCTGCGCTCATCGTGCTCATGTGCCTGCTGGCGCCGGGGCTTGCGGCCATCGTGCTGGCCGCGGTATAGGAGGCCCCGATGAGCATTCCAACCACGGAGACCCGCCAGACCGCCGTCAGCCCCGCGATCTCGCCGATCGACGCGGTGGCGAGCCAGCCGCAGCCGCCGAGCCCCGCGACTTCGCCGATCGACGCGGTGGCGAGCGAGCGACAGGGGCGGCCGGTGGGCGTGCTGGTCGTGGACGAGGACCGCGCCGCCAGCTACAGCCTGTGGGCGCTCCTGAGGTGGCGTGGCATCACAGTCCGCGCGGCCACCGCGACGGATGCATTCGCCGTCGTTCAGGAGGAGCGACCGGCCCTGTGCCTCGTGTCGGCTGAGCTCGGCGCACGGTTCATCTTCGGGCTGACCCGACTGCCCGACCCACCGTCCGTGCTCGTCCACGCAGTCGAGCGGGTCGAGGAGCTCGACGGCGTGGCGGTGCTCGCCGGCGCCGCGGGGGTCGTCTGGCGCTACGGCGACCCCGACGACCTTGCGGCGGCGATCCGATGCGTGGCGGCCGGCGCGCCGGCGGCTCCAGAGCTCGCCGGCGACACGCTTCAGCGGCTGGTCGATCGAGTTGAGGATCGCGACCGGCCGATCGCCGCGATGCTCTTGCTGGGCATCCCCCGCAGCGAGATCGCGCGAACTCTCGGGATCAGCGAACAGACGATGCGGGCCCGGCGCTGGGAGATCGTCAAGCGCCTCGAGCCCCCGGTGATCGCAGCGTGCTGACCGCTGAGGCCGACCTGGTCGGGCCCTCCCAGGGAGGGTGAGAGCGGCCCGCAAATACACCCAAGTCCCCATCCAAACCGGGGTCGGACGCAGCCATGCTCTGGGTGTCGAGCCCTCGAAGACGATCAGGACACAAGACTCGGACCGAATCGCGCTGCGGGTGGCGCACACCCAGCCCTGCCGGAGGATCAGGCGCCCGACGTGCACCGCGTCGTCCGGGACCTGTCCGCCCGAGCGCGGATCCCGATGCCGCGGTTGTACCTGATGCCCGGCGAGCAGGCGAACGCATTTGCTAGGAGCCGCGATCCGGGCATCGGCGCCCGAACCGCGCCGGTCCTCCCGCACGCGGACCGGTAAGGTTTCACGGACTTGTCGCCGAAAGGCCATGACTTCTTCCGCGAGTGACATCGACCCGTCCGTTCCTCCGAGCGGGACGGGCTGCGTGGAGTGCCTGGCCGGGCAGGGGTCCGGGTGGTGGCTGCACCTGCGCCGCTGCGCGGCGTGCGGGCACATCGGGTGCTGCGACAACTCTCCGAGTCAACATGCAACCGCCCACCAGGCCTCGAGTGGGCACGCGGTCATCCAGAGCTTCGAGCCCGGGGAGGACTGGTTCTACGACTATCGCACCGGCGACTTCCTCCGCGGGCCGGAGCTGGCACCGCCCGACAGCCACCCCGACGGCCAGCCGGTCCCCGGGCCGGCGGGCGCCGTTCCCGCCGATTGGCAACGCCATCTCAACTGAGCGTTCGCTGAGCTAGCGCGTGCGCGGACGGTTGCGCAGGCGCCGTGTCACCGGGGCGCGCGCCGCGTGCCCCGGGCCTACGCTTCGCGGTCCACGGCGAACAGCTGCCATCGCCCCGGGATCCCCTTGAGTTCATGCAGACCGCGCTCCCGGAATCTGATCCCGGAGCCGGCGACCAGATCTTTCACCGTGCTCGAAACGAGCACCTCGTCCGCCGCTGCCTGGGCGGCCACCCGGGCGCCGGTGTGGACCGCGATTCCGGCGATCTTCCCGTCGGCCACCTCGCACTCGCCGGTGTGCAGCCCTGCCCGAATCGTGAGGCCAAGCTCGTGCACCCCTTCGACAATCGCGGATGCGCAACGGATCGCTCGGGCCGGACCGTCAAAGGCGGCGAGGAAGCCGTCGCCCGTCGTGTCGATCTCTCGGCCGCGAAAGCGCAACAGCTCGCGTCGTACCAGCGCGTTGTGCCGTTCGAGTAACTCGCGCCAGCTTCTGTCCCCGAGCTCGGTCGCCTTCAGCGTGGAGTCGACGATGTCGGTGAAGAGCACGGTGGCGAGCATCCGATCGGGCTCCGTCTCCTCCCATCCCCCGGCACGCCATACGTCGTTGAGGAAGAGCTCGATTTCGTTCTGGATCATGGTGCCTCCCGACTTCAGGGTCATATGCCCGACTCCGGGAAGCTCGACGAGCCGGGCCGACGGGAGGCGCTGCGCCATGAACGCGGCGGCCCCAGTCGGCACGAGCTTGTCCTCGCTGCCGTGCAGCACGAGCGTGGGCACGCGCACCGTGGGGAGGACGTCGCGGACGTCGATCTCCTTGTTCATGCGGTAGAGCGCCGAGAGCATCCCTGGGCTGGCCCCGTACCGGACGTAGTCGACGAACGCCTCGACCTCGTCTTCCGCCTGCATCCCGAGCGCGCGCACCGCCTCGCGTGCCTGCGCCCGCGACGCGTAGACCCCCAACGCCTGATCGACCTCGCGCTGGTAGGCGTCTTCGCTGCGGCCCCACGGGAAGTCCGGGGCCCACAGCGTCCGCGGAGAGCTACTGCGGATGACAAGCGCTGCCGTCCGCTCCGGATAGGTCGCGGCGAACAGGATGCTCATCGCCCCCCCTTCCGACAGTCCGTAGAACGCCGCCCGCCGCGATCCGACGGCGTCCATCACGGCTCGGACGTCGTCCATGCGGGTCTCGAGGTTGGGGGCGCCGCTGACCGGATCGGACATTCCGGTGCCGCGCTTGTCGAACCGGATCAACCGCGAGAAGGCACCTAGGTCGGACAGGAAGTCGACAAAGCCGGGGAGCGTCCACTGCAGCTCCATGTGGGTGACAAAACCGGGAACGAAGACGAGATCAAACGGCCCGTCACCCACGAGCTGATAGGCGATGTGTATGTCGCCGCTCAGCGCGTAGCGTGTCTCCGGCCCCATCGCCACATTCTCGCCCACCCGGCCAGGCCAAAGCCGGTCGTCCGGCTCCCGAGCGCGGCGTCATGGGACTAGAGTGTCGGCCATGGCCGAGGCAGTCGACACTGTCCCGCGGGTCGCGGTCTGGAGCGACTACATATGACCGTTCTGCTACGTCGGCCTCGAGCGGGCGGCGTGGCTCGAGCGCCGGTTCGGCGCGCGGATCGAGTGGAGACCGTTCGACCTGCATCCCGAGTACCCGCCCGAGGGCATCCCGCGGGCTGAGCTGGAGCGCCGCTACGGCGCGGGTCTGGCCGATCGCCGGCGGGCGATGTTCGAACAGGCGGGGCTGCCCCACGCCGAGCCGCTGGAGAAGGTGCCCAACTCGCGCGGCGCCCTGATGCTCGCCGAGCTCGCGCGTGACCGCGGCGCGTTCGACGAGCTGCACCCTCGACTTTTCGACGCCTACTGGGCCAGAGGCCTGGACATCGGCGACGAGCAGGTGCTTGTGCACGAGGGCGGCGCGGTCGGGCTCGAGGGATCCGAAATCGTCGACGTCTTGGGAGACGGGCGCTATCTGGAGCGGATCGAGGCCGAGACGCGCGCCGCGATCGAGCTGGGCGCCGGCGGCGTTCCTGCCTGGGTGATCGACGAGCGGTTGCTCGTGCCGGGTGCGCAGCCGCACGACGTGTTCGCGCGAGTGCTCGAGCGGATGGGGCACGGTCCGCGCGAGGATGAATCGCCCGCGCCTTGACCGCATGGAGCTAGCAGGCAAGGTTGCTCTGGTCACGGGCGGCGGCAGCGGGATAGGCCGAGCCGTTGTACAGGGCATGGCCGACGCCGGCGCGGCCGTTTGCATCAACTGGTTCGGTGAGCACGGGCCGCAGGCGCACGAGCACGCGGAACGGTTGGGGCGCGGATTCGCATATGAGGCCAACGTGTCCGATGTGGACGCCGTGGCGAGGATGGTCGATGCGACCGTCGAGCGCTTCGGCGGCCTGGACGTGCTCGTCAACAACGCCGCGATCAACCGCTCGGCGCCGCTGCTCGACATGCGCCTCGAGGACTGGGATGCGGTCCTTGAGGTCAACCTCCGCGGAGCGTTCTGCTGCCTCCGGGCCGCCGGCCGAGCGATGCGCGACTCGGGACGTGGAGGGTCGATCATCAACATCTCGTCCATCCACGAAGACGTGCCGTTTCCGACGTCCGCGCCGTACGCGGTCGCGAAGGGCGGCCTTCGGATGTTGATGCGCACCGCCGCCCTCGAGCTCGCCGGCCACGACATCAGGGTCAACAACATCGCCCCCGGCGCAATCCTGACGCCCCTGAACGCGGCGACGGTCGAGGACCCGGAGAAGATGGCGCTGTTGAAGCGGATCGTCCCCCAGGGGCGGATGGGCACGCCCGAGGACGTGGCAGCGCTCGCCGTGTTCCTCGCCTCCGACCGCGCGGCGTACGTGACCGGATCGACGTATCTGGTCGACGGCGGAATGGCGCGCTACGCAGAGGCGATCTAGCCCGGGTTGCGGTGCGCGTGGCTCAGAAGCGGGATACGGGAACGGACGTCGCGGACCGCGCGCGCACTTGGACTCAGCGCGCGAGGGCGCGGTTCTGTGACCACGTCGAGCGGTGGGACCATGGCGTGGTCACCCGCGCCACGCGATTTCCCGGGTACTTCGATCTCAACGTCGTGCGCGTCCAGGATGACCCGCAGATGAGCGTCGACGACCTGGTGGCGTTTGCCGATCAGGCGCTGGAGGGCCTCGAGCATCGCCGCATCGACTTTGACCACGCGGCGGTCGCCGAGCCGCTCCGGGAGGAGTTCCACGCTCGCAACTTTCAGAGCCTGCGGCTCGTGCTCATGCGCTTTCAGGGACAGCGCCCCTCGGCCCGCGAGTTCCCGATCACCGAGGTGGCCTACGAGACGGTCGACCATCTCCGCCGGGCGTGGCATCAGGAGAGCTTGCCCGGTCGTGACGACACGGAGTTCCAGGCTCAGTCACGCGAGGTACGGCTCACCTTGGGAAGCCGGGTCTTCGCGCAGCACGAGGACGGTGAGCCGGTGGCGTTCGCCGCGCTGGATGTGGGCGACGATGAGACCGAGGTCGGGGCGCTGTACGTGCTGCGGCGGTACCGTGGCCAGGGTCGAGGAACGATGCTGACCAAGGCGGCCATCGCCTCTGCCGGCGGGGTACGAGACCTGTGGATCTGCGCGGATGACGAGGATCGGCCGAGGCGGCTCTACGCTCGCCTGGGATTCCGACCTGTCCTGTGGTGGACCGAGTTCCTGCGGCTGCCCTCCTGACGGGCGCCAACGGGGGTCCTCTACAGGGCGCCGCCGGTCTCGCGAGTGGACTCGACGATGCATGCGCCGGGCTTGCCGCTCGTGATCGCCGCCGCTCCTTCCCAGAAGCCGGGGATGAACTGGTTGGCGATGAACTGATGGCGGGCGCGGGCCTTCAGCGTCACGTGCACGTCGGCTGACGGCACCTCGAGGCGCCAGCGCAGCGGATATGCCCCGGTTGCACCCGCCGGCCGGATCACCGGTCCGAGCGGCCGGACGGTGAACCGTCGCGGATGCCGGACGGCGCCACGGGGTGAGACGAACGTGCCGCTCTGCACCCCGGTCGGCCGGCCCGTCGGAGTGATGAACTGGTAGAGCATCAGGTCGCTGCCGTCCTTGAATTGACAGGCGAACCAGTTCCAGTGCCACGACGCGGAGTTGGTGAGGAAGTTGCCCCACTGATGGTCGAACCAGCCCTGGCCGCGGAGGTGGGCCGACCGGCCGTCGAGCACCAGCGTTCCTCGCGCGGCCAGGCGGGGATCGGAGTAGTACGCCGAGGTGGCCCCGGGCCCTTCCCGCACGATTCCATGAGGACCGTTGAGCACGTACGGCTGGACGGGGGCCAGGGCGAGCCGCAGCTGCCCTTCACCGGGCACCGTCGCACCGACGGTCCACCGTCCCAGCGCCCCGGCCGGCCGCCAGCCCAACTCGAAGCCGTCGACGTTCATCTGCGTCTGGCCGCTGCGCAGCGGCCCGCGAGCGAAGTACTCCTTGGCGAGCACGATCCGATCGGCGCGCAGGTCGACGACGTTGACCTTGGCCACGACGAAGCCCTCCCCTGCCCACACGGTGGCAAACCAGAAGAAGTCACGGCCGCGGTGATCGGCCACCGTCCCCGCCGTGTACCACCATTCGACCTGGAATGCCGGATGGGCGCCGTGGTCGCGAGGCAATGCGACCGGCTGGAGAGCCGGCAACGGAGCGGTCGAGGCCGCCGCGCCGCCGACGAGTGCGCCGATCATGACCGCCGCGACGACGCACGCCCGTCTCATCGGCACGCGCATCGCTCGATGCTATATGGCTAAGGACATGGCCTTACGCCACCCCCCGAGCCAGGCACAGCTTCTGCAGGCGCTCCATCGCCTCCGCGGTCCGCTCCGGGAGCGCGTCGAGGGCGTCGGCGGCGAGCCGCAGATCGTCGATCGTCACATGGCGCGCCTCGAGCGCGAAGCGGCCCAGCCAACGGACGGCCGCCCGCTCGTAGCGGTCGGGGTCTCCGCCGCGCAGGAGGAGGCAGATCCTCAGCGCGTCGTCCAGGGCGACCCGAGGCAGCTCGAGCGCGGCCGCGGTGACGAGCGCCTCGTTGCCGGTGGCGAGTGCTCGCTTGAATCTCGCGTACGGGTTGCCGTCGCTCGTCATCGAACATATGTTCGCACGAAGAGCGGACGGATCGCCGTGCACACCACCTGTCACCGCACCTACCGCATTGGAGGTAGCCTGCCTGTAGGCCGTGGCCGAAGAAGTAGGCTCCGTAGGACCCGGCCGAAGAGGAAGTGACATGGCGGTGTCGAGTTGGTGCTGAAGGCGGCGGATCTCGAGACGGAGCTGATCGACACCGTTTGCGCTCGCGTCAGAGAACGTCTTCCAGAGCACCACGCGGCACCGTGCGAGGTGTTCGTTCGCCAGTACTACCACTGGGTTCCTCGGGAGGACCTCGTGGGTCGAAGCCCGCTCGATCTCTACGGCGCGGCAGTCGCACACTGGAACCTGGCGCAGCATCGAGAACCCGGCGAGGCGAAGGTCCACGTCTACAACCCGGAGTTCGAGCACCACGGCTGGCAGTCCCCCCACACGGTGGTCGAGATCGTCAGCGACGACATGCCATTCATCGTCGACTCCGTAACGATGGAGCTCGGCCGGCAGGGGTACGCGATCGACCTGGTGATCCATCCGGTGATCTGGATCCGGCGCGACGGGGACGGTCAGTTGCTCGAGGTCCTCGAGCCGGGCGACACGGAGCCTGACGCGCGCCCCGAGTCGATTCTCCACATCGAGGTCGCGCGGGAGACCGACCGGGAGGCCCTGACACTGCTGTCGGAGAACGTCGAGCGCGTACTCGGCGAGGTGCGAGCCGCGGTGGAGGACTGGGGGCCGATGCGCGGGCGAACGCAGTCACTGATCGACGAGTTCGACGCCCAGGCGCCGCCCGTCGACGCCGCGGAGCTCGCGGAGGTCAGGGCGTTCCTGGCCTGGCTCGCCGACAATCACTTCACGTTCCTCGGCTACCGCGAGTACGACCTGGTCCGAGGCACCGACGAGACGGGGCTCAGGGCGGTCGCCGACTCCGGCCTGGGGATTCTTCGGGGCTCGCCGGTGACGCCGTACACGAAGCTCAGCCCTAAGGCGGTCGCGTTGGCGACGGTGCCGCACGTGCTGGTCCTGACAAGGGCGAACTCGCGCGCCACCGTGCACCGCCCGGCGTATCTGGACTACATCGGCGTCAAGCGATGGGGCGCCGACGGTGAGGTGGTCGGAGAGCGGCGATTCCTCGGGCTGTATACGACATCGGCCTACAAGGCGAGCGTTCGGGAGATCCCGATCCTGCGGGGAAAGCTCAAGGGCGTGCTCGACCGGGCGGCGTTCCCGCCGGACAGCCACGACGCCAAGGCGCTCACCGAGATCATCGAGTCCTACCCCCGTGATTCGCTGTTCCAGACGGATACCGAGGACCTGTTCTCGATCTCGATGGGGCTCCTGGGCCTGGGCGAACGTCAGCGCGTGCGGCTGTTCGTCCGGCGCGACCAGCTCGATCGCTACGTCGAGTGCCTGGTGTGCATCCCACGCGACCGCTTCAACACGGAGAACCGCGAACGCGTGGGGAGGATCCTGATCGACGAGTTCGGGGGGAGTCACCTCGACTGGACACTGCAGCTGTCCGAGTCGCTGCTCGTTCGCGTCCGGTACATCATCCACACGCCGGACGGGGTCGCCGATGGCCACGACGTGTCGGAGATCGAGGCGCGGCTCGTGCAGGCGACGCGCGCGTGGACCGATGATCTCCGGGCCGCCCTGGTCGAGGAGTACGGGGAGGAGCACGGCACCCGCATCTACCGTCGCTATGAGCGAGCATTCCCGCCGGCGTACCGATCCGACTGGGTCGGGCGCTCCGCCGTCGTCGACATCGGCCGGATCGAGGAGCTGGGAGCGAACCGAGCCGAGCCGATCCTCAGCCTGTACCGGCCGCTCGAGGCCCAGGAGGGCGTAGTCCGCTGCAAGCTCTTCAGCGCGGGGGGCGTGTCGCTGTCCGACGTGTTGCCGACGTTTGAGCACATGGGCGCGAGGGTCGTGGACGAGCGGCCCTACGAGGTCACGCCGGACGGCACCGAGCCCGTGTGGATCTACGACTTCGGCCTGCGCATCGCGACCGAGGACATCGAAGAGATCCGCGACGATTTCCAGGACGCGTTCCTCGGCGTCTGGCGTGGCGACCTCGAAGACGACCGGCTCAACGGGCTGGTGCTGGCCGGTGCCCTCACGGGCCGTCAGATCACGATCATCCGCGCGATCGCCAAGTACCTGCGTCAGGCGGGAATCGCGTTCTCGGACGCGTACATGGAGCGCACCCTCCTGGCCCATCCCAAGATCGCCACGCTGCTCGTCAGGTTGTTCGTCGCCCGCTTCGATCCCGATCGCGCCGACCGGCGCACGGCGCAGCAGACCAAGACCGACATCGAAAAGGCGATCGACGCCGTCAGGAGCCTCGACGAGGACCGGATACTGCGCAGCTTCCTGTCGGTGGTGTGCGCGGTTCTCCGGACGAACTACTTCCGCGGCGCGGTGACGACACCCCACGACGGCGATGACGGAGCCTTCGCGGATGGGACGACCGGCCGTCCTGCCGCGTACGTCTCGATGAAGCTCGATTCCTCGCAGGTGCCGATCCTGCCGCTGCCGAGGCCGCAGTTCGAGATCTTCGTCTACTCACCGCGGGTCGAGGGGGTCCACCTGCGCGGCGGCAAGGTCGCGCGCGGGGGCATACGGTGGTCCGATCGCCGCGAGGACTTCCGTACCGAGGTCCTCGGCCTGATGAAGGCGCAAATGGTCAAGAACGCGTTGATCGTGCCGGTGGGATCAAAGGGCGGCTTCGTGGTCAAGCGTCCGCCGCCCGCTGGGGGGCGGGAAGCTCTCATCGAGGAGGGGATCGACTGCTACAAGACGTTCCTGGCGGGCTTGCTCGACATCACTGACAACATCGTCGCAGGCGAGCGCGTCAAGCCCGATCGAGTGATCTGCTACGACGACGACGACCCGTACCTGGTCGTCGCCGCGGACAAGGGCACCGCGAAGTTCTCGGACATCGCGAACGACATGTCCGCCCAGTACAACTTCTGGCTCGGCGATGCGTTTGCCTCCGGTGGGTCGAAGGGGTACGACCACAAGGCGATGGGGATCACGGCGCGCGGAGCGTGGGAGTCCGTCAGGCGACATTTCCGGGAGCTCGGGACCGACATCCAGCAGACGGACTTCACCGTGGTCGGGATCGGGGACATGTCGGGCGACGTGTTCGGCAACGGGATGCTGCTCTCCAGGCACACCAGGCTGATCGCCGCGTTCAACCACCAGCACGTGTTCCTCGATCCGAACCCCGACCCCGAGGCGAGCTTCGAGGAGCGCAAGCGCATGGTCGAGCTGCCGCGCTCGGCGTGGAGCGACTACGACGAATCGGTGATCTCTGCGGGAGGCGGCGTCTATCCGAGGACCGCCAAGTCGATCTCGATCTCGGATGAGGTCAGGGAGGCGCTGTCGATCGAGGCCGACGCGCTGTCGCCGGCCGAGCTGATCCGCGCGATCCTCCGCGCGCCGGTCGATCTGCTCTGGAACGGAGGGATCGGCACCTACGTCAAGGCCTCCAGCGAGGTCCAGGCGGACGCCGGTGACAAGGCGAACGATGCCCTCAGGGTCGACGCCGGCGAGCTGCGATGCCGCGTGGTCGGGGAGGGAGGCAACCTCGGCTTCACGCAGCGCGGGCGGATCGAATATGCGCTCGGCGGCGGACTGATCAACACCGACGCGATCGACAACGGCGCCGGGGTCAACACCTCAGACCACGAGGTCAACATCAAGATCCTGCTCGACTCTCTCGTCCACGACGGAGACCTGACCGAGAAGCAGCGCAACGAGCTGCTCTTCGAGATGACGGATGCGGTGGCCGAGCGGGTCCTCTACGGCAGCTACACGCAGACCCAGGCGCTGAGCCTGTCACTGGCGCAGGCGACGCAGATGGTCGATGTGCACGCCCGTCTGATCCGGCATCTCGAGCAGTACGCGGGGCTCGATCGCGAGGTCGAGTTCCTTCCCAGCGACGAGGCGATCAACGAGCGCAAGGTCAACCATCAGGGGCTCGTGGCGCCCGAGCTGGCGGTCGTCATGGCGTACTGCAAGATCCGCCTGTTCATGCGGCTGCTCGAGTCTGACCTGCCCGAGGACGACTACCTCGGTCACGATCTCGAGCGCTACTTCCCGCCACCGCTTCCCGAGCGATACAGCGCGCGAATGCGAGGCCACCGCCTGCGGCGCGAGATCATCGCCACCGTCGTCGCCAACCAGCTCGTCGATCGGGCCGGCACGACATTCGCATTCAGGCTCGGCGAGGAGACCGGCGCCGCCCCGTCGCTGCTGGCGCGCGGCTACGCGGTCGCGCGCGAGGTATTCGACATGCGCGCGCTCTGGTCGGCGGTCGAAGATCTCGACAACAAGGTCGAGGCCGCGACACAGCTGCAGATGCTGATCGAGGGTCGGCGGCTCGTGGAGCGCGCCACGCGCTGGCTGGTGCAGGCCAGCGGCGGCGCGATCGACATCGAGGCCACGCTCCGGCAGTTCGAGCCGGGAGCCCGCATGCTGGGCGCGGCGATCCCCGACGTCCTCGAAGGCGTCGACCGCGAGTGGTACGACAGCAAGGCCGAGGAGCTCCGAGAAGCCGGCGTGCAGCCCGAGCTCGCGGCGCGCGTCGCGAGCATGCCCACGCTGTTCTCGGTGTTCGACATCGTCGAGGTCGCGGAAGCCACAGGACGGGAGCCGGAGGCGGTGATGGTCACTCACTTCAGGCTCGGCTCCAGGCTCGACCTGAATTGGCTGCGTGATCGCATCTTCGATCTGCCTCGGGCAAACCGCTGGCAGGCGCTGGCCCGCGCCGCCCTCAGAGACGATCTCTACAGCCTGCACCGGGCTCTGACCCAGGAGGTGCTCGAGACGGTCGACGGGGCCGACAGCGACGGCGCCATCGATGAATGGGAGCGGCGCAACAAGCCCGCGCTCGAGCGCTGTCTGAGCATCCTCGCCGACATCAAGGCGTCGCGGAACTACGACACGACGACGCTGCCGGTCGCCCTCCGCGAGGTGCGCAACCTGATTCGCGGCGGCGTCGGCTCCGTCGAGGAGTCGCTCGCTTCGGCGCCTCAGTAGACGCTCGTCTCGGTAGACGCGCGCCTCAGGAGACGCCGACGCTACGGCTGTAGTCGGTCTCGCCGGTGGCGGGATCGACCCACCCCAGGCGCACGCTGCCGGCGCCCGGAACCGAGAGGCGGGTCGTGAGGAAACCCTCGGGGCTCGTCGTCTGGACCTGTTGGGCGGCGGTCCAGGTGAACGAGCCGCTGCGCTGATACCACAGCGTCGCCTGCTGCACCGCCGCGTGATCGGCGACGCGGAG
Organism: uncultured Solirubrobacterales bacterium; assembly: GCA_963759695.1. Lineage (GTDB taxonomy): Bacteria > Actinomycetota > Thermoleophilia > Solirubrobacterales > Solirubrobacteraceae > Palsa-465. The sequence continues at coordinate 18,910 of CAVXAO010000014.1, forward strand.
CTGCCCCCAGACGCTCACATTGCGGTGAGTGCGACGCGACAGCCAGATCGGAATCCGGAACGTGTAGAACGCGGGCTTCGGCTGGCCGCTGGAGTACTCGAGGCCCGTCTGGAACGTGCTCCAGTACGCTCGGCTCCCCCTCCGCGTGCCGGCCTTGGGGGTGTCGTCGACGAGGAGGAACTGCGCGAGCGCGCGCACGTAGCCGTCCTTCCACGCCAGGTAATCGCCCTCGTCGAGCCATGCCTGTTGCTCGGCGAGGGTCGTCTTGTTGAACGGGTTCGGGGGACGGGTCTTGTAGCCCCATTCGGTCAGATAGATCTGAGCTCCACCCCGGGGGTGCTGACCGTAAGCGGCGAGAGCTCGTTGGAAGAGCCGGCGGAAGCTCCCGAGGTTCTCGAACGTGATCCACGACCGGTTCGGGTATGGCCGGTTCGGCGCGACGTCGAACCCGTACGGGTGCAGGGCGTAGCCCGTTGCCTTGAACAGCCCGGGGTTCCGGCTCACGAACTGTCGGCGGTTGCCGGAGCTTGGGCAGCCCATGGCCGTTGCCCCAGCGCCCCTCAACGGCTTGGAATTGGTGCCGACGCAGTACAGGGCGCGGGCGAATGCGGCGGGCGTCAAGACTCCCTCGTTGGCCGTCTCACCGACCAGGATCGTGTCCTGACTCGAGGTGTGGCCGGTAGCCGCGAGGCCGCTCCAGGCGGCGTCGAACAGATTGCGGTACAGCGCTGCCTCGATGATCGCGTGCTTGTGCCCCGGGAACGGCCGCCACCAGGGGTTCAGCCACGAGCGCTCGTTCGGCTCGTTCCAGATCCCCCAGTAGTCGACGCGCGGGATCGCGGCGGGCTGGCCGGAGTTCGAGCTCGATCCGCCCGGGATCCCCAGGCTCGCCGGTGACGGCTGGTCAGCCGGGACCGGGGCATCGTAGTTGCCGCTGTAGCGCCGTCCCGCCGCTTCGACGAACTGCCGGAACAGCTTCGGGTCCGGGGCGTGACCGAGTGGCGGCCCTTGTCTGGTGGACTCGCCGCGCGGGATGGCCCAGGCGGGATCGGCAGGCGAGAACTCGAAGTACACCTTGAGCCCGAGCTCCTGCGCCATCCGGACCAACAGGTCGTAGCGATGCCACGCACCGGCCGGATACGCCGCGGGATCGCTGGCGTGGAAATTCGGCCGGCGGGTGGACGTCGGATTTGGCGCCACCAGCCACCAGATGAGCGACACCTTGACGCGGTCGACGCCGAGCGAGCTGAGCTGCTCGAGCGTCTGGGCCATGTGCTGGGGAGACGCGTAGATGAGCTGCGCGTCGTCCTGCAGGATCGATTCCTGCGTGCTCGAGGCATGCGCGGGTGACGCGAAGGCAAGTGCCAGTACGGCGAGCGCCGCTCGAAGCCCTAGTCGAGTGGCCATCCTCTCTCCTAACACAGCCCGGGGGCAGAAAGATCGGCGCGAGCCATTGCCCGGCGTCTACCCGATGCGCGCCACGCCATGCTTTGTGCCGAGGCGCACTAGCTGACCGCCGCGGCGCGGCTGTAATAGACAGTGCCGGTCGCCTTATCCGTCCAGGCCAGGCGCACATTCCCCGCGCCGGGAACCGACAGGTGGGCCAGGAGGAATCCCTCCCTGTTCGACGTCTGGATGGCCCGCGCGTTCGTCCATGCGCTGCCTCCGCGACGCTGATACTGGAGCTCTGCGGTCTGTGCCGTCGAATGGTTGGCGGGCCGAAGCTCTCCCCACACCGTGAGATGGGTGTGGCTCGCCGAAGGCAACCAGATCGGGATCCGGAACGCCGCATACGCGGGCTTCTGTGAGCCGTTGGCGAACACCAGCCCACTCTGGAACGTGCTCCAGTAGGACCGGCTGCCTTTCTTGGCGCCGGCCCGCGGCCTGTCGTCGACTAGCAGGAACTGGTCGAGCGCACGGACGTAACTGTCCTTCCAGGTCATGTACTCGCCTTGGTTGAGCCACGTCGCCTGCTCCGTCAGCGAGGTCCTCACGAACGGGTTGGGGGGATCGCTCTTGTACCCCCACTCGGTCAGATACATCGGGACGCCACCGCGCGGATGCTTTCCATATGTGGCGAAGATCCCGTCGAGCGCCCGCTCGAGGACGCCCAGGTTCGCCAGCGTGATCAGGCCCGGCGCGACGATTCGACTCGGCGGAGTGTCGAACGAGTACGGATGATGCGCGTACTCGCTCGCGAACAGGCCCGGATGCTGCGCCACGAACTGCGAGCGGCGGCCCGACCGCGGACAGCCCAGGTTCGTCGCCACGGTGCCGAGGAGCGGCCGGTTGCGCGAATTCACGCAGTAGAGGGCGTCGACGAACTGGATCGGGTAGATCCATCCGCGCGAGGCGGTCTCGCCGATCAGGATCGTGTCGTGAGCGTGGCCGGTGGCCCTCAGCGCCCCGTACGCGGCGTCGACGAGCTGGCGGTACAGCAGCGGGGCGATCAGCACCCGTCCACCGTGGCCGACGGTGCGCCACTGCGGGTTGAGCCAGGCGCCCTCGTTCGGCTCGTTCCAGATCCCCCAGTAGTCCACGCGGGGAAGCGGCGTGGCGCCCGCCTGCGGTACATAGGAGCCGCTGTAGCGCCGCGCCACCGCCTCGACGAACTGGCCGAACTCCCGAGCGGAGGGCCGGTACGACCACGGGTAGCCCTGGGCGGCCTTGCCCCGGGCGACGGCCCACGCCGGAGACGGCGGCGTGATCTGGAAGTAGACGTCGATCCCCAGCTGCTGCGCGTCCCGGACGAGATCGTCGTAGCGATCCCAGCCGCCAGCGGGATAGGCGGCCGGATTCGTGGCGTCGAAGCGGGGGACCCGCGTCGAGTTCGGCCTTGGCGCGACCAGGAGCCACACCACCGAGACCTTGACGCGGTCGACGCCCAGCGCCTTCAACTGCTTAAGCGTGCTCATCATGTGGTCTGGGGTCGCGTAGATGAGCTGGTCGTCGTCCATCAGGATCGACTGCTCGGTCGGTGAGGCCAGCGCATGCGCCGGCAGCGCGCACATCAACATGCAGACGGCAAGAGCCGTCCGAAGAAACCACTTCGGGGCGCCCATTCCGGGTCGAGATGGTAGACGGGTGTGCGGCGCTACGCGCCGGCGGTGGATCGATCTCCGCGATTTGCAGGTCGTTCGCGGCGCCTCGAGGCGGTCCTCGAAAGCGCGGCGAGTCTTGGCCCGCTGGCGGCTCGGCTACGGCGCAGGGAGGGGGTGGGTGAGGGCGCCGGCGGGTCGCCTGAGCCCGCGGTGACCTGCTCCGGCGCCCAGACCCGCGAGTTTGTGACGGAGCGTGTCGAGAGTGTCACGGGCATGGTGCATAGCACGCCAACACCGGCACCAGATCCGAGCCCTGTCGACCTACGCACACTCCTCGTGCACAACTCGACAGGCCTCGCCATCCGGCGCAAAATCGTCGTGTTTATATGCTAGGCACCATCGGAGGCCCGCGATCGCGCCCCGTTCCGCCCCCATCCCCAGCGCCGTTCACCGAGCCGCCCGCCAATCAGGACGGCCGAGAGTCGACAGCCATCGAAAAGACGGCCCTCGCTGACACAAGCAGCGTTTCAGGATGACCCGCTGGTGATGATCTCACCGGCGGTGCGGTGCGCCAGTGACATGATCGAGACCATGGGATTGACGCCGGGCGCGGTCGGGAACGCGCTCGCGTCGCCGATCCACACGCCCTCGACGTCGTGCAGCTGTCCGCGGCCGTCCGCGACCGAGTCCGACGGGTCCCGGCCCATCCGGCACGAGCCCATCTGGTGGGCGGTGAAGATCGTGACGTCCGCGGGGCCGTAGGGCGCCTGCTCGATCCGCCCCACGAACTCCTCGAACGGCTCGCCGGAGTCCCGGCGCCACATGATCTCGTCGGCGTGGAGCGTGCGGATCTCGGGCGCGCCGACGGCGTAGTGCAGCCTGGCAAGCTCGACATTGGCCTGGACCATGAGCTCGCGGTCGACGTCGTCGGTGAGCGACCAGCGGACGACCGGCTGGCCGTGAGGATCGAGCACCACCTCGCCCTCACCGTGATCGCGTGCGACCGATAGGAACGGGGCGTGATGCGCGAACATCCGCGCGAACTCGCGCTTGTGGTGCTCGCCGTCGCGCCACGGTATCCCGGCGGCGTGGAGCGCGGGCATGGCGCCGACGGATTCGATCAGGAACCCGTGATCACCCTCGCGATGTGCGAAGTGGTCGGAGACCTCGGACTGGATCTGGCCGATCCATCCCTCGATCGGCTCCTCATAGATGCCGTTGACGATCGACGCCGGGTGCAGGCGCAGGTGCTTGCCGACCGCGGGACCGCCGATCCCCGATCGCAGCAGGAGCGCCGGAGATTCGATCGACCCGCATGCGACCACCACCACCGGGGCCTCCACCGTCAGCTTCGTGTGAGATCCGTCGCTCTGGGTGACCGTCGCCTCGACCCCGCTCGTCCGACCGTCGCTGACCAGGATCCGATCGGCGTGGCACCCGGCTATCACGGCCGCGCCCGCGTCGGAGGCGTCCTGGAGGTAGGTCTTAAGCGTCGACTGCTTGCACCCCTTCTGGCAGCCGGCGAAGCAGTAACCGCACACGCGCGGGTCGTCGCAGCTGGGATCGACGTTGCGCACGATCGCGCGGTGCTCGATGCCGAGCTCGTCGAGCGCCTTGATCATCTTCTTGTGCTGGCGGTTCTGGGTGGTGGCCTGATCGGTTGCGCTGATGCGCTTCATCACCGCATCGATGTGCCGGTCGTAGTCCGGTTGATCGATTCCCTGCACCCCGTGCTCGGCCCACTCGCGCCGGATCGGCTCCGGGGTGCGCAGGCAGTTCATGTAGTTGACGACGGTCCCGCCGCCGAGGGTCGAGCCGGCGAAGATCGAGATCGACCCGTCCTCGGAGGCGGTCAGCCCGCCGCCCAGGTACAGCTCGAACAGACCGAGCAGCTCGAGCTGTTTGAAGTCGGCCTCGTTGCGATAGCCGCCCATCTCCAGTACGAGGACAGACCGGCCGGCCTTCTGGAGCTCGGCCGCGATCACGGCGCCGCCGGCGCCGGAGCCGACCACGCACGCGTCCGCCGCGAGCGTCTGCTCGTCGCCTTCGACCGCGATCGTCGTGATCGTCTTGGGAGCCTCCTCGGGGGATGGCGGAGCCGAGATCGGACCCGGATAGCCGATCGCCGGCCAGTTGGGATTCTGACCCCACTCATCCGGCAGCCCGTAGAAGAACAGGAACGTCAGGTTGCGTAGCGCCAAGACGCCCAAACGGGCCTCGTGCGAGGAGGCGGCGACGTCGTGGAGGATCTGCGTGCGAACCTCGAGCGGGAGGTTGGCGAAGTCGTTCTGGGCGAGCCCTTCGAGCAGCTCCGCGAAGCCCTGGAGCTGTTCGGGCGGCATCGCCTGGGCCATCAGCCCTTCGATCTGCTCGGAGACCCCGAGCTCGCTCGCCGGGCGAGCGAGGTAGTCGCGCATCACTGCGCTGTCGCCGTCGGCGGCGGGAGCCGCCGGAACGACGGTGTCGCATACCGCCTGAAGCGTTCGACGCTGGGTGTCGCTCAGGACCGCAGTTAGGACCGCCACCGGTTACCCCTTCTCCTCGCGTAACGCTGTCGCAGCGATCCTAGTGCGAACAGCATCAGATCGACCACCCCGGCGACGAAGAACGCGACCGGGCCGGTCACCACGCGCGCAGCAATCCGCGAGAGCACGCCGTGAAGCTACAGTCTGCATCCGCAATGGCGTCACCGGTCAGGACAACGGTCACGGAACTTCCCGAATCGCGCGTGCGCGTGCAGGCCGAGGTGCCCGCGGAGGAGGTCGAACGGCGCCTCCAGCAGGCCGCGCGCGAGCTCGGCCGACAGATGCGGGTCCCCGGCTTCCGAAAGGGCAAGGTGCCACCGCCCGTCGTGATCCGTCGGCTAGGTCGCGAGGCGGTGCTCGACGAGGCGCTGCGGAGCTCGCTCGGCAGCTGGTACGCCGACGCGATCGACGAAGCCGGGATCAGCCCGGTCGGCGAACCCGAGCTCGACCTGGGCGAGCTTCCGGAAGCCGGCAAGCCGTTGGAGTTCTCGATCGAGATCGGCGTTCGCCCGCAGGCCAAGCTCGGCGAGTACAAGGGCCTCGAGGTCGGACGTCGGGAGCCGTATGTCGAGGACTCGGCGATCGACGAGGAGCTCGAGCGGCTGCGCGACCGCTTCGCCACGCTCGAGACCGTGGAGCGCCGCGCCGAGACCGGCGACCAGGTGGTGATCGACTACCTCGGCAGGATCGACGGCGAGCCGTTCCAGGGCGGCGAGGGCCGTGATCAGCTGCTCGAGCTCGGTTCCGGCCGCCTGATCCCCGGCTTCGAGGAGCAGCTGGTCGGTGCGAGCGCCGGGGACGAGCGCACCGTGGAGGTGGACTTCCCCGACGATTATCCGGGCGATCTCGGAGGTCAGCACGCGACCTTTGACGTCCAGGTCACAGAGGTCAAGGCGAAGCGTCTGCCTGAGCTCGACGATGCATTCGCGGAAGAGTCCGCGGGATTCGACACGCTCGCGGAGCTGCGCGAGGACATCTCCGGCCGTCTCCAGGAGGCGGACGAGCGGGCGATCGAGCGCGAGTTCGAGGAGGCCGTGCTCGACGCGGCCGTGGCCGAGGCCGACGTCGACGTCCCCGAGAAGCTCGTTCACGCGCGCGCCCACGAGCTGCTCGACCAGATGCTCTCGGCGCTCGCGCGGCAGGGCATCTCCAAGGAGGCCTACCTGCGGATCGCCGGCAAGGACGAGGAGGCGCTCGCGCACGACGCAGAGCCGGAGGCGGCCGCCGCCCTGCGGCGCGAGGCGGTCCTGGCGGCGATCGTCGAGGCCGAGCAGCTCGAGCCGAGCGAGGAGCGGATGCTCGAGGAGCTCGAACCGGCCGCCGAGCGCGCCGGCACCACCGCCCCGGAGATGCTCGAGCGGTTGCGATCGCGCGGCGGCTTGGACCGGCTGCGCGAGGACGTGGCCAACCGCATGGCCGTCGAGCTGCTGGTGGCGGAGGCCAAACCGATCAGCGTCGAGCAGGCCAAGGCGCGCCAGAAGCTGTGGACGCCCGGTAAGGAGGAGGCCGCCTCGGGCTCCGGGCAGTTGTGGACGCCGGGCGACTGAAGCGCCGCTAGGCTGGAACGGGTAGTTTCAGAGGCCCCGGGGGCGGCCCAGGGGTGGTTGCTACATTCGGCAGGAATCCGGGCGTGCAAGCAAAAGAAGCGAGGACCATGAGCCCACTGGTACCGATGGTCGTTGAGCAGACCTCCCGCGGGGAGCGCGCGTTCGACATCTACAGCCGCCTGCTCAACGAGCGGATCATCTTCCTGGGCACACCGGTGGACGACCAGATCGCGAACCTGATCGTCGCGCAGCTGCTGCACCTCGAGTCCGAGGATCCGGACAAGGACATCTCGGTGTACGTCAACTCGCCGGGCGGCTCCGTGTACGCCGGCCTCGCGATCTACGACACGATGCAGTTCATCAAGCCGGACGTACAGACGATCTGCGTCGGCATCGCGATGTCGATGGGAGCGCTGCTTCTGGCCGGGGGCGCCCACGGAAAGCGGATGGCTCTACCCAATGCAAAGATCCTGATTCATCAGGTTTCGTCAGCCTTTCAGGGGCAGGCCACCGACATCGAGATCCATGCCAAGGAGATCATCGACGTCCGCCGGCGTCTAGACGAAATCATCGCCAAGCACACAGGACAGCAGCTTGAGAAGGTTCGTGCCGATACAGAACGGGACTACTTCATGAGCTCTGAGGAGGCGAAGGAATACGGAATCATCGACCGCGTGATCTCGCAGCACTAAGGCACTAACCTTAGGCTCCTGGGTCAGCGGCCAGAGCCGTATTCGGAGAGAGGAAGCGCATGGCACGTCCCACGGACTCCAACGAACAGCTCCTTTGCAGTTTCTGCGGCAAGTCGCAGCGACAGGTCAAGAAGCTGATCGCCGGCCCCGGCGTCTACATCTGTGATGAGTGCATCGATCTCTGCAACGAGATCATCGACGAGGAGCTCACCACTCCGCCGAGTTTCGACATCGAGAACCTCCCCAAGCCGAGGGAGATCTACGACGTCCTGAACGAATACGTGGTCGGCCAGGAGCAGGCCAAGCGGTCGCTGTCCGTCGCCGTCTACAACCACTACAAGCGTGTCCAGATGATGCAGTCCGATGAGAACGACATCGAGCTGCAGAAGTCGAACATCCTGTTGCTGGGTCCGACCGGCTGCGGCAAGACGCTGCTCGCCCAGACCCTGGCCAAGATCCTCAACGTCCCGTTCGCGATCGCCGACGCCACGGCGCTGACCGAGGCGGGCTACGTCGGCGAGGACGTCGAGAACATCCTGCTGAAGCTGATCCAGGCCGCCGACTACGACGTCAAGAAGGCGGAGACCGGGATCATCTACATCGACGAGGTCGACAAGATCGCCCGCAAGGCCGACAACCCGTCGATCACCCGCGACGTGTCCGGTGAGGGCGTCCAGCAGGCGCTGCTGAAGATCCTCGAGGGGACCACCGCCTCCGTGCCGCCCCAGGGGGGTCGCAAGCATCCCCACCAGGAGTTCCTCTCGATCGACACCACAAACGTCCTGTTCATCTGCGGTGGCGCGTTCGCGAACCTCGACAAGGTGATCGAGCGCCGGATCGGCCACCAGGGCGTCGGTTTCGGATCCGTGATCAAGTCCAAGGAGCAGCGCGACCTCGGGGAGATGTTCGAGCACTGCCTGCCCGAGGACCTGATCCAGTACGGGTTGATCCCGGAGTTCATCGGTCGCCTCCCCGTGATGTCGGCGATCCACCAGCTCTCGCGCGACGAGCTGATGGAGATCCTGACCGAGCCGCGTAACGCGCTGGTCAAGCAGTTCCACCGCTTCTTCCAGTTCGACGGGATCGAACTCGTCTTCGCCGACGACGCCCTGAGCTCGATCGCCGACAAGGCGCTCGAGCGGGAGACGGGCGCCCGCGGGCTTCGCTCGATCATCGAGGAGGTCCTGCTCGAGGTCCAGTTCGAGCTTCCCTCGCGCCGGGACGTACGCAAGTGTGTAGTAACGCGCGAGACGATCGAGAAGGAAGTGCCGCCGACGCTGGTCACCGTCGCGACGCCGGAGGAAGAGGCGGCGTAGTTCATGTGTTTGGGGGCGCGCATGCGCGCCCCCACCGGCGCCGCATGCGGCGCCGGGACCGCGGCGCATGCGCCGCGGTCTGCCCTCATAAACTGGCCTCGTGAGCGAACTCGAAGACAAGACCCGCTACGACCCCGCGGAGGTCGAGCCTCGGATCGTGAAGGAGTGGCTCGCCTCGGGGCTGTTTCACCCGCAGCCGGAGGGCGACCCGGCGAGCAACTACTCGATCGCGATCCCGCTCCCGAACGTCACGGGCGTCGCTCCACATGGGCCATGCTCTGAACAACTCGATCCAGGATTGCCTGATCCGCTACCACCGGATGCGGGGCCAGCGGACGAAGTGGATCCTGGGGACCGACCACGCCGGCATCGCCACCCAGATCCAGGTAGAGCGGGCGGTGATCACGGAGGGGACGAGCCGCCAGGAGCTCGGCCGCGAGGCGTTCGTGGAGCGCGTGTGGCGCTGGCGCGGGGAGTACGGCGGTCAGATCATCGAGCAGCTCACGCGGCTCGGCGCCTCCCTGGACTACGAGGATGAGCGGTTCACGCTCGACGAGGCCTACGCCCGGGCGGTGATGGACGTTTTCGTCGCCCTGTACGAGAAGGGCTACATCTATCGCGACCGGTACATGGTCAACTGGGATCCCGGCAACCGCTCGGCGATCTCAGACCTCGAGGTCGAGGACCGCGAGGTCACCGACACCCTCTTCTACATTGATTACCCCTTGGCCTCGGGGTCGGGGGCGATCACGGTGGCGACCGTGCGCCCGGAGACGATGTTGGCCGACGTCGCGATCGCCGTGCACCCCGAGGACGAGCGCTACCGCCGGCTGGTGGGGGAGACGGCGATCCTCCCGCTGGTGGGGCGGAGGCTCAGGATCATCGCCGACGACTACGTCAGGCCCGACTTCGGGACCGGCGCGCTCAAGATCACCCCCGGCCACGATCCCAACGACTTCGAGATCGGCCGTCGCCATGACCTGCCGCAGATCAGCGCGATCGGCGAGGACGGCCTGATCACCGACCAGGCGCCCGAACGGTTCGTCGGGATGACGGTCGAGCAGGCCCGCGAGGCGGTGGTGGCCGAGCTGCGCGAGCAGGGGTTGATCACCCATACCGAGGACTATCTGCACGAGGTGCCCTTCTCGCAGCGCTCGGGCGCGCGGATCGAGCCGCTCGTGTCGCTGCAGTGGTTCATGGGGATGGACGAGCTGGCCAAGCCGGCGATCGACGTGGTGCGCGGCGGTCAGATCCGGCTCTGGCCGGAGAACTACACGCGGGTCTACCTCAACTGGATGGAGAACATCCGCCCGTGGTGCATCTCCCGTCAGCTCTGGTGGGGTCATCGGATCCCTGTCTGGTATCGAGGCGAGGAGCGCTACGTGGGCACCAAGCCGCCCGAGGGCCAGGGCTGGGAGCGGGATCCCGACGTGCTCGACACCTGGTTCAGTTCGGCGCTGTTCCCGTTCGCGGCGCTCGGCTGGCCCGAGGAGACGGCGGCCCTGCACGCGTTCTACCCGACCAAGGTGCTGGTCACCGGCCGGGACATCATCTTCCTGTGGGTGGCGCGGATGATCATGATGGGGATCGAGTTCCGCGGCCAGATCCCGTTCTCGGACGTCTACGTCCACTCGATGATCCAGGCCCCCGACGGACGGCGGATGTCCAAGTCGCTCGGCACCGGGGTGGATCCGCTGGGCCTGATCGAGGGCGGTCCGAGGCCGCCGGCGTTCGAAGCCGGAGGCGAATTCCCGGCCTATGGCGCCGACGCGGTGCGGTGGGGCCTGTACGCGATGTCCTCGGCCCAGGACGTCCGCTTCAGCGAGGACAAGCTCGCCCAGGGCCTGCAGCTGACGAACAAGCTGTGGAACGCGTCGCGCCTGATCCTGCTGCGGATCGATCCGGATGTCAGGCCCGCGATCAGTCCCAGCACGGTCGAGGACCGCTGGATCCTGTCGCGTCTGGAACGGGCGACCGCATTGGTCGGGGCGCGGATCGAGGGCTACGACTTCTCGCACGCGGCGCTCGAGCTCTACGACTTCGTCTACGGCGAGCTGTGCGACTGGTATCTGGAGCTCGTCAAGCCGCGCCTGTACGAGCAGGAGCAGTCGGCGTCCGAGACGCTGCTCCACGTGCTCGTCCAGACGCTGGCGCTCGGGCATCCGATGATCCCGTTCGTCACCGAGGAGATCTATCGGTACGTCCCCGGCGCGTCGGGGCTGCTCGCGGCGGGTGTGCCGGGCGCCGACGGAACGATCGACGAGTCGGCGGAGCGCTCGCTCGAGCGCGTGATCGATGCGGTCCGCGCGCTGCGGGCCTGGCGGGATCACGCCGGCGTGAAGGCCGGCGCCCAGCTGTCCGCGAGGCTCGCCGCCGATGGCTACGAAGAGACGGCCGACCAGGTGGCGCGGCTCGCCCGGGTCAAGTTCTCGGATGACGGGGGGGAGCCGGTGGAGGCGATTCCGGTGCCGGGCGGCGCGGTCGAGATCCTCGCCGGCGAGGGCCTCGATCTGGAGGCAGCGCAGCGCAAGCGCGCGGCCGACCGGGCGCGGATCGAGAAGGACATCGAGCAGGCGGAGCGGAAGCTGTCCAACCAGGGGTTCGTGGAGAGAGCGCCGTCCGCCGTGGTCCAGGCCGAGCGCGACAAGCTCGCGCGCCTGAAGGCCGACCTGGAGGCGCTGTGAGCTTCTCGCTCGAGGATGCCGAGCGCTACCTGCTCTCGCTCGAGCTGTTCGGGATGCGGTTCGGACTCGACCGCATGCGCCGGCTGATGACCGCGCTCGGGCATCCGGAGCGGCGATTCGAGTCGGTCCACGTCGTCGGAACCAACGGCAAGTCCTCGACGGCCCGGATGATCGCGACGATCCTGCGCCTGCACGGACTCCGTACGGGCGCGTATTTGTCTCCCCATCTGTCCTCGTTCGTCGAGCGGATCCGGATCGACGACGCGGATCTCGGCGAGGCGGACTTTGCCGCGGCCGTGCAACGCGCGGCGCGCGCGGCCGAGCTCGTCGATCGCTCCCTCGGCCCCGAGGATCGCGTGACGCAGTTCGAGGCGCTGACGGCCGCTGCCTACTGGGAGCTCGCTGCCCGCGGGGTCGAGGTCGCGGTGATCGAGGCCGGACTGGGCGGCCGCTACGACGCCACGAACGTGATCCCCTCGCGTGTGCAGGTGCTGACCAGCGTCGGGCTCGAGCACACCCGCTGGCTCGGTCCGACGATCGCCGACATCGCGGCCGAGAAGCTCGACGTGGTGCAGCCCGGCGCGACGCTCGTGCTCGGCTACGGCCTTCATCCCGATGCCGAGCGGGTCGCCGAGGCGGTGGCGGCGGAGCGGGGCGCGCGAATCGTCCACGCCGGCATCGAGCCCGACGTGGTCGTCGGCGCCCTTGGCACTTTCCAGCGGCGCAACTTCGCGCTCGCTCGAGCCGCGGCCGAGGCCTATCTGGGAGAGTTCGACCCTGCGGCGGTGGCGCAGGCCGCCGCCCAGGTCCGCGTACCGGGACGCCTCCAGATCGTCGATACCGAGCCGCTCACGCTGGTGGACGGAGCGCACAATCCCGATGGGATGCAGGCGCTCGCCGAGTCCCTGCCGGAGATCGTCGCCGGCCACGACGGGATAGTCGCGGTCGTCTCGATCCTCGACGACAAGGACGCCGCCGGGATGCTGGCGGCGCTGCTGCCCGTCTGCGATCAACTCGTCCTCACGAGCAGCCAGAATCCGCGCGCCTTGCCGCCGCCGACGCTGCAGTCCCTGGCGGGCCAGCTGCACGGCCCGCCGTCGGAGATCGTCGGCGATCCCCACGCGGCGCTGCGTCGCGCCCGCGAGCTCGCCGGCGCCGGCGGCGTCGTGATCTGCACGGGTTCGATCTACCTAGTCGCCGACCTGCTGGCACCGGCCGGGCGCCGCCGCGCCTCGATGCTGTGAACGAACGCGACGATCGTCCCAGCTTCCTGACGATGATCGGGCTCGTCGCGCTGATCGTCGCCGTCGTCATCCTGGTGTTCTTCGGCATCGGATATCTGTTTGGACGGTTGTTCTTGTAGGCGCCGCCCGCGCGGTTCGACCGCCCCGACCACTACACTCGCGAACTTAATGTCTCTCGTCCCCGGCGTTTTCGGGATCCACAACAGCACGATCAACCTGGTCGTCGAGCTGTTGATCCTGTTCCTGGTGGTGATCTGGCTCGCGCTCGTGTACTGGACCTATGCGGACGCGCGTCGGCGGATCGCCGACCCGATGTTGATCGGGTGCGCGACGGCGGCATCACTGTTCCCGTTCGTCGGCACGATCGTCTACATGATCGTTCGCCCGCCGGAGTACCTCGACGACGTCCGGGAGCGCGACCTGGAGATGCAGGCGGCCGAAGCACGGTTGGCGGAGCTCGGCTACCACCTCTGCCCCCACTGCGACCACGAGGTCGAGCGGGACTTCCTGCGCTGCCCCAACTGCATGCGCAAGCTGAAGGATCCGTGCAAGACATGCGGCAAGCCGCTCGACCCGGTGTGGAAGATCTGCCCGTACTGCGAGTCGGAGATCGGAGCGGTGCCGGTGCAGACACGCCGCCCGCGCCGGCGTGCCAGCACGTCCGAGCAGCCGGTCGCCGGCTCCGCCGGCCTTGCCGATCGTGGCGGCACCGCCGGCCTCCCCGAGCGCAGCCCCAGCGCCAGCCGCGCCGAGCGCAGCAGCACCGCGACTCCCGAGCGCAGCCGTCCGTCGACACCCTGACGGACCAACCTCACTCGAACAGATAGATCGGAGACCCCGCATGGAGCGAACGCTCATCCTGGTCAAGCCCGACGCCTTTGCGCGGAACCTCACCGGCGAGATCGTCGCCCGGTTCGAGCGAAAGGGACTTCGTCTCGTCGCGCTCACGCTGATGACGATGACCCGCGAGCTCGCCGCACAGCACTACGCCGAGCACGAGGGCAAGTCCTTCTACGACGAGCTCGTGTCGTTCATCACCTCGGGTCCGCTGGTCGCGATGGCGCTCGAGGGCGAGCAGGCGGTCGAGGCGGCGCGGCAGGTGATAGGAGCCACCAATCCGCTCCAGGCGACGACCGGGTCGATCCGTGGCGATTACGCGATTGCGGTCGGACAGAACATGGTCCACGGCTCCGATTCGACCGAGTCGGCGGCACGCGAGGTGGCGCTGTTCTTCCCCGACCTGGGCTGATCCTCGCGTCGCGCTCGCCGCAGCGGCGCGCGATCCTCGAGCAGCTCGGGATCGAGTTCTCGGTCGTCGTTGCGGCGGTCGAGGAGCTCACGGCGGGCCCGCCCGGCGAGGTGGCACTCGAGAACGCCTACCGCAAGGCGGCGGCCGTGGCGGTGCAGCGGCCAGAGGCGCTCGTGCTCGGGGTCGACACGGTCGTGTCCCTCGGTTCCCGGATCTACGGCAAGCCGAGAGACGCCGTCGGCGCGCGGGAGGTGCTGGCGGCGCTGGCCGGCCGCCGTCATGCCGTGATCAGCGGCCTGTGCCTGATCGAGGACGGAGTGCCGCGGACGGCGGCGGCGACGACGTCGGTCGAGTTCCGAGCCTTCGACGAGCGGCTGCTGGAGTGGTATCTGACCAGCGGAGAATGGCGCGAGCGGGCGGGCGGCTACGCGATCCAGGGACGCGGCGCGGCGCTCGTCGAGCGGATCGAGGGGGACTACCTCAACGTCGTCGGGTTGCCGGTCAGCACCCTGCTGGAGCTTTCCCCGGGGTTGCTTGTGTGATCCAGCATTTTCCAGCGATTTTCGCGCCGGTGACGCGTCCGGGCGGGCTCCGTCGGCGGACGTGTGTTCGATACACTCGCGTGCTGGATGGAGCGGGCAGCCTGGGCGGGGCCCCCCGTAACTCGCCGCCCCGTCCCGCCGCTTCCCCCTACCTCTTCTTACACGCATGGGCTTCTTCACGTATCTGACTGGATTCGGCGGCCGCGACATGGCGGTCGACCTCGGCACCGCGAACACGCTGGTCTACGTCCGCGGTCGCGGGATCGTTCTATCGGAGCCCAGCGTCGTGGCCGTTGACTCGCGCACGGGGGAGGTACACGCCGTCGGGATCGAGGCCAAGCGCATGCTCGGGCGGACGCCCGGGACGATCTCCGCGATCAGGCCGCTGAAGGACGGCGTGATCGCCGACTTCGAGGTCACCGAGGAGATGCTTCGGCACTTCATCCAGAAGGTCCATCAGAACCGCTGGGCGCATCCGCGCGTGGTGGTCTGCGTGCCGAGCGGCGTGACCGGGGTCGAGAAGCGCGCGGTGGAGGAGGCGTGTCTGTCGGCCGGGGCTCGCCAGGCCTACCTGATCGAGGAGCCGATGGCGGCCGCGATCGGCGCGGGCCTTCCCGTCGGCGAGCCCACCGGCTCGATGGTGGTGGACATCGGTGGCGGGACCAGCGAGGTCGCGGTGATCTCGCTCGGAGGGATCGTCGTCTCGCAGTCGATCCGCGTCGGGGGGGACGAGCTCGACGAGGCGATCATCAACTACGTCAAGCGCGAGTACAAGCTCTTGATCGGTCAGCAGACCGCGGAGGAGGTCAAGCTCGAGATCGGCTCGGCCTTCCCGATGAGCGAAGAGGTGCAGGCGGAGATCCGCGGCCGGGACATGGTCTCGGGGCTGCCGAAAACGGTCGTGCTGACGAGCGAGGAGATCCGTGCCGCGCTCGAGGAGCCGGTGTCGCAGATCATCGACGCGGTCAAGGAGACGCTCGACCGGACTCCTCCGGAGCTCGCCTCCGACATCATGGATCGTGGCATCATGCTTGCCGGAGGCGGCTCGCTGCTACAGGGTCTCGAGGAGCGTCTGCGGCATGAGACGCAGATGCCGGCGCATCTGGCGGAGTCACCGCTGACGTGCGTCGCGGTCGGGTCAGGACGGTCATTGGAGGAATTCGAAGCGATCCACCGCTCAAGCAAGAATTCACGCAACCGGCGCCGACGTTAATGGGCTCTGGATCTAGTATCCGAGCTGGCGCTGAGCAGAGCTTTTTGGAGATCTCTATCTCGTGCATGACAAGCAAGTACGGCGGCGGCGCGTGGTTCTCGTGCTGCTCGTCGGCGTTTCGCTGATCCTGCTGACCGCCTACTTCGGCGAGTCCGCGAACAGCCCCCTGCATAACGTCCAGCGCGGGATCGTCGAGGTGCTCTCGCCGGTCCAGGAGGGCGCGAGCAAGGCGCTCAAGCCCGTGCGCGACGTCGCCGGGTGGTTCTCGGACACGCTGCACGCCAAGTCCCAGCGCGATCAGCTGCTCAAGGAGAACCAGGCCCTCCGCGTTCAGCTCGCTCAGGCTCAGGCCGCGGAGGAACAGAACGCTCAGCTGCGCGCGGAGGTGAAGCTCGACAACACGGGCGGAATCGGCTCCTACAACCCGGTCACCGCAAACGTGATCGGCCGCGATCCGAGCCTCTGGTACACGACCGTGGAGGTCGACAAGGGGTCACAGGACGGCGTCAAGAAGGACGATCCGGCGCTCGGCGACGGGGCGCTCGTCGGGGAGGTGACGACGGTCGATCCGACGGTCTCGATCGTCACGCTGATCACCGATCACTCGTTCGCGGTCGCGGCGACGGTCCAGGACGGCGGCTCCGGCGACACCGGCGTGCTGGTGCCCGAGGTCGGCAATCCCAACGAGCTGATCCTCCAATACTTGCCGCAGCATGCCCCGATCCAGGTCGGCCAGCAGGTCGTGACCGCGGGGTTCAAGTCGCCCGGAGGGACCCTCACCTCGCTGTTCCCGGCCGCGCTCCCGATCGGTCAGGTCTCGAACGCCAACCAGAACACGCTGATCAACAGCCAGACGGTGCAGGTCACCCCCGACGCGGACCTGCGCCACCTGGACGTCGTCCAGATCCTGACCAGCCCCCAGGCGGGCAGCACCCAGCGGGCACAGCTGCCGTGAGCGATCTGAAACTTGTGATCAGGCTGGTGCTCCTGGCCGTCGTGGCCGTGGTGATCCAGGAGGCCGCGATCTCGCAGATCACGGTTTTCGGGGTCAGCGCCGACCTCACGCCGCTCGTGGTGATGTCCGTCGGACTGCTGACCGGCTCGCTCCCCGGCGCGGTGATGGGCTTCGGCGTCGGGCTGTTCGTCGACATGGCCCTGGTGCAGACGCTCGGGGTGACCTCGCTGCTGTACATCGCGATCGGCTACTGGTCCGGCCGGCTGCGGGAGTTGCGAGATCCCGCCAACGGTCTCGTGCCACTGGCGATGGGCGCCGCCGCCACCGCGTTCGCCGGCCTGGGGATGGCCGTGATCCAGTTCCTGCTCGGCGTTGACGCGCCGGTCAGCTTCCTGCTCCTTCAGCAGATCGTCATCACGGTCCTGGTCAACACACTGATCGCGCTGCCCATCTACGCGCTCGTGCGGCGGATCATCGCGCCGGTGTTGCCCCAGGATCCGCGCCGGCGCCGGCGTCGTGCCTACAGCACCGGGGGTCTCAGTCCGCTGAGCCGCCCGTCCGACCGCCTCGGTGGAATCACGCGTTCGGCACGAGCCCAATGATCCAGCCGCCGCCCGAAGATCGCCGCCCTCCGCTGACGCCGCAGCTCGCCCTGCGCGTCGCCGTGCTGGGCAGCTTTGTCCTGGCGATGTTCGCGATCATCTTCTTCCGTCTGTGGTTCCTGCAGGTGCTGTCGGGCAACCAGTACCTGGCCCAGGCACGGACCAACCGCGTGCGGGACATCTCGATTCAGGCGCCGCGCGGGGAGATACTCGACAGCGGCGGAAATGTGCTTGTCCAGAGCGTGCCGTCGACCACGGTCCAGCTCTCGCCGCCCGACCTTCCGGCGTCTCCGCGCGCCCGGCGGCGGCTTTACCGGAGGCTGGCCTCTGTTCTGGGAATGTCCGAGGACCGCTCCAAGTGCCCCGTGGACGGACAGGGCGTCCAGCGCCTGACCCCGATCGCGTGTCTCGTCGCGCAGGGGGTGGCGCAGCTCCCCTACGCCAACGTGACGATCAGGGCCGACGTCTCCAACGATGTCCTCTACTACCTCTCCGAGCGCCAGAGCGCGTTCCCCGGCGTGACGGTGCAGCGCGCGTGGCTGCCGGTGTACCCGTATCAGGGTCTGGCCGCCCAGCTCCTGGGGACCGTCGGACGGATCAGCTGCGTGTCGCGAAGCAACTGCGAGCTCCACGATCCGCATTTCCGCGGGGTGTCACAGAACGACGTTGTCGGGCAATCCGGTTTGGAGTGGTACTACAACCACTACCTGCAAGGTGTGGACGGCGCTGACCGCGTGCAGGTCAACTCCTTGGGCCAGTTCACCGGCTACCTGACGGAGCACAAGCCGATCCCAGGCCAGAACCTCAAGCTGTCCCTGAATCTCAACCTTCAGAAGGCCGGGCAGCAGGCGTTGCAGGAGTCGATCGACTCGAACCCGCCCGCGCCGGCCGGGGCGTTCGTCGCGATGAACCCGACCAATGGCGCGATCTACGCGATGGGCTCGCTGCCGACGTTCAACCCGAACATCTTCGCCAAGCCGGTCTCGCAGTCGGTCTATGACCAGTTGAACAACGCCTCGAGCGGCTATCCCCTGTTCAACCGCGCGATCCAGAGCGCGTACCCCACCGGCTCGACGTTCAAGGGCATCACCGCGACCGCCGCGCTCCAGAGCGGCGCCTGGAGCCTTGGGGACACCTACGACGACACCGGCGTCTACTCGCAGGACGGGCCGGGCGACCTGCGCCACAACGCGGGACACGCGTCCTACGGCGTGCTGGACCTGACCCAGGCGATCATGGTCTCTTCCGACGACTTCTTCTACAACCTCGGGCGCCTGATGAACAGTGACGCCCCCAAGGGCGGAGCGCTCCAGCAGTGGGCGCACAGGTACGGCATCGGGCGCAGGAGCGGAGTCGACCTGGGCGGCGAGAACAACGGGATCCTGCCCTCACCGGAGTGGCGCGCCAGCCGCAACCAGCTGGAGACCGAATGCGACAACGCGACAGGACCGTTCAAGGGCAAGCCCAAGCATGCGCCTGGAGGATGTGGGATCGCCGATGGCACCAACCGCCCGTGGTCGGTCGGCGACAACGAGAACCTGGCCGTCGGCCAGGGCGACCTCGAGGCCACCCCGCTCCAGCTGGCCGTCGCCTACTCGGCGATCGAGAACGGCGGCACGGTCGTTCGCCCGCACCTCGGTCTCGAGATCGATTCCTCCGACGGCACGCTGGTACAGAGGATCGACCCGCCGGCGGCCCGCCACATCCAGATCGCCTCCCAGAACCTCGACGCGATCCGCCTCGGGCTCCACGAGGCAGCATCGCAGCCGGGCGGCACCTCGGCGGACGTGTTCGCCAACTGGCCGCAGGCCCGCTACCCCGTGTACGGCAAGACCGGCACCGCGCAGCACGCTAACGCGGCCGACCAGGCGTGGTACGTCTGCTACGTCCCTGACCCGGTGAAGCCGATTCTGGTGGTCGTGACCGTCGAGCAGGGCGGGTTCGGCGCGATCGGAGCGGCCCCGGTGGCGCGCCAGATCCTGTCGCAGTGGTTCTTCGGCAAGCGCGGCCAGTACGTCCCCGGGAATTCCAGAACGCTATGAGCGCGACCCCGATCCACGCCACCGAGGAAGTCGTCGCGTCGGCGCGGCCGCGGGTCATGTTCATGTTCGACCCGCTGCTGATCGTGGCGGCGCTCGGGTTGGTCGGGTGCTCGCTGGTGACGCTCAAGGGGGCAACGCGCCACGCGATCGCGGGTCACCCGCTCTACTACGTCGACCGCCAGGCGATCTACGCCGCGATCGGGCTGGTAATCGCCATCGTGCTCTCGAGCATCGACTACTCGCGTCTTCGTGAGTACCGCTACCCGATGTACGGGCTGCTGATCGCGCTCAACCTCATCGTCTTCGGCATGCCGCAGGTCCGCGGCGCGCGCCGGTGGATCCCGCTGCCGTTCCTGCAGGTCCAGCCCTCGGAGTTCGGCAAGGTGCTGCTGATCGCGTCGCTGTCCGCCTTCCTGGTCAATCGCTCCCGACGGCTGTACGAGTGGCGCACGACCGCGCGGATCATGCTCCTGGCGCTGGTGCCCGGCGCTGATCGTGATTCCCCAGCCGGACCTCGGGACCGGTCTCGTCTATGTCGCTGTCGCCTTCACGATCCTATTCGTGGCGGGCACGTCGTGGAAGCAGCTGACGGCGCTAGTCGCGATGTTCGCGGTCTCGGTGGCGATCGTGCTGGCGGGCGCGCCGGCGCTCGGGGTCCACGTGCTCAAGCCCTACCAGGTGCAGCGCCTGACCGGCTTCCTCAACCCGTCGCACGACCCTCAGAACCAGACCTACAACATCACCGAGTCGCTGATCGCGATCGGGTCGGGGCAGAAGACCGGGCGCGGGGTCCAGGGCGCCACGCAGACCAATCTCAACTTCCTCCCGGAGAACCAGACCGACTTCATCTTCTCCGTCGTCGGCGAGACCTACGGGTTCGCCGGCGCGGCGCTCGTGCTGTCGCTATACGCCCTGCTGATCTGGCGAGCGCTGCGAATACTGACGATGTCCAAGAACCTGTACGGGACGCTGATCGTCGGCGGGATCCTCGCGATGATCATGTTCCAAGTGTTCGTCAACGTCGGGATGACGATCGGGATCATGCCGATCACAGGGGTGCCATTACCGCTGATGAGCTACGGAGGCTCGTCCGTGCTCGTGACCTTTATCTCAATCGGCCTTCTACAGTCAATACATGTGCAGGCACGATTGACAGCCGCAGGAAAGGGAAGGGCACTGGTTTCGTGATCGATCTCATCTCGTCGAGGGGCGGCGAAGGTTGCGCCACGCGCACCCGCCCAGATCAGTGTCAATCGCCCGCGCCGCCGGTTGGCTGGCGCCGGGGTTCATTCGTATCGCTCGCGCCGCCGGTTGGCTGGCGCCGAGCTTCATCTGTATCGCTCGCGCCGCCGGTTGGCTGGCGCCGGGCGCCATCTCTAACGCCCGCGCCGCCATTAGGGCGCCGGGCGCAAAGATCACAAAGGACTAAGTCAATTGAAAAAGCAAGTTTTAGTGAGCGTCGATCGGGGCGAGACCCGCGTCGCGCTACTGGAGGCGACGGGAACCGTTGCCCAGCGAAAGGCCGGCTCGGGATCCGGACGCCGGCGCCGTAAGACAACCACCCCCGGAGCGGGGTACCAGGTCGCCGAGCTCTACGTCGAGCGACGCGGATCCCGCTCGATCGTGGGGAATATCTACAAGGGCCGCGTGGACAACGTCCTCGCCGGGCTGGAAGCCGCGTTCGTCGACATCGGCCTGGAGAAGAACGGGTTCTTGCACGTGGACGAGATCGTTCTGCCCGGGGTCGAGACTCCGCGCCGGGGCCGCGGCTCCGGACGCGAGGCGCGGCAGATCACCGACATGCTCAAGCCAGGCCAGGAAGTCGTCGTCCAGGTGGTCAAGGATCCGCTCAAGACCAAGGGCGCGCGCCTCTCGATGGATCTGACGATCGCCGGCCGCTACATGGTCCTCGCGCCGTACGGCGAAGGCATCGGCGTCTCGCGCCGGCTCGATGACAAGGAGCGCGACCGCCTCCGCAAGGAGGCGGCGAAGCTCGATCTGCAGGGCGCCGGCGCGATCATCCGCACCGCCGCTCAGGGCGCCAAGCGCGCCGATCTCGAGCGCGAGCTCCTGTATCTGTTCAAGCTGAACGAGGTGCTGCAGAAGCGAGTCGCCGAGAGCCGCGCTCCGGCGCTCGTCTTCCAGGAGGCCGATCTCTCGGTCCGCGTCGTGCGCGACATCTACTCAGAGGAGTTCGAGCGCGCGATCGTCGATGATCCGAAGCAGCACCACCGCCTCGTGTCGTTCTTCTCCCGGACCGCGCCCGAGCTCGTCGACCACGTCGAGCTCTGGGAGGAGGACACCCCGCTGTTCGAGGCATTCGGGGTGGAGCAGGTGCTCGATTCCACGCTCTCCCGGCGCGTCGATCTCCCCAGCGGCGGCTATCTGATCATCGATTACGCGGAGGCGCTGACCGTGATCGACGTCAACTCGGGGTCGTTCATCGGTCGTGGACGCGGCGCCAGGCTCGAGGACACGATCACGAAGACCAACCTCGAGGCCGCGGACGAGGTCGTGCGACAGCTGCGGCTCCGCGACATCGGCGGGATCATCGTCATCGACTTCATCGACATGGCCCGGGCCCGGAATCGCGACGCCGTCCTGAAGACCCTGCGAAAGGCGCTCGACGAGGACCGGACGAAGACGTTCGTGGTCGAGATCTCGCCGCTGGGACTCGTGGAGATGACCCGCCAGAACGTGACCGACGGGGTGCGCGAGATCATGACCCGCCCGTGTCCCACGTGCCACGGCGAGGGCGTGATCAAGTCCGAGGAGACCATCGCGAACGAGTTCGAGCGCCGGATGCGGGACCTGGCGAAGCACACCTCGGCCGACGCGCTGCTGATCCAGATGAACCCGCGCGTCAGCGCCGAGTTCACCGCCAACGAGGGCCGGGTGCTGCACACGATCGAAGAACAGACCCACAAGTGGTTCGTGTTCGAGGGCTCCGAGGGGCTCCCGCTCGATCACTTCGCGGTGCTGCTGGAGGGCGACCGCGACCAGGTGCTCGAGCGTGCGCTCCCGTTCCGCGAAGGCGAAGAGGTGCACGTCGAGATCGTCGAGCCGCATATGTACAGCCCTGGGGATGCGGTGGCGAAAATCGACGGCTACATCATCTCCGTCACCGGGGGCACGCCCTATGTCGGCGAGAAGCACCTTGTGCGAATCGAGGAGGTAGGGCGCACGTCGGCGCGCGCCTCGCTGGTCGATCCGCCGGCCTCCGGAGCCGACGGAAACCACGGCTCCACAGACGAATCTGACGATGGCCTAGAATCAAAGCCTCGGCGCCGCGGCCGCAGAGGCGGACGGCGCCGTTCCGGTGCAAAGGCAGAGTCTGCCTCGGCCTCTGATTGAGCATGTCCTACGCAATCGTGAAAACTGGCGGTAAGCAGTACCGCGTCGAGGAGGGCCAGTCCCTGCTCGTCGAGCGGCTGCCGGTCGACGATGGCGCGAAGGTCGAGCTTCAGCCGCTGCTGTACGTGGACGGGCCCGAGGTCGTCGACGCGGACCGGCTGTCGGAGGTGACGGTCCAAGCTCGCGTCGTCGGGCACGAGCGCGGCCCCAAGCTCCGGATCGTGAAGTTCAAGCCCAAGCGGGGCTACAAGCGCCGCACCGGCCATCGCCAGGAGCTGACGCGCCTGGAGGTCACGGATATCAAGCTGGCGGCAACGCGCTCGCGG
Source organism: uncultured Solirubrobacterales bacterium (assembly GCA_963759695.1). GTDB lineage: Bacteria > Actinomycetota > Thermoleophilia > Solirubrobacterales > Solirubrobacteraceae > Palsa-465. The sequence goes on from CAVXAO010000014.1 coordinate 42,242, forward strand.
TCCGGTGGCGCCGGCAAGGAGCAGGTCCCGAAACCCGTGGCCGCTGACGGCCCCACAGAGGCCCCAACTTCGGAGAGCGACAATGGCTCATAAGAAAGGTCTGGGCTCGTCGCGGAACGGCCGTGACTCGAACGCCAAGCGCCTGGGCGTGAAGGTGTTCGCGGGTCAGGCGGTGACGGGTGGCGAGATCATCGTCCGCCAGCGCGGGACGCGTTTCAAGCCCGGCGACGGCGTCGGCATCGGCAAGGACGACACGATCTACGCCCGCTCCGCGGGAACCGTTGAGTTCACCCGTGGCCGCCGCGGCCGGGTGATTTCGGTCGTGCCCGGCGAAGACGCCAGCTAGTGTCGCGAGTCATAAATTCGGTGGCACCGAGAGTGGTCACCGGCGGATGCTGCGCCAGGACGCAGGAGCCGACGCGCAGCGGCGCTGCGCGAGGCGACGAGGACGCCGCGCAGCGCCGACGGGGGCCGCTCGAATGCCGACGAATTTCTGACTCGAGGCACTAGAGCGCAATTTGTTACACCCAGGTCTTGTTCCGTCACACGGATGGCGGACAGACTGGTGGCGTGAGCGAACTTTGGCGTTCTGCTAACGGGGGGTGGGACAAGAACGCCAAAGTTCGCGTCAGCCGACTGGCTGAGCGTCAGTTCGGCCGGATTAGCACCGTCCAGCTCGTCCGAATCGGCGTGAGCAGCACAACGATCACGCGCTGGGCGACCGCCGGCTATCTCCACCCCGCCTTGCCGGCCGTGTATGCGGTCGGACACCGGGCGCCGAGCGTCGAAGCTGATCTCGCCGCGGCACTGCTCTACGTCGGCCCCGGCGCGATGCTCAGCCACGCCACCGCGGCCTGGTGGCTTGCACTGATCGACCGTCGCCCGCCCACGATCGAGATCAGCACTGAGCGGCGGTGCGTCTCGTTGCGCGATGTCCGGGTGCACGATCGGCGTGAGCTCGACCGGACGTGGCACAAGGGTCTTCCGAGCACGCCCGTCGCGCAGACGCTGGTCGACTTCGCCGCCACCGCGCCACCCAACCACGTCCGCCACGCCCTCGCCGAGGCGGAGTACCTCGGTCTGTTGGACCTCGACGCGGTTGAGCGAGTGCTGGGGCGCGGCAGGCGAGGGAGCGGACCGCTGCGCAAGGCGATCGAGCGCCACCAGCCCGCCTACGCCCACACTCGCAGCGAGCTCGAGAACGCATTTCTCGACCTCTGTGAGCGCCACCGCATTCCCGTCCCGGCCGTCAACGTGATCGTCGAAGGGTGGCTCGTCGACGCGGTCTGGTTCGATCGCCGCGTGGTGGTCGAGCTCGACGGTCAGGGCGGTCATCGCACCCCGGCGCAGCTCGAGCGCGACCACACGCGCGACCTCCAGCTACGCGCCGCGGGGTTCACGGTGGTTCGCTACACCTGGGCGCAGGTCACGACCCAGGCACGGATCGTTGCCGCGGACCTCCGCAGGCTCCTCGCGCTCGCCTGAGCGGGCACGTTCCTAGTCGTTCTGAGCCGTCGGCCTGACCAGGATCTCGTTGACGTCGACGTGCGCCGGTTGCGAGACGGCGAACATGACGGCCCGCGCCACGTCGTCGGCCCCCAAGACGCCGGAGACGGGATTGTCGAAGAACGGCGTGTCCACCATGCCCGGCTCGATCAACGTCACCCGGACGCCGGTGTCGGCCATCTCCTGGCGGAGCGCCTCGCCCATCGCGGTCACCGCCCACTTGGTCGCCGAGTACAGCGATCCGGGGAGCGCGCGGCGGCCGGCGACCGAACTGGTGAGCACGAAGTGGCCGCGTGCCTCCTTCACTGCGGGCAGCGTGGCGCGGATCGTCAACGCCGCCCCGTAGACATTGGTCAGGACCATCGACCGCCAGAACTCTGCGGACTCCTCGAGAAATCCGCGCTTGGCGCCGAATCCGGCGTTGACGAAGACGACGTCGAGGCGGCCGAAGCGATCGATCGCGCGCTTCACCATCTCCTCCTGCTGCTCCCACTCGGTCACGTCGCAGCGGACGGCCAGCGCGCGCCCCTCCCCGCCGAGCTCGTCCGCGAGCTCGGCGAGCCGGTCGATGGAGCGGGCGGCGAGGACGATCCGGTAGCCCTCGCCGACCGCCCGGCGGGCGGTGGCGGCGCCGATGCCGCTCGAGGCGCCGGTGATCAGGAACACGGGGTCGGGCATTGAGCCCGAGAGTCTGCCGCAAAACCCCCCCGTGAGTCTTGAGCCAGACTCTGACCATGCACGACCGTGCTCGCATCCACGTCAAGGCCGGCGCCGGCGGCAACGGCTCCCTCAGCTTCCGGCGCGAGGCCCACGTCCCGAAGGGCGGCCCCGACGGTGGCGACGGAGGCCGGGGCGGGGACGTGGTGGTCGTGTGCGAGGACTCGCTTCGCGATCTCGAAAGCTTCCGACGCAGCGCCCATTTCAAGGCGAAGCGCGGCGGTCACGGCCAGGGCTCGCTGAGGCACGGCGCCGACGGCGAGAACCTGGAGATCGCGGTCCCGCCCGGCACGCAGGTACTGGTCGAGGCCGATGGAACCCGGTTCGACCTCGTCAGACCGGGGCAGCAGGCGCTGGTGGCGCGCGGCGGTCCGGGCGGCCGCGGGAACAAGCGGTTCGCGGGCCCGACCCATCAGACGCCGCGGTTTGCCGAGAGGGGTCTGGCGGGCGATGAGAGCTGGGTCTCGTTGCAGTTGAAACTGCTCGCCGACGTCGGCTTGGTCGGTCTTCCGAACGCCGGCAAGTCCTCGCTGCTGGCGCGCCTGACGCGGGCGCATCCGAAGGTCGCCAATTACCCGTTCACCACCCTCGAGCCGGTGCTCGGGACGCTCGAGGCCGATGACCGGCAGCTGGTGATCGCCGATATCCCGGGGCTAATCGAGGGGGCGAGCGCCGGCGCCGGGTTGGGACACGAGTTTCTCGCGCACATCGAGCGGACTCGGGCGCTCGTCCACGTCCTCGACATCCAACCGCTCGATGGATCGGACCCGGTCGAGAACCACGCGGTCGTGGAGCGCGAGCTCGCGCTTCACGACCCGCGTCTGGCGTCGCTGCCGCGCGTGCTGGCGCTCTCGAAGGTCGACCTGGTGGACGCCGCCACCGCCGAGGCCCAGCGCGCCGAGTGGCGCAAGCGGTTGGGCGAGGACGTGCCGGTGATCCTCACATCATCGGTCTCCCGCGAGGGTCTGCCGGAGCTGGCGCGGACCCTCCTGAACCTGGTGCCGATCAGCGCTCCAGCCGACGAAGCGGACGGCGGGGCGTCGCGGCCCGGCGAGGACGGCCTACCCAGCGAGCTCGCCGAGCACCGTGTCTTTCGCCCTGCCGGGCCACGCGCATATCGCGTCGAGCGCCTCGCCGAGGGGAGCTATCGCGTCACCGGGAAGGGGGTCGAGCGCCTGGTGGCGCGGTACGACCTCGACAACGAGGATGCGCTCGCGCACCTCGAGCGCCGGCTGCGTGGCATCGGCGTGATCGACGCGCTCGAGGCCAAGGGGTTCGAGCCGGGCGACGACGTCGAGATCGCCGGTGTGGCGTTCGAACTCGATCCCAACGTGTAGCATCGCGCCGCTGGCCGGATTGCTAAAGATGGATCGAAAGGACGAGGGATGCGTAGAGCAGCCATCCTCGCGATGGTCACTGGGGTGGGCATTGCGATCGTGCCGGCAGCCGGCGCGAGGGTATTGAGAGTCGGTACCTACAAGGGGATTCACGGCCAGTTCAAGTCGGTACAGGCGGCGGTCAACGCGGCCAAGCCCGGCGACTGGATCCTGGTGGGCCCGGGCGACTACAAGACGACGTCGTTCCGTGCTCCCAAGGGGGCGGCCGACACACCGGCGGCGGTGCTGATCACGACCCGCAACCTGAAGCTGCGGGGGATGAACCGCAGCAAGGTCGTGATCGACGGCACCAGGCCAGGCTCGGGCCGGTGCAGCACAAAGCAGCCCGCGCAGAGCTTCGGGCCGGCGGGCAAGGGCGGAGCGCTCGGGCTCAACGGGATCGTCGTGTGGAAGGCCGACAACGTGTGGGTGCAGAACCTGACCGCGTGCAACTTCCTCGGAGGCACGGGCGGCGACGGCCAGACCGGCAACGAGATCTGGTGGAACGGTGGCGCTGGAAGCGGGACGATCGGCGGCTGGGGATTCCAGGGCTCTTATCTGACCACGACCAGCACGTACTTCAAGGACGAGGCGACGGCGGCCGAGTACGGGATCTTCTCCAGCGACTGGAACGGCGGTACCTGGGATCAGACGTACGCGAGCAACTTCAACGACTCCGGGCTATACATCGGCGCCTGCCAGCAGCAGTGCAACCAGACGGTGACTCACACGTGGTCCGAGTACAACGCGCTCGGCTACTCGGGCTCCAACTCCGGAGGCCGGCTGGTGATCGAGAACTCGCAGTTCGACAACAACGAGGACGGATTCGACACCAACAGCCAGAACGGCGACAACCCGCCGCCGCAGGACGGCGCCTGCCCGAACAACGGGATCAGCAAGATCACCCACACGCACTCGTGCTGGGTGTTCACGCACAACTTCGTCCACGACAACAACAATCCGAACGTGCCGTCAGCGGGAGCCGCCGCCGCAGGGCCGGTCGGGACCGGAATGTCCGTGACCGGGGGCCGGAATGACACGATCATGGACAACCGGTTCGTGAACAACAACGCGTGGGGGATGATCCTCGTGCCGTTCCCCGACAACGGCCCGCCGTGCACGGGCGGCACGCTGAACTCCCCGCTTCTCGGCCAGGGGAGCTGTCTCTACGACGAGTGGGGCGACGCGCTCCTGAACAACACGTTCAGCCACAACGGTGGATACGGGAATCCCACGAACGGCGATTTCGAGCAGCTGAACTTCGAGTCGCATCCGAGCGACTGCTTCCGCGGCAACTCCGAACACCGCGGGCAGCCTCACGCCGGATGCGGCGAAGCTGCAGCAGGACAGCCCGACGTGCACAACGAGCCCGGTTGCGCCGAACTTCAATCTGCCGTTCCTCAACGAGGTCCTGTGCGACTCGCAGACCAGCCTGCCGCCGTTCGGGTGTCAGCCAGGCGATCACTACCCGCGCCGCACTGCGGTCGTGATGCACCGGCTGCCGAAGGGCCTGAAGACGATGCCGAATCCGTGCAAGGGAGTCCCGGCGAACCCGTGGTGCCCTGGGCGTAAGCGCCGCTAGCAAGCTGAGGAGAAAATAGGGCGCGGCCACTCCAGGGCCGCGCCCTTTTACTCTCTCTCGGCGATGAGCTGTTTGGTCATCAAGCTCGGGTCCAGCATCGTCGCCGATGATCGCGGCGAGGTGCGGATCGACGTGCTCGGCGGGATCTGCGATCAGCTGAGCGAGCTTCATCGCACCGATCGCGCCCCGATCGTGGTCACCAGCGGAGCGATCGCGCGTGGCATGGGCGTGATGGGAATTCCGCTGCGGCCGCGGGCGATCGACGAGCTGCAAGCCGCCAGCGCGGTCGGACAGGGCAAGCTCTACCAGGTCTACGACGACCTGCTCCGCGCGCGTGGCGTCGCCAGCGCCCAGGTGCTGCTGACGTTCTTCGATATGAGCGCCCGGACGCACTACCTCAACGCCCGCCAGACCCTCCGCAAGCTGCTCGACTGGCGGCTCGTCCCGGTGATCAACGAGAACGACACGACCACTACCGATGAGATCTCGTTCGGAAACAACGACTTCCTCGCCGCGCAGGTCGCGATCCTGCTCGGGGCGGAGCTGCTGGTGATGCTGACCGACGCGGAGGGCCTGTTCACGTCGGATCCGCGGGCGGACGGCGAGGCGGAGCTGATCGCCACCGTCGAGCAGTTCGAGGCGCTCGACGGCCTGGACATCGGCCACACGACCTCGCCGCTCGGCTCCGGCGGGATGCGCTCGAAGGTGGTGGCGGCTGAGATGGCGACCGCCGCCGGAATCCCGACCGTCGTCGCGAGCGGTCTCGAGCCCGGGACGATTCTGGCGGCCGCCGCGGGTGAGCCGGTCGGCACGAGGTTCGCGGCCCAGGCCGCGCGGTACTCGAGCTTCAAGCTCTGGCTGAAGTACGCCAAGCCGGTCCGCGGCCGTGTGCTGGTCGACGCCGGGGCGGCGCGGGCCCTGCGGGAGGGCGGCACGAGCCTGCTGCCGGTGGGCATCGTCGAGGTCGTGGGCGCCTTCGACGCGGGGGACGCGGTCGAGGTCGCGCACAACGGCGAGGCGGTCGGCAAGGGGATTTGCAATTACTCGGCCGCCGAGCTCCGCAAGGTGCTCGGCATGAAGTCGGCCGACGTCCGCGGGGTGCTGCCGCGGGCCAGCGAGGAAGCGGTCCACAGGGACTACTTCGTGCTCGCGTAATCTGTAGCCAGATGGCCACGACCACGACATCCGTCGCCGATACTTGCGCCGCCGCGAAGCGCGCGTCGCGCGTGCTCGCCACGCTGGGTTCCGGCGTCAAGGATGCCGCGCTCGAGGCGATCGCGGTCGCCCTGCTCGACCGCACCCCGGAGATCCTCGAGGCAAACGGGAGCGATCTCGACGCCGGCCGCGCGAGCGGGCTCTCGCAGGCGCTGCTCGATCGGCTGGCGCTGGACGAGCGACGCGTCGCGGACATCGCCGCAGGGGTGCGCAAGATCGCGGCCCTGCCCGATCCCGTCGGAGAGGTGATCGGTGGTTCGCGGCTGTCCAACGGGCTCGAGATGCGGAAGGTTCGGGTCCCGCTCGGGGTGGTCGCGGTCGTGTACGAGGCAAGGCCGAACGTGACGATCGACGCCGCGGCGCTGTGCCTGAAATCGGGCAACGCGATCGTGCTGCGGGGGTCGAGCTCGGCTGCGCACTCGAATGCGGTGCTGGCGGGCGTCGCCGCGGAGGCCGCCACTGGCGCCGGGTTGCCCGACGGCGCGCTGTCGCTCGTGGCCGGCGGCGGCCGGGAGGAGCTGGCCGAGCTGGCGACGCAGACCAGCGTGGTCGACCTGATCATCCCGCGTGGCGGTGAGGGCCTGAAGGCGGCGCTGAAGGGAGTCGCGACCGTACCCGTGATCTACGCCGCGTCCGGCAACTGTCACGTGTACGTCGATGCCAGCGCCGACCTCGATGCCGCGAAGGCGATCGTGCTCAACGCCAAGCTGCAGCGGCCCGGCGTCTGCAACGCCGCTGAAACGCTGCTCGTCCACGCCGACGTCGTCAATCACTTCCTGCCCGCGGCCCTGGGTGCGCTCAGCGACGCCGGGGTGACGCTCCACGGCGACGAGCGCGCTCGCGCCGCCGTTCCCGGGGTGCCGATGGACGCGGCCACGGCCCAAGACTGGGATACGGAGTACCTGGCCCTGGAGATGGCCGTCGGCGTTGTCGACACCACCGCCGAGGCGATCGCCCACATCAACGCTCACGGCAGCGGCCACTCCGAGGCCATCGTCACGCACGACACCGGTTCGGCCCGGGCGTTCCAGCTGGGCGTCGACGCCGCGTGCGTGTACGTCAACGCCTCGACGCGCTTCACCGATGGTGGGGAATTTGGGATGGGGGCCGAGATCGGCAACTCGACGCAGCGGCTGCACGCTCGCGGGCCGATCGGCCTGCGGGAGCTCTGCACCTTCAAGTACCTGGTCGAGGGCGCGGGCCACATCCGCTTGTGAGCGACTGACCCCCGTGCGGCTCGGGATCCTCGGCGGTACGTTCAACCCGCCACATCTTGGTCACCTCGTCAGCGCCCAGGAGGCATACCTTCAGCTGGGCCTCGATCGAGTGCTGTTCGTTCCTGCCCGGATACCGCCGCACAAGCCCGTCGATGACGAACCTGGAGTCGAGCACCGCCTCGAGCTGTGCCGGCTAGCGGTGCGAGGAGATGAGCGGTTCACGGTCTCGGACGTCGAGATAGTCAGGGCCGGGCCGTCGTACACGGTCGATACCCTTGATGAGCTGACCTCGAAAGCACCGAATAGCGAGCTGTTCCTGATCCTCGGCGGCGACATCGCCGCGGGCCTGCCCGATTGGCACGAGCCCGAGAAGGTCCTTTCGCTCAGCACCTTGGCGATCGCCGAGCGGCCAGGCACGACCAGAGCGCAGATCGAAGGCGCGCTGGAGCGGTTGCGAGGAGGAGATCGGGCGACGTTCTTCCCGATGCCGACGATCGAGCTTTCCTCGACCGAGATCCGACGTCGGGTGAGAGCGGGCCAGCCGATCAGGTACATCGTCCCGGACGCCGTGGCCGCCTATATCCGGGACAACCAACTGTATGGAGGTAGTGCAGAAGAATGACGCCCGAGGAGATCGCGGCGGCAGCGGCCGCATATGCGTCGGACCGCAAGGCATTGGACATCGTTCAACTCGACCTCCGCGGGATCATCGGCTACACGGACTACTTCGTGATCTGCAGTGGCCGGACCGATCGCCAGACCAAGGCGATCCACGACGCGATCCACCAAGGGATGAAGTCCGAGCACGGGCTGCTGCCCCGCCGGGTCGAGGGACTGACGCAGGGCCGCTGGATCCTGATGGACTACCTCGACGTCGTCGTCCACGTGTTCACGCCTGACACGCGCGAGTACTACCGCCTCGAGCAGCTCTGGGGCGAGGCGCCCGTACACGTGGCGGGCGTCGCCTCCGGCTAGCCTGGCCTGACCCTGAGCGTCGTCCTATAACGATGCCAGCAGCTTCGGCGCCACTTCCTTCTTGCGGCTCATCACTCCGGGAAGGTCGATCAGGCTGTCCTGTGCGGTCGTCTCGAATGCCCTGGCGACGGGCGCGGTCTCGCCCGCGATCAACAGCTGGGTGCTCTTAGTCAGCACGTCCGTGACCATCAGCGCATACAGATGGAGCGCGCGGTTCTCGCGCGCCTTCTGCATCGCCGCCAGCAGCTCCGACTTGCGGTCGAGCAGGCCATCCCCAACGACCTCGATCTGCGCGATACAGATCGTGTGCCCGCTCTGCACGTGGTACTGCTTGGCGTCGCGAGAGACGATCTCCTCGGCGCTGACCTCCGAGAGGTCGGCCGTAGCCTCGAACATCTCCCGGCCCAGCTCGGCGGCGTCAAGCGCCAGCACCCGCTGGAGGTATTCGACGACGGCGTGATCCCGCTCGGTCGTGGTCGGCGAGTTGAGGATCACGGTGTCGGAGAGGACTGCGCCGAGCAGCATCATCGCGGTCGGCCGGCTCGGCTCCATCCCGTTCTGGCGGAACCGCTCGACCACGAGCGTGGCCGTCGACCCGACCGGATCAAACGTGGCGGTGACCGGCACCCTAGTCTCGATCGAACCGATGTGGTGGTGATCGAGGATCTCCACGATCTCGGCGGTCTCGATGCCGGCGACGCTCTGCGACTGCTCGGCGTGGTCGACGAGCAGCACGCGCCGCCGCGGCGGCGCGACCAGATCACGGCGCGTGATCAGGCCGATGGGCCGGCGGTGCGCGTCGATCGCGACGGCTGCCCCGTAATGGATCTCCTTGATCTGCTCGGAGACGTCGGCGACGAGATAGTCGATCGTGACCGTCAGCGGATCGCGCTCCATCAACGCGCCGCACGGCGAAGCGAGTGTGATCATGCGGCCGGAGACGTAGGAGTCGAGCGGCGAGCCGATCACGGCCGTCCCGTGCTCGCGGGCCAGCGCCAAGATCTCGTCGGAGGGCGTCGCGTCGTTGGAGAGCACGAGCAGCGCAGCGCCGTGCTCGATCGCCAGCCGCTGCGCGTCGGCGCGGTCCCCGACGACGACCACATCCCCTGCTCGGATCCCGCTGGGGGACCGCACGTCCATCGACTGAACCCAGACCCTGCCCGCCAGCTTGGCATCGCCGTCCACCAGCACGCTGGCCTCCAGCGCATTGGCCACCGCCGCGACGGTCGTCGGGGCGTCCTTGAGCGTCGAGGTCTCGCGCGACTCGCGGACGAACCGGCGGGCCAGCGCCCGCTCGGTCACGATTCCGACGAGCGCGCCGTCGTCGTCGACGATCGGAACCAGCTCCAGGTCGGCCCGGACCAGCGCCAGCCCGGCCTCGCGGATCGGCTGATCCTGCCCGCTGACCGGGAAGCTCGTCTGCATCACGTCGCGGGCGCGGAGTGACACGTGCGGGAGGAACCGAGGCTCGGGAGCGCCGCTGCGCTCGAGCAGCCACCGCGTCTGCGCGTTGCACTCGCCGAGGCGAACCGGGACGTACTCGTTGTGTGGATCCAGCCGGCCCTTCAGCTCGGCATATCCGATCGCCGAAGCGATCGAGTCGGTATCGGGGTTGCGGTGTCCCGTGACGTAGATCGGCGGCACAACGTGACGATTATCGCGCCCGCTCCTGGGTCAACGGCGGATATGGTTTCCTCCCCGCCCAGACGCCAGCGACGAACGGAGAGGACCATGCCGGCAGCGCCAAAGCTCCTGCCTACCCAGATCACCGAGGGGAGCGCGCCAGGTCTGTCGTACCGCCTAGAGGGCGAGCTTGTGCCGGCTCTGCACATGGCGCTCGACGGTCAGGTGCCCGTGTACTTCGAGCACCACGTCCTGCTGTGGAAGTACCCGAGCCTACAGATCGGCCTGCACCCCCTGAAGAAAGGGCTCAAGCGCAGGATGCTCGGCGGAATGCCGCTGCTGCTGCTCGAAGCGCAGTCGGGCGGCGAGTTGGCGTTCAGTCGCGACGCGCCCGGCCACATCGCGGCGCTTCACCTGCAGCCGGGTCACGGGATCGTCGTTCGCGAGCACCAGTTCCTCGCCGCGACCGCGAACGTCCAGTACGACTACAGCCGCATCAAGGGGTTCGCCAACATGATGTACGGCGGCGGCTTCTGGGTCGACGAGTTCTTCGCTGCCGACCAGGAGGGGGTCGTCTGGGTCCACGGCTACGGGAACGTCTTCGAGAAGCAGCTCGAGCCGGGGGAGACGATCGACATCGAACCGGGCGGGTGGCTGTTCCGCGACCATTCGGTCTCGATGTCCCAGGAGGTCTACGGCTTCAAGACCGGCCTCATGAGCGGCGGGGGCAGCCTCGTGTTCAACCGCTTCACGGGACCGGGGCGCGTCGGCCTGCAGAGCGCCTACTTCCACCCGCCGGTCCAGGAAGGGACGGGCGGGAGCGGCCAGCGGGATCAGAGCGGTGGCGGGTTGCTCGGCGGCATCGTCGGCGGCCTGCTCGACAACTAGGGCCGATGAGCTTCGCGGCCGGCCACCTTTCGAGCAATCCGCTCCCGCCGGGCATCGTCGGGGCGCTCGGTCTCGGTGGCTACCAGCTGCTGGCCGACATCGCCGGCGTCGGTGCGGGCAGGCTCGGCTCGCAGGTCTTCCTCCTGGTGGCGCCCGATCCGGATCCCGCGCTGCCGGACGCCGGCACGCAGATCTCGCTGCACCAGCAGCGTCTGCGCGACGAGGCCGAGGCGGCCGCCTTCAGCCAGCTCGCGGCCCAGCTCGGGTACCTGCGGCTCTCCGGATACCGGCTCGCGCTCGAGCGCTCGGGGCTCCGCAGCAAGGTCCACGTCGTCAATCCCGCGACCGGCGCGATCATGGCCAAGATCCCCGACAAGCACCCGGGACGGTTGCTGGGCGGAGGCGTGAACGCCTCGCGGTTGCTCGCCGAGACGCGCGCGCTGCCGCCGGCGGGTCCGCCGCCGGACACGCAGGATCCGGAGCTGCTGCGCCAGGTCCTGCTCGCGCTCGCGCTCCGGGACGAGACGCTCGGAGGAGTGGAGGCCGCCGAGCTGGCCGATCGGGCGCTCGAGCTCTCACGGTCCAACGCCGCGCTCGACCCGCCCGCGGCACTCGAGGCGGCCAAGCGCGCTTAACGCGAGGGTCACTTCCTTCCGCGGGCGCGCCACTACGGTGCGCGGCTCGGACCATCGAGACCCCGCGCAGGAAGAGGAGTCGTAATGCTCGGCAGGCACACCATCACCGTGGCGGCTCGCGCCGTCGCGTCGGCGCTAGCAGTGACCGCGACACTGGCCGCACCCGCCCAGGCCCACCAAAGCCGCGACCGCCGGGGTTCCGGCGACCGCCACCTATTCCTGGCGCCCGGCAACCTGCTGCTCAGCAGGAGCTTCTACACGCCTGCCGACATCCAGGCCGGCGTGACCCAGCTCCCACCCGGATGCACCGCCGGCAATTGCGTCACCGCGACCGCCGACGGCGCCTATCCGTACGTCTTCAACAACGCCCTCGTCGACGCCAGCTTCGGCGTGACATCGAGGATCTCGCTCGAGGAGCTGACCCCGTGGGGTCAGCGGGTCGGCACGATCCGGGTGCCTTCGCGCGACCTGGTGACGAGTTTCTCCTCGAAGTCCGAACTGGCGCTGAACCAATCCACCGACGGCCAGGACGTGACGTTCATGGGATACGCGGCACCGGCCGACGGGATCGACGTCTCGAACTCGAACACGCCGGGCGTGATCGACCCGACGAACCCCGTCCCGAGCGCGTTCTATCGTGTCGCCGCCGACCTCGATCGCTTCGGTCGGCTGTCGTTCACCGATACCAACGCCTACAGCGGCAACAACGGCCGGGCCGCGATCCTCAACAACGCGGCCAACGTGTTCTACACGGCCGGCAACGCGGGCAATGGCGGCAACCCGCAGCCCGCGGGGATCCTGCTCGCAGCCGGCGCGCAGATCTTCTCGCGGACGTTCGCGCCCGAGGCGGACCAGTCCCCGGGAACGCCGACGCCGGTCGGAAGCTTCGACGTCACCCAGCTGGGTGACAAGCAGGACAAGCTCGGCAAGGACGACAACTTCCGCGGCATCGGGATCCACGACAAAGTGCTCTACTTCACGAAGGGCAGCGGAAGCAACGGTGTCAACACGCTGTACTTCGTCGATACGACCGGCCACGCGTGCCCGAACGGAACCGGCCTGCCGGTGCCGGGCGCCCCGCTCCCGACCTCCCCGCTCGCGTACGACCCCTCGACGCTCACTACGAACGGCCTGCCGAGCAACATGTGCGTGCTCGCCGGGTTCCCGACGACGCTGGCGAAGGCGAGCACCTCGTTCCCCTTCGCGTTCTGGTTCGCCAACGATCACACCCTGTACCTGGCCGACGAGGGCGACGGCACCAACACGTTCGCCGACGGCGAGTACACCGACGCGGCGGCCTCGCAGAGCGCAGGCCTGCAGAAGTGGATCTTCAACTCGAACGCCGACCAGTGGCAGCTCGCGTACACGATCCAGTCGGGTCTGAGCCTCGGCCAGCCCTACACGGTCCCGGGTTACCCCACCGGCGAGAACGCCACCACCGGACTGCCGTGGTCGCCCGCCACGGACGGCCTGCGCAACGTCACGGGCCGGATCAACCGCGACGGAACCGCGACGATCTGGGCGATCACCTCGACGGTCAGCGGTGGCGGCGATCAGGGAGCCGATCCCAACAAGCTGGTCGCGGTCACCGATCCCGTGAACGCGACGACCCCACCCGCCTCGGAGAGCTTCACCACCGTCCGGACCGCGCGCTCCGGCGAGGTCCTCCGCGGCATCTCGTTCACGCCCGGAACGCTGGAGCGCTGAGCGTGGGCGCGGCTCAGGCCCGGGACAGTCGAGGTGCCGGGGTAAGACAGATACGTGGCTTGCCCCGACGGGTGATCACGATGTGCTCGCCATCCGCGGCACGGTCCATCCAATAGCCCAGCTTGTCTCGGAACGGGTTAACGCCCACTACGGTCGGCGGCAAATCCGATCCAGTGGAGCTAGCCGGGCTCGAACCGGCGACCTCGTGAATGCCATTCACGCGCTCTCCCAACTGAGCTATAGCCCCTTCGAAATCGAAGTTGTCTGCAAGGTTAATACACGCCTGCTGAAAGTTGCGGGGCGGCTTCAAGCGCAGGTCACCTCGTACCTACGCGCAACGACCGCGTCCGACAACAGGAAGCAACGATCGAGTGCATCGCAATAAACGGCAAAGAGGTCTACCTCGCCCTCGTCGTATGCCGTACGCACATAGCCTCGAGGCGAATGCCTGCACCCGCTCGTTCTGACGATGACGACGTCCCCGTTGTTCGCCAGCCGACCCCATTTGCACTGGACCCGCCATAACCGGCTGCCGATCTCAAATGCCAGATCGCACCGCGCGTGCTCAGTCAGGGGTTTGAGAACCGGAATTCCGAGTCTTGCGGCCGCCGCCGCGATCTCAAGTTCCGCCACGTTCCCCTTGACGTTCGTGTTCAGCATTGAACACATATTGTGCCGCGGCTCGGACGGAAACTACCTGCAAATCGATTCAAAAGTGTGAAAAAGATCCGTAGCCAGGTGCTTCGTCCAACGCCTACGCCGGCGGGATGAACTCCGGCACGTCGAGGACCTCGCCATTGTCGGCAGGCGGCTCCGCGCCCGGCGCCCGCCGTGGCGCCGCCGCCTGGCCCACGCCCGCATCGATGCGGTCAAGCCGGGCGACGAGCTGCGAGTGGATGCGCTGGACGTCGCGCAGGAGCCGCTCGGCGTTGGACCGCAGCGAGTCGCCCATGTCCCGGAGGTTCGCGGCGATCTCCAGCCCCTCGCTGCGCACGTCGCTGGCGGTCGTGCGGGCGTCGAACAGGAGCTCGCGGGCACGCTCTTTGATCTCCTCCTGCTCCCTGGTCGCCGATTCCCTCGCCTCGCTCGTCACGGTGTCGGCGTTCTCCTGCGCCCGCGCCATGATCGCGAGCGCCTCTCCCGTGGCGTCGCCCACCGCCTTGGCGGCCTCCGCGCGGGCGTGGGCAAGGATCTCCTGTGCCTCCTCCTCGGCGGCGCGCACGCGGTTCTCGGCCGCGCGATCGCCCTCGGCGATCCGCTCGCGCACACGCTCCTCGGTCTGCTCGAGCATCCGCTTCGCGGCGTCCTCCGCCGCGGCGACGATCGAGGCCACCCTGTCGGCCGCTTCGGCGGCGCTGCTTGCCCTGGCCGGCGGAGTGGGCTCTGGCACGCCGTCGATGGTAAAGCGCGTGACCGAGCCCGATCGCAAGAAAGACACCGCATCGGCCCGCTGCTGGGGGGGTGGCGCGAGCTGTTACCGACGCGGTCGAGCCATAGTCGCGGTGACTAAGGGCTATAGGGGCGCATTCGGGCGCCTTTGGTGTGGCTTTCGCGGTGGCGTTTGGCTGTCGCGGGCTGTTTGCTCGGGGGCTGTCGACTCTCGGCCCGCCGGCACTTTTTTGGCGCCCGTCGCCTTTGAATGGCGGGCGGCCCGGTAAACGGCGCTGGGGAAGGGGGCGGGAACGGGGGCGGGAACAGAGGCGATCGCGGGCCGTTTCGATGGTGCACAACACGACAACCTTGCGCCGAATGGCGAGCCCTGGCGGGCTATGCACGAAGAGTGTGCTCAATACGACAGGGCTCGGATCTGGCGCCGGTGTTGACGCGCTATGCACCATCGCCGTGACACTCTCGACACACTCCCGGCACACGGTGGCGGGTTTGGGCAGCTGAGGAGCGTAGACCGCGGGGTTGGGCAGCTGAGGAGGGTAGACCGCGGGGTTGGGCAGCTGAGAGGGTGGACCGCGGGTTTGGGCGGCCGATCAGGTCGATCAGAGGCTCCCGGGACCCGCCGGCGCCCTCACCCACCCCCTCCCTGCTGCCTTTAGCCAAGCCGACCGCCAACCAAGGGCTGCGCCTGCGGGCCGAGAGTCCACAGCCCCTGCCCGACAAACGCCGGCGCCCCGCCGGCGCAAGTAACCTCCGTGCCCGATGGCAGACCGCCGCTATGACCCCAAGGAGATCGAGCCCAAGTGGCAGCGCACGTGGGAGCGCGAGGGCACCTGGGAGGTATCGAACGATCCGGACCGCCTGGGCGAGCACGACGGCCGCGAGAAGTCCTACGTGCTCGAGATGCTCCCCTACCCGAGCGGCGAGCCGCACATCGGCCACCTGAAGAACTACTCCCTGGGCGACGCGATCGCGCACTTCCACCGCCGGATCGGCCAGCGCGTGCTGCACCCGATGGGTTACGACGCGTTCGGACTGCCGGCGGAGAACTACGCGATCAAGTCCGGCGTCCACCCCCGCCGCTCGACCGACGAGTCGATCGCAGCGTTCCAGGCGGCCTTTCGCTCCTGGGGGATCTCGATCGACTGGTCGCGGGAGATCGCGACCCACCAGCCGACCTACTACCGCTGGACACAGTGGCTGTTCCTGAAGCTGTTCGATCGCGGCCTCGCCTACCGCAAGGAGGCGGCGGTCAACTGGTGCCCCGTCGATCAGACGGTGCTGGCGAACGAGCAGGTGATCGACGGCCACTGCGAGCGCTGTGGCGCGGAGGTGGAGCTGCGGCAGCTCGAGCAGTGGTTCTTCCGCATCACCGACTACGCCGACCGCCTGCTCGACGACCTCGACGGGATCGACTGGCCCGAATACGTCAAGGCGATGCAGCGCAACTGGATCGGCCGCAGCGAGGGCGCCGAGGTGACCTTCCGCAGCGAAGAGCTCGGGATCGACTACCCCGTGTTCACGACCCGTCCCGACACGCTGTTCGGCGCGACGTTCTTCGTCATGGCTCCCGAGCATCCGGATGTGTTCAGGCTCGCGGCCGGCACCGAGCACGAGGCCGAGGTTCATGAGTACGTCAACCGGACGAGAAGCGAGACCAGCGAGGAGCGCGGAGACACCGAGAAGCCGAAGACCGGGGTCCCGCTCGGGCGGACGGTGACGAACCCGGTCAACGGCGAGCAGCTGCCGATGTTCGTCGCGGACTACGTCCTGATGGAGTACGGGACGGGCGCGATCATGGCGGTGCCCGGGCACGATGAGCGCGACTACGCATTCGCGAAGGCGTTCGACCTGCCGATCCGCCGGGTGATCGGTGGCGACGAGGAGCTCCCGTACACCGGCGATGGGCCGATGATGCACTCCGGCGAGTTCGACGGAATGAACAACCGCCGCGCCTACGAGGCGATCGTCGACTGGCTCGACCGCGAGGGCCGCGGCCACGCCTCGGTCAGCTATCGCCTGCGCGACTGGCTCGTCTCGCGTCAGCGCTACTGGGGGTGTCCGATCCCGATCGTCTATTGCGCGCGCTGCGGGATGCTGCCGGTGCCCGAGTCAGACCTGCCCGTCGAGCTTCCGGACATCGAGGACTACCAGCCCAAGGGCCGGCCGCCGCTCGCCGGCGCCGAGGACTGGGTCAACGTCTCGTGCCCGCGCTGTGGAGGTGCCGCCAGGCGCGAGACCGACACGATGGACACGTTCGTCGACTCCAGCTGGTATTTCCTGCGCTACTGCGATCCCCACAACCAGGAGGCGGCGTGGGACCGACGGGTGCTCCGCGAGTGGATGCCGGCCGACCAGTACATCGGCGGCGTCGAGCACGCGATCCTGCACCTCATGTACGCCCGGTTCTTCGTCAAGGCGTTCGCCGACATGGAACTGCTGGACGTGGAGGAGCCCTTCCAGGCGCTCTTCACCCAGGGGATGATCCTCGGCCCCGATGGACACAAGATGTCCAAGTCGCAGGGCAATGTCATCAGCCCGATGCCGATCGTCGAGCGATTCGGCGCCGATGCAGCACGGTGCTACATCCTGTTCATCGGGCCACCAGACCAGGATGCGGCCTGGTCGGAGACTTCGCTCGAGGGGGTCCATCGATTCCTGGCGCGCCTGTGGCGGTTGGGCGACGACCTCGGCGGGACGGCCGCCGGCGCCGATCCACCGCCGTACCCGCAGGGCGACGCGCTGACCCTCGTTCGCAAGGCGAACTGGGCGATCGACAAGGTGACCAACGACATGACCGGACGGTTCGCGTTCAACACCGCGATCGCCGCCGTGATGGAGCTGCTCAACGAGATCTACCGCCACCCCGATGCCGATCCGCCGGCGCGTCGATTCGCGACCGCCACCGCGGCCTCCCTGGTGTTCCCGTTCGCGCCACATCTGGGTGCCGAGGTCTACGAGCAGCTGACGGGCCGCCGCGTGTGGGAGGAGCCGTGGCCCGATGCCGATCCGGCGATGCTCCAGGCGGAGACGTTCGAGCTCGTCTGCCAGGTCAACGGCAAGGTCCGCGACCGCGTCACCGCCCCCACCGGCGCCGAGCGCGAGGAGCTCGAGCGGCTCTGTCTCGAGTCGCGCGGGGTCCGGGCCCACGTCGACGGCCAGGAGATCGCAAAGGTCATCGTGGTTCCAGACAAGCTCGTCAACGTCGTCGTGAGGTGACGCCCTACGTGGCGGTGGTCGGGCCGGGTGACGCGACCGCCGAGCAGCTCGCGCACGCGCGCGCCGTCGGCGCGGGACTCGCGAACCGGGGCGCGGTCGTGATCACCGGCGGCCTCGGCGGGGTGATGGCGGCGGCGTGTCAGGGCGCGGCGGAGGCCGGCGGCGCCACCGTCGGCATCCTGCCCGGTGCCGATCGCGCCGCCGCGAACCAGTGGGTGGGGATCGCGATCGCCACGGGCCTCGGCGAGCTCCGCAACGGCCTGATCGTGCGCGCGGCGGACTCGCTGATCGCGATCGGCGGGGCGTACGGAACGCTGTCGGAGGTCGCGCTCGCGCTCAAGACGGGCGTGCCCGTGGTCGGGATGGGAACGTGGGAGCTCGAGGGCGTAACGCCGGCCGCCGGGGCCGACGAGGCGGTCGCGCTGGCGTGTCGGGTGCCGCGCCTAGACTGAAACGATGCCGTCGTTCAAGCCCGCGTACCTGATCCACGGAGATGACCACGGGCGGATCGCCGAGCGCCGGACCCGGCTCCGCGCGCTCGCCGAGGCCGAGAGCGGCGCACAAGGCGTCGAGGTGTTCGAGGGCGAGGCGGCCGCGCCGGACACGGTCGCGGGAGCGCTGAACGCGATGACGTTCGCGTTCGGGAGGCGGTTCCTGATCGTCGACGGCGCGGAGCGCTGGAAGGACAAGGAGCTCGACTCGCTCGAGGCGGCGATCGAGGCGATGGCGCCCGAGACCACCGTCGCGTTCTTCGCCCGCGAGGACGCGCGCGCCAAGGCTCCCGGGCGGCTTCACGACGCCGTTCGCAAGGCCGGTGGAGATGTCAGCGCCGAGGAGAGCGTCAAACCGTGGGAGCTGCCGAAGTGGGTCATCGCTCGGGGTCGCGAGCTCGGCGTGACGCTCGAGCCGGACGCGGCGAAGGCGCTCATTCGCCACGTGGGCGACCGCCAGCAACGTCTCGTACGCGAGCTCGAGAAGCTGGCGCTGATGGTGGCGCCGGACACCCTGCTGGACGCGGCCCAGATCGAGGAGCTGACGGCGCCCTCGGCGGAACGCAAGGCGTGGTCGCTGGCGGACGCGCTCGTCGCGGGTGAACCTGGGCAGGCCACACGCATCTACCTGTCGCTGCGGGCCCAGGGCGAGCGCGTTCCCGGGCTGCTCTACTGGATGGCGCAACGCGTTCGCACCGGCCACCAGATCGCCCGGGCGCTCGAGGCCGGTGAGTCCACCGCGCAGATCAAGCGCCAGCTGCGGATGCCATCGCGGGCAGCCGACGGCATGATCGCCGACGCGCGGCGCGGCGGCTCCGAGAAGCTGCGCGACGCGCTCGAGGAGATAGCCGACCTCGAGCTCGCGTCCCGCGGCGGTGGCGCGGGCGCGGCGAGCGAGGACACGGTGGCGCTGCTGACGATCCAGCGGATCACCGGCGAGTAGCGCCGGCCTCGAGGTGGATCGCGTCCGCCTGGCGTGGCGACGATCCCCGATAAGCGGGGTATATCCACGCTTATCGGGGAGCCCGGGGTACCGCCACCCGCTCACACGACGCGCAGCACCACGATCAGCACGATCACCACGGCCACCAGCAACGCCAACGCCAGCGCTCGTTGCGGCCAGCTCGGGGCGTGCCACCCTGACCGGCGCCAGCTGAGGTTGGTTCGCGACGCGAGTGCCCGCGCCGCCGCGCGCTGGGCCTCGAGGCTGTCGCCGGCGCGAGCGAGCTGATCTCTCGTCGCCAGTGCGTGGTCCCGCTCGGCGAGCGCCTGATCGCGGACTTGGAGCGCGCTCTCGCGGTCGACCAGGGCCCGATCGCGCGCGTGCCCGTCAACCTCGCGCTCGGCCCGCATCTGCTCGACGGCGCTCACGGCACGGTCGCGCTCGATCCGTGCCTGCCGCAGAGCTCGACCGAGCTCGGCCGACTCGGCGACCGTCTCCTCCAGCGAACGGCGCGCCTCGTCGCGCTCGGACTCGGCCTCGGAAAGCCTGGCCAGCGCAGCGTCCCGCCGGGCGAGCGCGGCGTCGTTCTCGACCTTCTCGTCCCGGGCGCGCTCGAGCTCTGCTCGGAGCGCGTCGACCCCCTCGCGCAACGGCTCGAGCTCGGTGCGCAGGCGTTCGTTCGTGCGCCGCTCATCGGCGAGCTCCTGCCGAATCGCCTGTAGCTCGCGCCGCAGCGAGGCGGCGTACGCATCAGGCTGCGGCTGGCGCCGGCGCCGCGGTCGACCGTCGGCGCTGTCCAGCCGCCCCAGCGGAATCGCGATGTCGGTAGCGACGGTCAACTCGAGCTCGTCCAGCGGCCCGCGGTCGGCGTCCCAGTGGAATACCGCGGTCCAGGGACTCCCGTCCTCGGCGAACCACGGCTTGTGCTCGAGGTCGGCGAGCAGGCGGTACGGGTGGCCGTCGGACTCGAACGTCAGCGTCGGACGGACGAACCTCCGTCCCCGGACCCCGAACCAGCGACCGGTCAGCTCGAGCCGGCCCGCGGCGGTCTGCTCGAGACGTTCGAGCTCGAAGAAGACCGTCCCCGATCCCCCGGATCGAGGCTCCATCGCTTGTGCCATTGCGGCACAAGTTACCCGGATGAGCTCCCGAGCTACCGCGCGGTGTCAGCCGGTGGCGCCGCCGCGCCGCACCTGCGCGGCCCGCGACTTCTTGCGGGCGCCGCTGTTGCGGTGGATCGCGCCGCGCTTGACGGCCTTGTCGATCGTCCGCACCAGCACGCGATGCTCGCTCTCGGCGACATCGTCATCGCCACCCGCCACGGCTTGCTCCAGGCGGCGGAAGTACGTCTTGATCTTCGACGTGTACTGGCGGTTCTCGAGTCGCTCGCGCTCGGCGCGCGCGATCCGCTTCTTCTGAGAGTGAATATTGGCCATCGTGATGAGAGCAGACAGACGCCGCGACCGTTTCGCCGCGGCGCGCGCCTACTATAGCGGCCCGTGTCAGACGAGACGATTGTGCGCTCAGCGCCGGAGGAGCCGGTCGCGATGAGCACTCCGCCGCCGAAACGCCGCATCAGCGTGAACACGGCGATCTTCGCGATCGCCACAGGGCTGTCGCGGATCGCCGGACTCGGGAGGGAGATCGTCGCGGCGAGCTACTTCGGTACCACCGGGCCCGCGTCGGCGTTCACGATCGCCTCGCAGATCCCGAACCTGATGGCGAACCTGTTCGCGCAGGCGGCGCTGTCGGCGGCGTTCGTGCCGGTGTTCACCGACCTGCTCCAGCAGGGGCGCAAGCGCGAGGCGTTCAAGCTCGCCTCGACGCTGTTCTGGATCATCCTGATCGCGCTCGGCGCGCTGACCGCGGTCGGGATCCTGCTGGCCGGGACGATCATGCCGCTGTTCACGGGCAGCACCTTCAACCATTACCTGAACCAGCTGACCGCCGGGCTGGCCCAGGTGCTGTTCCCGGTCGTGCTGCTGCTCGGGTTGACCGGCCTGCTGGTCGGAATCCTGCAGTCCTACGACGAGTTCACGATCCCGGCGCTGGCCCCAGCGGTCTGGAACATCGTGATCGTCGCGCTGCTCGTCCTGCTGCACCCGCGCTTTCCGGTGGGCAAGCAGATCTACGCCTATGCGGTCGCGTGGCTGGCGGCGACCGTCGTGCAGTTCCTGCTCGTCGCCTCGGCTCTGCGCCGGATCGACTTTCGGCTGCAGTTCTCGATCGACTGGCGGGACCCGCGCGTGCGCACGGTCTTCACGCTGATGCTGCCCGTGACGATCGGGTTGGGCATCGTCAACCTCGACCAGCTTCTGAACTCGGTGTTCGGCGCGCTCGTCAGCCCTCAAGCCCCGCGGGCGATCGACAACGCGTTTCGGATCTACATGCTCCCGCAGGGCGTGTTCAGCGTCGCCGTGGCCACGGTGCTGTTCCCGACGCTGAGTCGCCAGGCGGCGCTCCGAGACGTCGCCGGTATGCGGCGGGCGGTCGGAATCGGCACCCGGCAGATCAACCTCCTGCTGATACCGGCCGCCGCCGTGCTGATGGTGCTGGCCACACCGATCACGCGACTCGTCTACCAGCGCGGCGAGTTCACCGCGCATTCGACGAGCCTCGTCGCCACCGCGCTGTTCTGGTTCGCGGTCAGCCTCCCCTTCGGGGGGATCAACCTCCTGCTGACGCGCACGTTCTTCGCCGTCCGCCGGCCGTGGATCCCGACCGGGCTCGCCGGGCTCAACATGATCGTCGACGTGATCGTCAGCCTCGCGCTCTACAAGCCGCTCGGAATCGCCGGGCTCGTGATCGGCACCGCGGCCGCCAACGCGGTGATGACCGCGCTCCAGCTCCGGCGTCTGCGCGCCGGCTTCAACGGGCGGATCGAGGGCGGCCAGACGCTGATGATCACGACTCGGATCCTCGTCGCGTCGGCGATCCTGGCCGGCGTCTCGTGGGCGGTCTGGAAGGGCCTGGAGTCGGTGCTCGGGCTCTCCCTGGTGGCGCAGCTCCTGTCCGTCGGGCTCGCTCTGGCGCTCGGCTCGGCCGTTTATGCGCGGCTCGTCCTGAGCATGCGAATCCCCGAGGCCCGGCAGATCCAGGCGCTGATCATGGGCCGCCTGCGGCGGCGTCCCTGGGGCCACTAGGCCCCGTCCGGACGGTGGGGCACGGCCCCACGGACGCCAGCGTAAGCTGGCCCAATACCCTAGATACAGATGGCTGATCAGGCCCATATACGCAACTTCTCGATCATCGCCCACATCGACCACGGCAAATCGACGCTGGCCGATCGGATCCTCGAACTCACGCACACGGTCGATCCGCGGGCGATGCGGGCGCAGGTGCTCGACTCGATGGAGCTCGAGCGAGAGCGCGGAATCACGATCAAGGCCCAGGCGGTCCGGGTGTTCTACGAGTCCGGGCACGACGGCCAGACCTACCAGCTGCATCTGATCGACACGCCCGGCCACGTCGACTTCACCTACGAGGTCTCGCGGTCGCTGGCGGCGTGCGAGGGAGCGCTGCTCGTCGTCGACGCCTCGCAGGGCGTCGAGGCGCAGACCGTGGCCAACACCTACCTCGCGGTCGAGTCGGGCCTCGAGCTGATCCCGTGCCTGAACAAGGTCGACCTGCCCGGCGCGGAGCCCGAGCGGGTCGCCGGAGAGGTCGCTGAGCTCCTCGGCGAGCCCGCCGACGCCGTGCGGCGGATCAGCGCCAAGACGGGCGAGGGCGTGACCGACGTGCTCGACGAGCTGATCGCGCGCGTACCGCCCCCGGACGGCGATCCGGACAAGCCCCCGCGCGCGCTGATCTTCGACTCGGAGTTCGACCAGTACCGCGGCGTGATCGCGTACATCCGCGTCGTCGACGGTACCTTCACCAAGGGCGAGGCGATCCGGGCGATGCAGGCCCGCACCGAGGCGGAGATCGACGACATCGGCTTCTTCACGCCGGAGATGACCTCGGCCGGCGCGCTGCACGCGGGCGAGGTCGGGTTCCTGATCACGGGCATCAAGGACGTGACGAAGCTGCGCGTCGGCGACACGCTGACGACCAAGCTCAACCCGGCGTCCGAGCCGCTGCCCGGCTACCGCGAGGTCAAGCCGATGGTGTTCTGCGGCCTGTTCCCGATCGAGACCGATGATTACCCGGATCTGCGCGACGCGCTCGAGAAGCTGTCGCTCAACGACGCCGCTCTCAGCTGGGAGCCGGAGACCTCCGACGCGCTCGGGTTCGGGTTCCGCTGCGGGTTCCTCGGCCTGCTGCACATGGACATCGTCCGCGAGCGGCTCGAGCGCGAGTACGACCTCGAGCTGCTGGCGACGATGCCGAGCGTCGAATACGAGGTGACGCTCACCGATGGCGTCACGATCCCCGTCCACTCGCCCAACGACATGCCAGATCCGGGGAGCGTCGCCGAGGTCCGCGAGCCGTACATCCGCGCCTCGATCCTGACCCCGAAGGACTTCATCGGCGCGATCATGGAGCTCTGTCAGGAACGACGGGGAACCGTCGGAGGCATGCACTATCTCAGTGCGGAGCGCGTGCAGCTGAGCTACGACCTGCCGCTCGCGGAGATCGTGCTCGACTTCTTCGACCAGCTGAAATCGCGGACGCGCGGCTACGCCTCGCTCGACTACGAGCTGCTCGGGATGCGCGAATCCGACCTGGTCAAGCTCGACATCCTGCTCGGCGGCGACCCCGTCGACGCCCTATCGATGCTGGTCCATCGCAGCAAGGCCTACGAGGCTGGCCGGACTCTGGCCGAGAAGCTCCGCCAGACGATCCCGCGCCAGCAGTACGACGTCCCGATCCAGGCTGCGATCGGTTCGAGGATCGTCGCCCGAGAGACGATCAAGGCCTATCGCAAGGACGTGACGGCCAAGTGCTACGGCGGCGACATCACCCGCAAGCGCAAGCTGCTCGAGCAGCAGAAGCGCGGCAAGCAGCGGATGAAGCAGGTAGGGCGGATCGAGGTGCCCCAGGAGGCGTTCCTGGCGGTGCTCGAACTCGGCGAGAAGGGCTAGCCGGGGTCTAGAGGCGACGCGGCCCGTACACGCTGCGGCGCGTGTAGTAGCCGCGGCCGTACGGGGGGCGTGCTCCGGGGAGCGACCGGTGGCCGCCCCACGGACCGCGGCCACGGCCGAAGGCGAAAAAGGCGATCACGATCCAGAAGCCCCCGAGCATGAACACGCCCGCCACCAGCAGGGCGAGCCCGATCAAGACCATCACCCCGATCATCGCGAGCACGATCGCCAGCGCAAACTCCGGGACCGTCCGCGGCATCGGCAGTGAGCCTCTCCGGCGCCCGCCACGCGGCGCGGGCAGATCGGCGACGAGGACATCCAATTCACCTTGCGTGCGGGCCCTGAGCGCGGTGGCGAGCCGCTCCTCGAGCTCCTCTGCGAGGAGCCGGCCTTCGGCCGTGGCGCGGCGAAGACGCTCCGCGATCTCCTCGCGCTCAGCGTCGGATGCCCTCAGTACCGCACGTCTCGCCATACGACCCAAAGGCTAGCGCTTGGGCCGGCCCGGCCACAAGGGCTGTCGTCGCCGACGGCGTGACCGCGGTCATCCGGCGATTGCCGGCGACCGGCTCGCCGGCGAGCCCGCCGCCGCGACCGCCAGGTTCGCGGCCTGCACCGCGCTCGCCCATGCGATCTCGGACAGGCACCCCGGCGCCGCGACCATGTCGCCGGCGAGAAAGACGCCGTGGCCGCGGTCGATCCCGGGACGGTCCCGCCACGACTTGCCGGGTGGGTCGAGCGCTCCCGTGCGCCCGTGCATCACCTGACGCCGCCGCCAGGTCTCGCGTTCGCGCCACTCCACGAACGAGGCGTCGAGCAGCCGCTCGAGCCGGGACGCCGCCGAGTCGGCGGACTCGCCGGGACGGACCGGCATCATGGCCTGGATCAGCTCCTCGCCGCGGGGCGCCAGCGAGTGGTCGGCCGCCGTGTAGCGCTCGGCCCAACCGGTCTCCTGAAGGTCGACGACGACGAACGGGTCACCGCGCCGGTGGCGCAGCGCCAGATCGAGGCACACCGCATGCCCGCCGAGCCAGTCCAGCGACGGATCGCCGAGCAGAGTGCGGGCGTCGGAGAGCTCGGTGGCGATGATGACCGGCGCCGGCGGTAGCTCGTCGATCCGGCTGCCGGTCTCGATCGTGACGCCGAGGGCGAGCGCGCGGTCACGCAGCCTCGAGACGATCGCCGACCACCCGCCGATCGGGTAGCGCGCCGTCGGCGGTGCCGACAGCAGCCCGCGGACGAGCGGCTCCCAGACGCACGCCGCCGAGAGCTCTCCGGGATCGTGGAAGTAGGTGAGGATCCCGGCGCTGCGCGCGAGCTGGTCGGCGGCCTCGCTGCCGACGTGATCGGAGGCCCAGGTGCGGAAGTCGAGGTCGATCGGGGCCGAGCGGCCGCGGAGCCGCAGCGCGGCCACCGCCGCTCCGACGGCCGGGACACGGCGGATCTCGTCGTGCCAGCGGAACCGGACCCCCGACAGCGGAGGCCGGGCGTAGGGCGGGATCAGGTCGCGCTGCCCGAGCCAGTTCCAGAACGGACTGCTGGACAGGAGCGCGTGCGGCCCGAGGTTCGCCTTGTAGGGGCCGGTCATGCTCCGGGCGCGGCCGCCGAGCTCGTCGTGCGCCTCCAGCAGCCGGACCGCGACTTCGCGCTCGGCACAGGACACGGCGGCCGTAAGCCCCGCGAGGCCGCCGCCGACGATCGTGATCTGGTCCATTTCGGTCCTCCGGGTCAGTTTTCCGGCAACGTCAGGGTGAGAGGCTACGAGCAAACTGGCTCGGTGTTAAGGTCCAGTTGTGATGGATGAGAGCGAGCCAGTTGCCGGGCCCGGCCTGCTCGTCGCGCTCGATCGAGCCGCCGGTCCCGCACTCCACGAGCAGCTCGAGCGCTGGTTGCGAGACCAGGTTCGCGTCGGCAAGCTCGGGCCGGGGGACCGGCTCCCGTCCTCACGGGCACTGGCCGCTGAGCTGAACGTCTCGCGCGGGGTCGTGCTCGAGGCCTACGCTCAGCTCAGCGCCGAGGGCTACCTGACCGCGTCGCAGGGCGCGCCGACCCGCGTGGCGGGGACATTCGGCCTCGAGCGCCCGCCGGTTCCGGCGAGCTCGCTGGAACCGCACTACCGGCACAACTTCCGGCCGGGCGTTCCGGACCTCCAGGCGTTCCCCGGCGCGAGCTGGATCCGGTCGCTGCGAACGGCCGTGCGAGAGTCGGCGTTCGACGCCCTGGGACCCGGCGATCCGCGGGGCGCTCCGGCGCTGCGCAACGAGCTGATGCGCTATCTCGGACGGGCGAGGAGCGCCGCACCCGAGCCCGAGCACACGCTCGTGTGCACCGGGTTCACGCAGGGGTTCTCGATCCTGTGCCGCGCGCTTGCAGACCGCGGGCTCGAGCGGATCGCCGTCGAGCAGCCGGGTTGGGCCCAGCACCGGCTGATCGCCGAACGCGCCGGACTGGAGGCGGTCGCCGTCACGGTGGACGAGGATGGCCTGGACGTCGATCAGCTCCGGGCTTCGGGGTGTGAGGTCGTCGTCACCACGCCGGCGCACCAGTTCCCGAGCGGCGGCGTGATGGCGCCCGAGCGGCGCTCGGCGCTGCTCGAGTGGGCGGACGACGAGGATGCCCTGATCGTCGAGGACGACTACGACTCGGAGCTCCGGTACGACCGCGTGCCCGTCGGCGCGCTCCAGGGACTCGCGCCCGAGCGCGTCTGCCACATCGGGTCGGCGAGCAAGCGGCTGGCCCCGGGGATCCGGCTCGGCTGGCTGCTGTCGCCCTCGTGGCTGACCGGCGCGCTGACCTACGAGAAGGCGCTGGCGGACGGGGGCGCGCCGGCCGTCGAGCAGCTCGCACTGGCGGATTTCATCGCCCGCGGCGAGCTCGACCGGCATCTGCGCCGGATGCGGCTCCGCTACCGCGCGAGGCGCGAGGCGCTGGTCGACGCCCTCGGGCGGCTGGCGCCCGACGCCCGCGTGTGCGGCGTCGCCGCCGGACTCCATCTGCTCGTCCTGTTCGACACGGCTATCGACGAGCCGGCCCTGCTGAGCGCCGCGGCGGCCGGCGGCGTCGGGGCCGAGGGGCTGTCCTGGCACCGGATCGGCGAGGGGACGGGCGGTTTGCCGGGGCTCGTTCTGGGCTTCGCCAACGTCAGCGAGCCCGCGATCGAGCGCGGCGTGGGGGCGCTTGCGGATGCCATTTATGCCTTGACAGGCATATAACTAGGTGGTTATATATGCGCGTGCCATCCACCTGGTCCGCACTGGCCGACCCGCACCGCCGCGAGGTGCTCGAGCTGCTTCGCGACCGTCCGCGACCCGTTGGCGAGCTCGTGGAGCGGCTGGGGTTGAGCCAGCCGGCGACCTCCAAGCACCTTCGCGTGCTGCGCGAGGCGGGATTGGTGAATGCACGCAGCGACGCTCAGCGTCGCGTCTACGGTGTGAATCCGCTCCCGCTCGCCGAGCTCGACGTATGGCTGGCGCCATATCGCCGGATGTGGGACGAGCGACTCGACGCGCTGGAGCAGCACCTGAATCGCACAGCTACGCCAGAGCAAGAGGAGGCCTGAACGATGGAGGCCAGCTACCAGATCATCGACGCGCGCCCCACGCTCCGTTTTGAGCGACGAATCGCCCACCCGGTCGAAGCGGTCTGGCGGGCCGTCACCACGCCCGACGAACTTGCCCACTGGTTTCCGTGCTCGGTGCGGGTGGACCTGCGCCTGGGCGGCCAGATGGAGTTCGAGTTCCCCGCGGGCGTGCTCCCCGAGGAGGCCTCGACGATGCTCGGCGAGGTGACGGTGCTCGACCCGCCGCGCCGGTTCTCATTCCTGTGGGGTCCGGACCACCTGCACTTCGCACTCGAGCCGGTCGACGACGGGGCGGGGTGCCTGCTGCTGTTCACGGTCGAGCTCGAGTCGGCGGACAAGGCCGCCCGGGATGGCGCCGGCTGGCACGGTTGCCTGGACGGGCTCGCGACGCTGCTGGACGGCGGCGAGGTCCCGCGGCCGTACGACCCCGACGCCTGGCGCGGCGTCTACGAGGAGTACAAGCGGCGCGGCTTCCCCGCCACCGCGCCGCTGCCGAACGAGCTGTAAGGCGGCTTTGGGCCACAATCAGCGGGTGGATCTCGGTCTTGAGGACCGCGCCTGCGTCGTCGCCGGGGCGTCGCGCGGGATCGGCCGCGCGACATCCCTGATGCTCGCCCGGGAGGGCGCGGCGCTGCTGCTCGTCGGGCGGGGCGCGGATGCGCTCGAGCAGCTCGCCCGGGAGTGCCGCGGCGCGGGCGCCCGCGCCGAGACCGCCGCGCTCGATCTGACATCGACGGATGCCGGAGATCGCGTGGTGGACGCGTGCGTGGGCGCGCACGGGCGGATCGACGCCCTCGTCAACAACGCCGGCACGAGTGCGGTGAAGGCGGTCGACGAGCTGACCGAGGAGGACTGGCGGACACAGTGGGAGCTGCACGTGATGGCGCCGATGCGACTGATGCGGGCCGCGGCGCCGGCGATGGCCGAGCGGGGATGGGGCCGGATCGTCAACGTCAGCTCATCGTCCGGGAAGCGCCCATCGAAGACGAACATGGCCTACTCGGTGACGAAGGCGGCGGAGCTGTCGCTCTCCCGGGCGTTCGCCGACCTGTACGCGAGCCGCGGCGTGATGATCAACGCGGTGGCGCCGGGGCCGACCGGCACCGAGCTCTGGCTCGGGGACGGCGGGCTCGCCGACCAGAGCGCACGGGTGCGGGGGATCAGCCGAGAGGAGGCACTCGACGTGGCGGTCGCGAACGTGCCCCGGGGCCGGCTTGCCACCGAGGACGAGATCGCCGCCGTGGTCGTCTTCCTGTGCTCAGAGCTCGTCTCGAACGTCGCCGGCGCCGCGTGGTCGGTCGATGGCGGGACGGTGCCCGTGATCATCTGAGAGACTGCGGCGCGTGCCGGTCAACACCGAAGCCATCGGCAAGAGCTATGAGCCGACCACCTATGCCGTCGGGCGCGAGAAGATCAGGGAGTACGCGGCCGCGGTCGGGGAAACCAACCCGCTACACCACGACGTCGACGCCGCCCGGGCGGCCGGATACGCCGACGTCGTCGCGCCGCCGATGTTCGCCGTCGTGTTTTCGAGCCGCGCGGTCGGGCCCGCCCTGTTCGACCCGGAGGTAGGCCTCAACTTCGCGATGATGGTCCACGGCGGCCAGGAGTTCCGGTGGGGGCCGCTAGTCGTGGCCGGCGACGAGATCACCACGACCGCGAGCGTGAAGGACATCTCGGACCGGGGCGGGATGGGCTTCTACGTGTTCGAGTCGGTGTCGAAGAACCAGGACGGCGAGACCGTCTGCACCGGGACGTGGACGAACATCGTGCGGGGAATGTGATGAGCCTCGAGCCCGGCGACACGTTCGAGCTGCGGGTCTCGCCGGACCCGTACCTCACGGTGCGCTACGCCGGCGCCTCCGGCGACTTCAACCCGATCCACATCGACGAGGCGTTCGCCAAGCAGGTCGGCCTGCCTGGCCGGATCCTGCACGGGCTGTGGACGATGGCCCAGGTGGCGCGAGCCCACACGGACGCGGCGGGCGGACCGGACCGGCTCGAGCGCCTCTCGGTCCAGTTCCGCGGGATGGGGAAGCTCACCGACGAGATCGTGGTCACGGGGACCGTCCGCGAGCTCAGGGACGGCGTGGCGATCGTCGACTCCGAAGCCGAGCAGGACGGCCAGCGGATCATCCGCAACGGCGAGGCCGAGGTCCGGATCCAGCTGTCCTGATCCGGCGGTCCGGGGTGGCGGGCGGCTCGACTCGGTGGAAACGGCAGGAAGGAGGGAGGGGACGGGTTGCGACGGGGTCCGGGTTACGGCCCTGGGCGGCCGATTTGGCCGGAATTTCGCCCCTCGCGGGGTGCATAGCACGACAAAATGGCTGAAAGATCCGAGCCCTGTCGAGCTATGCATGAGGAGTGTGCTGAATCCGACAGGGCTCGGCGGCGGCGCCGGGATTGTCGTGTTAGGCAGCATGAAGCCGCCCTTTTCGGCGGACAACCCGCCGTCCGGTCCCGGAACTGCGCTCGAAACCGCGACCAACCTCCCCCGCCCGCCCTCCTTTCCTGCCCGCCGTTTGCCGAGCCGCCCGCCTGCCGAAACGCTGGGGGAATCGAAGGCCTACGCGTCGGCCGTCTTCGCCCTCGCGGCCTGCGCCGCCTCGCGAATCACCGCCACCCATGCCGCCGGGTCATCGATAGTCATCAGCACGCGCCCGAACGGCGAGGAGCCGTCGAGGTCGATCCGGACCGCCGGACGCTTGGAGCGCACAGCGGCGAAGTCTCGCCCGCCGGAGTAGCGGCTGACCCCGTAAGCGATCACGCCGGGCCATCCGGTGATCAGGGTTGCCATCCAGGCTTTCCGGTGGGCGCAGGGCGCCGACCTACAATCATCGGTGTGCTGACAGAACGCCAAGAACTCGTGCTCCGCAAGGTCGTCGACGAGTACCTCGAGGCCGGCTCGCCCGTGGGCTCGAAGGTGCTGGCGGTGGATTTCGAGTGGGGCGCGTCGACGATCCGCCACGAACTCGCAAACCTCGAGGAGCTGGGGCTGCTCGCGCATCCACACACGTCTGCGGGACGTGTTCCAACGGAGGCGGGATATCGCTACTTCGTCGACAGGCTGCTGCCGACCGAAGACGCGGCGCCGCGCCTGTCGCTGTCGCTGGTCAGGCGCGAGGTCGACGAGGCGATGCGGATGACCAGCGAGACCCTCTCACAGGTCACCAACCTGGTCGCGATCGTCACCGCCCCGCCGATCGAGACTTCGACGATCCGCCACGTCGAGGTGCTCGCGCTCCAGCCTCAGGTCCTGATGGTCGTCGTGATCACCTCGACCGGCGGCGTGACGAAGCGGCTGTTCACGTTCGGGCGTCCGGTGGACCCGGGGCTCGCCGACTGGGCTGCCTCGTACTTCAACGAGCGGCTGGTGGGGTTCGGACTCGGAGCCAGGATGCTCCATCAGCGGCTGCACGACCCGTCGCTGTCGATCACCGAGTCGGCGTTCATCGACGCGCTCGCGCCGGTGTTCACCGAGCTCGAGGAGGCGGTCCAGGAGAACCTCTACGTGGAGGGGACGGCACGGCTGCTCAGCCTCGAGCGGTTTGGCGACATCTCGGAGCTGAACGCGCTGATGGAGATGCTCGAGCGACGGGTGGCGTTGCTCGGGATGCTCCGCTCAGTGCTCTCCGAGCGTGACGTCCTCGTGCGGATCGGAGCCGAGAACGAGAGCCCGGCGTTCCGGTCGCTGGCGCTCGTCGCGGGGAGCTACGGACTTCCGCAGCGGAGCCTCGGGTCCGTCTCGGTCATCGGACCGCTGCGGATGGACTACGGCCAGGCGATCCGCGCCGTGCGCGAGGCCGCGCTTCAGCTCTCGAGCTACATCGCCGACATCTACGACGAACGCTGGGAACGGATCCCGCGACTGACCCGTTAGACCGATGCCGCGCGACTACTACGAAGTGCTCGGGGTCTCACGCGACGCCGGCGAGGATCAGATAAAGAAATCCTTCCGGCGCCTCGCCCGCGAGCTCCATCCCGACGTCAACAGCAGCGATCCGCAGGCCGAGGAGAAGTTCAAGGAGGCGGCCGAGGCGTATGAGGTTCTTAGCGATGCCAACCGGCGGGCGACCTACGACCGCTTCGGCCACGAGGGGCTGCGCAGCGGCGGCTACGCGCCGAACTTCGACGCGTTCGGATCGTTTGCGGACATCTTCGACGCGTTCTTCGGCGGGGGAGGGTTCGGCGGCGCCTTCGGGGGCGCCAGCCCGTTCGGAGGCGGCGGTGGCGGTGGCGCGATCCAGGGCGGCGACGTCGCTGTCACCGCCGAGATCGACCTGGCCCAGGCCGCTCGTGGCGACTCGGTGGAGATCGCCTACGAGGCGATCGTCCTCTGCGAGCACTGCTATGGCAACGGAGCCGAGCCCGGAACGCCGATCGAGACCTGCTCCCGCTGCAACGGGACCGGCCAGCTGCGCGCCGTGACGCGGACTCCGTTCGGTCAGGTGATGCGAACGGCCACGTGCGATGTGTGTGGGGGAGAGGGCAAGGTGCCACGCGAGCCCTGCAAGACCTGTAACGGACGGGGACGGCGCGTCCAGCGCTCGAAGGTCGCCGTCGACGTGCCGGCGGGCATCGCGGACGGCCAGCGGATCCGCATCACGGGCCGTGGTCACGCGGGCGAGCGCGGCGGGCCTGCCGGCGATCTGTACGTCCTCATCCACGTCCGAGAGGACAACCGGTTCATCCGCGACGGCGACGACCTGGTGACCGCGGTCGACGTGCCGGCTCCACTGGCGGCGCTCGGGACGACCGTGTCGGTGCCGACGGTCGAGGGGACGGTAGATGTCGATGTCCCCGCGGGTACCCAGCCACACGAGACGCTCGTGGTGCGTGGCGAGGGGATGCCCGCGCTCCGGGGGCACCGCAGCGGCGATCTCCGCGTCGTCGTGAACGTCGTCGTCCCGCGCCACCTGAGTCGCGAGCAGCGGGAGCGCTACGAGTGGCTCGCCGAGTCGATGACCGACCACAACCTGCGCAGCGACGAGGGCGTGTTCGGCAAGATCAGGCGCGCGTTCGGCGGGTGATCCGGCTCGCGGTCCGCGTCCGGCGCGAGGACGCTGAGCTCGTGCTCGCCGAGCTGCTCGAGCTCGCGCCGAGCGGTGTCGAGGAGGTCGAGCTCGGTGAGGACGTGGTCGAGTACGCCGTGTTCGGCGCGCCGGGGGAGCTGCCGGCTCTGCCCGACCTGCGGGCGGCGGCCGGGCAGGCGCTGGTCGAGCTCAGCACCACGGAGATCGCGGACGATTGGGCGGACCGGTGGCGGGAGTTCCACCGGCCGCTGGTGCTCGACGGCAAGCTCACCGTCCGCCCCCCGTGGGAGCCGCCCGCGCGCACTCCGATCGATCTCGTGATCGACCCCGGCCAGGCGTTCGGAACCGGCGCGCATGCGACGACCAGGCTGTGCCTGGAGCTGATGCTCGAGCTCGATCCGCACGGGCCCTTCCTGGACCTGGGGTGTGGCTCCGGCGTGCTGGCCATCGCCGCCGCCAGGCTGGGGTGGGCGCCGGTCCGGGCGCTCGACAACGATCCGGCGAGCGTGGCCGCGACGGTCGAGAACGCGCGTCGGAACGGTGTTGCGGTCGATGTGGCCCGGCACGATCTGCGCGACGGCGAGGTGCCGACCGAGCGGACGGTCGTGGCGAATCTGCTGGCGCCGCTGGTGCGTGACTTGGCGGCGCGGCTGCCGAGCCGCGCGGGCCTTCCGGAGCGGATCATCGCCGGCGGGCTCCTCGTGGACGAGGTCGACGGGATCGCCACTGCATTCGCATCCCACGGGCTGGTCGAGGCGCGGCGCCGGTCACGCGGCGAATGGGCGGCCCTGCTGCTGGAACGCGTGGACAGCTAGCCCCGCCGAATCTTGGCCACGGGGCCGATGGCGGTGCGGCCCGGTTCGCGCATGCTTCCGGACACGCTGCGTCCACGAGCTTGCGAAGGAGGTGAAATTCCGTTGCTCAACCCGCTCGCGATTGGCGTGACGCTCGGAGGCAGGCTGCTGGACGCCGTCGCGCCAAGGCCTAAGCCTCGTGCTGGTTACGTGCATGAGCACTCTCTCCTCTCTGCACCGGCTGCCTCGAGGACACCAGACCGTGAGCGGGCGGGGGCGTGACCCACCACGGAGGGCACTCGAGCGAAGCGCCCGTGCCCTCCGGGGTGAGGTCATGCCCACGCCTGGGGTACCGTCCTCGGGCGTGACGTCATTCGCGGTCAAGTTCCTCGGCTGCAAGGTGTCTCAGGCCGATGCGATGCTCGCCCGCAGCGCGCTGCTCGCGGCCGGCCACACGGAGGTTTCCGAGGCTGACGCCGAGCTGCACGTGATCAACACGTGCTGCATCACCAGTGAGGCAGAGGCCAAGTCGCGGCAGTCGGTCCGGCGCTCGCTGAAGATGGCACGCGAGGTCTACGTCGCCGGCTGCGCGGTCAACCTGAACGCCGGCCAGTTCGCCGAGATCGACCCGAGCGTGAGACCGTTCGTCGGCACAGCCGATGACGTCGCCGCGCAGCTGGGGTCGTGCGCCGACCTGGAGCATGAGGTGATCGCCCGCCAGACGAACGAGCGGGCGGCCCGCACGCGCGGTTTCGTCAAGGTCCAGGACGGCTGCGACTGCCACTGCGCGTACTGCATCATCCCGACCGTCCGCGGCTCGGCGCGCTCGCGACCCGCCGGCGCCGTCCTCGACGAGGTGCGGCGGCGCGTCGCCCAGGGCCAGCCCGAGGTCGTGATGACAGGCATCAGCGTCGGGGACTACCGCGACCCCGAGCGCGGGCTCGAGCTCGGCGAACTGATGGTCGAGGCTGCCGGCATTGACGGCGTGGAGCGCGTGCGCCTGTCGAGCGTCGAGGTGATCCACGTCAAGGACTCGCTCGTGGCCGCGCTGCGCGACGAGCCCAAGGTGTGTCCGCACCTGCACATCCCGATGCAGTCAGGAGATGACGGGGTCCTGCGCGATATGGGCCGCCACTACACGATCTCCGAGTATCAGGAGCACGTGGCGGGGCTGCGCGCGGCCGTCCCGGAGGTCAACATCACGACGGACGTGATCGTCGGCTTCCCGACCGAGGACGACCACGCGTTCGCCCGGACGCTGCGCGCGATCGATGCCGCCGGGATCTCGAGGGTGCACGCGTTCTCCTACTCCCCGCGGCCAGGCACCGTCGCCGAGCAGCTCGGCGACCGCGTGCACCCGCAGGAGAAGAAGCGCCGCTCGCAGGCGCTCCGCGGTCACTCGGAGGTTCGCTCGCGCCACCACCGGACCGCCAAGCTCGGCAGCCGCGAGCACGTCCTGGTCGACAAGGTCGCCGAGACGCAGTGCTCGGGGTACACCGCCGACTACACGCGCTGCTATCTGCCGGCGGGTGCGGCGACACGCGGCGAGGTCATCGAGGCGCGGTGTCGGGAGCTGTACGCGGACGGGATCGCGTGTGGGGTTCCGGTAGACCCGGGGCTATCCTGAGTGGCGTGACTGTCACCGAGCGCGTCCGAACCGATATGACCAGCGCGATGAAGGCCGGCGAAAAGCAGCGCGTCGGCGCGCTGCGGCTCGTGCTGTCCGAGCTTCAGAAGGCGTCGAAGGACGGCAGCGACGACGAGCTCGCCGTGCTCCGGCGCGAGCGCAAGCGGCGACTCGAGGCGGCGACCCAGTTCCGCGACGGCGGCCGGCCGGAGCTCGCCGAACAGGAGGAGTCCGAGGCCCGGATCATCGAGGATTACCTCCCTGCCGAGCTGTCCGATTCCGAGCTCGATGCGATCGTCGCGGATGCAGTCACCGAGACGGGCGCCACCGAGCCGAAGGACATGGGCCGGGTGATGAAGGTCGTGCTGGCCAAGGCCGGCGGGCGCGCGGACGGCAAGCGAGCATCAGCGCGGGTGCGTGAGGCGCTGAGCGGCTGAGAGTAGCCATGCGCAAGCAGCTCGAGCTCGACAACACGGTCGCCGCGGAGCTCGCGGGCAGCAAGGACGCCGTGCTCAAGACGCTCGAGGGCCATCTCGACTGCGATGTGTTCCTGCGCGGCAACGTCCTGACGCTGGAAGGCGACGCCCAGGCCGTCGATGCGGCAGCTGCGGTCGTGCGCGAGCTCTCGGACCTGATCACGCAGGGCCACGAGATCGCTCCCGGCACGATCGAGGCCGTCACGAGGGCGCTCGACGCACACGAGTCGCCGGCGCAGATCCTCGAGGACGTCGTCTGGCGCCACCGGACCACGAAGGTCGCGCCCAAGACCGTCAACCAGAAGCGCTACGTGGACTCGATCCGCAACAACACGATCACGTTCGGGATCGGGCCCGCCGGGACCGGCAAGACGTTCCTCGCGGTGGCGCTGGCCGCGGCGGCCCTGAGCCGCCGCGAAGTGAACCGGATCATCCTCACCCGCCCCGCGGTCGAAGCCGGCGAGCGGCTGGGCTTCCTGCCCGGTGATCTGATGGCGAAGGTCGACCCGTACCTGCGCCCGCTGTTCGATGCGCTGCACGACATGCTCGAGCCCGAGCGCGTCACGCAGCATCTCGAGCGTGGGGTGATCGAGGTCGCACCGCTCGCGTTCATGCGCGGCCGCACCCTGAACGACAGCTTCATCATCCTCGACGAGGCACAGAACACCAGCCCCGAGCAGATGAAGATGTTCCTCACCCGGCTTGGTTTCAACTCGAACATGGTGGTGACAGGCGACATCACGCAGATCGATCTTCCGCGCGAGCAGGATTCGGGACTCGTCGTCGTGTCGGAGATCCTCAGTGAAGTGGAGGGAATTGAGTTCGTTCGCTTCGGCGAAGAGGACGTCGTTCGCCACAAACTCGTGCGGCGGATCGTTGCCGCGTACGCCGAGCAGTCGCAGCGGATGGCGCCGGAGCTGCGGCCTCGCAAGCGCGCGTAGTGCTCGACGTCGAGTTGATCGGGCTCGATGGGGCCGTGGCCGAAGGACCGACCGCGGTCGAGGTCGAGGAGCTGTGCGCGCTCGCGCTGTCCTCGGCCGGGATCTCCGAAGGCCACGTCGCGATCGAACTCGTCGACGAGGACCGGATCCGCGACCTGAACCGCGAGTTCCGGGAGATCGACGAACCGACCGACGTTCTCTCCTTCGGGGTCGACGAGGACCGCGACCCGGCCGGACCGCGGGAGCTCGGCGACATCGTGATCTGCCCCGAGCACACCGACGATCTCCGCGAGGCCGTGATCCACGGCGCGCTTCACCTCACCGGCATGGATCACGAGACCGACGACGGCGAAATGCTCGCCCTCCAGGCCGAGCTGATGCGATGGGTCAGGTGACGCGGTGAGCGCTCGGCGCGCGCCGCCCGAGCCCCTCACCCGGTCCGGGTTCATCGCGCTCGCCGGACGGCCGAACGTCGGAAAGTCGACGCTCGCCAACGCGATCGTGGGCGCGAAGGTCGCGATCGTGTCGGACAAGCCGCAGACGACCCGCAGGGCGATCCGAGGCGTCGCCACCGGCGAGGGGTGGCAACTCGTGCTGGTCGATCTGCCTGGCGTCCAGCGGCCCCGGGACGAGCTGACCGCCCGGATGCAGCGCCGGGTCGAGACCGAGCTCGGCGACGCCGACGGATGCCTGTTCATGATCAACGCCGAGCACGGCATCGGTCCCGGCGACCGGTTCATCGCCGGGCTGCTGTCGCGCTCTCCGGTGCCCGTCGTGATCGCCGTCAACAAGGTGGACCGGACCGATCGGGCCAAGACCGCAGCGGCGCTTCAGGGTGCCGAGAAGCTCGACGTGGCGCAGGAGATCTTCCCGGTCTCCGCGCGGACGGGATCGGGTCTGCGGCAGCTGGTCTCCCACCTCGTGTCGCTGCTGCCGGAGGGGCCGTTCTACTTCGAGCCCCAGCAGCACTCCGACCAGACCGAGGACGTGCTGCTCGCCGAGCTGATCCGGGAGCAGGTCCTCGCCCGCACCCGCGAGGAGGTTCCACACGCGGTAGAGATCGAGGTCGAGTCCGTGGACAGCAGCCGGGTCGACCTCGTCCGGATCGAGGCCGTGGTGCTCGTCGAGACCGAGTCTCAGAAGGGAATCCTGATCGGCGCCGGCGGGCGGATGGTGAAGGCGATCGGGACCGCCGCCAGGCGGGCGATCGAGCGCCATCTCGGGACCCACGTCCATCTCGAGCTCTCGGTTCGGGTGCGGCGGCACTGGCGGGCGGACGAGCGGCTGCTGGATCGCCTGGGGATCGAGTAGGGCTCCTCGAGGTCGGTGCGGGGGCAGGGGTGGCCGGCGGTGTCCGGGCACGCGCTGTCGACTCTCGGCGGCTTCGGCTGGCGGGCTGGGAGCGTCTGATTGACTCCCGGCCCGAGCTGGCGAGCGCCGGCCTCGTACACCGCGCGGGGAAAGGGGGACGGGTGGGGCTCGGTCGCGGAATTGCGCGGCTCGGATGGTGCTTAACGCGACAAAACCGGCGCCAATCCCGAGCCCTGTCGGCTTAAGCACACTCCTCATGCATAAGTCGACAGGCCTCGGGTTTCCGGGGCGATTGTCGTGCTATGCACCATCGGGCGGCTCGAGCGAGGCGGTGGCGCGGTGCGATCGCGGCCGCACCGGCCCCTCCCCAGCGCCATTTACCGGGCCCGGCCCGCCACAGACGCGAGGGCTGAAAGCACCCGGCGCCCGTGGAGTCGCCAGCGTCTATGAACCACCCCACCACGCCCCGAGCACCCGCCGCCAGTTCCCCCACGCCACCGCGTCAAGCTCCGCCTCATCGAAGCCGGCGGTCGCCAGGGCGTCGAACACCAGCGGCATCCCGCCGGCGTCGCCGAGGGGAGCCGGGATCGTCGCGCCGTCGAAGTCCGAGCCGAGGGCCACGTGGGCGGCTCCGATCCGATCGGCGACGTAGCGGGCGTGCGTCGCGATCAGCTCGAGCGGCGTGTCGACGTCGTCGGCGAAGTCGCTGCGCAGGAACGGGCACGCGAATACGATCCCAACGAGCCCGTCGGTGGCGCCGATCTCGTCGAGCTGCGCGTCGGTGAGGTTGCGCGAGGCCGCGGACAGCGCATGGACGCCCGAGTGGGTGGCGACGAGCGGCCCCGGCTCCAGGCGCGCCACGTCCCAGAAGCCCGCCTCGTTGAGGTGGCTCAGGTCGACGAGGATCCCCCGCGAAGCGCAGGCCTGCACCAGCGCCCGCCCCGCGTCACTCAGGCCCGGGCCGGTGTCGGGCGAGGACGGAAAGATGAACGGCACCCCGTGGGCGAACGCGTTGGCGCGACTCCATACCGGCCCCAGCGAGCGCAGGCCGGCGGCGTGCCACAGCTCGAGCGACTCGAGCGACGGGTCGATCGCCTCGGCGCCCTCGAGATGCAGGACGCCGAGGGGCGGTCCGTCATCGGTGATCGCGGCGTCGAGATCTGAGGCGCTCCGCGCCAGGCGGAGATGACCGTCGCGCTCGAGCGCGAGCAGCCGGCCGGCGGCGGCGGTGGCGTCAGCCGCCGCGGCGGCGTGGGCAACCGGTGGCGCGTACCTGAACTCGATGACGTCGTCGCTGCGAGGCACGGGATCTTGGTCCTCGCCCTCGGACGGCGTGAAGATCGAGAAGATCGCCCCGCGAATCCCGCCGGCGCGCATCCGGGGAAGATCGAGGTGGCCCTCGGGACGACCGTCCACGAACTGCGCGTGGTCCTCCCGCGTGAGCGCGTCGTTGTGGCCGTCGAAGATCGCTCGCATGCCGTCAACCTACCGAGCCCACTTAGAATCGGCTGCTCCGTGCAGGACTCCGAGATCGCATTCGACGAGCGGGGCCTGGTTCCGTGCATCGTGCAGGACTGGCGCACCGGCGAGGTACTGACGTTGGCGTACATGAACGCCGAGTCGCTCCGGCTTACCCGTGAGACGGGCGAGATGCACTTTTTCAGCCGCTCCCGCGGCGAGCTCTGGCACAAGGGCGCGACGTCGGGGAATACGCAGGCCGTGAAGGCGATCCGCTACGACTGCGACGGCGACGCCCTGCTGGCGCTCGTCGAGCCCGCCGGTCCGGCCTGCCACACCGGCGAGCGGACCTGCTTTCACCGCGGCGAGCTGGAGCCGCTGGCGCCCCAGGAGGTGCTGGCACAGCTCGAGCGCACGATCGCACAGCGCGCACGGTCGCGCCCCGCGGGCTCCTACACGGCGACCCTGCTGGCCAACCCGGCGCGCCTCGGCGGCAAGGTCGAGGAGGAGGCCGAGGAGGTCGTGCGTGCGGCACGCGAGGAGTCGGACGAGCGGGTCTCGGAGGAGGCGGCCGATGTCCTCTACCACCTGACGGTGCTGCTGGCCAGCCGCGGCCTCTCGCTCAGCGACGCGGAAGAGGTCCTCGATGAGCGCCGTAAGCGCTGAGCTGGCGGCGGCGGCGATCGCACCGTCGCTGGAGGAGGTCCGGGCCCTCGCGCGGGAGTACAACCTGATCCCGCTGTCGGCGAGCTTCATCGACGACTGCCAGACCCCGGTCTCCGCGTTCCTGAAGCTGAGAGAACAGGGGCACGCGTTCCTGCTCGAGTCCGCAGACCAGGGCCGTGTCGGCCGCTACTCGTTCATCGGCTTTCGCCCCCGCCAGGTGCTGAGATGGTCGCTCGGAGACCCGGGAGACCCGTACGCGCTCGTCGCCGACGAGCTCGCGCGCTTCCGCGCCGCCCCGCTCCCCGGCCTGCCGCCGTTCGCCGGCGGGGCCGTGGGGATGTTCGCCTACGACCTCGTCCGGACGGTGGAGCCCCTCGGCGAGCCAAATCCCGATCCTGTCGGCCTGCCCGACCTGGCGCTGATGTTCACCGACGCGCTGGTCGTTTTCGACCACCTCAAGCACACGGTGACCGTGCTGGCGAACGTGTACGCCGACGAGGACCTCGAGCAGTCCTACAGGCAGGCGATGTCCACGATCGAGGAGGTGCGCTGGCGCCTCGCGGGCCCGGTGCCACGGCCGGCTCGGCCGCCGGCGACGGACCGCCGAGCGCCGAGCTTCACGCCGAACATGTCGCGGGCCGAGTTCGAGGCCAACGTGGCCCGGATCGTCGATTACATCTATGCCGGCGACGCCTACCAGGTGGTCCCCTCGCAGCGCTGGTCGGCGCCGGTCCCGATCGAGGCCTTCTCGATCTACCGCGGGCTCCGCGCCGTCAACCCGAGCCCGTACATGTACTTCCTGGACTTCGGCGACTTCGAGGTCGCCGGGGCCAGCCCGGAACCGCTGATCACGGTCGCGGGCCGGCACGTGTCGACCCGCCCGATCGCCGGCACCCGGCCGCGCGGATCGAGCGCCGAGGAGGATCGCCGGCTGGCGGAGGAGCTGCTCGCCGATCCCAAGGAGCGGGCCGAGCACGTGATGCTCGTCGATCTCGGGCGCAACGATCTCGGGCGGGTGTGCGCGTACGGGAGCGTGCGGGTGGACGACTTCATGGCGGTCGAGAACTACAGCCACGTGATGCACATCGTCTCCAGCGTGACGGGGACGCTGCGCGAGGAGGTCGGGGCGCTCGACGCGCTGCGCTCGGTCCTCCCCGCGGGAACTCTGTCCGGCGCGCCCAAGGTGAGAGCGATGCAGATCATCGACGAGCTCGAGCCCGTCAAGCGGGGCGGGTACGGCGGCGCGATCGGCTATGTCAGTTACGCCGGGGAGCTCGATACCTGCATCCACATCCGCACGGTCGTCGTCCGCGACGGCGTGGCCCACATCCAGGCCGGTGGCGGGACAGTCGCCGACGCCAAGCCCGATTACGAGTTCCGCGAGTCGGAGGCCAAGGCACGGGCCGTCCTGGAGGCCATCGAGCTCGCCGTTCGACAGCCGGAGTGGCCGTGAGGGTCCTGGTCCTCGACAACTACGACAGCTTCACCTACAACCTCGTGCAGTACCTCGGTGAGCTCGGCGCTGAGATCGAGGTCGTCCGCAACGACCACGCGACCGTCGATGAACTGCTCGTGCGGGGCTATGACCGGATGATCGTCTCGCCGGGCCCGTGCACGCCGGACCAGGCTGGGATCTCGCTCGAGGCCGTGCGGCGCTTCCCACTCGCCAGGATTCCGACGCTGGGCGTATGCCTCGGGCACCAGGCCCTGGTGCAGGCGTGGGGGGGCAGCGTCGTCCGCCATCAGCCGGTTCACGGTAAGACGACGAAGGTGCAGCACGACGGCAGAACGATCTTCCGCGGCCTGCGTGAGCCTCTCGAGGTAGGCCGCTACCACTCGCTCGTCGCCGACCCCGAGCTCCCCGACGACCTCGAGCGCAGCGCCTCCGCCGACGAGATCGTGATGGCGGTGCGCCACCGCGCGCTGCCCGCCGAGGGCGTCCAGTTCCATCCCGAGTCGGTCCTCACGGAGCAGGGGCGCGAGCTGCTCGCCAACTTCCTCGCGCGCAGGCAATGAGCTCGCCGGGTCCCGACCTGCTCACGCGGGCGATCGACACGCTGGCCTCCGGCCAGGACCTCAGCTTCGATGACACCTACGCGGTGCTGTCGGAGATCATGGCGGGGAACGCGACCGAGATTCAGATCGCGGCGTTCCTGATCGCGCTGCGGACGAAGGGCGAGACGGTCGACGAGCTCGCCGGACTGGCCCGGGCGATGCGCGCGCTCGCCACGCGCGTGGACGTCTCCAGCGACGACTTGCTAGACACCGCGGGGACGGGCGGCGGCCGTCGCACGTTCAACGTCTCCACGACCGCCGCGCTGGTCGCCGCCGGCGCCGGGTGCACGGTGGCCAAGCACGGAAACCGCTCGGCCACAGGCCTGTCGGGATCCGCGGACGTCCTCGAGGCCCTCGGCGCCCGGATCGATCTCCCGCCGCCGGCGGTCGCACGCTGCATCGAGGAGGTCGGGTTCGGCTTCATGTTCGCTCCCGCCCACCATCAGGCGACGAGATACGTCGTCCCGGTCCGCCGCGAGCTCGCCGTGCGGACGATCTTCAACTTCCTGGGGCCGCTCACGAATCCGGCGGGCGCGAGCAGGCAGCTCATCGGGGTGTCCGATCCGGCCTACCTCGAGACGATGGCGGGAGCGCTCGCGCGGCTCGGCACCAAGCACGCCCTGCTCGTCAGCGGCGAGGACGGCGTCGACGAGCTCAGCATCTCGGCGCCTACGATCGTCGTCGAGGTGCTCGGCGGTCAGCGGCGGCGCTACACGCTGACCCCGGAGGAGGTGGCGTTGGAGCGGGCGCCGGCCGACGCCGTTCCCGGCGGCGATCCGGACCAGAACGCCGAGACCGCGAGGCGGGTGTTCGCCGGCGAGCCGGGCGTAGCTCGCGATCTGTCGGCGCTCAACGCCGGCGCCGCGATCTACGCCGGAGGCAGGGCCGAGTCGATCGAGCAGGGGGTGCGGGCGGCCGAGCAGGCGATCGACTCCGGGGCCGCGGCCGCCGCGCTCGAGCGCTTCGTCGAGCGCACCCGCGCGCTGGCCGGCGGATGAACCAGCTCGAGCCGATCCTGAGGGCGACCCGCGACGAGGTCCGCCGCCGGCGGGAGGCCGTGCCGCCCGCGGAGCTCGAACGAGCGGGCGCCCAGCGGCTGGAATCGGACGGTGTGCGCCCGTTCGTGCGAGCCCTCGCGAAGCCCGGACTGTCGCTGATCGCCGAGCACAAGCGGCGCTCGCCCTCCGCGGGGGTGATACGCGACGGGCTCCGGCTCGAGGACGTCGTCACCGCGTACGAGCGCGCCGGCGCCGCCGCGCTCTCGGTCCTCACCGAGGAGCGCAGCTTCGGCGGCTCGCTCGCCGACCTTCGGGCCGCCCGGGCGGCGTCAGCGCTCCCGATCCTGCGCAAGGACTTCATCGTCGATCCCTACCAGCTCCACGAGTCACTCGCGGCGGGCGCCGACGCCGTGCTGCTGATCGTGGCGGCCCTCGCCGAGTCGACGCTGGCCGACCTGTACGCGCTGGCGCGGGAGCTGGGGCTGGCCGCGCTCGTCGAGGTCCACGACCGCGACGAGCTCGCGGCGGCCCTCGCCATCGGCGCCGAGATCATCGGCGTCAACAACCGAGACCTCTCGACGCTCACCGTCGATCC
Organism: uncultured Solirubrobacterales bacterium; assembly: GCA_963759695.1. GTDB lineage: Bacteria > Actinomycetota > Thermoleophilia > Solirubrobacterales > Solirubrobacteraceae > Palsa-465. The sequence goes on from CAVXAO010000014.1 coordinate 86,280, forward strand.
GCGCCGGACGTTCGATCTGCTGCCGCTGCTGCCCGCCGGGACGGTGAGCGTCGCCGAGTCCGGCTTCAGCCGGGCGGATCAGCTCGACCAACTGGCCGCCGCGGGGGCGAGCGCCGTGCTGATCGGCGAGGCGCTGATGCGCTCGGCGGACATCGAGGCCGCCTGCCGCGGGCTCACCGCCAGGTTTTAGCTGCACTTCACCGCCCGGGGAACACTGGTGAGGATGAAGTTCCTGATCCGCTCGCCCTTCGTCGCGGCGATGCTCGGAGGGTTTGTGGTTGCTGCGCTGTTCCTGGTGACGGGCGTCGCCGGTCACCGCGACACGAAGACGATCGTCGAGGAGGGTCCGGTCGCGGCCGAGCCGGGCTCGAGCACTAGGTCCGGCCTCACCCCACACGAGATCTACGTCCGCGACGCCCCCGGCGTGGTGTTCGTCCGCGCCCAGGAGATCGAGCAGGTCCAGAACCCATTCGACCTGTTTCCGGAACAACAGCAGAGCAGCATCTCGACGGGATCGGGTTTCCTGATCGATCGCGCGGGCCGGATCCTCACCAACTACCACGTGATCGAGGGCGCGAATCCGCAGACCGGCGTGACGGTCGAATTCGAGGATGACATCAGCCGTGCGGCTACGGTCGTGGGACAGGACCCCGACGACGATCTCGCGCTGCTCAAGGTCGACATGAGCGGAGTCCCCAGTGTCCGTCCGCTCCCGCTCGGCGACTCGACAACGGTCCAGGTGGGAGATCCCACGTTGGCGATCGGCAATCCGTTCGGCCTCGACCGGACGCTCACGAGCGGGATCGTGTCGGCGCTCCAGCGTCAGATCCAGGCCCCGAACGGATTCAGCATCGACAACGTGATCCAGACCGACGCGCCCATCAATCCGGGCAACTCGGGCGGACCGCTGATCGACGCCGCCGGAAGCGTGATCGGGATCAATTCTCAGATCGCGACCGGCGGCAACGGCAGCACCGGAAGCATCGGCATCGCGTTCGCGGTCCCGAGCAACACGGCCAAGGATGTCTTGCACAGGCTCGAGAAAGGCGGCCAGGTCCAGCTCGCATACCTCGGGATCAGCGGGGCCACCGACGGAGTCCGCCACGCGTTGCAGGTCGAGACCGTCGGGGGACCCGCCGCGACGGCGGGGATCCAACGCGGCGATCTGCTCACGACCGTCGACGGTCGTAAGGTGTCGTCGATGGCTGGTCTCCAGACGATCGTGGACAAGAGACTGCCGGGCCAAACCGTCGTGATTCGCGCGCTGCGGCGCGCCCACGAGCGGTCGTTCAAAGTCACCCTCGGGAGCCGGCCCGACGAGCGTGCGCAATAGCCCGGCGCCTACGATGTGGGCATGGAGCCCGCGTCCCCGAAGATCAAGTTCTGCGGCATCACGACGATGCGCGATGCAGAGCGTGCGGCGGCCGCCGGCGCCTGGGCCCTCGGCCTGAACTTCTGGCCCGGTTCCCCCCGCCGCTGCGATCCCACGATCGCTGCCGAGATTGCCGGTGCCCTGAAGCGCAGGCTCGAGATCGCCGGCGTGTTCGTCAACGCCACCCTCGACGAGCTCGCGTGGCGCGCGGACTCGGTCGGGCTGACGATGGTCCAGCTCCACGGGGACGAGGGGCCCGCGTTCTGCGGCGAGGCGGCGCGGCGGACCGGATGCAAGGTGATCAAGGCGATGCGAGTGCGCAGTCGCGCCGACATTCAGGCGCTGTCGTCGTTTCACACCGACTACCACCTGCTCGACAGCTACGCGCCCGGGCGGCCCGGGGGCACCGGCGAGACGTTCGCGTGGGAGCTGGCCCGGGCGCATCGCGGGTCCGTGCCGATGATCCTGTCGGGCGGGCTGAATCCTGACAACGTCGGCGAGGCCATCGCGGCCGTACGCCCGTTCGCGGTCGACGTCGCCAGCGGGGTCGAGACGAGCCCGGGCCGCAAGGACCCGGACAAGCTCCTCGCGTTCGCCGCGGCCGTCCGCGCGGCGGTCCCGGTCTCGGCCGTATGAACACGATCGAGCACCGCTTCGGCCCATACGGCGGGCAGTACGTCCCCGAGACGCTGATGCCGGCGCTGGCCGAGCTGGAGGCCGCGTGGGTCCAGGCGCGCGACGATCCGGGATTCCAGGCCGAGCGGGAGAGCCTCCTGCACGACTATGTCGGCCGCCCGACGCCGTTGTATCGGGCGGCGCGTCTGAGCGACGCGGCCGGGCACCCGATCTACCTCAAGCGCGAGGACCTCAACCACACCGGCGCGCACAAGATCAACAACGCGATCGGCCAGGCGCTGCTGGCCCGCCGGATGGGCAAGCCGCGAATCATCGCCGAGACCGGCGCGGGGATGCACGGCGTCGCCGCGGCCACCGCATGCGCGCTGCTCGACCTGGAGTGCGTCGTCTACATGGGCACGGTCGACATGCGCCGCCAGAAGCCGAACGTGGAGAGGATGGCGCTCCTCGGCGCCACGGTCGAGCCGGTCGAGGCCGGCGCTCGGACGCTGAAGGAGGCCGTGTCGGCTGCGATTCGCGACTGGGTCACGAACGTCGAGACCACGCACTACATCATCGGCTCGTGCGTGGGGCCCGCGCCGTATCCCGCGCTCGTCCGGGATCTGCAGCGGGTGATCGGCGATGAGGCGCGGGCGCAGGCGCTGGAGCAGGCCGGGCGGCTGCCGCAGCGGGTGATCGCCTGCGTGGGAGGCGGATCGAACTCGATCGGGATGTTCACGCCGTTCGTCGACGATGCCGAGGTCGAGCTCGTCGGGGTCGAGGCGGCCGGTGAGGGACTCGAGAGTGGACGCCACGGGGCGCCACTGACCGCCGGCGGGCTTCCCGGCGTGCTGCACGGCGCGTACTCGGCGATCATGCAGGACGAGGACGGCCAGATCCTGGAGGCGCATTCGATCTCCGCCGGGCTCGACTACCCCGGCAGCGGGCCGGAGCACGCGTGGCTGCGCGACTCGGGCCGCGCAAGGTATGTGGCCATCAGCGATCGGGACGCGCTCGCCGCGTTCGCGCGGCTGGCCCGGCTCGAGGGGATCATCCCGGCGCTCGAGAGCGCCCACGCGGTCGCGTGGGCACTGGAGAACGGCCCCAGCGAGCTCGATCTGGTCTGTCTCTCCGGCCGCGGGGACAAGGACCTGGCCGAAGCCCTGGACCATCTCCGCCGCGAGCGTCCTGAACGGTCGTGACCGGGCTCGAACGGATCGCGGAGGCGTTCGAATCGGCCGGCGCCAGCGGGCGGCGCGCCGCGCTGATGCCGTACCTGATGGGTGGCTTTCCCGATCTCGAGACGTCGCGACGGATCGGGATCGCGTACGCGGAAGGGGGCGCCGACCTCGTGGAGCTCGGAGTGCCGTTCTCCGACCCGCTCGCGGACGGGCCGGTGATCCATGCCGCCGCCACCTCGGCGCTTCGCGCCGGCGCCACTGTCACGCGGGTACTCGACGTCGCGCGGACGATCTCGCGCCACGTACCCGTGATCGTCATGTGTTACGCGAACCCGATCCTCGCGCGCGGGCTGGGCCGATTCGTCGACGCGCTCGTAGACGCGGGAGCGAGCGGCCTGATCGTCCCCGACCTGCCGCTCGAGGAGGCGGCCGAGGCGCTCGAGGCCTGCGATGCGCGCGGCGTCGCGCTCGTCCCGCTGGTGGCGCCGACCACGCCCGACGGGCGGCTGGGCCGGATCGGAGCGAGCGCCCGCGGCTTTCTTTACACGGTGTCGCTGACCGGCACGACCGGCGAACGCGCCGCGCTCGACGGAGGGCTGCGCGCGATCGTCTCGCGCGCCGCCGCGCACACCCAGGTGCCGGTCGCCGTCGGGTTTGGAATCGCCACCGCCGATCAGGCGAGGAATGCGGCAGACGCGGGCGCCGATGGCGTGATCGTGGGCAGCCGCCTGGTCCGGGCGGCCGAAGCCGAGGACCCGGTCGCCGCCGTGCGCGACCTCGTCGGCGACTTCCGCACGGCGCTGTCAGCGGGGACACTCGGCTAGGATCCTCGCCAATGGGCCTGATCCTCACCGGCACCGCCGGCCTCTGCATCTGGATCGTTCTGTGGTCGCTCAACATCAGCGGCTTCGACTCGATCCTGATCGCTGTGGTGATGGTGCTCGTGGCTATCGGAGTTCGCAACCTCCTCCCGTTCCTGCCCGGCCGGCGGGACTAGGCGCAGCAGGTAGTGCGCCGAGGACCGCTTCTGGGCGTCTGTGCGTTCGCCGCGCTGACCGCAGGCGTGGGAAGCTGCTCGTCGAGCGCCAATTCGTCCGTGACGGCATCCGGCACGCAGCTCACGATCTACGCCGCCGCGCCGGCCGGGACCCCGGCTTCGCCGGACATCCTCGACGCGGAGCGCCTGGCCTTCCAGCAGTTCCAGCACGAGACGGGCGGGAAGGTCGGGAAGTTCACGGTCAAGCTCGCTACCGCTGACGCGAGCAAGATCTCCGACAACGCGCGCACCGCGATCGAGGATTCGAGCGCGATCGCCTACATCGGCGAGCTGACGCCCGGGGCGTCCGAAGACTCGGTCGGGATCACGAACTCCCAGGACGTCCTCCAGGTCAGCCCGGCCGACACCGCGGTCGAGCTCACGCGTCCGACGGCGGCGGTTCCGGGAGCACCGAAGGACTACTACGAGTCCGAGGGCACGTACGGCTACACGTTCGCCAGGGTCGTGCCGAACAGCGCGCAGGAGGCCAGAGCGCAGATCGCGGAGATGTCGACGCTCGGCGTGAGGAGGCTGTACGTCACCGATGACGGGAGCGGGTACGGCGCGGCGATTGCCCTGGCGGTCAAGCAGAACGCGGGCAACACGATCACCGTCGTGCAGGGCCCTCCGGATGCGTCGAAGTTCCAGGGGTCGGGGGCTGATGCGTTGTTCTTCGGCGCCTCCGCGGACAGCGCTCAGACGGTGGCGCGGCTCTTCGAGAGCGTCGCCCAGACGAGCCCCGCCGTGAAGCTGTTCGCCCCATCGGCCCTCGACACCAGCGCCTTCGCCTCATTGTTCGGAGCGGGAAAGCTCAACCTCTACGTATCGGCGCCCGGATTCCTGCCCAGGGAGCTAACGCCGGCCGGCCGCCAGTTCACCACCGCCTTCAGCGCCGCCTACGGACACGCGCCGGCGCTCGGAGCGATCTTCGGCTACGAGGCGATGGACGCGGTGCTCGCCGTCCTGCGGGAGGCGGGCACATCGGCGAACAACCGGTCGACCGTCGTCGACGACTTCTTCAAGATCAAGGACCGTCAGTCCGTGCTCGGCACCTACTCGATCAACTCGGCCGGCGACATCAGCCTCGCGCCGTTCGTGTTCAGTCGCCTGCGCAACGGCACCCTCGTGCCCTTCGCCTCCGTTCCGGCTGACCCGTGAAAATGGTCCGGGTGAAGGTGCCCGGAATCGTCATCGCGAGCGCGCTGCTGGCGGTCGCGACCGGTGGGTGCGGCAGCAAGGACGCGGTCGCGAACCGGATCGACAGTGCGAGGCTGACGATCTACTCGAGCGGCCCGTTGCACGGGGCCTCGCGGCCAAACGCGCAGGCGGTGCTCAACGGGGAGCAGCTCGCCCTGGCGCAGGCGCGGGGACGGGTCGGGCGCTACCGCATCCGCCTCAGAGCGCTCGACGACTCGACGCCGCCGCGCGACGAGTGGGACCCCGGCAAAACCACGGTCAACGCCCGCATCGTCCTCCAAGATCCGACGACGATCGGGTACATCGGCGACTTCAACTCCGGGGCCACCGCGGTTTCCATTCCGCTGCTGAACCGCCTCGGGATACCCCAGATCAGCGCGTCGAGCAGCGCTGTCGGGCTGACCTCCGACGCGGCCGGGGCGGCACCCGGCGAGCCTCAGAAGTACTACCCGACGAATATCCGCACCTTTGCCCGGGTCGTTCCCAACGACACCGTCCAGGCGACGGTCCAGGTCAATCTCCAGCGCAGCCTCGGCTGCCGCAAGACGTACGTGCTCGAGGACGGCGAGGTCGATGGCGAGGATCTGGCCTCGAGTTTCGAGCTCGTGGCTCGCTCCGCCGGGCTAAAAGTCGTTGGTGTCCAGGCGTTTCCGCCGCGCGCGACCAGCTATGCCCCGCTGGCGAAGAGCGTGGCCCAGAGCGGGGCCAACTGCGTCCTGATCAGCGCGCTCACCGAGTCGGCGGCACCGCTCCTCGCCCGGCAGATCGGTGCGGCGATGCCGCTGGCACAGATCTTCGGCTCCGCCGGCGTCGCCGAGAGCACGTTCGTCGATCCCGCCGACGGCGGGATCCCGCTATGGCTCGACCCCCGGGTGATGGTGACGGCGCCATCCGTCGGGCCCGACGCGGGGCCACCTTCGGCGAAGGCGTTCTACGCCGCGTATTACAGGCGATACGGCCCACCTGAGCCGTTCGCGATCTTTGGGTACGAGGCAATGAGCCTCATGCTCAACGCGATCTCGCGCGCCACCGACGGGGGGAGGCGCGCGGTGCTGCGCTCGAGGGTCCTGGGCGAGATCTTCGCGACCCGCGACCTCCGCAGCGTGCTCGGGACCTACAGCATCACGCGAACCGGGGACACCACGATCCGCCGCTATGGCGTGTGGCGCCTGATCGACGGGAGGCTGTCCTTCTGGAAGGCGATGATCGGCTGAGGAGGCATCGTTTAGCTGTGCCGAAGGCTCGATTGACGTTGCGTTAGGGGAAGCCCGCTTGCCCCGCTGTTTGACCGGTCCTGTCTTGCTGCGGTCCGGATGCGCCACTACTCTGCCCTCGACGCGGGCGAAAGGGTTGTCCGGCATCGACACACACAGAGGAGGAGCATGCGTTTACTCGGCAGAGCAATGACGGGCTGCATGCTCGCGGGCGCAGTACTTGTACTCGGCGCCTGCGGTAGCAGTAGCAGCAGTAGCACCAGCACCAGCGGGGGGTCGAGCAGCAGCGGCGGCTCCAACACGATCGACATCTATTCGGACCTGCCGCTCAACGGCGCGGTGACCGCGCAGACGATTCCGGCGCTGAACGGTGAAAAGCTCGCGCTCACTCAGGCGGGCGACAAGGCGGGCCAATTCAAGGTCAACTTCATCTCGATGAACGATGCGACGGCGACGTCGCCGACCAACTACGACCTCAACGTCTGCCAGGCAAATGCCCGCAGGGCGGCGACCGACTCGAAGGCCGTCTACCTCGTCGGGCCGTTCAACTCCGGCTGCGCCGAGGTCGAGATCCCGATCACCAACCAGGCGGGGCTCCCGCAGGTCAGCCCGGCGAACACATATCCCGGATTGACCACCAACGATCCGGGAACCTCGCCCGGCGAGCCGCAGAAGTACTACCCGACGGGCAAGCGCACATACCTCCGGATCGTTCCACGCGACACGATCCAGGGAATCGCGGGTCTGGTCGCGATGAAGCAGGCAGGCTGCACGCGGGTGGCGGTCGCGAACGACAAGACGCCGTACGGCGTCGGCCTCGCCACGCAGATCATTCTGCACCACGGCGACTACGGGATCACGTTGGAGGGCACGAGCGGATCAAGCGGCACGGGGCTGGACCCGACGGCGCCCAACTACCGGGCGTACGCGTCGTCGCTCCAGGCGGCCGGTGTCAACTGCGTCTACACCGGCTTCAACCCGCCCGGCGAGGTGGAGCTGGTCAAGGACATCAACTCCGCGATCCCGACCGCCAAGATCTTCGGCGGCGACGGCGTCTGCTCCGGAGGGGTGACCAATCCGAAAACGGGCGGGTTCCCCGCGAGCATCGCGCCGCGGTTCCAATGCACGGTGGCGACGCAGGGGCTCACCTCCTACCCAGGCGGCCGGCAGTTCCTCGCCGCCTACAAGGCCAAGTACGGGGTCTCGAACCCCGATCCATACTCGATCTACGGTTACGAGGCGATGAAGCTCGGGCTGGACACGATCGCGAAGCTCGGGTCCAAGGGCAACGACAAGGCGGCGGTCCTCGCCGCGCTGTTCGCGACCAAGGACTACCACGGCGCGATCGGGACCTACGGGTTCGACGCCAACGGTGACACGACGCTGAAGCAATACGGCCTGTACAAGGTCGGCTCGGACGGTAATCCGCTCTACATCAAGTCGATCACCGGCTGACATTGACCGAGAGCGGGGCCGTTGCCGCGGCCCCGCTCCGGCGTTAGGCTCGGCCATATGGAAGCTGGCTCGCTCGCTCCCAAGGCCGCCTCGGCGGCCGCCCATCCCGTCCTCGTGTCCATTCGGCACTTCGCGGGGAAATGGGGTCTGATCGTCGCGCTCGCGGTGCTGCCGGTCTACTACGCCATTCACGACCTGGTGTCGGGGTATCCGGCCTTCGTCAATGGCCACGCGACGACTGTCCACGACCTCTCGTACATCGGAACCAACCTTTTCCAGGGCATCTCGAACGGCGCGATCTGGGCCCTGATCGCGATCGGCTACACGCTCGTCTACGGGATCATCGAGCTGATCAACTTCGCGCACGGCGACGTGTTCATGATCGGCTCGCTGACCGCGGCCGGCTTCTGGGCAGGGATCGGTCTGACTCTGGCGACCGGGACATTCGGCGTGATCTTTGGCCTCGCGGCGGCGCTACTCGTCTCGATGGCCGTTTGCGGCGCCCTGAACGTGCTGATCGAGCGGGTCGGCTACCGGCCGCTTCGGAATGCGCCAAAGCTCGCGCCACTGATCACCGCCGTCGGGTTCTCGTTCATCCTCCAGAACGTCGGGCTGCTCTGGATCGGGGGAGCCCCGGCCGGAGTCTCGGACCTGATCCGCGGCAACGACGTCGTCTTCTCGATCTCCGGGTGTGGCGATCCATCGCCGCGACGTGCTCGCGATCGGCGTAACGGTGCCGCTCGTGATCCTGCTGACGTGGTTCGTCGGCCGCACCCGGATGGGACGGGCGATGCGGGCCACGGCCCAGGACCCTGAGGCCGCACGGCTGATGGGCATCAACGTCGACACGACGATCTCGCTCACGTTCCTGATCGGCGGGGCCCTGGCGGGCGCCGCGGGGCTCATCTACGCCCTGTACGAGACCACCATCAACTACCTACAGGGTTTCGAGGCGGGTCTGATCGCGTTCACCGCCGCGGTCATGGGCGGAATCGGAAACATCCGCGGGGCGGTGCTCGGCGGCCTGATCATCGGCGTGATCCAGCAGATCTCCGACTCGCGTAGCCCGCCGTTCGGCCCCCAGTGGACGCCGGTGATCGTGTTCGGCTACCTGATCGTGGTCATGGTCCTGCGGCCGCGCGGGCTGCTCGGCGAGGAGACGAGGGAGGCCGGGTGAACGAGCTGCTCGCCCAGTTGCGCGAATGGCGAGCGGCGATCGAGCGACGGCTGCCCCCGTGGTGGTCACGCGCCCTGGCCGTGCTGCTGATCGGATTCGGTCTGATCCTGCCGCAGCTCTTCTCGAACACGAGCAACTTCGTCAACACGGAGATCCTGTCGCTGACCTACGTCATGTTCGCGCTCGGCCTGAACATCGTCGTCGGCTTCGCCGGCCTGCTCGACCTCGGTTACGTCGCGTTCTTCGCGCTCGGCTCATACGCCTTCGGCTGGCTCGGCAGTGGCTTCTTCTACAAGGCCAGCGTGCACATCCTCGTGCACGGCCCCACGGGCACGCTTCCCGGGATCCACCTGAACTTCGTGCTGATCCTGATCTGCGCCGGGCTGTTGACCGCATTCGCCGGCGCGATCATCGGCGTGCCGACGCTGCGCCTGCGCGGCGACTACATCGCGATCGTAACCCTCGCGTTCGGCGAGATCGTCCGCGTGATCGCGCTCAACGGACCTCAGATCAAGGTCTTCGGAATGCCGCTGACGGGTGGTGAGCTCGGAATCAGCGGCACCGACGCCCCCTACCTGCCGGGGATCGGCATGTTCTCCCAGTTAGACATCAGACCCTGGTACTACACGATCTTCGCGCTCGTCCTGCTCACGCTGTTCGTCAACTTCCGGGTGCGCGACTCGCGCCTCGGACGGGCATGGGTCGCGCTGCGCGAGGACGAGGTCGCGGCTGTCTCGATGGGGATTCCGCTCGTCAAGACGAAGCTGCTCGCCTACGCGCTGGGCGCCGCGTTCGGCGGCATCGCCGGCGCCTTCCTCGGGGCCTACACGACGCTGATCGACGCCGGCGAGTTCCAGTTCGGCTTCTCGATCTTCGTTCTCTCGATGGTGATCCTCGGCGGCCTGGGCTCAATCTGGGGGGTGTTCCTCGGCGCGTTGCTGCTGGCCAACATCAACTACTACCTGATCCCCGACGTGCTCAACGGCTTGCCCGGCGACTTCGGCTTGAACTTCAACCTGACCGAGCTCCAGGTGAGCATCTTCGGGTTCCTCCTTGTGCTCGTGATGGTCCTGCGCCCGCAGGGACTGATCCCTGAGCGCCGCCGAAAACTCGAGCTGACCCGGGGGATCGGCGAGCTCGAGCTGGAGGAGCCCGGAACGGCCTGGACCGCCGTCGAGCCTGGGGAGGCGGCCCCGTGAGCGCGCAGGCGCCGCCGGCGACGGAGGCCTCCACCGCTGGTGCCATCCTCCGCGCCGAACAGGTGTGCAAGGAGTTCGGCGGTCTGCGCGCGGTCAACGACGTCTCGATCGACATCCCGCTCGGGTCGATCGTCTCGATCATCGGACCCAACGGCGCCGGCAAGACGACTTTCTTCAACATGCTCACCGGGCTGTACAAGCCGACGAGCGGACGGATCGTGTTCGTCGACCGCGACATCACCAACTCCCGGCCCGACAAGATCACGAAGCTGGGTGTCGCCCGGACGTTTCAGAACATCCGCCTGTTCGCCGCGATGACTGCGCTGGAGAACGTGGTCGTCGGGCGTCACTGCAGGATGCGAGCGGGCGTGTTCGGTGCCATCACGCGCGCGCCATGGGTGCGCGCGGAGGAGCGGGGGGTCGAGGAGCGCGCCGCTGAGACGCTCTCCTACGTCGGCCTCAAGCGACGGCAGTTCGGCCAGCTGGCGACCAACCTGAGCTACGGCGATCAGCGCCGGGTCGAGATTGCGCGCGCACTCGCCTCCGACCCCAGGCTGCTGCTGCTCGACGAGCCGACCGCCGGCATGAACCCGCAGGAGTCCACCGCGCTGACCGAGTTCATGCGCAAGATGCGCAAGGATCTCGAGCTCACGATTCTCCTTATCGAGCACGACATGAAGGTTGTGATGGGCGTGTCGGAGCGCGTTACGGTGCTCGACCACGGCGAGAAGATCGCCGAGGGGCCGCCGGCTGAGGTCCGCGCGAACCCGCGCGTGATCGAGGCCTATCTCGGAAAGCAGGGCTGATGGCGCTCCTGGAGGTCGAGGACATCCACACCTTCTATGGAGCGATCGAGGCGCTGCGCGGCGTATCGCTGAAGGTCGAAGAGGGCGAGGTCGTGACGATGATCGGTTCAAACGGCGCCGGGAAGTCGACCACCCTGCGTTCGATCACGAGCCTCACTCCCGCCCGCTCGGGGAAGATCACGTTCGCCGGCGAGGACATAACGCGCGTCCCGGCCCACGAGATCGTCAGCCGCGGGATCGCCCTGTCGCCTGAGGGGCGCCACTGCTTCGCGCGAATGACCGTCCGCGAGAACCTCGAACTCGGGGCGTTTCGGCGCCAGGGAGATGGCGTCAGGGAAGATCTCGAGCGCGTGTTCGAGCTGTTTCCGCGGCTGAAGGAGCGCGAGCGCCAGAAGGCGGGAACGATGTCGGGAGGCGAGCAGCAGATGCTCGCGATAGGCCGCGCGTTGATGGCCAGCCCGAAGCTACTGATGCTCGACGAGCCCTCGATGGGGATCGCGCCGATCCTCGTGCAGCGCATCTACGAGACGATCGCCGAGATCAACCGTCAGGGCGTGGCGATCCTGCTCGTGGAGCAAAACGCGAACTACGCGCTCGACCTCGCCAAGCGCGGCTACGTGCTCGAGACCGGGCAGGTGGTGCTGGCCAACGATTCGGACCAGCTGCGCCAGGACCCCGCCGTACAACGAGCGTACCTGGGCACATGATCGTCTACGCGAGCATCGGCGCGAAGGCTCTCTACCTCACGTTCGTGTGGCTGATCTCGGCGGTCACCGCATCCTGGCTGACCGAGCGCAAGGGCTACGGTGAGCGGCTCGGGCTCGCGTTCGGTCTGATCCTCTCAGCCATCGGACTGCTGCTCGCGCTCCTGCTGCCGGGGCGGCCGGGGTCGAAGTGGACGGTGGAGGGGCGGCTGCCGAGGCGCAAGCACGGTCCAAGCTGACTCCCGCCAACAGTACGTTGGGTTGGATAATGGAGCCGTGATCCGGCGGCTGTCCTATGTGGCGCTGGTCGCCTTGAGTTCAGCCCTTGCCGGCTGCGGCGGCTCGCACCGGCCGATGACCGAGAGTTCGCCGGTTGGGTCAGTCCTCTCGACGGATTCGTCGTCATCGCATCCCACGGTTGCCCCGACGTCCGTGCTGCCCGCTCCGCTACCGGTCTCTTCGTCTGGCCCTACCACCTGCACGGTGTATGACGGCTACGCGACGCAGATCATCTTCAACTCGGGAAGCCTGGACGTGAGGACCGAATGCCTGGTGTGGTCTGCTAACCGCCTTAACGTCGGTTACCTCTGGGGCTACGAGCGCGCAGCAGCGATACCCGATTCCACGCACGTCTGCTCCCTGGCCGACCCACATCGAGACCTGACCGCAATCGTGATCGAGGAGACCGGCTTTGCCCCCGTTACCCCTGCAGAGCGCGCAAGAGGGAGATCGGCGTGCGAGAGCATCGTCGCTTCCGGCTGGAATGCCCAAAAGAGCAACCGGTCGGCCTCTCCGGCGGCTTCCGGGCGTCGGCGAAAAGCAAAGCGCTGACGCGCCGTGTTTTTTCACGCCGGCGCCACACGAGCGCGCCACGGCGTGACCAAGGCGCCACCTAGCGCCCGGGCAGCACCCCGAACTCTTCGGTCGACGCGAACCCCATCTCGGAGCCCGCCTCCGCCGTGCCGCTCTCCCGCGCCTCGTCGGCGACCGCGCTCGCCACCGCGCCCACCACCTCGCGATTGAACACGGAAGGGATGATGTAGTCCTCCCGAAGCTCCTCGGTGGACACGATGTCGGCGATGGCGCGGGCGGCCGCCATCTTCATCTCCTCCGTGATCTGGGCGGCGCGGACGTCGAGTGCCCCGCGGAAGATCCCCGGGAAGCACAGCACGTTGTTTATCTGGTTGGGGTAGTCCGACCGACCGGTGGCGACTACCCGGGCATATTTCGCGGCCGCCTCCGGCGCGACCTCGGGAGTGGGGTTGGCCATGGCGAACACGATCGGGTCGGGATTCATGGCGGCGAGTGCCGACGCGTCGATCACGCGCCCCCCCGACAGGCCGAGGAACAGGTCGGCGCCCTCCAACACGTCCGCAACGGCGCCAGCCCGTCTCTCCGGATTCGTCGCCTCGGCGACGGCCCGCTTGACCGGATCCATCGTGCCGTCCGCGTAGTCCTTGCGCCCGACGAACAGCGCCCCGCGGGAGTCGCACCCGATGATGTGGCGCGCGCCGGCGGCCAGCAGAATGCGCGTGACGGCGACGCCGGCGGCGCCCATGCCGACGATCGCGATCCGGATGTTCTCGATCCGCTGTCCCGTGAGCGTGAGGGCGTTCAGCAACGCCGCCAGGACGACGACCGCCGTCCCGTGCTGGTCGTCGTGGAAGACGGGGATGTCGAGCGCCGCCTTCAGCCGTTCCTCGATCTCGAAGCACCGTGGCGCCGATATGTCCTCGAGGTTGATGCCTCCGAACCCCGGCGCCACCGCGCGGACGACCGCCACGATCTCGTCGGGGTCGCGCGTGTCCAGGCACAACGGAAAGGCGTCGACCCCGCCGAACTCCTTGAACAGCATCGCCTTGCCCTCCATCACCGGCATCGCCGCGCGGGGGCCGATGTCGCCGAGACCGAGGACGGCCGTCCCGTCTGAGACGACCGCCACGGTGTTGCGCTTGATCGTGAACTGGAACGCCTTGTCCTGATCGCGCTCGATCGCCGTGCAGACGCGTGCGACGCCCGGCGTGTAGGCCATCGACAGGTCGTCGCGCGTCTTCAACGGGCTCTTGTTCTGGATCTCGATCTTGCCTCCGACGTGGAGCATGAACGTCCGGTCGGTGGTGTCGAGGACATTCGCGCCGTCGATCGTCTCGACCGCCTCGGTCAGCCGCGGCCAGTCCGAGGAGTCGCTCGTCTCGACCGTGATGTCGCGGATCGTGTGCCGGGAGTCGACTGCCACCAGGTCGACGGCGCCGATCGTGCCGCCGGCGCCGCCGATCGCGCTCGCCACCTTCCCGAGCATCCCCGGCCGGTGGTCGATCTCGACCCGGAGGGTGAGGCTGTACTGGGCGCTGGGAGTGCTGGCCACGGGGGAGGGCATCTTAGTGACGGCCGGCGTGCATGCACGCCGGCCCAGCCGCGCGCATGCGCGCGGCTGCCGGGGGCGCATGCGCCCCCGGAACATCTTCATCCGCGCCGCGCCGAGATAGCCTGAATAGAGATGGCAGAAGAGCTCTTCCTGATCGATGGCAACAGCCTCGCGTACCGGGCGTTCTTCGCGCTCCCCGAGTCGATCGCGACTTCGACCGGCGAGCCGACGAACGCGATCTTCGGGTTCGCGTCGATGCTCGTGAAGATCCTGACCGACTACGGCCCGAAAGCGACGGTCGTGGTGTGGGACGCCGGATACACGGGGCGCCGGGAGGTCTACGCCGACTACAAGGCGCAGCGCTCGAGCCGTCCGGACCTGCTCAAGGAGCAGTGGCCGCACCTCGCGCCGCTGGTCGAGGCGTTCGGCTACCGGAACCTCTCGGTCGAGGGATTCGAGGCCGACGACGTGATCGCCTCGATCGCGGAAACCGCCAGGGAGGCCGAGCCGCCGATCCCGGTGATGGTCGTGACCGGCGACCGCGACGCCTACCAGCTCGTCGACAACGGGATCAAGATCATGACCACGAGCCGCGGGATCACCGACACGCGCGTCTACGACCGCGACGGCGTGGTCGACCGCTACGGCGTCCCGCCCGAGCTGATCCCCGACTTCATCGGCCTCAAGGGCGACACCAGTGACAACATCCCCGGCGTTCCCGGTATCGGCGACAAGACCGCCGCCGAGCTTCTGCAGCGGTTCGGCTCGCTGGAGGGGGTCCTCGACCACGTCGATGAGATCAGCGGCGCGAAGCGTAAGCAGAACCTGATCGAGCACGCCGACGACGCGAGGCTCTCCAAGCAGCTCGCCACCGCCAAGCGGGACATACCCCTCGAGCTCGAGCTCGCCGAGTTCGTCTCCAGCGATCCCGACCGCTCGAGGCTGCGGGACGTGTTCCGGCGCTTCGAGCTGCGCGAGCCGCTGCGCCGGCTCGAGGAGGCACTCGGCTCGGCGGACGCCGCCGCGCCGGCGCCAGAGGCAGAGCGTTCGCTCACCGCCCGCCTGCGCGAGGGGACGGTGCAGGACGTGGCGAGACTGCCGGAGCGGGAGGTCGCGGTCGCCGTGAGGGCGCCCGAGATCCCGGAGGGAGTGCTGTTCGCCGCCGAGGAGGGCTGGCGTTTCGGCGTGTATCAGGGCGGGGCTCAGGTGCTGGGCGGTCAGTCGAGCGGACCCGAGCCGCTGGTCGAGGCGATCGGCTCGAGGCCGACCGTGGCGCACGACGCCAAGTCGCTGATGACGGTGCCGGAGAACCTCGCGCACGACACCGAGGTCGCCGCCTACCTGCTCGAGCCGGCGCGCCGTGGCTACCCGTTCCGCGAGCTGTGCGAGGAGCGGGGGCTGGCCACGGACATCGACGATCCGGCCGCCAGCGACGCCGTGCTCGTCGCCGCGCTTGCGGCGTGGCAGCGGGAGGAGATCCGCGGGCGCGGGCTGACCGACCTGCTGGACGACGTGGAGCTGCCGCTGGTCCGCGTCCTGCGCAACATGGAGGTGGCCGGTGTCAGGCTCGACACCGATCGCCTGCGCGAGATCTCGGCCCGGGTGAAGGCCGAGGCCGACGCGCTCGAGCAGGAGATCTTCGACCTCGCCGGCGAGGAGTTCGTGATCGGCTCTCCCAAGCAGCTCGAGGAGATCCTGTTCGGGAAGCTCGGCCTCTCGCGCAAGCGCCGCGGGAAGACCGGCTACTCGACCGACGCCCGGGTGCTCCAGGCGATCCGGCAAGAGCACGAGGTGATCCCGAAGATCGAGCGCTTCCGCGAGCTCACGAAGCTCGCCCAGACGTACCTCGACGCGCTCCCCGACTACATCGGCGCGGACGGCCGGCTGCACACGACATTCAGCCAGACGACCGCGACCACCGGCCGGCTGTCGTCCAACAACCCCAACCTCCAGAACGTCCCCATCCGGACCGAGCTGGGCCGTGAGATCCGTGCGTGCTTCGTGGCCGAGCCGGGCAACCTGCTCGTCTCGGCGGACTACTCCCAGGTGGAGCTCCGGCTGCTGGCCCACATCGCCGGCGAGGACGTCCTCAAGGAGATCTTCCGCCGGGGCGAGGACGTCCACACCGCCACCGCCTGCCGCGTGTTCAACGTCACGCCGGATCAGATCGACCCGGGGATGCGCTCGAAGTCGAAGATGATCAACTACGGGATCGTCTACGGCCTGTCGGCGTACGGGATGGCCGACCGGCTCGACATCCCCCAGTCCGAAGCCGACGAGTTCATCCAGCGCTACCTCGCGGGCTTTCCCGCGGTCGGCCGGTTCATCGAGGAGACGATCGAGCAGGGCACGGAGCACGGGTACGTCTCGACGTTGTTCGGTCGCCGGCGCCAGGTGCCCGAGCTCCGGGCGCGCCGGTGGGAGCTGCGCAGGCAGGGCGAGCGGTTCGCCGTCAACATGGTGATCCAGGGGACGGCGGCGGACATCATGAAGGTGGCGATGGTCCATTGCGACCAGGCGCTCGCCGAGGCCGGGCTGAAGACGCGACTGGTCCTGCAGATCCACGACGAGCTGCTGTTCGAGGGCCCGGCCGACGAGGCGGAGCGCGTCAAGGAGATCGCCACCGAGCAGATGGCGGGCGCGTTCGAGATGGATCCGCCGCTGGCGGTGGATGCGGGGATCGGACCGGACTGGCTGGCGGCGAAATAAGCGGCGCGCGGGGTGCGGGCAGGGGCTGTCGACTCAGGGCTCGCGCGCGCTTTTTGGCGCTCGTCGCCTCTGAATGGCGAGCGGGCCGGTAAACGGCGCTGGGACGGGAGCGGGCGCGGTCGGGGGCGGTTTCGATGGTGCACAACACGACAATCCCGGCCGCGGAGGCGAGGCCTGTCGGATTGTGCACGAGGAGTGTGCTCAATACGACAGGGCTCGGATCTGGCGCCGGTGTTGACGCGTTATGCACCATCCCCGTGACACTCTCGACGCACTCTCGGCGCAAGCTCGCCACGTACGCCTGCCTGAGCGCCGGAATCCCCCGGCGCCCTCAGCCACCCCTCCCTGCTGCCCTTTACCGAGCCGACCGCTCGCAAGAGCTGCGGGCGCGCAGCGTCCGCGGGCCGGGAGTCGACAGCCCCGCCCGCGCTAAGCCGCCGAGGCGACCCGCGTCCGCGCCCGCCGGGGGATCGCCCCGACGCTCGCGAAGTCCGGGTGGGCGATGTTCAGATAGTGGTTGAACGACCAGTCGACGAACCGTTTGGCCTCCATCGCCTGCAGCGCGCCCGCGAGCAGCCGCGGCGCGACGCGAGGGACCAGGCGCTGGACGCGCAGGAGCGATCGGAACGGGAACGAGTGGGAGGCGGAGAACTCGTGGTAGCGCGCGAGCGCCTGTTCGCGGCTCTGCGCTCCCGAGAGCACGGCGCGCAGCTCGCGGCCACAGGCGATGCCGAAGTAGAGCGCCGTACGGATCCCCTCGGCGGTCAGCGGCAGGCAGTGGCCGGCGGAGTCGCCGGCGAAGAACACGCCGTCCTCGGTCGCGTCGCGCAGCGCGTGGGGGATCCAGTTGCCCTGGTAGCGGACGGTGTCGGCGCCGAGATCGCGGGCGAGCCGGACGGTCGGGTCGCGCACGTGGTAGCGGGGATCGAACGAGCCCACGCCGATCCGCATCTCACCGTCGGCGGGAAAGCTCCAGCCGTACCCGGCGGGCACGTAGCCGCGGTCGATCCAGACCTCGAGATCGTCGCCGGACCCGAACGGGTGAACCTCGAGTCCGCGCGAGAGCAGGGCGTCGGGCGGCTGGATGTTCTGACCGTGCCCGAGCACGCGGCGCCACCCGAGTGCGTCGACGATCAGCGGCGCGCGCAGCTCCCCGCGATCGGTCTTCACGCACGAGCCCGTGCGGCCGTCGACCTTCGCCGTCTCGAACTCGAACGAGCCCTGGTCGGCGAGCAGCAGGCAGAGCGTCCGGTAGTCGAACGTCGAGAACGTCCACGGGAGGTCGTAGCGAACCTTGGCGTGCGGGGTGTGGATCACGAGCTCCCCGAACGTCTGCCGGAGAGAGTCTTCCAGGCCCATCGCGGTGAGCCACGTGGTCGGGATCCCGCACGCTGAGGTCTGGCGCTCGCCGATCTCGTAACGGTCGATCACGAGCACCTCGGCTCCGCTGGATGCGAGCTCGCGCGCGACCGCGAGGCCGGCGAAACTCGCTCCACAAATCAGCACATCGCAATCACGATCGAGCGGCGTACGCTGATCGCCCCGCTTGGTCGCTCGGCTGGGCATCGGACAGTTGATGATACGAATCGCACGAGGCGGCTATCCTCCGACGACACATGTCTTCAACCACCACCCTGACGCCCCCCGCAGACCAGTCCAATGCGAAGGTCGTGGAAGGGTCGAACGGTCTGCTGCTCGAGATCGACGGCCAGATCGTCCCCAACTACGACGCGACGCTCCATCCCTTCCAGGAAGGCGATGTCGTCACCGGCCACGTCGTCCGCATCGACAACGACGAAGTGCTGGTGGACATCGGCTACAAGTCCGAGGGGGTCATCCCCTCGAGCGAGCTTTCGATCCGCAAGTCCGTCGATCCCGGCGAGGAGGTGACCCTCGGCGAAGAGGTCGACGCCCTGGTCCTGACCAAGGAGGACCAGGACGGGCGGTTGATTCTCTCCAAGAAGCGCGCCCGATTCGAGAAGGCGTGGCGCAGGATCGAGGCCGCCGCCGAATCCGGAGAGCCCGTCCAGGGGACCGTGATCGAGGTCGTCAAGGGCGGCCTGATCATCGACCTCGGGGTCCGCGGCTTCCTGCCCGCGTCGCTGGTCGACATCCGCAGGGTTCCGAACCTCGACGAGTACATGGGCGAGGGGATCGAGTGCAAGGTGATCGAGCTCAACCGCTCGCGCAACAACGTCGTGCTCTCGCGGCGGGCCGTGCTCGAGGAGCAGCGCAAGGAGGACCGTGAGCGAATCCTCGACCGGCTCCAGCCGGGCCAGGTCGTGGAGGGCACGATCTCGAACATCGTCGACTTCGGCGCGTTCGTCGACCTCGACGGCATCGACGGCCTGATCCACATCTCCGAGCTGTCGTGGTCGCACGTCAACCACCCGAGCGAGATCCTCTCGATCGGCGACACCGTGAGCGTCAAGGTGCTCGACATCGACCGCGACCGGCAACGGATCTCGCTGGGGCTCAAGCAGACCCAGGAAGACCCGTGGCAGCGCGTCGTGGACACCTACAACATCGGCGACGAGCTCGAGGGTGTGGTGACGAAGGTCGTCACCTTCGGGGCGTTCGTCGAGATCCTCGACGGCGTCGAGGGACTCGTTCACATCTCTGAGCTCGCCCAGCACCACGTCGAGAATCCGCGGGAGATCATTCAACCCGGCGATCCTGTGCGGGTGAAGATCCTCGAGATCGACTCCGAGCGCCGGCGGCTCTCGCTGTCGATCAAGCGGGTCGAGGGCCAGGTTCTCCCGGTGCGGCCGATCGTGCCGCCGGCGGAGGGCGATGGCGCCGACCTCGACGACATGCCCGAGCTCGGTCTCTCGGAGGAGGTGTTTGCCGGCGACGACGCAGGGCCGTTGGCCCCTTCCGATTCGGCTGCGGCGCTCGAGGCCGATGCCGAGTTGATGGATGAGACTACGCGAGCAGCCGACTCAGAAGAGGCCAACGCCTCAGCCTCAGAGGACGCTGAGTCCGCCGTGGCGGACGAGCTGGAGATGGCGGAGGACGCTCCAGCCGCGGAGGAGCCGGCGGCCGCCGCAGAGCCGGAGGCCGCCGCAGAGCCGGAGGCCGCCGCAGAGCCGGAGGCCGCCGCAGAGCCGGAGGCCGCCGCAGAGCCGGAGGCCGCCGCAGAGCCGGAGGCCGCCGCAGAGCCGGAGGCCGCCGCAGAGCCGGAAGCCGCCGCAGAGCCGGAAGCCGCCGCAGAGCCGGAAGCCGCCGCAGAGCCGCAAGCCGCCGACGAGCCGGCAGCCGCCGCCGAGCCCGTGGCGTCGGAGGACGCGTCAGCCTGAAGGTCCCGTTCGTCGGGCTGACGGGCGGGATCGGCGCCGGAAAGTCGACCGCCCTCGAGGCGCTCGAGCGGCTGGGCGCGGCCGTGCTCTCGACCGACCGCGTCGTCCACGACCTGTACGACAGCCCGGAGGTCAGGGAAGCGGTCACGGCCCGGTTCGGCGAATCGGTGGCGCCGGGTGGTGTCGTCGACCGCGCGGCCGTCGCGAGGCGGGCGTTCGCGACCGGGGAGGATCGTGCCTGGCTCGAGGGGCTGCTGTGGCCGAAGGTCGGCGAGCGCGTGACCGCGTGGCGCCGGGGGCTAGAGGATGCCTCTCCGGTTCCCCGCGCAGTGGTGGTCGAGGTGCCGTTACTGTTCGAGGCCGGGATGGAGGGCATCTTCGATGCAACGATCGCGGTGATCGCGGAGGAGGAGCTGATGGCGCAGCGCGCCGGAGCTCGCGGCCATCAAGCGCTTAAGGAGCGCTCCGCCAGGCAGCTCTCGCAGCAGGAAAAGGCGCAGAGAGCGACATATGTGGTCGTCAACGATGGAACGGCCGAGCAACTCGAGGCGAAGCTGTCGGGCGTCCTTGAGAAGCTGAGCGTCGGCACATGACTCCATCGACCGCAACAGCGACCCGTCGGGGCGGGAGTGCTCCGAGGCGCGGAGGCGCCGGCCGCCGGCAGGCGGCGGCCCGCAGGCGCCGCGCCATCTTGGTCTTCCTGACCGTCGCCGTCGGGGCGGTCGGGGTGGTGCTGGCGGTGCCGTTGTTTCGCCGCGCAGTCAATGAGTTCACGCTGCCTCTGTCCTACTCGGACGTGATCCGAGAGCAGGCGGCCGAGAAGCATCTCGACCCAGCCCTGATCGCCGCGGTCATCTACGCCGAGACCAAGTTTGATCCGCGCACCTCGGCGGCCGGGGCGGTCGGGCTGATGCAGATCCTGCCGCAGACGGCCGAGTTCCTCGCGCGACGGTCGGGCGGGACCACGTTCCAGGTCTCCGACCTCTCCGAGCCGGACGTCAACATCGCGTACGGCAGCTACTACCTGCGCTATCTGCTCGACGAGTACGGCGGCAACAAGATGCTCGCGCTCGCGGCCTATAACGGCGGCGAGGCGAACGTCGACCGCTGGATCGCGGAGGCGCGCCGAGACGGTCACGCGCTGACGATCCCGGAGATTCCGTTTCCCGAGACGCGCGACTACGTGGCCAAGGTCCTCAAGGAGCAGCGCAACTACAGGCGGACCTACCCGACCGAGCTCGGCTATCGCTAGAGGCCCAGCGCATAGACGTTCAGCGTGTAGGGACCGAACGTCAGGGTGGACTCGGCGACGGGGTTGCCGGCCGAGACCGCCAGCGTGTTGGGGTTGGAGCTCGAGGCGCCCGCGGCGATCGACACGGTGCCGGTGTCGTTGCCCGTCTCCGTGATCGTCGAAGACTGTGTCGTGCTGTAGACAGCGGGAGCCCCGGTCGCGGTCTCGAACGAGACGGTGAACGTCGCGGAGCCGCCCGCGCCGAGCCCGTAGATCAGGCACGAGTAGGTGGCGGCGATCGGCTGGCAGGTGAGCGTGCCGTTGCTCGTCGGGGTGAGCGTGATCGCGAGGCCCGCGGGCGCAACTGTGATCGTCTCCTGCTGGGTCGCGCTCGTCAGTCCGCCCTTGGCGGCGGTGATCGTCGGCGTGCCGGCGTTCTGATCGCCGTAGTAGAAGTTCACGGACGACTGGCCGGCGGGGATCGTGACCGACGTGACGTTGCTGCCGCCCTGGGTGGCTGAGAACACGCCCTTGGCGGATGTCGAGGACAGGTTCACAGTCTCTGCCGTCGTCGTCGGGTTGCCGTAGCGATCCTGCTCCTGGACGGTGATCGGTCCGAGGGTCGCGGTGGTGGACGTCGTCCCTGACACCGCCGCGGAGGTGAAGGCCAGGGCGTTCACGGCCGCTGGGTTGATGGTGAAGCTGCCGGTCGTGCCGGTCGTCGAGCCCTGCGTCGCGGTCACCGTGGTGCTCTGCGCGTCGACGAGCGTGATCGACGCTGTGCCGACGCCGTTGGTGAACGTGACGGACGCGGGGTAGGTGGGGGCGGTGCCGCTGGGGGACTGTCCCGGCCCCGAGAACGTGATCGTCTTCGGGCCGGTGTAGCCGGTCACGGTGTTGCCGTCCGTGTCCTGCCCCGTCAGGGTCACATTAAACGCTGCCCCGGCCGTCTGGGTTGCCGGCGTGGAAATGCTGAAGTTGGTCGCGGATCCGGCGGTGACGGTGAAGCTGCCGGTGGCCCCGGTCACCGAGCCCTGGGTCGCCGTCAGCGCCGTGGTCTGCGCGTCGACCAGGGTGATCGAGGCGGTGGCCGCGCCGTTCGTGAACGCGACCGAGCCGGGGTAGGTCGGCGACGTGCCGTTCGGCGACTTCGCCGGACCGGAGAACGTGATCGTCTTGGCGCCGGTGTAGCCGATCGCGGTGTTGCCGTACGCGTCGAACGCGGTCAGCGTCACGTTGAACGCGATCGCGGCGGTCTGGGTCGCGGGAGTGGGGATCGTGAACGTGCTCGCGGCGGCGGGGCCGACGACGACGTTGCCGCTCGCGACACCCGTGAGGCCGTCGGTCGTGTCGTTGGCGGTGATCGTCGTGGTCTGGGCGTCGTAGAGCGTGACCGAGGCGGTAGCCGTGCCGGCCGTGAACGTCGCGGTCGCCGGAAACGTGGGCGAGTTGTTGCCCGGCGATTTGGACGGTCCCGAGAAGGTGATGTTCTTGTTTCCCGCGAGGTTGCCGGTCGGGTTTCCCCACGTGTCCTGAGCTGTCAGCGTCACGGTGAACGCGGTGCCCGCGGTCTGCGGCGTCGCGGCGCTGGCGGCGATCTGGTGGTTCGCGCCCGCTTTGACCGTGATGTTGCCCGAGGTTCCGGTGACCCCGCTCTGGTTCGCGGTGATCGTGGTCGTCTGAGCGTCGAACAGCGTGATCGAGCCGTTACCGACGCCGTTCGTGAAGGTGACCGACGCCGGGTAGGTCGGGGCGGCGCCGCTCGGCGCGTTCGACGGCCCCGAAAACCCGATCGCCTGAGCACCGCTGTAACTCGTCACGGTGTTGCCCTGTGCGTCCTCCGCGGTGAGCGTGGCGCTGAATGCGCTGCCGGCGGTGGCGGTGCTCGGCGCCGTGACGAGGAACTGGCTGAGCGCGCCCGAGCTCAGAGTGGCCTGGCTGCTGGCGCCGGTCGCGGTCCACGACTGCCACACCGCCGTGACCGTGTACGTGTACGAGCCCTTCGTCAGTCCCGAGTCGGTGCAGCTCGTGCCGGTTGTGGCGGTAGCCGCCGAGCTCGGGCAGTTGCCGCCGACCGTGCCCCCCGCGCGGGTCACATAGTAGGTGACCGCGGCGCCCGGAGGCGCGGTGACGCCGCTCCAGGTCAGCGAGACGGTCCCCGCACCCGGGGTCGCGGCGGTGATCGAGGGTGCGCTCAGCGAGCCCACGCTCGCGCTGGCGGTGCCCGCGCCAGTGCTGACAAAGTACGCCAGCGCCGCGCCGGCTCCGACGAGCACCAGCGCAAGCAGCAGCAGGCGAGCGAGAGAGCGGCGGAGCCGTCTCATCCAAGCGTGGCGCCCGCGCTGTAAGCGAGCGTCACCGTCGCCCCCTGGCAGCCGTCCTGGTCAGTGGGGCGATTGATAATCGAGACCTGCGGCCACTCCGCGGACAATGCGCCGAGCTGGGCCAGGCTCATTGTGCTCGAGGCGGGAACGGTCAGAGGGAGCGGGCCGGAGTACTGCTGCATCGAGAAGTCGCTCAGCGTGCAGGGGAGCGAGGGGGTAGCTTCGGGTGCCCCGATCGATCGCACGCTCGCGGTCAGGCCCGAGATGACGATTGGCACCGTGTTCGGGTTGCTGATCTGGAGGTTGATGCCCTCCGGCACACCGGGCTGGAGCGGAGCGGTGGGGTTGCCGGTGATCGAGAATCGCGGGATGTCAAGGGGCGCGGTGCCTCCGCCGGGCGAGGGGCCGGCGACGGTCAGAGTGAGCGTCATCCGCTTGATCACCCGGCCGTGTCGGGCGCGCAGCGTCACGTGATACACGCCCGGCGGGGTCCAGCCCCGCGTCCGGATCGTGAGCGTCGAGCGCGACTTGAACGTACGGCGCACCGTGAAGTGACCGATCGCGCCCCGTGGCAGCGAGCGTCCGAGACTGAAATTGATGGCCCACGGGAAACGGTGACGGCGAACCCAAAGTCTGTAGCCGGCCGTGGAACCGGCGGAGATGGTGTCTTTCGCCGGTGTGGCCGTGACCTTGAAGGTCGGCTTGTGGCGGCGATTCGCCTTCGCTGTATAGCCCGTATATGCCCCCAGGGAAAGCGCGGCCAGTGAGAGCGCTGCGATTGCTGCGATCGCCGTCGCCGGGATGGCGCGGGTGACGATCTTCGAGGTTGTGTTGAGAAGGTTCTTCATGTCCCGCCCGGCTTGCATCGGCAACGCAAGCCGCGCTGGGACGGTGCCCGAAGGACCGTCCCAGCGCGAGCGTTAGTGGGTTGACTGTTTACGAAGCCGTGACCGTGACGGCCGGCGACTTGCCCTGGCAAGGGTTCTGATTCGCGTTCACGTCCTGCATGATCAGGTCGACCTTGCCGGTGTACGTGCCTCCGCCTGCGATGTCGTCCGGCAGGGCCGGGTTGCCGCTGTCGAGCGTGGGGGTGAACCACGCGGCGAGGCAGCCGGGGATGTCGGCGCCGGCCGCGGTCTCCGCGTCTCCGTTGGTCTCGGCCGGAAGCACGGCGGTGAGGTTCGTGACCGCCTGATGGCCACCACCGGTGTTCGTCACGGTGAAGGGCATCAGCTCGGTGTCGTTGGTGGCGCCGGGATACAGCGCGGTCAGGGTGCCCGACCAGGTCGGGGTGCCCATGGCGACGGTCCACGCGCTCGAGGAGCCGACCGTCCCTGAACCGGTACCGCTGCCAGCGGCGCCGGTGAAATACGCCACCGCGGCCGTGACGGCTGACAGGGCCAGCAGCACTCCGAGCACGGCGGCGACCACCTTCTTCTTGGACCTGCGGTTCATCTTGTTGCCTCCTGAGGGGACGCCGAATTGACCCTGCCGCGCCCGTTGTCAGAGGCGCGAAAGCGTCGATTCCGTCCCACGTGTTTGGGTCCGCGCCGCGCCGATGCGATTGGGTCCAACACCTGGGCGGCCCCCGGCCCGGAAATCCCGGGTTCGGTACGCCGGTTATCGGTCAGCAGAAAGACGATCTTTAGGGTCTTCGCCCTAGAACTTCTGTCTAGCTGAGGTGTGAAGGACCAGGAACTTTCTGGTCGGGGGCGCTAGTACTCGCGACGCATCCGGCCCGCGAGCTCGACCGAGGCGATCGTCGCGGCGATCTCTGGCGCGTCGGCGGGATCGAGCGTGGCGATCGTGATCCTGATGCCCGGTGGCGTCGAGATCCTGAAGCGCTCTCCGGCCAGCACGAGCCAGCCTCGGTCCAGCAGCGCTCCCAGCACGGGGGCCTCCTCGCGCACCGGGACCCAGACGTTCAGGCCCGACCGACCGTGAGCGATGATCCCGTGGCCGGCCAGCGCCGCGAGCATCGCCTCGCGGCGAGCCGCGTAGGCGTCGCGGGCGCGTGTGGCGGTCCGCTCGAACCGCGGGTCGCTCAGCAACTCGGCCACGAGCGCCTGGAGGACGTGGCTGACCCACCGGGGACCCAACGCCTGGCGCCCCTCGACCCGCGCCACCGTGGTCTCATCGCCGGTCATCAACGCCACCCGAAGGTCCGGATGCAGGACCTTGGAGACCGAGCGGATCACGGCCCAACGCCGTGACGCGGGCGTGACCAGCGACCGGCACGGCGCCCCGGACACGATCCCGGCGTGATCGTCCTCGACCACCAGCGTGTCGCGATGTGGCTCGAGCAGGCTGCGGAGCACTGCCTCGCGCTCCGGATCGAGCGCGGCGCCGAGCGGGTTCTGCGCCCGCGGGACGAGAATCACCGCCTCGGCCCCCTTGGCGAGGCTAGCCTCGAAGTTCTCAGGCCGAAAGCCGAGCTCATCGACGGGCACGGGGACGGGAACCAGGCCGAGCGCCACCAGCAGATCCCGGATCGACGTGTACACCGGGTCCTCGATGATCACGCGGTCGCCGGGGCGCAGATGGGCCTGGAGCACGCGCTCGATCGCATCGAACGCGCCCGCCGTCACCCCGACCGCGCCGGCGGGGATGCCGTCGGCGCGGAACGACGCCGCTGCGATCGCGATCAGCCTGGGGTCTGCGGATTCCAGGCCGGCGATGCGCACGCTGGCATCGAGGTCGACTCGAAGCATCCCGGCGCCGAGCTGCGGCAGTAGCTCCGGGTCGGGCAGGCCGCTCGAGAGGTCGCGAAGGTTTGAGCGCAGCTCGGTGCGTTCGCGCTGCGGCGTACGCAGAGCCGGGCGTGACGCGACGCGGGTGCCCCGGCGGCCGTCGGCGATGACGAGCCCGCGCTGGCGGAGGATCCGATAGGCGGCGTGGACGGTGGCGGGACTCGTTCCCAGCGATGCCGCCAGTCCCCGAACGGTCGGAAGGGCCTGGCCCGTCTCTAGCGTTCCGACGCGGATCGAAGCCTCGGCGCTCGAAGCGATCTCGTTCGCGGTCGAGCCGGCGATCGGGGCCGCTCCGGACTTCCTCTGGTATTGTTCTACCTCAAGAATGGGTTCGTACTATAACAAAACCCGAAGGGTGACCGTGCGCCGTCGGGCCGGCCGCGGCAAATACGATCGCGCGACGATCGACGCGATCCTCGACGAGGGGAGGTTCGCCAACGTCGGGATCGTCTCGGAAGGCCAGCCGTTCGTGATACCGATGCTCTACGCGCGCAACGGCAACGAGATCTACCTCCACGGCTCGCCCCTCAGCCGGCTGGTGAAAACCCTCGCGGAGGGCGTCCCGCTGTGCCTGACCGTGACCCTGCTCGATGGTTTGGTCCTGGCCAGATCGGCGTTCCATTCTTCGATGAACTACCGCTCTGTCGTGATCCTTGGCGAGGGTCGCGAGATCCGGGATCGTGAGGAGAAGCTCGAGGCGCTGCGGATGATCGTCGACCACGTCGTTCCGGGCCGCTCAGACGACGCTCGAGGTCCGAGCGACAAGGAGCTCAAGGCGACCGAGGTGATCGCCCTCTCGATCAACGAGGCGTCCGCCAAGATTCGGACCGGCCCGCCGGTTGACGATGCGAAGGACTACGCGCTTGCGGTGTGGGCGGGCGAGGTGCCGTTGAGCCTCGTCCCGGGTCCGCCCGTGCCGGACGAGCGCTGCAATGCGAGCGTCCCGGACTACCTCGTCGGAGCTGACGGCCGCAGCTAGCGCCGTTCCGCGCCACGCTTCTTCGAGCGTGGGTTCCGTCCGATTCTCCCGCTACGCTCAAAGGTCCATTTCTGATGCCGAAGTTCGAGCTCGATTCCGCCTATAGCCCGACCGCCGATCAGCCCGCTGCGATCGATTCGGTGGCCGCCGGGGTGACCGCCGGCGAGCGGTTTCAGACCGTGCTGGGGGCGACCGGGACGGGGAAGACGATGACGATGGCCGGCATCGTCGAGCGCGTGCAGAAGCCGGCGCTGGTGATTGCGCACAACAAGACGCTCGCCGCCCAGCTGTGCAACGAGTTCCGGACGTACTTCCCCCGCAACGCCGTCGAGTACTTCGTCTCCTACTACGACTACTACCAGCCCGAGGCGTACGTCCCGAGCAAGGACCTGTACATCGAAAAGGACTCGGCGATCAACCAGGAGATCGACCGGCTCCGCCATTCCGCCACCGCGGCGCTGTTCGCGCGCCGGGACGTGTTGATCGTCGCCAGCGTGTCCTGCATCTACGGCCTGGGGTCGCCGCAGACCTACGACGAGAACCTCCAGACGCTGAGCAAGGGCGAGTTCATCGATCGCGACAAGATGCTCCGGAAGCTGGTCTCGATTCAGTACACGCGCAACGACACGGCACTCGGACGGGGAACGTTCCGGGTCCGCGGCGAGACGCTCGAGATCTTCCCCGCGTACGCGGAGACGGCCTACCGGATCGTCCTGTTCGGGGATGAGGTCGAGCACCTTCAGCACTTCGACCCGATCACCGGCGAGGTGCTGGAGGACGACCTCGAGCACGTCGGGATCTGGCCCGCGTCCCACTACAACGTGCGCGAGGGGATGATCGAGGACGCCGTCGCCGAGATCGGCCGGGAGCTGAACGAGCGGTGCGCCGAGCTGGATGCGCAGGGGAAGCTGCTCGAGTCCCACCGGCTGCGACAGCGGACCCAGTACGACATGGAGATGCTGCGCGAGCTGGGCTTCTGCTCAGGGATCGAGAACTACTCGCGGATCCTCGACGGCCGCCGTCCCGGAGACCGGCCCTACTGCCTGCTCGACTACTTCCCCGACGATTTCATCTGCTTCATCGACGAGTCGCACCAGACGGTGCCGCAGATCGGGGGCATGCACGAAGGTGACCGCTCCCGCAAGCAGACGCTCGTCGATTACGGCTTCCGGTTGCCGAGCGCGCTCGACAACCGTCCCCAGACGTTCCAGGAGTTTCTCTCGATCACGCCGCAGATGGTGTTCGTGTCGGCCACGCCGGGCGAGTACGAGCGCAGCCATTCCGACCGGATCGTCGAGCAGATCGTGCGCCCCACCGGGATCATCGATCCCGACGTGGAGGTGCGGGAGACGCGCAACCAGATCGACGATCTGATGAACGAGATCCGCGGCCGCGTCGACCGCGACGAGCGCACGCTCGTGACGACGCTGACGAAGAAGATGGCCGAGGACCTCACCGACTACCTGCTGGAGATGGGCTTCCGCGTCCGGTATCTGCACTCCGAGGTGGACACGCTGGAGCGGATCCAGATCATCCGTGAGTTGCGGCTAGGGGAGTTTGATGTGCTTGTCGGGGTCAACCTCCTGCGCGAGGGCCTCGACCTGCCGGAGGTCTCGCTCGTCGCGATCCTCGACGCCGACAAGGAGGGGTTCCTGCGCGGGGAGACCTCGCTGATCCAAACGATCGGGCGCGCGGCGCGGAACGTCGAGGGCAAGGTGCTGATGTACGCCGACAAGGAGACGGCCGCGATGCGGGCCGCGATCGGGGAGACCGACCGCCGCCGCGTCATCCAGCGCGAGTACAACGAGCAGCACGGGATCACCCCCGAGACGATCGTCAAGGGCATCTCTGACATCGCCGAGTTCCTGCAGTCCGACTCGAAGGTGCCGCGCTCGCGGCGCCGGCGCACTCGGGACGCGGCCGCGTTGCCGCCGGCCGAGATCGAGAAGACGATCGTCGCGCTCGAGGAGGAGATGCTGGCGGCGGCCGAGGAGCTCCGGTTCGAGTACGCGGCCAAGCTCCGCGACGAGATCCGGGATCTGAAGCGCCAGCTGGATCGGGCAATTGCGGAAGGACAGGCGACGATCGGGTGAGCCGTCGCCGGCGCCGTCGTGGGTCGGGGCGGGTCCGATACGCTGCCCTTCCGCTCGCAGATCATTGACTCGGAGGTTGGTTCGCGTGGCCCTGGACAGACAGCGCATCGAGAAGAAGGACTTCCCAATCGGCAGGCGTGGGTATGACCCCGAGGCGGTCGATGCCCATCTGAGCGCGCTCGCGGACGAGTTCGAGGAGTTCAGGCGATCGGCGCGCCAGCGCTCCGAGACGCTCGCCTCGACGGCCGGCGATCAGGTGCGCGCGATCGTCGAGGCGGCCGAGTCGAGCGCCGCCGAGATTCAGCGCCAGGCTGACGAGGAGGCGAGCGAGCTCCGATCCGATGCCACCCGCGACGCGCAGGCTGCGCGTGAGCAGGCCACGGCGCAGGCACGCGACTATGTCGGCAAGGTCTCCGAGTCGACGTCGACGATGCTGCAGCGGCTTGACGCGATTGAGACCGAGCTGAACGGGCTCGTCCAGTCGCTGCGCACCGGGTCGGGTCGGATAAATGCCGACCTGCAGCTGCTCGGCAGCAACCTGGAGGATGTGCGCGAGTCGGTCTCGCCGCGAACCACGTTCGAGCCCGAGATTCCCGCGGCCGAGCCGACGGCTGCGGTGGCGGAGCGCGCCGAGGCCCCGCCCGTCGAGGAACGCATCGAGGTCGTTGAACAGGAAGTCGTCGTTGCCGAGGCCGAGCCTGCCCCGGCCGCCGTTGGCGGTCCCACAGACGGCACGGACGACACGGAGGGGGCCCGGCTGATAGCGCTGAACATGGCGCTGAACGGCACCCCGCGGGAGGAGACTGACCGGTACCTGGCGGAGAATTTCGAGCTGAATGACCGCGCGGCCCTGCTCGACGAGGTCTACGCGAGCGTCGGGGGCTGATTTTGGCGAAGAGAGGCTGATTTTCCCGCTGCGGGCGACAAACCTCGGACGGGAACGTCTGTTCGGTCAACTAGACTGAATTATGTGAATCAGCTCGTCGTCTCGGGCGCCCGGGAGCACAACCTCAAGGACATCACGGTCGTGATCCCGCGGGAGTCGCTGACCGTCATCACGGGCCTCTCAGGGTCGGGGAAATCGTCGCTCGCGTTCGACACGATCTATGCCGAGGGACAGCGTCGGTACGTCGAGTCGCTGTCGGCATACGCACGCCAGTTCCTCGGCCAGATGGACAAGCCGGACGTGGACTCGATCGAGGGGCTGTCGCCGGCGATCTCGATCGACCAGAAGACGACATCGCGCAACCCGCGGTCCACGGTTGGCACGGTCACCGAGATCTACGACTACCTCCGGCTGCTGTGGGCAAGAATCGGCCATCCCCATTGCCACATCTGCGGTCGGCCGATCAGCGGCCAATCAGCGGAGCAGATCATCGACCAGGTGATGGAGCTGCCCGAGAGTACGCGGTTCATGGTGCTCGCGCCGATCGTCCGCGGCCGGAAGGGCGAGTACGGCAAGCAGCTCGAGGAGCTCCGGGGGGAGGGCTTCAGCCGGGTCAAGATCGACGGCGAGCTGCGGCGCCTCGACGAGGAGATCGCGCTCGACAAGAAGTTCAAGCACGACATCGCGGTGGTCGTCGACCGTCTCGTGATGAAGGGCGAGCTGCGCAAACGGCTCGCCGACTCGATCGAGACGGCGGTTTCGCTCGCGGACGGGCTCGTCGAGATCGAGCTGGTCGATGAGAGCAAGACGCTCACGTTCAGCGAGAGGTTCGCGTGTCCCGTCCACGGACCGAGCCTGGTCGAGCTCGAGCCCAGGATCTTCAGCTTCAACTCCCCCCACGGAGCCTGTCCCAGGTGCACCGGTCTGGGCTCGCAGATGGAGATCGATCCGGAGCTCGTGGTGCCAGATCCGACGCTCTCGATCGCGGAGGGGGCGATAGCGCCGTGGGCGGTCAGCGCGTCGGACTACTACGACCAGCTCACGCAGGCGATTGCCGAGCGCTACGGCGTCGACGTCGAGACCCCGTGGGAGGATCTGCCGGCGGAGTCCCGCGACTTCTTCCTGTTCGGCACCAACGGCGATCGCGTCCAGGTCTCCTACCGCAACCGCTTCGGCCGCCGCCGCTCCTACTCGACCCAGTTCGAGGGGATCGTCCCCAACCTCGAGCGCCGGTATCGCGAGACCGAGTCCGACTTCTCGCGGGAGAAGATCGAGGAATACATGACGCTGCGGCCGTGTCCCGAGTGCAAGGGCGCCCGGCTTCGCCCCGAGTCACGGGCGGTGTTGGTCGCCGGCATGCCGATCCACGAATTCGTGTCGATGTCGGCGCAGCGGGCGTTGGCGTGGGTGAAGGAGCTCGAGCTGAGCGAGCACGACCGCCGGATCGCCAGGCTGGTGCTGAGGGAGATCGAGGAGCGACTCCAGTTCCTCGAGAACGTCGGCGTCGGGTATCTGTCGATGGAGCGCGCCGCGGCGACGCTGTCCGGCGGCGAGGCCCAGCGGATCCGGCTGGCCACCCAGATCGGGTCCTCGCTCGTGGGCGTCCTCTACATCCTCGATGAGCCGTCGATCGGGCTGCACCAGCGCGACAACGAGAGGCTGATCGCCACGCTCGACCGACTCCGTCGGCTTGGCAACACGGTTTTGGTGGTCGAGCACGATGAGGGCACGATGCGGGC
The DNA here is from genome assembly GCA_963759695.1 of uncultured Solirubrobacterales bacterium. Lineage (GTDB taxonomy): Bacteria > Actinomycetota > Thermoleophilia > Solirubrobacterales > Solirubrobacteraceae > Palsa-465. The sequence continues at coordinate 118,611 of CAVXAO010000014.1, forward strand.
GGCGGACCATCTCGTCGACATGGGACCTGGGGCGGGCGAGCACGGTGGCTACGTCGTGGCGGAGGGCACGGCCGAAGAGGTGGCGAAGGTCCCGGAGTCCCTCACAGGTCAGTTCCTGGCGGGAACCCGGGTGATCGATACTCCGCGCCGGCGCCGCAAGCCGTCCGGCTATATCGCGATCGAGGGCGCGAGCCAGCACAACCTCAAGCAGATCGATGTCAAGATCCCGCTCGGAGTGCTGTGTTGTGTGACTGGCGTGTCGGGGTCAGGGAAGTCGACATTGGTCAACGAAGTCCTGTTCAAGGCGGTGGCGAACCGCCTGCACCGGACGCGGCAGCGCGCCGGTGTCCACCGGCGGATCGGCGGCCTCGAGCAGCTCGACAAGATCATCTCGGTCGACCAGTCGCCGATCGGGCGCACGCCGCGGTCGAATCCGGCCACCTACATCGGTCTGTTCGATCAGATCAGGGAGCTGTTCTCAAAGACGCAGGAGGCACGAGCCCGGGGCTACAAGCCGGGACGGTTCTCGTTCAACGTCAAGGGGGGCCGTTGTGAGGTGTGCCGCGGAGACGGCCAGATCAAGATCGAGATGCACTTCCTCCCCGACGTCTATGTCCCGTGCGAGCAGTGTCACGGCAAGCGCTACAACCGGGAGACGCTCGAGGTTCGGTTCAAGGGCAAGACGATCGCCGATGTGCTCGAGATGCCGATCGAGGAGGCGCTCGAGTTCTTCGCCCACATCCCGAAAATCCGGCGCCGGGTCGAGGCGCTGAACGACGTCGGGTTGGGATATATGCGTCTCGGCCAGCCCGCGACGACTCTGTCCGGCGGCGAGGCGCAGCGGGTGAAGCTCGCCGCCGAGCTCAGCAAGGTCGCAACCGGCCAGACGATCTACATTCTCGACGAGCCGACGACCGGCCTCCACTTCGCGGACATCCAACGGTTGCTCGAGGTGCTGGAGCGGCTGGTCGACGCCGGCAACTCGGTGGTGGTGATCGAACACAACCTCGACGTGATCAAGACGGCCGACCGGATCATCGACCTCGGACCGGAGGGCGGCGAGGAGGGCGGCAACGTGATCGCGACCGGCACCCCGGAGGAGGTGGCGAAGGTCAAGGGGTCCTACACGGGCTGGTTCCTCGCGGATGTCCTGCCGAGCCGAGGACGCCGCTCGCCAGCCTCGGCGGCCCCCAGCACGAACGGTTCGGGGCGCCCTGCCCGGCCGCGCCGTAAGGCCGCGGCCGCCGCGCGCTGAGCTCGATGGGCACCCCCGGGTTGGCGGCTCAGCTCAAGCTGTGGGCGCAGAAGTGGGCGTGGTACGAGGTCAACTCCATGCCCTGGAACCGCGCGCGCATCCACTGGGAGTTCATGCGCCGCGAGTCGTTCGCGCGCTGGCCCGTCCACGGCAACGTGCTCGAGTCGCTGCGCGAAGGGCGCCTCGAACTCGGCCCACAGGTCCTGTTCGAGCCGGGAGTGTGGATCACGGCCCCGGGGTCCGCGCGGGTGAGGATCGGCGGCGGCACGTTCCTGAACCTCGGGGTGATGGTCGCGTCGGCAGATCTGGTCGAGATCGGCGCGCATTGCATGCTCGCCAACGGCTGCTTCGTCAGCGATGCCGCTCATCGGTTCGACGACCCGCACGTGCCGGTCCCGTGGCAGGGGTTCACCTCCAAGGGCCCGACCCGGATCGGCGACAACGTCTGGTGCGGGGCTCACGTCGTCGTCACCAGCGGGGTCACGATCGGCGAGCGGTGCGTGATCGGCGCGAACTCGGTCGTCACTCAGGACATCCCGCCTTTCTCGATCGCGATGGGGGCGCCCGCGAGGGTGCTGCGGACGATCGACCCGGGCTCACCGCTGGGCGGATGACGGCGAGTACGCTGGGGCCGTGCAGGATGGGATGAGGCCGCCCGAGGGCACGATTGCTCTGCTGTTCACCGACATCGAGGGCTCGACGCGGCTGGCCACCGAGCTGGGCGGCGACTGGGCCGGGGTCCTGGCCGACCACCACGAGCTCGTGGGCTACGCGATCGCGGCCGAGAACGGATACGTTGCCGGGATCGAAGGCGACGCGTTCTTCGCGACGTTCGTCGACGCCGCAGCAGCTGCGCGGGCGGCCGTGAGCGCGCAGAGAGCGCTGCGTGACCATCAGTGGCCCGCAGCCGTCGGCGAGCTGAAGGTACGAATGGGCCTCCACGTCGGCTACGTGGAGCGGGGCGAAACCGGTTATGTCGGGCTGGAGCTGCATCGAGCTGCACGGGTCTCCGCGGCTGCACACGGAGGCCAGTTGCTGATGACGTCCGTCGCCAGAGGGCTGGTCGGTGACGCAGTGCCAACCGAGTCGGTCGGAGCCCATCGACTCAAGGACTTCCCGGCTCCCGAGCAGCTCTTCTGCGCGGTGGTCGACGGCCGCGGCGCGGCCGCGTTTCCGCCGCCGCGCGCGGGGGAGGTCCGGCCGACGAACCTCCCCGCGGGGGCGCCGGCGCTGGTCGGTCGCGACGACGATCTCGAACGCGTCCGTGAGGCCCTGCTGGTCGACCGCGAGCGAATCGTCACGCTCACCGGGCGAGGCGGCGCCGGAAAGACCAGCCTGGCGCTCGTGGCGGCGGCGAGCCTGCTCGACGCTCATCCGGGCGGCATTTGGCTCGTCCGGCTGGCGAACGTCGCGGACCCGGAGAACCTGCCATTCGCCCTCGCCGCCAGCGCAGGAGCCCAGCTCAACACCGAGAGCTCACCGCTTCAGGAGCTGACGAATCGCCTGCGCGACCGGGGCCCAACGCTGTTCGTTCTCGACAACATGGAGCATCTCGTCGCCGCCGCGTCGGTGCTCTCGGAGCTGCTCGAGGCCCTGCCGGAGCTTAGTCTGATGATCACCTCGCAAACGCCGCTGCGTCTGGCCGAGGAGCGGGTCCTACCGCTCGACGCGCTCGACGACGAGGCGGCCCTGGCGCTGATCGAGCGCGTCGCCAAGCGGCGGACGGCGAGCTTCTCGGTCTATCGAGCCGGGCGGGAGGACCTGCTGGAGCTTGTCCGGATGCTCGATGGGCTGCCGCTGGCCCTGGAGCTCGCCGCGGCCAGGCTCGCTGTGCTGAGGCCGGCGCAGCTGATCGAGCGTCTGCGCGCCTCGCCAGACGTCCTCCGCGACGATCGGGTGGACCGGCCGGAGCGGCAGCGATCGCTGCGGGCGACGGTCGACTGGACCCTGGAACTACTGGACCAGGCCGCCCGGGCGCTGTTCGTGAGACTGGGAGCATTTGCCCGGCCGGTCGAACTCGAGGAGATCGAGGCGGTCGCCGGACAGGATGGGCTAGATGTCCTGGGCGCGGTGGCGACGCTGGTCGACGTCGCGCTCGTCCGCAGAGTCGAATCGGGCGACGGCCGGATCCGGTTCGGACTCCCCGAGGCGCTGCGCCAGATCGCCTCGGCGCTACTCGACGCTGCGCCGGACGGCGATTCGTGGCGACGGGCCCACGCCACGCGTCAGTACGAGATCGTCTGGGCGGCCCGCGCGCTGCTCGTTACCAACCGTGTCTATGACGCGGCTGTCAGGGCCGACTTGGAGATTGCAGCGGCTCGCAGGTGGGCCGGCGATGCGGACCCTCCTTTGGGGCAGGCTTTGGCAGCGGCGCGTGGCGCGCTACTGGCGGACAATGGCAAGCTGCGGGAGGCGTTCGCGATGCTCGAGCCGTTGATGGATACGGCACCAGCGGACCCGGTCGTCTATGGCCAGGCGCTCTGGGCATATTCCTGGGCGCTCATGGCATCGGGCCGCGCCGACGAGGCCAAGACCGTCGGTGACCTTGCCGTCGAGCTTGCCGCCGGCGACGTGGATCGATGTCTGGCGCTGAACATGCGCTCACTGGCCCACACGTTCACCGAGGAGCACGATCAGGGCGTCCGCGACATCGAGGAGTCGGCGAGCATCGCCCCGCGGTTGGGTCCGGCCGCGATGAGCGGGATCCTCATGCTGGAGGGACAGGCGCATCTGTTCGCCGGTCATCCGGAGCGGGCCGCCGAGTTCTTGGCCGAGGGACGGCGAATCGGCGAGCCGGCCGATGCTGCATTCCTTTGGCGCCGCCATACGATGCACGGCGACGCGGCTCTGTTCGGGACGTCCGGCGGAGGCGCTTGGGCATTACGCGCGGTCATTGGAAGAGGCGGAAATCCGCGGAAACGAGATCCAGGCGCTGTTTGACACGATGGGCGTCGCCGGCGCGCTCGCCGGCATCGACGAGGACGAAGCGGCCATGGAAGTGGCGGGGATCGCGGGCCAGCAGATCGCCGAGCTGGGAGCTCGAGAGGATTCTCTGGTCTACCACCTGGGCTTCGAAGCTGTGGCCACGGCCGGAGAGCGTCTGGGGCCGGTCGCGGCGGCCGAACACAAGGCGCGGGGCGCTGCTGTGCCCGCGGCCGGACGTGTAGCTCGGGCGTGCGAACTTGCCCGGGCAGCCCAACCTGCGTAGGGCTCTCGCAAGAGGGCTGAGCGGTCGACTGTGCGGCACTCGCGCGAAGCGCACGTGCCGCACAGGTGACCGTCAGCCCTGCTAAGAGTTCTTGATGACGATCCCTTCCATGATGTTCGCGACCCGCTCGGTCGCGTCGATCGCCTCCTCGAGCCGCTCGTAGAGGTCCTTCCAGCGGATCACGACCATCGGGTCGATGCCGGCGTCGAACAGTCCCGCGATGCTCTCCCGCGTGATCCGGTCACCCTCGTTCTCGAGGCGATGGATCTCGACCGTGTAGCGCGAGATGTCGCGGAAGTCGCGGAGCTGCGTGATCGCGTCGGCGATCTGCTTGGCAGCCGAGCGCAGGACCCGCGCCAGCGTGATCGACTGATCCATCGGCGCCTCGATCTTGTAGAGCCCCAGGTAGTCCGCGACCTCCTCGGTGTAGTCGACGATGTCGTCGAGGGCCGAGGCCAGCGCAAGGATGTCCTCGCGATCGATCGGCGTGACGAACGTATGGTTCAGCCGGTCGATGATGTCGTGGATGATCCGATCGCCTTCGTGCTCGCAGTCGAGGATCTCGCGCGCGAGGTCCTTGCTGTCGGGGTAGTTCGACAGCATCTGGTCAAGGAGGTCCGCGGCGGTCAGGATGTTCTGACCGGCCTCCTCGAACAACTCGAAATAGACCCGGTCCCGCGGGGTGAACACTTGAGCGAGACGCGCCATCGCCAGGGATCCTAACCGGGGATCCGCGGCGCCGTGCCGCCGTACCCCCCTTTCTGTCGCTATGTGGTTGCTTCTAGGTCGCTGCGGAACGCAGCGAGTTCATCGTCATCGATCGAGTACGTGTGCTCCGGAGCGGGAAACGCCCCGCTGCGCACCTCGTCCGCGTACTGGGCGACACCCGCGACCATCTGGGCCTTGAGCTCACCAAAGCGCTTGGCGAACCTGGGCGCGTGGCCGTCGTAGATGCCGAGCAGGTCGTGGAAGACGAGCACCTGTCCGTCGGTCGCTGGGCCGGCGCCGATGCCGATCACGGGCACCTCGAGTCGCTCCACCAGGATCTCCGAGACCGCCGCTGGGATCGCCTCGAAGACGATCGAGAAGCACCCCGCCTCCTCGAGGGCAACGGCGTCCTGCGCGACCCGGAGGGCCCGCGCCGCCGTCCGACCCTGGGCGCGGTAGCCCCCCAGCGCCGTGGCGGTCTGCGGTGTCAGCCCGACGTGACCCATGACCGGGATGCCGGACTCGACGATCGCCCGGGCGCGCTGGACGCTGGTGCCGCCCCGCTCGAGCTTGACCGCGTCACAGCCGGCCTCTTTGATGAAGCGCTGCGCGGTCGCGATCGCCTGTTCATCGGAAGCCTCGTACGAGCCGAACGGAAGGTCGCCGACCACCAGCGGCGTCTGGAGGCCGCGGCGCACGGCGGCGGCCAGCATCAGCATCTCGTCGGTCGACACCGGCACGGTCGACGGATAGCCGAGCACCGTCATCGCGCCGGAGTCGCCGACGAGCACGACGTCGACGCCCGCCGCCTGGGCCACCTGCGCCGACGGATAGTCGTACGCCGTCACCATCACGATTGGCTCCCGGAGACGCTTCTTCTCGGCGAGTCGCGGCAGCGTCATCGGGAGGGGGTCGTTGAGGTCCTGCGGTACTGGGGTGTGAGGGGTTGCGGACACTTGCGATCGTCTCCTTACGTGGTTGGCGCCCCTCGCGGGGTCGCCACCTCGTGATCGAGGTTGATGCTCTGGTCGTGCGCGCCTTCATGCGGCGCGCGGGGGTGCTGCAGCCGGATCGTTTGATTGTCGATGAGTCGAGTTGCGCCCACGCGAGCGGCGACCACGGCGAGGACATCGCCGTCTATCTGCTCCACGGGCGCCAGGGTGTCGGTGTCCACGAGCTCGAGATAGTCGGGCTGGATCCGTGCTCGTGTCAGCTCCGCGAGGCCCGCGCTTCTCGCCGTCAAGGCGTCGCGCTCGCCTGCCGCCACCGCGTCTTGCACGGCGTGTAGCGCGCGCTGAAGGCCCGTCGCGCGCTCCCGTTCGGCGGGCGAGAGGTGGACGTTGCGGCTGGACATCGCGAGCCCATCGGACTCGCGAATGGTCGGGCAGATCTCGATCCGCACCGGGATGTCGAGGTCTCGGGCGAGGCGCCTGACGACGATCGCCTGCTGTGCGTCCTTCTGGCCGAAGTACGCCACGTCGGGCCCGACCATGTTGAACAGCTTGGTTACGACGGTGGCGACCCCGTCGAAGTGTGCGCGCCCGCGGTGTGCGCCTTCCAAGCGCTCGGTGAGGCCGGCGACCGAGACGGTCGTCGCGAAGCCCGGGGGATAGACCTCTTCCCGGGAGGGCATGAACAGGTAGTCGACGCCGAGGTCCGAGGCCATCGCCGCATCGCGGGACTCCTCGCGGGGATAGGCGCGCAGATCGCTCGGGTCGTTGAATTGCGTCGGGTTGACGAACAGCGAGACGACGACGACGTCGCACTGAGCTCGCGCCTGGCGGATCAGCGAGAGGTGCCCGTCGTGAAATGCCCCCATCGTCGGAACCAGGCCCACCCGCAGGCCGTCGCGCCGGTGCGGGGCGAGCGCGGAGCGCAACTCGGCGACCGTCCGGATCGTTCTCATGCGAGCGCCGGCTCCTCGTTTGCGGCCGGAGCGGTCGACTGCTGGGCGAGGGCTCGGGTGGCATCGACCAGAGCGTCGAACAGCGTCAGCAGCTCGGGAGCCCGCTCGGCGACGGCGGCTCTCTGTCGAGCCACGGTGGCTTCGTCGCCGCGCGCGACGGGACCGGTGAGCGCACGCTGCGGTCCGAGCTGCGCCCAGTTATCGACCGTCGCCCGGACGAGCGGCACGAGCAGCTCCCGCTCGGCGCCAGCCGTCGCCGCCAGCCGCTCAGCGGCCGCCTCGACCGTGACGAGGAAGTTCGATGCGATCGAGGCCGCAGCGTGGTAGGCGGCCCGGTCGCGGTCATCGAGCTCCACCGCGCTCATGTCCAGGGCCGATGCCAGCCCGGCGGCGAACCTCTTGGCGCGCACGGTGGTTCCCGAGATGGCCGCGCCCGCGCCCGCGAAGGTGGCTCCATCCGCCGTGACCGTCATCAACGGATGAAACGAGAACGCCTCGTGGGGCAGGAGCGGATCGAGCCCGGTGGCCCCCGAGCAATGCCCGACCAGCGGGCCGCGGGCGATCCTCGCCGCCGCACTGGCGATCCCCGCGTCGGGGACGCACAGCAGGACGGCGTCGGCCCCGGCACCGTCGGCACTGCGTCCGAGTGGCCCGTCGACGTGGTAGCCGGCACCGCACAGTGCCGACGCGAGCGCAGTACCGAGTCGGCCACGACCCACAATCGCGACCCGGCTACAGCCAGAGGTGTCCGAGCTATCCCGTTCCAGTTCCCGCATCTGAGATACCGGTCGGCGTTGACAGTGAATTGAGCGCGAGGTCCGGCCCGCGTCAACGGTGACGGCCTCGTCATGAATATACCCCGTGCCGGCATTCGACTACCTCGCGGGGGACTCCGACTTCGGATCTTCACGGAGATGCTGGAGCGCGTCGCGTGCTGCCTCCTTGACGTCGACGTCGCCGCGGCTGCCCGCTCGCAGGTAGGCCTCCTCGGCGCCACTCACGTCACCCCGCTCCTGGAGCAGGCTGCCCAGATTGAACGCCGCCACGGCATGGCCTTGCTCGTCGGCCTGCCGGTACGCGGACTCCGCGCCCGCGTCATCGCCGCGCTGTTCGAGCAGCACCCCCAGGTTCGAGGCCGCGTCCGAGTCGCCGCTGTCCGCCGCCTGACGGAAGGCGGCTTCAGCGCCCTGGGTTTCCTCTCGATCCAAGAGGAGCCTGCCCAGGTTGAACGCCGCATCCGCGTCGCCGAGCTCGGCGGCGCGCCGGTAGACGGCTTCAGCGCCGCCCAGGTCCCCACGGTGCTCGAGCAGTTCGCCCAGCCTCGTAACAGCTCCGTCGCTGCCACGGTCGGCGGCCTGACGGTAAGCAGCCTCGGCGCCGACGACATCCCCTCGGTCGGCGAGCATCGCTCCGAGGTTCATCGCCGCGGTTGCGTTCCCTCGCTCGGCGGCTCTCCGATAGGCGGCCACAGCACCGGCAACGTCTCCTCGCTGGGCGAGCAGACCGCCGAGATTGAGCGCGCCTACGGCGCGTCCCAGAGCATCGGCACGTCGGTAGGCCGCTTCCGCGGCCTCGAGGTCGCCGCGCTGTTCGAGCAGGACCCCGAGGTTAGAGGCGGCATCGCCGTGGCCGCCGTCGGCGGCACGGCGATAGGCGTCCTCCGCGCCGGCGAAGTCCCCGCGCTCTGCGAGTTCGCCACCGCGATCGAACGCCTCTGCCATGGCGTAGTCCGCCGTGGACGGGCCGTCTCCGCGAGGTGAGCCATCTTGCCCGTTCGACGCGATTACGGCGGGGGTGAGATCGACGCCGTTCACCGTCTCGTGGTCGTGGGCGGTGTCGGCGTCGTGCTGCGCTTCTGCCCTGTCCGGGTTTTCCGCCCGGTCTGGGGTTTCGGCCGGGTCTGGGGTTTCGGCCCGGTCTGGGGTTTCGGCCCGGTCTGGGGTTTCGGCCGGGTCCGGACTCCTGCCCCCGTTCGGGGTTGCGCTGCTTGCCGCCATTGCCACAGGCACTGGCGGTACGTCCGGCGTGTCACCCGCGAGTGGCTCCCGCGGCGCGGTAATACGACCGCTTCGCATCTGTCGCCCAACCCCGAACAACACGGCCAGAAGTGCAGCTATGCCGAGGCAGATCAACAGGATGGTCCCGAACCCTGGCCCGTGGCTGGGTCGGTGCCGGGTCCTCGGTTGCGCGACGCCTGCCGGCGTCCGGGTGGCCGGAGTCGGCCGCTTGTGGCCCGTCCTGCGAGGAGCGGGAGCGGTCCGCGTCGGCTTGTGCGTTGCGTGGTGAGACAGACGTGGACGCGAGGACGCGTGGTCCGACAGGTGAGTGAGGGTCTGCGGACCGACGACCCCGTCGACCGTCAGGCGGTGCGCCGACTGGAACCGCCTGACCGCTTGCTCGGTGAGCGGGCCGTACAGCCCATCGACCCGTCCAGGGTGGAAGCCGGCCTGCGCCAGGTGGCGCTGGAGCTCCCGCACCGGGCCGGAACCGTTGACGGCATACCCGGCACCCGGGCTGATGTCCGGAGTCCGCGCCACGAGCGATCGCAATGTGAGCGGTCCGGCAATGCCATCCACCAGTAAGCCGTAGGCTCCCTGGTAGCGCCTGACCGCCCGCTCGGTGAGCGGGCCGTAGAGTCCGTCGATTCGCCCAGACGCGTAGCCCGTAGCCGCCAGACGACGCTGTAGGGCGCGCACGGAACAAGATCCTCCCGGGGTGCCATAGCCGCTGCCTGGCGCCAGGAGCTCGCCATTCACATGAATGGCGCGCGACGCGCGGCCGCAGTGCGGAGGATCGACCCGCGCACTGCGGGAGTGCACGGTCGTTCCGTTTGAGTGATGTGCAGGTTTGTTTCCGATTCGGGTGGTTCCGGGGTGGGCATGCAGACTGCTTCGTTGGCCCGCGAACGCGGTCGAAGGAACGCACGCCAGCACGAGAACGCTCGCGCCCACCGCCCAGATCAGGCGTGAAGCGGAACGGATCGCGCTGAATCGCGCTTCTTTGCTATCGCGTCGCTGGCTGCCGAACCGAGTCTGCTGTGCGGCTATCCACAGGATCGTGGTCGCCGCAGCCCAGCCCTTCCACGCCTGTACCAAGCGTGTCATTGCTGGCTCCTTCTTGCTCGATCAATTAGGGGTACTCACGCCGGCCCGAATACGCGGACAGGCGTGCAACAGCCAGGTCAGTCGGGCTGGACTAGCCGGGGCGATCGAGCAGGAGCACGAAAGGCGGTGGCACTTCTGCCTCTCGCATGACCGCGATCCTCCGGAACAGCCGGGGGATCGTCAGCAGTAAGAGCGCGCCAAAGGCGCCGAAGAACGTGTTCGCGAGACCGATGCCGCCCGCGCCACTGCCGCCCGACCCGGACGCGGTCTGAGGAGTCGCAGGCGGCGCGCCAGTGGCCGACGAGGCCGTAGGCACCCGAGTGCCACCGCCTCTCCCTGGCGCCTGGATCCCGCTCAGCTGGCCGAGAGCATCGGCTCCGGCACCCGAGAAGGCCGATATCAGCGCGTCAGACGCCTGTCCTCGCGCCACGGGTGCCCACGACGAGCCGTTGAGCGCGGTCGGTCGGTGAGGTGGCGGCACCGAGGTGATCGTCGGAGCGATCGCCGGGACCGCAGTGCCAGCGCGGTCGCTCGTCAGCGTCGTCGGTCCGCCGTCACCAATGGCCGACTGTGATGGAGCGATCCGTCCCGTCGTCTCTGTGGGTGTCGGCGGAACGGTCACGTCCGTTCCGTGAGGGGCCTGGGACGCCGGCGCACCCTGGTGAGTGTCGGGCGGTGGCGCGCTGGAGGTGGGTCGAGTTACCGGGGGAAGGACCTTCGTGACCGTCGTGACGACAGGCGCGAGCGCTGTCGTGGTTGGCTTGACGACGGTTGTGAGCACCGGCTTGACGACTGACGTGAGGACGGGGGCGAGCGCTGTGGTGACCGGCTTGACGACTGTCGTGACCACCGGAGCGAGGGTGTGGTGGCGGTTTTGATGACGGGGGCGAGGGTGGTGGTGGCGGTTTTGATGACGGGGGCGAGGGTGGTGGTGGCGGTTTTGATGACGGGGGCGAGGGTGGTGGTGGCGGTTTTGAGACGGGGGCGAGGGTGGTGGTGGCGGTTTGACGGGGGCGAGGGTGGTGGTGGCGGTCTTGACCACGGGGGCGAGGGTCGTCGTGGCGGTCTGGACCACGGGCGCGAGGGCTGTCGACGCCGGTTTCACAACCGCGGTGGCGGCGGGCGCGAGACTTGATGTGGCGGTCTTCACGACCGGAGCAACCGCCTTCGTAGCCGGCTCGACGACCGACGTGACCACCGGGGCGAGGGAGGTCGTCGCCTTCTGAGCGGCGGGAGCGACGGCCTTTGTCGCCGTATTGAGTGTCTTACTGGCGACCGAGGTGAGCGGCTTGGTCGCGGTCGTGATCGCCGGCGCGGTCGCCTTCTTGGTGGTCGGGGAGGCGGTGTTGGTTGCCGAGGCGGCAACCGAGGTCACCGTGTTGGCGAGCGCCGCGGTTGCTTTCGCCGGCGCCTGGACGGCCGTGGATACTGCCGGAGCGCGGGGTGCGGTTGCCGGTGACGCTTGCGACGGAGTTGAAGTAGCCGGCTTCGAGACGGGCTTCGAAACCGACGTCAGCGTGTTAGTCGCCGACGAAACGGCACTTGTGATCGAAGACAGCCCGCCGTTGGCGCTGGCGGTGGCGGGTGCGGCCAGGCCTGACAGGATCATGACGGCTGTGGCTGCCCAGCAGGCGCTCCTGCTTCGGCTGGCTCGGAATCCGCCCGACGACACACCCGCCTTGGAGGCGGAACGCCCAGTTCGATGAATGCAAACCCTCATCAACTCGTGTCGTCCTTAGTAAAATCGGTTCCCACGAGTCGTTACTTTCAAACCCAGAATGGCGAAATGGGCGAGTTTGGTAATCCGGAGCACCGGACACGTGCTCCGGGCCTGGTTTGCGGGCGTCCATCACGTCATGTCGCGACATTGTCGGCAGTGTTGATGGGCGGAACTTGGGGCGTCCGCGCGTTCGCCAATGCACTAAGAGAGGGGGTCGACCAAACGCACCGAATGGTCGGCTCCCATCCAGGTCAGTCAGGACTGCCGTGACGGGGAGTCATGACTAAGATCTAGATCAAAGCACGACTACGACGGCGCACTATCCAATCCATCGTGAACGGGCCGTCTACGTACTGGAGAGCCACGAATGACCCATAGCGTTGGCTGGCTGCTCCTCCGACGATATGTTCGAAGTTCAGCTCTAGAGCGGCCTAAGGCAAACCAGATGCCCGGCGCGAGCACCAGTCAATGGTTCTCATCGTTGTGAGACGACCGTCCGCGAGGAAGCCGATTCGAAAGAGGAACTTGCGGCTGGCTATTGGTCAGCGGAGCTGTAGAGTTCGCCCAACAGAGTCGTGTCAGCTGCGGAGGACTCAGGCCTATGGCATCTCAGAAGATGGAAGAGGGCTCGGTACCACCCGAGGTGGCGACCGTCTGGCGTGCGGCCGGCGAACGTCTGCGTGCAGAGACAGATGAAGACTTTTCAGCCATCGAACGCGCATCGCAGGAACTCGTGAATGCCGCGACCGCAGCCATGGGCGCCGGTTACTCACTCACCGAGATTGCTCGGGCGGAGACGAGAGGCAAGGACGAGGTCAGACATGCGCTCAGCGGCGACGCGCTCCGGCGGGTTGAACGGACCGGGCGCCAGGCGCGCGAGGCACAGCTGGAGCATCATCGCTCAATCGCGCGGGCGATGCGGCTCGGCCTTTCGACACGCGAGATCGCGGCAGCGGCGAATGTCACCCACGGCACCATCCGGGCAATCACCAACCGACTGGGCGCCGCGGGATCTGGTTCCGCGGCGGAAAGCGAGGAACAGGCCGAAGACTTGGGGCAGCAGTAAGCGTTGGCGATCAGCCAGCCAGCCTTCGTCGCAAATTAGTTACCGCAGGTTGCGGGGAGCGATCGGTGGCGAGCCTGCGGGCCGGCAAATTCGTCGGATGCCGGCTCTACCATCCCCGATGTGACGAGCGCCGCCGAGCGTCGGGATCAGCTGAAGGCCGTCTACGAGCAAGCGCGGGAGTGTGTCCGCTGTCCGCTGCACCAGACGCGGACGACGGTGGTCTTCGGCGCCGGCAACGCGGACGCAGACGTGATGTTCATCGGCGAGGCACCCGGCGCCAATGAGGATCGCCTGGGATTGCCGTTCGTCGGGCAGGCGGGAAAGCTGCTCGACAAGCTGCTCGGGGAGATCGGCCTGGAACGCCAGGACGTGTTCATCGCGAACACGCTGAAGTGCCGACCACCCGACAATCGTGACCCTCATCCCAACGAGATCGAGGCTTGCCAGGAATACCTCCGAGGACAGGTGGACCTGATCGAACCGATCGTGATCTGCACGCTGGGAAACTTCTCGACCAAACTGCTGCGCGCCGACACCACCGGCATATCGCGGCTGCATGGGCGCGATGAGATTCGCATCATCGGCTCACGGGCGGTGCGGTTGTATCCGCTCTATCACCCCGCAGCTGCGCTGTACACGCCTTCGACACTCGAGACGCTACGCAGCGACTTTCATCGCATTCCCGACCTGCTCGTGCTCGGGCCGCCCGAGCAGCCGGTGGCCTTCGAACCGGTTCCTGAGATCGAGGAGCCGATACCCACGCCCGAGGAGCCGCCGGCATTGCTCGCCGAGCGGGCGGCGCAGCTCGGGCTGTTCTAGGTAACTCAGTAGGCAAGCGTTACTCGCTGACGCGCTCGATGAGGAACGCGACGCGAACGTGCGCGCGCCACTCGTCGAGTTTGTCTCCGCGCAGACCGACCGAGACGACATCGACCGCCTTGATGTTGCGCAGAGTCTGCTGCGCCTCCCTGAGCGCAGCGGTGACCGCGTCGTCGGAGCCTGTGGTCGAGCTCCCCACGAGCTCGATGATCTTGACTACCGCCATCTCTCACCTCCCAATCTTTGGGGTTCTTCGGCGGCGAGCCTATCTGCGTGGGTTCCGCATGCTCCCCGCGACCTGCTCGGCTCGGACACGGCTGTCGCCGCATGTATTCAACCAACGCCGAGCCACGAACAGGCGGCGCTTGAGCTGTCGCTCAGTCGGGCGGCTTACTTCCGGCGGCCGCGGGCTGTGGTGGAGCGGCTCGCGGAGTATCTGGCCGAGCGCTCAAACGGTTCCTGAACGAGCTCTCGCGGTCGCGCGTCGTCGCCGGTGGCGCGCTGTCGCGGCGAAGCGCGAACGCGAACGCCAAGATCGCTCCTGCCGCTTGCACCGCCAGCACAACCACGGCGAACCCTTCGGGCTTGCGCGATGCCTGCAGCAAGAGCACAGGCTCGGCGATCGCGACGAGGCCGAGCACGACCAGGAACCAGGTCTTCTTGAGGGCGAGCATGTACTGGATGGCGAGGTACGTACCCGCGAGGACGGTGAACGCCACGCCGAGCACGAACAGCGAACTGGATGCCAGCAGGCGATGCGGGCCGAACGCGATTCGCAGCAGTGGCTCCGCGAAGAACCCGAAGATCAGTAGCACCGGCACACAGCACACGAGGATGATCCCCAGCGCAACCCCGAGCACAGGTCGCGTGTCCTCGCCGACCGCGCGTCGACGCGAGACCTCGGGGACGAGATAGAAGCCCGCACCGATCGCGACCCACACGAGTACCTTGGCAGCGACGGCGGTGGCGGCGTACGAGCTGGCGAGGTCCTTAGTTCCGTTGAACCGATGCTTCGCCGCGATGATGTCGATGTTCTGGAGGACTGCGATTACGATCAGCCCGGCGATCGGCGCCCACGCCCGCTTAACGTGGGTCCAAAGCTCGAGCGCGGCGTCGGCCACCGGAGTCTCAGAGGGCACGGACACGGCAGTTCTCGCGGCGTAGCGGCGTAGTTGCACCGCGCAGTAGGCGCTCATCGCGATAAACGAGAACGGTGTCCCGAGGTAGGCGCCGGTCACCCCGAGGCCGGCCGCAGCCAGCGCCGCGCCGACGACGAGTCGACTCGCCTGCTCTCCGACGAGGCTGAGTCCAACGCTCTTGTAATCGCCGACGCCTTGAAGTGCACCGCGAAGGATCGAGAGCTCGAGCCATAGGACTCCGGCGGGGATCCCGATCGCGGCCGCCCACTGGTCGTTCGGGACACCGACCGCCTGGGCGATCGGATCGCGAAGGAGAACCGAGATGATTGTCACCGCGAGCAGCAACCACACCATCGTCCTCGTCCACCGCTTCAGCGTCGCGACCAAGCCGGCGCCCACGCCGAGGTGACCCAACACGCCCTCGCGAGCCGTCCCTACCTGCATCGCCTGGCCCACAACCGAGAGGATCAGGAAGTAGCTGATCAGGGCTGCCAGCGAACCGTAATCGGACAGCAGGCGGGCGAAGACAACGGTCGAGCCGAGCGCGATGAGGTTGTTCGCGATCATCGCGAGCGCGAGTCCGGCAGCCTTTGCGGTATCGGAGCCCTTGAACTCGGTGTACGCCGGCGCGTACCGTGCTCGCAGCGCCGCCAGCCGACCGGTCGCCGACGGTTCCATCGGTGCGGACATTGCCGATGAAGGTAGCAATGGTGGGCGTCGCTCAGCGCCCCAACCCGGTCCTGTCTACAGTTTCGCGCGCGTGTCCCGCCGACGGCAGACGAGCAGTGCCGCCGAGACCGAGGGCCTCGGTGCGGCGCTCGCGGCGACGCTCAAGCCGGGCGACGTGGTTCTCATCGAAGGTGAACTGGGTGCCGGCAAGACCACCTTTGTCAGAGGAGCCGCCCGGGCCCTCGGGGCGTCCGGGGTTGTCACGAGCCCCACGTTCACCATCGGTCAGCGATACCCCGGCCGAGTATCGATCGCCCACATCGACCTGTTCAGGGTGCCCGACCTGAACGATGAGGACCCCGACCTGCTGGTGGACTATCTCGGCGCGGACACGATCACGTTCGTCGAATGGCCGCAGGGTGAGGAGGACTCGATTGCCGGGCTGGCCCGCATTGCCGCTCGTGTCCGGATCGACCACGCCGGCGGCGACGTTCGCGTCGTGGTGATAGAGGGGCCATGAGGATCCTCGGCTTCGACACCGCCACACCGGCGACCGCCGTCGCTCTGTTCGACGATGCAGCCGGCATCGAACTCGAGCGTCGTGACGACCCACCCGCGGGCGTTCGCCCGAGGCACGCGACGAAGCTGATGCCACTGATCGCGGAACTGCTCGAGCGTGGGTCGACGTCGTGGGCCGAGATCGACCGGATCGCTGTGGGCATCGGTCCCGGCACGTTCACCGGATTGCGGATCGGGATCGCGACAGCGCGCGCGCTTGGCCAGGCCCGCCGGATTCCGCTCGTGGGGGTCTCGACCCTGGAGTCACTCGCCCTGGGGGCACGAGATCGCGGCGACGGGCCTCGCGTGGTCGTTGCCGTGATCGACGCCCGGCGGGGTGAGGCGTTCGCCGCAAGCTGGGTCGCCGAGGACCTCGACACGCCCGACGTACGGTGGCTGACGGAGCCGCGCGCACTCACCCCGGCAGCGCTCGGCGAGCTGGTCGCCGGGCTCGGCCCGTGCACGCTGGCGGTGGGGGAGGGGGCAGTAAAATTCAGGGAGGTTCTCGAGCGCTCGGGGGCGTCGATCCCCGAGGATGATTCGGATCTCCACAGGGTCACCGCGGTCAACCATTGCCGGCTCGCCCGCAATCGGCACGCCAGCGCTCCTGATGAGATCCGGCCCGAGTATCTGCGGCTCCCCGACGCCGAGATCAGCCGCCCCACGAGCAATAGATGAACGCAGACCGCATGACGATCCGACGGCTCAGGTATTCCGATCTCCCACAGGTGATCGCGATCGAGCGACGCGCGTTCCCGACCCCTTGGTCGCTGGCGATGTTCGTGCTCGAGCTCTCCAAGCCGTCCGGCGTGTGCCTTGCCGCCGTCGGACCGGCTGACGAGCAGATCGTCGGGTATCTGATCTGCTCTCGATACGCAGACGTCTGGCACCTGATGAACATCGCCGTCGATCCCACGCATCAACGTCGTGGATACGCTCGCGCGCTACTCGAGGAGATGCTCGAGCGTGCCGGTCCAGATGAGCCCTACACGCTGGAGGTGCGAACCTCCAACGCACCCGCGATCGCGCTGTATGAACAGTTCGGCTTTCGATCCTCAGGGACGCGGCCGCGTTATTACCACGACACCGGAGAAGACGCCATGATCATGTGGCGGCCCGCCCACGAGCCGTCGAGCACCGGTGCCCCAGGGTGATCCTCGCGCTGGAGACGAGCTGCGACGACACATGTGCGGCCGTAGTCACGCGGGCCGGAGCGATCAAGGCGAACGTGATCTCCTCGCAAGGAATCCACGATCGCTACGGGGGAGTCGTGCCGGAGGTCGCCTCACGTCACCACCTCGAGCTGATCGGCGCGGTGGTCGAGGATGCGATGAGGACCGCCGGCTGCTCGCTCGGGGAGATCGAGCTGGTTGCGGTGACCCGCGGTCCTGGCCTGGTCGGCGCGCTCCTTGTGGGCGTTAGCACGGCGAAGGCCCTGGCTGCGGCGCACCAGCTTCCGCTCGCGCCGGTGGATCACCTCCACGGCCACATCGCTGCCGGCCTGCTCGGCCCCGAGCCGTTCGCACCTCCGTTCCTGGGCCTGATCGCGAGCGGTGGTCACACGCTCCTCGCGCGTGTAACTGATCCCGGGCCGCGGTTCGAGGTGATCGGGCAGACGCTCGATGATGCGGCAGGTGAGGCGTTCGACAAGGGCGCACGGCTGCTGGGGTTGGGGTATCCCGGCGGGGCGGCGCTCGAGCGGCTCGCCCGAGACGGCGATCCGTTCGCCTTCGAGTTCCCGATCGCCGGCAAGCTGCCCGGATTGAACTTCTCCTTCGCGGGGCTGAAGACCGCGCTGCTGTATCGCATCAGAGACCTCGGGGAACAGGAGGCCGAGCGGCACCGCGCCGATCTCGCTGCCTCCTACCAGCGCGCGATCGTCGACGCGCTTGTGCTGAGGGTCGAGCGGGGTCTGTCCGAGACGGGGCTCGAACGCCTGGCCGTCGGCGGAGGCGTCGCGGCCAACGGTCCGTTGCGCGAACGGCTGGGTGGGCTCGGTGTGGCACTGGACGTGCCGCCCTCAGAGCTGTGCACCGACAATGCGGCGATGATCGCCAGCGCTGCTCGGTATGTCTCTGCGATCCCGTACCCGGGTTACTTGGACCTCGACGTGTACGCAACGGGTGAACGGAGCCTGGCCGCATGAGCCCGACGGTCGTTCTCTTCGGCCGCGAGGGCTGCTGCCTGTGTGACGACGCTCGTGACGTCCTGCTTCGGGTCCGAGCGAAGCATCCGTTCACGCTCGAGGAGCGCGACATAGAGGAGGACGAGCGGCTTCTGCGAGCCTATCTCGAGCGGATTCCAGTGGTGACGATCGACGGTCGGGAGGCTTTTGAGTTGTTCGTCGACGGAGACGAGCTCGAGCGTCGGCTAACGGAATCGCGGCCCTAGTACAGTGAGACAGGGATGAGCTACACGGTCGGGAGCGGCACCGAAATCCCGGACGAAGTTGCAAATGGCGAGCGGCCCGGGGAAAAGCTCTCGCTCGGCGTGGCGGCGCGGCTGTCGCGCTATCTCCAGGTTCTGACCCAGGCTCGCAAGATGGGTAAGGAGACCATCTCCTCCCAGGAGCTCGCCGACTACACCCATGTCAACTCGACTCAGATTCGGCGGGACCTGTCCGGGTTTGGCAAGTTCGGCAAGCGTGGGGTCGGCTACAACGTCGAGTCTCTGGTCACGCAGATACGCAAGATCCTGCGCACCTCGGGTCAGCACAACATCGCGCTGTTCGGCGCGGGGCATCTCGGCACGGCGATCGCCACCTCGGACATCTTCGCCGACCACGGCTTCCGGGTCGTCGCCGTGTTCGACATCGACCACGAGAAGATCGGCACCAAGATCGGCACGCTCACCGTCCGGAACAGCGCCGAGATGAGCACGATGATCGAGGACGAAGAGATCGTCGTGGCGGTGCTTGCCGTGCCGTCTCGCGCCGCTCAGGCCGTCGCAGACGAGCTCGTCGATGCGGGAGTGAAGATCATCTTCAACTACTCCGACGCGCTGCTCCAGGTGCCACCGGAGGTCACCGTGCACACGTCGAGCCCGGCAGTCGATCTGCTCTACGCGCTGTACTTCTATCTCACCTGACCGGCTTCCCTTCAGGACGTGGATATCGATCTCGACTCCGCTCGCGCGGCCTTCGAAGCATCTACCGACTTCACTGTCGGTCTCGAAGAGGAGTTCGCGCTGCTCGACCACCGGGAGTTGGGGCTCGTACCCAAGTTCGAAGAGCTCAGGCAGGCCGGGGCCGCGGATCCCGTTCTGGCCGAGTCGATCGCCGGCGAGCTGATCTGCTCCGAGATCGAGATTCGGTCGGGCCGGGGCGACGATCTCGCCGCGGCCATGGTCGCGCAGCGCGATCGCCGGCGCCGGCTGTTCGCCCTCGCCGCCGAGCACGGAGTGGCGCTCGGAGCCACCGGCACTCATCCCTGGTCGGACTACCGCGAGCAGCAGATCATCGACACTGAGCACTACCACCGGGTCGAGGACGGACTCAAGTACGTCGCGTGGAGGAACAACAGCTTCTCGATGCACGTGCACGTCGGCGTCCGGGGGCCCGACCGGGCCGTGCTCGTCTGCGACCGGCTCCGCCCGGTGCTGCCGCTGCTCCTCGCGATCTCGGCGAATTCGCCATTCCTGGACGGCGAGGACTCGGGCCTGCACAGCGCCCGCACACAGATCTTCACCAAGAGCTTTCCGCGGTGTGGAGTCCCAGACGCGTTCGGAAGTTGGGACGCGTTCGCGCAGTACATCGAGTTCTTGGTGCGGACGCGCTCGATCGTCGAGTACACACAGGTCTGGTGGTCGATCCGTCCGCATTTCGAGTTCGGCACCGTCGAGGTACGGATCTGCGACGCCCAGTCAACCGCCGCCGAATCCGAAGGCCTGGCCGCGCTGATCGTGGCGTGCGTGGCTCAAGCGGCGCGGGACATCGACGGTGGCGTGCCGTTCGACAATCTCCCGGGCCGGCTGATCGAGGAGAACGTCTGGCGGGCGATTCGCTACGGCCTCGATGGCGAGCTGCTCGACCTGGAGCGCGGCGAGCCGTATCCCGCGGGCGAGACGCTCGAGCGGCTACTCGAGTGGACCGGGCCGGTGCGGGGGGAACTCGGGATCGAGGTGTCGCTCCCGCCGATCAACGGCGCCCAACGGCAGCGCGGCATGCTCGAGTCCGGCATGAGCCTGCGGGACGTGTTCCGTGCGGTGGTCGGCCAGACCCGCGATACGTATGCTGGGGCGCTGGAAAGCACAGCGGAGGTGATCCGATGAGCACAGACCCGACCAGCGCGACGAGCGGGCAGCCCACCGAGGAGGAGCTGCGGGCGGCCTACGAGGCCGAGATCAAGAAGATTCGCGTCGAACAGATGCTCCTGGAGAACGTCGTGACGCTCGTCAACCTCGGGATGCGCCGGACAGGGCTGGCGCCGGGCACAGAGGATGAGCGCGACCTGGCCCAGGTCCGAGTGGCGATCGAGGCGGTCCGGGCGCTGCTGCCGCTGATCGAGCAGGCAGCGCCCTCCCAGGGCAGAGCGATTCGGGACGCCCTCGCCCAGCTGCAGCTGGCGTACGTGAGAATCGGCGGGCAGGCCCCCGCGGCCGATCAACCGGCTGGGCAGGAGGCGGGGACGGCCACGCCCGGCGGGCAGTCAGGGGCGGGCGGATCGGAGGCCGCCGGGAGCGAGCCGGCCGAGCCCGACGCCGAGCCGCCGAAGCCGGGAGAACCAGGTCCGGCGCAACGGAGCGGCCGCCTCTGGGTCCCTGGTCAGTAGGCGCCCCGGCGAACATCTGCGAACGGCACCCGCTAGACTGCGGCGGGCTTATTTCCCGGGCCTCCGCTCGCATAGGGGTGGTGGCCCTTTTGTAGTTGTCTGGCTGCGCATCGGGCGCGCCTCTCCCGAACTTAGAGCTCTCCGGAGGACCTTCTTGACTAGCTTCTTGACGCACCACGGCGTGCTCGTCGCGCTTGTGTGCGCTAGCGCGGCGCTTGTCTACGGCGTCGTCACCTCCCGCGCCCTACTGGCGCTGTCGCCCGGGAACGAGCTGATGCGCTCGATCTCGGCTGCCGTCCAGGAAGGCGCCCGCGCTTACCTGAACCGCCAGTACACGACCATCGCGGGCGTCGGCGTGATCCTGTTCATCGTGCTAATCCCGATCCAGAACATCCGAGTCGCGATCGGCTTTGCGATCGGAGGCCTGCTTTCGGCCTCGGCCGGCTACATCGGCATGAACGTTTCGGTGCGGGCGAACGCCCGCGTCGCGGAATCCGCGCGTGGCGGCGTTTCCCCGGCGCTCGCGGTCGCCTTCCGCGGCGGCGCGGTAACGGGGCTGCTGGTCGTCGGCCTCGCACTGCTCGGCGTCGCCGGCTACTACGGCATCCTCACGTGGATCGTCGGCGAGAGCCAAGCGGATGCAGTCAATGCGTTGATCGGCCTCGGCTTCGGTGGCTCACTGATCTCGGTCTTCGCGCGCCTCGGCGGCGGAATCTTCACGAAGGCGGCCGACGTCGGCGCCGACCTCGTGGGCAAGATCGAGGCCGGGATCCCCGAGGACGACCCGCGCAACCCGGCGGTGATCGCCGACAACGTGGGCGACAACGTCGGCGACTGCGCCGGCATGGCGGCTGACCTTTTCGAGACCTACGCGGTCACCGCGGTCGCGGTGATGCTGCTGGGCGTGCTGCTCTTCGATCAGCAGTCCGCGGTCGCGCTTTTCCCGCTCGTGCTCGGAGCCGTCTCGATCATCGCGTCGATCATCGGCACGTTCGCGGTGCGCTCTCGCAGCGGAAACGTCGAGCGCGCCCTCTACCAGGGGCTGATCACATCGGGCTTGCTGGCCGCACTGGCCTTCCTCCCGGTCACGTACTGGATGATGCACGACGTCACCTTCAAGGCGAGCGTCCTGACCCACGCCGGGACCCCGCATTGGTGGAAGTTCTACCTTTGCGCGCTGATCGGGATCGGCGTCACCGCGTGCTTGTTCGTGATCACCGACTACTTCACTTCCACGCGCTTCGCGCCGGTCAGGAGCACCGCGCGCGCGTCTCAGACGGGCCACGCGACGAACATCATCCAGGGGCTCGCCCAGGGCTTCCAGTCGACCGCGCCACCTGCGATCGTGCTCGCGCTCGGGATCCTCGGCGCCTGGAAGCTCGGTGGTGGCGGCACCTCCGGGATCTACGGCATCGGCGTCGCCGTCATGGCTCAACTCTCGCTGACGGGTCTGATCGTCGCGCTCGACGCGTTCGGACCGATCACGGACAACGCCGGCGGGATCGCGGAGATGGCGGATCTGCCCGAGGAAGTTCGGAACGTCACCGACCCGCTCGACGCGGTCGGCAACACGACCAAAGCCGTGACGAAGGGGTACGCGATCGGCTCCGCCGCGCTGGCCGCGCTGGTGCTGTTTGATGCCTTCCAGCGTGAGCTGACCGACCACGGCAAGATCGCCAACTTCTCGATCGGCAACCCGGCGGTCCTGATCGGGCTCCTGCTCGGGGGCATGATGGTCTACCTGTTTGCCTCACTCGCGATGGAGGCGGTCGGCCGCGCCGGTGGCGCCGTGGTCGAGGAGGTCCGCCGACAGTTCCGCGAGAAGCCGGGGATCATGGATGGAACCGAGCAGCCTGAGTACGGCGCCGCGGTCGCGCTGGTGACCCGGGCCGCGCAGCGGGAGATGATCCTGCCGTCGCTGATCCCGATCGTGATCCCGTTCGTCGTCGGCATCATCAGCGTCGAGGCGCTCGGCGGATTGCTGATCGGGGTGATCGTCGTCGGGCTGTTCATGGCGATCTCGATGACCTCGGGGGGTGGCGCCTGGGACAACGCGAAGAAGCTGATCGAGGATGGCGCCTACGGCGGCAAGGGATCAGAGGCCCATGCCGCCGCGGTCACCGGCGACACCGTGGGCGATCCGTACAAGGACACCGCCGGGCCGGCGATCAACCCGATGATCAAGGTTGCGAACATCGTGGCGCTGCTGATCATCCCGATCATTACTTGAGGCAGGCGGCACCAGTACCGGGGCGGGGTAAGGCAACTTACCCCCAGCCGGTCGGTTTGGCCGCATCAGCCATTGCGATCCGGCTCAAAAAGCTGCGAAGCGCAACGTAGGTGTCTAGAGTCCAGAGCGTGTTCATATTGATCGTGGGATGTGGTCGAGTTGGGTCGGCGGTTGCGAAGCGGGCCCTCGACGCCGGGCACGATGTGTCGGTGCTCGACAGCGATCCGTTGTCGCACGAGCGTCTCGACAAGGATCAGTCGACGACGTGGGAGGACTCCGGCGGACGGTTCACCGTCGGGACCGCCCTCGAAATCGACGCCCTGATCGACGCCGGGATCGAGGAGGCCGACGTTTTCCTGGCCGCGACCCGAGGCGACAACACGAACCTCGTGATTGCTCAGATCGCGCAACGGCGGTTCAGAGTGCCCCGGGTCGTCGTCCGCGTTGCGGATCCGGGCCGTGCGTCGTGGTACGCCGAGCAGGGCCTGCTCACGATTTCCCCGACCCAGCAGGCGATCGATCAGGCCGCCGAGCTGGCGCTCGCCGATGGGAGGGTCAACTAGCCGATGTACGTGATCATCGCCGGAGCCGGGAAGGTCGGCTGGAACCTCGCCCGCGAGCTGATCGCCAAGGATCGTGAGGTGACGCTGATCGAATCCGACCACCACCGCTACCGCGTCGTGGAGGAGGAGCTCGAGCACGCGGTGCAGTACGGCGACGCGACCGAGCTCTGGGTGCTCGAGCGGGCCGGGATCCAGCGAGCCGACCTCGTGATCGCCGTCACCGGCGATGACGAGGACAACATCCTCATCTGTCAGGTCGCCAAGGAGAAGTACGGTTGCCAGCGGATCGTCGCCCGCGTCAACAACCCGCGCAACCTCCAGCACTTCAAGCTGCTGGGCATTCAGCCGGCGGTGTCGGCCACCGACCTGATCCTCAGGCTGATCGAGCACGAGGTGCCTGAGTACGGTCTGATCCAGCTGCTGGCTCTGGAGGAGGAACATCTCGAGATCATCGAGTTGGAGGTGAGTGAGGGCTCGCTGGCGGCTGGGCAGCGCGTACAGGATGTCGTTCTTCCCGACGGGTCGTTGATCATCTCGGTGCTGCGCGGTGGCACCGGGTTTGTGCCGAAGTCCGACTCGGTCATCGAAGCGGGCGATCAGGTCCTCCTGATCCTCGATCCCGGCCTCGAGTCGCAGATCACGCCGCAGTTCGCGCCGGAGGGTGCCGCGGTCGGCGGGGATGTCTGAGCGCCAGGTCGATTACCTGCTCATCGGTGGGGGCCTGGCGGCGGGGAATTGCGCCCGATGGCTACGCGAGTCGGGGGCCGACGGTTCGATTCTCCTGGTCGGGCGCGAGCTCGATCTCCCCTACAACCGGCCACCGTGCTCGAAGGGCTACCTGCGGGGCAACGAGTCCCGGGAGGACACGCTTTTCAGAGCCCCTGACTGGTACGAAGACCAGCGGATCGAGGCGCTGACGCGTACCTCGGTGACAAAGCTCGACGTCGGATCGCGCGCCGCAACGCTCTCCACGAAGGACGTGGTGAGCTTCGACAAGGCGCTTCTCGCCACCGGCGCAGGCGTGCGTCGGCTGAATGTCCCCGGGTGCGATCTGGACGGGATCCACTACCTCCGCACGCTCGGCAACAGCGACTCGATCCGCAGCGAGGCGGCCGGCAAGCGGGTTGTGCTCATCGGTGGTTCCTACATCGCCAGCGAGGTGGCGGCATCGTTGACCGAGCTCGGCAGCTCTTGCACGATGGTGATGATCGAGGCCGTGCCGCTGAGCCGCGGATTCGGCGAGGAGGCAGGCCGGTTCCTGCACGACCGACTCGCGGAGCATGGGATCACGATCTGCGGCGATGACGAACTGGATCGGTTCGAGGGCGCGGACGGCCGCGTCACGCGCGTGATCACCAAGCGCGGCCGGGAGCTCGACGCCGACGCGGTCGTGATCGGCGTCGGCGCTGCGCCCGACACGATGCTCGCCCGCACCGCCGGGCTCGAGTTGGGTGACACCGGGGGTGTTCGCGTCGATTCCCGATTGCAGAGTCGGACGCCGGGAATTTTCGCCGCGGGGGATGTGGCCGAGTACGAGAGCGTCGTCCATGCCGGCCGGAGGCTTCGGATCGAGCATTGGGACGTGGCGTTCAGCCAGGGCCGGACGGTGGCGCTCAACATGCTCGGGCGCGACGAGCCGCACGACGTCGTCCCGTACTTCTTCTCCGACCTCTCCGACTGGGTTTCGCTGGAGTACGTCGGCCCCGCGTTCCACTGGGACGAGGAGGTCGTTCGCGGGTCGATCGACGAGGGGGAGTTCAGCGTCTGGTATCTGAAGGGCGGACGGGTGGCCGGAGCTCTATCGATTGGGCGCTCCGAGGATCTCGTGCATGCCGCCCGTCTGCTCGCCTCGCAAGCCGCTCTCGACGATCGCGCCATCCGCCTCGCGGATCTCTCGACCGATCTCAGCTCGGTCTAGGAGTCGTTCGGAGCGAGCTCGTCGTCGTCGGGCGTGAGGTCGCCGGCCATGGCGTCGCCGGGTGCGGCGTCCCCGGGTGCGGCCTCGCGGGCGAGCTGGTCCTCGGGGCCGGTCGGGACGTCCGGACGCCGGCGCGCGGTGCCGCCCGGCAGGCGGTCGACCAGGCGACCGAAGCGATCGATCGCGCCCTCGAGCGGCGTCGCCATCTCGAGCGCCCGCTCGAACGCCGGCAGCATCGTTATCAGCTCACTGCCGGTCTCGGCGACCCTGTCGGCGCTGTCCACGATCTCGGCGCCCCGGGTGTCGATGCGACGCCCGACCTCGCGCATGTCCGAACCCATCAGAACGAGTTCGGCGGCCCGTGCGTCGAGTCGCTCGCCGAGCAGCATGATCGCGTCGGCTCGCTCGTCGAGCCGCTCTGCGATCTCCAGCACGCTCCGCCCGATGGCCGCCATCTCCTCACCGAGTTCGAGCAGGCGGTCGAACTGCGCCGGTGCCACGTGGGCGAGGCGAGCAATGGCGGCGAGGTCCGAGAGCATCCGGTTGATCACCACGTATGGCGGTTCGATGGGGAGACCGAGTACGCGCAAGTCATGAGGACAGTAGCTCAGGCGAGCGTCCGTAACTGCGTCGGCCCAACCCGGCTGCAGATCCCGTCGTTTGTGCCCCGGATCTGCTGACCGCTGAAGGAGGGATCTAACTGCGGGGCAGGGACTCGAACCCCGATAACCAACTCCAGAGGCTGGCGTCTTGCCATTAGACGACCCCGCACAGTTGGGGTTTGAGCATAGCCGAATCCAGCAGATCCGTCCGACCGAGATGGGAACATATGTTCGTGCTCAATCGGCGTCGAAAATACGATTGGCGAGTGATTCGCAGCTTCTACGAGGCGGGCAATAGCGTTGCTGACCGCCAGGCGCGCTTCGGCTTCTCGAATGGAGCCTGGCACTGCGCCCTCGAGCGTGGCGACATCGTGTTGCGCTCCGAACCGGAGAAGAAGGAGAGGGGTGCGACGCGCTTGGCCGTGGCAGAGCTCATCGCACAAGGCTCGTCTCAGGCGGACACAGCACGAGCTCTGGGGATCTCGAAACCGACCGTCTGCTTTCACATGCGGAGGCTGGGAATCCCGCCGCGTCCCGACTTCGCCCGACGCTACGACTGGGCCGAAATACGTGCCTAGATCAAGCGAGGAGCTATCGATCCTCGGCCGCGGGCGGAACCGCTGGATGCTGTGCTCGTTGCCGGAAAGCGTCGCAATTGCTACCACCTGAAGGCTCGCCTGCTCGCCGCCGGCTTGAAAGAGCCAAGCTGTGAAATGTGCGGATTGACGGAGTGGCGGTCTGCGCCGATCGCGCTTGAGCTACATCACGTCAACGGCGACGGCATGGACAACCGCGTCGAGAACCTGGTCCTTCTGTGCCCCAACTGTCATAGTCAGACTGCTTCTTGGGGCGGCCGGAACAAGGGGAAAGGAGGGTCGCCGAAGGGAGCTGATCTCGCCGCCTGAAAATGATCACGAACGCGCCGGCGCGTCGCGATCGTCTCGCGCCTCGGCCGCGGCCGGATCGGGGTCGGTGAACTGTGGCGGCTGCTTGGTCATCCCGGCCGCCACCGCCGCCAGCTGGTTGGGCGATCCGATCAGCGACCGTTGGATCTCGGCCTCGAGCTCGAGGCTGTCCGGCGCGGACTGATTCCACGCTTCGTCGTAGAGCCGTTTGGCGCCGCGGACCGCGTCGGGGGACTTGGCCGCAATCTCCGTGGCGAGCTCGTGCGCCAAACGGAGTGGATCGTCGGACACGTGAGTCACGATTCCGAGCGCGAGCGCCTCCTCGCCGCTGAAGACGCGACCGGTATAGGTGAGCTCCTTGGCGACGTCGATGCCGACGAGACGCGGAAGGGTTCGCGTGATCGACATGTCCGGGATCAGCCCCCATTTGATTTCCATTACCGATAGACGGGCGTCCGGCGTGGCAATTCTGATATCGGCGGCGAGCGCGATCTGAAAGCCGCCGCCGAAGCACGTGCCGTGCACGGCCGCGATCACGGGGATGGGCAGGGTGATCCAGTCATAAGCGGTCCGCTGGAACCAATTCGGGACCTCGCCGCCCAGCGGGTCGGTGAGCCCATCGAGTCCCTGACCCCCGGCCATCACTCCCATGACGTCCAGGCCAGAGCAGAAGCTCGGCCCGTCGCCTTGGAGGACCACGGCACGCACGCCCGGGGCTCCGGAGAGCTCCGAGGCGGCCTCGATGATCCCGTCGAACATCGGGATGTCGAGGGCGTTGTGCTTATCGGGGCGGGTGAGGGTGACCGTGGCGACGTGATCGGCCACCTCGATCCTGACACGTTCGGAGCTCATCGACCGCTTGAATCTAATCAACGATCGTCATCGCGCCCCCCGCCGGTCGAAAGTGGGCCGGGTCGGGCCGGCGCCCGGGCGTCTGGTCGGGCGGCTGGTTGCCCGGCCTAATCGACGATCGTCACAGGATCACCGACGCGCACGGTCCCCTCCTCGAGGACCTCGCCGTAGATCCCGAATGGCAGCGGCTCGGTCGTGTCGAGGTCTCTCCGGTAGCCGGCCAGGACGTCCAACGTCGGCAGATCGACCTCGCCGGTCTCGGGGTGGCGGCTGGTGATCAGGCAGCGGCCGACGTGGCCCCTGAAGCGCACCACGGCCTCGCCGATGCCCACGCCACGGCCGACCCACCGGTCCTCGACGTGGGCCGGGATCCCGTCGATCTCGACCAGCATCCGGAAGCGTCGGGCATCGATGTGGTCTTCGCCCGCGGCGCCGGCCAATGCGGCCAGCGAGCCGCGCGAGATCAGCGACACCGACCCGGTACGACCGCGGTCGACGCCGCCGATGACCGGCTCGACGAGCTGGACCGGCCTGCCGAGATATTCGGTGAGCGCGTCGGCGAAAGGTCCGTCGACGATCCGGGTCTCACGCGTGTCGGAAAAGAACCGCGCGGTGAGTGGCGCGCCGGGCTCGGGCGGGGCCTCGACCACGTGACCGTCCGGAAAAGTCAGGCTCAACAGTCCGTCCTCGAGATCCGCCACGATAGTCTGGAGTTGGCCGAGGTTCTTGGCGTTCACCATCCGATCGCGCCCGTC
The DNA here is from genome assembly GCA_963759695.1 of uncultured Solirubrobacterales bacterium. Classification (GTDB taxonomy): domain Bacteria; phylum Actinomycetota; class Thermoleophilia; order Solirubrobacterales; family Solirubrobacteraceae; genus Palsa-465. The sequence continues at coordinate 147,357 of CAVXAO010000014.1, forward strand.
GATCACGAAGAAACGGCGATTGCCCGGGGCGCCATCAAACCCGAGCTCGATTGCGTCGACACGGTGAAGGCGCGTCCCCTTCACCGGCGTCATCGAAAGCGCGGTTACAGAGATCACGCGGCCGCCTGCTCGGCCCAGTCCCTGTACAGCCGCCAGTAGTAGCCGCCGGCGTCGAGCAGCTCCTCGTGCGTCCCCTGCTCCACGACCTCGCCGTGCTCAATGACCACGATCCGCCCAGCGTGCCTGATCGTGGACAACCGGTGAGCGATCACGATTGCCGTCCGGCCGGCCAACAACCGTCGCATCCCTGCCTCGATCAAACTCTCGGTGTGAACGTCGACGTTGGAGGTCGCCTCGTCGAGCACGAGGATCCGTGGGTCGGCGATCAGCGCGCGGGCGAACGCCAGCAGCTGGCGCTGGCCTGCGGAGAGTTGCACGCCCCGCTCGCCCACCTGCGTGTCATATCCGTCGTCCAGCGCCTCGATGAAATTGTGGGCACCGACCGCCTCCGCCCCGGCACGGATCTCCGCGTCCGTCGCGTCGCTCCGCCCGAACGCGAGGTTTTCGCGCACGGTGCCGCTGAACAAGAAGCCCTCCTGCGGCACGATCCCCATCTGGGAGCGGAGCGACTCGGCCGTCACCGTGCGCAGGTCGTGACCGTCCACGAGGACACGACCCTCCGTCGGGTCATAGAAGCGCTCGGCCAGCTTCGCGAACGTCGACTTCCCGGCACCGGTGGCGCCGACGAGCGCCACGGTCTGACCCGCTGGGATCACGAGGTCGAGATCACGCAGTGCCCACGGCGAGTCCGTCTCGTTCCCGTATCGGAACGAGACGTCTTCGAACCGGAGCTCGCCGCGGATCCGGGGCAGATCAACCGCGTCCGGCGCGTCTACCAGGTCGGGCTCCTGCGCGAGCAGCTCGAGGATCTTGTCGAGCGCCGCCATCCCGGACTGGTAGGTGGTGTACAGCTGCGAGAGCTGCTGGATCGGATCGAAGAAGTTGTTGAGGGCGGCGATGAAGGCGAACACGACGCCTGTCGACGTGTGGCCGTTCAACGCCTCGATCCCGCCGATCAGCAGGATCTCCACGGTGACCAGCGCCGAGAGGAGTTCGACGCCCGGGAAGTAGGCGGCGTTCAGGTTGACGGTCGTCATGTTCGCCGCCCGGTTCTCCTCGTTGAGCTCGCCGAAGCGCTCGATGTGGCGCGGCTCCTGGCCAAACGCGCGCACCACACGGATTCCAGAGAGCGTCTCCTGGAGGTATCCGGTGATCGCGGCGATCTTCTCGCGGGTCAGCCTGTAGGCGTCCGCTGACGCGATCCTGAACGCGAGCGCCCCGATCGCCAGCAGCGGCAGCGCCAGGAACGTGAGCAAGGCGAGATGGAAGTCCAGCACCATCAGGATCACGAACACGCCGATCAGCATCAGGCCCGACTGGAACAGAGTCGCCATTCCGTCCTCGACGAGCTGGTCGAGCGCCTCGACGTCGTTCGTCAGTCGAGAGATGATCACTCCGGCGCGGTTGCGAGAGTAGAAACCGATCGACAGTCGCTGCAGGTGCGAGAACAGCTGCAAGCGCAGATCCTGCAGCGCCCGCTGGCCGACCCAGCCGACGAGGTAGGTCTGTACGTAGGAGGCGATGGCGTACAGCACCGCCGAGGCCAGGAACGCGACCACGACCCAATCGAGCGCGGTCACGTCGTGATGGTCGATGCCGGTGTCGATCGCGAGCTTCGCCAGCGGCGCCGGCGCCAGCGCCGCCCCGGTCGCGACCACGAGCGAGGTGAACATCGCGATCACGCGCCAGCGATATGGCGCGAGCAGCTGAGCGAGGGCTCGAAGCTTGCGTCCGCGCCCTCCGGTGGCGCGCAGGCGGCGCTGCAGCTCGGTTAGGCGGCCTTGGCGCTTCATCGCCCGGCCACCTCCGCCTCGAGCGGGTTGCGCGTCAGGAACACGTGATCGGGCATCCCCTTCTCGACGATCTCGCGGTACAGATCCGAGCGCTCGAGCAGCCCATCGTGGTTGCCGCGATCGGCGATGCGGCCATCCTCCAGCACGACGATGTCATCGGCGAGGGCGATCGTCGAGAGCCGATGGGCGATCACGAACGTCGTGCGGCCCTCCATGACCTCCCGGAGCGCGAGCTTGATCTCCTGCTCGGTCGACGCGTCGACCGACGAGGTGGCGTCGTCGAGGATCAGGATCCGCGGCTGCGCGACGATCGCCCGCGCCATCGAGACTCGCTGTCGCTGGCCGCCCGACAGCGTCAGGCCGCGCTCGCCGACGAGCGTGTCGTAGCCCTGAGGCAGCGCCTGGATGAACGCGTCCGCCTGGGCCGCGCGCGCAGCGCGCTCCACCTGCTCCCGGGTCGCGTCCGGACGGCCGTAGGCGATGTTGTCGTGGACCGTGGCTGAGAACAGGAAGGGATCGTCGTTGACTATCGCGATCTCGTGGCGGAGGCTGACGAGGTCAACCGACCGAACGTCTGCGCCGTCGATCAGCACCGACCCCGCAGTCACGTCATACAGCCGCGGCAGCAGCGATACGAGCGCGGTCTTGCCGGATCCCATCGCGCCGACCAGCGCGACTGTGCTGCCTCCGGCCACCTCGAGGTCGACGTTGTCGAGGGCGGGACGGGTCGCGCCGTCGAAGGTGAGGCTCACGCCCTCCAGCGTGACCTGTCCCGGCCCAGCGGGGAGCGCCGGCGCGTTGTCGCGAACCTTCATGTGTGGCTCGCGATCGAGAATCTCGAAGATTCGGGCGCCCGATGCGGTCGCCCGCTGCGCGGCGCTCAGCATGTACCCGAGCGTCCGCATCGGCGAAATCAGTATCAGCAGGTAAGCGTAGAAGGCGGTGAATTGCCCTAGGCTGAGCGTCCCGTTGATGACCTCGCGGCCGCCAACGAGGAGGATGATCGCCAGTCCGAGGCTCGGCAGGAAGCTGATCATCGGACCGTAGAAAGCCTGGATTCGGGTCGCGATCATCTGCTGCTCGAACACCCGCTGGACGGAATGGCCGAACCGATCCAGCTGGCGTTCCTCCTGGGCGAATGCCTTGACGACGCGCACGCCGGACACGTTCTCCTCCGCATCGGCGGTCAGCTCGGCGATTCGCTGCTGTGCCTCCTGGATCGCCGGTCGTGAGCGGCGACCGTAGCGGTCCGCGATCAGCACCACGAACGGCACCGGCGCGAGCGAAAGAGCCGCGAGCGTGGGCTGCAGCGCGAACATCGCCACCGCGGCGAGCAGGATCGAGAGCGCCGACTGCCCGATGAAGATGAGTCCGTAGCCGAGGAAGAACCGCACCGACTGGAGGTCGACCGTGGCGCGAGACATGAGCTGGCCGGTCTGCTGGCGATCGAAGAACGAAAGCTCGAGCCGTTGAAGGTGTCCGTAGAGGCGGTTGCGCAGATCGAGTTCGACGCCGAGCGACACCTTTCCGGCGACCAGTCGCCGCAGCACGCTCAGTACGAGTCGTCCAAGCCCTGCCAGCCCAATGGCGACGGACCACATGATCAGCTCGTGGTGGTGGTGGTCCCGGATCGCGTTGATCGCCAGGCCCGTGAAGTACGGGAGCAGCACGGTGAACCCAATCGCCCCGAACGCGAGCGCAAACGACCACGCGACACCCCTTCGATAGGGGTGCAGGAAACCAAGCAGGCGCCGGAACGTCAGCATACTTCATAAAGTATAGTGACTCTTATCCGGCGACGCGGCCTCGGTGATAACAGGGCCGCGCTCCAATGACGGCGGGCGGTGAGGCGCCGACGCTCACCCCGCGCGAGCGGCCCTTCCAGCCTGGGCGCCCGCCTGGTGTCGCCTATATCGGCAACCGCTCTTGGGAGCCTGAGGGGTCACTAACGCCGCTCCAACACAAGCCTAATCCCGACGGCGATCAGGATCGTGCCGGTGATCCGGTCGAGCGTCGCCTTGACGCGGGGACGCTGGAGCGCAGCCGCGGCGCGCGCGGCGAGCAGCGAATACGTGCACAGCCAGGCGAATGTCATCAGTACGAAGATGAGGCCGAGTAGCAGGAACGGCAGCAGCACCGAGCGTCCCGGGTCGACAAACTGGGGCAGGAGGCTCGTGAAGAACACGGCGATCTTCGGGTTTGCGAGGTTGCTCAACAAGCCCTGGCGAAACCCCCGGCGAGACCCGGCGACTGTGGTCCGCCGTTCATCCACCGCCGATGGCCCGGCGGCGTGGCGGGCGGCCCGGAACGCCTGAACGCCGAGCCACACGAGGTATGCGGCGCCGACGAGCTTAAGCGCCGTGAACGCGGCTTCGGAAGCGCGCAGCACCGATGCGACGCCGAGCGCGGCCGCGAGCGTCCAGACGGATAGCCCGGTGCACACCCCGATCGAGGTCCCCAGACCGGCGCGGCGACCGCTCACCAAGATGTTCTTGGTCACCACGGCCGTATCCGGCCCGGGCAGCAGGATCACGATCGCGGACACGCCGACGAAGACGACCAGGTGCACGCCCACGACCGCACCGTAGCACCGCGACTCTCGCCGTCCGGGAACTCGCGCGATCGGCCGTCACGCGACGGCCGACTCGAGCGCCTGTGCGATCGGGTCCGGACCGCCGTTGACGTACAGGATGTGACCATGCGCCCGCCTGTCATGGAGTACGAGGTCGAGCAGGGTGGCGACGTCATCGCGCGGGATCTCGCCGCGAAACGGAGCCGAGTCGATCCGCACCCGGCCGGTTCCGGGATCGTCGGTGAGGCCACCCGGCCTCACGATCGTCCAGTCGCGGTCGGCCGACATCACCGCCGCGTCGGCCTCGGCCTTCGCGCGCAGGTAGACGCTGAAGACATCATCGCCGTCCGGGGGGCTCTCCGCCCCGACGGCGCTCACGATCACGTATGGCGACCGGGTCGGCGCCGTCGCATCCAGGAGCTTGATCGCGCCGTCGCGATCCATCGTCAACTTCCGCGCGGCGCCGCTCCCGGCTCCTGCCCCAGCCGCGAAGACCACGGCGTCGACATCGCCGACCGCCCGTGCGATCTCCTCGACGCTCGCGTGTTCGAGGTCGCAGACCACGGGCTCCGTTCCGGCCGCGCGAACCTCGAAGGCTTGGTCCGGGTTGCGGATGAGCCCGACCACGGCGTCGCCGGGGGTCGTCAGCAGCGCCGCCAGCCTCATGGCGATCTTGCCGTGGGCGCCCGCGATTGCAATTCGCACGGAGCGAGCCTACCTCGGTCACTGCAGGCGTGCCAGCACCTCGTCCGGGGATAGCCACCCCGGCGCGTGCCGATCTCGGAGCATCTCGCGCATCAGCCCCTGGAGCAGCTCGTTGACCGGCGTCGGCACGCCCACCTGGCGACCGCGGAGGACAATTTCCCCGTTGAGATAGTCGGTCTCGACGGTCCCGGCGCCGCGGACGACGCTCTGCCACGTCGACCCGCCGGTGCGCTGCCGGCCCTCGATCTCGCCTACCTTCCACCGCTCCCACCGTCCTTGGAGGTTGGAAACCTCATCGGCGGTGAACTCGATCGCCGCCGCACGCAGGACCTGGCGACCCTCCTCACCCGCTCTCGCCAGCAGCTCGTCCGCACCCGCGTCCGGGCCGCAGATCGCCTGGACGGCATTGCCGAGGTTGGTGATCAGCTTCGCGTGCTTGAAGCGCATGATGTCGACCCTCGGCGCCGAGCCGAAGCGGGCGGCGCGCAAGGCATCGCAGATCTCGTTGCAGCGCTCGTCGGCGCCGCTCGGATACCGCCCAACGTCGATCTCGCCGGTCAGCGCAGCCCCATACGCCTGGACCACGCCCGGCTCGAGGTGGGCAGTCGGCGCCATCACCACCGCGCCGTACACGTTGGCGAACCGGCGCGCCGCGATCCGCTCGTTCTCGACGCCGTTCTGCAGGCACACCACCGGCGTGGCCGCGGGCGCCGCATCGCAGAGCCCGTCGAGCGCGCTCTCCGTGTCCTGACTCTTGGTCGCCAACAGGACAACGTCGTTGGCGGCGAAGCTCACCGCGGCAGGCGAGGGCGCGACCGCGATCGCCAGCGTGATGCGCTGCTCCGGCGTCTCGAGTGTCAGGCCGTGGGCGGCGATCGCGTCGTGGTGGGCGCCGCGAGCGACCAGCACCACGTCGCCCCCGGACTCGTACAGGCGCGCGCCAACGACTCCGCCGATCGCGCCCACGCCGATGATCACGAACCGCACCCACCCACCCTACTGGCGCCGGTACGAGGCATACCGCGGCGTGATCCCGGCAGACCGCTGGCACGAGCCGTACATGTCGGCGCAGGAGCTCGACCGCGCGTGCGTGACGTCGAGCTGATCCGCCACGCCTACGTCCGCTCACGGGGCTGTAGGGTCCAGTCGCTGATGGCGACGGTGCGTGAAGCGACGTTCGAGCTGTTCCGGGCGCACGGGATGACGGTTACATTCGGCAACCCGGGCTCGACCGAGCTGCCGATGCTGGCCGACTTCCCCGAGGACTTCTCCTACGTGCTCGGCCTTCAGGAGTTGGTCGTCGTGGGAATGGCCGATGGCTACGCACAGGCAAGCGGTCGCCCCACGCACGTCAACCTGCACACGGCGCCCGGTGTGGGCAATGCTGTCGGCGGGATCTTCAACGCCCAGGCGAACAAGTCTCCGCTCGTGATCACAGCGGGCCAGCAGGTCAGGGCGCACATCACGATGGAGGCGAACCTGACCAATCGAGACGCGACGCTTGGTCCGGAGCCGTACGTGAAGTGGAGCCACGAGCCGCCGCGCGCCCAGGATGTTCCCGCTGCGATCGCTCGCGCCATCTACCACGCCACCCTGCCGCCGCGGGGGCCGGCGTTCGTCTCGATCCCGATGGACGACTGGGATCAGGATGCCGACGAGGATCGCGCCGACAGCGCGATCAGACGCGTGATCAACGCGCTGGCGGTTCCCGACCCGGCGGCGCTCGCCCAGGTCGCGAGCACGCTCGAGGCGGCGCGCAATCCGGTCCTCGTCGCGGGGCCCGAGATCGACGCGAGCGGTGGCTGGGGCCACGCGGTCGCGCTCGCCGAGAAGCAGCGCCTACCGGTGTGGGCGACCCCGGCGCCGGGAGGCGGTCGCCTCGGCTTTCCCGAGAACCATCCGAACTTCGTCGGGATCCTGCCCCCTGGGATCGGTGCCCTGAGCGAGACGCTCAAGGAGCACGACCTGGTGCTCGTGGTTGGATCGTCCGTGTTCCCCTACTACCCGTACATCCCGGGGAGGCTGCTCGCCGAGGGTTCGCAGCTGATCGCGATCTCGAGCGATCCGCGCGAGATCGCGCGTGCACCGGTGGGGGATGCGCTCCTCGGTGACGTCGCGCTCGGGCTGCAGCGTCTGGTCGAGCTCGTCGACGAGTCCGACCGCCCGAGGCCGGATCCCCGGCCCTCGCCGGGCGAGCCACCTCAGGCCGAGCCGCTCAGCGGCTCGCAGGCGATGGCGGCACTCGCGGACGCGTGGCCACGGGACGGGATCGCGGTGGTCGAAACTCCGTCCTCGACGCTGGCGCTGCGCAACCGCCTGCGGCTCTCCGAACCCGGCAGCTACTACTTCAGCTCCAGTGGCGGCCTCGGGTTCGGGATCTCGGCCGCGCTCGGCGTCCAGCTGGCCCAGCCGGGCAGGCCCGTGGTGTGCGTGCTCGGAGAGGGCTCGGCGCAATACGGAATCACGGCGCTGTGGACGGCGGTCGCCTACAAGCTCCCGGTCACCTTCCTGGTGCTCCGCAACGAGGAGTACATGATCCTCAAGTGGTTCGCGGCATTCGAACAGGTGAACGGCGCTCCCGGACTCGACCTGCCAGGCCTCGATGTCGCGGCCGTGGCGGCCGCATACGGGATGGACGCCCGCCAGGTTTCCGGCCGCGAGGAGCTGACGCAGGCTCTGCGCGAAGATGTCGCCGTGGATGATGGACCGCGGCTGATCCAAGTGCGCGTAGCCTCCGGAATGTGGCTGGAGTAGTGGCTGCCGTCGCGGATCGCGCACCCGATTGGGTGGCAGATGGAACGCCGGAGCCGCTCCGCGGCGAACTGGTGGCGGCGCTCGGCGCCGAGCAGGTCCTGAGCCGGGCGCTCGACCTCGTCAGGTACGCCTCGGACGCCAGCCCGTACCGGCTCATTCCCCAGGCCGTCGTCACGCCGCGTGACATCGACGACGTGCGCAAGCTCATCGCATTCGCGGGCAGACAGCACACGCCGTTGGTGTTCCGCGCCGGCGGCACGTCGCTGAACGGGCAGTCGCAGACCGATTCAATTCTGGTCGACGTCCGGCGGCACTGGACCCGCGTGCGGATCGAGGAAGATGGCGCCAGGGTGCGCGTTCAGCCCGGCAGGGTGCTCGGCCACGTCAACCGCCTGCTCGCTCGCTACGGACGCAGGCTCGGCCCCGATCCGGCCAGCACGGACATCGCGTGCGTCGGGGGCGTGATCGCCAACAACTCAGGCGGAATGCGGTGCGGCATCACCGCCGATTCGTACTCCACCGTGCGCGCGATGACGTTCGTCCTCGCGAACGGCCTGGTGATCGACACGGCGGCGCCCGATGCCGAGGAGCGCTTCAGGGAGGGCGCGCCCGAACTGGCGAGGGGACTCGCGGAGATCCGCGACGAACTCCGAGGCGACCCGGGGCTGACCGAGCTCGTGCGACGGAAGTTCAGCATCAAGAACACGATGGGCTACCGGCTGTGCGCGTTCCTCGACGGCGATTCACCGGTGGAGATCTTCCGTCGGCTGATCATCGGCTCGGAGGGGACACTCGCGTTCGTGGCGGAGGCCGTGTTCGAGACGGTTCCCGTCGGCCGCTACACGACGTTGTCGCTGGCGCTGTTCCCGGATCTGAGAACGGCCGCCGAGGCTGTCGGGCCGCTGGTCGCCTCCGGTGCCACCGCCACCGAGCTGCTGGTCGCGCCCACGCTGATCGCCGCCGCGTACAACATGCCGGGCACTCCCGAGGAGTGGAAGAACCTGCCCCTGGAGTCGGCTGCGCTGCTGATCGAGTTCCGCTCCGACGACGAGTCCGTCCTCGACGGTCTCGAGGCCGGGGCGCAGCAGATCCTGCCGAACGGGAGGCTGTCGGAGCCGGCTCGCTTCACGCGCGATCGCGATGAGGTCGGGATGCTGTGGCACGTCAGGGAAGGCCTGCACGGGCTGCTGGCGTCGATGCGCGCGCCGGGTCAGCAGCTGATCCTCGAGGACGTGTGCGTCCCCCCGGCGCGGATCGCGGAGGCCGCCGAGGACATCCGCGCGCTGCTAGGAGAGCACGGCTTCCTGCAAGGCGTCGCGGGCCACGCCTCGGCGGGCAACCTGCACTTCATGCTGACGCCGAGCTTCGGCGAGGAGTCCGAGTTGGAGCGCTACGACGCGTTCATGAATGGTCTTGTCGAGTTGATCGTGTCCAAGTACCGGGGCTCGCTGAAGGCCGAGCACGGAACCGGGGTCAACATGGCGCCGTTCGTGGAGCACGAGTGGGGATCGACGGCGACCGAGCTGATGTGGAGGGTCAAGGGGCTGGCCGACCCGGAGGGCATCTTCGGCCCTGGGATCGTGCTCAACAGAGAGCCGGGGGTACACCTGCGCAACCTCAAATCGATGCCGGAGATCGAGGACTCGGTGACCAAGTGCATCGAGTGCGGGTTCTGCGAGCCGGTGTGCCCGTCGCGCAACGTGACGACCACACCGCGCCAGCGGATCGCGTTGCGCCGCGAGATGGCCCGGCAGGCGGGCGGGTCTCCGGTCCAGCGCGCGCTGCTGACCCAGTACGAGTACGACGGCACCGAGACGTGCGCCGTCGACGGGTCGTGCAAGTACGCGTGTCCCGTCGCGATCGACACGGGAACGTTGATCAAGGGCCTGCGGCAGGCCGAACACGGTGAGCGCGCCGAGCGCGCCGCCGCGGCCGTCGCCGAGCGCTACGGCGCCGTCGAGCGTGCGGCCAGGACCAGCCTGCGCCTGGGCGGATCAGCGGCGCGAGTCTGGCGGGCGAGCATCCCGCCCGCCGCTCCCTCGCAACTCCCGTTCACCGTACGCGAGGGCGCCGCCGCCGCGTACATGCCCGCGTGTATCAACCGCATCTTCGGCAACGACCGCGACGCCGCGGCCCACCCGACTGTGCCCGAGGCGCTGGTTGCGCTTTCGGCTCGCGCGGGCCTGCCGCTCTGGATCCCGGGAGACGTGGCCGGTCATTGCTGCGGGACGCCGTGGAGCTCCAAGGGCTACGGGCGAGGGCACCAGGTGATGGCCGCCCGGACGTGCGAGGCGCTCCGCCGCTGGAGCGACGGGGGCCGGTTGCCCGTGGTGATGGACGCGAGCTCGTGTACGCACGGCGTGATCTCCGAGCTCACGCCGGAGGGCGTCGAGGTGCTCGACTCGATCGCCTGGGTCAACGACCGCCTGCTTGATCGCCTCGAGCTCCGTCGCAAGCTCGGCAACGTGGTCGTCCATGCCACCTGCGCCGCGCGGCATCTCGGCCTGTCGGGCAAGCTGGTCGCGATCGCCTCAGAGATGTCGGACGAGGTGGTGGTTCCGGCGGGGACCGGCTGCTGCGGCATGGCAGGCGACCGCGGCTGGCTTCATCCCGAGCTGCCCGCCTCCGCGGTGCGCGACACCGCCGAGGAGCTCCGCGGGCAACGGTTCGATGCTTGCCTGTCGAGCAACCGCACCTGTGAGACGGCCATGCGCGAAGTGACGGGTCAGCCCTACGCCTCGTTCGTGATCGCGCTCGAGCAGCTCACGCGGGGATGAGCCACGGCCGGCGGCGATGAGCAGGCCGCCCTCCGGGCTGTGCGACTCCTGTGTCAGCCAGCAGTTGATCCGCAACACCCGCGGTTCGGAGTTCTCGCTCTGCCTGCGCTCGCGGACCGAGCCGGAGCGATTCCCGCGTTATCCCCGCGTCCCGGTGACCGAGTGCGAAGGTTACGAGCCCCGAACGGAGCCGGTTACTGCGCCGGAGCCGGGTTGAGAACGAGAACGCTGCTTCCATCCTGGTCCTGGATCAGCTGCTGAGTGAACAACGCCTGGCCGGTGATCACGCTGACCAGCTCGGCTTCCGGAGCGCTCGGCATCTCGGTGACCGTCGGAGGCAGCTGCTCGGGAAGGGTGTCCCGCAGCGGCTGGGACAGGAAGCGCTGCATACCCTGCTTCTGGAAGACGACGGCCAGGTCCTCCGGGACCGTCTTTGTCGTCTTGCCCGGCGCCGGGGGGGTGCTGGTGAGCTGCGAGGTCTGCTGTGAGGTGCCTGGCGGCAGAATCGCCACGACGTTGTCGACGCCGCCGATGTACTTGAACGTGTAGAGGGCGAGCTCGAGCGCCTCGCGGCGCAGCAGCAGGAGCCGCGCCTGCGACGGGGTACCGGTCGAGATCGCGCAGCTCGGGCCGAGGCCACACATGGTGTACACGGCGCTTGTCCCCGAGATCGCCGACAGACTCCCGGTCGTCGGGTCGCGGAGGGCGATCTCGGTGGTGGTGCCCGAATCGGAAAGGTTGCGGGCGGTGACCACGACGAGTTGGCTCGCCGGGCTCGCCCGGTACAGCGGTGAGATCTCGTTGGCGATGTCGCGCTCTCCGGCCACGCCGCTGTCCGGCGGCGACCAGGCGGACCACGCCGCCACGGTCTGGTGACTGCTCGGACTGAGCAGCACGGACAGCGCGACCGCGATCGCCGCGATCGCTATCACGAACAGCGTCACAGTGGCGATCAGGAACTTGTGCGAGTGCGGCGAGGGGTCGCGGCCCGCGTAACCGCCGCGCGATACGCCGGCGGCGCGAGGTAGTGGCGTCTCCGCGGCGTCATCGACCGCGCGGGCGATCAGCTTGCGCTCGTTCACACCTTCGGCCACGTGCTGTCGTCGATGAGGTCGATCTCGGGTCTCTTGAGCCCGACGCGGTTGAGCAGGTCGACGACGTCGTCGCCGTAGATCTCCTTCTGCTCGACGAGGGTGTCGGCGATCCGCTCGATCGCATCGCGGTTGTTGTACATCAGCGTATACGCGGTGACGTAGGCCTGTCCGAGGATCTGCGCCACGGACGAGCGCTTCTGGCGGTCGGCGAGAACCGCGCCGAGGGGATTGTCGCTGAACGGCCCGCCGCCACCGCTGGCGCGATTCATGATCGTTCCGCCGATCATCTCGAGCCGCTTGATCACGCGTTCATGCTCCTCGTCGTCGGCGTGCTCGACTCCGTTGATCGGGATCGGCTCGGGGCCCATCGCGTACACGCCGACCATGAACGCCGCGAGCGCGGTCGCGGTCTCGACGTCATGAGAGACGCCGCCGGAGTTCTCGCCGTAGAACACGTGCTCTGACGCCATCGCGCCGAGCTTCATGATCAGCGTGCCCATCATGTAGCTCCGGAACCGGCCGAAGCGCTCCTCCTTCTCCATGCTCTGGTAGTGCCCGAGCGAGCCGCCGCGCTTGCGGATCGACAGTCGCGTCGAGAGCATGTCCTTCCCCATGTAGATGTGGCCGGCGACGGCGTGGCCGGCTTCATGGATCGCGACCTCCTTTGACTCCTCGGGCACGTAGTCGATGTTCTGCGCGGTTCCGGTCTCAACGGTCGTCATCGCCTCGACCATGTCGAACCAGCCGAAGTCGCGCCGGCCCTCGGAGTGCGCGATCGTCAACGCCATCGAGCAGCACTGTTCGATCATCGACGGCGAGTAGCCGTTGGTGATCCGGGCAAGCTCGTCGCGGCGCCGGTCGGTGTCCAGATCGGGCTCGTGCGCGACCTTGCCGAGATACAGGTCGAAGATGTCCTGGCGGTCGTCCTTGGTCGGGGTGCGGAACCAGATGTGGCGTCCCATTCGCCCGGCTCGTGTCAGTGCGGGATCGAGCACGGTGATCGGGACGTTGCAAGCACCGATGAAGTAGATCTGCTCCTCACGCGGACGCGGCGGCTTCAGCCGCAGCTTGATCGGACCGATCTTGGCCGGGACCACGAACATCGCGTCGAGGAACGTGTTGAGCCGGTTGGTGAAAAACTTGCGCATCATCGGCGGTTCGTCGATTCCGTCCATCACGACCAGCAGCTGGTTCAGTGCCTGGCCGCCGGAGCCGCCGCCCATCCCGAAGCCTGGGTAGAAGCGCTGGATGCGCCCGCTGACGCGCTCGACGAACGAGGCGTAGCCGGTCGTGGTGCGCTCGGCGCGCTGTTCGAAAATCCAATCCCGCCACTGCCGCGACTCGACCGTCACATCGCCAGCCGAGATCAGCGCCGCCAGCATCGCGCTCTCGTCGACGCTCGCGGGGGATGCGCTCGGGGCCGACGCGCCGAGCGCCTGGCGCCGCATCCCGACGGCGTCGATTTCGTCGATGAAGACGATGCATTGGCCGCCCCACTTCTTCGCCAGCTTTCGGGCCTTGTGCGCGAGGAACTGAACGGTGATCGCGTCCATCCCTATGAACATTCCCGCGAAGCCCGAGCCCGGGATCGTCACGAACGGGCAGTTGAAGTTCGTCGCGATCGCCTTCGAAATCATCGTCTTCCCGGTGCCGGGGGCGCCGAGGAACAGCAGTCCACGCTCGCGCTTACCGCCGGCCTTCTCGAACTCCTCACCCGATTGCCACAGGGTGATCACGCGGGTGATCTCCTCCTTGGCCTCGGCCTGGCCGCGAACGTCGTCGATCTTCACGCCCCAGCTGGCGTCGCCGGGCTCGTAGCCGCGGATCTGCCGGACCGCGAAGAACAGGAACGGACCGAAGAAGATCGCGAAATTGACGAAGAACAGCAGCGGCAGCTGGATGAAGATCAGCGCCAGCTGGGGAAGCGTGTCGGGCGGGAAGATCTGCCGGAGTCCGTCGAACGGGTGGAAGAACGGCGCGCTGATCCCGGCGAACGCGAACAGCAGCTGGCACAGCGCCAGCAGCAGGACGATCGCGAGGATGAGGATCGGCAGTCGCCGGTACTTCGTCCGCCAGTACCAGTAGCGCCGGCGCGCGACGATGTCCTCCTCCTTGAGCTTCGCCTCGGCGCCGTACAGGCTGGGCGACGGGATGAACTTACGCGCCACGACCTCGACCAGCCCGCGGAACATCAGGACCGCGATCACCGTGATGATCAACGCCCAGATCAGGCTGAGGTTGTTGGTGTCGTAGAGGACCAGGAAGAATGCCGGCGCGGTCAGGAGCGCGACCCCCGTGGCGGCACGAGTCAGCCGTCGCCACTCGTGGGCGAGCGCCCCGGCATGCTCGTTGATGGGGCCCCTCATCCTCGTCGTCTGCTCCGCGTACGCCATGCGCTGCTCAGGAGGGTACATGGGTCCGGTAACCCGCTGCGAAACTTGGCCGCCAGTACGAGCCGGGGTGGAGCGCAGCCACGGATGTGGGAATGGATCCGTTCCGTTTGGCGTCCTCGTTGCTAGACGCCACGGGTGGTGTCCCCGTGAAACACCCAACCACGAAGGATCCGGACATGATCACAAAATCGAACCGAAAATGGCCATTCTTGAGCGGCCTGCTCGTCGTGCTTGCACTGGCGGTGGCCGGGTGCGGCGGCGGCGGCTCCTCACCGTCGAGCACCTCGTCGGCGCCCGCGGCATCGGCACCCGCTTCCACCTCATCGCAGTCGAGTTCGTCGGGCATCCCCCAGGGGCCGCACGCCGGAGACCAGGACGCCGACAACAGTGGCGGGCCCTCGGACGGCGATGGCAACATCTAGAGGCGGCAGGCCCTCCTGACGCGAACGGCCCGATCGCACCCGGTCACATCGGGCGCGATCGGCTCCGTCTCGTCTCGGGGTAGGCGCTCAGCCGCGATGGGGCGCGACCGCGTCGGAGACGCGCCGTCCCAGCTCGTGCACCTGGTCGTCGGACAGGTGGCTGACGTCCAGGCCCATCTCCTCGAGTTCGCGGCGGACGTTCTCCGCAGCGTGAATCGCGTCCAGCGCACGCCCCAGCTTCGTCAGCACGCCGTTGACGAGCGGGTCGTCGAGCGAGAGCGTCCCGTCCGCCGCCGGCTTCAGCAGCCGCGTGCGGAGCGCCTCGCATTCGTGCAAACCCAGCTCGAGGACGAGCGTCGGGTCGGCATCGACGCCGTCGACCTCGAAGTCGTTGAATTGATCTGTGGTGCTCATTGCCAGCCCGCCTCCTGCGCGGTTGCCTCCCGGGCGCGGTCGCGCCCGGGCGGTCTGTATCGACCGCAGGCCGTCTAGCTTGAGCGCACGCGATCTGCGGTCCGCCGTTCGCCGACGCCGGCGTTCCGCGGCTACAGATTCACTGCCACGTACTTCGTCTCGAGGTACTCCTCGACGCCCTCAGGACCGCCCTCGCGGCCGAAGCCGGACTGCTTGATGCCCCCGAACGGGGCGGCTGGGTTGGAGACCATCCCCTGATTGAGGCCGACCATCCCGGTCTCGAGCTTCTCGACGACGCGCAGCGCTCGCTTGATGTTGGAGGTGTAGACGTAGGCCACGAGCCCGTACTCGGTGTCGTTGGCGGCCGCGATCGCCTCCTCCTCGTCGTCGAACCCGCGGACCGGCGCCACTGGACCGAAGATCTCCTCCTTCAAGAGGTGAGCATCCTTGGGCACGTCGGTCAGGACCGTGGCGTCGTAGAAGTAGCCGGCGCCGTCGCGCTCGTGACCCCCGACGAGGGCTTTGGCCCCCCGGTCGACGGCGTCCTCGACGAGCTCCGCCACCTTGGTGCGCTGCGCCGCATCGATAAGCGGGCCGACCTCGACGCCGTCCTCGGTGCCGCGCCCGACCTTCATCGCGCCCATCTTCTCCGCCAGCTTCTCCGCGAACTCGCCGGCCACAGAATCGGCCACATGGAACCGGTTGGCAGCTGTGCAGGCCTCGCCGATGTTCCGCATCTTCGCGATCAGCGCCCCCTGGACAGCGGCGTCGACATCGGCGTCATCGAAGACGATGAACGGAGCGTTGCCGCCCAGCTCCATCGACAGGCGGAGGAGGTTCTCGGAAGCCTGTTCCATCAGCTTGCGGCCGACTTCGGTCGAGCCCGTGAACGAGAGCTTGCGCAGGCGCGAGTCCGCGATCAGCGGGGCCATCGTCTCACTCGAGGACGAGGCGGTGATGATGTTGAGCACGCCCGCCGGAAGCCCGGCCTCCTCGAGGATCTTGACCAGCATCAACATCGATAACGGCGTCTGCTGCGCGGGTTTGACGACCATCGTGCAGCCCGCCGCGATCGCGGGCCCCACCTTTCGCGTCCCCATCGCCAGCGGGAAGTTCCACGGCGTGATCAATAGGCACGGCCCGACGGGCTGCTGCATCGTCAGCAGACGGCCCTGTCCGTTCGGGGCGACCGCGTACCGTCCGTTGATCCGCACCGCCTCTTCGCCGAACCAGCGCAGGAACTCCGCGCCATAGGCGATCTCCGCCTTCGACTCCTTCAGCGGCTTGCCCATCTCTAGCGTCATCAGCAGCGCCAGCTCATCGGCGCGCTCGGTGATGCCCTCGAACGCGCGGCGGAGGATTTCACCCCGCTCGCGGGGCGGGTGCTGGCTCCACTCGGGTCCCGCCTCGACGGCTGCGTCCAGCGCCGCCTTGGCGTCGTCGACAGACGCATCCGCCACCTCACACAGCGAATCGCCGGTGGCGGGATCCTCGACGGACAGCGTTCCCTTCGCCCCATCGCGCCACTCGCCACCGATGTAGAGCTGCTTCGGAACCTGGTCGACTGCGTGTTGCTCTTCTGGGACTGTGATCGTGCTCATGTCCTCAACCTACCACCGGCCGCGCGGCGTCAACCAACGCCCCGGCGAGAGGAGAGAACTCGCCGGGGCATCGGATGAGCAACGTTACGCAGCGGACGCCACGGGGGCGCGCTCAAGTGCTACGTCGAGCACTTCGTCGATCGTCATCGCGAAGTGGAACTTCATGGCATCGCGGACCTCTTCGGGTACGTCATCCAGATCACCGCGGTTGCGCTCGGGGAGGACCACATCGGTGAGCCCGGCGGCATGTGCCGCGAGCACCTTCTGCTTGACCCCGCCGATCGGGAGCACGCGACCCTGGAGCGTCACCTCACCGGTCATTCCGACCGTGTGCTTGACGGGCCGGTCGCTGAGCAATGAGGTCAATGCGGTCACCATCGTCACGCCGGCGCTCGGGCCGTCCTTCGGGATCGCCCCAGCGGGAACGTGGACGTGGAACGAACGGTCGTCGAACGCGTGGCCGCCGATGCCCAGGTCATCCGAGTGACCGCGGACGTACGAGAGGGCGATCTGTGCCGACTCCTTCATCACGTCGCCGAGCTGGCCGGTGAGCGTCAGCCCCGGCTTGCCCTGCATCCCGGTCGCCTCGACGAACAGCACGTCGCCGCCGGCGCCGGTGACAGCGAGGCCCGTCGCCACGCCTGGAACGGCGGTGCGGATCGCTGACTCCTGGAAGTGCCGCTGGCGCCCAAGGGCGTCACGAACCCCGTCCAGGTCGATCGTCACGGGTGCCTCGCGTGAACCAGACGCGATCAGCGTCGCGGTCTTGCGCAGCAGCGTCCCGAGGTCACGCTCGAGCTGCCGGACTCCGGCCTCGCGCGTGTACTCGATCGCGATCGTCTTCAACAGCTCGTCGGAGATGTCGACCTCCTCCGGCCGGAGCCCGTTGCGCTCCAGCTGGCGCGGCCACAGGTAGCCGCGAGCAATCGCGACCTTCTCGGTCGTCGTATAGCCGTCGAAGCGGATGACTTCCATCCGGTCCAGTAGCGGGCCGGGGATGGTGTCGGCCACGTTCGCGGTGGCGATGAACATGACGTTGCTCAGGTCGAGCTCAACGTCGAGGTAGTGGTCGCGGAAGCTGTGGTTCTGCGCCGGGTCGAGCACCTCGAGCAGCGCCGAGCTCGGGTCGCCGCGCCAGTCGGCGCCGACCTTGTCGACCTCGTCGAGCATGATCACCGGGTTCATCGTCCCGGCGTCCCTGAGCGCGCGCACCAGCCGGCCCGGAAGGGCCCCGATGTACGTACGCCGGTGACCCCGGATCTCGGCCTCGTCGCGGACGCCGCCGAGCGACATACGGACGAACTCCCGTCCGGTCGCGCGAGCGATCGACTCGCCGATCGAGGTCTTGCCGGTGCCGGGCGGTCCGATCAGCGTCAGGATCGCGCCGGAGCGCTTGTCCTCGACGATGCCGCGCTCCTGCCGGAGCTTCTTGACCGCGATGTACTCGACGATCCGGTCCTTCACATCCTCAAGGCCGGCGTGATCGGCGTCCAGCACCTCGCGCGCGTGCTGCGGATCGAGCCGCTCGTCCGAGCGCTCGCTCCACGGCACCGAGATCAGCCAGTCGAGGTAGGTGCGAATCACGCTTGACTCAGCGCTCTGCTCGCCCATCCGCTCGAGCCGGCCCAGCTCCTTATCAGCCTGCTCGCGGACCTCATCGGGCATGCCGGACTCTTCGATCTTCGTCCTGTACTCCTCGAGGATCGAACCGTCGTCCTCACCGAGCTCCTTGCGGATCGACTCCATCTGCTTGCGCAGGAAGTAGTCGCGCTGCTGCTTCTCAGCGCCTGACTCGACGTCATCGCGGATCCGCTTGCGGACCTGGAGCTCTGCGAGCCGCTCGCGCTGGAACTTCATCGCGAGCTCGAGCCGCTCGGTCACGTCAATCGTGTGGAGCAGCTCGACCTTGTTCTCATAGCTGACGTCCGGCGAGTAACCGCTCGTGTCGGCAAGCGCGCCGGGGTCGGTGATGCTGCGGACGAACGCAGCCACGCGACCATCGTCGCCGCGGAGCTCGAGGATCTCCTCGACCACGGCGCGATACTCGCGCTCAAGATTGCGGGTGCGTCCATCGACCGGCCCCTTGTCGGGATCGGGATGCTCCTCGACCTCGACGTACAGCCGGCCATCCGGGAGCGTCTGTGCAGCGCCGGCGACACCACGGTGCAGGCCCTGCAGGACCACGGCCTTCGCGCCGCCCGGCAGCCGGACCCGGTCAGCGACCTCAGCAACGGTGCCGACGGTCGCGAAATCCTGCTCGTGCTTGGGCACAAGCAATACGCGCTCTTCCTCGCCGACATCCACGGTCAGCGTGAGCGACATGCCCGGGAAGACAACTGCGTCTTCGAGCGGGACAAGGAGTATGCGACTCATCTGAGTTTCTTCACTTTCGCTAGTTGCTTATCAGTGATAAGCGAAAGGATAGCAAGATCCAGGCCCGGATGTGAGCCTGATCTGAGTCGCTTACGCTTAGATTACCGGGCCCTCGGCAGGGGTTTGCTTGGCCGGGTTTAGATACCGGAATGTGGTGCGTGGCGCGGGTTTCGCGGGGCCGCCGGTAGGCTTTCGCGGGGATACATCCGGAGGCGAGCTGGCGCCACGTGTGCGCCAGCGCGGTCATAACCCGTGCGCGTGTCTGGGGCTCGGCCCGGCCGGGGTTGAAGCGAGCCCTGCTTGGGGCGGCGGCACTCTCGGGGAACGCGTTTGCGATGATCCACGGCGATGTCCCAGCGCCGCACGGCCACGGGGGAGCAGGCGCACGATGTCCTCGCAGCGGAGGCCTTCGCGATGCCAGCGCCCGATCCGGACCTTCACCACGGCCCGGTGCTGCTCCCCGAGGACCCGACGGGGGTGCCCGAACCCCACGATGTGCTCGCGGCCGAGGAGTTCCCAATGCCGGCGCCACGGCGTGGCGATGACGGCGCGTTCGCGGTCGGCCGCGCTCCGTTCCCGGTGGCGCTCGGTGTCGCTGCGGCGGTCGGTGGCGTGCTGCTGGTCGTGAGGCGCCTGCGCCGGCGCTGACCCACGCCGGCGCTGCGGCGCGGTCCGTTAATTAGGGGCGCGCATTCGCACGCCCTGTGGTGTGGCTTTCGCGCTCGGTTCGCTGTCAGTCGAGGCCGCTTGCTCGGTGGCTGTCGACTCTCGGCCGCCCCGATTGGCGGGCGGCTTGGGGGAAGGGGGCATGGGTCGGGCGCGATCGGGGGCCGTTTCGATGGTGCACAGCACGACAATCTTGCGCCGGATGGCGAGCCCTGTCGAGCTGTGCACGAGGAGTGTGCTCAGTACAGCAGGGCTCGGATCTGGCGCCGGTGTTGACGCGCTGTGCACCATCCGCGTGACGGTCTCGACACACTCTGGGCACAGAGTCGCCACGAAGACCCGCATGAGCGCCCAAACAGGTCGGCCACGGGCCCGGGCGCCCTGCCGGCGCCCTCACCCCTCCGTGCGTTTTACGGAGCCGATCGCCAGCCAACTCTGGTGGCGATGCTCGGCAAGGGGCTCGGCGACCGAGCGGCCGACACGTGGCCTTAGCGCGGAGCCGGCTCCCGGGCGGTACGCCGCCGGCGCGGCGGCATCAGATCGGTGATCGTGCCCTCCGCCATCTCCGAGGCGAACCCGATCGTCTCGCTCAACGTGGGGTGTGGGTGGATCGTGAGTGCGAGATCCTCGGCGTTCGCGCCCATCTCGAGGGCATGGACGGTCTCGGCGATCAGGTCGCCGGCGCCGACGCCGACGATGCCGGCGCCGAGCAGTCGGCGCGTTCCGGGCTCGAACAGGAGCTTCGTCAGCCCCTCGTCGCGGCCCAGGCCCAGCGCCCGGCCCGACGCCACCCACGGGAACGCGGCTTTCTCGTATTCGATTCCCGCCGCGCGCGCCTCGGTCTCGGTGAGACCCATCCAGGCGACCTCCGGATCGGTGTAGGCAACCGACGGGATCGTGCGGGCGTCGAACTCCGCGCCAGGGACCCCGGCGATCACCCCGGCGGCCGTCTTGCCCTCGTGCGTGGCCTTGTGGGCGAGCATCGGCCCGCCGACGATGTCGCCGATCGCGTAGATCCACGGGACGTTGGTCCGTTGGTGACGATCGACGGCGATGAACCCGCGGTCGTCGACGTCGACCCCGGCCGCCGAGGCATCGATCGCATTCGCGTTCGGCGTCCGCCCGACCGCCACGAGGACGCGATCAAAGAGCCCGGAGGACGCCCCGTTCGAGAACTCCACATGTAGTCCGTCCTCCCGGGCGTCGATCGACTGGAACTGGGTTCCGAGATGGATCGCCTCATAGCGCTGCGAGATGCGCTTCTGCAACGGCCGGATGAGATCAACATCGCAGCCGGGGATCAGCTGGTCGAGCAGCTCGACCATCGTCACCCGGGACCCGAGCGCGTCGTAGACGGTCGCGAGCTCGAGCCCGATGATGCCGCAGCCGATAACGAGCAGCCGCTGCGGGATGTCCGGTGGCGAGAGCGCCGCGGTCGAGTCGATTACGCGCGGATCGTCCGGTAATCCCGGGAGCGTCGCCGCCTGGGACCCGGCGGCGATGATGCAGTTGTCAAACGTCACGGTCCGCTCGCCAATGGAGACGGCATTCGGCCCGGTGAAGCGGGCGACTCCGTGGATCACCTCGACGTTGCGCTGCTTGGCGAGTCCGCTCAGCCCACCCGTCAGCTTGTCGACTACCGATTGCTTCCACTCCAGGAGGGCGGCGACGTCCACCTCGGGTTTGCCGAAGGTGATTCCGTGCGCGGCCATCTCCTCGGTTTCGGCGAGGACGCGTGCGGCGTGGAGCAGGGCCTTCGACGGGATACAGCCGACGTTCAGGCAGACGCCGCCCAGAGTTTCGTAACGCTCGATCAGGACCGTCTTCAGCCCGAGATCGGCGGCGCGAAAGGCCGCCGTGTACCCGCCCGGGCCAGACCCGATCACCACGACCTGTGCATCGTGCTCGCCTGCATCCGGCCCCGCCAACGGAGGACCGGATTCCGGTGCATCATGGGTGGGTGAGAGCGCGGTGGCGCCGGCGCGGGTGTCCGTGGCGCCGGCGGGTGCGTGGCGCCGGCGCGGGTGTGCGTGGCGCCGGCGGGTGCGGTGGCGCCGTCACGCGCCCCGGCGCCATCCGCCGCCTCGGTCTCGACCGACAGGAGCACGCTTCCCTCGCTCACGCGGTCGCCGATCTTCACGCTGAGCTGCTTGATCACGCCGGCGATTGGCGCCGGCACGTCCATCGTCGCCTTGTCGGACTCGAGCGTGACGAGCGGGTCCTCGAGGGCGACCTCATCGCCGGGGGAGACGTGGATCTCGATCACCGGCACGTCGGTGAAATCCCCGATGTCGGGAACCCGAACCTCGGTCGTCGAGCTCACAGAAGCGCCCTGCGCAGGTCGCTGAGAACGCGGGCGAGATGTACTACGAAGCGGGCCGCGGCGGCGCCGTCGATCACCCGGTGATCGTAGGAAAGCGAGAGCGGGACCATCAGCCGGGGCACGAACTCCGAGCCGTTCCAGACGGGCTTCATCGCGGCGCGGCTGACGCCGAGGATGGCCACCTCGGGCGCGTTGATGATCGGCGTGAACGACGTACCGCCGATGCCACCGAGCGACGAGATCGTGAACGAGGCGCCCTGCATGTCACCCGGCGCCAGCTTGCCGTCGCGAGCCTTGGCGGAGAACTCGCTCAGCGAGGCGGCTATCTCGAGCAGACCCTTGCGGTCGGCGTCCTTGATCACCGGGACGACCAGGCCGCTGGGCGTGTCCGCCGCGAAGCCGATGTTGTAGTAGCGCTTCAGGACCAACTCATCGCCATCGAGCGAGGCGTTGAAGTTCGGAAACTCCTTGAGTGCGGCGACCGAGGCGACGACGAGGAACGCGACCATCGTCACCTTCACCCCCGCGGGCCTGCCGCCCGCTCGGCCTCCAGCCTCGCCTGATCGGGCGGCGCCCGCGCCATCCGGCTGCGCGTGCTCCTCGTTGAGTTGGCGGCGCCAGGCCTCCAGCTCGGTGATGTCGGCCTCGTCGTTCTGGGTGACGTGCGGGATCATCACCCAGTTGCGGGCGAGAATGGGCGCCGAGATCTTCTGGATCCGCGATCGTGCGACGCGCTCGACCGGGCCGAACTTCTCGAAGTCGATCGATGGCCATGGCGGCAGATCCAGGCCCAACCCGGGGCCGGCCGGCGCAGCCGGAGCCGGCCCTCTCTTCGCAAACCCCTCCACATCCTCGCGTGTGATCCGTCCCCCGCGACCGGTGCCGGTCACCTGGGAGAGCTCGACGCCGAGCTCGCGCGCGGTCCGGCGGGCGCTGGGGCTCGCGTAGATAGCCGGATAGCCCGTGCCCGGCTCGTCGGTGGCGGGACCGCCGCCGTCGGCGGGGACGCGTGGGGTCTCCCCGGAAGCCGGCGGCTCCGCCTGGAGCGCGGTCTCGACCGCATCGGGGGCGGCGGCCTCGACCGGCGCGCCGTCGGACGCCGCCGCCGAGGCCTGGGATTGACCGGCGCCGTCGCCGTTGTCGGAGGAGGGCTCCATCGTCAGCAGCGGTGTTCCCTGCGAGACGCGGTCGCCGACCTTCACCTGGAGCTCTCCAATTACGCCGGCGAACGGCGCCGGCACGTCCATCGTCGCCTTGTCAGACTCGAGCGTCAGCAGCGGATCGTCGACCGCCACCTGGTCGCCAGGCGACACGAGGATCTCGATGATCGGCACATCCTCGAAGTCGCCGATGTCCGGCACTTCCACCGACACGGCACCAGTCGCGCTCATACAGTTGTCGGCATCGGGGCGTCGGGGTCGATGTCGAAGCGCTCGATCGCCTCCTGGACCCGCGCCGGGTCGATCGACCCGTCATCTGCGAGCTCCTTGAGCGCCGCCACGGTGACGTAGTGGCGGTCGACCTCGAAGAATCGCCGGAGCGCGACGCGCTTGTCGCTCCGTCCGAACCCGTCGGTGCCGAGCACGCGATACCGGCCCGGGACCCACTGGCGAATCTGGTCGGCGAACGCGCGGATGTAGTCGGTGGAGGCGACGACCGGACCAGTACGCAGGCAGGCCGAGACGTATGCCGAATGCGGCTCCGGCGCGAGCGGATGGAGCATGTTCCAGCGCTCGACCTCGAGACCGTCCCGGCGCAGCTCGGTGAATGACGTCACGCTCCAGACGTCAGCCGCGACGCCGAAATCTGACTCCAGCAGCTCCGCCGCCGCCAGCACCTCATTGAGGATCGTCCCCGAGCCGAGCAGCTGCACCCGCGGCCCGTCACCCGAGCCAGGGCGCAACAGGTACATCCCGCGCAGGATGCCCTCGGCAGCTCCCTCGGGCATCGGCGGATGCCGGTAGTTCTCGTTCATCAGCGTGAGGTAGTAGAAGACGTCCTCCTGCTCGCCGACCATCCGGCGCAGCCCGTCCTGAATGATCACCGCGACCTCGTAACCGAACGTCGGGTCGTACGCACGGCAGTTCGGGACGACCGAGAACAGCACGTGGCTGTGACCGTCCTCGTGCTGGAGCCCCTCGCCGTTGAGCGTGGTGCGCCCGGCCGTGCCGCCGAGCATGAACCCCCGCGTCCGGCAGTCGGCAGCCGCCCATACGAGGTCGCCCACCCGCTGGTATCCGAACATCGAGTAGTAGATGTAGAACGGCACCATCTGGGTGGCGTGGGTGCTGTACGAGGTGCCTGCGGCGATGAACGACGAGATCGAACCGGCCTCGGTGATCCCCTCCTCGAGGATCTGACCGTGCTGGTCCTCCTTGTAGAACATCAGCTGCTCGGAGTCCTGAGGCTGATAGAGCTGCCCGACCGGCGAGTAGATACCGACCTGGCGGAACATTCCCTCCATCCCGAACGTCCGCGACTCGTCGGGGACGATCGGGACGATGTGGGGACCGATCTGCTTGTCGCGGAGCAGCGCCGCCAGCACGCGTACAAACGCCATCGTGGTCGAGATCTCGCGGTCGGCGGTGCCCTGTAGCTGGGACTCGAAGAGGGTGAGATCGGGCACCGCCAAAGGCTCGGCCCGGCGCCGGCGGACGGGCAGCGCGCCTCCGAGCTCGGCGCGACGTTCGCGCAGATACCGCATCTCCGGCGAATCGTCGGGCGGCTTGTAGTACTCGGCATCGCGGACCTGCTCGTCGGTCAGAGGCAGCTCGAACCGGTCGCGGAACGCGCGGAGGGCGTCCTCGGTCATCTTCTTCGCCTGGTGCGTGATCATCTGGCCCTCGCCGGAGGCGCCCATCCCGTACCCCTTGATCGTCTTGGCGAGGATCACGGTCGGCTGGCCGGTGTGCCGGACCGCCTCGTGGTAGGCGGCGTACACCTTCTGCTGATCGAGCCCGCCGCGGTTCAGCAGCCAGATTTCCTCGTCGGACATGTGGGCGACGCGCTCCAGCAGAACCGGGTCGCGACCGAAGAAGTGCTCGCGCACGTAGGCGCCGTCGCGGGACTTGAAGGTCTGATACTCCCCGTCGACGCATTCCTCCATCACCTTGACGAGCCTGCCGTCCGTGTCCTCGGCCAGCAGCGGGTCCCAACGGGTGCCCCAGACGACCTTGATCACGTTCCAGCCCGAGCCCCGGAAGTCCGCTTCGAGCTCCTGGATGATCTTTCCGTTGCCGCGGACCGGCCCATCGAGCCGCTGGAGGTTGGCGTTGATCACCCAGATCAGGTTGTCGAGCCTTTCGCGGCCGGCGAGCCCGATCGCGCCCATCGACTCGGGCTCGTCCATCTCGCCGTCGCCGAGAAAGGCCCACACTTTCCGCCCCTCGGTGTTGGTCATTCCCCGCGCCTGTAGGTAGTGCATGAACCGCGCCTGATAGATCGAGGTGATCGCCCCGATCCCGAGCGAGACCGTCGGGAACTGCCAGAAGTCGGGCATCAGCCAGGGATGCGGGTAGGAGCTCAAACCGCCCGGCATCGAGACCTCCTGCCGGAAGCCGTCCAATTGCTCGGCGGTCAGCCGTCCCTCGAGGAACGCGCGCGCGTAGTTGCCCGGAGACGAGTGACCCTGGAAGTAGACGAGGTCACCGCCGTGATCCTCCGAGGGCGCGCGCCAGAAGTGGTTGTAGCCCACCTCGTACAGCGCGGCCAGCGACTGGTATGAGGCGATGTGGCCGCCGAGCTCCGACGAGGCCTTGTTGGCGCGCACGACCATCGCGATCGCGTTCCAGCGGACGATCGAGCGCAGTCGGCGCTCGAGCGCCGGATCGCCGGGGAGCTTGGCCTCACGATCGGGCGGGATCGTGTTGACATACGGCGTGTTGAGGCTCGCGATCGGGCCGGTGCCCGAGGACTGCGCGCGTTCGACGACCCGCGTGAGGATCTGGCGAGCGCGGTCAGGGCCGTCGTGAGCGACGACGGCGTCGACCGCCTCCAGCCATTCGCTGGTCTCGGCCGCGTCGACGTCTGCTCCGGCGCCGTTAGAGCTTGGGGTCTTTACGTGTTCCGTCATGCGCCAAGGGCGGTGGATATCGGGAGTTCGCGGTCCGAAGAATCACTATACATTCGGCTCGATCCCCCCAGGCGGGGGGTTCCGGTACGGTCCGCGCCGTGGCACTACGTGAGGTAGACGGCGCGCCGGGGGCACCCTGGGGACGGTCGCTCGCCGGATCGCTCGACGAGCTGGTCGTCGAATCGGAGCTGCTGGCGGGTAACCCGCTGGGCGATCCGTCACGGCGACCACTGTACGTATACCGGTCTCCGGGCGCGGGTTCGAACGATGCGGTTCCCTCCGTGTACGTGATCCAGGGCTACAGCGGGCAGGTCGACGCTTGGCTGGGCCGCGACGCGTTCGAGCCGACGATCATCGAGCGGCTCGACGCGATGTTCGCCGCCGGTGAATGCCCCGACGCGGTTGTCGTGTTTGTCGACGCGTGGACGTCGCTCGGTGGCTCGCAGTTCCTGAATTCGAGCAGTACCGGCCGCTACATGGATTACCTGTGCGACGAGGTCGTGACGTTCGTCGAGGAGCGCTACCCGGTGTTCCCCGGACGCGACCACCGCGGCCTGACGGGCAAGTCGTCAGGCGGCTACGGTGCGATGGTCGTGCCGATGCTCCGTCCCGACGCGTTCGGCGCGCTCGCATCGCACGCCGGCGATGCCCTGTTCGAGGCCTGCTACCTGCGGGACTTTCCGGTCATCGCCCGAACGCTTCGCGACCACTTCGACGGGTCCTACGACGCCCTCCTGAAGCAGGCCCGCGAGGGGCATCACTTCGACTGGGAGCGCTTCGGGATGGCGTTCTCCATGTACGCGTACGCCACCGCTTACACGCCCGATCCCGAGCGGCCGGGGGCTGCGCTCGTTCCGTTCGACATCGCCACCGGTCGTCTGATCGACGAGATCTGGGAGAAGTGGCTGGAGCTCGACCCGGTGCGGATGGCGCCGCGCCACGCCGACGCGCTGCGGAGCATGCGCCGGATCTACCTCGACGCCGGGAAGAGCGACGAGTATTTCCTCGACCTCGGCGCGCAGGCGTTCGCCGACGAGCTCTCGCGCCTAGGCGTGGAGCACACGCTCGAGCTGTTCGAGGGCAAGCACGGCGGGATCGTGTATCGCTACCCAGGGGCGATCCGGGAGCTGATCGTCGCCCTCGCCCCGTAACGCGCCATCGCGAAGGAACGACCATGACCACCACCTCCGATGAACAACTGATCTACGCAGGCCCGGGAGAGCTCGCCGAGCTCGTGCGCAGCCGCCAGGTCTCGCCGCGGGAGCTCGTCGAGCTGTGCCTACGGCGAATCGAAGCCTTGAATCCCCGCCTGAATGCGTTCCGGACGACGCTCGCGGAGCAGGCGCTGGCGGAGGCGGACTCGATGGCGAGCCATGACGGTCTGCTCGCGGGCGTGCCGATCGCGATCAAGGACGACCTCGCCTTCGAGGGCCAGCCGACGACACGGGGCTCGCGCACCTTTGGCCCGCCGGAGCCGGCCGATGCCGAGGCGGTGCAGCGGCTCCGCGCCGCCGGCGCGATCCCGATCGGGATCACGAATGTGCCCGAGCTCACGATCTGGCCTTGGACTGCCAGCGAGGCCAACGGGATCACCCGCAATCCGTGGGACGTCAGCCGAACGCCGGGTGGGTCGTCGGGCGGCTCAGCCTCCGCGGTCGCTGCCGGTATGGTGCCGTGCGCAACCGGCTCTGACGGAGGCGGGTCGATCCGGATTCCCGCCTCCTGTTGCGGGCTGGTGGGGATGAAGTCGACGCGGGGCCGGGTCTCGACGCAGCCATCGCCCGAGGGGTGGCTCGGGCTCTCGGTGTTCGGTGGCCTCGCGCGCACGGTCGCCGATAGCGCTCTGCTGCTCGACGTGATGCAAGGCGCGATCGCCGGTGACGCGCATTCCGCGCCACCGTTCGACGGCACATATGTCGAGGCCGCGGCCAAGCCGCCTGGGCGGCTGCGGATCGCGGTTTCCCGCAAGGTCCCGCCGGGCCTGATCGCGAGGGTTTCCGGCGACCAGCGAGGGGCTTGGGAGCGGATGAGCCACGTGCTCGCCGACCTGGGTCACGAGGTGTTCGAGCGCGATCCGAGGTACGGCCTGGCGCAGCTGGAGTTCGTCCAGACGTGGATGCGGGGGATCTACGAGGAGTCCCGGCGTGTGCCAGACCGCGACCGGCTGGAGCCGCTGACCCGTCAGGTTGCCGGCACCGGACGGCGGCTGGTGCCAGTGAGCCGCCGGGACAAGCTGCTGGCCAAACGGGCGAGGACGACCGCACGCATCCTCGCCCTCTGGAACGAAGTCGACGTGCTGATGACGCCGGGGCTCGCGACGACGGCGATGGCCGCGGATGGCGCCTTCGGCAAGCCCTTCCCGCTGGCGCTCGATCGCGCCGGCCGGTTCACGCCGTTCACGCCGATCTTCAACCTCACCGGGCAGCCCGCCGTGACGATCCCGGCCGGGTTCGCCGGCGACGGTCTGCCGCTGAGCGTGCAGCTCGTCGGTCGCCCCGGCGCCGAGGACACGCTGTATGCGCTCGCGGGCCAGATCGAGGACGCCCGGCCCTGGAGCGAGCACCGCCCGCCACTCGCCTAAGGCGACCCCCACCGGAGCGTGGTCGCGCCCCAGGTGAAGCCGCCCCCGAAGGCGGCGAGCAGGACCCGATCGCCTTGGCGCAGGCGGCCCTCGGACTCCGCGACCGAGAGCGCGATCGGCAGCGTCGCGGTCGACGCATTCGCGAATCGATCGACGTAGTCGACCACGCGGTCGTCGCTGAGCCCGAGCCGTCGCCCGACGGCGCGGATGATCCGGGAGTTCGCCTGGTGGTAGACGAACAGGTCGATGTCATCTTGCCGGAGCCCGCCGCTCTCGAGCGACTCGCCGGTCACCTCCGAGAGCCGAGCAACCGCGGCCCGGAACGTCTCCTGGCCCCGCATCCGGATGTGCTCGCCGCGCGCGAGACGGATCAGATCGGCGCCGGCGTGATCGGCGTGCAGGACGATCGGGCCGATCCGCCCCGGCCGCTCGCCGGTCGATGAGACGACGGCGGCGCCCGCACCGTCGGCGAACAGCGGCGCCGTCTCGCGGTCGGAGAAATCGAGAAATTTCGAGAGGAAGTCCGCGCCGACGACGAGCGCGTGAGTGGCGCGGCCGGACTCGATCTGGCCGCAGGCGAGCGCGAGCGCGGCCAGCCAGCCCGTGCACGCGGAGCCGACGTCGAGTGCGCCGGCGCGGTCGGCACCGACCATGCCGGCCACGAGCGGTGCCGCATTCGGGGTGATCTCATCTGCGGTCGAGGTCGCGACCAGGACAAGGTCGAGATCGACCGGGTCCACGCCGGACCGGGCTAACGCCTCGCGGGCGGCACGGGCCGCGAAGTCGCTCATGCGTTCGCCGGGCTCGGCCCACGGTCGCTCGCTGGTCCCCGTCCGCTTCGCGATCCAGGCCTCGTCGACGCCGAGCCGCTCCGCGATCTCGCGGTTCGCCACCCGGCGGTCCGGTACCGCCATCCCGATGCCGACTATCGCCGCGCCGGCGGGTGCTCCGCGGTCATGCGGCGACGGAGTGGGCGTCTCGACCGGCGAGCTTAAGGCGCCCCTCAGCTTCGGACCTCCGGATACCGGGGGAGTCCGTCATCGGGAATCGGTTCCCACGGCGCCGCATACGCGACGAACTGATGGGCGCTCGGACGAACGCCGGGATCGGTATCGAACGCTCCCATCCTCACGCCGATCCGCTCGTGGTCCTCCGGGTGGCGGCTGAACAGGGCCGAGCCGCACTCGCCGCAGAACCACTTCTCCGCACCATCCGGCGGCTTCCACGCGCGCAGGTGCTCCTCGCCGGCGACGACCCGGAACGAGCCTGGGGCCACGCGAGCGTTCGGCGAGGCCGCCGTCCCGGTGCGCCGCTGGCAGCGGCGACAGTGGCAGTACGTAACGCCCACCGGTGGCGCGTCCACCTCGAAGCGGACTGCGCCGCAGTTGCAGCCACCGGTCAGCGGGAGCTCGGGGGGCCGTTCCATCCCGAGGACACGATACGCGAGCGCGATGGGCGGACGTGGGACTGGGACAATGGCGGGACCACGACTCGCTGTGGGAGCTGCTCTCCGGCGACGGCATCTGGCCGGTCCGCCAGATCGCGATCGACGAAACGTGGTCGGCGGTTCGTTTCCGGCCCGCGTGAACGGCGCGGTCAGTCGCTACTGCGTCTCGGCCACTCGCGCGCGAGGATCCCGTAGACGACGTGGTCAATGTAGCGGTCGCCGATCAGCTCAGCCTCTCTGAGCAGCCCCTCCTCGGTGAATCCGAGCCGCTCGGGGATCGCCCGGCTGCGGACGTTCCCGACGCCGGCCCTGATCTCGATCCGGTTGAGCCTCCAGGTGCCGAACGCGTGGTCGATCAGCGCGCTCACCGCGGCCGTGACCAGACCGCGCCGCTGCGCGCTTTCGGCCAGCCAGTAACCGATGCTGGTGCTGCGGTTCTGCCAGTCGAGGCGGTGGAATCCGATCCCGCCGACGATCCGACCGCCGTCGATGATCGCGGCCTGGAAACCCTGGTTCTCCGGAGCCTGCGTGCGGCTGCGGACGATGAACTCGCGAGTGATCTCGAGCGTCTGCATCGGCGGCCACGGGAGCCATTCCGAGAGGAACTCCCGGTTGGCCGTCACCACAGCGTGGAGCTCCTCGGCGTCTGCTTCCTCGAGCTGGCGCACGGACCGACCAGCGCCGATCGAGAACGTCAGCCCTGCGTCGCTGAAGCTCACGTCAGCCGCGGCGGCAGCTCGGCTCCTAGCAGCGCAACCGCGGCTAGGTCGTCGTGCAGCAGGTGCTGGCACATCACTCGGCCGACGCCGGCGTCGCGCAACGCCGCAAGTTGCTCGGCCGCAGCGTCGAGCGTCCCGACGATCCACGCGGGTGGAGGGTTGGCGCGGAGCTCATCGGCGTCCGCGCCCGTCTTTTCGGCGAGACGGCGGAGCCGGGCCGCGACCTCGGCTTCATCGACGCCGACCACGGCGGCGGTCATGATCGAGAACGGAATCGGATCCCGACCGGCGCGCTCGCACGCCTGATCGATCTGCGCCTTGCGTCGCTTCACGTCCTCGAGCGTCGGGAACGCGGTGTTGTACTCATCCGCGTAGCTCGCCGCCAGGCGGGAGCTGCGCGGGCCGGCGTTCCCGCCCATGATCAGGGGCGGATGAGGTCGCTGGATCGGCTTGGGCTGAGCGTCAAGGTCGACGACGCGGTAATGCTCTCCGTCGAAGGAGAACGGGCCCTCACCCCAATTCCCGAGCACGACCTGAAGCTGCTCCTCGAGGATGTCCATCCGCACGCCGACCGGTGGGAAGGGGAATCCGTAAGCCTCGTGTTCACGCTCGTGCCAGCCGGCTCCGAGCCCGAGCTCGACCCGGCCACCGGAGACGTGATCCGCCGTCGTCACCGTCTTCGCCACCAGCGAGGGGTGGCGGAACGTTGCCGGCGAGACGAGCGTTCCGAGCCGCACCGTGGAGGTTACGGCCGCCAGGGCGTTGAGGGTCGACCACGCGTCGAGCGCCGCCCGGCCAGGGTCGAGCCCGCTGAGGTTCATGTAGTGGTCGGAGCGAAACAACGCGGGCACCCCGTGCTCTTCGCACGCGCCGGCCAAGGCCAGCCACTGGGGCCAGCTCACGCCCTCCTGACCTTCGATCATCAAACAGATCTGCATGGACGTTCTCTTACCCGCGCGGGCATCCTAGCCTTCCCGCCAGTGATCGTGCGGGCGGCGAGACCCGAGGACGCCTCCGCGATGGCGCTGGTCATCGCTGAGATCGCCCCTGAGGGAGTGCTGGGCACCGAGCCACCGGTCGATCTCGACGAACGTGCGCAGCGCTTTCGACGGCTGATCGAGGGCGACGGACCCGCGGCGATGTGGGTACTCGAGGAAGGCGCCCAGATCCTCGGCGCCGCCAGTGTCCAGGAGCGCGTCCCCGGCGTCCTCACGCTGGGCATGGCGATTCTGCCGGAAGGGCGCGGCCGGGGCGGGGGCAAGGCGCTGATCGCGGCGATCGTCGACCACGCCATTGCCTGCAACGCGCACAAGCTCGACCTGGAGGTGTGGGCCGACAACTCCAGAGCGATCGCGCTCTACGGCTCGACCGGCTTCGAGGTCGAGGGCCTTCGGCGCGACCACTACAGGCGCAGCGACGGAAGCCTGCGGAGCACGCTGATGATGGGGCGGCTGCTGCGCGACGCCGACTGACGCGCGCCTCACAGCAGCCGGACGATCGCGATCACGCCGACGATGACGATCACGGCTTTGAGCGCCGTCGGCGACAGGCGACGGCCCACTCGGGCTCCGGCCACCCCGCCGAGGGTCGAGCCCGCCGCGATCAGGAGGGCTGCGCCCCAGGCGACGTGGGCGGCGAACACGAAGACGATGCCCGCGACGAGATTGACGGCGCCCGCCAACACGACCTTCAGGGCGTTGACTCGCTGAAGATCATCGTCGAGCGCGAGCCCCAGGATCGCCAGCAGCATGATCCCCTGGGCCGCGCCGAAATAACCGCCGTAGACGCCGGTTCCGAAATCCGCGAGCAGGACCAGCGGTCCGATCCGCTCGTGGACCCGCGGCCGGTGCTTTTCGAGCGCCGCTTGGATGCGGGGCTGCAGGACGATCAGCACGAGCGCGATCGCGATGAACGCCGGCACGATCGCCTTGAACGCCGAAGCCGGGAGGATCAGCAGCAGGGCGGCCCCGACGAGGCCGCCGGCGATCGATGCGCTGCCGAGCCGGACGATCCGGCGGTTCTGGCCGGCCAACTCGGTTCGGTATCCCACCGCTCCGGCGACGGAGCCGGGGACGAGGCCAACGGTGTTCGACACGTTTGCCGTCACGGGCGCATAGCCGAATCCCAGGAGCACGGGGAAGGTGAACAGCGTGCCGCTCCCGACGACCGTGTTGATCATCCCGGCGACGATGCCGGCGGCGAAGATCGCGACCGCGTGCAGGCCGCTCACAGACGCGCTTCCTTGGCAAGCCGCTCGGCGACGGTGGCCAGGCCCGGGACTGCGAGCGACTCCTGTACGCAGCGGGCGAACAGCCAGCCTGTCACCCGCTCGCGATCGAGGCCGGTGAGTCCGGCCATGCGGTGCGCCAATCCGCGTGGATCGTCGGCCAGCCGATCAGGGCAGTTCAGCATGTGCTGAAGCAGGTCATACGCGGGATCGCCGACATACGGTTTGGGGTCGATCGCCAGCCACGGCTCGCGCTCGGCGGCGAGCACGTTCTCGGCGTGGAGATCGGTGCACAGAAGCACCGAGCCCGTCACGGCCTTCGAGAGCAATCGCAGCAGCTCGATCCCGTCGCGGGCGATCGCCGGGTCGAGCGGGCGCGCCGACCAGCCGGACCGATCCTCGAACGCGGCCGCCCATTGTTCGCACATCAGCTCCAGCGGCCGGAACCGGTGATCCGCGGGCGGCGTCACCCACAGCCTCTGGAGCAGTCCCGCGATGACGACATCCTGGTCCAGTTCGGATCTGGCATCGCCGAGCATCGTTCCGGGGTCGCAACGCTCGATCAGCATCGCGCTCGTGTCGGATAACCGATCCTCCGCATACAGCCGCACGGCGCCGCCGCCGTCCCAGACGCGGAGCCCATCGGCCTCGTGGAGCGACTCTTCATGAGCCCAGGCGACCTTGAGGACGAGTCGCTCTCCGGCGCTAGTCGTGGCCGGGGCGACCCACGCGCAGCAGCCCCCTGGGCGGTACGGCTCCTCGACGATCAGTGACCAGCGATCCGCGAGCTCTTCGATCGCGCCGGGGAGCGCTCGAAGCCAGGCACGGCGAGCGTCGCTGTCGGCAGTGGCGAAGTCCCGGCCCAGATTCTCCGGGATGGTGAGGTGCGACACACCCTGGATTATCAGTCGGGAAGCAGTGGCACCCACACTCCGGGCTCGTGACCGAGCAGCACACCGCGGGTGATCGCGGTCGCCCCGAATCGCTCGTGGACCGCATCGATGGTCGCGTCTAGCTCCCGGCGGCGGTCGAACGGAAGCACCAGCTGCACGCCTCGGTTGTCGGCCAGGTTCGTGAGTGCGATCCCGATCAGCGTCAGCCCGCGCCGCTCGATCGTGGGCTCCGACGCGAGCAGAAGTCCGGTCGCGGTGGCCAGGATCGCGTACGTCTGATCGGTGGGCTCGGCCATCGTGTGCGACCGGGTCGCCCGCGAGAAATCCTCGAAGCGCATGCGGAGCACCACCGTGCGGCACAGGCGCTGCGCCGCCCGGAGCCGGCGCGCGACCCGTTCCACCAGCGCGATCAACGCCGTCGACAATTCGTCGAGCGATCTTCGCCTGCGACCCAGCGCCCGCTGCGCTCCAATCGAGCGGCGGCGCCGGCGCGCCTGTACGGGCCGCGGGTCCTGGTTGTGCGCGAGCGCGTTCAGGTGGCGGCCGGAGGCTCGCCCGAGCATCGAAACGAGCGCACGCTCACCGAGGTGGGCGACCTGCCCGACGTTCGTGATCCCGCGTGCGTGCAGCTTCGC
This sequence comes from uncultured Solirubrobacterales bacterium, assembly GCA_963759695.1. Taxonomy (GTDB): domain Bacteria; phylum Actinomycetota; class Thermoleophilia; order Solirubrobacterales; family Solirubrobacteraceae; genus Palsa-465. The sequence continues at coordinate 181,938 of CAVXAO010000014.1, forward strand.
CGCGGTAACCCGGCCCACTCCCCACAGCCGCTCGACGGGTAGCAGATGCAGAAACGCCAACTCGCCGGCCGGCGGCACGACGAGCAGGCCGTCGGGCTTCGCGAGGCCGCTCGCGACCTTGGCCAGGAACTTCGTGCGCGCGATGCCGACGGTGATCGGCAGACCTACCTGCCGTCTGATCTCGCGGCGCAGCTGCACCGCGATCTCGACCGGCGATCCCGAGATGTGTCCCAGCCCTCGGACGTCAAGAAACGCCTCGTCGATCGACAGCCCTTCGACCAGCGGGGCGGTCTCCTCGAACACCTGGAACACGGCCTTGCTCGCCTCGGAATAGGCGGACATCCTCGGTGGGACGACGACCGCGCGCGGGCACAGCCGGCGCGCCTCGGTGCCGCCCATCGCCGTCCGCACGCCACAGGCCTTTGCCTCATAGCTCGCCGCGAGCACGACACCGGCGCCGACGATCACCGGGCACCCTTGCAGGCGCGGATCGTCCCGCTGCTCGACCGATGCGTAGAAGGCATCGAGATCTGCATGGAGGATCGTCGCGCCTCGCTCGCGGGGCGGGTTGCTGGGGATACGAGACACGAACATATGTTCGCGTGATGAGCGGACGTGGCGCCGAGCGGCCCGTAAGGGCTCCGGTGCCCGCGTGCACGACCCCGGTGCCCGCGTCCACGACCCCGGTGCCCGGGTCCACGACCCGAACTGATGCCTTCTTGTCTCGGTTTCCGGGATCAAATGGCGTCAGTTCGGATTGAGGTCGACCGCACCGCCCCTTTGATCAGCCAGGGCGGTGGCGCTAACCCGCGAGCGCCCAGCGCGCCTCTTCCAGCCGCCAGCCCAGAGCGTCCGGCTCGCCGCGGTACACGGGTCCGGTCCCGTCGGTCAGTAGCTCGCCAAGCATCGCGAGTCCTCGCGCGTACAGGGGCGACTGGCCGCGGAGCAGCGCCGCCAGCCGGCGGAGCTGATCGGCCTGGGCGAGGACCGCCGTGCGCTGCGGCGCCAGGTGTGCCCGGCTCGGTGGCGCCACCGCAGCAAACAGCAGGCGCTCGATGCCGGCGGCTAGCAGCGCTCGGTTCGAGCGCGAGGTCAGCTTGCAGGCGCGGGCAGCAAGCTGTGTGGAGTCGGCTGGGTCCGCGCCCGCGATCAACGCGCGGTCAAGCGCCCGAGAGCGGAGCCGCGCCATCGTCCGGCTCGTCCAGCTGGGCTCGATCGTACGCTCGGCGATCCGATCGTACGTGGCGGCGAACCCCTGAAGGGTGGCAGTCGCACCGTGTACCATCGTGAAACCTCCATAACTCAATAGCTGGTGTTGTAACCTACCACTTATTGTTGACGGTTTCAATGGCTTCGGTATCCGCGCAAATGCCCAACGGCCTCGATCTCGTGATCGACTTCGTGAACACGTTCGATCCCGACGATGGGACCGACGCGCTCGCGACGGCTGACGGGCTTGGCGGGTGGCTGAGCGAGCGCGGCCTGATCACGGATGACCAAGCGCGGCTCACCGAGGCCGACCGGGAAGGCGCGATTCGACTTCGCGAGGCGTTACGGGCGCTGATGCTCGAGAACAACGGCGATTCGGCCGATCCCGGTGCGGCTGAGGAACTCGAACTCACCGCCCGACGAGGGCAGCTAGGCGTGCACTTCGGCGCCGACGGTTCGGTCGCGATCCGGCCGGCCGCGGCCGACCTTGCCGGGGCGCTGGCGGCGCTGCTCGTCCCCGTCGTCGACGCCAGGCGCGACGGATCGTGGCAGCGGGTCAAGGCGTGCCGTGCGGATGACTGCCAGTGGGCGTTCTACGACCGCTCACGCAACCGCTCCGGTGTCTGGTGCGAGATGGCCGTGTGCGGAAACCGCCACAAGGTCCGCGCGTACCGGGCGCGCGCGCCCCGGCAGGATGACGCCCCCCGCAGGGCTCGCGCCCCTCGCCAAGCCCGCTGATCCAAAACCGGCCGGCCTGCGTATCAGGGTCGACAACCAACTCGTGGTTCCCTCCGGGACCCGGATATGTGGGGCGGCCGGATCGAGGGCGAAGTCCCTTCGGGCGCGGCTGCCGGCATGAGAGGAGCAGTGATGAGCGACGAGCGGACCGAGGGTGGAGGAGTCACCCGTCTGTCCTTCATCAAGGCGTCGGCCGGAGTGGCGGCGGGCGCGGCCGCGATCGGTGTGCCCGCGGCGGCTGCACTCACCGATCAGCCAGGCAAGGTGGTCAAGCAGCCCTCACCGCGGACGCCAGAGGAGCCGGTGGTGGCGTACGTACGCGACGCCGAGCGCGGCGAGGTCACCGTGGTGGCCGGCACAGCGGAAACGACGTATCGCGATCCGGCGCTGGTCAAGCGGCTTCTGTCCGCTGCACCGGCGGACGCGATCGGAAATGGAGATGGGGCAAATGTCATCGCACCGTGAAGCTCCCGAGATCAGCAAGGACCCGGTCGCCGACAACACCGACGTGTACGCGTTCGTCAGCCCGGACGATCCGAAGACGGTGACGTTGATCGCCAACTTCGTCCCGCTTCAGGATCCCCCCGGCGGACCGAACTTCTTCGAGTTCGGGGACGACGTCCTCTACTCGATCTACATCGACAACGACGGCGACGGACGGCCCGAGGTCTCGTATGTGTTCAGGTTCAAGACGACGGTCAGCAATCCCCAGACGTTCCTGTACAACACGGGCCAGATCCTGTCGCTGGACAGTCCGAACTGGAACAGGCGCCAGTTCTATTCGGTGGCGCGCGTCGACGGAAGTGACACAACCACCTATGGCACCGGATCGCGCAGCAGGCTGAGGGTCACCTCGCTCGGCAGAAATCTCCCGTGCCCGCCGTGCAACATAGGTCCTCGCTCGACGCCCGATTACTCGGCGTCGCTGGGACAGCCGGCGGTGCAGGCGCTGTCCGGAGGCGTGAAGGTGTTTGCCGGGCAGCGGCGGGAAGGGTTCTTCGTCGACCTCGGGGCGATCTTCGACCTCGGCGACTTGCGCCCGTTCCAGCACCTGCACCTGATCCCGAGCGCGGACGCGATGGGGGTCGATGCGACGAAGACGCTCAATGTCCACACGATCGCGATCCGGGTTCCGATCAAGGATCTGACCGTCGACGGATCGGTGCCGACGGACGCGATGAGCTCCAAGGCGGTGTTAGGCGTGTGGGCGGCAGCGAGTCGCCGCAAGGTCCGGATCGCCGGCGCTCACAACGGCAGAACCGCCGAGTCCGGTCCCTGGGTGCAGGTCTCACGGCTTGGCAACCCGCTGTTCAACGAGGTCGTTGTGCCAATGGGCGAGAAGGACCGCTGGAACGCGTCGTACCCCGTCGACGACTCCGCGTTTGCGGGATTCGTCAGGCACCCTGAACTGGCCAGCCTCTTGCCGGTGCTGTATCCGAACGTGTTCCCGAATCTCGCCGCCTACACCAAGGCGCGTGCCGACCTGGAGGCGATTCTGCTGACCGGGCTCCCCAGCGGGGTGATCCCCGGCTTCCAGAACTTCACCGGGCCGGTGCAGGCGGACCAGCTGCGGCTGAACGTCGCGATCCCGCCGACGACGTCCAATCCGAGTCCGTTCGGGCTGCTCGGCGACGATCTCGCCGGATTCCCAAATGGAAGGCGGGTGTTCGACGACGTCGTCAGCATCGAGCTGCGGGCGGTGGCGGGGGCGACGATCCCGCTCGTCGACTCCAGCTATACGGCGGACGGTGCAGCCGGTGAACTGACCGAGGGCCTGACGCCCGCGGCCGACCGCTACCAGCACGGGTTCCCTTACCTGGGTCCGCCGCTCGACGGATTCGACACGCCTCCGCACAGCTAATAACCCGTCCCGGACGGCTGGGTGCCCCGTCCGGCGCCCAGCCTCCGGGGCCGTCCGAGGAGAAACCATGGGTCATCACCACTACTCGGCGCGTCGGCACCCCGAGTTCGTCGTCCTCGAGATCGGCGACGGCATCGGCGCGCTCATCATCCACGCCCCGGCCGAGATGCACGGCGCCGAAATCGAGGTAAGCCCGGCTGGAGACGACTCGCGCCGGAGCCACAAGGAGGTCCTGGAGCGCGGCACCGCCGACGGCCCGGCGTTCACCGCCGTGTTCGACGGGCTCGCGGCCGGCGAATACACGCTCTGGGTGCGCGGCGAGCCGCGCGCCCGGGGGGTGAGCATCGACGGTGGCACAGTCGCCGAGCTCGACTGGCGGCCTGCTCTGGCTGCGCCATGAGCGCCCGGGCGAGGCTCAGCTCGAACGAGTGGAGGCGCCTCGCGGCGATGACCCTCGTGATCGTCGCGCTGCACATCGTCGGCTTCTTCATCCTGTTGGTGCTCGTCGCACCTCACCACTACGCGCTGGGAAAGACCGGCGTATTTGGCGTCGGCCTCGGCATCACGGCGTACACGTTGGGACTCCGTCACGCGTTCGACGCCGACCACATCTCGGCGATCGACAACACCACCCGGAAGCTGATGGCCGACGGCAAGCGCCCGCTCGGCGTGGGGTTCTTCTTTTCGCTCGGCCACTCGACGATCGTGTTCGCGCTCGCGTTCCTGTTTGCGGTGGGCCTCCGTGCGCTCGCCGCTCCGGTCCAGGCGAGCGGGTCGACCCTCCACGGCGTCACGAACCTGATCGGCACCGGCGTGTCTGGTGGGTTTCTCTACCTGATCGCCGCACTGAACGTGTCGGTGCTGATCGGAATTGCCGGCGCTGTCAGGAGCCTCCGACGTGGTCACCTGGACGAGCGCCAACTGGAGAAGCAGCTGGCATCGCGCGGATTGCTGAACCGGGTCTACGGCAGGTTCACCAATGCCATCTCGAAGTCGTGGCAGATGTATCCACTCGGGCTGCTGTTCGGGCTCGGTTTCGACACCGCGACCGAGGTCGCCCTGCTGTTCCTCGCGGCGGGCGCGACTTCCAGCGGCCTCCCATTCGAGGCGATCCTATGCCTGCCGATCCTGTTCGCCGCGGGCATGTCACTGCTGGACACGCTCGACGGCTCGTTCATGAACTTCGCCTACGGCTGGGCGTTCTCGCAGCCGGTGCGGAAGGTGTACTACAACCTGATCATCACTGGCCTGTCCGTGACGGTCGCGCTCGTGGTCGGGACGACCGAGCTGCTCGGGCTGGCCGCCGACAAGCTCAGTCTGAGGGGCGCCTTCTGGGGCTGGGTGTCCGGAATCGACATCAACACCCTGGGTTACGTGATCGTCGCCCTGTTCGTCCTCACGTGGGCGGCAGCCCTGTTGATCTGGCGATTGGCGAGGATCGAGCGGCGGTGGGCGTTCCACGGCGATTCCGGATCCTGACCTCACCCCACTGGCGAGGAAGCGCCCCGCCAGGGATCAGGAGACTTCGCCCGCGCACCCAAAATAGAGGGGCCCCGTGACGGGGCCCCTCCACACGAATCTCCGACGCGGCGGCTCAGAAGCTGTTATGCCAGTGAACCGTGAACGCCGTGTTGTTGTTGGTCAGGCTGGTCGGGGTCGCCAGGAGGTAGGTCTCGGTGGAGTCGATCATCGAGAGCTCTTCCTCGGACCCGATCGTGTGCGGGTTACCGCTCTTGCCGCCACCGGTCACGGCGGATGCCGTGGCGCTGTACGGGGTCTTGAACTCGGCCAGCGGCGTGATCCCGGTCGAGTACGACGGCCGCTCGGCGATCCACTCGGCGCTCTCGTCCAGGCAGGTCGCCAGCGCGCAGGTCGCCGTCTGACTGACGTTGTTGCCACTCGTCGTCGAGTCGGTCACCTTCAGCGTGTAGCTCGTTCCGCTGCGCACGACGGACGCGCTGATCGCGTCGCCGGCCTGCACGCCGGTTCCCACCGTGACCGAGCCGGCCGGGTACATCTCATACCAGGTGTAGTACAGCGCGACGTCCTCGAAGCACTGTTCGGTCGTGCCGTCCTGCTCGACCGTCCCGTCGTTCGCTCCGTCGAGGCCGACCCAGGTCGACAGCAGCCGGTCCTCGGAGCTGCACGTGACCGCCGGCACCGTCCAGCTGCCGGACACCGAGGTGAAGAACTGCGCAGTCGTGCTCGTGTCCGCGTACCCGGACCAGTTGAATGAATCCGTCTTGGTCAGGTTCCCCGCCACGTGCGCCGTCCGCCCCGGAACCGGGATGTTCGGATGCAGTCGGCGGATCCCGGCGATGGCCGCCGCGCGCGCACGAGCGAGGAAGCTCGCACTGAGCGGGCGACTGGCGACCGTCGCCGCGTGAGCCGAGCTCCGAGCCGAGCTCCCGCTTGACCCGCTCGCGAGGAGCACCGCAGCGACCGCGGCTGCGACGCACAGCCCGGCCAGGCCGCTGCGAACAACAGAAAACCTCATGAACCGATCCCCCTTGTTGTTTGGCGTATGGGTGCCCACCCAGACGACGATCACTGCACTCCACGGAAGGCCCCCTGGACGACCGAGCGAGTGGGCCGCGGAACTATATCCGCGAGCCCCCGGCCGCGACAACTTTTCTGGCCGCTCTCTGGACGTTACGCGCTGACGGGAGGCGCGAGCGCCTCGGCGTCGAGCAGCCGCTGGAGCTCGCTTCGAAGACGCTCGGCCGCCAGCGCCGCCAACGGGCGCAGCGGCGCGCGAACGTCCGCCCGCACGGGTACGCCCCGGAAGCCGAGCGCCATCTTCACCGACGCCTGGAACGGGTGCTCAGAGAGCGTCGAGCGCAACGATTCGACGAGGCGCGCATGATCGGGCGTCGGGTCGCGAACGAGGGCCGCGATCACGTCGGGAAACGCGGCGGCCACGCCTGACACCGCGCCGACCGCGCCGTGCTCGAGGCCCTGGCGGATGACGCCCTCGGCTCCGATGAAGACGTCGAGCCCGGTCGCGAGGTAGGGCGCGACGCGCTCGAACGGCGCGTCGGAGACCTTCATGCCGATCACGTTGGGAGCGCGATCGCGGAGCTCATCGACGACGGCAACGGGGACCTCATAGCCGCTGCGGTCCGCGTACTCGTAGACGTAGAACGGGAGCGGTGCGCACGCCCCGGCCGCGGCGGCGAAGTGCTCGAGAAGCTCATCGGCAGCAAATCGGAAGTACGGGGGCGCGATCACGGCCACGGCGTCAGCGCCTGCCTCCGCGGCATGAGCCGCGAGCTCGCTGGTCTCGGCGGTGGTCTGCGCGCCGCAATGCACGATCACGCGCAGCGCTCCGGCGCCGGCGATGACGAGCTCTGCAGCGCGCCGTCGCTCGCCGAGCCCGAGCAAAATTCCCTCGCCGGTCGTGCCGGCCGCCAGAAGGCCCTCGATCCCACTGGCCGCGTAGAACTCGAGCAACGGGCCGAACGCCTCTTCGTCGAGTCGCTCGCCGGCGTCGCGCAACGGCGTCACGGCCGCAGCGATGGTCCCCGAGATTCGCTGGACTTGCACTCCGCCATCCTGCCACGAATGACGTTCGGCGAGCTTGCCAGCGCCAAGCTGTCAGGATGGAGCGCATGGAGACCGCAAGTGCACCCCTTACAACAGGATCCAACACGATCGCCGACATGCTTCCGCGTGCCGTCGAGCAGTTCGGGAATCGAGTGGCCCAGAAGCACAAGGTGGCCGGCGAGTGGCGTGATGTCACATTCGCCGAGGTCAGCGAGATCGTGTCGGAGATCGGTCGCGGACTGATCGACCTTGGCCTCGAGCCGGGCGAGCGGGTCAGCATGCTGTGCACGACACGGGTCGAGTGGACCTGGTGCAGCCTCGCGATCAGCGCAGCGGGCGCGGTCGTCGTGCCGATCTACCCCACCAACTCGCCGGAGGAGTGCGCGTGGGTCGCGGGGAACTCGGAATCAGTAATGATCGTCTGCGAAGACGCCTCCCAGACGGCCAAGGTCGACGGCGTCCGCGATCAGTTGCCCGCCCTGCGCCAGGTCGTGGTGATCGAGGGCCCTGCCGAGGCCGAGGCCACGGTCGCGCTCGACGAGGTTCGCGCCCGCGGCCGCGAACGCGAGCGGGCGGAGCTCGACGCGCGCATCGCCGGCGTCACCAGGAGTGACCCGTACACGTTCATCTACACGTCGGGCACTACCGGGCCGCCGAAGGGCTGTGTCCTCACCCACGGCAATTACCGGGCGGTGCTGGACATGGTCGCCGAACGCGGCATCGTGTCGGACCCCGACGATGTGATCTACCTCTTCCTGCCATTGGCCCACGCCTTCGGGCTGCTCCTGATGCTGGTCGGCGTTGACCGCGGCGTCGGCATCGCCTATTGGGGGCGCGACACGACGAAGATCATCCCCGAGCTCTCGGAGGTGCGTCCGACCTACCTGCCGTCGGTGCCCCGGATCTTCGAGAAGCTCTACACGTTCGTCACCTCGCAGGCGGATCCGGAGCTGGTGGCGCGGGCGACCCAGATCGGGCTGAAGGTCCGTGAGCTGGAGGCGGCCGGCCAGGAGATCCCGGACGACTTGCGGGCAGCCTACGACCAGGCCGACGAGCGCCTGTTCAAATCGGTCCGCGCCGCGTTCGGCGGCAGGCTCCGCGAGGCGGTGACAGGAGCGGCTCCGATCGCGAAAGAGATCCTCGAGTTCTTCTACGCCGCGGGCGTGCCCGTGATGGAGGGGTACGGGATGACCGAGACCTCGACGACGGCGACCGGCATGCGGCCGGGCGAGCACCGCTTCGGGTCCGTGGGCCGCGCGCATCCCGGCGTCGAGATCCGGATCGCGGACGATGGCGAGATCCTGCTCAAGGGCGCCAACATCTTCCAGGGCTACTACAAAAACGACAACGCCTCATTCGGGTCCGTCGTCGACGGATGGCTGTACACCGGAGACGTCGGCCGCCTCGACGAAGACGGCTTCCTGTTCATCACAGGGCGCAAGAAGGACATCATCATCACGGCGGGTGGCAAGAACCTCACGCCGGCCAACCTCGAGAACGACCTCAAGCAGACACGCTTCGTCTCGCAGGCGGTGATGCACGGCGATCGTCGGCCATACCCGACGATGCTGATCACCCTCGACGAGGAGGAAATCGTGCCGTGGGCGCAGGACCAGGGCATCGAGGACACGTCGATCTCGTCCCTGGCATGCCATCCCGACGTGATCGCGCTGATTCAGGGCGAGCTGGACAGGGCGAACGGGAAGTACGCGCCAGTCGAGCAGGTCAAGAAGTTCTTCATCCTCGATCACGACCTCGCCCAGGAGACGGGAGAGTTGACGCCGACGCTTAAGATCAAGCGCAACGTGGTCCAGGAGAAGTACTCCGAGCGCTTCGACGCGTTGTACGGCTGAGCCCGGACCTAGAGCGCGACCTGCCCGGTGACGCACGTGATCGTGCCGCCGCCGATCCAGATCGTGCCGTCGTCGTCGGCGGAGATGCGCACTCGTCCGCGCCGGCCGAGTGCGGTGCCCTGGCTGGCGATGTAAGGGGCTCGTGCTCTTCCGGTGCTCAGCAGCCATCCGGCCAGTGACGCGTTCAGGCTCCCGGTGACCGGATCCTCAGCGGAGAGGCCGGAGACCGGGAAGAACGCTCGAACCTCGAACGCTGGCCCGGCCCCATCGGGGTAGGCGCCGACCACGCCGACGAAGAGGTCGACCGATCCGGGCGTCAACGCAAGGACCGCCCCGGCGTCGCGGAGCATCACGGCGACCCAGCCCGGTCCGTTATCGACCCACTGGCTGTCGAGGATTTCACCCCGGCTCACCCCGAGCATGTCCGCAATCCGCTCGACGAGCTCCTCATCGACGGGGCCCGACCGAACCAGCGCAGGCGCGGCGAACGCGAGCTCATCGGTACCCCGGCGAACCCGGATCAGACCTGCGGCGCACTCCTGGACGACGACGCCCCCCGAGCTGGGAATCCCTCCGTCCTCCAGCCACGCGTGGCAGGTCCCCAGCGTCGGATGTCCGGCGAACGGCAGCTCCCGGCTCGGCGTGAAGATCCGAACTCGGTAGTCCGCATCTCCCGTAGTGGGGGGGAGGATGAACGTCGTCTCGGAGAGGTTCATCCAGTTGGCGAACCGCTGCATCGCCTCGTCGTCGAGGCCGACGCCGTCCATCACGACAGCGACCGGATTCCCCCGGTAGGCCTCGCTGGTGAAGACATCGACCTGTCTGAAGGACCGGGTCACGCGGGCCAGCCTACGACGGTTCGGCTTTGACTGCCGAGCCAGCGCCGGGCTAGAGTCCCGCACTTGCGCAGGGTGTCGCAACCTACTTCTGGTGGAGAGTGATCATGTCTCGGAGCCGTAGATTCCCGCGTCTGCTGTTCGTCGGCGTGCTGCTGGCCGCGGTCGTCGGCCTCGTCACGGTGCTCGTCTCGGCGGCATCGGCGGGCCCGAACCTGGTCGGTACCCATACCGGCACGCTGCCCGACGGCGCGACGTATGAGATCCAGGTTCCGAGCGACTGGAACGGCACGTTGTTCCTCTACAGCCACGGATACGTCGTTCCCGGCTCCGTGAATCCGGCCCAGGACGTCGGCGATCCGATCACCGGCCAGTGGCTGCTGGACCACGGCTACGCGCTCGCGGGCTCCTCCTACGCGTCGACGGGGTGGGCGATCCAGCAGGCTCTCCCGGACCAGATCGACACGCTCAACGTGTTCGACCAGACCGTGGGGCGTCCGAAGCAGACGATCGCCTGGGGCCATTCGCTGGGCGGCATCATCACGGCCGGGCTGATCCAGCGTTATCCGAACCGCTTCGATGCCGCGCTGCCGATGTGCGGCGTGCTGTCCGGTGGCGTCGCGACGTGGAACACCGCGCTCGACGCGGCGTTCGCATTCCGGACCTTGGTAGCGCCGTCTGTGCAGGTCACCAGCATCACGAATCCTGTCGGCAACCTGACCGCCGCCGATTCGGCCGCGGCCACGGCACAGCAGACCGCCCAGGGTCGCGCGCGGCTCTCGCTCGTCGCGGCTCTTGGGGACACACCCGGGTGGTTCACGCCGCTCTCACCCCAGCCGGCGGCGAACGACTACAACGGACAGGAAGCGAATCAGTTCGAGTGGGCTACTCAGGTCGACTTCCCGTTCGCCTTCTTCCTACGAGCGGAACTCGAAGCTCGTGCGGGCGGCAACCCGTCGTGGAACACCGGTGTCAACTACATCCAGGACTTCGCCCGCTCCGCCGACGCGCGCGAGGTGCGTGCCCTGTACCGAGCGGCGGGTCTCAACCTCCGGAGCGATCTGCGGACGTTGAACAACACGGCGCGGATCAGCGCCGATCCGGCCGCGGTCCGCTACCTAGAGCGGAACATCATCTTCAACGGACGCCTCTCGATGCCGGTGCTGACGATGCATACGACCGGCGACGGGCTCGTCGTCCCGGAGAACGAACAGGCCTATCGCCAGGTCGTCCGGCAGGCCGGTGACTCCCAGCTGCTGCGGCAGATCTTCGTCGCCCGCGCGGGCCACTGCGCGTTCACGCCCGCAGAGACGATCACCGCCGCGCAGGATCTCCTGCACCGGCTTGATACCGGTCGTTGGGGCGGCGGCGCCACCAACCCCAGGAAGCTGAACGCATCGGCTGCGGCGCTCGGCTCGACATACAACGTGTTCGCCTCCAGTGGTCAGGAGGTCGCGACGCCGCCGGCGTTCGTACGCTTCCAGCCGCCCCCGTATCTGCGGCCGTTCGATGCTACGAGCCGCCAACACGGACGCCGCCACCACGAAGGCCGCCACCACGGGCGACGGACTGATTAGCGCTCGACGCCGAGCAGGCGCTCGGTAGCCTCGTCGGGCACGCCTCCGAAGTAGACGCCCAGGACGCGGCGGAACACCGGGTCGTCCGGATCGGCGTGGGCGAACAACGTCATCGACGAGCGGAGCTTGATCGCGTCGATCCCGCCGAAGATGCCCTGCGCGGTGTGCCCGTGAAGCTGGGCGAGGATCCCCGCGCAGTCGCGCAGCCGGCGCCCGAGCACCGGGTGGGCCAGGTACGCCTGAGCCTCGTCGAGTGACGAGATCGCGTATGTCCTAGCTGTCGGGCTGCGCCCGAGACCCGCGATCTGCGGAAACACGAACCACATCCAGTGGGTGCTCTTGTGGCCGGCGCGCAGCTCGCTGACGGCCGCGTCGTACGTGCCGGCCGCGTCCTGCGCGGCAACGAAGCGCTGCAACCGATGAGGATCTTCCATCCTCGGATTCTTATCGAGTTGTGAGCTTGCTCCGCGGTTGCACTTCACCCGGCGCAGCATCCGGCCGTGAGGCTCCTATACGTGACCGAAGGGGGCGCGCCGCCGACGACCCTAGCCGCCGGCGGCGATCGGCCGCCCAACGGTCAGCGCGTCGCGCAGGGTCGGTTCGAGCGTCGAGTACTTCGCGTCAGGCTCGACGCCGAGCGCGTCGAGCGTCTTGCTGAAGAAGCAGCGGGCCGCCGCCGCAAGCACGACGTCGACGATCTCGGCATCCGTGAGCCCGAGCTCTCGGAGCTCGTCGACGTCATTCTGGTCGACGGCGGTGGCGTCGCGCGCGACCTTGTCAGCGAGCTTCATCACCGCTAAATCAACGGGCTCGAGGTCGGCGGCAACGTAATCCTCAACCAGGGAGCGAAGGGCGTCCGGCTCCATGAAGTTCGCCATCAGCACGGAGCCGTGCGCGAGCATGCAGTAGCTCGACCGCAGCCGGCGCGCCGCGGCGATCGTCGCGAGCTCGTACCGGCGCAGATCCATGTTGGCCTTGATCGCGCCGTTGAGCTGGCGCCAGGCGGCGTAGACCTCCGGGCGTAGCGAGAACGCCTTCGTGTAGTTCGGCAATTCGCCAGCCGTCGCGCTGTCGGCCGCATATATCTCGGCCACGGCTCCCGTCGCCTCGCTCTCAGGAACACTTCGCGTGAACGCCATCGGCATCCCCTCTCGTTCGTCCTGCCAGAAGCACGACAAAGCATGCCACGAGGGAAACGAACCAAACCTCCGCGGGCCTACGCCGCCAACAGCGATGGTCACCGCGTGAGCAGAGGACGCGCCCAGCGCCTTCCAGCCGCTGGATCGCTCCTGGCGCTCCGGGGTTGACACTCGCGCGCCGGTCGCGTACTTAGGGGGGCGATGTCGCGACGCGACTGGCAGACGAACGCCGGTGAGGGCCGTTCGCGGTCACAGGCGCGTGCGGCCAGCACCGGGGAGGCGAGCCTCCTGCGGCTGCAACACGCCGCCGGCAACCGAGCGGTGACCCACCTGCTCCGCAGCCCCCCGAAGGTGGCCGCCAAGACCCCGGCGCACGACTTCCCGTGGCGCGGCGAGGTGTCGGCGACATGGAACGCGGCTCTGCGCCGTGCTCCAGCCAAGGACGCCGAGAACCCCTACGCCAACATCATCGCCGACCTCGACCACGGGACGGCCGTCACCGTGATCGGAGAGGAGCGGGGATGGCTCCACGCCGAGGTGGTGGTGGACGGGAAGAAGCTGACCGGATACATCTCTCACGAGCTCGTCCGCTTCACCGGACCCGTCGTCACCCCGCCCGCGGCACCCGAACCCCCGCTGGTGATCAACCCCGACCTGTTCGGAACGCGATGGGCCTTCGTGACCCTCAAGCAGGCCGAGAACCGCCGTTTGGCCGTCCCCGACTGGAAGCCCACCACGGAGGAGCAGCAAGATCTCGGCCGTGCGATCGCATGGCTCGAAGGGTCCGGTCGCTACGCGATCGACCACGCAACGTTCACGGTGACGTTCCTGCCCGGCGGCCCTCAGGGGAAGATCAAGGTCGAGTCGATCGAGGACTTCGTCCTGTTCGTGGAGACGGTCGAGAAGCAGTACCCGCAGGCGACACCGGGTGAGATCGCCGGCGAGGTCCGTCAGATCTGGTTCGGCGGCGGCAACTGGGAGGCCCTCCTGAACAGTCCGGGCGTCACCGCCGGGGGCAAGCCGGCCGACATCGAGCACGAGCCCGACCCGATCGCGAGGATGTTCGACATCCCGGCTCTGAAGTCGACCGGCCACAAGCTCACGACCGATTTCGGCGACGTCGACATCTCGCACGTCATGGCGGGGATCGACGCCGCGCTCAACGGCGCGGCGCTCGAGCCCGGGGATCCCGACTCCGAAGCCCACCTGAAGTGGAAGACGCTGAGCGCGGCCGATACCGGCGACCCGCGCGACTTCGTCACCTGGTCGGGCGACATCGGCCAGGCGTACGCCGAGTACCTCGTCGCTCGCTACGTCGACGGCAAGTCGGACCATCTGCTCGCGTTCGTCGAGAACAAGGCATCGACGGAGCAGCTCCTGGGGGACATCCACGGCTACATCGCCGCGCAGGTGTTCAGGGACACTCCGATCAACGTCGGCACGGGCTGGTGGACCGCGGGCCAGGACGCGACCGTCTCGAACATCCTGCGCACGTTCTACATGGTCAGGAAGGGGGCCAGCCCGGGGGCCGGCAGCTACGAGAGCTTCTTCACGCAGGTGAGCGGCAAGTCGAGCGCGGAGATGCGTCAGCTCGTCACGGACCGCTCCCTGGCGTTCGCCCGTCCGTGGTACGCGAAGGTCGCCGAAAGCTCGCGCGGCTGGGTGGGGAGCATGGGGCACGATCCGAGCTTGAGCAAGGCCGGGATCCTCAGCGGCCTGTTGAAGGAGTTCGACAGTCAGCACTCCAAGAACGAGCGCTCCGCCGCCGAGATCGACAAGCTCGGAACCGTCATCGACCGGTTTGTTCCGATGCTGGGGGGCAGCGTCCGCTAACGGTAGAGTCGCGAGACCCGTCCCGCGAACCAGGAGGAATGATGGCCAGCCTGCTGGACCTGACTGTTCAGGGTGATGTCGGCACGATCCGTGACGAGTCCAGGCTGCCCCACGTCAAACTGATGACGCCGCTCGAGCTCTATCGGCTGTGGGAACGGCAGAACTGGGCCTCGCACCAGATCGACCTGACGCAGGACCGGCAGGACTGGGAATCGCTGACCGAGTACGAACGCGAGCAGATGCTGTACGGGCTCTCGGCGTTCTTCGTCGGCGAAGAGCGGGTCACTAACCAGTTCTCGGGGCTCGTGCTGGCGGCCGAGGACAAGCACGAGGAGGCGTTCCTGCTCACGCAGCAGGTCGACGAGGCCCGCCACGCTCAGCACTTCAACCGCCTCTACGAGGAGGTGCTCGACTTCGACGGCCAGTTCGAGGACCGCCTGGAGCGCGCCCGCACATACCTGAGCGACGCCTATTTCCAGTTGTTCGACGGCTACCTCGTCGAGGACCACGGCAGGCTGCTCGAGGATCCGAGCAGCGTCGAGGCCAAGCTCGATTTCATCACGACCTATCACATGGTCATCGAAGGCACGCTCGCGCTCACCGGGCAGCATTTCCAGACGATGCGGCTCGAGCGGCGCGGGATCCTCCCAGGTCACCTTGAGGCGTTCGGGCGGATCGCCCAGGACGAGCACCGCCATGTCGCCTACGGCACCTGGTATCTGCAGAGCAAGGCACGCGACCCCGAGCTCGCCAAGCGGGTGCAGGACAAGCTCGTGCAGACGTTGCCAGCCGCCTCCGGCGTGATCGTTCCTCCGGGCCTGGACGCCGACGGTGAGGCTGAGTACCTCGGCGCGACACCACGCGAGCGAAACGAGTTCGCCTACCAGGCCCTGTCCCGGCGGCTGAAGGTGATCGGGATCGGCCTGCCGGCCGTCACGGCGTAAGTTTGGTCGCATGGACCTTGAGCTCGTCAGTCTCGACGCCCCGACCGAGGTGCGGACGTTCGAGAAGGGACGGTTCGAGCTCTACACCGTCGGCCCGGCGACGGTTGGCCGGGCAACGTACGAGCCCGGCTGGAAGTGGTCCGAACACGTGGGGCCAGCGACCGGGGAGAGCTCGTGCCAGGTCGAGCACGTCGGGCTTGTCGTCAGCGGTCAGGCAGTGGCGAAGATGGATGACGGACGCGAGGTCGTGATGCGAGCCGGAGACTTCTTCTACATCCCGCCGGGCCACGACAGCTGGGTCGTGGGCGACGAGCCGTACGTATCCCTGCACATCCTGGGTAGTGAGGGCTACGCCGCGACGTAGCTGACTACCCGCTCTGGCGAAGCAGGAACTCGAGCGTGGCGCGGTTGAACGTGTCCGGGTCCTCGTGAAGCCCAGCGTGCGACAGGTGCTCGAATACCACGATCTCGCTCGCCGGGATCCCGTTGATGAGCGGCTCGGCGAACCGCGTCGAGGTCACCAGGTCGTGGGCGCCGAACGTCACCAGCGTCGGGGCCCGGACCTGACCGAGCACCTGGCTTGCGTCGTGCCCGAGCACTGCCTCGGTCTGCCACAGGAAGGCCTCCGGCGGCTGGGCGGGGCGGCCGCGGACGAAATCGGCGAGCGACTGCGCGTAGTCTGGACGCTCGTCGTACATCTCGGGCGTGAAGCAGAACGGGAAGATCCCCTCGATTACCACGTCGGCGATCGCGGGCACCGCGCCCACCAGCGAGCGCCACAACGCGAGAATCGAGCGCAGGTACTCGTCGGTCCGGTCCCAGGCGCTGTGGAGCGACAGCGAGCTCACGCGGTCGGGATGTCGAGCGGCGAGGTGCGTGGCCACCGACGCGCCCAGGGAGACGCCCGCGACGTGCGCCCGCTCGATTCCGATCGCCCCCAGAAACGCGGAGAGCTGATCGGCGTAGGCCTCGGTGGAGTACGGGCCCGGTGGTTTGTCGCTCTCGCCGGATCCAGGAAGATCGACGGCGATGCAGCTGAAGTGCTCGGTGTAGGCGGGCAGCTGGAACGCGTAGCAGGCGTGATCGGCAGCGAGGTAGGGAATCAGCAGCAGGGGCGCGCCGTCGCCCTGCACGTCGTAGTTGATCGTCGACCGTCGACATCGATTTGAGGCATAGGCCCTCCGGGGACGCGGAAACACGACCCTACGTCCGGCTGCCGCGTCGGTCAACTGCGCCCGCTCGACCGCTTAGGATCCGGTTGGTTCAGCCAGACGCGAACTCCAAGGGAGCACACCATGCCGGCAAAGGGCAACGCAGAATGGCGGGGAGATCTCAGGTCGGGCGCGGGCACGTTCACCGCGGGCGACGACATCACCGGCGAGTACTCGTTCAGGTCACGGTTCGAGGACGGCCCCGGCGCCAATCCCGAGCAGCTGATCGCGGCGGCGCACGCGGCGTGTTTCTCGATGGCGCTCTCGGCGGCCCTCGCCGATGCCGGCACGCCGGTCGATTCCGTGAAGACAGACGCCACCGTCACGCTCCGTTTCGTCGACGGAGCTCCGACGATCACGTCGATCGCGCTCAGCACGGTTGGAAGCGTCCCGGGGATCGACGAGGCAGCTTTCCAGGCCGCGGCGCAGGGCGCTAAGGAGGGATGCCCGGTCAGCCGGGCGCTCGCCGGCGTGCCGGAGATCACGCTGGAGGCGTCGCTCGCCTGACTGTCTAGAAGGAGTCGATCGTCGGAAACGTCGAGTCGCCGTCGAGGCAGGCGTGCAGGTAGAGCGCGACTCCGGCGTCGCCTGTCCAGAGCGTGTAACGACCTCGCCCGAACTTCGCCCGCTCCCGGTGCATCTGCCCGATGGCGTGCATCGCAAATCGGCGGGCGCGGTCAAGCCACCGGGGGTCGCCTGTCAGGCCGTGCAGCTTGAGGAAGGCATAACCGTTGCCCGCGGTGCCGTGACAGAGCCCGGGCCCCTTGCGCAGAGGTCCGGCATGCCAGGTCATCTCGCCGCCGCCGATCGCCATCTCGGGCGGGATCAGATCGCCCAGCGTGGCGACGATCCCTGGCGCTCCGTGACACCACTGGACGCGGATCGAGGAGGCGAAATCGCTGAATGGCCCGTCGAGCGGAGGCCAGTTGACGAGCCCGTGGTCCCGCCCAGCGGTCCGCGTCAGGAGTCTCGTGATGCGCGCCCGCATGAGCTCGTCGTCGACAAAGCCGCGAAGCGCGTGAACGTTCCCCGCAAAGCCATGGGCCGGGCCGAGGTAGTGCTGGATCTGTCCGTACAGATCCTGCGTCCAGGTCTCTGAGGACTGATCCCACCGCGCATACAACAGCTCGGCGCTCTCCCGCCACTCCTCGTCCAACCCGCACGCCCGTGCGGCGAGGATCGTGCCTGGCGAACCCCACATCAGCTCCCAGGTCGGATGCTCGCGGTTCGCCCGCACCAACTCGCTCAGTCGCTGCCGATTGGCGGCAGGAGAGCCGATCTTCTCGGCCACCACGAGCAGCCCGGTCTCGCCCATCCACAGGCTCGGGGCGTGTGCGTCGGTGCCGAAATCGGGGATCGCGCGGTAGCGATCGACCGCCGCCGCGAGGGCCGCCGGGGCGTCGAACGGGGATCCAAGCTTCCACAAGGCCCAGATCATCCCCGCGCTGCCGAGGTACAGCGAGCAGACGCGCTCGTCCGCCTCCAAGTCGTCCAGGGGGTGTCCGGGCCACAGGCCACCATGTTCTGCGTCCTGCGCATCGGCCACGATCGCCCGGATCTCCTCGCGGGCGACCGCCGCGTCCCACGCCCGCTCGGTCAGCGCCTCATGTTCCTGGGCTCGCCACAGCATTGGGTGCCGATCACCGCTCGGCGCCGAGCGCTTCGAGCAGCAACTCTGGGGTCAGCTCGTCGAGCGAATCCAGGACAGCGGCGGCCAGCGAAACTGCATCGGCAGACGGCGGGAACGCACGGTTGGGGATCGCGACGACGACCATCCCCGCGGCCGCGGCAGCGCGCAGGCCGTTGGTTGAGTCCTCGACCGCGGCCGCCCTGGCCGGAGCGATGCCGAGGTTAGTCGCCGCGGCCAGATAGATGTCGGGAGCGGGCTTGCCCCGATCGACCTCGTCGCCGGACACGGTCGTCGCGAAGCATGCGCCAAGACCGCTGGCTTTCAGCACCGCGTCGATCACCGGCCGGTTGGCTGACGAGGCGAGCCCCAACGGCCAGCGTGCACCCAAGCGCCTGACGGCATTCACCGCTCCGGGCAGCAGCGGCAAGTCCCGCGCATACCCTGCCAGCAGGTGCGCGATAACGCGTCTGTTGATCTCCTCGGGTTCCAGCGGGACGGCAAGCTGATCCCGGAGGTACCGAGACCATTCGGCCGCGCTCATCCCCATCATCGCCGTGGTGGCCTCCGGCCGCCAGCGTCCGCCGGTCTCGGCGACGACCGCCTGGCGAGCCGCGTCCCACGCTTCTTCGGAGTCGAGCAGGACGCCGTCGAGATCGAAGAGCACCGCGTCAAGCGCGCTCGGGCGGTCGCTGGTGCTGTCGTTGCGAGTGTCGTTCACGGTAGGCGCCGAAGCTACCGCGTGAGGGCGCTGTCCGCTGCCCCCGCGTAGAGCTCCGCGGCGCGCCAGCAGTACCACGCCAACACCGTTCGGTAGGGCCTGTACGGATCGCCGAGCGGCTCCAGCTCACGGGCCGTCGGGGTCGGGGTCTTCCAGGCGAGGCCGTATCCCTGGCGAACGCCGAAGTCGCCGACCGGCCAGACGTCCATGCGGCGCAGCTGGAAGATCAGAAACATCTGAGCCGACCAGGGCCCGATGCCCCGGACCGTCGAGAGCCGGGCGATGACCTCTTCGTCCGGCTGGCGCGAGACGCGGCGGGGGGAGAGCTCGACCGTGCCGTCGAGCACCTTGGTGGCGAGGTCACGGAGGGAGCGAACCTTCGCGCCGGACAGACCGACCGTCCGAAGCGTCTCGTCGGAGAGGGCGAGTATCGGCTCCGGGCTGACGTCGTCGCCGAGCGCAGCGATCAGGCGGCCGTGGATCGCGCTCGCGGCTGCGCCCGCCAGCTGCTGATAGACGATCGCCTGGACGAGCGCGGCGAAGTGCGACATCGTCGAGCGGCGCAGGCGCATCGGTCCAGCGTCCGCGATCAGACCCGCGAGGACGGGATCACGAATGGCAAGGATCGTGGCCGCGTCCGCGTACGACACCCGCCCTTTCGGCCGGGCCTCAGCCACGATGCTCCTCGGGTCCGTTCATTCCAGGGCCAATGATGCAGGACCGCCGTCGCTCGCCGCTGACCTGGTCGCGTGCCGGAATCGCCAAGTGGGGGACCCGATCGTCAGGCTAACCGGGCCGCAGGGCCTTGACAGGCAGCCATCTGGCTGCCTATTATTGGCAGCCAGATGGCTGCCTATACGCACCTGGACGAGGTCTTCAGGGCCCTGGCCGATCCGGGCCGGCGGCTACTGCTCGACAGCCTGAACGAGCGTAACGGCCAGACGCTGCGCGAACTGGGCTCGAGGCTGGACATGGCTCGCCAGTCGGTGAGCAAGCACCTCGCCGTGCTGGAGGCAGCCAATCTCGTCACGACCGTCCGCCGCGGGCGGGAGAAGCACCACTACCTCAACGCGGCGCCCATTAACGAGATCGCCGATCGCTGGATCACGCGGTACGAGCAGGACCGTGTCCATGCGCTCGCCGATCTCAAGAGAGCACTGGAGGACACCCCCGTGGAGAAGCCGTCGTTCGTATACACGACCTACATCCAGACCACGCCCGAACGGCTCTGGCAGGCGTTGACCGAGCCAGCGTTCACCGAGCGCTACTGGGCAATTGCGTTCGACTCCGACTGGAGGCCCGGCTCGACCATGACCTGGCACACGCGCGGCCTGACGATCGCCGACCCCGAGCAGGTCGTGGTCGAGTCCGAGCCGCACCGCCGACTCTCATACACGTGGCACGCCTTCAGCCCCGAATGGGCCGAGTCGCTGGATCTCACCGACGGCGCCCGCGACCGCCTGGCCTCCGAGCCGCGGTCGAAGGTCACCTTCGAGATCGAGCCGCTCGGCGAGCAGGTCAAGCTGACGGTAATCCACGACGACCTCGAGCCCGGCGGCATGACCGGCTCGCTGATCGGCGAGGGCTGGCCGCGCGTCCTGGCCAACCTCAAGACCCTGCTCGAGACCGGCGACACGCTCCCAGCCCTACAGCTGAACTCGCCGGCCAGGCTCGGGCTGACGCAATGACCACATCAGCATCGCCGCAACCTGAACGACAAGGAGACGACCCATGACAACCCACACGACGACCAGTCGCGAGCAATGGATCGCCGCCCGCCTCCAGCTGCTTGAGGCCGAAAAGGAGCTGACACGCCGCAGCGACGAAGTCGCCCGCCAGCGCCAGCAGCTCCCCTGGGTCCGTATCGAGAAGGACTATCGATTCGAGACCGAAGCCGGCGCCGCGTCGCTGGCCGACCTCTTCGGTGGGCGCTCCCAGCTCCTCGTCTACCACTTCATGTTCGGACCCGACTACACGGCGGGCTGCCCGTCGTGCTCGGCCATCGCCGATGGCTTCAACGGCTTCGTCGTTCACCTGGAGCACCACGATGTCGGGATGATCGCCGTGTCGCGCGCTCCGATCCCCGCGCTGCGGGCCTACAAGCGCCGCATGGGCTGGACCTTCCCGTGGGCCTCGTCGCTGGACAGCGATTTCAACTTCGACTTCAACACCTCGTACACGGAGGACCAGCAACGCTCGGGAACCGTCGACTACAACTACCGCCCGACGGACACGACGTGGCTCCAGGAGGCCAGCGAAGAGGGCCGGGCTTCCGAGCACGCCGCGATGGCCGGCACCGACACGGCCACATATCTCCGTGAGCGACCCGGCATGAGCGCCTTCGCACTCGAGGACGGAGCCGTCTACCACACCTACTCGGCCTATGCGCGCGGCCTGGACGCGCTGTGGGGCATGTACCAGTGGCTGGACCGGGCGCCGAATGGACGCAACGACACCGGGGCGTGGTTCCGCCAGCGAGACGAGTACTAGCCAGACCTCGACACAAGAGTATGTGGCTGGCGGGGACGGTGAGTCTCACTGACGACCGACGTATCCTCGTCGCCCATGAGCGCTCTCGCTCGTGTTCGTCACAAGCTTCGGCTCCGATCCCGCTTTCGTGACCCGGTCTCCTTGAAGCACGACGCGGAGCTGCGCTGGTGGTTGGAGAAATGGGATCCGGTGCTGCGGACCGGCGGGTTCTTTCCACCGGACGCGCTGGAACTGCTCGGTGGCGAGCCGGCAAGCTCCGACTATGTCGGTAGGCGCTGGCAGCAAGCCCGTGCTGAGGTCCGTCGCGTGCTGAACGAGGCGGGTATCGATGATCAGAGATTCTTCGAGGGCAAGGTGGTCGTCGACATCGGCCCGGGACCGCTCGGGTTTCCGGATGCCTGCCCGGCGCGAGTCAGCATCGGAGTTGAGCCGCTGGCCGAGCAGTACGCAGAGCACGGCCTTCTGCTGGCGGACTCGCCGGCGCTTTACCTGTCGACCGGCGCGGAGCACGTGCCGCTGGCGTCGCAAAGTGTCGATGTTGTTCTGGCAAGGAACAGCCTGGACCACGTCGATGACCCAGATCAAGTTCTCCGCGAGGTTCAACGCCTGCTGCGGCCGGGCGGGACCCTGATACTGAACTTCGACGTGGACCACACCCCTACCGCCACCGAGCCGCACGCGCTGCAGTTAGAACGAGTGCGCAGCGTGCTCTCAGGGCTGAAGATCGTTCGCGAGCAGCGACTTGATCATCCCCACGGCGGTGACGGATACGCCGTTGTCCTCGTCGCGCAGGGGTAGCGGAGCCCCGCGGCGCTGTTGGGCGTCGCGTAGGCTTCTCACTTCGCCAGCGCGGACAGCTCGGTCTCAAAGAGGGGGTCGGGATCGATACCCATCGACGCGTAGTTGCCCGCGATCTCGAGGCTCACGAAGCCGTGTAAGCGGCTCCAGGCAAGGACGGCGCGAAGTGCGGTCGCGGCGTCGACCTGGACGCCGCGCTTGTTCGCCCATTGCGATAGTTCGGCCGCCAGCGCCTTTGTGGGTCGCGCCGCGCTGTGGTCGGCGGGCAGGGTCTCGATCAGGAGATCCATCGAGGTCTGGGCGGCTTCGATGAGTCGGTCGGCATGGGCGTCGTAGCCGGGCAGCGGTGGTCCGAACAGCAGCCGGTACCGGTGTGGCTGGGACAGCGCCCAGGCCCTGTATGCGCGGGCGAGCGCCTCGAAGCGCCGCCGCGGCGGTCGACTCGGTGCCTCGCCGATCGATGCGCGCAGTGCGGCGGCGAGGTCGAGGTAGGCGTCGATCACCAGCTCGGTCAGCAGTTCGTCGCGGCTGGCGAAGTAGCGGTACAGCGCGGGCCCTGAGACGCCCAGCTGCTTGCCGATCGCGTTTACGGAGACACCGGCGGGTCCGGATTGCGCCAGCTGCCGCAGCGCCGCCTGCTTGATCTCGCCTCGAATCTGTGCCCGAAAACGCTGGCGTGGAGTGCTCGGCTCGGTCTCAGTCACATCCCTCACGATCCCTCTGATTGGCTTGACAAGAGCATAACATGTAGGTACTTTTGTTAGAAGCTCTAACGCAACTGACCGAAACGAGACCGATATGCGTACCACCGAAATCGTCCTGCCTGGAATCGGTGAACCCGACTCCCTCGAGATCCGCAGCCGCGAGCTGGGACCGCCGGGCCCGGGCCAGGCGCTCGTCCGCGTCGAGGCAACCGGGATCTCGTTCGCCGAGCAGCAGATGCGCCGCGGCAAGTACTACGACCAGCCGCGCTTCCCGTTTGTCCCCGGTTACGACCTCGTCGGGGTCGTCGAGCAGGCCGGGGTCGGCGCGCCGTCGGAGGGCCAGCGCGTCGCCGCGCTCACGAAGACCGGCGGCTGGGCCAGCCACGTCGTGCTCGACGCCGCCGACCTCGTACCCGTACCCGACGGCATCGACGCCGCCGCGGCCGAGACGATCGTGGTCAACGGGCTGACGGCGTGGCGCATGCTCTTCCGGACGGCGGGCGTCCAGCGCGGCCAGACGATCGTGGTCCTCGGCGCTGCGGGCGGCGTCGGTTCCACAGTCGTCCAGCTGGCGCGCCACGCCGGCATCCGTGTCATCGGAACGGCAGGCCCCGCGCAGCAAGATCGCCTGCGCGAGCTCGGTGCCACGCCGGTCGACTTTCGCAACGATGACGTCGCCGTTCGCGTGCGTGAGCTCGCACCCAACGGGGTCGCCGCCGTGTTTGACCACATCGGTGGCAAGGCGATCCTCGACTCCTGGCGGATGCTCGGCCGCGGCGGGACGCTGGTGTCGTATGGCACCGCATCAACTCTCGAGCAGCCCGGCAATCCCCGCCTCCCGGTTGCCAAGCTCCTCGCGCGACTGTTCGCCTGGAACGTGCTGCCGAACGGGCGGCGCGCGCACTTCTTCAATCTCTGGGCCGGCCGGCGCCTGCGCCCGCGCCGCTACCGCACGGACCTCGCGCGCGACCTCGGCCGCGTCCTCGCCCTGCTCGCCGAAGGCGCGATTACTCCGCAGATCGCGCGCGAGTTTCCCCTCACCGACGCGGCGGCCGCCCTGAGCTACTCCGAGGCCGGTGGTATCACCGGGAAGGTCGTACTCCTCCCCGAAGATAACCCCACCGAACCCACGGCGTTTCAGAAGTGCCCGTGCTGAGCTGAGCACCTAGGTCCGACGGGGTTTGTTCCCTCGCTCTCAGGTGGTGAGCAGCCGAGCGCCGAGCTCGGCCTCGTCGAGCTCGAGTAGGGCGCCGTTGCGCTCATGCCAGGCTCGTGAGGCAAGGTCATCGCTCAGAGCGCTGACGGCTCGGCGTTCGGCTTCGGGTCCGACGGCCGCCCATACCGAGGTTGCGCGTCTTACCGATGGCTGCAGGTAGGCGTCCGGGCGACGCCAGTAGCTATGAAAGAACCCGTCTTGGCAGTCCCACGGGATCGGGACGGGCGCCATCGCGGCGCCGATCGCCTTAGCGCGCTCGGCGAGTGTTGGACCAGCACGAGCCGCGGCGAGAAACTCAGGTAGATAGTCGCGGACCAGCCAGAAGTCGCCGATTCGGGTGTCGTCCCATTGAAAGACGACCACGCGATTGGCGACGCGGCGCATCTCCCTCAGGCCAGAGACCGGATCCTGCCAATGATGGTCAGACAGCACGGCCATCGCCGCGTCAAAACAACCGTCGGCGAACGGAAGCGCCTCCGCGCGGGCGGCCACGCACGGCGCGGCGCCCTGCGGGCGCTGGGCTCGCATGACCGATGAGGGTTCCACCGCGGTCACTTCGCGATCGGGCGGCTCATAAGAGCCCGTCCCCGCCCCGACGTTCAGGACCGTCTTCGCGTCCCCCAGCGCCTGCCAAATCCGCTCGGCGATCCTCGGATCCGTGCGGCGCTGGCCGCTGTACTTGAGGCCGATCGCGTCATACAAGGCGCCGGCAGCACGAATCTCTGAAGCCACCAGAGAAGCATCGCACCACGATCACCCGCGGCAACAAGCGTGCTGCTCCCATGAGCCAGCACGTCATTACGTCGATCTCCGGGAGCACTTAGTCAGCGAGCGCGGCCGGAGCTGCTGACCGAACTGGTTCCCACGGCAGCGCCCTGTACTGCGAGGCAAGCGAGTGGATCCCGCTTGCACGCGCTGGCCCGCGCCGCGGCGTTCGGCGGGGAGATGCGCTTGAGCACACGACCCTGAGCGGAGCGCCAGGTCACCGTCGGTGTCGGGGGCGAGCGGAACCGGGTGCTGAGGTGCGCGGAATAGACGTTGCCGATGACCGAGACGGTCACGGCGTGCGCCGGCTTTCCTCCAGCCGCCGGCGAGCTCAGCGTGACGGTGGCGACACCGTCGGGCACGACGCCGCTGTAGGTGCCCTGGTCCTCCTGGACGGGAAGGCCCTCCTTGATCGCCTCGGGTCCGATCCCACACCCTGTACCGCTCTCGTTGCGACCGATGTTGACGAAACAGATCGTGTCCCGAGGCGCGTGGGCGACGATGCTCCGGTCGTAGGCGATAAACGCCCCCTGCAGCTCGCGAGTGGGCTCGCGCAGCGAAACGGGAAGCTTCGGGAGCTCCCGGTTGAGCGCCGCGACCTGCAGCGCAAAGCAGCGCTCTGAAGGGACCGAGGCGGCGCGGTCATAGCGCGTGGGCACGATGTAGTAGGAGATTCCGCCTGCGGAGAATGCCCGACGCACGTACGCGCGATAAATGTCCGGGGTCCCCGCCACTGCCTCTGAGTTGAGCCGGTCGGCTGGGGTGGCCGGGCGGCGCAGGACGCCGAGGATCGAGAGCAGGTCCGGTCCTGGAGAGCCATGGATATACGTCGCTCCGGCCGGCTGCTGGAGGCGGCATGCCTTCGACCTTTCTACGCCGGTCGTAGCGGTGGTGATGTAGGAGAGCTCGCGCCGAAGCTGTCGCTGTGGGGTGTGGGCGATGATCGCGGCGACGTTTTGGCCCGGCGGTGGGGAGCCCTGCGGCGCCCTATTGCCGTGTCCATGATGGCCCACGAGCACCAACGCGGCTCCGACCACGGCGAGGGTTACGAGCACCCCGGCGAATATGGGCACGGCAGCGATCCCGGCGCTCAGCCACCCGAGCCCACGCCGACGCGGGTGGCTGTCCGGGAGGTCGGTCGGACCGGTGGAGCCGGTCCGAGCGCGGGCGACTGACCGTATTTGGGCTTCCAGATTGTCGAAGAACGAACTCATCGTGACTCCTTGATTCGGGCGCGCAGCGCGCGCAGCCCGCGGCTGACCCGCTGGCGCACCAGCATCTCCGAGCACCGCATCCGGTCCGCGATCTCGGCGTAGGAACGCTCGTGCACGACGCGCGCGAGCACCGCGTCGCGTTGCGCCGCCGGGAGCGCCATCACGGCGCTCTCGGCCGCGCCGGGGTCGGCCATCTCCTCGACGCGCGCCAGGTCGGCGTCATCGATACTCAACGGCTCCAGCGCCAGGTGCCGGCGGGCCTCATCCTCCACGCGGCCACGCCGGCGGCTGTCGACGAGCTTGTGCCCGGCGATCCCATACAACCACGCCAGCGCGGGGCGGTCACCGGGCCGGTAGCGCTCGGCGGCCAGGAGCGCCGCCGCGAACACCTCCGCCGTCAGGTCGGCGGTCAGCTCCGGGTCGCCGGTCCGGCGCAAGAAGAAACCCAGCATCGCTCCCAGGTGGCGGCGATAGAAGGCCACGAACGCGTCCGGATCCCCGGCGGCAAACTGCATCAGGAGCTCGTCGTCCTTGCTCGTCGTTGACACCATTCACCCCCTTTCTCGCACGGCCGCGCCGGAATGTGACACGAGAGCTGAGGCATTGGGCGCGGCGAATGACGAGTTGTCAGCCGTGAAGCCGGAGCCGGATCGGTCTTCGGCTCCACGCTCACGGTGACGAATAAACGACATTCTCGTGAGTCCAGCGTCCAAGCCGAGCTCGGTTGGCGGGTTGGCCGAAGGCGGAGGCTATGCCGACGCCGGACTCT
Organism: uncultured Solirubrobacterales bacterium; assembly: GCA_963759695.1. Lineage (GTDB taxonomy): Bacteria > Actinomycetota > Thermoleophilia > Solirubrobacterales > Solirubrobacteraceae > Palsa-465. The sequence continues at coordinate 208,989 of CAVXAO010000014.1, forward strand.
CCGCGATCCCGGCGTTTTGAGAACGGCGGTCTTCCTGGGCCTCGGGGGCCGGCGCGGTTTTCGGGACCATTAGGGCGAGAACCGCGCCGATCGCGAGAACGACCGCGCCGATAGGGATCGCCGCGGTGAGGCCGGCGGTATATGCCTGCGGCGAGGCGTAGGAGCCGTGAGCGCCGAACACCGAAGCCAGGATGGCCACGCCGATGACGCCGCCGAGCTCACGGATCGCGTTGGTGGCGCCGGATGCCTGGCCAGCTTCCGACGGTCGCACGGAGCTCAGCACCGCATTGGCGGATGGGGCGAACACGAGCGCCATCCCGGCGCCCGCGAGCATGAACGGGACGATCAGGCGGCTATAGGCGATATCGGGAGTGAGGATCGCTGCCAGCCAGGCGATCGCGGTGGCCTGCAGCGCCAGGCCGGCCGCCATCAGCGGCCGCGGTCCGATCCGATCGCTGAGGATTCCCGCGATCGGCGCGACGATCATCGGCATGCCGGTCCAGGGAAGCGTCCGCAGGCCGGCCTGCAGGGGTGAGTAGCCCTGCGCGGTCTGGAAGAACTGGGCCAGTAGGAAGATCGAGCCGAACACTCCGAAGTACATCGCGAACGACAGGCCGTTGGTGGCCGCAAACGCGCGCGAGCGGAAGAAGCGCATTGGCAGCATCGGCGCCGGTGCGCGCGACTCCCAGGCCAGGAACGCGACCAGGAAACCAACTCCCCCGGCGAGCGAGATCAGGATCGTCGCGCTCGTCCAGCCCAGCGCCTGACCCCGGATCGCCGCATACGTGATACCCAGCAGCCCGGGAGCGGCCAGGGCCAGGCCGCGTAGGTCGAGCCGGGCGCTCGGGCCTCGTGACTCGTTGAGTCGAGTCAGAGCCAAGGGCACCAGGACGACTCCGACCGGTACGTTGATCCAGAAGATCCAATGCCATGAGATGCCGGTGACCACGGCGCCGCCGACGAGCGGTCCGATCGCCACGCCGAGACCGCTGACGCCGCCCCAGATACCGAGTGCCATCCCGCGTCGCGCGGGCGAGACGGCCTCGGAAAGCAGCGTCAGCGTGAGCGGCAGCACGATCGCGGCGCCGAGTCCCTGCAACGCCCGGGCGGCGATCAGCGCATCGGTGCTCGCCGATAACGCTGCCCCGGCGCTGGCGACGGTGAAGATGGCCAGCCCGACGGCGAACATCCGGCGTCGCCCCAGCCGGTCGCCGAGCGCCGCTCCGGTGAGCAGCAGCACGGCGAACGTCAACGTGTAGGCGTTCACGGTCCACTCCAGTGACTGGATCGACGCCCCCAGGCTGTGACGGATCGACGGCAACGCCGTCGTCACCACCAGGTTGTCAAGCGTGGTCATCAACAGGCCCAGCGAGACGATCGCGAGCGTCCATGGCAGGCTGGATCCCGTCGCGGGCCGGCGACGCAAAAATTGCGGGGTCAGGGTCATTTCAATGCGCCTTTCTTCTCGGCGGGCGCCGATGTGAGCCACTGCGTGCTCATCTCAGCCGCCGGATGAACGGCCGTCAGTCTGAGCTCCTCGGCGCCTGTGTTAGCGAATCGATGCGGTGCGCCTGCAGGTGCGATCACGATCTCGCCCGGCCTGGCCGTGATCTCGGTGCCGTCGACTTCGAAGGTCGCCCGGCCGGCGTGCAGAATGAACACCTCGGGGTAGGGGTGAGCATGCAGTTCGACCCGGGCGCCGGGAGCCGAGTGCACCAAGAAGAACGAGACTGGAACGCCACCGTGGTCCGCGCCGAGGAACTGATCTGCTTCCGGCGTTCCCGGCAACTGACCGCGTCCGACTCGCAGGGTCATCGAAGTGGCTCTGGGCATGCTGAAGCTCCCTTAGCTGGTGGGTTTTTCGGCGGTCGAAGCCGACCCGCGGCCCTCGAGACTCCGCGATTTCTCCACCTCTTGCGGAGTGATCGGCGAGGCGGCCGGCATCGAACCGTGCGAGCCAGTCTGCTCCCCTTCGACTCAGCTGTCCAACAGATAGTTGCGCTGACAGAAAGCGATATCTTCAATGAATCGAACTGCGCCAGCTAGCCCATTTCCTGGCTGTGGCCGAAGATCGCCATTTCACGCGGGCCGCCGCGCGGGTGCACCTAACGCAGTCCAGCCTGTCGAGCTCGATCCGGTCGCTCGAACGCGAACTTGGCAGCGAACTGTTCGTGCGCAGCACCCGTCAAGTCGGGTTGACCGAGGCTGGTCGAGCGCTGATGCCCGCGGCACGCCGCGCCGTCGCCGCCTCCGAGGAAGCGCGAGACGCAGTCGCAGGAGTACGAGGCCTGGTCCGCGGCCAGTTGGCGATCGGCGCGATCCAAGTGAGAGAACTGAACATCCCCGCGCTGCTCGCGCGCTACCACCGCCGCCACCCCGCGGTCACCCTCCGACTGCGCCACGCCAGCGTCACATCCCTGGTCCAAGGAACAGCCGACGGAGAGCTTGACCTGGCGATCGTCGACCTCCCGCTCGGGCCGCAGGCCAACCGTGTCCAAGCACACGCGCTCGAAACCGAAGCGCTGGTGCTGGCCGTCGCCGCAGACGACCCGCTTGCCACCCGCCGCCGGATACGACTGGCCGAGCTCGCGGACCGCGACTTCGTCGAGTACCGCGCCGACTCATCGCTACGCGCCAGCATCGACAAGGCCTGCCAGGACGCCGGGCTGCAGCGCCACATCGCCGGCGAAGTAGATACGCCCTTAGACCTCGTGGAGATGGTCGCACACGGCGTCGGCATCTCGCTGGTGCCCCCCGCCGCCATCCGAATGGTCAGCGGCAGGGTCGTCGGGCTCGTCACCGAACCAAGCATCCTCCGCGAACTGATGCTCGTCACACCCCTCGACCACCAGCCCTCCCCGGCGGCCACAGCGCTACTCACCCTGATGAAGACAGACGGCCGACGCAGAACGACGAGTTAACGCCCCAACGCCGAAAGCAGCTGGCGCGGCGCACGACCCGGACTGCTACTTCGGCTTGCCGATTCGTTTTAGGTCTTGGTTCGACGCGGGCCAGCCGCCATCCCGATCAGTTACTGCTTCGGTGCGGCTCCGCTGCCCGTACCGGCCTTCGTGTTGGAGGCGCCGCCGGTGCCGCTCCCGCTTGGCGGGGCGCCGGCCCCGGGCGTGGCCGCGCCGAACTGGCTGACGAAGTAGGCGTAGACATGAGGGCGCAGTGCCTCGAGGAGCTTAGGGTCGACGACATAGACGAAGAAGCACTCGGCGTAGCTCTCGAGTGTGTCCTTCGCGCCGTAGCCGCTGACCGGGGTCCCTCCGTCGTCCTTCAGGGCCTTGCCGAACGCATCGTCGGCGTGAGTGGCGTTGTCGATCGCGTGGCCGATCTCGTGCAGGACCGTCGCGACCTTCGGCGTGGCGAGGGCATAGCGCACCTGTGAGCCTTTCGTCCACCGGTCGAACAGAGTGATTGTGTTGTCGGCAGAGCAGTAGAAACCGGTTGAGTTGGCCGGTGGAGGGGTGCACTTCCCCGCGTGCGGTTGTTCGTCGCGGACGAACGTGAGGCCCTTAGGCAGCTTCGCCGCCGCGGCTGCCGGCAGCAACCGGACCGCGTTGTAGATTGCCTCCTTGTCGTCGCCTCCGAACGAGCCCGCGGTGCCCGACTTCAGCTTCAGTCCTAGCGCCGCGAAGTTCGTCGCTGCGGTGTCGGGAGTGTCGTAATTCGGGGCGGACCCGAGGTAATCAATCAGCAGTCGGTGCTTCGGCGGTTTGCCGGTCGTCGTGTACGTGAATTGCCACAGGCCGTCCTCGCCCTTGAATTGCTTCAGCTCGAGGTCGAGCGTAACTGTCGAGTTGTCGCGGAACGGGCTGTCAATGTCAGAGCTTCGATCCGTCGGGTCGAGCATGTCCCAGGCGATCACCTGGAGGCCGATGCGGAAGGCCTTGTCACTGGGGACCTTCGCTCCGTACTGCACATCGACATCCTTGAGCTGAGTTGGGGCCTTTCGATGAAAGGTCTCGTCGTTTACGAAATCCGATGGCACGTTGGCCGTGGCGATTTGGATGTTCTTCCTCGTCCCGGCGTCGAGGCCGCTGAGCAGGGGCGCCGGCTCGCGCAGCAGCTGGCGGACCGCTCGGTTGCCGGCAAGGCGCTGCAACCGCAGCACTGGAACCTCGTTCCCGACCCGGGGCGCTGCCGTCATGGCGGCCGGCGCTTGATGGCGGACCGGCCCGAGCCGCTGGCGATCGCCCAGCACAGCCAGATCACAGCACACGATCTCGGGCGAGTCAAAACCCGGCGACGAGAGGGGAGGCGTTTTGCTGAGAATGCGGGTGATGGAGCGCTTCAATGTCTTGACCGGTGAGCTTCCGGCGCAGCGGGAGCGCTCCGAGTATGCCTGGCGCGGCCGTGTTGGGGTGGCGCGCGAACGCCGGGATAGCGCTCACGCCGGGGCGGCGCCGCGGTCGGGTTCCTGGCGATCGTGGCGGTACCAGTCGAGCACGAGTCCGACGAGCAACGCGATCACCGCGGCGTTGATCGCGAGATCGGCGACGTTCAGGCTTCCGCCCGAGAGTGTTGGCTTGATCCAGTCGACGACTCCGCCGCGCAGTGGCCCCGGGGCACGCAGAAGGCGGTCCAGGAGGTTGCCGATGCCCCCGCCGAGCACCAGGCCGGCCGCGACCGCATAGCTGGTCGTGCGCACCGACCAAGCCACGACGGTGAGCAGCGCCACGCCGATCAGGCTCAGGACCGAGACGAGCACCGTGTGTCCTTGCAGGATGTTGCCTGGGCCCGCGAAGTTGCGGTAGAGCTCGAGATGGAAGCGGCCGCCGAGCAGGTTGACCACGCCGCGGCCGGCCAGAGCGTGGACGGCAATCGCTTTGGTGGCGGCGTCGAGCGCCACAACAATCCCGGCGATGATCGCCACAAGCCTCCGCTTGGTGTTTCTGGATCCGGCGCTCGGGGTCGAAGACACGGACGCCATCGTCCCACGTCGAACGGGTTCGAGGGCAACCGTCCACGGATTTGCCTGAGTGGCGCTACGTGCCGGAGGAGGACTCGAACCCCCAACACGCGGATTACGAGTCCGCGTCAGCTGCCCGTGCTCGCTGTCGCGCGAAGCGCTTTTCGGGAGCGTGTGGTTCGACGCCCGAGTGACCATCTGCTGCAATGATGAGACCAACGAGACCGCCAACGCGACAGGAGCGTGACATGTTCGCCGTACTGATCGAAGTTGACGTTGCCGGTGTCGATCAGGAGGAGGGACTCATGGCCCTGCGCGAGCATGTCGTGCCTGCAATCAAGGCGCTGCCGGGGTTCATCTCGGGTACCTGGCTCCCGGGTAATGCAGACGGCAAAGGCCTGTCGCTCACTCTTTGGGACACCGAGCAGGACGCCAGCGCCATGGCCGACCGCTTTGGCCCCGGAAGCAATCCGACCGCCAGCGCGTCGGTTGTTCGATGCGACATCCGCGAGGTCGCCGCGACGGCTTGATCGCCAGTCGCGCCGCTTCCGGGAGGCCGGCGCGCCGGCGCTGCCGAGGTGCTCAATCTCAGCAGCGCTAGGAGCGACCGAGGCGCTGAGTGGTTTCCGCTCGCCGGGGCTAGCGGCCCTCTCGTAGCTGTAGCCGGTTGCCGTCGGGGTCTTGGAACTGCGCGACGTAGCCCCATGGGAACTCCATCACGTCCGACACGAACTCGACGCCGCGCGACTTCAGCTCCTCGACCGTCTTCCGGCAATCGTCGGTCTCGATCGTGATCGACGCCGGGGGGCGTCCCAACGCCAGCTCGGCCTGGCCGGGTTTCCCGGGCCAGAGAACCAGCTGGAAGTCGTCCCCCTTGACGCCGACGGTCAGAAACCGCGGTCCGTCCGGCGTCGGGTTCTCAACCCGCTTCTCCATGCCAAGGGCGTTCGTGTAGAAGTCAAGCGCCTTGTCCTGATCGCTGACGAGCACGCTCATGTAGAAGACTTTCTCCAACATTGCTGTTCCTCCAGTGGTCGTGGTCACTACTCCCATGACAACCGGCGAGCAGTAAATGTGACAGCCGAGGACGCATGAATTCGACGAGCGCGAGCCCGCGCGCCAAGTAGGCCTACGGCCGTGCGCTGCGCGCGGGGAAGCGCATCCCGACCGAGAAGCCGGGGAGCATCGCGCGTATCTACCGGGCGTTCCGAACCCTGAGAGTACGGGTCGGTCATCGCTCACGCGAGTCCCTGCGCGAAGCCCTCCCGCCAGCTTGGATAGCACGGCGTCCAGCCGAGCTCGCGCTTCGCCTTCGCGTTTGAGGCGCCTCTCGCCTCGGTCATCATGAGCGTTGCCGCTTCGCCGGCTGCCAACCGCGCCAGCCAGCGTGGGATACGCCTTGGTGGCTTGGCATCCAGCGCGCTGGCAAGCACCGGCAGCCACTCCCGCACGGGCGCGGGCTCGTCGTCGACGACGTTGTAGATACCCGGTTCGCCGTGGCCGACCGCGGTGACGGTTGCCGCCGCGGCGTCGTCGATGTGGACGTGCGACCAGACGCCACCACCGTCGCCGATGATTGGGAACCGACGCTTGCGGACCGCCGCTGCCATCTGCGCATCCGGAGCCAGGCTGACCGCGGTCCCCGGACCGTAGAAACCGCCGTAGCGCAACACGAGACCCTCGCCCCACTCGATCGTCGTCACCGCCCGCTCCACATGGAGGATCCCCACCAGCGGAGCCCGCAGCGCCCCCGGTGGGTTGGGATCGAGGGGGTCGTCCTCGGTCTGGACCGGCCCGCCCGTTCGAGCCCATCGAAAAGCCCCAAAGCTCTGCGCCACGAAGCGACGAGCGCCGACGGCACGCCCGGCGGCCAAAAGATGGTCCGTCGCCTCGGTACGCAGCCGGTTGGTCATCGTCGCCATGGAGGAGCGCTCGGGGTGCCGCATGTCCCTCGCCGACAGCTTCCCGGACAGCGCCGTGAGCTGATGCACCATCACCTCGGGCTCGGCGGACGCCACCGCCTCGGCGACTGCGCCCGCGTCGAGCGCGTCGGCAACGACCGGCCGCGCTCCCAAACTGCGCACCAGGTCCTGCTTCGTTTCGCTTCTGGTCATCCCGACCACCTCGTGGCCTCGCGCCACGAGCTGCGGCACCAGCTCTCGACCGAGAACGCCTGTGGCGCCGGCTACGAAGATCTTCATTGACTGCTCCTTTCGTCTCACGCTTCGCTCATGAGACACGGCAGCCCCGCCCGCTTGTGACAGACGCTCAGCGCGTCACCAACTTCGTCCACGTCGGTCTTGTCGTCGAGGACCTCGACGAGACAGTCCGGTTTCTTGCGCTGCTCGGCTTCGACTGCGGTGAGCCCGGGGTGTTCAGCGGCGAGTGGATCGATCGGATCATCGGTCTCGAGAACGTGACGGTCGAGGTCGTGATGGCGCGCGGCCCCGATGGCATCGACATATTCGAGGTGGTGCGCTTCGGCTCGCCTTCTGCCGGCGCTCAAGAGCTGGCGCCGGCCGCGAACCGTCCTGGGCTCCGGCACGTCGCGTTTACCGTCGACGATGTGCGTGTCGTCGTCGACCGTGTCCGAGAGGCCGGGTGGGAAACGGTCGGGGAGATCGTCGACTTCGAGATGCATGTTCCTCCTGTGCTACGTCCGCGGACCCGAAGGCCTGATCGTCGAACTCGCCGAGCGGCTCGACGGCGCGGCGGGCTGAACGGCCGGACATTGCCCGCCGGTCTCGCGCGAGGTGCGGTGAAAGATGAGCACCTCGCAGCGGTATGCTTCGAGGGTCCGCGCGTGCCCCCGGGTGGACGTTGCCTGCGAGGCAGGAGGTTGGTGGATGGTCCTGATCGATCATTTGCGAGCTGGGGTGGAACTCGCTGCCGTCGATCCGGGCGCTGACCTGCGCTCGTGGCATCTTGGCAAACGCTCTAACGCCGTCACATGGCGCGTTCGGGAGGTTGGTTGATGCGCACTCTTGGTCGTCGGTTGATTCTCGCCGTACTCGCCGTGTCCGGGCTCCTTGGGCTCCTTGGGCTCGTCTCCCCGCGCGCGGAAGCCGCGAATGTCACACCGTTTACGGTGAAGCCACCGACCGTGACCGGACCGATTCCGTCTACCCCGACTGATTATCCGTTCATTGCTGACGGGTTTGGTACCGAGCCGCGCGTCCGAGAGAGCAACCGACTCGTCCGCGAAGGCTTCTGGCTGAAGCCAGACGCACAGGAGGTGATCAGGCAAGCCGCGCATTCTGACGTCCCGTAGATCGGGCGCCGCCGCGGGTAGATTCCCTGCGTAACCGGTAGCGACATGACGGCAGACCTTACGTGCCCTCGTTGCGGCGAGCCAATCCTCGATAAGGGGAAGTACACGATGGGCCAACACGATGTGCGGTACGAACGCGCAACTTGCCCGCAGTGCCGGGCCGAACTCGTGCGCCACCCGGACCTAGAGGACAACAAGTGGAAGGTCCATTGGTCCACGCCGACACCGGACGAAGAGCTAGGCGGCAGCGGCTAGGTACTTCATCGGGGAGTTCGTGAAGCGGACGGCGGCGGTGTTGGTGAGGTTCAGTCCGATCCGTTCGGCTCGCGAAGTTCGCGAATTGCCTGTGCCAGGCCGACATCGCTTCCTGCTGCATAGCCGGCGCGGAACGCTTCATCGGGTTGAACGGGCGTCAGGATCCGCTCGTAGCGGATTCGCTCGGCAGCGAGCATGCGCATCTCGAGGCGATTCTCCGCACCTTCAGCTGCGCTCCAGAGGCGTCCGGCCGTGCGGCTGTCTCCTCGGAGGGCAGCGACGCACGCTAGGCCTGCCACGCTGTACATCTCGGTGCGCTCATCGCTGAGCTCGACGGCGATTTCCAGCGCCTGCCGGTAGTTGCCCGCAGCCCGTTGCGGATCCCCGCGGTCGAGCGCCAGGTCACCGAGGGTATGGAGGAATCCAGCCAGGGCGACGCGATCGCCAAGTTCGGAGTAGATCGCCAGTGCTTCCTCGAGCGCCGCTGTGCCTCGCTCGGCGTCGCCCATCTCGAGGAGATCCACGCCAAGGTGGGCCAACGAGAGAGCGGTACCGCGTCGATCGTCCTCTTCGCGGTAGATCGCCAGCGCCGCTTCCGCGAGCTCGATCGCTTGGTCGATGTGGCCTTGGGCCCACGCCGCCATGTCGAGGGTCTGGAGCGCCGATGCTTCCCCCAACCGGTCGCCGAGCTTCCGAAAGATGAGCAAACTTTCCTCGACAGGCTCGCGCGCCCGGTCATGTTGTTCCATGAAAAGAAGTCCCTCGCCATACCTCCTGAGACCAACCGCGCGAGTCCGCATGTCGGTCGCCCCGGGCGTCGCGAGCGCTCGTTCCAACCAGGCGACCAATTCCTGGACCTGCCCATGCATCTCCCACGGATTGGCGAGCGTGGCGGTGAGTTCGACCCCCCGGGCGAGATCGTGCTCCGCCGACCATGTGAGGACTGCGCGGAAGTTGTCCCTGTCGGCATGCAGGCGCGAAAGCCAGGGGCCCTGCTCCGTTGACTGCAGATGATGCTCGGCGCGCTTTGCGAGTTCGAGGAACCAGTCAGCGTGACGACGGCGCAGCGCAGCCTCCTCTCCGGCGGCGTGCAGCCGTTCGAGAGCGAATTCGCGTGTCAGTTCCAGGAGAAAGAAACGGCCGTGTTCGCCGCGCCGGAGCAGGCTCTTATCTGTCAAGGACTGAAGTCCGTCGAGATTCGCGCCACAGACTGCTTCTGTGGCCTCCAGTTCGAAGCTGCCGGCGAACACGCTCAGTCCGCGAAACAGTGCCTGCTCGCCTTCGGGGAGCAGGTCGTAGCTCCAGCCGATCGTGGCGCGCATCGTGGCATGCCGGTCGGGGGCGTCGCGCATCCCTCTGCTGAGCAGGTCGAGCCGCCCCTCGAGCCGGCTCAACATCTGGGCCGTGCTCATCAGCTTCACGCGCGTGGACGCGAGCTCGAGCGCGAGTGGCAATCGATCAAGCCGCCGGCAAATCTCGCCCACCGTCTCATCGGGCTGAAAGTCGGGCTCTAGCTGCCGAGCCCGAGACACAAACAGCTCCTCCGCCGCCGCTTCATCCAATGCTGGCACCGGATATTCCTGCTCAATGGAGACGGCGAGTCGCTCGCGACTCGTCGCGATCACGCTCAGGCCAGGCAAGGAGCCGAGCAGCTCAGCAATCAGAGGTGCTGCGTCCAGCACCTGCTCGAGATTGTCGAGCAGCAGCACCGTACGCTTGCCGGCGAGATGATCTCGCAGGTCATCGCGCGCGCCTACGGTCTGCGCGATCGTGACCATCACCAGTGAGGGGTCGGCGACGGCCGCCAACGGAACCCACCACGCCCCATCCTGATACTGGTCCGAGAGCTCTGCGGCGAGCTCAAGCGCCAGCCTCGTCTTGCCCGAACCGCCGGGACCGGTGAGTGTGAGCAGCCGGTTCGCCGGCATGAGTGCCAGGAGCTCGGCCAGTTCCTCCTGCCGTCCCAGCAGCGGACCCGGCTGCACCGGAAGGTTCGTCGCTCGCAGCGTCCGCAGCGGGGGAAACTCACCCGTGCCAAGCTGGAAGAGACGCTCCGGCGCGGTGAGATCCTTCAGCCGGTGCTCACCAAGGTCGCGCAATCCATTCCCAGCGAGATCGCGCGTCGTTTGTGAGACGAGCACCTGACCGCCATGGGCCGCGTCGCAGATTCGAGCCGCCTTATGGATGTCCAGCCCGACGTAGTTCCCGGCGACGATCAACGGCTCGCCGGTGTGGATGCCGATCCGCACCCGGATCGGCCCGTCCATCAGAGCCGCCTGCACATCGCCCGCCGCGCGGAGCGCGTCCGACGCCCGGGCAAACGCGACAAAGAACGCGTCCCCCTCCGTGCCGAGCTCAACCCCACGATGAGCCTCAATCGCGCGACGGATCCGCTCACGATGCAACTCCAGCTCCGCGCCGTAGCGCTCGCTGCCGAGCTCCTCCAGCAGCCGCGTTGAGCCCTCGATATCCGTGAACAGAAACGCGACCGTCCCCGTCGGCTGACCGGCCGGTCGAGCGCCGGCAACCGCCGATAGCAGATCAACACCTCCGGTCTCTTGCCGCCGAAAACTCGCCACACCAAACCCCAGCGACCACCAACGCTAACAAGCACGCCGACCCGCCGCCGATGGTCCACCCTGATACGACCTCGCCAGCGGCCTCGGCGTCCCTCAGTTCGCGACGATCGCGCACGGAACTCCCGTCCCCGGCGCCGCTGCATCCGCGACGATCAGGCCGCGGATGGCCGGACTGGCTTGCACAGGCCGTCACAACGATGCCTTACCGCTCTGCTCATCCGAGAGGGTGTCCCGGGAATGGAGCTCCTCGCTGCGGTTCGCTGCTCTGGCGTTCACCGCAGCTCGGGAGCCGCGGCCAGAGCCGCGGCCGCGTTGCGGAGGATCCGTGAGACGTGCATCTGCGACACCCCGATGCGCCTCGCGATCTCGTCTTGCGTGAATTCGCCGCAGAAGCGCAACAGCAGCACCTTGCGCTCGCGCGGATGCAATCTTCGAAGCACATCTCCCCAGCCCACGGAGGTCTCGAGCCGCTCGTATGCCGAGTCGACCTCACCGATGGTCTCGCGAAGTGTCAGCGGTTGGCCGTCCTCGGCTGCATAGGTGGCATCCAGCGATCCGGGCCGATTGGCCTGGAGCGCGCCTTGTGCTTCGGCGACCTCGCCAAGCTCGAGCCCTAGATGTCTTGCGATTACCTCCGTCGTCGCGTTAGCACCGGAAGTTGCCCGGATCTCGTCCTCTGCGCGGGTGAGCTGACAGGCGCGTTCCTGGATCCCACTAGGTACATGCACGCGCCAGGTTGTGTCGCGGAAGTGACGCTTGATCTCGCCGAGGATCGTCGGTCGGGCGAAGGCGACGAACGATTCGCCTCGCTCAGGCTCGTATCGGTCGACTGCTTTGATGAGCCCGACGCTGGCTGCCTGGTAGACATCCTCGACCGGCTCACCGCGTCCCTCGTAGCGGCGTGCGAGCCGGCGCGCATAAGGGAGGAACCGGAGGATGATCGCCTCCCGCGCGCGAGCGTCACCCGCCGAGCGGCGCCTGAACAACGTCCCGAGATCTCGCGCGGACCCGGCTCGTGGTACCGACGTGCGCGCATGCCACTGCAGCGTCATACCTAGCTCCCTCGCTGTCGTGCCTACGGGGTTAGCTGACGGGCTCGCGATCGGCTTGACGCCACCGCTACAGCCGGAACACCGGCCGATTCGCCCCAAGAACTCGGGTTCCCCGCCCACCGCGTCCAAGTGCGCGGTGGCTCGGCTATGTCGGCCGCGACTATAAACGCCACGGATGTCGGCGACAAGGATGCGCCATGGGCCTACTCGCTCCGGGGCCAGAGCTCGGTGATCCGGGCTCCTCCGTCTCTGTGCGTTCCGACGTAACGGGGCGCTGGTTACGGCGAGGTGTTGTTCGCCCATCACGCGTTGTTGCGCGGGGTGTGGGAGGCGCACGGCGGCGTTGAGGTATCGACAGAGGGCGATGCCTTCTTCGTCGCCTTTAGCTCGGCGAGTCGCGCGGTCGCGGCGACCGCGGCGGGGCAGGCGGTGCTCGCGGCCGACGCGTGGCCGCACGGGGAGCTGGTGCGGGTGCGGATGGGTGTCCACACCGGCGAGCCGCGGATCCGCGAGGGCGAGTACTGGGGCCCCAGACGTTCAATACGCCGCGCGCGTCGCGTCCGCGGCGCGCGGCGCCCAGGTGCTGGTGTCGGCGGCGGCGGCGGCGCTCGCGTCGGGGGCGGAGCTGACGTCGCTCGGCCGCCACCGGCTGAAGGACTTCCCGCAGCCGCGCGAGCTGTTCGCCTTGGGGCCGGGGCCGCACCCGGCGCCGAAGACGCTCGAGGCGCTTCGCACCAACCTCCCGAGCGCGCCGACGCCACTCGTAGGCCGTGAGGACGAGGTCGACGAGGTGGCGTCGCTGCTGCTCGGTGACGCGCGCCTCGTGACGGTGATCGGCGCGGGTGGGACCGGCAAGACGCGGCTGGCGCTCGCGGTCGCCGACCGCCTGCTCGATGAGCTCGCCGATGGCGCGTTCCTGGTCGAGCTGGCCGAGGCGACGATGTCCGAAACGGTGGCAGGGGCGATCGCGTCCGTCGTGGGGACCTCGCCCGAGCTCCTCGCCGGGACTCTGTCGGGCCGCGAGCTGCTGCTCGTGCTCGACAACTTCGAGCACGTCCTCGGCGCTGCGGACGTACTCGCCGAGCTGCTCGAGGCGTCGGGCGAGCGCGACGCGCTGTGCCGCCGCCACGCCGAGGCCGTCGTCGCCGAGTGGCTGCCGCTAACGATCGAGCGGCCGATGATTGCCTACCGCGAGACCTACGGGCCGATCGGCGCCGAGCAGTCCGACCTGTCGGTCCTCCTCGACTGGCCCGCGCGGTCGGACGCCGAGCTCTTCAGTCAGCTGATCGCCTGCACCTACTCACGGCTCTCGGGCTCACTCGGGTTCGGAGCGGATGCGCCGCTGGCGCGAAGCGATCGAGCAGGCGGCCGCGACCGGCCCCGCGACCGGCCGGGTGCGCGCGAGTCTGTGCATCGCGGCGGGCATCGCTCGCGAAGCTCATGGGACTGTCCTCGACCTGGCGCTGGAAGCGGACACCGAGGGCGACCCCATCTTCGCGGGGTGGCTGTTCGGCACCTGCGTTGTGCTCGACGCCCTGTACAGGCCGGGGCCGTCGTGGCAGGCGCGAGCGCAGCCGGTCGCTGCCGAGCTGCGTTCCTCGTCGCATGCCGAGGTCCGCGACCTCGCGGCGACGGTGGACGCCCACCTGCTGCTGCTCCAGGACCGCTTCGACGAGGCCGCCGAAGCGTTCGAGGCGGCGATCCGCCACGGCGGCGGGACGTGGGCGGCCGAGACGGCCGTGTACATGGTGGGCGACTGCCACCTATTCGCCGGGCGGCCGGAGGCTGCCCTTCCAGCCTATGCGCGCGGTGTCGCCGACGCCCGCGACGAGAGCGCGCGGGACAACATTGGCTTCCAGGGCGAGGGGATAGTCGCCGCGCTCGCCGGCCTCGGATGACACGAGGAGGCACTCGAGTCGCTCGGCGCCTGCGACACCCTCGCCGGCGACGGCGTGCACCCACGCGAGCACAACGCCTTCTGGGGTGGCGTGATGGCGGGCCGAATCGCGTCGGCACGTGCGGCCCTCGGCGCGCAGGACGCCGACGCGGCCTTTGCGCGCGGTCGCGCGCTCGGCGTCGAGGAGGTCATCGAGCTCCTGTTGTCGTACGGCGCCGCAGTGGGCGCAGCGTCTTAGTCAGGCCTGGATTCGGCGACCTGCGAGCTTCCGGCGGGCAACCGACTGGCTACTTTGGTGATTTCAGCGAGCTCGCGCCTGCGCAACGTCGATCGGCCCGAGCTCACGTTCCAATTTCCTCGGCGATTCGAATGGCTGCGAGACCTTGACTCGTTCCACTACTCGCTTGCGCTCCATTGCCTCTGGGGTGACGCGCTGTACATCCCACGCCAAGCCCGTCTTCTCCATGATCGAGATCAGCCACCACGTTGGATCGAACTGCCATCTCTGCAAACCGTGCTTAGCTGACCTCGGAAAGGCGTGATGGTTGTGATGATTGCCCTCGCCGAGTCCTACTAGTGCAACAAACGGATTGTTTCGACTCTGATCTCGGGTTTCGAACGGGCGCTTGCCCCAGAGATGGCAGACCGAGTTCACACTCCAGGTGGCATGGTGCACGAAGAACACGCGCAGCGCGCCACCCCACAAGAAAGCTCCGAGCCCACCACGGAGCTTCCGAGTAGCGATCAGCCCAGCTGTGAACGGTGCCACAAAGTAGCTCACGACTACAACAAGAGCGAAGCGGCGGTGTACTGCCATCACCACCGGATCATCGAGCAGATCTGGGACATAGCGCTGGCGCGATGCCCTCTCGTCGGCAAACAGCCAGCCGAAATGAGCGTGGACAAAACCTCTTATACGGCCCCCTTCATGGCCGACATGAGGGCTATGCGGATCGCCCGCCTCATCGGCGTAAGCATGGTGCTTGCGGTGGTCCGCGACCCAATCTGGGACTGACCCCTGGACCGCTGTCGAACCGAGAACAGCAAAGATACCCCGGATCAGCGGGTAGGTCTTGAAGCTGCGATGAGTGAATAGCCGATGGTAACCCGCCGTTATCCCGAAGCCACTCAGGAGGTACGACACAACGAAGATGCGGCGGTTCGTCGGAGTTGCCAGAAACCACCGCTTTCGGAAGGACGCTACCAGCAGGCCGGGCGGACCGAACACAAACAGCCCCGTGAATAATCGATACACCCGACTGGCCGGGTACGTCTCAGGTACTTCACGAGCTGGCTCCTGGTCCATCATTCGTTCACTCCTCTTCGGCGCATAGCACTTACAGTGGCAACCGACTGCGCTGACGCCGCTCGCGATCACATCCTACTCTACGGTGTATTTGTCGGTGCGCCCGCGAATCGACGCGTGTGAGGACGGTAGCAACTCGGCACCTCCGCGTCCGCCCGTTCCGGCTCCGCAATCGAGGTGGGCACTCGGACTCGTTGTGCGCAGCGGTCGGTCTTGGGCTTTGCCGTGGTGATCGCTGAGCGAGGAGCGGCGGGGCTCGGCGGTCGCTGATATACAGCCTCAAGGCCTGGAATCCCCAGCTTGAGCCCGCAGACGTGATGCACGATCACGTCCTCACCAGAACGGAGCAGAGGCTCTCGGATGAGCGAACTCCGTCGCGCGGAACCTCCGCCGACGGCGAGCAAAGGCTCATACGCCCCAATTACGTCGCCACAAAGGCGACAACAAACTCGACCCGTCATTCATCTGAATTGTCGCACCGGGGGCACAGCTTTCATCCGTATTCCCCACTGTCGCCGGCACGCATTTCCCCCTAGTCGCCGCCTCTAAAAGCGACGCCGGCGGCTACAACCTCAAGCAGATCCAGGAGTACGTCGGCCACACGGACCTCGCGACCACCGCCCGGTGCATCAAGGATTTCCCCGTCCCGAGAGCCACGACCGAGCGGGCTCAGCCCGAGACCGTCGTGTGATCGAAACGCAGTCGTAGCGGTAAAAGCCCGCGCCGGTCTTCCGGCCGAGCGATCCGGCCTCGACCCGCTCCACCAGCAACGGGGTTGAAGAGGTGGAAGCGCTGGTTGGGAGCGATCGCCTCGAGCGAGCTCTCGTCAGGCCATGACGATGAGTACGGTCGCGCTGCCGGAGTGCTGCGATCTCGACGTTGAGCAAGCCTCCTCGGTAGGCGCGGCCCCTCGACCGCACGGGCACCGGGCGACAGCCAGGCGCTTCGGCGGGCGCACCCGCGGCGTGCGACTCTGACCGTGGGGTGCGAAGGCGCCGCGCGGCGGTACGGAGAGGGCTGCCGGCAAACTACGCAGGTCGTCTGCCAGATTCTCCGCCGTCGCGATCGGCGGTTGGCTGATCAAGTTTGGGGGCTTTGACGGAGGTGCGGAAACGAGCGCGCACCTACGCTCACGTCTGTCTGATTAAGCCGATCAAGCCAAGTCAGTGGCATCAGACATAAACGCTCAGGACTGTTCAGGAAGAAAGGCTCACGATGCTCACCACAGACATCAGTCAACTGCCGATCAGCGCAACCCCGCGCGCGACCGCGATGGTCAAACGCCTAGTGCGCGAGCATGGCCCGCTCGCGATCTTCCAATCGGGTGGCTGCTGCGATGGCTCACTACCGCTGTGCCTGCTCGCCCACGAGCTCGGCCAGGGTCCGAACGACGTGCTGCTCGGTCATATCGCAGGCGTCCCGTTCTACATCGATGCGGAGCAGTATGAGCGCTGGGGCGAGCCGGAGTTTCTGCTGGATATCGTCAGCGGCGCTCCCGAGGGGTTCTCGCTCGGTCTGCCCGACGCGCACTTCGTGACGCTCTCGCTGTCCGGGGAAGCCTGCAAACTTCGGGCCGCCTAAGCGGGCAGAGCGCGAGAAGACGTCACGGCTCAGGAGCGCAAGACCAAGGCGACACCACCAAGCTTCAGACACTTCCTTCCTGAGCATGCGGCGGCCTGGGACAAGCTTGAGTCCCGGGCCGCTGCGCAGCGTTGAGCCTTAGCGCATGATCGGACGCTTCAGGGCCCGAGACCGCGAGCGGACGGCGCTCCGGGCTGACCACCATGATCTCTGCCTCCCGAGTGCGCGCGCCGGCGCGCCGTCGGAACGACTGCACGTCGTGCTGGTCTCAGGACGTGACGGGCCCCGGGAACGCGTGCGCCTGCGGGCAGCCATCGCCAGGGCTGACGATGGCCAGGGCGGCGGCTCCACAAGCTCGAACAGGCGGTCGAACGCGACGTGACACGTCGTCTCAGAAGTCCGATCTGGACGGTCGAGCCGATGGTGCGACTGGGATTCCCAGTCGACGTGGATGCCGTCGTCGTCGGACGGGATCGCGCAAATTGACCGCCTGCCGATTGCCCTCAGCCGTGCTCCCGGCGGCCGTGAGCCGGCTGAGCCCGGCACAGATGACCCGACAAGCGGGCGCACCCTCGCGTCGTCCGATTCGGGTGAACGCAACGGGGTCTCGTCCTGCGAAGATTCGCCATGATCAGCAATGGCCAACGACAACACACGGAACTCACGATCGGGGCCTCTCAAGCCGCTCACGGACATCGGTGGTCGCGCCGCCGCCGCCACGCTGAGACCGCTCACCGGTGCCGTCAGCGCCGCCGCCGAGGCGGGGATCAGCCTGGAGCAGCGCGCCGTGGATCGGCTGCTCGAGAGCGGCGAGCTCGAACGCTTGCTCGCCAGCACCCGCCTGCAAGCGATCGCCGCTCAAATGCTCAGCAGCGAGGGCGCTACGCAATTGATCGACACGTTCTTCGACAGCGGCCTGTTCGACCGGCTGGTCGATCGCTTGTTGGCGAGCGACGGGTTGTGGCGGCTCGTCGACGAGATCGCGTCGAGCCCGGCGGTCATGGCGGCGGTCTCCCAGCAGGGGCTCGGGTTCGCTGACCAGGTCGGCGACTCGGTGAGGGCGCGCTCACGCAAGGCTGACCGCCGGCTCGAGCGCGCCGCTGATCGCCTGATGCGTCGGCACCCCGCAGAATCGCGGCAGATCCCGACGCAAGGCGACGAAGATGGGCAGCCCACTCGAGTCACCTAACGGCAGCACGCCGGTCCGGGTCACGCCCGTGACGGACGCGAGGCATGCCAGTCGCACGACCCGTGTGGCCTCATGGCTCGTGGATGAGGGATCCCCAGCTGATGCCAGATGATCTGACAGTGCCTCTCAGGGAGCGCGCGCGCAACCCCGACGAGCGGCTGGAGCGACTCGCTGGTCGGCTCATCCGCCGCCAGGACGACCGAGTCCCGACAGATCGCGACGGGCACATCCGATGAGCAGTACAGCCGAGTCGTCCGAGAGCGACACAGCCGTCCAGACCACCCTCCAGGAGACCCTGCCTGACGTCGGGCTCATCACACGCGTGATCTCCTGGTGTGTGGACATCGTGCTCATCAACGTGGTGGCGATCATCACCGGGCTCGGTATCGAGCTGATCGTGTCGATCTTTCCGATCACGAAGAACCTGAAGCCACTCTTCGTTGCGATCGCGGGCGGCGTCTACGTCCTCTGGACCGCCGCCTACTTCGTCGCGTTCTGGTCGATAACGGGCCAGACCATAGGTTCCCGACTGATGCAGGTTCGGTTGGTGACCCCCAGCGGCGGCAAGGTCAAACCCGTCCGCGCGCTGGTGCGCTGGATCGGGATGAACCTCGCGCTGGTGCCCTTGCCGTGGGGCTACGTGCCGATTCCGCTCAAGCGCCTTGGATTCCCGGACTGGCTTGCCCATACGCGCGTGATCGAGGCCCGCCAGCCGTCGATCGCCGCTGCTCGACGGGAACGCTCGCGGGGCACACGCGACAGCTCCCGACAAACACCGCCTCGCATCTCGCCGTAACCCCGGTTCGGCGATGAGCGCGGCCCGTCGTCATGCGCTCCGTCGCATCCGGAAAGTGGCAGGCCGCGCCGGCAAGGCCTGGCACCAGGCCGGGCTGGCGCGGGTGACGCTGCAACGAGGCGCGTCACATAGTCAGCCTCCGATTCACGCGAGCGCAGCTTCGCGAGCCGACCCGGTTCGACCGTCAGCAATTCGCTTGACCATGTCTCGTCGTACCGGGCCAACGCGGCCCTGACCGCGGCGGCATCGGGCTCATCGAGAAGCACACGGCCGAGCGCCGACGTGTCGACGTACAGGCCGGACACTCAGCGGTCTCGGTCAGCCGCCAGCCAGCGAGCCGTCGACGGTGGCCCAGCACGCCTAAGGCGGCGAGAGCCTGCGGCTCGCCAGCGCCGACAATGAGTCGGCACGAATGCTGGCTGCAAAGATCGGTCGAGCTGCGCTCGCCGCCGTCGACAACCGCGACGCGTTGCAAGGCGCCGATGCCGTCGTCCTCGGAGCGCCGGGTGCGAATTTCCTGACGCCGCCGAAACAGCATCAGTACGAGATCCGTTGTTAATCCGCGCTGAGGACGTCATAGACGAGATTGCCGTCCCGGACTAACGGGCGACAGCGCCACCCGGCGCTCGAAGCGCTCACGAAGCGTCAGTGAATGCGAGATACCGGCGAATTCCTCAATTCGATCGCCGCGAGTAGGACTCGATCATCTCCAGGACGATCTTTTCCGCGTGGGGGCGGCTGAGCTGCATGTCGAGTCGCAGTTGCTTCCACACCAGCACGTCGGTCGCGATGACGAGGGCTGTTAGCCGGCGCTCTCTGGACGCGCGCGGCAGGCCGGCGAGGAGTGGCTGGAAGACTCTGTTTGCCCAATCGCGGTGGTAGGCCCTCCCCTTGTCCGTTAGCTTGCGGATGGCGGGGATGCGGTCCTCTTGGGAGAGCATGCGTAGGATCGCCGTTCCGTGCGCCTCGTAGTGGTCGAACACGTTGGCGACCGCGTCGGGGAAGCGACCGACTGAAGCGGCGTCGCGGCGCTCCACCTCGTGCGCGCCCCACCACCTGTATGCGGCGGCGAGTAGCTCGTCTTTGGAGTGAAACCGGGCGAAAAGCGTCTGTTCGGTGACGCCCGCGTCGGCGGCGATCTCGCGCAGGCGGACCTCCTCGTAGGCTCGCGTGCCGAAGTGCTTCCATGCCGCGGCGAGCAGCCGTTCGCCGGTCGCGGCAGCGGCATCAGCTCGCGCGGACATCCGATATCGACGTGTTGCGCTTGACGATTTCATCTTGGTGTGGCTAAGATGAAGTATATGCGGGTGTTCCAGACTCTGCTGGCGTTCAGCGGCAACGCCCCGCCACAGCTAGCGCTCACACGGGAGCTCGTCGAGCGGGGCCACGAGGTGCGCGTCGTGGCCCATAGCGCCGCGCGGGAACGGATCGAGTGCACTGGGGCTGAGTTCGTTGCAATCCGCCGGTGGCTTCCCGACCTCGACATCACGCGTCCGGAGACCGACCCGGTACGCGACTGGGAGGCGCGCACGCCGCTTGGCGCCGCGAAACGGATGCGCGATGCTCCGATCGCACCGCTGCGGGATGCGGTACGGGAGAATGTCGAAATGCTCGGCGATTGGGGCGCCGACGTGATCGTGTTCGATTGGCTTTTCATCGGTGCGGCAGTCGCTGCCGAGCACGCAGGCATACCCGCAGTCGCGCTCGTTCACTGCCCGTATCCGCTTCCAGTTCGCGGCGCGCCGCCGCTGTTCAGCGGCCTGAAGCCAATGGGGGGTCCGTTGGGCGCTGCGCGCGACGGCCTGCTCAATGCCATGACCCGCCGCTTCTCGGCAGCCGGGCTGCCGGTGCTCAACGATGTCCGTGCCGAGCATGGGCTCACGCCCCTGAAGGACTGGAACGACCAGGTCCGCGGCGTGCGGGCGATCTACGTGATGACCGCCCCGGAGCTCGACTTCTCGAGCAAGGCCCAGCTCCCCGCGAATGTCCACTACGTGGGCCCCGCGTTCGAGCCATTCGAGAAGGAGTGGGAGTCACTGTGGCCGCCAGAGAACCTCGATCCGCTGGTAGTTATCAGCTTCAGCACGAGCTACATGAACCAGCGGGCGCTCGCCCAGCGTGTCCTCGACGCCGTGGCCGGGCTGCGCGTCCGAGCGCTGCTTACGGCCGGGCCCGCGCTCGACCCGAGTCAGCTCCGCATCCCCGACAACGCGCGCAGTGTGGCTTTCGTCTCGCATCGAACCGTTCTTCCACACGCGGCGCTCGTCATCACCCACGCGGGCTGGCAAACGGTCAACGCCGCCCTCGCCGATGGCGTTCCGCTCGTCTGCATTCCCGATGGTCGCGACCAGCCGGATAACGCCGCCCGCGTGGTCGTCGCGCACGCCGGCGTGAGGGTCAGCAAGACGAGCTCCCCCGAGAAGCTGCGCCGCGTGATCTCGCGTGCCCTCGAGGACCGGTCGATCAAACAGGGTGCCCGCGCGATGGCCGGCGCCCTCGCCCGCAGCGACGGTGCGACCGTCATCGCCAACGAGCTGGAGCGCCTCCAGGTACCCAACGCCGTGCAGTGACCGGTCGGGGTTGTTCCGCCCTTAAGTCAATGGCATTGCCCCGGAGTCGCTGCCAATCAGATGATGCCCAGTGTTTACAGGCGATTCGACCGAGTTTGGACGGCAAATTGGACTGTTTTGTCAGCGACTCTGCACAAAATCGAACAGTCGTTCGGAGAGAAACTCCGAACGAACCGTTCGATTTGTGAGCCCGCCGGGTCAAGGGTCATCGGTGGCGGCCTCGTGGGCGATCGCCAGATCAACGGCTCCTGATCATCGTGATCTGGACCCCGACATCGAGTCCCGACCAGGCATGGTCCGCGGTCGCGGCGTTTGATCCGAGCCGGCGAGCGAGTGCGATGCATGCTCTGTCGGCCAGCGACAGCCCGAACTTCGCGCCGGCGGGTTGCACCGATGCGGCGATGCGCGCGTCCGCGTCGGTGAATGCTTCGATCGCGACCTGCTGTACCAGCGGATCGATGATCTCGTCGACGTCGAGCTCGCGCCGAATGAGAACGGTCGCCACCTCCGACAGATTCACGGCGGATGCAGCCGCGCCCTCGGCGATCAGGTCGGCGACCGTTTCGGCGCCCGGCTCGCCAAACAGCAAAGCGAGCAGGGCCGACCCGTCCAGCACCCAGCCCGGCGCCGATGACCCGCGGACTGCGGCCGGCCGGCCGGTCTCCGACGGAGCGCTCTCCGGCGGATCGTCTGTCTCCCGTGGGTGGCTGTTGGAGGCCAAACGCCAGCTCGATGAGGAGCGTTGGCAGCACGCTCGGCCCGTTGGCCGCGACCACGGAGGCCGTGCTCAGCTCGTTCCACACCAGGACTCTGGTGTGGCTCGTCTGGAGGCTGCGGGGCTTGAGCCCGATTCAGAATTCTGGTTCGCGGCGGTCGAGAGGCTCGTTCGCGCGAGCGCGCCGAACGGCAGCGCAAACGCTCCCTTTCGGGCCTGCGCGGCCGAAGGACGCTCGCTGGAAGTCCGCGCCCCAGGGCCGCGGACCGATTCTTGGGCGGTGTCGCTCAGCCCCCACGGTCCTGTTGATCGTGCGGCCCCGGGACCGCCCGTGTGGCGGCCGGACGTCCTCCGGCCGCCGAGGCGCCTGGGGGCGGCCGGTCAGGCTCGGGGGAGCCGCTGCGCAGTAGCTCGCCCCAACGCCCGGCATCCACTCGTGCCGGCGGCGTGGTCTCGACGAACTCGATCAGTACCCGGACGAAGCGAATCGGATCGTCGAGGTGCGGGAAGTGGCCCGCTTCGGGAAACACCTCGAGCCGGCTGCCCGGCACCAGATCATGGACCGCACGCCCGTGCGCGACGGGAACGATCGGGTCGCGTTCCCCCCAGACCATCATGAAAGGGATTGACGTGGCGAGGTACATACGATCGGTGGCGTCGACCCGCTGGCCGCGGACGTCGACGATCGGCCTCAACGTGTGCAGAAACGCCGCGCGCGCGTCAGCGTCCGACAGCGACGCATGACCGCGCAGGACCTCCCCAAGGTCCGCACGCACACGCAGCCCGACGCGGCCGAGCAGATCACCAATGACCCGACCGAGCCCGAGGACCCGCTGGTTGACCAGCAACGGCAGGACCAGCTCAGAGCCCGGAAGGCTGGCGGCCCGCAACAGCACGCTGATCTCCCGACCGAGGCCGCCGCTGCTCACCAGCACCAGCCGCTCACAGTGCTCGGGGAACAAGTAGGCGAGCTGCATCGCCACACCGCCGCCCAGGGAGTGCCCGACGAACGTGGCCCGCTCGTGCCCCAACGCGATCAGCAGATCACGGATCCCGGCCGCGTAGGCGCCCAACGAATAGTCCCCGCGAGGCTTGGCCGACTCGCCATGACCGATCAGATCCGGAGCGATCACCGTGAAATGCTCAGCGAGAGACGGGAGCACGTACCCCCACGTGGCTGACGTCGACGTGATCCCATGGATCAGCACCAGCACCGGGCCGCTGCCCGCCGAGCGGTAGAACACACGGTGACCGTGCAGAACGATCTCGCAAAGCCCCTCCTCCGCGGGCTCGCCCACCGGCGAGCCCGCCGCCGACAAGCCCACAGAACCCCCTTCGATCCGGCCGCTCACACTCGCTCTTGACACGGAATCATCCACGCCGCCAGGCGCAGTCTAACTCCGCAGCCGCCGTGCGACCACCCGCATCGCTTCCCGCCTGCGGCAGAACCAATCCGCGCTGGCGCCTGGGATCCAGTTGTACGCGGAACGGACTTCGGGATCTGCTCGTCGATGCCCAGAACCCTCGCCGACAACCGAAGCGCTCCGGGATGAGCTGCGAACCAGTCTTCTGGATCGGGGCTACCCGTGGCAGCGCGCCTCGACCGATTGCCGGCGGTCTCAGCCGGGCGGTAGCTCGCAGCCAAGCGCTCAGCTAGCACCTCGCTCTCGAAGCGTGCGCCCCGGGTAGTTTGACCTGAGCCGAATTCGAGTCGCGAGATCGCGCACGAAGAGGCGCCGACATCGGCGCTCTCGCACCCCTCCTAAGTCAGCCAAGGCGATCGCACGAAGCGAAGTGGCGGAAGAGTGACTTGCTCGTGCGGACGGCGGCAGCCGGCCACTCCAGATGATGAGGCGCCGGTACGCGCACGAGGGCAACCCCCACGGTCGCTCGCGTCGGTCGACAGCGAAATACTTTTCAACACGCCAAAGAGCGTGAGCGCCGCAACGTAAGCGACTAGAGCTGCCGCTGGGCCGGTTTGGCGGTCGTTCCTGATCCGGAACACTCACGCTCTGTGACGCCTTAACCCTACGCCCGCCGTGGCGAAAGAAAATCCGTAGTTTCGGGTAGTGAGGGTTCTACGTTTCCGCTGCCACCGCAGTACTCGCACATCCGTCCGTGCCGGTTTCGCACAAACGGCGCACGAAGTCCAACGCTTGATCGAAAGCCTGCGAGGTGGCCGAGCGGGCGGTTCCGACGTTAGGTGAAGCTGGCGAATCATTACCTGAGACGCCACGATTCAGCCGGACGCCGAGACGCTCGTCCCGCCTGGGTCAGGGGCCGCGATCGACTGGCCGCCTTGCGTGTCGAGCGGCCGTTTCACTTGGCGGCTGTTAGCAGCGAGTGATGCCGTCGGCGGGGGGTGCGGCGACAGCGCGAGCGATCAGCTCGGCGACTGACCAGCGGCGTAGAGGTGGTGGCCCGCCCGCCGCCGGCGAGATGTCCTCGCTGGCAGTCGGGGGGTTCGCCGGCGCGGCGTGCACGGGTTCGGTCGCGGACGTCGGCGGGGTGCGTTCCCAACGCCGGCCGAAGACGCCGCGGACGGCGTTCTCGGAGATGAGATCTCGGGCGGGAAATGCGGTCGGAGTGGACTCTTTACTCATCACAAGTGCTCCTATGGCTGAGCGCTGACGCGGCATCGGGGGAGCGATGCCGGCCGCATGCGGTTTGGGTCAGGTGGTCTCAAGGCTGAGGTTGAGCTCACTGCGCGTTTCGGCTTGGGCGGCGCGAGCGCGGGCGGCGCCGTCTGAGGGGAGGATGAACAGCGCGACGAGGAGCCCAACTGCGAAGAGCGCGGCTGCCCATTCGAACGCGGTCGTGTAGCCGTGGATCGACGCCGCGCTGGCGAGGCCGACGGTCTTCGCATGGGCGGATACGAAGCTCGCAGTGGCGGTGGCGAAGATCGTGCTCAGCAGGGCGGTGCCGACGGAGCCTCCGACCTGCTGGGAGGTGTTGACCATCGCGGAAGCGATACCGGCGTCAGCGCTCTTGACTCCGAGCGTTGCGGTCGAGAACGCGGGGGCGAAGATGCAGCCCATCCCGACTCCGGTGAGCAGCAGTCCAGGTAGCACGTGGCTGGCGTAGGCCCCGTGCGGGGTCAGCTGGGTGAACAGGATCATGGCGATGATCCCGAGCGTCATGCCGGCCATCACCAGGGGCTTGGCGCCGGTGCGGTGCAACACCCTCGTCTGCACGGTCGTGGCCGTGAGGACGATCATGATGGTCATCGGCAGGAAGCCCAGGCCCGTCTTCAGGGGCGAGTAGCCGAGGTTCTGCTGCATGTAGTAGGTGAGAAATAGGAAGACGGCGAACACGGCCGAGCCGGCCAACGCGATCGTCGCATAGGCGCCTCCGCGCGCTCGGTCCCGCACGATGTGCAGCGGCAGCAGCGGATGCTCGACGCGGCGCTCGAGCGCGACGAAGCCAGTCAGCAGCACGGCGCTGAGCGCGAGCGCGATGATCGTGATCGGATCCGACCATGAGCGCGTCTCGGCGTTCGAGAAGCCGTAGACGAGTGCGAACAGGCCGGCGGAGGCGAGCGCGACGCCCGGCAGGTCGATCGGCGCGCGGCCCGGCTGGCGCTCGTTGCGCAACAGCCGCAAGGCCACGATCGCGGTCGGCACCGCGATCACGAGATTGACGTACAGGCTCCAGCGCCAGGAGATCGCCTGGGTGAGCACGCCGCCGAGCAGCAGCCCAAGTGAGGCGCCTCCAGCGGCGATCGCGCTGAAGATCCCGAACGCCTTGGGCCGGTCGCGCGACCCCTGGAAAGTCACCGTCAGCAGTCCGAGCGCCGAGGGGGCCAGCAGCGCGCCGAAGGCGCCCTGAAGCGCCCGGGCGCCGACGAGCATCCCGAACGATTGCGCCATCCCGCCGATCGCCGACGCCACCGCGAAGCCCGTGAGCCCGCCGATCAGCGTCCACTTGCGACCGAACAGGTCGCCGAGCTTGCCCCCCAGCAGCAGAAGGCTGCCGAACGCCAGGGCATACGCGGTGACCACCCACTGGCGGCTGTCGGGCGAGAAGTGAAGCGCCCGCTGCGCCGAGGGGAGCGCGATGTTCACGATCGTCGCATCGAGCACGACCATCAGCTGAGCGACACCGAGCAGGGCCAGCACAGCCCACCGATTGGGGTCTGGAACGGCTGCTCGAGTTGGGGTGCTGGTACTCATCGTGGTCCTTCCGGTCGCAAGCGGATGAACCACAATAGCAGGATCATCCATGCTGCGGTTATGAAAGGCGATGCGGTAATTACCCTCCTCACGAGGAAGATACCCGTTACGCGCTATAATTGCGGTCAACATGACGACCGAGACTCCCCCGTACCAAGCCAGCTCGATGGTGCTCCTGGCGCGACTGACCAAGCAGGTCATGCGACGCAGCAGCGCGGAGCTGCTCGGCATGGACCTGCGCCTGCTCATGGCACTGAGCTACCTTGCCGACCACGACGGCGCGCCCCAGCACGAACTCGTCGATGCGCTGTGCATGGACGCCAAGAACGTCGTGCTGCTACTCAACGAGCTGGAGGACTACGGATACCTGGTCCGTCGCCGCGACTCCGAGGACCGCCGGCGCCACCGCGTACAAATCACAACCGCCGGCCGCCAAGCACTTCAGCGCGCCGCCCAGGCGCAACAGGACATCGAAGATGACGTCCTGCAAGCCCTCGACGCCGACGAGCGCGCCACCCTCTGGAAGCTGCTCACCCGCGCAGTACGCAGTGCCGAACACGCCGGGGCGAACCCGTCCACCCCGACCCTAACCTCGGCCCCCCGATAGGGCACCTCCAGCGGTTTGTCGCTGCGAGGCTGCTTCCGGTCTTCCGAAGGAGTGGCAGCCCCGGCGAGGGGTGCCGCAACGGCGACGATGCAGGAGCCGCGCCGTCGAGCTTCACGCCAATCCTCGCGCTCGGATTTGGGCGATTGCAGAAGCCGCGCTCACTGGCGCCACCGTCGTTGAAGGGCGCGCCGGTGCCTACGTAAATGTTCGGCATGCGCGGGCCGCCGAGCGTTGCTCCTCCTCGTCCGTCTCGGTAGCGCCACCCTTATCAGGGTGCGCTTCTCGATCGTCGGGCCGAAGCAGGAGCGGTCGCCTTCGCGGGGCGTCGTCGTCGTGCCTCGCCGTTGTGTACGCCACCGGCGGGCAGGCGGTGGCGTCCGTACGGATAGCGGGGGAGCGTGAGGAAGATCTCGCCTCGATGGCTGCCCATAGCTTCGACCAGCAAGCGTGGGATTCGTATATATCGCCGACGTCAGCCGTTCGAACTCGACCCACGACCGTTTGTCTGATGGTCGCTCGCGGGCCCGGCGTCGGAACTGACGCGGTGGCCCCCATGGCTCGATGGATCTGCGGCATTCTTCAGGATCGTGCTCCCACGTGGGCTGGCCCCTTGTCGGGTTTCGGCGACGGCGCGCCCAGCAGCTCCGCGACACCACGTTCGATGCCACAGCAGAGCACCCCGATGTCGGGGGCGGTGTCGCGGTCGCCGGTGACGCCGAAGTTGATCCCGCCGTCGTAAGAGAAGATCGCGACGCCTACCCGCACGTGGCCTCCCAAAGGGACGAACGGAAACGCCTCGAGCATGCGCCGCTGCGCGAGGTACAACGGGTACTGCGGGCCGGGGACGTTGGTGGTGACGGTGTTAACGCTGCTCTGCGGCAGCCTCGTGGCAACCCTCCCTCCGAGCGCCAGCAGCATTGCGGGGGCAAACCCTCCGAGCGCCGTCAGCCGCTCCGCCGCGACCGCCTGACCCGACTGCTTGAGATGCTGCATCTGCTCGTGCAGGGAATGCACTCGCTCGACGGGATCATCGAGTCCGACCGGCAGCTCCGCGAACATCGCAGAGACCTTGTTGTCATAGGTCCCGGGCGCATCATCGGCGCGGACCGACACGGGCACGAGCGTGCGGAGAACGCGTCCCTGGACGGTCTCGCCGCGACTGAGCAGGAGCTCGCGGAAGCCGCCGGTGATCGCGGCGAGCACGACATCGTTGATCGTGCCACCGTGAAGCGCGCGGATCTGCTTGATGTCCACCAACCGCGCCCTCGCCCAGTCCCACCGTCGGTGCGGGCCGATCGGACCGTTGAGCGTGCTGGAGGGGTTGGGGCTGAGCAGCGTCCGCAGGTTCGCGAAACCGCGGGCCACGTCGACGGTCTGTCGGGCAACGCGGCGCGGACCGCGCGCGGCTGACAGCACGGTCCGCAACCCCTCGAGCGGACTGGCCGCAAGCTGCGCCAGCGCGTGAGAGGCCAGCGCGGCCGAGTTCGGTTCGGGCGCCGGCTCCCAGCCATCGTCGACCGCGACCCTCGCCTCACGATCCTTGCTGAGGATCACGGTCATCAGGTCCGTCCCCGAGACCCCGTCGACCATGCAATGGTGCACCTTTGAGATCACCGCCCAGCGGCCGTCGTCGAGCCCCTCCGCGACCCACATCTCCCAGAGCGGCTTTGCGCGATCCAGCTGCTGGGACATAACCCGCCCGACCAGGTTGCGCAATTCCTCGTCGCCACCGGGCGCCGGAAGTGCCGTGCGCCGCACGTGGTACTCGAGGTTGAAATGTGGATCGTCCACCCACGCCGGGCGGCCGAGCGCGAGCGGCACGAACCGGACCTTCTGCCGATATCGAGGAACCTGCGGCAACCGGGCGGCAACCGCCAACTGCACCTCCCCCGGACCCGGCGCAGGGCCCTCGAAGATGCCCACCGATCCGATGTGCATGTGCGTCACTGCGTCCTCGACGTCCAGAAACAACGCGTCGAGCGGGCTCATCATCTCCATTTCGCAACCCTCTTCCGCTGGTCAGCCGGTCGGCTGATGTCAAACCTAGCGCGTGAAACCTGTACCAAACCGGCGCTCGAGTGTTCTGGGCACGGCCGGCCGACCAAGCGCAAGACCAGGATCGTCGGCAGCCGCGCGCGGTTGCGCCGGACGGTACTCACAGCTGCCTGCGCGTCCGACAGGGAACGTCCTGCGAACACGGCAGCGTCGACCGAGACGACTCCGTTCACCTGCGTAAGCAGAAGTATGCCCGGGTCGGGTGATGCGAGGCATGCCCCGGACCGATGCGTCTCCCGGACCGACGGACGTGGTCTCACGGTGGGCTTGCGCGTGCGCTGCATCGGGTGTACATCCCCGGGTTCACCGACAAACAGGAGGCACCATGACCCGCAGTATCACGATCCGTCGCCAGAAGACTGGCGCCGCCATCACCGGCGCGAGCGTCGTCGGCGCATTGGTGGTCGGCCCGCGCTTGATCGGCCCGTCGGCGATGGCTCCGCTCGCGATTGCCGCGTCTGCCGTCGGCGCGCTGGCCATTGGTCGGCTTGCGATCGCCGATGCGGTCATTCGTAGGCTCCGCGCGGAGGAGATCGAGATCGGCTCGCTGAAAGTCCGCCAGCTCGAGGTCGCCGGCCAACGGTGGCCCGAGAGCCCGCCGGCATCGCCGGCGGCGTAGCCGACTATCCGCATCGTCGCGGCAACGCGGCCGGGTCGCCGCCAGCCGCTGGCGGCGCTATCGAAAGCCGGTCGGACGGGGTCGCGGTGCTGCATCCCAACGCGGACGTCGGAGGTCGTGCTGGGTACGGATCGCTTGTTGACCGCCGTCGCTGCCTTCCTGGCCACGCTGCGCGGAGTGGTCGGCTCCGGGGGCGTCACTCGTCCGTGCCGCCCCGCTCCACCTGGCCGCGGGCATGCCAGACATTCGAACTGCGGCACGGCTTGCCCGTGTTGGTCCTATGATCTGCGATAGATGCTGCGTGTGGCGGCGCTTTAGGACGGCGCTACGGCGCGCGATGGTCCGGGTCAGGCCTCTCGCTGGCGGGTAATGCGACGACCGGCGCTCGATCGCCGAGGACTTTCTCGGTCAAGGCTCGGCCCCCCGCTCGGACGCCCGCCGCGACCCGCGATCCCGATTCCAGGATCATCTCGATGGGCGTTGCTAGGTCCTGTGCCCGAGCCCGCGCGGCGCGTGGCCGAAGCGATCTCGCCGTCTCTTAGCTCTGGGCCTCGCGGAGGTGGAAGAGGGCTAGAACCCCGCGCGTTCAATCAGGTAGAGACGAAACCACTGGGCCAGTGGGGTAACGCCGGTAGAAGTACGGCACCGGCCCCGCAGTCAAAACCAGTCACCCCCGCCTCTCGCCTCGTGGCGCTAGTGGCGCCGTCGGTGGCATCCGGACTTGGGCTGAGAATCCTGAACGCAGGGCCAGCTTGCCCTCGAGTCTACTCCGATTGCAACCGTTATGTGAACCAGGCTTAAAAGCTTCCTCGGGCTCGTTCGCGGGCCCGGGTATCGGCCGATTGATCCCAGCGGCCAGACCCCGTCTTCCACGAAACTAATTCGCCGGAGTGGCCACGCGGGGAAGGCACAGCTGAGGTCGAGCGCCGCTCGTCCCACCGGGGCCGCGGGCCGTGCGGCACGGTCAATCGGCGTCAAGCAGGCTAGGAGTGCACCGGCGGGTTCGACCTCTGGGGCGTCTCGGTCCGCCCCCAGGTCCACCTGGCTGGCTCCTGCAACCTCTGGTTCCGGCCACGAGTGGGCGAACGCGCTCGCTTAGGCCGAGCGCATGTTTGATTCCCGTGCGAGCGCTACTCTGGTTGGTGCATCAAGCCTTCGTCGGGCGTTCTTTCGTCTCTGTCACCCCGCGCTGGTTCTGCCCAGATCGAAGAGACGGGGAGAGAAGGCTGATCATGGAAAAGACCCCGGGTGTGGACGGCGGGTTGCTGGCTGGGCAGCTGAACGCGGCGATCGCGAACGAGATCGGCAAGCTGACGGCGGACTTCACTGGCAGAGGGTCGGAGAAGTCTCGCGCGTTCATCACGGGGGACGTGGTCGTGTGTCTGCTCGAGAACGGTGCGACCAGAGGCGAGCGCAATCTCGCCGCCGCAGGCCGGGCCGACGTCGTGCGCCTCGGGCGTGACGTGCTGCAACGCGCGATGGAGGACCAGCTCGTCGCCGTCGTCGAAAGGCTCACCGGCCGCAAGGTCCGCACTTTTCTGAGCGGCTCGAGCACGCTCGGCGAGTCCGCTGTCGAGGTGTTCGTGCTCGAGTCCGACCAAGGCGCAGATGCGACCCGGCCGCGCTAGCCTGTGATTTGGCACGGCTTAGGGGTCTAACCGCTTCCACGCCAGGCCGAGCACCCATAACGACGGACGGACGAGGTCTCGCGGGCCTCCCTGTACACGAGAATGGACGAAGCACAAGCATCACCAGCTGGCGCGGAAGCGCCCCTTGGGGGCGGGCTCTTGCTGGCGGCGATCTCGAACCGCATCGTCCAGATCCAGCGTGAGCACTACGGGCGGGGGCCGATGAAAGCCAAGACGTACGCGTTGGACGACCTGGTCGTCGTCGTGATGCGCGGCAGCGGCTTCACCCCTCTGGAAAGGACGATGCTGGACTCAGGCGATCCCGAGCGCATCGTCGCGATGCGCCATGAGTTCCAAAACATGATGTCCAAACGGTTCACCGACACGATCGAGGAGCTCACAGGCCGCAACGTGCTCGCGTTCCTCTCACAGGCGCACGTCGAGCCCGACCTCACGCTCGAGATCTTCTTCGTCGACGGGCCACTCGAAGGGTTCGGCGCAGTCGAGATCATCCAACCCGAATAGACCGACCGAGCCTCCGGGCACACCGACGCAATCCGAGCGCTCGGAGCGGGCCCGCCTCTCGCCCTCGCCAGACGCACTCGTGGCTGGAGACCGTAGAGGACGCGACCGGCCGGAGACGAGCGCGAGGGTCCGCTCGGCCAGGAGAACAGTCGTGCTCCACTCAAGACCCGGGGGCACAAGGCGCGCAGATCCCTGCGCGCTTTGCTAAGAGACATCTACAAGAAGTACATCGACATGACCGACGAGGCCGAGCAGTTGATCCCGATGCGCATCGCCGAGCTGCGACGGACCCAAGCGGCGGAGCCGGGCCTCGAACGCCACATCCTGTTCCTGGCAGACGACCAAGGGCGGCGGCTACCGATCTGGATCGGAGCGGCGATGGCGCTCGTCCTCGACCAGGTCCAGCTATCCAGGCCCGGCGTGTATCAGTCCGCAGCCTCGCTACCTGCCGGCGCCGGCGGACAGTTGCGCGAAGTCCGCGTGACCGAACTAACGGAGTCGACCTTCTATGCCCAGGCGATCCTCGCCGACGACACCAGCGTCGACGCCAGACCCAGCGATGCGCTCACGCTCGCGCTCGTGACCGAAGCGCCGATCTACGTCGCCGGCGTCGTCCTCGAGCGGGCTCAGGAGAGGCGCCATGGCCAGGCACGCGGCGAGCATGGCTCGACTCGTCAAGCCACAGGACTGAAAGCAGCCTCACCCGAGACTTCCGGTTTGTCGCCGACCGGGTCTGGTCGCGGCGCTGCCGTTCTCGCTGTCGGCCAGGCCGAGGCGGAAGCCCTGATCGCCGGGCCCATAAAGCTCGACGCGACCGGTCGTTCGTGACCGGGCAGTCTCGGCTCTTCGGCGCCGCGCCGCTCAGGTGAGGACCGACCACCTAGACGACGCGTTCAGAGCGTTTCCTACTGTGCGTGGAGGAGATCATCGGGGTCGAAGGGCTCGGCCTTGAGGATCGGGCGACCGTCATCGTCGAACCAATCGGCGCGCGGGCGGTCGTAGTAGAGCTCGATCCCGTTGCCGTCAGGGTCGGCGAGATACACCGAGACGTTGGCACCGTGGTCAGTGCCGTGGTCGATCGGGTAGCCGTGATCCCGCACGCGTTTGATCGCGCGAGCAAGCTCCCAGCGATCGGGGTACAAAAACGCGACGTGGTAAAGACCGGTATGCCCAGGGGGAGGCGGACTGCCGCCGGCGCTCTCCCAAGTATTCAAGCCGATGTGGTGGTGGTAGTCGCCCGCCGCGAGGAAGGCGGCGTCGACTCCGACTTCGCGGCCATCGGCGGTCAAGTTGAAGCCGAGGACGTCGCGATAGAACGAGATTGCGCGGTCGAGGTCAGCGACCCGCAGGTGTATGTGCCCGACGCGGGCGCGGGGATCGATTGGTTCGGGTTGCATGAGGAAAGTCTTCCCGGTTGCCCGCCTGGTGTCGAGCGGGGAAGCGGACAGACCGGACCGCCAATAGGTGCGGGGTGCCGCTCGGGCCGGTCGCCGACCAGGAACAGAAGCCCGGCCATCGCCGACGCGCTCAGATGTCTGTGCCTTCGCGGTTGCGCAAGCGACACGTGCTGGCTGCCTCGGGCTGGCGGGCGCGTGCCCTATGAGCGAGGGCAAGCCCCCGTTCCCGGCATCGTAAGCACTGCAGATGTTCACCGCGCGTAGGCCAACGCTCGGCTTGGGTGAGTCCGCACCTGCTTTGTCGCCGGCCGGGGAGCGATCACTCGACAGCTGCTTAGGGGCTCGGCACGCCAAAGCAGAATATTGGACGGTGGTGTTCGCGGCCAGGCGGGTTAGAGCCCCGGGCGCACGTGGCCACCGTCGTGATCGTCGTGCTCATGGCTAGCGGTGGCGCACCGCCGCCGCATTCGGCTGGCACATCCCCCGCCGAGGACCACCAGGGTCAAGCTCCGTCAGGCGAGGTCGTACACGCAGAGCGAGCGCTGCCCGTCCTGCGCGACGGGTTTCGCCGCTTAACGCCGCCATACCGCCGCACGACAGCTTCGTCGAGCGTTACGGCCCGGGCTCTCGCAACCCGCTTCACCTAGGGCCCAGAGGGGTTTTCCGGGCGGCTCGGTACGTAAAGAATGGAACAACCGAAGTCAGCCCTCGAGGCGGCCGGTGCGGTCGCGTCTGAGGACGGCGCGGCCTTCAGCTCACGAAGATCGCCTGCTCGAGGCTGGTGCCGGCGGCCAGGTTGTCTCGCAGCGGTATCTCGGCGAAACGGTTGCCTCTCGGCTTGAGGATCCAGAAGAGGGCGCGGGGGGACTCGGTGCCGACGATCACGTCGCCCGCGTATCTGGCCAGCGAGGCCGCCGGGGCCATGTAGGTGTAGCCCGTCTTGTCGTCGTTGAGGTAGAGGCCCGGGAACGGAGCGCGAGTTCTCCCGGTCCTGCTCGGGAGCTTCGGGATCGGGGCGATCGGATTCACACCGTTGGGCAGGGTCGCGATCGTTCGCGTCCTCCCGCTGGGGTCCAACGCGACGACGGCGCCGCCGCGCGCGCCGGCGTCGACCGTGAGGAGCGCGTCCCCCCGACCGAACCGAATTGACGCGGTGCGATCACGAGTTCGTCGGCGCCCCCCGGCCCGGCGTAGCTGCCGATCTGTTGCACGCGGCCGTGAGCGTCGATCGCGTACACCCGGCCGCCGGCCGGTTCAGGGCCGCCAGAGCGCCCGGTCGCCGCGAGCAGCCGGTAGCCAAAGCGGCCGACGCTGTCGAACGCCAGCGCCCCGTCCGCCGCAGGCGGGTAGGGCGCGGGGACGGTCGCGAACACGGTCACCTTCGAGCCGTCTGAGGTGATCTCATAGATCTTGTTGTCCGGCGAGTGGCAGAAGATCGAGCCGCGCGGGAAACCCTGACTGCCAGGCGAGAGGACGCAGCGAGTCTCCTCTACCAGTGCTGGCATCTTCGCGAACTGCCGAAGAGGCCGCCCTGCCGGCGGCGCGACCCAGACCGTGTTTCTTGTGTTCTGGACGTAGAGGAACTGCCTGCCAGTCCAGACGACGCTATCCAACTTCTGCGTCGTCTTCGTGATCACCTGGAACCTCAGCGCCGGCCTCGGGGGGACTGGAGCTGGCGCCGCGGCCGTCGAGCTACACGACGCGAGCGCGCCGGCGAGCATGAATGCGACCGCACCAGCCGGCACGCACGTTCCAAGGACCCGCCTCATGCGCTGGTCACCGCGGGCACCTCTGTTTCGATCTTGAGAGCGACCTGGAGGCCACTGCCAGGTATCCGGCGCTCGCGGCCGCCGGGACCGAAGGACCGGCCTGGCCCAGGCGCTCTTAACCAGCACCCGATTGCTCTGACCAGCTCTCGTACTACAGAGCCTCGTAATGGTCGGGTCCCCTCGATGGTCAATCTACGATACACGATAGTAGATCCACGTCGACCGTGCGTGTGGCGAACAGGATGTGCGCGGCCAGGCGCGGGTAAGACTCGCTTTCGTTCTCGCGCGGGCCTTGGGCCCACGACGTTGTGGCTGGTTGTCTCTCGTAAGGGTTCTTCAGATCATGCTCCGTCAGGACGAAAACGCGGCAGGGGCGACCGCCACTCAGGATCCCACCGAAAGCGAGGGGCGCCTAAAACGGGATCGTCTTCGAGGTCGCGGCCTTGCACACGTAGATCGTGCCCGCGGTCCCGGAGGAGAACTTCGCGACCTTCGCGAAAAAATGGTGGAGCGAGATCCCCGCGAACCCCGACGCGGTGATCTTCCAACGTCCGCGCTTGTTCGTCCTCGTCGTGCCGAGCTTGAGCTTGGTCGTCGTGTAAAGCGTCACCTTGCGAGCGTCCTCGCACGCCGTGTTCCTAGAGGTGACCCGACCGGTGAACGTGGTGTTGTGATGGCTCTTGATCGAGATGTGCGAGGCGAGCTTCACGGTGCGGGTGGCATACGCCGAACCGAAGCACCCGACGAGCACGACCAACATCACCGCGACCGTGGCGGCGACGATCCTGATGCCTACGCCTGTCCTGCGCCAACCCATCTGAGAGGTCCTTCTACCCGACTCCCGGGCCAAGGTCAAGTCCTATGAGGCCGGGTACGAAGGAGCAAAATAGCTGGAGACCAGCCTAAGACCTGCCTTCGTGTATCGGACGCGCATCTCGCTGGCGACTTCGCCCGTCCTGCTCGGCGCGGAACCGAAACCAAAGCTTGCGCTCCCACCGGCGGCTGGCGCATGTGCCGACGCTCATGCAGGTGCGCGCGATGGCGCACTTCGACGGCCACAAGCCGTGCTCGTATTTGCTCGACCCGAAGGTGAACTACGTCCCCGAGCTGCCACTCGGCGGCGGGGATCCGCTCGGGCGGCACGCGCTGCGCTTCACCGGTGAACACGCCGAGAGCGGCCGGCGTTTCGAGCTGGTGGCGCTGCCAGACGGCTGCGCATTCGACCTGCTCGGCATGAGCCGGTAGCCAGCCCGAAGTTCCACTACGACGGCCCGGAGCGCTCGTCCTGACGGGGCGGCCTCCGGGCCGTTCGTCGTTCCGCGGCCGGTGAAGGAGGCGACCCAGACCCCGCCGGCCCGTCCGTCCGCTACAGGCGGACCTCCGGCCCGCTCGGCGGCGTCGATGCCGTCCATCCGACTCGAAGTCGGCCGTCCTGTGCGTCCGCCCGACCCCTTCCAACGGAGGTCTTACTCATGCAGTCGACGATTCATGCCGCGCACAGGCGCGGTCATCTCTCCCGCCACGAGCGGCAGCGTCGCGCCCGCGCCGACGCGTTCTCGCGAGGCACGCCCGCGAAGATGCCGGGCGGCGTTCCGGTGAAGCTGGAAGAGCACGAGCTTCAGCTGATCGAGCGGCTGGTTCGCGAGGATCGGACCGCCGTGTCGAGCGCGGCGATGGCGATCGCGGGCATCGGAGCCGGCAGCGCGCTCCGGCGGGTAGTGCTCGCTCACGTCAGCGAGGCGGCCTGTTGGGCGCGCGCTGGGGCGCGACCGCGCGCACCTCGACGATGAACGTCGAGGACGCGTGCGCGTTCGCTTTGGTGCAGCTCCTGCGCTGCCGGCCAGAGCGCCAGGTCGCGTTCGCATGGCTGTCCACGCCGGCGATCGCCGGTCCCTGCGCTTCGGGCGGGACTGCGACTGGCTTCAGTCGTGAGGAGCGCGGCAGACGCGTAGCGTCAGGTTCCGATGAATGCGGGCGGCGATGAATTCCTGACGGTTGCGGTTGGCTCAGCGCTTGTCGGGGTCAAGCCGTCTCGCTGCCCCCACCCGGCCGACGATCGGGTGATTTCTTGGACGACTCTGCTCCGCTCGTGGCGCGCATGCTTTGCCCTGGTTATCGCCCGTCGCGCACGCAGTGCGTAGTCGCCTCGCTCGACCTCAACCTCGCCATCCACTGCGACGATGAGCCAGTCTCCAGGGCCAGCCGCTAAATCCACCCCGCGACTGCGGATGATGAACAGGTGATCGCCGACCAGACGGTATGCAACCGCATGCCCAATGAAGAACCCCAGGATCTCTGGGTCGTTGTACTGATGGATTTGGACGCGATGGATGACTTTCATAGCTGGCCTCCTACGTCGCCAAACTCATCGTTTCCGCCAGGCCAATTGTTCTCCGCGGCGCCGCCGCCGACCAGCGTGGAGCCCCCCGACTCTCCTCCGTAGTTACCCGTAGGACCGTAACCGGTAGGACGAGTGACCGGAAACGCGTCCGAGAAGCCCTCGGACGACCCGTGGCATTCGACGCGTGCCCGAAGTTCCTAACCGTGGCGAACCCGCTCAGCCTCGGAGCGCGACGCATCCGTCGCGCGCGACGCGGGGGAGGGGCGGCGCGTGCCGACAAGGCGTGGGAAGCGGCGGGGCTGGCGCGGGTGACGCTGCACGAGGCGCGTCACACCGCGAACTCCAGGGATTTTGCCTGGTAGCGCTGGATGCCGGAGGAGGGACTCGAACCCCCGACACGCGGATTATGATTCCGCGTGTCGAGCGCCCGAATCTGCCGTAACTACGGGCTCATCGGCGACCGACGGCTGAAATATGGACAGAAATATGGACAGACATGTCATGTCATCTGGCCGCGAGCCCGTCGTCGATTTGGCTTGGTGGCGTGGCTCAGGGCGCTGGCGCGCCGGCTCGGCCCATAGGCGAGAAGGCGAGAAGGTGATCGGCCCGACTCCACGCGCCGCCGGCGCTGCATAGGGCCGCGACGGCACTCGCCAAATACAGTCGGTTGCTTGAGCGCTCATTTGCTCGGGCAACCGGCGCCCACGCCAACGAGCGATCCCGCGCGCTGCAGCATACGATCTCAAGCTACTCAACGCGGAACGGCCGCCAAGCGTCTCACCCGATCAGCCGGCGACAGACCCGAACAGCGGCCGCCCGCGACCGCCTGAACACCGAACGCGCACGCGCCCGCCGTGGTTCCGAGCCGTCGGAGAGAACCAGTCGGCGATCCACCCCAGACGTATCCCGTCATCGGGGACTCGCGAGAGTGGCGAGCAGCTTAAGATTGGAGAGGATTGCTCCCACTTGATCATCCCTTTCGGCTGATTACAGGCGAGCAGCACGCAGCTACGATCATGAAATCTTGTGTGATTCTCGATCGAACCATCCGGGGTCCCGACAGATAATTGGAGTATCGGTTCGCCGAAGCCAACGAGTTGACTGGTCCGGCCGTAGCAGCGTTGGCCATACGCGCTCGATGGTCCACAACGAGCCGAGCGATCAAAGACGAACGGCGGTCGCACAGGTCCCTAAGACGACGAAGGAAGGTTGAAATGACCGACGAGCAGATGACCGACGAGCGGATGATCGAAGAGCTCGAGGCCGAGCAGTCGATGTTCGTGCAGACCGCGAACGCCATGACGAGCGACGGTACGACCCTGACACTGACGGAGGTCACACCATCGACGCTCTACTTCTCCGATCGCCCGCAACGGATTGTGGGACACATGACCACCGTGGACTTCGTCGACCTCTGGGCCGAAGGAGACAACAGCTTCGAGGAAGACCCGCCCAACGCGGTGCTCGCGTTCCTCGAGCCCGGAGATGAAGCACCCGAAGACGCGGTCGTCGTGATCCGGCAACCGCGTCTTGAGAACGGCCAGCTCTCCTACTCCATCGAGACTCTCGAGGGGACGGTTCCCACGCAGACTGGGCCCGTCACGCTGTTCATCGACCCATTCGGGCGGCCGCTCTCGCCCGTATCGGTATGCGGCGTGAGACGGCGCGAGCGGCGACGCGACCGCAGACGCTAGTTCCTCGCGCAAGACAGCCGCTAGCAATCGAACCGTCCCGCGAGCGGGGTTGCGCGGAGGCACGCTTCGAGCATCCTCCAGGGCGGGAGCGACCACCAGGAGATCGGTGCGGTCACCACGACGCCTTGAGCGCCACGTTCGGCCGGGTCGACAAGTCGAGCTTTGCGGCCACGAGTCGGCCTTTGCGGCCGCCGCGGGAGCGGCCTAATCCTTGCTCCGCCCGACGGGAGTGGGCGTGGCGAGGCTCACGCCGATCATGAGACTTCCACTGGCATCATCGCCAGTGTGACCGATGCCCGCTCCCCCAACAGCGCAGAAACACTTTGGTCGGCACCGCCGCGCACGCAGTCATAAAGCCAAGCCGGGCGCGACTCTGTAGGTCGCGATGTGTAAGCGGATGAATCGCCGTGTCTCATACCGAGGCACGTGCTTGGGCGTCGAGACGGCTGTGTTGCAGCGGTCACCTCTGCGGCACAATCCGACGGATGGGACCTCCCTCGCGGCTGCGAGGACCGCCGACGGTGACGCGAGACCATGAACCGGGGCTCCGATAATCGCTCGTGCTCGTGGGCTGTGAGCCCCACGTTACGGTTGCCTGTGCGCTACTGCGCCTCCTCCTCGGCTTCGAGCTCCTCCTCGGCTTCGAGCTCGTCCTCGAGCACGGCGATGACGATCCCCAGCGCCTCGGCGACGTTCAGGGCAGCGTCCGTCGTCCGCGGCGTGCCGACGATCGGAGCGACGGCGATCAGGATGTTCTCGATCTGCTCGACGGTGACGCCGGCGTCCATCGCAGGGCCGACGTGCATGAGATAGGACGCCGCAGGCGCACCAACAGCCGCCAAGGCGGCGATTCGCGCGGCAATGAGTGAGTTGGCATCCAGTCCGCACCGTGCGACCGACTCCGCGGTCATAGCGGCAAGCGTGTCAAGGAGGGGTCTGTCGGGCGATATGTCTGTCATGGCGGTCCCTTCGATTGCGGGCAGGTTCAATTCCGATAATCGTTACAAGGCTCGGCTGTCGCATCACCCGAATGCGGTGAAATCACGCCCGCACGGCATCAGCCATCACGCGGACGCTCCCCAGCGGTCACCAGCAAGACGTCCCTGCTCGGCGCGGACACGGAGACGCTCGTTCTGTACGCCCGAGCGCCCGACAAGGCTCGGCGCCCGCGGTGCGGGCACATGCAGCCGTGGCATCGCGATGATCTGGTGACGGCGACCCGTCGCGCCTCAGATCGGAGCATCACCCTGTCTGGGCCATGCTCGCGTGACGTGATTGACGAATACCGAGAGCGTCGAATATCCCGATGCGTGGCGCGACGGGCTGCATCCTCACCGCCCGGCCCGAATACACCCAGGAGGCGACGGTGACGTTCATCGCTGCATCCAACTATCCATTCCTCTCGACATCTTCTGGACGATTTTGATCTTCTTCGCCCGGGTCATCTTCATCTGGATTGCCATCACCGTGCTCATCGACCTTTCCGGCGTCACGACATCTCGGGCTGGGGCAAGGCCGCCTGGGTCATTCTCGTGATCGTGCTGCCATTCTCGGGCTTGTCTATCTGATCGTCTACCACGCCGGGCTGGCTGAGCGCAGCGGCAACGCAGCGGTCGCCTCGCAGAGGCAGGTCGCCGACTACGTGCGCCAGATCGCCAGCCGCGGGCGGTGCCGCGAGCGAGATCGAGAAGGCCAAGCAGATGATCAACAACGGCGCCATCACCCAGGCCGAGTTCAACGCGATCAAGGCCAAGGCGATCGCATCGACGACGACGGCCTAGAAGCCAAAGCGATCGCATCGACGACGACGGCCTAGAAGCTAGAGAGAGACCCCGGCACTGCCTCGAAATCAGCACGCGCTGGCTGACGAGGCGTGTTGGAGGTGCAGCGTCGTGCTTCACGACCGGTTCGCCGCCGTGGAGGACGGTGCCGATGAGGTTTGCAGCTAAATCGTACACTCGCCGAAATCCCTACAGGAGCTCGGCACGGGACCACCGAGAATTGGGGCATGGTCCGCCGCAGCTCGTCATGTCCTCGTGGCTGCCGGGCGCTCCGAGCGAAACGCGGCCAGAACGGGCTATGGTGCGGATGCCGATCTTGTTGGCGAGCTCGGTCACGAACGGGGCAGGAGGCCCGCGCTTTCAGCTAGCTCCACTGCTTCGGCTCGTTTGCTGGCCCCCAGTTTCTTGTAGATGTTTTGGACGTGCGTTTTTACGGTGGGACGCGCGATGCCGAGCTGGCTGCCGATGCCGGCGAGCGTTTGATACGTGGTAAGGAGCGTCAGGACGCGTGTCTCGGCAGGCGTCAGCGAAACAGTCTTGGGGGACTTGTTCTTGTTCGGCGGCTTCGGGTGGCTGGTGATGGTGCCGTCACGGTACGTCGCGAGCGGCCGATTCGTTATCGGCCAATCTGGCTGATATCGCTTTGCCAAGCCGCCTCGCTCGAGTGGATCCCGTGACCGGCGACGCCGCCCGGCGGTGTTCGTGAAGTACGACCACAAGGTCGTTGTCGCCTGCGACTCCTCGATCGACTCGCAGGAGCTTGCAGCAGTGGTCGCCGGCGATTGACGGTTGCCCTGGCTGAGCGGAGGCGGACGCGATTGCGCCCCAGCCCTCCGCGCGGGTGAGACGCGCCGCCGACATCGCAGCCTCCCACAGGCTTTATGCGGTTTTTTACGGACACCACCGGCCCATCAGGCCCGGTACCATCGAGCCTGTCCATATCCTGGGCAGCGAGAAGTGGCATCTGCTGATGCGGCCGACTGCCTGTTGCTTGAGCGTTAGGTAATGGGATCTGGCTCATCCAAAGGAAGACCACCAATTTGTCCGAGATCTTTCCGCGGTCGCGCGCTGTGTGCAGTGGGGCGATGGCCAGGCACGCCCGCGTCGTCAAGACAGTTGAGCACGAAACGGCGTGGAGCCCCTCGTCTTCATGTCGGCGGCTGAGATTGGCGGGTCGCGGCCTGCGTCGAAGTCGCGCTGGTATGGGGAACGGGGGGCGTGGGGGGCCGAGCGATGAGTAGCGTCGCCCTTGCCGGGACCAGGCCGCTGTTGCGGGAGTCGACGCTCCGAGCTCCGGCTGTCCCGCCGTGGGTGGTGGGTCGACCTCGTCTCTCCGCGTCCCAGGAGGCCGCCGAGTGCAGCCGGATGGTGCTGGTGTGTGCGCCGGCGGGGTATGGGAAGTCGACGCTTGTCGCGCAGTGGACTGATTTGGATCCGAGGCCTAGCGGGTGGGTGCAGCTCGGCGGTGGCGACAACGATCCAGTCGTGCTGCTCGCCCACGTGGTGGCGGCGCTCGAGCGGACTGGCCCGGTTTGCGGTGAGCTCCTTGAGGAGTTGTCAGGACGGCTGCCGAGGATCGATGAGGTCGCTCTTCCTCTCCTCGCGGCCGACCTCGGCGAGCGCGACCCGTTCGTTCTGGTGCTGGATGATGTGCATGTCATAACGGCTGAGAAGAGCCGCGCGGTTCTCGCGTTTCTGGTCGACGAGGTTCGATCCGGCTGTCAGTTGGTGTTGGTCACGCGCGGCGATCCGGGGGTGCAGCTCGGCCGACTCCGTGCAAGTGGGGATCTGGTCGAGATCGATACCGCGCTCCTGGCGCTGGACCCGGTGGAGACCCGTGATGTTGCCGCGAGCAGGGGACTGGAGTTATCGCAGGCGGCGGCCGGGGTTCTGTGGGAGCGGACGGAGGGCTGGGCCGCCGCGGTTGCGCTGGCCACGCTGGCGCTGCGTGGCCGTGATGATGCCGCCGTGAGGGCTGCCGGTCTGTCCGGCGATCAGCGGCAGATCGCCGACTACCTGGTGGAAGAGGTGCTGGAGCGCCAACCGGAGCATCTCAAGAGTTTCCTGCTTGGGACGTCGATCCTCGATCGCATGACGGCGCCCTTGTGCGATGCAGTGCTCGGTATTGACGACGCGGCTGGTTCGCTTGAGGGCGTCGCGCGTTCTAATGCCTTCGTGGTCTCGCTCGACGATCATCGCGAGTGGTATC
Source organism: uncultured Solirubrobacterales bacterium (assembly GCA_963759695.1). Taxonomy (GTDB): domain Bacteria; phylum Actinomycetota; class Thermoleophilia; order Solirubrobacterales; family Solirubrobacteraceae; genus Palsa-465. Next base: position 251,915 of record CAVXAO010000014.1, read on the forward strand.
GCTACCACCATCTGTTCAGGGATCTCCTCCGTGCGGAGCTCAAGCGACGCCACCCGGAGCTGCTCCCCGTGTACCTCCGACGGGCAGCGGGTTGGTGCGAGCGGCACGGATCGCCTGGCGAGACGTTCGCCTACGCGCATGGGGCCGGCGATCTCGCTCACGCCGGCCGAATCGCGCTTGCGTCTCGGGACGAGTTTGCCAGCCGCGGGCAAATCGAGAGCCTGCGGCTGTGGCTCGATCGCTGCACCGACGAGGAGATCGAGTCAGACGCGCAGCTGTCGATCGCGGCTGCGTGGGTGTTCGGGTTTCTCGGCGATGCGGCCCGGGCGAGGCGATTCTTGGTTACGGCCGAGGGGGCTCTGCTCGACTTGGGATCCGCCGACGAGGCATCTTCGTTTCGCTCGGCACTCGCGAGCCTTCGAAGCGCCATGGCTCCGGACGGCATCCCGCAGATGCTGCGCGATGCTGAGCTCGGCGTCGCGTCTGAGAAGAAGATGGGCATGCAATGTCCTCTCAGCACCCGTTGCGCCATGGGTGCGGCGTACGTTCTCCTGGGCCGGCCGCAGGAGGCGATCGCCGTGCTGCGGGAGTCACTCGCGCTTTCGACAGACCGGCCCGAGCTCAGCCACACTCGGGTCTTCGCGCTGGGCTATCTGGTCTTCGCGGCCACAGAGCTGGGCGAGCGTCGAGACGCGCAACGATGGGCGGTCGAAGCGGGCTGGCTGGTCTCGCAGCAACACCTCCACGACACGATCTACGGCGCCATCGCCTACGCGGTAGGAGCGCTGGCGCACAACCAGCGCGGTGACCAGACGGAGGCCGCACGCCAGCTGGAGAACGTCCGCCGGCTCCGCGCACTGCTCCGCGCGGGCCCGTGGCTCAACGCCGATCTCGCGTTGCGCTGCGCCGACATCAGCCTCGACCTCGGCGAGGTCGCCGGCGCTCTCGAACACGCGCAGGTCGCCGGCGACGTACTCCAGGGATATCCCGATGCCGGAACGCTGCCGGCCCGGTTGCAGCGTCTCCAAGCGCGGATCAGGCGGGGACACGACTACGGACTCACACCTGCCGAGCTCCGGCTCGTCCCTTTCCTGCGGACGCACCTCTCGCTCCAGGACATCGCCGATCGTCTTCACCTCGCACGCCCTACCGTCAAGACGCACGTCGCGTCGATCTACGTCAAGCTCGGCGTCACAGGCCGATCCGACGCTGTCGAGGTCATCGAGCAGGCCGGCCTCGAATCGACAGAAACCAGGGTCACGATGCCAGATCCAGAACTCGACTGGCGTCGCGATACCGCATCGCCGTCGGGCTGACGGTGCGACGAGATCGGCCATTTTGGCCCATGTCACATCGACCCCCCGGGCTCTAGCGTGACGGGCTAACGACCGATCCCATGTTCCGGCGTTCCTCGGCCGGGATGATCTAGGAGGCAAGTCCGATGGTGAGCTTCGCGACCAGTTACCCGTTTCTGAATATCTTGTGGACGATCCTGATCTTCATGGCGTTGGTGATCTGGATCTGGATGGTGATCTTGGCGCTGATCGACATCTTCAGCCGCCCCGACCTATCGGGCTGGGGCAAGGCCGCCTGGGTGGTGTTCATCATCGTGCTCCCGTTCCTCGGCGTGCTGTGCTACCTGATCGCCTACAGCGCCGGGATCGCCGAGCGGCGCGCCTAGGTGGCGGTGCTGCTCAGCAGCACCGCCTCAACGATCGCCATCCAGCGGTCACGCTGAGCGTGCTCCGCTGTCGTGTGCTCACGATGGTCAAATCGTCATCGACAGAAATGGAGCATTTCTGTGCCTGAACGCCTGTCGGCTAGCGGGGTTGGCAAGGAGATCACCGAGCGCTGAATTTGCCAAGCGGAGACCCCGCAGCTCATCCACACCCGGGGGAAGTCGCAGCGGGACCGCCGAGTTCCCATCAGCCAAAGCGGATGATTCGTCGTTGTAGCCGTCCCGTTGCGGACGCGATCGCGCACCTGCGCAGGGCTCAGTGTCGACATCTGGGGCTCCGGGAGATGTCCGCGGGAGCCCGGCCGGGCCATGGGATTGGCTCCCGATGAGCGCCGCTTGCCGCGCTCGAAGCGGCGGCCCGCGTGGGTCGAGGTGGGTATCGCGGCTGCAAGAATCATCCCTTTCGGCCGATGCGGGGTGGGGGTTGGGGGCCGTAGGGTTTTGTTTCTGACGGCGATGGCCGCATCGTCGGGGAAGGCTCGGGCCCGGGTGGGTCGCCTCCTGCCGTGATGGCTGTCGCGGTCGAAATGACCGGAAAGGAGCAGGACCATGAGTAAAGACAACCCGGTGTTTGTGTATGGGGCGGTGTACGCGGATCGTGATGACGCCGATGCCGATTACGACACGCTGCTTGATCTGCATTCGGCTGATCTGGTGGGCAGCTATGACGTCGCGCTGGTGTACAAGGATGATGAGGGCAAGGTGCATGTGACCAAGCACGAGAAGCCCACTCAGCACGGCGCGTGGACGGGTGCCGCGGTCGGCGCGCTGGTGGGGATCGTGTTCCCGCCGGCGATCCTCGGTTCGGCGCTGGTCGGCGCCGCGGCGGGCGGGGGGATCGGGCATGTCATGGGTGGCATGTCGCGTAGCGATGCCAAGGAGCTCGGCGACTACCTCAACGACGGCCAGGCCGCGCTGGTCGTGATCGGCAAGTCGCGCGTGCAGGAGCAGCTCGACAAGGCGCTCACGCACGCGGAGAAGACCCAAGAGAAGGAAATCGACGCCGACGGCAAGGAGCTCGCGAAGGAACTCAACGCGCTGCCCGCCTAGCAGCGCGCTCGACCTGGCCGGCCGCTCTCGCACCGCCCTTGGCTTGGCGGTGTGAGGGCGCCACGGCTCCCTCAACACGAGGCAGGAGTCGACTGTGTTCCTTCGACCCTTGAACGGCCCGGCGCGCCAAGGCCTCGCTGCGGCGCGCGTATGCGCATCGACACGTCGCTGGGTCAGCTCGGGATCGGGACGGGCGACGGGACGTGATGACGCCCCGCGGGTGCAGCCGGACGCCGCCGGTCGGGCTGCCTGACCAGCGTAGCCACAGCAGCAATCCGGATGGAGGACCAGCATGACTGAGCTCAAGAAAGTGTTCGAGGTTAAGTGGCAGGGATTCAGCCTCCGCAGAGGTGCGGGCTTTGCGGTCGTGCTGGGGCTGATGATCGTCGTGGGCGTGCTCCCGCACGACCGGAGGTATTTCCTGAGTGCGATCTTCGGGGCGTTGCTCGTGGCGCTGAGCGACCCTGGCGGAAAATACGGCCCACGGGTGCTCGCGATGGCCGCGATGGCCGGAGCCGGTGCGCTGCTGACGGCCCTGGGGTTCGGCATCGGCGGCGGTCCGTGGGGGTTCGTCGTGCTGGCCGCTTTCGTGGCCACGTCGCTGGCCGGTCTAGCGGTGAAATACGGCACGCACAGATTCGTCGCGGCCTATCTTCTCAACATCTGGTTCATCATCGTCCTCGGCTTGCCGACTCTCCTCTCCTTCGGCCTTCCGGGCGCCTTCCATTCCGGCCTGATCCATACCGAACCGTGGAAACAGGCGCTGGCGTGGCTGACCGGATCGGCGGTGTGGGTCGTTTACACGTTCATCATGTGGCTGGCGCGCGGACGCGTCTCGGCGCCCCAGCCTGCCGCCGAGATACCCGGGGATATCTCGCCGAGGCCGCTGACCCGGCCAATGATCCTTTTCGCGCTGATCCGAGCCGTCGCCGTGTCGATCGCCGTCGCGATCGCCTTCGGGCTGCAGCTGCCCAACGCCTACTGGATGCCGATCGCCGTCATTATCGCGATGAAGCCCGACCTTCAGCAATCCACCTTCTTTGCCGTACAGCGCGTGGCCGGGACGATAGTGGGCGCGGCGGTGGCTGCCCTCGTCCTGCTGGCCGTCGACAACAAAACCGCCCTTGAAGTGATCATCGTCGTCCTGTTCGCGGTGGGCGCGTCGATCCGTTTCGTCAACTACGCCTGGTACACCGGAGCCGTGGCCGCGGGCCTCCTTATCGCGATGGATGTGCCCCACCCGTCCAACTTTGCCAGCGAGGGACGCAGGATCCTATTCACGCTCGCCGGCGTGGGGATCGCCGTCATCGTCATGCTCCTGGCGGACCGGCTGCAAAAGCACGCCGCCAAAGCAGCCCCACAAGCCCCACAAGCCAGCACCGCCTGACGCTGGCGGGAACGCCCGCAGATGAGCGCCAAGAGGGGGCTGGGTGTTCATCGGGAGCGACTAGCCAGCGGCGCGTACGGCGACCGATTCGTCAAAGGAGTCGCCGCGACCACGATTCCCGGGTAGGCGGACGACGAATCCGTCCACGGAGAGAGATTGATTGCGGACCGTTTTCCCTGCAGATCATGATCGGTGCCGTGATCTCAGCCTTTTTGGCCGATGCGCTGCCTCGCTCTGCGGCATTAGCTTGATGTAACAGTGTGAAATGTCAGTGGCTGCGAGACGCTTCGTTGGCTGGCGCGATGACGGATTGAGAGAGGGAACGGCGATGGCGACCACAACTCGAAGTAGACGGACGACCGCTGGAAGACGCGGGACAGCAGCGCCGGGGAAGAAGCCGAAGCCGACGGCCGTTCGGCATTTGTCACTGGCTGAGCGGGTGGCGCGGGGGAAGGCGGCGCGAAGTGAGGTGCCGCGCGCGGATCATGCGAAGTTCGAGCCGGCGGCGGGTCGCGCCGATCCGGTCGGGTTGTTGGAGCGTCAGGCGAAAACGCGGGTGCCGGAGCTCGTGCCGATCCGCTACGGGCGGATGTTGGTCTCGCCGTTTACGTTTTATCGCGGGGCGGCGCTGCTCATGGCCAATGATCTCGCGTCGACGCCGCGGTCGGGGTTGACGGTGCAGTGCTGCGGGGATGCGCATCTGTCGAACTTCGGGGTGTTCGCCTCTCCGGAGCGGCGCTTGGTGTTCGATGTCAACGATTTTGATGAGACGCTGCCGGGTCCGTGGGAGTGGGATGTCAAGCGGCTTGCGGTGAGCATGCTGATCGCGGCGCGCGACAACGGTTTTCGCGCGAAGGAGCAGGAACGGATCGTGCTTGACACGGTCGGCCAGTACCGCACCGCGATGGCCAACTTCGCCGGAATGAAGAACCTCGAGGTGTGGTATTCGCACCTGGACGTCGAGAGCGCGATCCAGGAGTACCGCTCGCAGTTCAAGCCGAAGATGGTCAAGCGAACGGAGAAGAATCTCGCGAAGGCCCGGACGAAGGACAGCATGACGGCGTTCTCGAAGCTGTGCCACGACGTCGACGGGAAGGCGCAGATCGTGGATCAGTCGCCGCTGATCGTGCCGATCGAGCAGCTCGCGCAAGGCAGAGAGCGCGATGAGATGTTCGAAGGGCTCCGCCAGTTGTTGCGCGGCTACCGGGAGACGCTCGAGTTCGACCGGCGGGTGCTGCTGGAGGAGTTCGAGCTGACCGACTTCGCGCGTAAGGTGGTCGGGGTCGGGAGCGTCGGCACCCGCGCGTATATCGCATTGCTGGTCGGCCGTGACGGCCAGGACCCGCTGTTCTTGCAGATGAAGGAGGCCGAGGCGTCGGTGCTGGAGGAGTTCCTCGGACCGAGCGAGTTCGCAAACCACGGCGAGCGGGTGGTCGTCGGACAGCGGCTGATGCAGGCCGCCAGCGACATCTTCCTCGGCTGGCTGCACATCGACTCCGGGCTCGACGGCAAGCCTCGCGACTTCTACGGCCGTCAGCTGAAGGACTGGAAGGGATCGGCGGAGATCGAGCAGATGGTCCCGAAAGCCATGGCCACGTACGGCAAGCTGTGCGGGTGGACGCTTGCCCGGGCGCACGCGCGCAGCGGCGACCGGATCGCGATCGCCGCGTACCTCGGCAACGGCGACAGCCTTCGACCGTGCAATCGTCGAGTTCTCAAAGGCGTACGCCGAACAAAACGACAGCGACTATAAAAAGCTCGCCGCGGCAGTCAAATCCGGCAGGATCACCGCCGAGACAGGGCTCTAGCGCGGTCGTCCGGATCAGCCAATGTTGGTCCGCTGGGGGATCAGAGCCGCTACCTCACTCGTCGGTATCGCGGTCGGAATCATTGTGTCGAGCGCGGTGCTCAGCAAGTTCTCGATCGACGCGACGGCTGTCGTTGAGGCAGTTCTCATCTTCTGGCTCGTCCACTTTGTGGTTCAGCTGCTCGCCCTTCGCGTGCTTGTTCATGAGCCGTCGATAGCGCTGGCCGGGCTGTTGGCCCTCGCTTCAACGATCGTCGCATTGATCATCGTCAACGCCATTGTTAGCGGGCTTGCGATTCATGGCTTTCAGACGTACGTGTTCGCGACGTTGATCATCTGGGTCGCGACGTCGATCAGCGACATGATCGGTCGTCGAATGATCAGAGCGCGGCGCCGCGAGTGACGCGAGAAGCGTAAGGGAAGCTCCTTAAGGAGCTCGGCGAGTATCTCGCCGACGGCGAGGCGGCGCTCGTCGTGATCGGCAAGTCGCGCGTGCAGGAGCAGCTCGACAAGGCGCTCACGCATGCCGAGAAAACTCAAGAGAAGGAAATCAATGCCGACGGCAAGCAGCTCGCCAAGGAACTCAACGCGCTGCCCGCCTAGCAGCGACTCGCCCGGCCTACGCCCTCGTGCCGGCGACGGCCGCCAAGCCGCGGTTCAGCGGCTTCAAGCTCCACGGCGGTCCGCCGCATCGCTCCAGCGGCGCTGTCCGCCAGCCGAAATCACAGCGAAAGGATCAGCGTGAGCGATCAGCCGGACACCCTGGCCGGAACTACGCCTGATGATGGTCAAGCTCAGGGACGGGATCTCGGGCCGTCGACGGGAAACGGGAGCTCGCTGCCTAGGGAGACCGTGGCAAAGGCGATCGCGGCGCTCGTCATCGTTAGGCCCTTCGTGGAGGGTTGGAGGAACGTAGGGAGGTGGCATAAGGATCGCGGCGCTCGTGTGAGTTCCTTCGTGGAGGGTTGGAGGCACGTACGGGAGGTGGCATCAGCCACGCCGGGCCCGGTCGTCGCCCGTTTGGGATGACGCTCCGGCCGACCCGGGATTGCGGTGGCAGCCTCACCACCGCGCGCTCACGATGAAGCACCGCCCGACGCCCCGCCGTCGCTGCGGCGGCGGTGCGGGCGCTCGATCGCTCGCATACCGAGCGGCTAGGTTTAGCGGCGGGTGGCGATGACGGCGGTGGCGATCACGAGTGAGAGCGCGACGAGGCCGCCGACGGCGGTGAGTGGGGTGATGCCGGTGCTCTGGCGCTCCTGGTCGATGAACGCGATGAATGCGATCGGGAGCGCGACGGAGAAGATCAGCAGTATGGTCCGCAGGATCTGGCGCTTATTGTGTCCGAGGTCCCTTTGCTGTTTGGCGGCGGCGATCGCCGCTTGCGCGCTGTCGGGCTCGCTGTCGTAGAAGATCAGCGCTCGCCGCCCAAGGTCACGCGCGCTGCTGTCGCAGCCCCAGGCCATCGCGATTATAAAGGTGAGCGGGAACACCCAGGTGACCACCCAGAAGATCGCAAAGGCCAGGAACCCGAGCCCGGTCTTCACCCACGGATGGGCGCCCTCCTTGCTCTTGTCGGAGGGGGCAGAGACGAACCCGCCGTAGATCAGCAGCACGTAGACGGCGCGGACCCACGTACGCCACGGGCGGCGCGCGGTCGGCTTCTCGGGCAGCGGCATGTCCCGCACCGCGATCAGGGCCGAGCGGGCCGCGTCGACCGACGGGTCCACGCCGCGGAGCGCCAGCATCTCGGCAGCGGTCTCGAGCGCCAGCGGGTCGCGGTCATAGAGCGCCGCGGTGCGCAGCAGCATCCGCGCCTCCTGGCGGAGATACACCAGATAGCCGGGGATCAGCGCGATCAGGAACGGCGTCCCGGCGACCGCCCCGTCGATCGCCGCGATCTTCGCGCTATCGGTGCGCAACTGCTCGGCAATGACCGCGCGCGGTACACCCTCGCGCTCCTTGCGGACGCGCTGTGCCCACTCCAGAGAGGGCTCGCCGAGGCTCTGCGTGCTGTTCAGCGCGATCCGCTCGGCGACATGCTCGGGGTCGCGATACGCAATCTTCGCAAGCCGCCACCCTTCTGACAGACCGTGCCTGATCCGGCTCCTCGAGCCTCGCCCGCGCGTGGTATCTGGCGAGGTCTCACCCGCCGGCGGCACTCCATCCTTCGCGGGGTCGCTGGCGCCCGCCGACCGCGACAAGCTTGGATCGCCGGGGTCAGCGCTCATATTGCCGTCCCACAGGCAGCAGTGCGAGTACTGGCCAGCAACGTGACCACGAGCGCGGCCGGCGCGACGATCTCCCAAGCGCCTGCGCCGATGCCAAATCCAAGAGCGCTCAGCAGCGCACCGACCATCGCGACCTCCGCCATCCGCTGCGCCGGGAACCAGAACTCCCCGCCCGGATCGCTCAGGCCCACCGATACCACCCCGAGTTCGGCGCTGAGCAGATACTCCTGCTTCTCGAGAGCGGCAAGAATGATGGCCGGCCAGGCAGAACGCCCACCAAACATGAGCGCGCGCTGAATGTTGAGCCCTTCCCGGTTGAGTTCGAACAGTTTCGCCACTCGGGCCATGATGACCAAATATCGCGGATGGCCACGCGTTTGGGAATCATCCATTTTGGACGAGATGCGCACGTCCCCGAGGCGAGGCCCGAAGCCGGTGACCGCACCAAGTGCGATGCGGATCTGAGACGCGGCGCTGCGAATCACTGTCTCGTGAGCTCCACCAGCAGCGACTCGACCCGCTCAAGCCGCGCGGCCATCTGGTTGAGCTGTGGGTCGCCTGGTGCTTCCGCGGCGGTCTCCTCGGCCGGCGCTGCGGACTTCTGCTCGCGCTGCGCGCGCGTCACGAACGTCGAGGTGATCGCCGCCGTGACGATCGCGAGGAACGCGATCCCCTCGAGCATCACGACCGCGCCGACGATCTTGCCGGCCGTGTCCTTCGGCGTCACGTCTCCATAGCCGACTGTCGTGACCGTCTGCAGGGACCACCACATGCCCTCCCAGATGCTCGAGTACTCGCGATGGTCGATCGCCCTGATCGCGATCCCGCCCGCGACCACGACGATGAACGTCCCCGTCACGATCACGCTCGCGGCGTTGCGTACCGAAATCGGCTCGCGCAGGAACCGATTCATACGGCGCTCGATCGTCCTCGGCCGTTTCATTCCCGCCACCTCACATCCCCCGGTCCCGAAAGGCGGACCGAGCAGCCGTGGCCCGCAAGGCCCGGCATCACCGTCACCGTCTTCTGCTCCCCGGCTCCACCACCGAAAGCACCGCAAGGCCTCACGTTCCACCCGGTCGAGGTCATTCGTCATCGGACTGCTTTGCCGCGGTCCTGATCGCGCTCGTGGTCCCAACCGAGCGCGACCAACGGCTCGAGCAGCGCCGACGCCAGAGCAAGGATGCCGCGCTGAAGCCCAAGCAAGGAGCCGGCGGGCGCTCCGACCCGCGATGGCGGACTGATGTGTCAGCTGCACTTCGAGCTGGTGGCGTCGGTGAAGCTCTTGACCGAGCTCACGACGTTTTTGGAGGCGAGTCCGATCGCGGCGATCTGACTGGCCGAAGGGCTCGACGGGAGCGCGTTGACGGCGCTCTGGAGCGCGTCGACCGACGTCTTGACGGCGCTGGTCTGACTCGGGAAGTCGCTCTTCGCCGAGTTGACAACCGCGGTGGCATCACTCTCGATCGTTGTGAGCTGTGACTTCAGGCCGCTGACGCCGCTGCTGGAGGTGACGCTCGGCAGATTCTTGACCGAGTTCTCCAAGTTGGTGCGATCAGAACAGTAGGCCGGCTTGCTGCTGCTGCCACAACCGGCGAGCGCGATCAGCGTGCCGGCGGCTACTGTCGCGACCGCGGTGCGCATCGCGGCGCGGCCCATGGGACGCCTTGATATGTCCACCCTTTTGCTTAGTTCCATGGCATCAGGCTATGGCGCCGAGCGAGGCAGCGCATCGGCCAAAAAGGATGAGATCACGCAACCTCCACCCTGCACGGGCCAAAAAGGAGGATGATCTGCGCGGCCGCGTCACCAACGTCAACCCGGACCAAGGCGCTTCCGGCTCGGCAAACGGCCCTCCTCCGGGTGGCCGGATCGGGCTCACGTGGACATACCGCGACCCGCGCCGCACGAATGCGGGACCCGGCGCGGGCCCACCTGTTCGCTTCAGGAGGCGTCGGATGCTTGCACATTCATCGCTAACGACCTCGTCGAACCGCCGGGCCGCGACCGGCGTGGCTCTCGCATAGGACCTAGGCAGCGGCCGGGACGGCCACCCGGCTCGCCGCCCCTTCGCGTGGAAGGAGCGGCCGCGGAAACGAGCTGCGGCACGAATGCTTCACGACGATTGTGGTCGCGCGCTCGCCGTGGACCGCGTTGCCGATCGCGGTGCGAAGCGGCGCGACACCGGCGTGACCGGTACAGGCGTAAGGGAGCAGCGTCCCGCCCGCGAGCAACCCACCTGCGGGTTACGGCGCCGTGGGTCGTCACGAGTTTGGGGCCGCATCCGGCCGCGCGGTCGCCGCAAGGTTCGACGGCAGGGCAGCACCACCGACCAAAGCAAGCACACCGGGCCCTGGTTGACACCCGGGGCCGCTGGACCTGCTCAGACGCGGAGACAGGCTACGCGCTGAGTTCGTCTGTGGGCTTGCCTGCGACGCCAGCGAAGACGTGCAGCGCGAGCATGCGCCCGAGTCCGTCCACGAGGGCCGCCGCGGCGTCGGGGGAATCTTCGTCGAGGTCCACGATCGCGCGCGATAGCCACCGAATTGCCTCCTGGGCCTGCTCGACGAGCGCCGGCGGCTCGCGGGTCAGGCGCGCCGCCGTGAGGAGCGGATCGGCGATGTCGTAGACCGCCGGCAGCCATTCGTTTGCGCTGTAGTCGTGTGCCTGGCCGTCGAGCCCGAGGGCCTCATGACAGCGGTAGAGCGCTAATGCGCTGTTGTTCTCCGCGTTGCGGAGCAACCGGTCCCTGAGCCCGAGGGCTCAGGTTACCGGCAGTAAGTGGATCACGTGAATCGCGACGCTGAGGCTGGCGCATGCCGGAATGGCGCTCGCAAGCATGGCGATCGGCCGGCGAATCAGATGGTCCTGATCGCATTCGGGCAGTTGCTCGCCGCGTCGCTTGGCGTCGCGGTAGCGACCGGCGAGCCCCTCGTGCGCCCAGCCACGTGCGAGCAGGTCGTAGGCGGCGGTGAGATCGCTCATGGGTCGGGTCAGGGAGCATGACGTGAACGCGCCAGCGCTGCCGACGGGAACGATCGCGGGCGTGCGGGTCGGTTGCTTCCCCGACCTCTATGCGGCGCTGGCTGGGGAGCCGCCGGATCATGTCATCACGCTGTGAGAGGACCGAACTGGTCCTCGGTGGGCTCTGCTCAGCAGAACCACGGCTCGGTGAGCCGTGGCCTCCCCTCGGTCGATCCCATCGGGATGGCCTCCGGCTCCGTGCTGGCCGCCTCGCCGGTCGCCTCGCGCACCGCCGCGCGGATGCGCGCGAACGTCAGGCCAGTTGCTTCCTGCGCGGCGGCGCTCTGCTGGACTAGCGCACTGAGGCGGCCTTGCAGCCGGTCGGCTGCTGGGTCCGCTGAGCGCCACGGGTAGCTGAGGCGTTCGGCTTCGTAGGGGCCGAGGTGCTCGCGCAGGTCCTTGCGCTCCAGCAGCAGCGAGCCCTCGGGCACGAGTAGCCGGATCGTGTACTGCACCGGGTCGACGTTGGCCACCAGGTCGTGCGCAGCGACGAACTCGACGATCTCCAGCACGTCACGCGGGGTCGTCCACGGAGTGAAGGGCACAAATGAGGGCCGGGGCTCGATTCCGTGCGCGCGCAACAGCTCGAGAGCTTGCACCGCCTCGGCGGTGGTGTGGCCCTTGTCGAGGCGGGCGAGGATCTCGTCGTTGACGGTTTCCAGCGCGCAGACGACGAACAGGCAGCCCGAGGCGGCCATCTCCTCCCACACGTCGGTGTGCTCGAGCACGTGCTCGACCTTCGTCGTGCAGTCGAAGGTCAGCTCCGGGAGCCGCTCGTGGAGCGTGCGCACGATCGCCAGAGAGTGCCGCCAGCCGTTCAGGAAGTCGGGGTCGCCGAACGTGATGTGGCGCGCTCCCATCCCGGCCAGGCGCTCGACGTCGCGCAGGACGGTCTGCGCCTGCACGACCCGGATGCGCCCGTCGTAGACGGCGGGGACCGGGCAATGCCGGCAGCGATGCACGCACCCGTGGCTGGCCTCGACGTACCCGACCAGCAGCTCCTCCCCGCCCACCGCCAGGCGGGCGTAGCGCTCGAGTCCGGGCAAGAGCTCGCGCGCCGGCGGGTCGAAGCTGCCGCGCTGCAGGTGGATGATCGGCCGCTCGGCGGCCGCGGCCGGCGGGCGCGGGGCCGCCAGCTCGTCCACCCAGGCCGTGAGCGCCGGCTCGTACTCGCCAGCGATCACGCGCGCGGCGAGCTCACGCTCTACCAGCTCGCGGCTGACCGTGGCATACAGCCCGTAGAAGCAGATCGGCAGCCCGGCGTGCTCGCGGCGTACTCGCCGGCCGGCGCTGAGCGCCAGGCGCATAGCGGTGTGCATCGGCACCGAGAAGCCGACCGCCTGGGTCCATTCCAGCGCGCCGGGGTCCCACGGCTCTACGCTGAGATCCAGGCAGCGGACCTCGTGGCCGACGCGGCGCAGCGCGGCCGCCGGCGAGGCGACGTGCAACGGCTGGTGGCCCAGCTCGTAGGTCGAGATCAGCAGCACGCGCACGGGTAACCCACGCTAGCGCGCGCCGACCGGCTCGGGCGCGTGCGGCTCGATCCGGATCCGCAGGCGAGCGTGCGCAGCGCGCAGCGAACGCTCGACCGCGTCGGCGCTCGCCCCGCGCGCGAACACGAAGCCCAGATAGCGGTCGCCGTCGGGCAGCGGCACCACGGAACGGCCGCGGGCGATCGTGATCTCCAGCCCGCCGATCCCCTCCAACGCCCGGGCCTCCTGCTGCCCCTCGACCGCGCGCAAGACGCCAGCGCCGGGGATCGGGATCATCATCACGCCGGCCGCCAGCGGCTCCCGCGCCAGGTCGTCGAGCCCGAGCCCCAGCGCATGGCGCAGGATCACCTGCTCCAGGCTGACACCGGTGCCGAAGCGCAGCGCGCGCGAGCACAGGCCGCCGATCGACCGGGCCGCCAGCTCCAGCACGCTGACCCGCTCGCCGTCCACGCGCAGCTCGGCATGGACCGGTCCCTCCCTCAGCCTCAGCGCATGCGCCGCCCGCGTAGCAACCGCCTCGACCTCGCCCAGGACGGCGGTCGGCAGCCGCGACGGCGTCACGTACAGCGTCTCCTCGAAGTACGGCCCCTCGAGCGGGTCGGGCTTGTCGAACACCGCCAGCACCTCCAGACGGCCTGCGCGCAGCAGCCCCTCGATCGCCACCTCGGCACCGGGCAGGTAGCTCTCCAGCAGCAGCGGCGCCCCGGGCGGCTCCTGAGCGACGGCCAGAATCCCCCGGACCCGCTCGGCGGTCAAGCGGGCCTGCTCGGCATCATCGGCCCGGATCACTCCCCGGCTGCCCGACAGCCCCAGCGGCTTGACGACGCAGGGAAGGCCCACCTCGCGCGCGACGGCCGCGACGTCGGCTCCAGAGGGGAGCAGGGCGAACCGCGGTTGCGGGACGCCGGCCTCCGCGAGCGCCCGGCGCATCGCCGCCTTGTCGCGCGTGCGGGCGACGGCTCCC
>CAVXAO010000015.1:0-617888 GCA_963759695.1 uncultured Solirubrobacterales bacterium
TTGTGTGTCCGGCTCGAGCGCATTTCGTCAGACCCGGCGGTCTGCCACGGGCAACCGACGATCAGAGGGCTCCGCTACACGATCGAGAACCTGCTCGAGCTGCTCTCGGCGGGAATGACGATCGACGAGGTGCTCGCCGACTATCCGGACCTGGAGCCCGAGGACATCCTCGCCGCGTTGGAGTTCGGTGCCCGGGCGGCGGGGCGCCGCCGCGTGGTGCCGCTGTCCGCGGCGTGAGGTTCGTGATCGACGCGCAGTTGCCGGCCCGGCTCGCGGAGTTCCTCGACCGAGCGGGGCAAGACGCGCGGCACACGATCAGGTTGCCCGACGGGAACCGGTCAACCGACAGCCAGATCGCCGACCGCGCAGACACCGATGACCGCGTCCTGGTCACGAAGGATCAGGACTTCCGCGACGCGCACCTGCTCGCCCGATCGCCGCGGCAACTGCTCGTCGTAGCGACCGGAAACATCACCAACGACGCCCCGCTCTCGCTCTTCGAGCTCCGCCCCGACGCCATTGTCTCGGCGCTCGATGAGGCCGACTTCGTCGAATTGACCAAAGACGCTCTGGCGCTCGGCCGGCGCACGGAGGACCCCGACAGCTGACGCCGCGCGGGATCGAAACCGACCGTCCGCCCAACAGAATGAGTCTGCCAACGCCCCCATTCAATTGCACCTTGGGCCCTGAGCTTGCCAGAGCGATGCAGCCGTTGTGGCCGACTCCTGCCCTATCTGCGGCCGAGTTGCGGCCGCGGCGCTCCGCAGCCGCGCGCAAATTGCGACATTCCGTCGTGCGAACGCCGCGAAGCTTCGCCTCGTTAAACACCTGCAGCGGGGCGAAATCAAGAGGATCCCGCACCCGCTGCAACTAGTGGAGACGGCGGGAATTGAACCCGCGTCCGCAGTCGCGTGATGGGCGGCGTCTACGAGCGTAGCCGGCGCTCTGATCTCGCTCTCGACTCGCCTCGCCGGCGGGGTTGTGGAGAGCCAACTCCGAAAGATGTCCCCGGATCGGCTGGAGCGGGCCTCACCGGGTTAGCCTGCTATCTGATCCCGCATCTCCGCCACAGGCGAGCGGTGAGCGGGTACTCCGCGGTTAGCTGTTAGACAGTCGCCGGGAGCAGGAACTCATGATTAGAGTCCGCACTTATTGTTTTCCCGGGTGTTTTACGAGGCCTCCCGGGACCTCGACTCGCAACCACCCCCACGAGCCGACCACGTCGAAGCCTGTCGTCCCCGGGGGGTTATGTTCACCCCCAAGTATAGGCGCACCCACTCGTGACGGCCGACACGTGTCCGCCCTGACCGGGCCGGGATCCAGTCAGCTAGCCGAAAAACCGAAAAACATCATAAGACCGGCGGGAAAACCGTTTCCGCCTGCTTGAATCAGAGTTGTATGGAACCGTCGACGACCTGGCCCCGACCGTCCACTCCGCCGCCGCAGGCGACGCCGTCGCCGTTCGGGCCCGCCGAGCCGCCGACCCCGTTCGGTGGGCCGCTGGAAACGGTTCCGAGCGCGGACCATGGCGATGGCTTCGTCGAGCGCAAGCCCTCGTGGCTGAAGCGAAAGCTCGGTCCGGTCTTTGCCGCGATCGCCGCCTTCATCGCGAAGTTCAAGACCCTTCTCCTGCTTGCCCCGAAGCTGAAGCTGCTGACGACGGCGGGCACGATGGCGGTCTCGGTGGCGGCCTACAGCTTCGTCTTCGGCTGGACGTTCGCGGCCGGCTTCGTCGTCTTGATCCTCGTGCACGAGATGGGTCACGTGATCGAGCTCCGGCGACTCGGCATAAAGGCCAGCCCGCCGATGTTCATCCCCTTCCTCGGCGCCGTGATCAGCGCCAAGTCGCTGGGCGAGAACGCGCTCGCCGAAGCGCGCGTCGGCCTCGCCGGTCCCATTCTCGGAACGATTGGCTCTGCGGCGTGCATCGTGATCTGGCAGGCAACGGGCAGTGATCTCTTCCGTGCGCTGGCGTTCACGGGCTTCTTCCTGAATCTGTTCAACCTGCTTCCGGTCGTCCCGCTCGACGGCGGGCGGGCGATGGCCGCGATGGCTCCGTGGATGTGGTTCGCGGGATTCGCCGGCCTCATCGCCCTCGCGATCATCTGGCCGAACCCGATCATCCTGATCATCGTCCTGTTCGGCGCCCTCGAGACCCACCGCCGCTGGAAGATCCGCAGGCAGGGCGGCGCCGAGCAGCAGGCCTACTACGCCGTCAGGCCGCTCGACCGAGCGCTCGTCGCCGGCGTCTACCTGAGCCTGATCGCCTTGCTGGTCGTCGGGATGCACGCGACGACCCTAACCCGCACCTTTAGCTAGCCGGCCCCACCGGGCGGCGCCTCGGCGGCGGCCTTGCAGAACCGAGGCTGGTCGCGAAACGCAAACCCTCTTTGCGTTAAACGACCAGGCCCCTGGGCGGAGGCACCCGGCGCCCGCCACAGCCCGCCCACGCCCGCCACAGCCCGCCACGCCCCGCCCCCCAACCGCCGGGGCCTACCGCCGCGCCTCTCTCAGCTCCCGCTGGACCTCCCGCGCCATCTCCCGGTTGCGAATCGACTCCCGCTTGTCGTAGACGTTTTTCCCCTGCGCCACGGCGATCTCAACCTTCGCCCTCGACCCCCTGAAGTAGACCCTGGTCGGGACCAGCGTCAGGCCGCGCTCACGGGTCTTGCCGATCAGCCGATCGATCTCGCCACGGTGGAGCAGCAGCTTGCGCGGCCGCTCGGGGTCGTGGTTGTCCCGTGCCGCGGGCCCGTACGGCGCGATGTACATGTCGTACAGCCAGACCTCTCCGTCCCTCACAGCGGCGTAGGAGTCCTTCAGCTGCACCTGGCCCTCGCGCACCGACTTGACCTCGGTCCCGGTCAGGACGAGCCCGCACTCGAACCGCTCGAGCAGGTTGTAGCGATACGACGCCTGACGGTTGGTCGCCACGTCGCCCGCATTTATTTTCCGCCTGGAGGTCTTGGCCACGCCGTCAATCTTGCCTGATGATTGATTTCAAATTGCTCGTCGCGGATGCGCCCCGGATAACTTCGCGGATGCGCCCCGGATAACTTCGCGGATGCCTCGCGCCTGCGGCCGGCTCGGCATCCGGGCCTCGCTTGATTCGGCCGCGCGCGAGTCGTCCTGCTGACCGGTCGGCTCGCGTAGCGCCGCTAGGCGTCGCCTCCCGTCCGCGGCGCCCCGCTCGTTCCCTGGACACCCCGCTTCCAATCAATTTGGAATCAACCATCCAGATGATCCCCGTCGGCTGACTCGACGGCCGGCACGAGGTCCACTCTCCCCCGTGGCGCATCTATCAAATCGACCCGCACCCGCAGTGGATCACCGAGCCGGATCGAGCCGCCGCTGCGGGTCCCCACCAGCATCGTCGCCTCCTCGTTCAGCTCCCACCAGTCCCCCCGCATTCGCCGAACCGGAACCAGTCCCTCGAACGCCAGGTCGCGGCCGAACGCGACGAACGCGCCGGCGCCGATCACGCCGACGACCTCCCCGTCGAACACCGGGTCCTTGCCGGACGCGAGCAGGCGCTCCAGGAAGAAGCACCGCGCGATGTCATCGGCGCCCCGCTCGATCGACATCGCCTCCCGTTCGCGCGCCGAGCACCACGGCCCCGCGGCCTCGACCCACGAGGCGTCCGGCGCGGGGCCGGCGCCGGCCACGGCCGACAGCAGCGAGCGATGGCAGATCAGATCGGGATATCGGCGGATCGGCGAGGTGAAATGGCAGTAACGAGGAGACTGCAGCCCGGCATGACCGAGGTTGCGGTGGTCGTAGTACGCCTGCTTCAGCGTCCTCAGCACGAGGCTCGTCAACCCTCGCTGGCCGTGGCCGGTGCGCGCGACCCAGTCGGAGACCAGCTGCGAAGCCTCGCCGACGATCTCGGCCGCCTGCTGTGGCGTCATCGCACCCCGGGGAACCGGCGGCGTCGGCACGCCCAGCGAGGCGAGCTGCTCGATCAGCCTCTCGACGGCGGTCGCGTCGGGCCGCTCGTGTACCCGATACAGCGTCGGCACACGTCGGGACTCGAGCAATCCCGCGACCTGCTCGTTGGCGGCAATCATCAGGTGCTCGATCAGCCGATGCGACTCGGTCTGCTCGACGGGATCGATCGCCGCGACGTTCCCATCGTCGTCGAACACGAACTCGGGCTCCTCGGAATCGACCACCAGCGCCGCCCTCCGAGCGCGCCTCGCCTCGAGGGCCGCGGCCGCGCCACGAGCCGCCGCGAGCGGCTCGCCCCACGGCTCTGCCGCGCGCTCGCCGCCCGCGAACACGCGGTCGACCTGTCCGTACTCGAGCCGCTCATCCGAGCGGATCACGGAGCGGTAGAACGAAGCCCGCCGCACCTCCTCCCCCACGACGGTCATCTCGGCCGTGACGGTCAGCCGGTCCTGGCCCGGGACCAGCGAGCAGGCGTCGTTCGAAAGCGCCGCCGGCAGCATCGGCTCGACCGCCCCCGGGACGTAGACACTGGTTCCCCGGCGGTACGCCTCCCGATCGATCAGGGACCGCGGCGCCACGTACGCCGAGACATCGGCGATGTGGACCCAGACGCGCCAGCCGTCGTCCTGCACCGCGGCGGAGATCGCGTCGTCGTAGTCGCGCGCGGTGATCGGGTCGATCGTGAACGTCGGCAGCGAGCGGAGATCGCGCCGCCCCGCCTCGAAGTCCCCGGACGCGCCGTCCGCGCCAAGCGTTCCCGACGCGACGTCGCGCGCCTCGCGCTCGACCGCCGGGTCGAAACCCCGACGCAGACCACGATCGAGCATGAACGCCTCGATCACGTCGCGCGCCACGTCCGGTCGGCCCAGCCGGCGCGAGATCACGGCCCTCCCGCGCGCTCGCCCATTGTGCGCCGCCGCCTGGCGCACCACGACCAGGTCGCCGACGTTCGCGCGCTTGTCGCGGCTGACGGCAAGCCGTGGGCCCGACCCGAAGAACGGCTCCGCGACCAGGAACTTCCCGCGGCGCTCGATCACGGCCACCCGAGCGCCCCCGGCTTCGCCGGCGGCGCGCGCCGTGGTGTCACGAGCCATAAATTCGCCAACATTCGAGCGGCCCCCGGCGGCGCTGTGCGGCGTCCTCGTCGCCTCGCGCAGCGCTGCTGCGCGTCGGCTCCTGCGTCCTTGCGCAGCTCCGCCGGTGCCCCTCTCGGTGTTGTCGACTTTCCGGCTCGCGTCACTTCGGGGCTCACCGCACCTCGGCGGCGACCGTGTGCTCGGCCACCGCGAGCGCCTCATCCTGCGCCGTGCGGGGGTTGTCGAGCGCGTACACGTTCGGGGCGATCCCCTTGCCCTCGCGCACGCCACCGCCACCGAGGTTCATTCCGTTGGGGGTGAAGTACTCGCCGACGGTGATGTCGAGCGCCCCGCCGTTCGACAGGGGCTGGATCTCCTGGAATACCCCTTTGCCGTACGTGTGGGTGCCGACCACCTTCGCCCGGCCGCGATCCTTGAGTGCGCCGGTGACGATCTCCGCGGCCGACGCGGTGCCGCGGTCGACGAGCACGACCATCGGGATGCTGGTCGAGATCGCGCCGCCCTTCGCCGTGTATACCTGGGTCGGCTGCCTCCGACCCCTCGTCGTCACGATCGTGCCGTCGGGAATGAAGATGCTGGCGACGTTGACCGCCTCGTCGAGCAGCCCGCCGCCGTTGTCGCGAAGGTCGAGGATGATCGCCTTCGCTCCCTGGTGGAGGACCTTCTCCACCTGGGCCTTGACAGCCGCGCCCGACCCGTCGGTGAAGCTGGTCAGCCGCACGTCGCCGATCTTGATGCCGTTGTAGGTCACGATGCCGCCGCTGGTCACGAGCACATTCGCGCGCCTGATCACGAGTGACTGCCGCTGCTTGCCACGGAGCACCGTCAGATGGACCGCCGTCCCCTCCTCCCCGGTGATCAGGTTGGTCGCCGTGGCCGAGCTGCGGCCGACCAGCGAGGTCGAGCCGACGGCGACGATCACGTCCCCCGGCCTCAGTCCCGCGCGCGAGGCCGGCGTACCCGGGAACACGTCGATCACCTGCAGTCCCCTTGCGGTCCCCATCACATCGATGCCCACGCCTGCGACGTGGGGGTTGGACGTCTCCTCGAACTGGTGGTAGTCGCCCGGATCGAGGTAGTGGGAGTAGGGATCGTCGAGGCTCGCGACAGCGGCGGCGAGGCCCTTGTTGATCAGCTGGCTGGTGTTGACCTTCCGGTAGTAGTCGTGCGAGATGATGCCCATCGCCTCGTTCACGATCTCGCCGTTGTTGTTGTCAGTGAGCGAGTTGCGCAGCGACGATGGCAGCCAGCTGGGGTGACCGCCCAGCCAAACCCCGGCGATCAGGACGAGCAAACCCACCACCACGTAGGTAGCGATCCGGGGTGATCGAGGGGGCCTACGACGCATCCCGATCAGAGTAGCCGGGTCGCGGCGCCGAACCCACCACGCTTCGGAGATCCTTAGAGAGCGGCGAATCCGCGCCCTGAGCCGCCGCCGAGGGTCAGACCCGGAGGAACCGGCGCAATGACAGGCCCGAGCCGAGCGCGGAGACGAGCACGGCCGCGCCGAGCAGCACCGCCAGGAGCGCCGCGAAGCTGATCGTCCGCGGCGCCGCGATCAGCGTCCAGTTGTTGGCGAGCGGGTCGAGCAGCGCGATCTTGGTCACGCCGAGCACGGCGATCGCCCCCACCGCGCCGGCAGCGCCGACGACCACGCCCTCGATCACGAACGGCCAGCGGATGAACCAGTCGGTCGCGCCAACGAGCTTCATCACCTCCACCTCGCGGCGGCGCGCGTACAGCGAGAGCCGGATCGTGTTCGCGATCAGCAGGACCGACGCCAGCGTCAGCAACACGGTCAGCACGGCCGCCGTAATCGTCACGAGGTTCGTGACCTCGAGGAGCTGCTTCGTGTCGTTCTTGTTGTTCGAGATCTTCTGGACCATCGGATCGATCATCCGGGTGCCGCCCCCGGCCGCCGGCGGGGTCAGCGCACTGCGGACGAGCAACACGTTGCCGGGGTTGTCCGGGATCACGTGGAAGGTGTCCGGCAGTGGGTTTGAGGCGAGCAGCGCGTACGCCGCCGGATTCGCCTTCCTTTGCTGCGCATACGCCTCGGCCTTGGAGACGAACTGCACAGCCTTCACGTGCGGAACCGCGAGCAGCTCCTTCTGCACCCGCGCGTCGTCCGCCGCCGTTGCGTTGGTCCTCATGTAGACGTCGACCTCGACGCGCCCCCGAACGCTGTTGGCGGCGCCGTTGGTGGCCTGCACGATCGGGATGAAGACGCCGAGCACCAACATCGTCACAAGGACAGTGGCCAGCGCCGCGAAGGTCGGGGCCGCGTTGTGCCGCATCGCGCGCCCCGCCTCGCGCATGAAGAATCCGATCTTCATCGGCTAGACGCCCGGAGGCCGCTCGCCCGGGGCTCGCAACCGTCGCGCGAACTCGCGGGTCGACTCGTCGCGCGCGTACAGGCCCGTGGCCTCGTCGCGGACGATCCGCCCGTCGGAGAGCTCGAGCACGCGCCGGCGCATCTTGTCGACCATCGCCTGGTCGTGGGTCGCGACGAGCACGGTCGTGCCGGTGCGGTTGATCCGGTAGAGCAGGCGCATGATGTCGATGCTCGTCTCCGGGTCGAGGTTCCCCGTGGGCTCATCCGCCAGCAGCAGCGGTGGGTGGTTCACGAACGCGCGCGCGATCGACACGCGCTGCTGCTCGCCCCCCGACAGCTGATCGGGGTAATTGTGGAGCTTGGTCGACAGACCGGTCAGGCGGAGGATGTCCGGGACCTTGGCCCGGATCTCCTTGCGGCCGCCGCCCGTGACCTGGAGCGCGTAGGCGACGTTCTCGTAGACCGTCCGGCTGGGGAGCAGCTTGAAGTCCTGGAAGACGACCCCGATGTTGCGCCGATAGTACGGGACGCGCTTGTGGTTGATCGCGTCGAGCTCATGGCCGGCGACCCGGATCGTTCCCTCCGTGGGCTCGAGCTCCTTGATCAGCAGTCGCATCACCGTCGACTTGCCGGAGCCGGTCGAGCCGACGAGGAACACGAAGTCGCCGCGGTCAACCGAGAAGGTCGCCGCCTCGAGCCCAACATCGCCTCCGCTGTAGCGCTTGCAGACGCCGCGAAACTCGATCATCGGCGGGCCTGCAGGGGTCGGCGACGGCCGCGTGCCGGCCGCCTGCGCGGCCCGTCTACGCGTGCGCTGCTCTGATGATGAGGTGGTAGCCATAGGGTCGGGGCAGCGTAGCGGGCTGTCCGGAACCATGTCCCGCGCCGTTACCCGTTGCAACGACGGTTGCAAACAGTTGCCCAAAGCTCCAATTTATGGGGGCGGCTTGCGCCGCCCTTTTTGCGGGCGGCCCAGGTGATACAGGCGCCGTCGCGGGGGTCGGATCGCTACCGTGTGGATGGATGACCGAGGTAACGGTCACAGAGCTCGAAAATGGGCTGCCGCTCTACCGGATTCCGATCCAGGGCACGCGGGCGGTCACGCTGCTCGTTGCGTTCGACGCGGGTGCGCGTACCGAGCGGCCCGAGGAGAACGGAATGGCCCATTTCCTCGAGCACCTCGTGTTCAAGGGGGGCGAGAGCTACCCGACCTACCGCGACGTCAACGAGGCCGCCGAACGCATCGGCGCCGTCCTCAACGCGTACACGAGCCATGATCTGGTCGCGTTCCACATCACCGCTCGCGCGCAGCGGGGACTCGAGGCCGCCGACCTGCTGACAGACTTCGTCGCCCGGGCGCGGATCGACTCGGACGAGCTCGACCGCGAGCGTGGCGTCGTGGTCCAGGAGATCGCCCGGGCGAGCGACCAGCCCGCGATCCTCGCCGAGCACCTGATCGACGAGGCCGCGTTCGGCGATCACCCGCTCGGACGCCCCGTGCTGGGGACCACCGAGCACATTCGCGACACCTTCACGCGGGACGCCATCGTCGCGTTCCGCCGCCGTCGCTGGTACCCGCCGCGTGGCGGCGCGTTCGCGGTCGGCAACCTCGACTCCCTCGATGGTGAGCTCGATGACCTGTTCAGCCGCTTCGCGGCGCTCTCCGAACCCGAGCCCTACGAAGGGGCACCCCGGTTCTCGCCGAAGGTTCTCGTCCAGGAGCGCGACTCCAATCAGAGCCATCTGCGGATGTCGTACAGGCCCACGCTTCAGGTGACCGATCCGCGCCAGCGCGCCGCGCTGGTGATCTACTCGACGCTCCTCGGCGGATCGATGGGATCGCGTCTGTTCGATGAGATCCGCGAGCAGCGCGGACTGGCCTACTCCGTCCACGCGACCCCGCACGCCTACGCGGACGTGCCGGTGCTGCAGCTGTCCGCGGGCCTTCAGTCGACCAAGCTGATCGAGGCGTACACCCGGATGCGAGAGATCGTCAATGAGCTGCGTGAGGAGGGGCCGACCGAGTCCGAGATCGAGCGCGCGCGGGCGTACGCGGCTGGGGCCCGAGCGATCGCCTTCGAGAACACCGGCGCGGTCGCACGCCACGCCGCCCAGCAGAAGATCGTCTACGAGGAGGACGTCGACCCCGACACGACGATCGCGCTGCTCGACGAGGTAACCGTCGCCGATGTCCGGGGGGTCGCCGCCGAGGTTGCCGACGAGCTCTCGGTCGCGGTCGTCGGCCCCCACACCGTGGAGGAGTTGGAGTCGGTCTGAGGAGGGCGCTGCTCGTCGGGGCGCTCGTGGCGCTGGCGATCACCGGATGCGGAGGCGGAGGCGGCGCCCCGAAACCGGTCGTTCCGACCAACGCATCGGTGGTGCCCACCCCCGAGACCTCGACGACCGCCGTCCCACGCAAGCCGTCGCCGACGCCGGCGCTGATCGCCTTGCGGGCCGCGCTCAGGCGAGCGTTTTCGCATGCCGGGCCGAGCGCCGGCGGAATGGTCTACGACCTCGGCGGCCACGCCACCCTGTTCACGCTGCGCGATGGGGTCAAGCGCCCGCCGGCGTCGGTCGAGAAGCTGTACACGTCCGTCGCCGTGCTCAGCAAGCTCGGGCCCGACGCCCGCCTGCACACGACCGTGTTCGGGGTCGGGCATCTCGGCCACGACGGGGTGTGGCACGGGAGCCTCTACCTCAAGGGCGGGGGCGACCCGACGTTCGGCGATGGCAGTTTCAACCGCATCTGGGAGCAGGGGTACGGCCCCACCGCCGCTCAGCTCGCCGGCCGGCTCCGGACACGCGGGATCCGGCGCGTGACCGGGCCGTTGATCGGGGACCCGTCAATGTTCGCCGGCAGCCCCGGCGGTCCCGCCACCGCGTTCGGCCCAGATATCCCCGATTTCGGCGGCGAGCTCAGCGCGCTCACATTCGACCACGGCTCCACGTCGGGCCACCTGACCCCGGGGGCATTCGCGGCCCGCCAGCT
Organism: uncultured Solirubrobacterales bacterium; assembly: GCA_963759695.1. Lineage (GTDB taxonomy): Bacteria > Actinomycetota > Thermoleophilia > Solirubrobacterales > Solirubrobacteraceae > Palsa-465. The sequence continues at coordinate 10,370 of CAVXAO010000015.1, forward strand.
CGCCCGGACGCTGCGCTCCCAGCAGGTGCGCGTCCGTGCCGCTCCGTCGATTGGACGTACGCCCCGCCACGCCCACAAGCTGGCGTCGGTGAGCTCACCGCCGATGTCCGTCCTGCTCAAGCTGATGGATGTCCCCTCCGACGACCTCTTCGCCGAGATGCTGACGATGCAGCTCGGCAAGCGCTTCGGCCAGGGGGGGACGATCGCCGACGGCGCGCGCGAGATCGAGCAGGTCGTCGGTTCCTACGACGTTCACCCGAAGATCGTCGATGGCTCGGGTCTCTCCCGCGAGGACGGGTCTTCCCCCTCCGAGGTCGTCGCGTTGCTGCGCGCCGTCTGGAACACGGCGATCGGCCGCATCCTGACCGCGTCCCTTCCGGTCGTCGGAGTCAGCGGCACCGTCCAGACGATCGCCGACAGGACCCCGGCCCACGGGCGCTGCTTCGCCAAGACCGGCACGCTCAACGGCGTCACGAACCTCGCCGGCTACTGCGCAGCGCGCGGCCACCACAGCCTCGCCTTCGCGCTGTTCATCGACGGACCGCCCAACTGGTCGGCGCTGACGCTGCTCGGTCACATGGTCGCGGCGATTGCGTCGTATTAGAGATCGGCTAAGACCATTGCGCAACGCACCGTCGACGCGCGAGAATCGCGTCAGTGGAGCTGGGGACGGCTGTCAACCGCCGCGAGCTGCGTAGATACCTGGACAGGGTCGATGATCGCTGGCGGATCGAGGTGGCGCTGCTCGCTGGCGCCCGGATCGCGGACGAGCGAGGTGCGCCTCCGCAGCGCGAGCGCGGCCCCGAGTTCGTCGTGATCCTCGTCTCCTCGGCGTACCAGGGGATGCCCTGGCTCGAGCGCGTCTACCAGGCCGGGTCGCTGTGGGACGCACTCGAGATGGGCGCACCCGCGGACCTCCACTGCTACACGCCCGGGGAGTTCGAACGCAAGCGGACCACGCTGCCGGCGGTCCGCCGGGCCGTCGCCGAGGGGCTCGACCTGCTCGCCGTTGCCCCGGCCTAGGCTCTAAGGGATAGCCACCATCCGCTCGATCGGCAGGCGGGCTCGCTCGGCGATATCGGCGGGTACCTTGACCTCGTGGACGCCGTCGCGGAGCGCGTCGCGGAGCTTCGGCAGCGTGATCATCTTCATGAAGCGGCAGTGCGCCGCCTCGTTGGCGGCGATGAACTCGACGTCGGGGGCGGCCTGGCGCAACGGGTAGAGCATCCCGGTCTCGGTAGCGACGATCGCGGTCCGCGCGGGTGGGCCGTCAATCCCGCGCGCGTAGCCGAGCATCCCGCCCGTCGAGAGCATGTGTACCCCGTCGGCCGCGACGTCGCCGGCGGCCACGTACTCCATCACGCTGGTCGAGCAGCCGCATTCGGGGTGGATCAGGAAGTCCGCCCCAGGGTGGGCGGCCCGAACGGCGCTGATGTCGGCGGGCTTGATTCCCGCGTGGACGTGACATTCGCCGTCCCACACGTGCATCGAGCGGCCCAGCGTCTTCTCCACGTACGCCCCGAGGAACATGTCCGGCCCGAACAGGATCTCGGTGTCCTCGCCGTGCTCTCTGTAGATGTGGCTGACGACGTTGACGGCGTTCGCCGATGTGCAGCAATAGTCGGTCTCGGCCTTGACCTCGGCCGTCGTGTTGACGTACATCACGACCATCGCCCCCGGGTGCCCCGCCTTCCACTCGCGCAGCTGCTCGGCGGTGATCGAATCGGCCAGCGAGCATCCGGCATCGAGGTCCGGGATCAGCACGAGCTTGTCAGGGCACAGGACCGACGCCGTCTCGGCCATGAAGTGCACCCCGCAGAACACGATCGTGTTCGCGTCGGCGGCCGCCGCCCGCTGAGAGAGCCCCAGCGAATCGCCAACGTAGTCCGCGACGTCCTGGATCTCGGGCAGCTGATAGTTGTGCGCGAGGATCACCGCGCCGCGCGCGTCCGCAAGCGCGCGCACCTCGTCCTGGAGCGCGGGAATGTTCTCTAGCAGTAGCGGTGCGTCAGCCGCACCGAGCATCGGCAGATTCATAAGAGGGGTTCGAGGATGAGACTGAGGTCGAGGGCGGGGGCGCTGTGGGTGATCGCCCCGACTGACACAAATTGTACGCCGGTGCTCGCGATCTCCCGAAGCGTCTCGAGCGTGACGCCGCCGCTCGCCTCGAGCTCGGCACGGCCGGCGACATGCGCCACGGCCGCACGCAGCTCCGCGGGGGACATGTTGTCGAGCAAAATCCAGGTCGCCCCGGCGCTGAGGGCCTCGTCCACCTCGTCGAGCGTCCGGCACTCGACCTCGAGCGGCAGCCCCGGAGCATGCGCGCGCGCTCGGCGCACCGCCTCCCCCACGCCACCGGCGATCGCCGCGTGGTTCTCCTTGATCAGGATCGCGTCGTAGAGGCCGGCGCGATGGTTGGTGCCGCCGCCGGCGGCCACGGCTGCCTTTTCGAGCACGCGCAGCCCCGGAGTCGTCTTTCGGGTGTCGAGGATCCGCGCTCCGGTGCCGGCGACCGCTTCGACGCAGCGCGCCGTCATCGTCGCGACGCCCGACAGCCGCTGGAGGAAGTTCAACGCCGTCCGCTCCGCTGTCAGGATCGCCCGCGCGGAGCCCTCGATCCGGAGCACCGGTCCCCGTTCGCGCCAGACGCCCTCCTCGACGAGCCGTTGCAGCTCGATCTCGGCGTCCAGCGCGCGGAACGTCTCCTCGGCGGGTTCGAGCCCGAACACGACCCCCGGCGCCTTCTGGGTGATCGTCGCGCGCGCTCGCGTGCCCTCGGGGACTGTCGCCAGCGTCGTGACATCGCCGTCCCCGACGTCTTCGAGGAGGGCCCGCGCGACGAGTTCGTCGATGGGCGTATAGATCATCGAGGCGAGGATAGGGATCCGGAGTTTTTCCCTATGGCGCTGGAGGGGTCTCTTTGTGTCCGGTCGGGCAGAGCCATCAGGCTCGCAAGGCGCATACATCACACATAGGGGGGTCATATGCGACGATCGATCGGGGCGCTCGCGTTCGCGTGCGTGGCTATCGTGGGCGCGTGGCCAGGGACTGCGGGGGCCAAGACGGTGACGGTCTACCCCGGTGGGCCGGCCGCATTCCAGCACCGCCTCGCCACGAAGACCGGCGGAGGCGTCGACAACTTCTTGATCAACCGGGTCACGATCAACGTAGGCGAGACGGTCGTGTGGAACGGCAAGGCGCGGTCCGCCGGGTTTCACACGGTCGACTTCCCGGCCAAGGGCGGCTCCGACCTGCCGTTGTTCACCCCGACCGGGAAGACCGTGAGCGGAGTCAACGACTTCGCCGGCAGCCCGTTCTGGTTCGACGGAAAGGTGCCGCAGGTTGGGTTCAATCCGGTTCTCTTCATGCCGAGCGGGCCCAGCAAGTACAACGGGTCGACCCGGGTGGACTCTGGACTGCCGTTGGGGAGGCCTGCCGACTTCAAGCTGACGTTCACCAAGCCGGGCGTCTACAAGTACTTCTGCGACGTCCACCCGGGCATGATCGGCTACGTCGTGGTGCGCAAGAAGGGTCAGCCCGTGCCGTCGGCCGCGAGCAACAAGCGCACCCTCGTGCGTGAAGAGAGCGCTTACGCGCGCGGCGCGAAGAAGCTCGACCGGACGAAGGTGGCCGGGAACAACTTCAGCGTCGGCGCGTCCGGCGCCGGCGGGCTCGAGGTATTCGCGATGTTCCCGTCCACTCGCACGGTCAAGGTCGGGACAACGATCACGTTCTCGATGTCGAAGCGCACACGGGAGGTGCACACGGTGACGTTCGGACCGGTGTCGTACCTCAAGGGGCTGGCGAGCTCCTTCGCTGGACCACTTCCGGCGGCGAATGCGCTCTACCCAAGCGCTCCGCCGGGATCGATCACTCTCGATCAGACCAGTCACGGCAACGGATTCGCCAACACAGGAGCACTCGACCGCGACAGCACCACGCCGCTGCCGACATCGGGGCAGATCACGTTCACCCAGCCAGGCACCTACCACTTCGTCTGCCTGATCCACCCGTTCATGCACGGGACGGTGATCGTCACGAAATGAGACGGCGCGGGGGCGCCGGATCCGCGGATCGATCCGGGCCCCCGCGTCAACCGATTGCATGGGTCCGGCCTCCCCGTTAGGCTACGCATTCCTACTCAAAGCGGATGATTCGTGGGGCTCATCCAGATCAACAAGGGGGTGGCACGTTGAAACGTGGCCGAGCACTTGGATTTCTGCTGACCGCTGCGCTCGTTTCCATTGCCGGCGCGGCCGCGGCAAACGCCGGCGCTTCCGGTAGCGCCACGGCCAGGGCCGCAGGCAAAGCCACCGCGGCGAGCAAGGCCGTGGTGATCAGGACCGCCGGACGCGAGCTCTTCAAGCCGAACCCGAACAATCCGCCGAACAAGGAGGATGTGGTCACGCTGGGGTGGTCTCCCGGCACGATCACCGTGCACTCGGGCCAGCGGCTGACGCTGGTCGATGGTGACAACTTCGGCGATCCGCACGTCTTCGTGATCTCGCCGAAGAAGGACCTGCCGAAGGCGGACACTGCTCCGTTCAAGAACCCAGTCGTGCGCGTGGTCGCACCCGAGGTCCTGAACGATCCGAGCAACCCCCAGAAGGGCTTCAAGGCGCTCACCGCGAATCGCGGCAAACCTGGGCTCAACACGATCGGCGATGCGCTCGTCCTTACGCACAAGGGCGCGAAGGTGTCGGCAATCGTGTCCGCCAAGCCCGGCACGACGCTGTACTACTTCTGTGCCGTGCATTTCTGGATGCAGGGCAAGATCATCGTCAAGTAACAAATCAACGGCTGATGCGCGCGCGCCGGGTCACGCGACCGGCGCGCGTCACGCCTTCTCGATCAGCACGCGCACGGTCGCGAAGGTCGGATCCGCGGCGCCGTGCAGCCGAGCCCCCGCGGCCGTCAGCTCGCGCAGGTAGACGATCACCTCGTCGGTGATTCGCTCGCCCGGCAGCAGCGCCGGGACGCCCGGCGGGTATCCCGCGATCGCCTCGCAGGAGATCCGTCCGGCGGCGTCGTCGACCGGCACCGGCTGGCTCTCGCCGAGAAATGCGTCGCGGGGCGGGATCGCCGTCTCGTGCGCCAGCGACGCGGGCGGACGGACGATCGGCGCGATCACGCCCGGTCGGGCGATCCGCCTGACCGTCTCGGCGAAGTCGTGGGCCAGGCGCTCGAGTGGCTTCACGGGCTGACCTAGGCCTAGGACCAGCACTAGCGATGCGTGCGTGGCCAGCTCGGCGTAGATGTCGTAGGACGCCCGCAGCGCCGCGGCCACCTCGTAGCCGGTGCAGCCCGTGCCCCTGATGTCGATTACGATTCTGAGCGGATCCCAGCCGGCTATTCCGGGTCGTCCTACGAAGCTCTCGCCCACGACTGCGCAGCCCGGCGCGGCGTTGATCGCCTCCCTTGCCCGGCTCGCAGCGGCGATCGTCTGCGAGAGGAGTGCCTCACCGTGAATCGCCAGCTGCCGGCGGGCCGCGTCGAGCGACGCCATCAGCAGCGAGCTGGGACTCGTTGAACGCACCAGCCGCACGGCGCGGGCAAGCGCCCCCGGATCGATCCGGTCGGTTCGCGCGACCAAAAGCATCGCCGACTGCGTGAGGCTGCCCACGATCTTGTGCGTGGAGGCGATCATCGCGTCCGCACCGAGGCGCAGCGGCGACTCGGGCAGCGAGGGGTGAAAGCCAAAGTGAGCGCCCCACGCGTTGTCGACGATCAGGGCGGCGCCGGCGCGATGGGCCACCTCCGCGCACGCCCCGACGTCGGCTGCCATCCCGTAATAGGTCGGCGAGACGATGAACGCGGCGCGAGCATCTGGAGTGCGGCCCAGTGCCTCCGCCAGCGCCTCCGGCGTAACGCCGTGCGCCATACCGAGCTCGGAGTCGTACTCGGGCGCGACGAACCGCGCGATCCCGCCACTCAGCACCAGTCCGTCGATGAGGCTCGCGTGCGAATTGCGCTGGACCACCACGCGCCGCCCCTGGTGTGCGAGCGCGAGGCACAGCGCATGGTTCCCTTGCGAGGCGCCATTGGTCAAGAACCACGTCCGCTCGGCGTCGTACGCCTCGGCCGCGAGCTGTTCGGCCCGCTCGTACGGTGTCGGCGATGGGCCGACGTCGATTCCCTCGATGTCCTGAGGGACATCGAGGAGTAGCGCGCGCTCACCGAGCGCGACCCTGAGGCCTGGGTCCGCCCCCTCCCCACCCTTATGCCCCGGAACATGAAAGCGGGTCGACCCGCGGAACCCATACGCGGTTACCGCCTCCAGGTAGGGAGCGGTCGGCTGCGCTGAGGCCGGCACCACCCCCGCGCCGGGGTCGCGCGACGCGCTCACGACCCGGTCACCGCGCCGCCCGAGCCGGTACCCCCACCCCGCGCCGCGCTCAACGCGCGGCCGTCCGGTGCAGGTATGCCCGCACGAAGCCGTCGAGGTCCCCGCCGAGCACCCGGTTCGCGTCGCCCATCTCAAAGTCCGTCCGGTGGTCCTTGACCATCGTGTAGGGGTGAAGCACGTAGGAGCGGATCTGCGAACCGAAGTTGACGTCCTGCGCCTCGCCCTTCTCGCGCGCGATCTCCTCGCGGCGCCGGCGCTCCTCGAGCTCGAGCAGCTTCGAGCGGAGCATCGTCATCGCCTCGGCCTTGTTCGAGGACTGCGAGCGCTCGTTCTGGCATTGGACGACGATGCCCGTCGGCTTGTGCGTGATCCGTACCGCGGAATCGGTCTTATTGACGTGCTGGCCACCGGCGCCGCTGGCGCGGTAGGTGTCGATCTGGAGGTCCTCGTCGTCTATCTCGACGTCCTCGATGTCGTCGACCACCGGCGAGACCTCGACGCCGGCAAAGCTCGTCTGCCGGCGGTGCGCCGCGTCAAACGGCGAAAGCCGTACGAGCCGGTGGACCCCTTTCTCGCTCGCGTACAGGCCATACGCGTTCTCGCCCTTGACCATGAACGTGGCCGATTTGATCCCGGCCTCCTCCCCCGGCGACACCTCGAGCAACTCCACATCGAAGCCGCGCTTCTCGGCCCAGCGCATCTCCATCCTCAGCACCATCTCGGCCCAATCCTGGGCATCGGTCCCGCCGGCGCCGGCGTTGATGGTCACGAACGCGTCGCCCGAGTCGTAGCGGCCGGCGAACAGCCGCTCCTCCTCGAGTGCGTCGAGTCGCGCCTGCACGGCAGCCATCTGCTCGTCGAATTCAGCATCCAGATCGGGATCCTCCTCGGCCAGCTCCGCGAGCGGTTCGAGGTCGTCGACGTCGCGTTCGAGCTCGCGGAACATCGCCAGCTTCCGGGACGCGCGCGCGTGCTCGGCGCTGACCCGCGCGGCCTGCTCCTGGTCCTCCCAGAAGCCCGGCTCACCCATCTCCCGTTCGAGCGCGCTGACGCGCTGGCCCAGCCCAGCTGGGTCAAAGATAGTCCGCGAGCAGCTTGAGCTGGTCGCGGATCGCAGCGAGGCGCTGCGAGAGGGGCTCTGAGGAAGCGGTCGCCATTGGCTTCTACGTTATCAGCGGTCGCGGTGGCGATCGGCTCGCCGGCGGTGGCGCTCGGTGCGCGCCTCGTGTCGCTTGGCGCGGACGTCCTGGAGTTCCGCTCGCCGGCCGCGGTCGCGCTGGCCGCGCGAGTCGAGGTCGTGCTCGACGCGGTCGAGCTCCGGCGCCGGCCCGTACAGAGACCAACCGTTGCGGACCAGCGGGATAAGTGCGAACAGCGCCACCCAGATCGGCCAGAACGCCCCGCTGGCGCCGGCCGCGACCCAGATCCCGGTGCAGATCAGGAACGGCACGAGCGCCTCTCCGGTGTGCTGGATCAGGCGGCGCTGGAGGTGGGCGCGGCGCTCGGCGAGCTCGGCTCGCTGGGCCGCCGGCAACACGGGGAGGTCCTTGCGCAGCGCGCGCAGCTCCTCCTCGGTGCGGGCGTGATAGATCGCGTCCAGCCGGTCGCTGAGCTCGTCGTCGTCCAACCGGCCGGCGGCATAGTGCTCGCGCACCTCAGCCGCCGCCCGATCCCGCTGCTCATCCGACGCCCGCACCTCGTCGCTCATGCGACGGAATCTAACGCACCTCGACAGCGTGTCAGAGCATGCTGATGGGGCCTGAGCGCGCCACCCCGCCCCCTCGCGTACCCAGCCGACCGCCTACGAAAGCGCCGCGAAAAGCGCGGGGGGCGAGGGGCGCGTCAGGCCCCTACGCCCCGTGGCATTTCTTGAACTTCTTTCCCGACCCGCACCAGCAGGGGTCGTTACGACCGAGCTGCTGGCTCTCGTCGACCCGTCGCTGCTCGATGACCGGGGGCGCCTCCTCCTCCTCGTAGCCCTCGGCCGCAGCCGCGCCGGCGGCCGCCGCCATCGCCATGGCGCCCTGTGGCGCGCCGCCACCCGAGTAGGTGACGTGGCCGCCACCGGTCGACGAGCTCGAGCGTGGGCTGGGACGGCGCGAGGGCGGCGGAGCCGCTCCGTTCTCGCCCTCGATCGTCACCTCGACGTGGAAGATCAGCCGCGCGAAGTCAGCCCAGATGCTGTTCATGAGGTCGCGGAACAGCTCGAACGCCTCGTTCTTGTACGCCACCAGCGGCTCGATCTGCGCGAACCCGCGCAGGTGGATGCCCTCGCGCAGATAGTCCATGTCGTAGAGGTGCTCGCGCCAACGCTGGTCGATGATCTGAAGCAGCAGGAACCGCTCCAGCCCGCGCATCAGTTCCTCGCCGAGCTCCTGCTCGCGGATGTCGTACTGCGCGAGCGCCTCTTCCTGGAGGTGCTCGATCAGGACCTCACGGTCCATTCGACGCGCGTCGATACTCAACGTCTCGGCACTGGGACGGAAGATCTCCTCGATCCGGTGCATCAGCCCCTCGGTGTCCCAGTCCTCGATGAAGTCGCCGGCCGTGTACTCCTCGACCAGGCGCTCGATCATCCCCGCGACCTCCTCGCGCGCCGCGTCGCTCATGTCACGACCCTCGAGGATCTCGTCGCGATACGTGTAGATCACGTCGCGCTGCTGGTTTAGGACGTCGTCGTACTCGAGCGTGTGCTTGCGCATCAGGAAGTGCTGCTCCTCGACCTTGCGCTGCGCCTTCTCGATCTGCTTGGAGAGCATTCCGGCCTCGATTGGCTCCTCGTTGCCCTCTTCGTCCGTCGTGCCGAGCCTGTCGAGGATCTTGTAAATCCGCTCGCCGGCGAACAGGCGCACCAGGTCATCCTGGGCCGAGAGAAAGAACCGCGACTCGCCCGGGTCGCCCTGACGGCCCGAGCGGCCGCGGAGCTGGTTGTCGATCCGGCGCGACTCGTGACGCTCCGTGCCGAGAATGAACAGCCCACCGGCCTCCAGCACGGTCTCCCGCGCCGACTCGATGCGCCGCTCGACCTCCGGCAGCGCGCGGGCGTAGTGCTCGTCGTAGTCGGGTTCGCCGGGCTTCAGCCCGAGCTTCGCCATCTCTAGCGCGGTGAGGTGCTCCGGGTTGCCGCCGAGCTTGATGTCGACGCCGCGGCCCGCCATGTTGGTGGCGATCGTGACCGCGCCCGGCGCTCCTGCCTCGGCGATCGTCTCGCCTTCGCGCTCAGCGTGCTCGGGCTTGGCGTTGAGCACGGTATGCGCGATGCCCTTGCGCTTCAGCCGCTCCGAGAGAAGCTCGGAGACCTCGACCGAGATCGTTCCCACGAGGACCGGCTGCTTGTTCTTGTTGCGCGCCTCGATCTCCCTGGTCACCGCCGACCACTTCCCGTCCTTGGTCTTGTAGACCTGGTCGTTGCGATCGTTACGCACCATCGGCCGATTGGTCGGGACCTGGACGACGGGCAGCTCGTAGATCTTCATGAACTCGGTGGCCTCCGTCAGGGCCGTACCGGTCATGCCGGCGAGCTTGTCGTACATCCGGAAGTAGTTCTGGAGCGTGATCGTCGCGAGCGTCTGGTTCTCCTCCTGCACCCGGACGTGCTCCTTCGCCTCGACCGCCTGGTGCAGGCCCTCCGACCACCGCCGTCCCTCGAGGATCCGGCCCGTGAACTCGTCGATGATCTTGACCTCGCCGTCGACCACGGCGTAGTCGACGTCGCGCTTGTACAGCGACTCCGCCTTCAGCGACTGGATCAGATGGTTGACGAGGGGGCCGTTCTCGGCGCGGTACAGATGGTCGATCTTCAGGAACCGCTCGGCCTTGGCGACGCCTTTCTCGGTGACCGACACGGTCTTGTGCTTCTCATCGAATTCGTAGTCAAAGTCGGCGATGAAATCCTTCTTCATCCGGGGATCCATCCCCTCGGGCGTCTTGCCGGGCTGGAGCTGTGGGGCCAGGCGCGCGAACTGGGCGTACAGGTCAGCTGCCTGCTCAGGAGCGCCGGAGATGATCAGCGGGGTCCGCGCCTCGTCGATCAGGATGTTGTCGACCTCGTCGACGATCGCGTACGTGTGGTAGGGGGACTTGCCCTCCTCGGGCTTCGGCCGGCCGCCGTGCTGGAACTTCCCCTCGATCGTCTCCGCCATGTTGTCGCGGAGGTAGTCGAACCCGAACTCGGAGTTGGTGCCGTAGGTCACGTCGGCGGCGTAGGCGGCCAGTTTCTCCTCCGCGGGCTGCATGTTCTGCAGGACGCCGATGCTCACGCCGAGCAAGTCGTAGATCGGCTTCATCCACATCGCGTCGCGTCGGGCAAGGTAGTCGTTGACGGTCACGAGATGGACGCCGCGACCGGCGAGCGAGTTCAGCACGACTGGGAGCGTCGCCGTGAGCGTCTTGCCCTCGCCGGTCTTCATCTCGGCGATCGATCCGTCGTGGAGTACCATCCCGCCGATCAGCTGCACGTCGAAGTGGCGCATGCCCATCGAGCGCCTGCCGGCCTCGCGCACGAGCGCGAAGCACTCGTACAACAGCTCGTCGAGGCTCTCGCCGTTGCGGGCGCGCTCGCGCAGCTCGTCGGCCGCCTCGCGCAGCTCGCCGTCGGTGTAGTGCTCGAGCTCCGCCTCGAACGCGTTTATCCGCCCGACGCGCTGTTCATAGGTCTTGAACTTCTTGGCCTCGCCCATGCGAAGCGCGCGGTCCAGAAAGGACATTGATTTAGCGTAGCAATGGTTCGAAGGGGGTCTCTACCCCATTTTCGGACGCCGCGCCCGAGTCCTGAAGCCCCTTTTCAGGCCGCCGGCGAGACGTCGCCCGGGACCGTCGGCCCGCTCGGCATCGAAGGCTCTTCCGCGGGCGCCGCGGCGGCGCTGGCTGCCCGCGACTCGCGTCGCTTGCGCCGTTTGTCGCGGTGGCGCTTGACCTGGACGCTCAGTTCGTCCGCGCACAGGTTGATCGAGTGCAGCAAGTCCGGCGAGGCGTCCCGCGCCCTCAGCGTCACACCCTTCAGGTGCAACGTGGCTTCGGCCACCTGGGAGTCCGCGATTGCCGGGTTGCGCTCCTCGAAGACCTCGATTTCGAGCTCAGCCAGCTCCGACACCTGCCTCGAAACCTTGCGGAAGCGCTTGGTCACGTGCTCCCTGAGGTCGTCGGAAACGGGCAGATTTCGGCCCTTGACTTCGATCCGCATCGGCCGACCTCCTACTTCGGATGGATGCAATGCCTGACGCGCAGCCTAGTCCTCAGCAAGGCGTTTGTCGATTGGGGAAAATCCCCACATCGTGGCTCCAAAAGTAGCCTGGTCATTCGAGCCCGCAGTTCTCCTCGGCGTCCTCGTCGCCGCGGCCGTCTACTACAGGTGGTGGCGGGCAGCCCGGACGCCGGACGAGCCACACCCCCCGGGATTCGGGCGGATGGCCCTGTTCGCCTGCGGACTGCTCGCGATCATCGCGGCGCTGGTTTCGCCGATCGACATCCTCGGCGAGCAACTGATGGTGATGCACATGGTCCAGCACATCCTGCTGCTCGACATCGCTCCGATCCTGCTGATTCTCGGCCTGACAAAGGTTTTGCTGCGCCCTGCCACCAGGCGCCTCCAGGGAATCGAGCGACGGGCCGGAATCTTCGCCCACCCGGCGTTCGCCGTGTTCGCCTACGCCGGGTTCATGTGGCTGTGGCATATACCCGCGATGTACGACCTCGCGCTGCGCCATTCGAACATCCACGCGCTCGAGCACGCCTGCTTCTTCGCCGCGGGCGCGCTGTACTGGTGGCACCTGGTTTCCCCGATCCGGAGCAGGATGCGCCTCGGCGGAATGGGTCCCGTCGGGTACATGGTCAGCACCAAGCTGCTGGTCGGGATCCTCGGCATCGTGCTCGCGTTCGCCCCGACCGCCATTTACCCCTTCTACGCGCACCACCCCCACTACTGGGGGCTCAGCCCGCGCGAGGATCAGAACATGGCGGGGCTGGTGATGGCGCTCGAGCAGTCGATCGTGATGGGGATCGCGCTGGTCGTCCTGTTCGTGCAGATGCTGACCGAGTCCGAGCGCGAGGCCCAGCGCGCCGAGCGGTTCGAAGTGGCGTGAGTCGGGCGCCCGCGTCCCCCGGCTGGCGGGCGGCTCGGTAAAACGGCAGCAGGGAAGGGGTGCGCGACCGCGCCGGCCGGTCGCGATGGCCGATGGTCGACCTGCTCCCCCGCCCGATTCTCCGCCGACCCCAGAGATAGGCGCAATTTCGTGTTCGATCACCCAAATTGCCCGGCGCCAGGGCAATTCGGACGCACATGCGTGTCTTCGTGGCGACTTTGTGCCGGGAAGGTGTCGAGAGTGTCACGGCATGGTGCATAGCGCGTCAACACCGGCGCCAGATGCGAGCCCTGGCGTATTGAGCACACTCCTCGTGCATAAGCCGGCAGGGCTCGCCATCCGGCGCAAGATTGTCGTGTTGTGGAAAGCGCCGGGATAAACCGGCATGGAGAAGGAGCGGAAGGAGCTCTGCATCGAGGATTTAGCGAATCACGGTGGCCCTGAGTCATGCGTCGGCCGTCCGCGAGGGCGGCGGCGAAGCGTTGACAGGGGTCGTGCGGGCGGGGCTATTGAGCCGCGAAATGACAATTTAGTTCGGGGTGCCGACGCTCTCATAACAGGCGGAAGGCCATGTCGCTGGCGGCGTTATCGCGAGTCGCTGGGGAACCCCGCGCGGTCGAAGAACCCAGGCACGTACGAAGGTCTTCATGCGCGAGAACCGGGAGATCCCGCGGTCACTCGTCCTATGGTCAGGGGCGGGTCGCGAGGGGAACGCTGAGGCGGTAATCCCTCGATGCACGAGCGCGGGAAGTCAGACAGGCTCGTAGTACCGGCGAAGCCGCCGAACAAGCCCGCGGGTGCGGGGGCGGAGGTGGTGGAGGGAAGGGGCCTGCCCGAGGGGAACACGGCCAGGGAAACACGTCCCGGACCCAGTGCCGGGGAGGGCGTGTCAAGCGATCTGGATCGTGTGCGCCGGGTGGCGCGAAGGGATGGTGGTGTGCGGTTCACCGCGCTTCTGCACCACGTGAGCGTGGATCGCCTGCGGATGGCGTACTGGGGGTTGAATCCCAGGGCGGCGACCGGGGTGGACGGGGTCACGTGGCGGGAATACGGGCTGGATCTCGAGGAGAACCTTCGGGGTCTGCATGCTCGGGTTCACAGGGGCGCTTATCGGGCGAGGCCGACTCGGAGGGTGTTCATCGCCAAGCCGGACGGGCGGCTGCGGCCGCTCGGGGTCGCTGCGTTGGAGGATAAGCTCCTGCAGCGGGCGGTGGTGGAGGTGTTGAACGCCGTCTATGAGGGGGACTTTCTCGGTTTCTCGTACGGGTTTCGGCCGGGGCGCGGCCAGCATGACGCGTTGGACGCGCTCGCGGTCGGGATCGGTCGCAGGAGGGTGAACTGGGTGCTCGACGCGGATATCCGCGACTTCTTCGGCTCGCTTGACCGGGCGTGGCTTGAGAGGTTTCTGGAGCACCGGATCGCGGACAGGAGGGTCCTTCGCCTGATCCAGCGATGGTTGAAGGCGGGGGTCATCGAGGACGGGGAGTGGTCGAGCGCGGAGGAGGGAACGGCCCAGGGAGCGTCGATTTCGCCGCTGCTCGGGAACGTGTATCTGCACTACGCGTTTGACCTGTGGGCCGAGCGGTGGCGGCGGCGGCACGCACACGGGGACGTGATCCTGGTGCGGTTCGCCGACGACTTTCTGGCGGGCTTTGAGCATCGTGAGGACGCCGAGCGGTTCCTGGCTGACCTGCGTGAGCGGTTGGCGGGGTTCGGCTTGGAGCTGGCGGCCGAGAAGACGCGGCTGATCGAGTTCGGGCGGTTCGCCGCCCGAAATCGTGAACGTCGCGGCGATCAAAAGCCTGAGACGTTCGAGTTCCTGGGGTTCACGCACACGTGCGCGACGACCAGGCGCGGGCGGTTCAAGCTCAAGCGGACCACGAGCAAGAAGAAGATGCGAGCGAAGCTCAGATCGGTCAAGACCGAGATGAGGCGACGACGCGATCTCCCGATCCCCATCCAAGGACGCTGGCTCGCCAGCGTCCTGGTCGGGCACTATCGCTATTACGCGGTACCCGACAACAGCAGAGCGTTGCGGGGGTTCCGCGAACGCGTCATCCAACACTGGCGGCGGGCGCTTTCGCGCCGCAGCCAAAAGGGACGCATGACGTGGGAGCGGATCAAACGCTACGCCGAGCGATGGCTACCTCAGCCCCGCATCCTGCACCCCTGGCCCAACACGCGCTTCGACGCCAAAACCCAAGGGAGGAGCCCAGTGCGTTAGACGCGCACGCTGGGATCTGCGCGGGGGGCGGCTGGCAACAGCCGTCCCTACCGCGATCACCATCGAAACGGCCCGGATCGCGCCCGCTCCCGGCCCCTCCCCAGCGCGTCTACCGGGCCGGCCCGCCATTCAGAGGCGACGGGCGCCAAAAAAGGGCCGCCGGCCGAGCCGACCGACCCGTTAAAGCAAGACGGCGCCCCACGAAGGAGCGCCGTCCAGAACCCGGCGCCGCGGGAGCCGCGACGCCGGGTGGGAATGACTTCAGCTCAGCACTTGGTGCTGCCCTTGACGGTCTCCGTCTGAGGACCAGTGGGAGTAGTAGCCGTGAACTGCACGATCGTCGGCCGCTTGCCCTTCAGGCAGCCGGTCGACGAATTGATACCGATGGTCTTGTGGTGGAACTTCGTCTTCAGGTTCTTGAAGGTGAGGACTTCCTTAATCAGGGAGCCATAGAAGTTCGGGATGTTCGCGACCGACGTCGAGACGTCGGGCGGAAGCGGCACATCCGTGACCATGTACTTGCCGTGCTGCGAGATGTGGCCCGCGTATGCGGCCGTGGCGCCGGTCTTCAGGCCGGCGCATTGATACGGACCGCCGGTCGTGAAGAAGAACCACAGCGTGCCGCCGCCGCCGTTCCACACATGCAGGAACGGATTGCACGGTGTCCCCATCCCTTGGAGCGTGCTGTCCCCGAGCAGAGAGTTGACCGGCCCGGTGGCCACCAGGGCACCCTTCGGGCAGAAGCTGTCTGACTTCTGCACCGTCATCTGGGTCCCGCTGCAGGTCGGGAAGTGCTTGGCATTCGAGACCAGGCCGTAGATCGACGTCTTGATGTCGGTCAGCGGCGCGGCGCGATTGCCCGAAGTGCTGTTGGCCGCCGTGAGCGTCTCCGTGAAGCCGACCGCCGCGGGCTTGTGCTTGCTGCCGGCCTTGTTGGGCTTGTAGGTGAAGCCCGCCGTGTAGCTGTTCGTGCCCGTCGCCGCGACCGCGACCGCGACCGACGCGGCTACCAGCACCGCCGTCACCGCGGTGCCGAGAATGATGATCCGTCGCAAACTAATCTCTCCTTGTATTGACTGATTGCTGGCAACGTTTCCGCTGCACTGAGAACTCATGGCAGCGGCTTTAGTTGCGGGAATGACTGTTGTTGCCCCGTTGTGACCGAGCCCAGCGGCGCCTGCGCCTTACATGGCGGACCGCCCGGACTCGACGTGAAGTACACGTCACGCAGGAATGCAGTGAGGGTAGCGTCGATCTCTGAGCCGATCGTGGGCTGCGGGTTGTTCGTACACAGGTAGCCGCCGAAAACGGAGAGGCCATGCAGGAGCTGCAGGTACTGTCCGGGGGCCATGTACGGGTTGGGCCGGTTGCTCTCCAAGCGCTTCTGGTAACTGGTCAGCACCTCCGGATTGACGGGGTTGGAAATTCGCAAGTAGTGCAGGCTCTTGGTCTGCGTGATGTTCGGGAGGCTCGCCTGTGTGCTCGCGGCGCTGTTGCCGAAGAACCCCGCGACCTCGCGGCGATACGTGTTGATGTAGTCGATCACCGGCACGAGGTTCCCGAGGTACGGAGTCAGCCGGGTGAGCCACGGAACGGTCTCATCGAGGAACTTCTCGAAGGCCGGCACGCCCGTCTTCGATGCCTGCGTGAGCGGGCCGATATTGACCATCAGATCGCGCAGCTCCGGCGCGAAGATCACCGACTCCTCGAGCGCCGAGCTGAGTGGCCCAGCGGCCGGTCGCAACTCGTCGATTAGCGGCTTGGTGGTCGTAGCGAACCGGTTGACCCGCTCGATCGTCTGGCGCGTCGCGACCGTGAACGCCGGGAACGCGCGGATCGTGTCGGCCAGCGCCGTGTCCTGTGCCGCGGTCGCGGCGAACACGGCGTTCGAGTTGCGGATGAAGCTCTGAAGCTGCGCCGGCGAATGGCTGAGCGCCGAGAACACCTGGCCGCCGTCGTGGACGAACGCCGTGGTCGCGGCGCCGTCGCGATGCAGCACGGCCAGGACCGAGTCGACGTTGGTGGCGAACGGATACAGCTCGGCGAACGCGGCGTTGAAGTCCTGGCCGCGGTTGGTGAGCGCGATCCCGTCCTGCTGCTGCCAGATCATGAACGCGCGGCGGGTGGCCGGATCGAACGTGGACAGGATCTCGTCGAGTTGGACGGTTGGCGCCACCTGGCCACGAGGGATCGTTCCGCCGTCGGGCAGCATCGGACCGGACTGCGTGCCCGGCGAGAGCTCGACGTAGGTCTCCCCCAGCAGCGACTTCGCCCGCAGGATCGCGCGCGTGTCGGCGGGACGTGGAGCGTATTGGGGTTCGATCTGCATGACCGCTTTGGTCAACCCGGTCTTGGTATCGAGCGACACCGACACCACCTTCCCGACGCTGACGCCGGAGATCCGCACGTCCGATTGCGGGCCTAGCTCAACCGCGTCGTTGAACTCCGCAACCATGCGGTAGCCCTGGGGGGCCAACGGGATCGAGCCGCCGAACGAAATCCACAGGAACAGCAGCAGGCCGACGCACGACGCCGCGAACGCGACCATCGTCAGGATCCTGCCCGTGCTCGGCGCTTGCGTGATCATGGAAGGCCCACCGTCGGGCAGAAGGGGGAGTTGATCTTGCTCCAGTCGGGCGCGTTCAGCAGCGCCAGCAGCGGGTCGAGGGGCGGATCGGCGTCGGCCAGACCAACCTCGAACAGCTGGAGCTGGCTGCACGTCGCCATGAACAGGCCCTGCACGATCGGCCCCTGCGCGTCCTGCTGGCTCGTCAGGCTATCGGCGATGTGGGCCAGCCAGGACCCGTAGAACAGATATCCCTGCTCGCCGCGTGGCTGGTAGGCAAGCGTGTTGAACAGCGCGTTCAGCACGTTGAACGTGTTGACGAGATGCGGCGTCGCCTGCTTCAGTTCCGCGCTTGCGGGCCGGAGCACCTTCGCCAGCGGCTGCACGGCCACGGCGAACGGTCGGAGCTGATTCTTGATCACCGGCGTGGTGTCGCGGAACAGCGGCTGCGCGGCCTGCAGCGCCGGCCCGAACGCGCGCGCAAACGGCACCAGCGCGTGGAGCGTGGTGGCGCTCTGATTGGAGAACGTCTGAACCTTCCCGAGTGTCTGGGTGGTCTGAGAGAGCGTCCCGGGCAGCAACGTCAGCGCGGCCTGGAGGTTGGCGTCCTGCGAGGAGATCGCAGAGAAGTTCGTGTTCGACGAGTTGATCAGGGACGTCAGCTGACCGGTGACGCTTCCGACCGAGCGGCTGACCAGCTGCAGATTGTGAATCGACCGGCTGATGTTCTGCTGGCGCTCGGCGAGCAGCGTCGTGAACGTCTGCGTATCGCGGTTGAGCGGTGCGAACCGCTTGAATGTGCCGCGCAGATTTGCCACCGCGGCGCGACTCGGAGCCGCTCCCTGCGCGCCGGGATCATGGAAGGCCTGGGCGCCTCCCGAAAGCAGCAGCAGGAGATAGTCGCGCGTGTCGGCGTCCAGCGAGTTGAGGATCTGGTCTACGTCGACGTCCGGCGCCGTGTTCGCGACCGGCAGCGTCGCACCGTTGGGAACCGCCCCCGCCACTTGGGTCCCCGGATCGAGCGCCAGATACATGTCCTTCAGTGGCGTGCGTGGCCGCAGCAGCACCGTCGCATCCCGGTAGATCGGCGCGTACTTCTTGTAGATGTTCATCGTCACGATCGCGCGACCGCCATGGAGCTGGACACCTCCGACCTGTCCGACCTGGACGCCGGCGACGTCGACCGACTGGCCCTGCCCGGCGACGACGGCGGAGGCCGACGCGAACTCCGCCTTGACCGTGTAGTAGCTCTTGCCGAACGTGAACGAGGGCTGGTGCTCGAGGATGTAGCCGACGACCGCGATGGCCGCCGCGAACAGCGCGATGATCGCGATGAAGTCCTGCCGGTGAGCGATGATCGCGCGCTTCACGGCCCAATTCCCGTCTTCGCCGAGTTGAGGTTCGGCACCGGATTGCGGTAACAGGCGACGTCCCGGCGCACTGTTGGCGGCGATCCCGTGAACGCGGGACGTGTGCCCAGCACGGGGAGCACCGCGTTCCCGAAGAACGGCCCGTTGTCCGGGATCGAGGGGGTCTGGACCAGGGTCTCCCCCCCGCCGGCGCCCGAGCGCACGTAGCGCCCGTTGCCGTCGAAGTTCCCCGATGCGCCTGCGATCCCGACAGCGCTCTGGAACAGCTCCTGGTAGACCTGAAGCCCGGTCGTGTCGGGCGGATCTTGGATGAACTCGTTGCCGGTCGGGACCAGGTTGTGCGTGAAGCAGCGGGCGAGCTTGCCGGCCGAGGACAGCAGCGCCTTCGTCGCCCCGATCGTGCTGGCCGTGTTCTCGACGGCCGGGGTGAGGTCCTTGAGCAGACCGCCGAGCTCGCTTGGCGACACCAGCGCGGTCGCCTGGGCGATCCACGGGAGCGCGACCTGGATCGTCGGACCCAGCTGTTTGACGCCCGGCAGCAGCTCGCGGGCGAACTGCTGCGTCGGCCCGAACGACGCGTCGAGCGCCGTGTCCGCGGATTCCGTGCGCCGCAGCAACGGCGGGAGCAGCGCGATCGTCTGACTCAGATCCTGCTGCCGGGAGGCGAGTGTCGCCATCGTCGCGTTGAACGTGTGCACCAGGCTCGCCAGCTGCTGGCCGCTCGAGGCGAATCCGCGGAACACCTGCTCGTTGCCCTCGACGACCTTGGTCAGGTCGTTGGGCTGGGTCCCGAGGAGTCCCTCGTTGACGATCGCCGAGCCCCGGAACGCTCCCGTCGAGTACTGCAGCGACTTGTTGAGCGCCTGACCGCCGGTCAGGTTGCGTGTGATCTTGTCCTGGGACGCGTTCTCCGCGGGCGTTCCGCGCGTGTCGAGCGTGGCGCCGATGCCCTGCAGCAGCGTCTGGAGGTTCGTGCGCGCGTCCGAGGTAAGCGCCGCGAGCACGCGGTCCAGCTGCACCGGCCCGGAGGTATTGGGGGCGGGCAACGTCGCGCCCGAGGACAGGATCGGCGCGTTCGGCGTTCCCGGCGCCAGATCGACGTAGAAGTTGCCCTCGAGGAAGATCCGCGACCGGATACTCGCCGTGGCGTTCGCGTGAATCGGCAGCCCGTTCTTGTTGATGTCCATGGTGACCAGGCCGGCCGACGTGTCACCCTGAATGTGGTTGACCGACACGACCTCGCCCACGTCGACCCCGGCGATCCGGACCGGCGAAGGGATGTGCAGCTGCGTCTGGCTGGTGAACACCGCCTTGAGCACGAACGGTGACCCAGAGAACGGCAGCGCCCCACCGAAGATCAGATAGCAGGCCGCCGCGACGACCACCAGACCGATGATCCCGGCGGCGAAGCTCGACACGCGTGACTTGTGGCGCCTCATGTCTTTGGCCTCGTGGTCGTCTGCGTCTTCAGCCCGACGTTCCCCGGCGGATTGCCGATCCGCGCCGCGTTGCCCGAGTAGCGCTCGTTGCCGGCCGCGCACTCGGCCGTCTGGCCGGGCGAGTCGGTGTTGGGGTAGGGGTTGACGTGGACTGGACCGATGAACTGGCCAGGCACGGACTGCGGCGTCGTATGCGGACGCTGCGAGGGGACGCCCTCGCTGCCGGGCGTATCGGCGATCACGACGAGGTTGAATCGCAGCGCCGTCCCGGTGATCACGTCGTCCGAGAGCGTGCTGGCGATGTTGCGAAGGAACAGCGTCACGTAGTTACAGGACGACTGGACGGGAGTCAGGAACGCCAGCGGCGAGCGCAGGCTCGAGGCGGTAAGCGTCAGCCGATCGAGCCCGGCGTTGACGGCCGGGATCTGGCCGTAGCTCTCCAGGTGCTGGGCGAGGCTCAGCAGCTGCGCGTCGAGCGTGGTCGTACCCGGCAGATTGCGCGCCCCGATCGCGAACGCTTGGGCGAGGACGGGAGCGCTCTGGGGCAGCGTGGCGAAGCCGGGACGGAGCGCCTTGAACAACCCCGCGGTGTCGTTGAGGAACGCCTGGATGTGGGGACTGGTGGCAATCACGGCGCTGAACGTCGGCGGCGTGTCCGAGATCCATTGCTGGAGGAATGGCACGGCGACGCTCGCCAGCGCCGTGAACGTGGTGTCGAGATTCCCGTACAGGTCGGCCTGCGTGCGGGCGACGGGCACGAGTGCCGCGGAGAACGACTCGAGCCCGTGGAAGAACCCTCCGAGATCGGTCTTCTTCGAGGCGAGGTTGCGCGCCACGGGACCCAGATCCTTGACCAGCGGCAGGAACGCTCCGATCGCGTTGTTGATCCCGACGCCGCGGCCCGCGAGCGCATCGCTGAAGCCGATCGTCGAGGCGGCGACGCCGAGGCGGGTCGGCGTGTCGAACATCGACAGGAACTGGTCGAGGTCCACCTCCGATCCGGACTGGCTGAGCGGCACGGTCGCGCCGTTCGGGTAGGTCTGGCTCGACGTCCCCTTCGTGACCTGGATGTACTTGAGGCCGATCGAGCTCTTGAGCCTTACGTCGAAGGTCGAGTCCACCGGCAGCGGCTCGACGTTCTTGTTGAGCGACAGGTTCATCACAGCGATCGGCGCTCCAGCTGAGTTGCGCGCCGGGTCGACGCTCGTGACCGCCCCGATCAGCGCGCCGCCCATGTGGACCTCGGCGTTCTTGGTCACCTCGCTCGCGTCCGCGATCTGCAGGCGGAGCGTGTACCTGGGCACGAAAGGCAGGCCGTTGTTCGCGTTGTACGCGAGCGTCACCGCGACGATCGTCACGAGTACCGTGAGCGCGCCGATCAGGATCGGATTGCCGAACGGACTGGTCTGGCGGCGGCGGAAGCTCATCGCCCACTTCCGATCAGGTAGTGCAGGAGCCCGTTCAGCACGCTCCCCGTGTTGCTCCTGGCGACGTGGCGAGTCGCCCGCTCGGCGACGGCGATCGCCTTGCTGTGGGTGGACGCTGCCGCCGCGTCCGCGCTCGCGGTCGTCCCGGGGCCGGTGAAGTTGGCCGAGCAGCCGAGGATTGGCTTGATGTCGTACGTCGTGCATGAGCCGACCATCGGCTCGGCGCGGACGTAATGCCCGTCGGCGTCGAAGCCGTTGCTGGCGGCGACGCCGGCGAACAGCAGCGCCATCAGCTGCTCGATCCCGCCGGTGTTGTTCAGGCTCGCGGTCAGCTTGTCCAGCAGGGCGGCCGAGGGCGCCAGCTGGTGGCCCAGATTGTTCAGGCGCTTGGCGAGCGGGATCGTCGCCACGAGCGCCGGCTGCGACTTCTGCGAGGAGTTGCCGAGCGCGATCAGGGCCGGGCGCGCCGCCTTCGCGAACGGCGTCAGGTTCGTGAACTGGCGATCGAGCGCCGCCGCGCTCTGGCCCAGGCTCGCCATCAGCGGTGTCCCCTGATCGGCGAGGTTGCCGAGCGAGACCATCAGCGGCCGCAGCTGGCGCAGGAACTCAGGGAACAGCTGGAACGAGCGGGAGATGTCCCGTGCGCGGGCGGCGCTCGCGACCGACGTCGTGTTTGCGTGGACGATGAAGCCCGCGATCTGCCGCCGGACCTTCGCGAGCGGGGCCAGCACGGTATCGGAGTCCGTGGCGAGCTGGGCGAGCTGCTTGTTCTGGCGGGCCAGGATCTTGAGGACCTGATCGGTGTAGCCGAGCGCCGGGTTGGCCCGGTGGATGACCGCGTTCAGGTCCGAACCGCGAGCGGCGAGTCCCGTCCCGAGCTCGTTGAGGATCAGCCCGAACCGTTCGCGGATCGGCTCCTGGTAGATGTCCTGGACGATGTCGGAGTCGACGGGGGAGCTGGTCCGGGTCACAGGCAGCAGGTAGGACCCGGCACCCGGTCCGCTGGTGATCTTGGTCAGCGGCGGCGCGCTCGAGCTGCCCGGCTCGCAGTCGACGTAGCGTTCGCCGATCAGCGACTGCGGGCGGATGGCGCAGGTCGCGTTGGCGTGGAAGGGCGTGAACTCGCCGTTGTTGATCGCGATCGTGACCGCGGCCATGTTCATTGGCTGAGTCGGCGAGCATTGCTGGGAGCTCGTGCAAACGCTCAGCGACTGGATGCTGCCGACGTTCGCCCCGGCGATCCGCACGTCCTCGCCACCGACTGCGAACGCGGCATTGTCGAAGATGGCACGGACCAGGTAGGGCCCGCCGTCGCCCCGCGAGGCGCCCGTCCGCGTCGCCACGGTCACGCCCAGGACCGCGAGCAGGACGACGATCAGAGCGACTCGTCTCATGGGCCGGGCGGGGTGTTGTTCGGGTCGCAGCCCGGCACCTTGACCGGCGCCGAGCCATCGGGCGTCGGCTGGACCGCGCCGCCCGGACAGCGGCTGCGCACGACGTGGAGCCCGCTATAGCGGAGCGACGGCGATTGGGGCTCCAGCTGATTCGCCCCGTTCAGTGCGAACGCCCCGAACACGGGCTGGGTCCGCGCGTAGTGACCGTTGGCGTCGTAGTAGCCGGAGGCCTGGCCGAGGTTCGTGAGCGCCGCGACGACATCGGGCGCGAACTCGCGCAGATAGTCGAGCTGCGCCTGGGATACGTTCATCTCCTTGATGAGCTCCGGGAACACCGAGCTTCCCAGGCGCGCGAGCGACGGGGTCTCCAGCAGCAGGCTGGTCAGGTCTCCGGTACCGCTGGGATTGCTGATCAGATCGTTGAGCGCGCCGATCGTCGGGATCGAGGCCTTGGTCAACGTCGCGAGCGCGGTGCTGAACTCGGCGAGGTGGCGCGAGGCCGGAATCGAGGCGGCGACCAGTGGATCGAGGGCATCGAGCGTCTGGCGCAGCCCGGCGAACGTTCTGGTCGAGTGGTTGAGTGCCGGCGGCAGCAGCTGCAGGGCCTGTTGGAGCGCCTGGCTCTGGCTCGCGATCGCCCCCGTGGTCGCGCTCGTGTTGGCGATCAGCTGGGTCAGCTCCTGGCTTCGCGACGCGAGCGTCTTAAGCGCCTGCGCACCCTGGACGAGCAGGCCCTCGAATGCGGGTTCATCGCGGGTCAACTCGGCGGTCACCTGACTCGTGCTCGACAGCCCCGGAGCGAAGTAGCGAAGCGTCTGGTTCGCCTCGAAGGCCTTGCCGTCGATGCTCGCTGCCTCGCCGCGGATGAAGCCGCGTAGACCCGCTCGCGTGGGCGGGTCAAGCGTGTCGAACAGCTGATCGAGGCTGACGAACGAGTACGTGTGAGCCAAGGCGATCGTGCCGCCACTGGGGATCTCAGCGGCTCTGCTCGGCCCTGGCTCGAGCACGATGTAGCGGTTGGCGATGCCCGACAGCGAGTTCTCGTAGATCCGGGCGATCGTCCCCTGATGCATCGGCGCCACGCCGGAGTTGACGCTGAACTTCACCTGCGCGAGCCCGTTGTGCGCCAGGCCGATCGACTGGATCGACCCGACGATCGCGGGGCCGATCATCACCTGATCGCCGTTGACGAGTCCCCCCGAGTCCCGGAAATCAGCGGACAGCGTGTACCCGGGGCCGCCTCCGAGCACGATCAGCGCCACGAGCACCACTGCCCCGATGACCGCGGCGACCGCAGCGACGCGGGCGATCATCCGCTGACCGGGACTCCGCGCAATTTGAAACCCTCTTCCCTCAACGTCTCATTTTCCGAGCGCACCGGGCATCCTGCCAGAGTGGTGTGTGCCGCGCCAGATGGCCGTGTTTAGCCGATGTTAACTCTCAGCAAAGCTCACGTCGCCGGTACCCGTCGGCGCGGTCTAGTCACGGCGGCCGTTACTCGCCAGTAGGGCTGCGCCGATCGCGCCGCCGAGGTCCCCGAGTGCGGCGACCTGCACGGCCGGTGGCCGGGTGTCGTTGAACAGGTGCGGCTGCATCGCGTCGGCGATCCGGACGGCGAACGGCTGGCCGAAGCGCACGCCCAGTCCACCGCCGATCACGACGGCTTCGACGTCGAGCAGATTGATCGCCGACCCGATTCCGGCGCCCAGCGCTTCGACGGCCTCGTCGATCAACTCCGTCGCCAGCTTGTCGTCGTGCTCGAGTGCTCGCGCCCAGATTCCGCTCGTGAGCCGCGTGCGCTCGTGCCTATCCATTAGCTTGAACAGGTCGGTCTTGGCTCCCTTCTTGACCTTTTCGCGTGCCCTGGCCTCCATCGCCGCGCGGCCGGCGTAGGCCTCCATGCAGCCCAGGCGGCCGCACCCGCAGCGCCGCCCGCCGACCCTGATCACGGTGTGGCCTATCTCCCCGGCGCCGCCCCTCCCCAGCCACGGCTCTCCATCCAGGATCAGCCCGCCTCCGACGCCGGTCCCCCAGAACACGCCGATCAGCGACCTGTACGGCTTACCGGCCCCCAGCGCGAACTCCGCATCGGTCGCGACCTGCACGTCGTTGCCCACGAATACCGGCGGTCCCAGCTCGCCGGACAGAGCCGGCCCGAGCTCGTAACTGCCCTCCCAACCCGGCAGGTTGCGCGCGCTCGAGATCGTGCCGGTCTTGACGTCGGCGATGCCGGGCGAGCCCACGCCGATCGCCCCCAGCGCAGACGGCAACACGCCCGCCGCCGTGCACGCGTCCCTGACCGCCAGCGCGATCGCCGCGGCGACGTCTGGGGGTCCGCCGGTCGTGGGCGTGGCGCGACGCACCGAGCCCAGCACCGTGTTGCCCTCATCGACGATCACGATTTCGATCTTGGTGCCGCCGAGATCGACCCCGGCCAACCTCATCGCAGAGGTCGTCCGGGCGGCCGAGCGTGCCATCGCCGCTGATCCTCTCAAAACGGCGTCGTCGCCGTCAGGCCGGAGGGCTAGCCCCACGATTCGCGATAGTGCGCCTGCTCCGGGGTGGGCTGATCGATCTCCACCCCCAGCGCGGCCAGCTTCAGGCTGCCCACCTCGCGGTCGATCTCGGCCGGGACTTGATGAACCCCAGCCGGCAGCACGCCGCGACTGCGGACGAGCTCCTCCACGCACAGCGCCTGGAGCGCGAACGAGACGTCCATCACTGCCGCCGGGTGCCCCTCAGCGGCGGCCAGGTTGACGACGCGGCCACGGGCCAGCAGGTTCAGCCGCCGCCCGTCCTCGAGCTCGTACTGCTCGACCAGCGGCCGCACCTGCCGGATGCCACCGCTCGCCAGCTCCCGAAGCTCCTCAAGGTCCAGCTCGACGTCGAAATGGCCGGCGTTCGCGAGCAGCGCACCGTCCTTCATCCGCTCGAAGTGCTCGCGCCGCAGCACTCGGCGCGAGCCGGTCACGGTGATGAATATGTCGCCCCGCTCGGCGGCCTGGAGCGCGGTCATCACCTGGTAGCCCGCCATGCGCGCTTCGAGCGCGCGCAACGGGTCGACCTCGCAGACGATCACCGCCGCGCCGGCCCCGCGGGCCCGCTCGGCGATTCCCTGCCCAGCCCAGCCGTAGCCGACGACGACGACGGTGTGGCCTGCGAGCAGCACGTGGCTCGCGCGGACGACCCCGTCAAGGGCGGACTGGCCCGTGCCGTGCCGATCGTTGAGCGCGCGCTCCGTCCGCGCCTCGTTGACCGCGATCACGGGACATGTGAGCTCGCCGTTCTCCTCGAGCCGGCGCAGGCGGACCAGTCCGGTCGTCGTCTCTTCGGTGCCGCCGATCAACTCGTCGAGCCGCCGGCCGCCGGCGGCGTGCGCGGTCATCAGCAGATCGGCGCCATCGTCGATCGTCACCTGCGGCGAGCCGTCGAGCAGCGCCCGCACGTGCCGCGCATAAGCGTCGAGGTCCTCCCCGCGTATAGCCCTGACCTCGACGCCGTGGTCGACCACCAATGCGGCGGCGACGTCATCTTGGGTCGACAGCGGATTCGCCGAGCAGAGCGCCGCTTCCGCGCCGCCCGCGATCAGCGTCAGCACCAGATTCGCGGTTTCGGCGGTCACGTGCAGGCAGGCCGCGATCCTCGTCCCGGCCAGGGGCCGCTGCGACTCGAACCGTTCCCGAATTCTCGCGAGCACCGCCATCTGCTGAGCCGCCCACTCGATCCGGTCCGCGCCATCGGGCGCGAGCGACAGGTCCGCGACGTCATGCGGCGGGATCGAGGCACGCGCCATTGCTCACCCCATGATGACCGTTGGCGGCCGTCTCTGGCCGAGGCCGTCGCACAAGCAAATCGCCTGGAGAACCGAGGCTGGTCGCGAAACGCAAACCCTGTTTGCGTAAAACGACCAGCCTCTCCGGCAAAGGCACCCCGGCACAGTTAGCGCGACAGCCTCGACTAGTAGCGGTAGTGATCTGGCTTGTACGGCCCGTCGGCCGGCACGCCGAGGTAGGCGGCCTGCTGGGGGGTCAGCTGGGTCAGCTTCACGCCGAGCGACCCGAGGTGCAGCCGCGCCACCTTCTCGTCGAGGTGCTTGGGCAGCGTGTAGACGCGCTTCTCGTAGGCATCCGGATGCCCGAACAGCTCGATCTGCGCAATCACCTGGTTGGTGAACGAGTTCGACATCACGAAGCTCGGATGGCCGGTCGCGTTGCCGAGGTTCAGCAGACGGCCCTCGGACAGGACGATGATCGCGTGGCCGTCGGAGAACACCCACTCGTCGACCTGGGGCTTGATGTTGATCCGCTGGATGCCCTGGATCCCGCTCAGGCCCGTCATGTCGATCTCGTTGTCGAAGTGGCCGATGTTCCCGACGATCGCCTGGTGCTTCATCCGCGCCATCTGATCGGCCCTGATCACGTCGCGGTTGCCGGTCGCCGTGATGAAGATGTCCGCGGTGTGGAGCACGTCGTCGAGCGTGGACACCTGGTAGCCGTCCATCGCGGCCTGCAGGGCGCAGATCGGGTCGATCTCGGTGATCACCACCCGGGCGCCCTGCCCGCGTAGCGACTCGGCGCAGCCCTTGCCGACGTCGCCGTACCCGCAGACCACCGCGACCTTCCCGCCGATCAGCACGTCGGTCGCACGGTTGATCCCGTCGATCAGCGAATGCCGGCAGCCGTACTTGTTGTCGAACTTCGACTTGGTGACCGAATCGTTCACGTTGATCGCGGCGAACAGCAGCTCTCCGCTGAGCGCAAACTGATAGAGCCGGTGGACACCCGTCGTCGTCTCCTCGGTCACGCCCTTGATATCCGCGGCAATCTTCGTCCAGCGCTGCGGGTCGTCGTCGAACGAGCGCTGCAGCAGGGCGAGCACGATCGCGAACTCCTCCGAGTCGGCGGTCGAGGGATCGGGGACGGACCCGTTGCGCTCGTACTCCACGGCCTTGTGCACCAGCAGCGTGGCGTCGCCGCCGTCGTCGAGGATCATGTTCGGCCCGCTGTAATCAGGCGCACCCGCCCAGCTCAGCGCCCGCTCGGTGCAGGCCCAGTACTCATCGAGCGTCTCGCCCTTCCACGCGAATACCGACACCCCGCGGGGGTCATCGGGTGTTCCCTCCGGACCCACGACCACGGCCGCGGCGGCGTGATCCTGGGTCGAGAAGATGTTGCACGACGCCCATCGGACCTCCGCTCCGAGCGCGACCAGCGTCTCGATCAGTACCGCCGTCTGGATCGTCATGTGCAGCGAGCCCGTGATCCTCGCGCCGGCCAGGGGCTGGCGATCGGCGTATTCGCGCCGGATCGCCATCAACCCCGGCATCTCGTGCTCAGCCAGCCGAATCTCCTTGCGGCCGAACTCCGCAAGCTGCAGGTCGGCGACCTTGAAATCCGTCGTGGCGGCAGTGGTGCTCATCGCGTCTCCATCGTCCTAGTCGTTTGGTGTCGGAGCGGGCCGGTCTACGCGGCGGCCAGCAGCTTTTGGTGCTTGTCCTGCTCGAATCGGAGCCAGTCTTCGGGATCCACGTTGTCCGGACGCCGGGGCTGCGCCTCGAGCCACCCCTGTACCGCTTCGCGCAACTGCGCGTCGCTCGCCATCCGCGACGCGAAGGCGACGTCGGACAGCCCGATATCGAAGCGCGCGAGCAGCTCCTTGAGAGTTCGCAACCGCTGAAGCTCGGCGGCTCGGTAGAGCCGGTAACCCGAAGCCGACCGCTCGGACGTCACCAGCCCGGTGCGTTCGACGTAACGAAGCATCCGCGCCGACCAACCGGTCGTCTCGGCGGCCTCATGGATCGTGAGTGCATCCATCCGGGGCAAACATTACCACGAGAGTGTCAAGGTTTGGGAGCGGACCCAGCCACCGCGTGCGTTCCGGCTCCGTCGGCCCGGCCACGGCGGGCGTTCGGCCGCCGTCGGCTCAGGTCGTTACACCAAATTGCTGTATGTGATGCCCCGACTTCTAGGTGCCGATCTTGCCTCGCACGCCCCGTTTTTGCTCTACGAAAACCCATGCAAAACTAAGGTTTGAGCCCGCGACAGCCGATACGACACTTGTCGAGTAAATACCGATTATCTGGAGCGGCAGGAATACGATGGTTGCAACGTCCATCTTCGGGAGTCGAGAAAGAGTCTCGCGACCGTTTCGAATATTTTTGCTCTGATGATCAAACGTGGTAAGGGGATCTGCGCAGTTTTACTGCTGATCGGCGCCAGTGGCGCTGGCGTCGGCGTGGCCTCGGCGGTCGGTACGGCCGCCGCGTCGGGCGACGCCGGTAGCTGGCGCGCCGCCGCCGAGCACACCGCCTGGCATGGCCACGGCGGTCAGGGCAGCGCGGGCTGGCAAGGTGCATCGCAGCCCGCCCGGTCCCCGCAGCCGTCCTCACCGGCGCCCACGGCATCACCGTTCGTGGGCGGACCCGACCAGGGCGGCGGACGCCACGGACACTCGTCGGGCAATTGGGGCGGCAACGGCAATCACGGATCGTGGGGCAACGGCGGCCAGGGTTCCCAGGGTTCCCAGGGCTCTCAGGGCTCAGGTTCCAGCTCGGCTGGGACCACGACGACCTCGACCACGCCCGCCGGGGGCCAGGGCGGCGGCGCCGGCGGAGGCGGCGCCGGCGGAGGCGGCGGCGAGCGGTCACACCAGGGCAGCGGCTCCCGCGGGGGCGGCACGCCGCCGTCGACGACGATCATCTCGCACCAGGGTGGCGGACCTCAGCACGGCGGTGGCGGCAGGCAGTCGGGCGGCCCCGGCGGCGGCCAGGGCGACCAACCTGGTGCCGTCGGCACGAGCAGGCAACCCCACGTCGGCAACAACGGCACCACCCCCACGCCGGCCCCGAGCGCGCGGTTCCTCGCGGGCCAGCCCCCGGTGACGGTGACGCCGACCTCGACCACACCGCCGGCACCGGCCCCGTCGCCGGCACCGGCCCCGTCGCCGGCACCGGCCCCGTCGTCCGGGACGACCACCCCCCATCACAACACTTCGCCGTCGAACACGGGCTCCAACCTTCCGTCTGACATCGCCGGCCTGCTCGGCACGACCCACATCGCCACGCCCACTCCGGTCACGAACGGCCTTGGAGCGGCGCTGGGGTTGACGCCGTCGCGGGCGCTCACCGCGGCCGCGGCGACGCCGCTGCTGACCGCCGCGACCGGGACCGCCACCACCGGAGCCCGGGGATCCGCACCGCAGCACGGACATTCGACCGGTCACGCCAACAACGGCTCGAGCTCGAGCGCGGCGTCGTCAGGTGGGCAAAGCGATCACCGAGATCGAGCGGATCGTTCCCGGATGGGTGTGGCTGGCGCTGGCCTTTTCGCTGGCCCTGGCGGCCGCCACCGCGACCGCCGCGTTTGTGGCCACGCGCCGCGTCAAGCGTCAGGCGGGGCAGTTCGCCGCGGTCACGGCCGCCGCCCTGACCGACCCGCTGACCGGCGTCCTCAACCGCCGCGGTTTCATCGAGGCCCTCGAGCGCGAGCTGGCGCGGGCCCGGCGCTACAACCTGCGGTTCGTGCTCGCCTACGTCGACGTCCGCAACCTCAAGGGCGTCAACGACACCGAGGGCCACCTCGCCGGCGATGAGCTGCTCAAGGACGCCGCACACCTCCTCAAGGATTCGGCCCGCGCGGACGACGTCGTCGGGCGGATCGGCGGCGACGAGATGGGCCTGCTGCTCGTCGAGCAGGGCGCCGAGGGCGCGGACGTGGTCATCAACCGCATCACCAGCCAGATCCCGGAGCGCCAGGAGGCCCTGGGCCTTCGCGCCCCCTGGGATCTCACGGTCGGCACGTCGTCCTTCCCGGACGACGGCAGCACGGTCACCGAGCTGCTCGCCACCGCCGACCGGCGCCTGTACGAGCAGCGCGGGATCGCGCTGCACTAGCGGCCCCCGGCCCTCGATCGCGCCGGGGCCAACCCGGGCCACACCACAGGCGCGCGGAAGCGCGCCTCTAACTAACCCTTGGCCAGGGCGTGCTTGAGATGCTCGATCGACGGGACCGGCGTCGGATCGACGTTGCGGAGGACCGCCAGGTACAGCGACACGAGATCGCCGAGCAGGACCAGCGAGACGAGGCGGCCGGTGCGCGTCTCGCCGACTCCCTCCACCCGGTAGGTCCCGACCGCATTGCTGGCGATCAGTCCACGCGTGAGCTCGATCCGCTGGCGGATGCGTGGATGCAGGTCGGAGTCGTCGAGGAACACGGCACTGAAGCGGCCGAGCTCGGAGGCTCCCTCCCACCCGACGATCTCGTTGTGGTCGAGCTCGGGCAGGTCGTCGGAGAAGCATGGGGTCTTCGCGTTCTCGTTGATCTGGGTCTTCCAGCGATACGCGATCGGGGATGTCAGGCCGGCGCCGGCGATCTGCGGGATCGTTCCGTGCAGCGACCGCGCCAGGTCCTTCGCCAGGCAGGAATCGTGGCCCTCGGGTCCCCATTCGGCGACCAGCTCCTCGGCGTGTGCCGCGGCGACGTCGATCTCGGCGTGCAGCAGCTCTCCGGCGCCGCACAGGCCCGCGACCTCGAGCGCCACCACGAGCGCGTAGGCGACCGCGGCCCGCGGCTGGAACCCGCCGGGAAGCGGGACCACCGGCACCCCGTCCTCGCGCGCGCTCTCCGCCAGCTTGCCGCCGGTCGTGGCGACGATCCGGCGGGCTCCCAGGGCGCCCGCGGCGTCGTAGATCGCGAGCGTCTCCTCCGTGTTGCCGGAGTAGCTGGAGCACAGGACCGCGGTGTCCGGCGTCGTCCACGCCGGCAGGGCGTAGCCGCGTGCGAGGACGATCGGACGCGAGGCGCGATCGCCCAGCGCCGCGCGCGCCAGCGCGCCTCCGATCGCCGACCCGCCCATGCCGGCGACGACGAGCCCGCCCGGAGCGTCCTCGGGCCGGAGGTTGGCGGATTCGACGCGCCACAACGCGTCGCGGAGCTGATCGGGCAGCCCGAGAATGTCGTCGAGCTGCCCCTCGCGGTCGACTGACGCGATGGCTTCCCGCCCCAGATCGGTCGTCGTGGTCAAGAGCTGATCGCCGCCTCGGGATGTTCCACGCCGGGGAAGATACGCGCGCCGGACTCGAGGATGCTGTTCGGTCCAATCGTGGCGCCCTCGCCGATCACGACGTCGGCCTCGATCTGGCAGCTCTCTCCGATCTTCACGTCGGGGCCGATGATCGCCGAGCTCACGGTGCTCCCCGCTCCCAGGGTGACCCCATCGAGCAGCACCGAGCCCTCGACTCGCGCACCCTGCTGCACCCTCACCTCGCGGCCGAGGACGGCGCAGGGGCCCACCACCGCATCCCGTTCGACGACCGACCCCGCCCCGGCGAGTGCCGGCGCGATGATGCCACCCTCGATCGTGGCTTGATGGGCGAGCGTCAGGCCGCTGTCCTTCAGCCGCCGGCCGATCTGGGTCGTGACGTTGCCCTTGAGGATGTCGTAAGTCCCCTGGAGGTAGCGCTCGGGCGTCCCGATGTCGAGCCAATAGCCGCTCGCGGCATGTCCGAACAGGCCGCGGTCGATCAGCGTCGGGAAGACCTCGCGCTCGATCGAGATGTTCGTGCCCGCCGGCGCCATGCCATCGAGCACATCGTGCTCGAGGATGTAGGCCCCGGCGCTGATCAGGTTCGAGTCGATCTGCTCCGGGCGCGGCTTCTCGACGAACTCGCGGACCGAGCCGTCGGCGTTCTGGCGGACGAGCCCGTACGCCGACGGATCGTCGACGGCGATCAGCGCCAGCGTCGCCTTCGCACCGGTCCGTTCGTGCTGGGCCAGCTGAGCGGTCAGGTCGAAATCGGCGAGCACGTCGCCGTTGAGCATGAAAAACCGCTCGCCGAGGAGGTCCTCGGCGTATTTCAGCGCGCCGCCCGTTCCCAATGGCTCCGGCTCGTCCACGTAACGGAGTTGGATCCCGAGCGCCGAGCCATCTCCGAGCACGTCACGCACGCCGTCCGCCATGAATCCGCACGAGAGGATCACGTCGTCGATCCCGTGGCTGGATAGCCACTCGAGCATGTAGGAGATGAACGGGCGATCGACGAGGGGCACGACCGGCTTGGGGATCGTCAGGGTCAACGGCCGCAGCCGCGTGCCCTCCCCCCCGGCGAGGATCAAAGCCTGCACTTCATCGCCCCCTGTCGCATCGGTGCACTAACGCCCGATCCCCTCGTATTCTAATCCCGCCATCCTCACGGCTTCCGGATCGACGTAGTTGCGCCCATCGATGACCAGCCGCCCGTCCATCCGGTCGGCAGCCTCGTTCCAGTCGAGGTCCGCGAACTCGCCCCACTCGGTCACGATCACGCACGCGTCCGCCCCCTCGAGCGCATCCAGCGCGGAACTCGCGAATTCAACTCCGATCATCAGCTTTCGGGCCTCCTCTTCAGCAACGGGGTCGTAGGCCCGTACGTGCGCGCCGTCCGCCTGCAGCCGGGCGGCGAGCACCAGCGACGAGGCCTCGCGCATGTCGTCGGTGTTGGCCTTGAACGCCAGCCCCAGCAGCGCCACCTTCGTTCCGATCAGCGAGCCGAGATGCTTCTGCAGTTTCGCGATCACCCGGCGCTTCTGCAGCTCATTGACCTCGATAACCGCGGTCAGGAGCTGGAAGTGGTAGCCCGAGTTGCCGGCGAGCTGCTTGAGGGCGGACACATCCTTGGGGAAGCACTGGGGGGTCGTCACCCCGTGCGTGACGACGACGGTGTGGGCGTAGGGAACCTCGAGTGAGTAGACGGGACCCCGGTGGATCTTCCGCTCGGTGGACGTGATTCGCACCCACGCGGGCCCGTCGCCGAATCGCCGATAACCCGTTGGTGCGATCCGCTTGCGCTGGCGCGCGATCGAGGCCGTTACTCCAGCACGATCACGCTCCGGGACCAACCCGATCGCCCGCTCGACCTGATCGGCCCCGGCGATCCGGATCCAGTGTGTGTCCTTCGTCGACTTCGCCGCGCGGCCCACGCGATGGGACGCGACGACCCCGAGCTGACCAAGCAGTCGCATGACCCCGTCCGCGAGCTGGTCGCTCACCGTCCCGAATTCGATGATCACGCTGGGTCCACCGTTGACCAGCGACCACGATCCGTCTCCTTCGAACAGGGCCGATAGCAGCGCCCACTGGTATGAATCGGGTTGCTCCCAGATGAGATCGGGAAGGCGCTGTTCGTAGCTGGTGCGACCAAGGCCCAGCACGGCGGTCCACCACGTCCCGACGAGCCGCGAAGCCACCTCGACGCGGTGTGAGGTCGGCGTGTCGAACTCCCTCGCCCGTACGTTCTGACGGAGCCAGTACGCGAGGACCTCATCGGCGAGATGCTGCTCGCGCGAGGGGTGAAACGACCACTGCACCCGGTAGCGGTTGGATATGTCGACGGTCGTGTTCCCCTCGGCCAGGTACAGGCCCACGATGCGCCAGAACGAGTGATCCAACTGCATCTCGGTTCTGGGCTGGTTGCCGTTCTTCGTCGTGCTGATCGTCGCTCCGCCGAGCGGAGTCTCGGCGAGCGCGAGCTCGTCCAGTCGTACCGTCCCGGTCCGCCTCACCTCCCCGGTCCGAGCCGCGACCGACCTGGACCGCGCAAAGACGTGGCGCCGCTGCACTAACGACCGGGTCACGAGCTCGTCGATCGCCTCCCTCCGCGGCCTGACGATCAGCTGCTCGGGGGACAGCTCTGCGGCCTCGGCGGCGGCCATCAGCGACGCGACCTTGGTTCCCTCCCAGTCTTCGCCCCGGCCCAGGGCGATCGGCACCCAGTCGGCGGTCGTCAAATCGGCGGCCAGCTTGAAGCGCGGCTCGCCGCCGCGCCCGTCGCCGACGATCCAGCCGTGATCCGGCGTGCAGCTGACGGTCCGCCCCATCTTCGTACGCACGTCGAGCAGCTCCCCCTCGCAGTCCCGGCGGGTCAGGCACATCACCGGCAGAAACTGCGGCGCCTCTGCGCCCGCGACCCACGACATGACCTCGAGGTTGGCCGGCTCGATCAACCCCTCCTGCAGCTGATCCTCCTCGACGGAGAGCCGGTTCCACAGCCGCTCAAAGCTCATCAGAGTCGTCCGGCCGCGGTGGCGTACAAGCACCGTCTCCTCGCCGGCGAAGCAACTGCCGCCGAAGCCGATACCGGGCTTGAGGAAATGCGGGCCGATCCGGTGATCGAGGCCCATCCCGCGCGCCACCTCGAGCACGTCGGCCCCGGTCTCCTCGCAGACGTTGGCGATCTCGTTGATGAACGAGATCTTGGTGGCCAGGAACGCGTTCGCCGCGAGCTTGATCATCTCGGCGCTGTAGATATCGGTGCGGATAAGCGGCGCGTCCAGGGGCGCATAGAGATCGACGACGGCGTCTCCGGCCCAGTCGGCCTCGTCACCGATCACGACCCGATCGGGCGCGCGGAAGTCTGCGATGGCCGACCCCTCCTTGAGGAACTCCGGACACGAGACGTACGCGAACCCTGGCTTCCCCTGCTCGACGAACACCCGCTGGATCGCGGCGCCGGTGCCGACCGGCACCGTGGACTTCATCACCAGCGCGTGCCGGTTGGAGGGCGGCATCGCGGCGACCACCGAATGGACGGAGGAGAGATCGGCGTCACCGGAGTACGTCGGCGGCGTCCCCACCGCCACGAACAGCAGGCGAGCGTGCTCGAGGGCCGGAGCGAGGTCGGTCGAGAAGTGCAGGCGCTCGCGGTTGCGCGCCACCGCCTCGGCCAGGCCCGGCTCGTAGATGGGGATGTCGCCCCGCTCGAGGCGAGCGATCTTGTTGGCGTCGACATCGACGCACCAGACCTCGTTGCCGAGGTCGGCGAAACCGGCCGCGGACACCAATCCGACGTACCCGGTGCCGATGACGGCAATCGGTTCGCGGGCTGAGCTCATCGAGCGGCCAAGGGTACACGCGCTGGCCGCGGCATCAGGGTACGGCGGGGACGCGGCTAGTGTCCTAGCTCGCCCGCGTCAGCGACGCCGCGATCCCCAGCATTTGCTGGTTGCTGAGCGTGTCGGTGAGGGTGTTGGAGATCCAGTAGACGCCCTGCGGCGTGCGCCACGCCGCGAGCAACAGCTCATGGCCGTTGAAATACAGCATCAGCTGCTTGCCCCCGATCGTCTCCGTCTCGGTCGGCTTGTTGAGGATCGGCGGGTTCTGCCAGGTGGTCCCCTGCACGCCGTAGTACTGGCCGAGGACGGGGTTGATCACGAGCGTCATCCGATAGGCGGCGTGGGGATTGCCCTGCTGGTCGTGCAGCGTGTATCCGCGCGGATATGAGTTGGCGATCGGCCCGATCGGGCAGGTCGCGTTCGTGCAGTACTGGGAGTTCGTCGCGATCAGCCGCGGCACATAGACCGGCAGGTTGGTGTGCGGCATCGCCGATGCCTGCGTCGTGCCGTCCGCCAGGTCCGGGGTCAGGTTCGCCGTCGGCGGGCGGTTGCCGTGATGCTTGGGCGGAGCGTGAGACGCGCTGGCGCTCGATGCCCGTGTCGGCGTCATGAACGCCCGGTACGTTCTCGCCTCCGCGGGCGGGTTGGCGGTCACGTAGCAGGGCGTCTGCGTCGTCGGCGCGCCAAGCTGAGTCGGCGCCCCGGAGTTGCAGGGCAGGAAGATCGCGGGGAACGTCACTTGCTTTATCGCGTGGCCGGCCGAGAACGCGACGAGGTCGAATAGGTTGATCAGCCCGTCAACGGTGTGCAGGTTGTGGTCGGTCTCGGTGTGCTGTCCGAAGATCTTGATCAGCTGATTGCGCTGGTTGAACAGCTGCGTCGAGCTGAACTGGTCCTTGGCCCAGCGCAGAAAGTCCTGCTGGCGGGCGTTCCGGACGAGATCGTTGTCGGTGTGCCTAAACCGCACGAACTCGAGCGCATCGGTGCCGCACAGCTTCTGGTAGCCGGGCTGGATGTCGATGCTCGAGTAGTCGGTATACGCGGTGTTGTTGTAGTAGCGGTGGTCGACATCGGTATAGACACAGCCGATCGCGTCGACTAGATCCTCGAAGCCGCCGAAGTTCACGTCGATGATGTGGTTGACGTGCAGGCCCGGAAACACCTGCTGCTTGAGCACCTTGAGCAGCAGGTTCGGCCCCCCGATCGAATACGCCGAATTCAGCTTGTCGGTGGTCATCACGCCACCTTCTTCGATCTGAACCTTCAGGTCGCGGGGCACTGACAGGACGTTGATCGTCGAGGAGTTCGGGTCCATGCGCACGAGCATCATCGTGTCCGTGTTGGCCGCGCTGAACGGCTCGCCGGCGCGGTGGTCTGAGCCGATCAGCAGCAACGTCTGGGGATTCCCGGGGTCGGCCACCGAGACTGCGGCGTTCTTGATCACTGGCGAGAGCGACAGGTAGTCCGTGAACTGCTTGAACTGGAGCAGGCCGGCGACCGCGGTCGTGGTCGCCGTGAACGCGATCACGATCAGCGCTCCGAGCGCGAACCGCCACAGCATCCCGCGCCGGGTATCGGGGATCAGCCTCACGCCAGCCCTCCCTCGACCGACTCCGGCATTCCGAGCGGATCCGTGAGCTGCCCATTGCGGCTGGTGCTCTCTTCCAGCCACAGCGGGAGCGCTCGGACGAAGTCGCCGAGCGCCCGGCGATAGCGGGCGAGCGAGGCCAGCGAGACCCACTCCTCCGGGCCGTGATGGCCCGCCCCCTCCGGTCCAAATTCGACCGCGGGTATCCCGGCCCCCAGGAATGCGGCGGCATCCGATGCCCCGTCTCTGCCGACGCTCATCACCTCGCCGCTGATCGACCGCGACACGGCCCCACGCAGCGCGCGGACGTAGGGGTCGGCACGGGACACGGTGACAGGCGGCCAGATGAACGTCCGGGTGACCTCGATTCCCGGGATCGTGCGGACCTGTTCGAGAATCTCCCCTGGATCCTGGCCGGGGAGGTAGCGGACGTCGACGGCCATCGTGCACAGGTCGGGCACCTTGTTGAGCGCATCGCCGCCCTGGATCCGTCCCAGATTGAGCGACGGAGAGTCGAACATCTCCGAAGACAGGCGCGTGAACGGGAGTGACTCAATCGCGCGGAAGACGTCGATCGCCTTCAGCACCGCGTTCTCGCCCAGCCACGGCGTCGAGCTGTGCGCGGCACGGCCATGAACCTCGATCCGCATCACCAGCACCCCTTTGGCCTCGATCCCGATGTGCAGATCGGTCGGCTCACCGGTGATGGCGAAGTCGCCACCGAGTCCGCGTCTGACGACATCCTCGGTGGAACGCTCGTCAATTTCCTCGGATTCCTCATCGGGCACGCACGTCAGCCGGACCACGACTCGGTCCTGTTGCTCCAGGTCCTTGAGCGCGCACATCATCGCCGCGAGCGCCGCCTTCATGTCGTAGGCGCCGCGCCCATAAAGCCGGTCGCCCTCAACGCGCGGCTCGAACTGCTCCGGGCGGCCGGGCACCACGTCCAGATGCCCGTGGAATACCACGCAGGGGTGCTTACCCTCGCGTGGGCCGACCTCGGCCACCAGCACGGGCAGCCCGTTGTGCTCGTGATCGCGGACCTCGATATCGCGGGATTCGAGCCAACCCTTCACGAATCCTGCGGCCGCGACCAGCACATCGCGGCGTGATGTGTCGTAGGAAATCAGCCGCTCGGCCAGGACCCGTTCGTCAAGCATCGCTCTCAAGGAGCATAAAAGCGCACCTGATCAGCACGTAAGCTGGGCTTGAGGAGTGCGCGGGCTCGCCGCGGGCGGACGCGTCGCGCCGCATGGCGTCCGCCGGTGCTGCCCGCGCACCTCACGAACCCTGGGCGACGCGCAGAAACGCTTCCCAGCGCCGCTTGTCGCGTTCCGCGGCGCGCCGGCGCTCCGAATCTTCGCCGGCGGACTCGAGTTGCTGCTCGGCCTGCCTCAGATGCTCGCGCAGCTGAGCGGTATCGAGCTGCTCCGGCTGGTGCGCCTCCTCCACAAGGATCAGCGCCCGCTCGTTGGCGACCTGCATGTAGCCCTCTGCCTGTGCGAACCGGACGACCTCGGACTGGCTCTTGTAAAGACGAAGCTCGGTCGGGTCCAGCATCGCCAGCAGCGGCTGGTGGTGGGCGAGGACACCGATCGAGCCGACGGCGGTTCGCGTCGAGATCATCTCGACCTCGTCGTTGAACACCTCACCCTCGGGCGTCAGGACCTCGACCGAGAACTTCTCGTACGCCATAGCTACCCGCTACTCGTCGCTGTCGCGGTCGCTGTCGCCAGCGCTCTCGTCCTCGCGGGCTTCGCGGTCCTCGGCCTCGTCGTCGGCCTGGTCGGGCTTGTCGTCCGCCGCGCCGGCGGCATCCCTCACGACGTCGTCGATCGTCCCCTTCAGGAAGAACGCCCGCTCGGGCAGGTCGTCGTGCTTGCCCTCGAGGATCTCCTTGAAGCCGCGGATCGACTCCGCGATCGGCACGAACACGCCTGGCGTGCCCGTGAACTGCTCGGCGACGAAGAACGGCTGGGACAGGAAGCGCTCGATCCGGCGGGCCCGGTTGACGGTCACCCGGTCCTCGTCTGAGAGCTCCTCGATCCCGAGAATCGCGATGATGTCCTGGAGATCGCGGTAGCGCTGGAGTACCTGCTTGACCTCGTTGGCGACGTCGAAGTGCTCGTCGCCGAGGATCTCGCGCTTGAGGATCGTCGAGGTCGAGTCGAGCGGGTCGACGGCCGGGTAGATGCCCTTCTCCGCGATCGAGCGCGACAGCGTCGTGGTCGCGTTCAGGTGCGCGAAGACCGACGCCGGGGCCGGGTCGGTGAGGTCGTCGGCGGGCACGTAGATCGCCTGGATCGAGGTGACGGAGCCCTTGCGGGTGGAAGTGATTCGCTCCTGCAGCTGGCCCATCTCCGATTCCAGCGTGGGCTGGTAGCCCACCTGCGAGGGCATCCGTCCCAGCAGTGCCGATACCTCGGACCCCGCCTGGACGAAGCGGAAGATGTTGTCGATGAACAGGAGCACGTCCTGGCCTTCCTGGTCGCGAAAGTACTCCGCCATCGTCAGGCCGGACAGGGCAACGCGCATGCGCGCTCCGGGAGGCTCGTTCATCTGCCCGAAGACGAGCATCGTCTTCTCGAGCACCCCGGACTCCTTCATCTCGAGCCACAGGTCGTTGCCCTCGCGCGAGCGCTCGCCGACGCCACAGAATGCCGACAGGCCGCCGTGCTCCGAGGCGAGGTTGTGGATCAGCTCCTGGATGATCACGGTCTTGCCGACGCCGGCGCCGCCGAACAAACCGACCTTGCCCCCCTTTGCGTACGGCGCCAGCAGATCGATGACCTTGATCCCGGTCTCGAACATCTCGGTCGTCGGCGTCAGGGCCTCGATGGTCGGCGCGGGGCGATGGATTGGCCAGCGCTCGACGTCGCTGGCGAGTGGCTCGCCGAGGTCGATCGGGTCGCCGAGCAGGTTGAAGATCCGACCGAGCGTCTGGGGGCCGACGGGGACCGTGATCGGCGCGCCGGTATCGATCACCTCGGTGCCGCGGGAGAGGCCGTCGGTCGTGTCCATCGCGACGGCGCGGATGCGTTCGTCGCCGAGATGCTGCTGGACCTCGCAGACCAGATACGGCTCCTCCTGGGCGCTGATGTCGATGTCCTCTTCGGCGCGTGCCGCCTCGGGCCGGCGGATCTTGATCGCGTGATTGATCTCGGGCAGCTTGTCGGGGAACACGGCCTCGATCACGACGCCCTGGATCTCCTCGACGCGCCCGACGTTCTGGGTCGCCTTCTCGGTTTTCTCTGAGGTCTCTTCGGTGGTGGCTGACATGTGGTTCTCCAGTCTAGATGGGGTGGTCGTCATCGGGCGGCCACTTAGCCAGCCAACCCCTCGGCCCCGCCGACAACCTCCAAGATCTCCTGTGTGATCTCGGCCTGGCGGGCGCGGTTCATCTCGAGGGTCAGATCCTGGATCAGGTCTCGAGCGTTATCGGAGGCGTTGCGCATCGCGGTCATCCTCGCCCCGTGCTCGGATGCCGTCGACTCCAGCAGGGCGCGGTAGATCGAGATCTCGACGTAGTCGGGCACCAGCCGCTCCAGGATCTCCTCGGGGTCGGGTTCGTACTCGACCAGCGCGCGGTAGCGGGGCTTGTCCCCGTCATCGACATCGTCCTCCTCCTCCTCGAGCACGGTCGCCTGCTGCAGCGGCAGCAGTGTCTCACGCCTTACGACCTGGGAGAGCGGCGAGATATAGCCGTTGTAGAAGACCTCGACGCGGTCCACCTCGTCGTCGACGTAGGCCGACATCAGCCGGTCAGCGATCCGCCGCGCGTCGGCGTACGCCGGGCGATCGGTGAAGCCGGTGAACGCCTTGGCGACGTCCAGCCCTCGGAATTCCAGCGACGACGCCGGTCGCCTACCGGAGGCGAAATACACGGCGGTCTGGCCCTCGGCGTCGTACCTGCGGCCCGCGGCGACGCCGGCGCGGACGATGTTTGAGTTGAATGAGCCCGCGAGCCCACGGTCCCCCGCGATCAGGAGTAGTCCCACGCGCCGTATGTGTCCGTGCTCGTCCATGATCGGGAGCGCCGGCACGGTCCCGGCGGCCTCCGCCGCCTGCTTGGTCATCCGGCGGATCGCGCTCGCGTACGGCCGCAGCGCCTCAATCCGCTGCTCGGCGCGGCGCAGGCGCGCGGCGGCGACCAACTGCAGCGCGTTGGTGATCTTCTGGATGTTCTTGACCGCGCCGATACGGTCGCGGACGTCGCGTTGAGTCTGTGGCATGCCTGGACGGGCCGAACGGCGTCGCTACGCCGCCTCGGCCGCCTCCTCGTTGTCGTCGGGCCGGCGCTCCCCACTTGGGCGCTCGCCGCCGGTCTGAACATCCACATCCTCATCGAGCGGATGGCCCTCCTCGTCGAGGTCGAAGCCGAAGTCCTCGGCGAACTGCTGCACGGCCCGCTCGACGGTGTTCTGGGTCTCGTCGCTCCAGTCGCCTTCGGCGATCTTCTTCAGCAGCTCGGGGTCGTTGCCGCGCACGTTGTCGGTCAGGTCGACGAGGAACCGCTCGACCTTGTCAACCAGGATCCGGTCGAGATA
This sequence comes from uncultured Solirubrobacterales bacterium, assembly GCA_963759695.1. Taxonomy (GTDB): domain Bacteria; phylum Actinomycetota; class Thermoleophilia; order Solirubrobacterales; family Solirubrobacteraceae; genus Palsa-465. The sequence continues at coordinate 52,217 of CAVXAO010000015.1, forward strand.
ACCGTTGGTGGCCGCGTAGATCTGAATGACCTGATCCTCGACTGGAATCGGGTGGCGCTCGGGCTGGTTGAGGGTCTTCACGAGCCGCTCGCCCCGGGCCAGCGTGCGCTGGGTCTCCTGGTCGAGATCAGAGCCGAACTGTGCGAACGCCTCGAGTTCGCGGTACTGGGAAAGCTCGAGCTTCAGCCGGCCCGCGACTTTGCGCATCGGCGTGATCTGGGCGTTCCCGCCGACGCGAGAGACCGAGATTCCGACGTTGATCGCGGGACGGACTCCCGAGTAGAACAGCTTCGGCTCGAGGAAGATCTGGCCGTCGGTGATCGAGATCACGTTCGTCGGGATATACGCCGAAACGTCCCCGGCCTGCGTCTCGATCACCGGGAGCGCAGTCAGCGACCCGGCGCCGAGGTCTTCGTTCAGCTTCACGGCCCGCTCGAGTAGCCGCGAGTGCAGGTAGAAGACATCGCCGGGGTAGGCCTCGCGTCCAGGCGGCCGGCGCAGGAGCAGCGACATCTGGCGGTAGGCGTAAGCGTGCTTGGTGAGGTCGTCGTAGATCGCCAACGCCGCCTTGCCGTTGTAGAGGAAGTACTCGCCCATCGCGCACCCGGCGTACGGCGCCAGGAACTTGATCGGCGCCGCCTCGTCGGCCGCCGCCATCACGATGATCGTGTTATCGAGCGCGCCGGCGTCGTCCAACGTGTTGGCGAGCGCGACCACCGTCGATTTGCGCTGCCCGATCGCCACATAGACGCAGATCAGATCACGGTCCTTGTTGTTGATGATCGTGTCGATCCCGATTGCGGTCTTGCCCGTCTGACGATCACCGATGATGAGCTCACGCTGCCCCCGGCCGATGGGGATCATCGAGTCGATCGCCTTGAGGCCGGTCAGCATCGGCTCCACCACCGGCTGGCGCTGGACGACGCCCGGCGCCTTGTGCTCGGCGGGCCGCCTCTCGGTCGTTCGGATCTCGCCCTTTCCGTCGAGCGGATTGCCGAGCGGGTCGACGATTCGACCGAGGAGCGCCTCGCCGACCGGGACGTCGATGAGTCGCTTGGTCCGCCGGACGGTGTCGCCCTCGACGATCTGCTCCCAGTCGCCGAATAGCACCACACCGACGTTGTCGGACTCGAGGTTCAGCGCCAGCCCGGTGACGTCGTGGGGCAACTCGAGCATCTCGAACGACATGCAGTTGTCGAGTCCGTGGACCCGGCAGATGCCGTCGGCGACCGAGAGCACCGTGCCGACCTCGGTTAGATCGGCGCCGTCGGTGTCGAGTCCTTCGATCCGGCTCTTCAGGATTGAGGTGATCTCGTCGGGCTTGATCTGCATGAAATGGCTCCCTTGACAGGCGTTATGCCTGCGCTACTTGCTTTCGAAGTTGTTCCAGTCGGTTCCTGATCGAGGCGTCGAGGATGAAATTGCCCACTCTGAGCACGATTCCGCCGAGGATGTCGGGATTCACCTCGCTCGAGAGCTCGACCTCGCGTCCGGTCTGCTCGCCGATCCGATCGCCGATGCTGCGCACCGTGGCCTCGGCGAGCTGGACGGCGCTCGTGACCTGAACGGGCAGCAGCTTGTGCTCGTCGTCCCACAGCTCCTCGTAACGGGCGCGAATCTGGAAGATCGCCGGCATCCGGTGGCGCTCGACGAGCGCCTCGAGGAAGTTCATGAAGATCGGCTCGGCGCCCGTCACGGCCCGCTTCAGGCCGTCCTTCTTCTCCTCGGTCGAGAAGTACGGCGAGAACAAGAACACGGCTAGATCCCTGTTGTCATTGACGGCCTGGGCGAACTGTCCGAGCTGATCGTGCGTCTGATCGACGACGCCGTGCTCCTGGGCGGCCTCGAACAGCGCCCGTGCGTAGACCTCGCCGATCTCTTCCACTAGTTATTGGCTCCCGGGCTCAGTGACGTGAAATCGAGCTCGCTCAGCGCCTCCTGGACGAGCCGCTGCTGATCCTGCTCGGTGAGGACCTTGCGGGTCACCTTCTCCGTCGCCGCCACCGTCAGGTCGGCGACCTCGCGCCGGATGTCCTCGATCGCGCGGCGCGTCTCGAGCTCGATCTCGCGACGGGTCTGTTCCATCAGCTGCTCGCGCCGGGCCTTGGCCTCCGCCTCCGAGTCGCGTTCGTGGACCTCGCCCGCCTTGCGCGCGCGATCGATGATCTGCTCCGCCTGCCCGCGCGCCTCCTTGAGCCGCTCGCGGTATTCGGCCAGGATCTCGTCGGCTTCCTTGCGAGTGCGGTCGGCCGCGTCGATCGAGTCCTCGATCGCCCTCTGCCGACGGTCGAGCGCCGCGACGATCCTCGGGAAGGCAACCTTGTAGAGGATGTACATCGAGATCACGAACAGCAGGAGCGTCCAGATCATCAGCCCGACGTTGGGCGTGATCAGGAACGACCCGCTCGATGACGCAGTGGTGAGCATCTACTTGAGGACGTACGAGAGCAGGCCGGCGACCAGCCCGTAAAAGAAGACCGCCTCGGTCAACGCGAATCCGAGCCACTGGATGCTGGTGATCTCATCTCGCATCTCCGGCTGGCGCGTGACCGCCTCGATCACCTTGCCGAAGATGATCCCGATGCCGACGCCGGCGCCGAGCGCGCCAAGACCGCCGCCGATGCCGATACCGAGCCCCGCCCCGACCCCGGACGACGCCGCGAACGTGAGGATGTGTGTAATGACTAGCACTTCGAAGCTCCTTCGTTTCAGTTAGTGGTGGGTGACAGCGCCAGCCAAATAGATGGCGGAAAGAGTGGCGAAGATGAAGGCCTGGAGCGTGGCCACGAGGCCGAGTTCGAACAGGTAGACGAGGATTCCGAATGGGAGCGTGAACCACCCGAGCACCTGGAGGCCGAGGATCACTGCGAGCCCCCCGGCCATGAACAGGATGATCAGGTGGCCGGCGAGGATGTTCGCAAACAGTCGGATCGTCAGCGAGAGCAGCCGCATCAGCGTCGAGACGATTTCGAGCGGGAGGATCAGGAACAGCATCGCCCCGTGGACGCCCGCTGGGACCAGGCTCTTGATGTAGCCAATCGGTCCCTGTGCGCGCACGCCCACAACGTTGAACGAGATGAACACGACCAGCGCGAGCGCGAGCGGCACCGAGATGTTCGCAGTCGCCGCGTACAGCGCGAACGAGGGAATGTGGGCGCCGAACACGTTGAACGTCTGCTCGGAGTTCGTCGGCAGCGGGATGTAGCCGATCAGGTTGCAGTACCAGATGAACAGGAACAGGGTCCCGAGAAACGGGAACCACTTCGCCGCCATGTCGTCAGGCATGTTTCCGCGCGTGATGTTGTCGCGCATCAGCGAGAAGATCACTTCGACCGCGGTCTGCACCCGGTTCGGCCGCGCGTGCATTCGCCTGGAGATCCAGAGCATCGTCCCGATCGTCGCGATCGTCGCGAGGATCAGGTACACGACCGCCCGATTGATGCTGAATACGCCAAGGTTGACCCAGTTGACCAGCTTGAACTCGTTCTGGATCTGGAACACGTTGTTCCTCTTCGACGCGAAGCCATAGATCAGCAGCAGGAGCACGATCCCGAACAGGTAGAACCCGAAAATGGACAGGAGGACCTTGCGGGTTGTGCTCATCGCGACCTCGGACGGGTAAAGGCGGACGTGCCCAGCTGAATGGTGAATGCGAACACGATCACGACGAGCGCAGTGAGCCCGTCGTCCTTGCCCCCCGCACGCCGAACCAGAACGATCGTCAGGGCGAGCGCGAACAGGCGCCCGAACATGTAGGCCATCCGTAGGCCGATCTGGCTGCGGGCATCGCCACTCGCACTCGCGACCCGGTCGACCGCGACTCCGATCGCCCGTACCAGGATCCAGACGCCAGCAGCCACGCAATATCCGGCCACCGGGACCCCGATCAGCAACATGATCGGCGCCGCGAGCACGAGCAGAACGACATCCAGGTAGCTCAGAATCGCCACCGGCGCCTCGATTGTCGCAGCAACGCCGAAAGGGGACGGCTGTTTGTCATGTTCTGGATGGAAAGCGTTCAAGCTGGTAACGGAGGTCGGAGGGCCGGGAAGCGTACCGGCGCCCCAAAGGCAGGCATCGCGCGAATCATCCTGCCGGCGAGCGCCGCCGACCACCGCCTTCGGAGGTCGCCGAGGGCCTGAACGTTAGCGCGACCTTAATGCAATCGCGGTGTCATCGGGTGGGGAAAGATCACCGCGCGCCCGCGTTCGGCCTTCCGACCGGCGGTTTCCACAGCTGGCCCTCCGCCCAGAGCGCGGCGATCCCCGCTCTCGGCAGCCCCAGAGCACCCTCATAGATGAGGTAACGCGGCTCCCACCTCGGGAAGAACTTCGCATTGAACCGGTACAGGCTCTCGATCTGGAAGAAGGGGTTGCCGAGCGCGATCAGCTTCCCGAGCACTCGCTCGGAGCGCTTCTCGGGGCTGTGCATCCACTTGGCGAACGCGGCGAAGTTGAGCGACATCTCGGCCACGCCCCGCTCGCGCAGCAGCTCCGCCGCCTTGACGACCATGAACTCGGTCAGGCCGTTAGGCGTATTCGGGTCCCGCCGCATAAACGACAGCGAGACCGCCTCCCGGCCGTAGACGGGCACGAAATGGAGCACCCCGCGGATCGCACCGTCGGGATCGCGCGCCAGCACGACGGCGGTGTCCCTGCACTGCTGCGAGCGGATCGAGTCCATCGCCATCGAGAAGCCACGCTCCGGAGCGCCGTCGAGCCCACGCTCGAGGATCTGCTCGGCCTCCGCGACCGTCGCGGGATCGAGGTCGCTGAGTGGATGCAGCTCGGCCGTATATCCCGCCTTGCCCAGCCGGTGGACCGACTGGCGGACCTTGCGGATCGCGCGTCCCTCCAACGAGAAGTGGTCGAGCTCGACGATCGCCTCGTCGCCGAGGTAGATCGAGCGCAATCCGAGCTCCTCGTAGAGCGGACACAGAGATTCGCTGGCGCCCACCGCGCCGAGCTTGAGGCCCCTGGTCTCGGCGAAGGCGCGCAGCTCCCGGAGCAGGCCGCGGAAGGACTCCTCGGGCCCAACCGGATCGCCAGAGAGCAGCAACACGCCGTTCTCAATCCGGTAGCCGAAGAAGGCTCGCCGATCGCTGCTGAAGAAGTAGTGCTCGTCGCCGCGGAGCTTGAAGAATGAGAGCGTGTCGCTGCCATGAGCGCGGACGAGCTCGGCAGCGGCCGCCCGTGCGCCCGGGCCGGGCAGGGATCTCGGGATGGTCAGCGGGCGGAAGATGACGTAGGCGATCGCGAGCAGCGTCACGAGCTCGATCAAATGGACGTCGAGGGGGATCCAGGCAAACGGGTGATGGAAGGCCATGTGACGCTCGAAGTGGAGCGGGCCGGTCTGCCACATCAACAGGTCTCCTGTCTCGCGGGCCACGGTCGGCCACGACGGGTGGCCCGCCAGGACCCACGCCGCGACGGCCGTGACTGTCAGCCCGACCAGCCCCAACAAGGGCACCCGCCAGATCGCCGAACGCAGGGTGACCGGGTCGTGGCGGACCCGGAAACCGTCCCTGCCGGCGTACAGGAGCGCGGCAGTGGCCCACGTGACCGTCGTCTCCTCGAAGTCGAGTCCCTTCAGCAGGTCGAGCGCACCGAGCACGACCATCAGCACGATCGCCACCTGCCACGCCCGCCGCCTGCGCCGGGCCAGATAGGGCGCGACCATCAGGAGCGCTGTGCCGGCGGGCAGCGCGAACGCGTGGAACAGCCTGATCGCCTCGACGGGCTCGAGTTGGAGGAGCAGATGGCCCCTCCAGCGGATATTCGGGGTCAGCGACGAGGCGATGTTGACGAGCCCGACCAACGCGGCCGCGACCGCGGCAAAGCCCGGCAAGGAGCGTGAGAAGCTGCGTGTGTAAAGGCTCAAGGCGTGATCCACCCGGGCGTCCCTGCGCCCCCGCCCTACTTACGGTCAGGAACTCGGTTTGTTACGCCGCTGCGGGCGGCCTTCCTGCACTTCTCGACGTTTGGGTGGGCTGACTCAGCCGCAGCCCGGCCCGGCCGACGGGCTTTCAGGCCCGAACGCGGCTCGCGCTGAGCGCCTGGCGCCCCTGCTCGCGGCGTGCCCTGCGGGCAGCCACGGACCGCGGCAGCGCAATCGACAGGGCCAGCGCCAGCACCGGCAGCACTGCGATCGTCTCGAATACCGCCCGCAAGCCGTGGGCGTCGGCGAGGATCCCCAGCAGCGGCGCCCCGAGGCCGCCGAGCCCGATCGAGAGGCCGATCGTGACGCCGGCCGCGACTCCCAGTCGCCCGGGCAGATACTCCTGGCCCATCACGATCGTCACCGCGAACGTGGCGATCGTTGCGGCGCCGGCGAACGTGGCGAACATCACTGCCAGGCCCGCCGGCGAGAGCAGGAAGGCGACGAGCAGCGGCGGAAGCACGGCCATCGAGCCGATCAGCACCGCCCGCCGGCCGAAGCGGTCAGCGAGCGGCCCGCCGATGAGAGTGCCGAACGCGCCTCCGAGCAGCATCGCCGAAAGCGCCGCATTGCCGAACGCCTTGCTGGTATGCAGGTCGTGGATGAAGTACAGCGGGATGAACGTCACCATGCCGAAGTACACGAACGAGCGCAGCGCGATCACGGTCGCGAGCAGCGCGAACGGGCCCCACGCCTCGTGCTCGTCCCCCTTCTGGACGCGTCCGGCGACGATGTCGGTGCGGAAGGTCTTCAGCCACGGCAGCTCGTGGATCAGGACGGCCGTCATGAGCCATGTCGGGATCAGCACGAACACGGTGCCGTGCATGCCGAACACGACGAGCAACGGCGTCATCAGCACCGGTCCGAGCGCGAATCCGATGTTGCCGCCGACCGAGAACAGGCTCATCCCACTGGAGCGCCGGGCGCCCGAGACGTAGTTGGCGAACCGCGAGCCCTCGGGATGGAAGGCCGCGACCCCGATCCCGCTCAGGACGATCGCGGCAAACGTCCATCCGTAGCTCGGAGCGATTCCGGCCAGGGCCACGCCGAGGCCTCCGAGGAAAGGTCCCAGCGGCATCAGCCACGGCAACGACAGCCGGTCCGAGACGTGGCCGAACAGCGGCTGGATCACCGAACTCGAGATCGTCGCCGCGAGCACGAGCGCCGACGCCGCGGCGTAACTGAGGTGATCCTCGGCGATCAGGAACGGCAGCATGGCGGGGATCGAGCCCTGCGCGATGTCCGTGAACAGATGGCCCGCCGACAGCGTGGCCATCGCGCGGCGATCGACGCCGGATCTCACGATGACACCTCCCTCAGCCGCCGCTGGACAAGACGGCGGCGGTCGGTGAGCTCCTTCTCCAGCTCCTCGAGCTCCCGGCGCCGGTCCCGCACCAGCTCGAGCTGGACGGCAATGTGGCCCAGCGACTGCTCGAGAATCTCCTGCTGGGCGGTGGGATCCTCCGTCTGTTGGAATTCGCGGCGAAGCTCGGCGCGCGCGGCCTCGGCCTCGAGCAGCCGCGACAGCTGCTCGAGCGAAAGGCCCAGGAGGTCGCGCAGGCGGACGATCTCCTTGACGCGCTCGACGTCGGCCACGGTGTAGCAGCGGTGCTGCCCTTGGGGGCGGTCGGCCGCGCCGGGCAGCAACCCGATCTCCTCGTAGTACCGGATCGTGCGAGGAGTGGTCCCGGTCAGCTCCGCGACCTCACCGATCCGGAGCGGTCGCTCAGCGGTGGTGCTCACGTGAGTGCGGGCTCCGCCTCAACCGGTGCCTCGCGCTCAGAGGGACGCGCCGCGGCCACGACCGCGCCGACGAGCGAAATGCCGCAGAGGCACCACAGGGCCGTGTGCATGTTCGAGATGAATGGGATCAGCTGGGCGTTGGTGATGTGGTTGGCAACGCCCGAGAACACCGCGAACAGGACCGTCTTCGGCACCGACGAGGTGACGACCGCGATCACGAATGCGATTGAGAGCACCGCACCGGTGTTCTGAACGAGAACCCGCGCGCCGGCGGCGATCCCGCGGCGATGCGCGGGCACTGCACCCATCATCGCGGCGGTGTTGGGCGAGTTGAACATCCCCGAGCCGATGCCGACCAGGAGCATGAAGAATCCTGGAGCCCAGTAGCTCGTGTCGCGCTCGAGCATCGTCATCAGCCCCAGCCCGAGTGCCGTCACGAGCATCCCCATCACCGCCATGCCGCGCGACCCGCGGCGGTCGGCCCAGATTCCCGCCAGCGGCGAGGAGACGAGCATCCCGAGAGCCAGGGGCGCGAGCTTCAGCCCGGCCAGCACCGGAGAGTTGCCCTGGACGCCCTGGAAGTAGAAGACGAACAGGAACATCAACGCGAATCGCGAGAGGCCGTTGATGAACGCTGCCGCGGCCGCGGCGGAGAACAACCGGCTCTTGAAGATCGTGAGGTCGAGCATCGGCGAGGCGCTATGGCGCTCGATCACGACGAACAGCGGCAGGAACACCGCGGCGGCGATCAGGCTCCCGATCACGACCGGCGAGCTCCAGCCGGAGATCCCGCCCTTGGAGACGCCCAGCACGAGCCCTGTCAGGCCAATCAGGAAGGTCAAGCGTGCCGGGAAAATCGAACCGCGTGTCCTCGGAGCGGCCGGTCAGCTCACGGAGCACCAGCCACGCCCACAGGCTTCCGAGGAGGGCGAAGGGGACGTTGAACCAGAAGACCCAGTGCCAGGAGATAGCGACGAGCGCGCCGCCGAGCACGGGCCCGATCACGAGGCCGACGGCGGCGACCATCGTGTTGGTCCCCATCGCCAGCCCGAGCTGCTCGCGCGGGAAGGCGTCGGTCACGATCGCCGCGGCGTTCGCGAACAGGAACGCGCCACCGATTCCCTGGAGGATCCGCCACAGGATCAGCTCGGTCCCCGATCCGGCGAAGCCGGCGCCCAGCGACGCGAACGCGAACACGATGAATCCGCCGATGTACGCCTTCTTTCGACCGAACTGATCGGACAGCCGGCCCGCGCTCAGCACGAGCACCGTCGAGGCGATCATGTACACGAGGATCACCCACACGAGCTCGAGCAAGCTGGTGTGGAGGCTGCGCTCGAGGTCGGGCAACGCGATGATCAGCGTCCCCGAGTTGATCGTCGCCAGCAGCATTCCGAGGCTGGTGCACGACAGGGCCCACCACTTGTAGGCATCGTGATCGGCATGAACGCCGATCCGTCGGGTGCGCCTCTGCTGTGGTCGTGTCGCCTCGAGCGTCTGGGTCACCAGCGTCCCTCTCTGTGGGGAAATCCTGAATCTTACGTTAACGTAAGATAGCAGATTCCTGGTTCCGGCGACGCCGCGCCGGCTACTCGAACGCAGCAACGGTCGCCAGAATTACGAATGTTGCGATCAGCGCGACGCCCTCGAACAGCGTCGCCTCGCCGTCGCCGGTGATCTGCCACACGATCACGGCGGTGCCGAACAGCGCGCCGATGTAGATCGGCGCGAGCGCAAACGTCAGCGTGGTCGCCGTCAGCAGCGACACGAGCACGAGCAACGGGTAGAGGAACGCGGCGATCTGCCCGACGGAGTTCTTGATCACCGAGATCGCCAGGTCGGACCGGCCCTTGGCGGCGAGGACCACGCCGGCGACGTGTTCGACGGCGTTGCCGGCGATCGCGACAATTACGAGACCGGCGAACGCCTGCGAGATGTGGAGCGTGTGGATCGTCGGCTGCAGCGCGTGGACGAACCAGTCCGAGACGAACGCAGACGCCAACGCCCGCGAGCGCGAGCAAGCCGACGCCGATCGCGACCGGGAACCGCGGCTCCTCGGTTGTCTCGCTGGGCGTCTCATCCGAACGGAGGTATTGCCATAGCCAAGAGCCGTAGACGACGAGGATCGCAACGGCGCCCACGATTGAGATGGTCTTGGTGTGATGGCTCGCCGGGTCGTGGGAGGCGATTGCCAGCCCGATCAGGACGATGATGAACGTCGAGATCAACAGCAGCGTCGCCGTGTCGTTAGGGAAGACGCGGGTTGAAGCGCATCACGCCGTCCTTCGCGCGGTGCGCCCCGGCGGCGATCACCAGGCCGAGCACGAGGAGCGCGTTGACCAGGATCGAGCCCAAGATCGCGGTCTCGGCGACGACCAGCTCGCCGGCCTGAAGCGCGAACAGCACCACGAAGAACTCCGGCAGGTTGCCGAGCGTCGACTGCAGGAATCCCGTGATGGCGGGGCCGAGGCGCATCCCAACGTCCTCCGTGGCCACAGACAGGAGCCACGCCCATCCCGCCAGCGCCAGCGCCGCAACGACGAACGCCAGCACGTCCGAGACGCCGTGTGCGTAGCGGGCGACCCCTGCCAGGACGGTCACGAGCACGACCGCGCCGAGCAGCAGGCGCTCGGTTCGGCTAAACGCGCTCAGCTCAGCGCCCCGTCATCACAGCGTCATCGTCGGAGTACGCGGGCGCGCAGCAACACAGCAGCACCAGCGGCCCGGCTCCTGGATTCCAGAGCTTGTGTGGTACCCCGGGCGCGATCACCACGCAGTCGCCGGCGACGACCTCCGACTCCTCCTCGCCGAGCCGCATCCGACCGGCGCCGGCGACGAAGTAGTGGAGCTCCTCGGTGCGCGGGTGATAGTGCTCCGCCGTCTCACCCCCGGGCGCCACCGTCGCCTCGGCCAGGCTCTGGTTGCGCGCCTTCGTCCACGCCGGTCCCGCCAGCTCGCGGATCTGTGAGCCATCGAGCGTCGTGAACCGCTTCAGGTCATCCAGATTGGCCTTCTCCACCGGCGGCACTATCTCACGCGGTCGAACTCACCGGTCTCGATGTCATGGCCGACCTGTTGATCGATCTCGTGCTCGCTGGTCGTGGGATCGAGCCGCCTGAGCTCGCGCTCGCGCAGCCGCCTGAACTTGAAGATCTCGAGCACGTACACGAGATACACGCTCGCGGCGAGGGCGATCAGCCCCAGCGCTATCACTACGAGCAGCCAGCCCAGGTGGTAGTGGTGTGGCGGGCCGTGATCGTGGTAGGGGACGACCCGCAGCGCCACCGCGAGCGTCGCCAGCATCAGCGTCCAGCCGTACAGGTACGCGACCGTCTTGCGCTGGCTGAAGCCGATCCGCGCCATCCGGTGATGGAAGTGGTTGGCGTCCGCGGACCACGGCTTGCGCTTGTACTTCAGCCGCTTGGCGATCACGAAGCCCGTGTCGAGGAACGGCACCGCCAGGATGAACAGCGGCACCACCAGTGCGACCACCACGTTCGTCTTGAGCGAGCCGATCACCGCCACCACCCCCAGCAGGTAGCCGAGCAGGTTCGCACCCGAGTCACCCATGAAGACGTTCGCCGGGTGGAAGTTGTGGAACAGGAAGCCGAGCGACGCCCCCGCCGTCAGCGCCGCGAGGATGCCGGCCGCGCCGACGTTCAGATCGAACGCGATGATCGCGAACGCCACCCCGTCGATCGTGCACAGTCCCGCCGCCAGGCCGTCGACCCCGTCGGAGAAGTTGACGACGTTCATCAGCAGCACCAGCCACACCACCGTCAAGGCCCCGCCGTCATGGGGGAACTGAAGGGCGCCGACGAACGGGAGCGTCACGTCGGTCACCCTCGCGCCGGCGTCCACGGCGATCACCCCGGCGGCGATCTGACCGATCAGCTTTCCGAGTGGCGGCAGATCCCGCGCATCGTCGATCGCGCCGACGACCGCGATCAGCACCGCTCCCGCCATCAATCCCCACGTCTCGACCGTCCCGCCCGACCCTCGCGTCCCGACCGTTCGCGGCAGCTTGATCGTCGCCGGCATCCAGATGGCGGCCGCGACGAGCACGCCGGCCAGGATCGCCAGTCCGCCCAGCAGCGGCGTGCTCCGGGTGGCGAGCCCCCGTTCGCTCGGCATGGCGATCGCGCCGACCTTTCGCGCAAACCAAGCCGCGACGGGTGTCAGTGTCGCCGCGACGGCCATCGCGACGACGAAGGCGAGCACGGCGTCGAGGTACATGGGGTCGTCGTAGGATGCCAGTCGGGCAGGATCCGTTCAGCCGTACCTCGCGTTTGGCGCCTGTGTCGGCGCCTGTGCGACCTCCCGTGCGAGCCGCGCGGGCGCCTGTGTCGGCGCCTGTGCGACCTCCCGTGCGAGCCGCGCGAGCGCCTGTGCGAGCCGCGCGATCACCGCCACCGGCTCGTCGCGCAACTGTCGCCACGTGACGCGGATCACGCGGTAGCCGGCCGCGGTCAGGATCTGGTCGCGCCGGCGGTCGCGCTCGAACGCGGCGCGGTCGTTGTGGAACTCGTAGCCGTCGACCTCGACGACGAGACGCTCGTCGGGCCACAGGAAGTCGACGAGAAAGCCGTGCAGCTGCACGTTGACGAGGGGCTGCGGGAGATCCGCCGATCGCACCAAGGCGCGCATCGTCCGCTCGGCCTTCGAGCGCGTGTAGCCGGCGCCGTTCTCGCTTTCGAGCAACGCCCGAATGAACGCCGATCCGGCTCGGGTCGGCGCGCGTTCGATCACCACGCACAGCTCTCGATCCGTGACCAGCCGCGCGACGCGCGCCTGCTCGAGCGCGTGCTCAGCCTCGTGAGATGGCCCGGCGCCGGCGATGTCGCAGATCGTCCTGGCGGGGCTGGTGAGCGGAATACCCCGGATGTGGGTCAGCTCGCTGGGATTCAGCTCAGCGACGCGGTGGACACGGATACCGGGATGGAGTCCCGGATTACGGCCGATCACCGTGACATCGACCTCGCCGTCGTGCTCGGGTAGCAATCCCCACAGCTCCGCCGCGGATCGGTGGCTTAGCACCGAGTTCCCGCCACACGCGAGGACGGCCGCGCGCGCTCTTCCCGCCAGTGTCGGCGGCGCATGCCCCACCAGGTAGACACCGCGATGAAGTCGATGGATCACGCCGGCGCGCGCCCGGTAGCCGATCGCGCCGCGGCCCACCCCGGCGCCGATCAGCTGCTCTCGCGTGACGATGTTGTCCTGAGCACCTGCAATCGCCGCGATCGCACGCTCCACATGGTGCATAGCGCGTCAGAGCCGGCTCGGATTCGGAGCCCTGTCGACCTGTGCACGAAGAGTGTGCCTAGCTCGACAGGCCTCGGCGATTGGACCGCCGTTGTCGTGCTGTGCACCATATTTCGCGTCCATGGTCGGCAGTATCCGCCCGCCCACCGCCAAAACCGCCGCGCCGTCACAGAAATCCCACACTCCCGCCACCGAATCGGCACGCCCCGTGACAAACCGGTAACAGGTGGCGCTCTAAATGCGCCCGCCGGGGCTGGAGAGCCCCCGGCCACGAACCAGCCGCTCCCCAAAAACACCCCTCCCCAAACACCCCTCCCCAAACGCCCCTCCCCGGAGACCGGGGGGACCGCCAACCGCCTATACCGCCACCGACGCCCCAAGCCCCACATAAAGCGGGTACCGCTCGACGATAGCCTGCACCCGCTCCGCCAGCTCGACCCTCCGCGCCTCAAACTCCCCGGGCTGCAGCGCCAGCGCGATGATCTTCCCGATCTCGACGAAGTCATCCACACCCAGCCCCCGCGTCGCCAGCGCCGGCGTCCCGATCCGCAGCCCCGAGGACACGGCCGGCGGCCGCGGGTCGAACGGGACCGCGTTCCGATTCACGGTGATCGCGATCGAGGCGAGCCGGTCCTCTGCCTGCTTGCCGTCGAGCGTGGACTCGCGGAGGTCGGACAGGACGAGGTGTACGTCGGTCCCGCCGGTCAGGACGTTGATGCCACCGCCGGCGCTCAGCAACTCCCGCGCCAGCGCGCGCGCGCCGGCGAGCGTCCGCTCCTGGCGCTCGCGGAACGGCTCGGACATGGCGATCCGGAGCGCCACCGCCTTGCCCGCGATCACGTGCTCGAGCGGCCCGCCCTGCTGTCCTGGGAACACCGCCGAGTCGATCTTCTTGGCGAGCTCCTCCGTGCACAGGATAATCCCGCCACGTCCGCCACCGATCGTCTTGTGGGTCGTGGTCGTCACGACGTCGGCGAGCGGCACCGGGTTCGGGTGCAGGCCGGCCGCCACGAGCCCGGCGAAGTGGGCCATGTCGACGACGAGGTAGGCGTCGACCGAGTCCGCGATCTCACGGAAGCGAACGAAGTCGAGCACCCGCGGGTAGGCCGACCAGCCGGCGAGGATGACCTTCGGACGGCGCTGCTCGGCGATCTCCTGGACCTCATCCATGTCGATCAGGCTCGTGTCCCGGTCGACGTGGTACGCCGCGATGTCGTACAGCCGACCCGAGAGGTTGATGGGCATCCCGTGCGTGAGATGGCCGCCGTGGGCCAGCTCGAGCCCCATCATCGTGTCGCCGGGTTTCAACAGCGCGTGGTAAACGGCCGCGTTGGCCTGCGCGCCCGAATGGGGCTGTACGTTGGCGTGCTCGGCGCCGAACAGCGCCACGGCGCGGTCGATCGCGAGCTGCTCGGCGATGTCGACGAACTCGCAGCCGCCGTAGTAGCGCTTGCCGGGGTAGCCCTCGGCGTACTTGTTGGTCAGGACCGATCCCTGGCACTCGAGCACCGAGATCGGCACGAAGTTCTCCGAGGCGATCATCTCGAGCGTGCCCTGTTGGCGCTCGAGCTCCTTGGCCACCGCCTCAGCGATCTCAGGGTCTACATCGGCCAGTGGCCGGTTGAAGAAGTCGGGCGGCAACTCGACGTTCACGACGAGCGACGATACCAGCGGCAGTGGCGGTCAACCGGGCACTGTGGCGAGCACCACAGCGAGGTCCCCCTGACCCCACGTCGCGCGCGCCTCGAAGCCCGCATCGGCCAGCCACTCCAGCTGCGATTGAAGCGGGCTCGGCTTGTCGTACCCCGGGGTCAGCGGCGTCGGCGCATCGCCGGGCTCGACCGGTTCGACCACATCAGCGATCACGAACCGACCGCCCGGCACCAGCACCTCACGCACGCGGTGAAACAGATCCCGCTTCTCGTCTGCGTCCAGATGGTGGATGCAGAGGGCGCTGGCGACGAGATCGAAGGGACCCGCGGGCAGCGTGTCCTGGAGCGCTCCGACCCGGAGATCGACGCGCTCGCGTGGCAGCACCTCGCCCGCGGCGGCCAGCATCTCGGGATTCACGTCGACTCCCACCAGCGAGGCTCCAGGATGTCGCGCGAGGAGCCGCCAGGCCGTCTCGCCGGTGCCGGTCCCCAGCTCGAGGATCTGCCGCGCGCCGGCGCCGCTCGCGCTCACCAGCTCATCCTGGAACCGGTCGTACCCCGGGACGTCCGCGCGGATCTCCTCTGTGTAGGTCGCGGGATCGAAGTGGAACTGCCAGCCGAGCGCGTCACCGAGCGCCGCCTCTGGCACCGCGCCCTCGCGGATCACCTCCCAGCGTCCGGTCTCCTCAAAGGCCGTCAGGTCCACGACCGTGGACGGGGTGCCCGGCAGCTCTCCCCCGTCGATCACCAGATCCACGGCGCTCCGAATCAGCTCCGGTACCTCCGAGACCCGGCGCGGATCGGGCCCGCCGGCGCGATTGGCGCTCGATTGGAGCACCGGCCGCCGAACACCGGCCAGCTGCGCCACCGACGGGACCCGCAGCCCGAGCCTCGAGGGATCGGCGCCGCACGCCAGCGGGAACCGCCTGGCGGGGTTCGGCACCAGCGCCGTGACGCTGCCCGGCAGCAGCTGCCGCAGGGCCTCGCGCAACCGCTCGCCGAGCTCCGGAAGCGCCGACAGCGCCAGCTCCACATCGAAGAACATCACGGCCGAGGGCTTGTCCGTGCTCCGGCGCTTGAGCAGGTAGAGGCGCTCGACGGCGAACCGGTTCTCGGGGTCGCACGCGAGCCCGTACACGGTGTCCGCCGGGAACACGGCGAGCCCGCCGCCGGCCATGCAGCGCTCGAACGCCCTCGCGTCGCTCACCGGCGCCCGACGACCACTCGGTCGTGGCCGGCGAGGTCCGCGAGCACCTCAACCGAGCCAAAGCCGGCTCCGCCGAGCAGCGACGCCACCGGCGCCGCCTGGTCCATCCCGATCTCCAGCGCGATCAGCCGCACTCCGTCAACACAACTGATTAACCGCCGAATCACGTCGAGCCCACCCGGCCCCGCGAACAGCGCCGACGCCGGCTCGTACCGCGCGATCTCCGGCGCGAGCACAGCGCCGTCGGCGACGTACGGCAGATTCGCCAGCACCGCGTCAACTGGACCCTCCACGCCCCCCAACAAATCACCGCACACGAACCCGACATCGAGCCGCAAACGTGCCCCATTCAGCCGCGCCACCTCGATCGCATCGGGGCTCACATCGACCCCGGTCAAGACCAGATCGGGCCGCTCGTCCTTCAACGCCAACGCCACCGCGCCGCTGCCCGTCCCGACATCCACCGTGCGAGCACCCGACGACAACGAGAGCCCGACCTCGACCAGCAACTCCGTCTCCGGCCTGGGAATCAAGACCCGTGCATCGACCGCCAGCGAGATCCGCCGGAACTCCTTGACGCCGGTGATGTACGCCACCGGCTCGCGCGCGGCCCGCCGGTCGATCGCGCGCGCGTACCGCTCGCCCGCTTCCGCTCCCAGCTCTGAGTTCCCGTCGAGCACGAGCCGCTCCCGCCCGATGCCCAAAACGCACGCCAGCAGCACCTCCGCGTCCAGCCTCGGCGTCTCGCACCCGGCCGCCCGCAGGCGCGCCGCCGCCGCGCGAACCGCGCCCGAGACGGTCGCCTCGGGCAAAACCAGACCCTCAGGCAATCGCCTTCTCGGCCAGCCGCCGGCGCTTCTCGTCGTCCTGCAGCGCCGCCGTGAGCTCGTCGAGCTCTCCCATCAGAATCGAGTCGAGGCTGTGCAGGCGCAAGCCGATGCGGTGGTCGGTGACCCGCCGCTCGGGAAAGTTGTACGTACGGATCTTCTCCGAGCGGTCGCCTGTCCCCACCTGCGCCTGGCGCGATGCGGACATCGAAGCCTGCTGCTCAGCCAGCGCCCTGTCGTAGAGCCGCGCCCGGAGCACTCTCATCGCTCGCTCCCGGTTCTGCAGCTGCGACTTCTCGTCCTGCATCGAGACGACGATCCCGCTCGGCTTGTGAGTGATCCGGACCGCCGAATCGGTCGTGTTCACCGACTGGCCGCCGGGACCGGAGCTGCGGTAGACGTCGATCTGGAGATCGCCGGGATCGACCTCGATCTCGACGTCGTCGGCCTCCGGGAGCACGGCCACGGTCGCCGTCGAGGTGTGGATCCGACCCTGCGACTCGGTTTCGGGTACCCGCTGCACGCGGTGGGTTCCGCCCTCGAACTTGAACACCGAGTAGGCGCCGTCGCCCTTGACGGCGAACGTGTACGTGCCGTCGCCGACGGCCAGCGGCTCGACCGTGAAGCCGCGCCGCTCCGCATAGCGCGTGAGCATTCGGTAGAGATCCCCGGCCCACAGGGCGGCCTCGTCTCCCCCGGCACCGGGTCGGATCTCGACGATCACGTTCTTGTCGTCGTTGGGGTCGCGCTCGACCATCGCGAGGCGGATCTCCTCCTCGAGCGCGTCGATTCGCTCGCGCGATGACTCGAGCAGGGCCCGGAGCTCCGCGTCGCCTGCGTCCTCGTCCAGCAGCTCCCGCGCGCCTTCGAAGTCGTCCACGGAACGCCGGTACTCGCTCGCCAGCCGGGCCGCCGGCTCGAGCTCTCTGTACGCCTTGCTGAGCGAGGTGAAGCGCTCCCGGTCCCCGATCACCACTGGGTCGGAGAGCTCGCGCTCGAGCTCGGCGAAGCGTGTCTCGATCTGGGAGACCAATTCGTCGATCATGGTGAGTCGAGTGTAGGCAGGCGGGGGGCTACGCCACCACCTCGACGCCGACCATGTCGGCGGCGGAGGCCGCGCCGGGTGTCTCCACCTTCAGCACCGCCTCGAGCGCGGCGATCGCAACCGCGAGCTGATCCAGATCGGGCTCGCGCGTCGTCAGCTTCTGGAGCTGCATGCCGGGATACATGATCGCCCGGACCCAGCTCCGGCGCCGGTTGCGCCCCGCCCACTTGATCACCTCGAACGACAGACCGGCGATCAGGGGGACGCCGAGGATCCGCGTGATCACGAGGATCCACCAGGCCGGCAGCCCAATCGGGGCGAACACGAAGATCGCCATGATCATCACGATCAGCAGGAAGCTGGTCCCACATCGCGGATGCAGACGCGAGTACAGCTTGGCGCGCGCCGGGACGAGCTCGTCTTCCGCCTCGTAGCACGAGATCACCTTGTGCTCGGCGCCGTGGTACTCGAGCACCCGGCGCAGGTCGCGCAGCCTGGAGAGCAGCACGAGGTAGCCGAGGAAGATCGCCGTCCGCAGCAGGCCCTCCACGAGCCAGAACAGGACGGAGGAGCCAAGCTGGTTCTTGACCAGGCTGGTCAGCCCGACCGGCACCACGAAGAACAGGCCGATCGCGAACAGGACCGCGATCACGACGGTGCCGGCCCACACTCCGCTCGAGATCTCCTGCTGCTCCTCGGGCAGCTGCGCGTTCGCCGAGATGCTGAGCGCGCGCAGGCCGATGCCGAGCGATTCCGCGAGCGCGACGACGCCGCGGATCACCGGCCAGCGGTAGACCCGCCGGCGCTTGGTCCAGGCCACGAGCGGGAACGAGTGGACGTCGATGTCCCCCAGCCCGGCCCGAGCGGGATCGGGCCCCTCGGGCGCGACCTTGCGAACCGCGACCGCCCACGACGAGACGCCGCGCATCATGACGCCCTCGAGGACGGCCTGGCCGCCGACCGGGGCGTCACGCGACGCGGTGAGTGGCGCCTCGCCGCCCCCCTCGCTCACAGCCAAGCTCCTGCGCTAGGCGCCCGCGCCGGCTTTCGCCGAGCGTCGGCCCTTGGCGACACGGCGCTGGAAGCGCTCCACGCGCCCACCGGTGTCGACCAGCTTCTGCCGCCCCGTGTAGAACGGATGGCAGGCGGAGCAGATCTCCACGTGGATCTCGGGCTCAGTAGAGCGGGTCATGAACTCGTTGCCGCAGGTGCAGCGGACGTGTGCGTCGACGTACTCAGGATGGATTCCAGTTTTCATAGCAACACTGAGTCTAGCGGGGCTCGATCAGGGCCTGAGGGAAGGTGTGGCGCTGGCGCAGGTGGTCATCATCGAGCTGTTGGTCCGGCTGCTGACGTCCACGAGGTGTTCTGGATCGGCCGTGATCGTCGCCGGGGTCACGGCGCTGCACGCGGGTGCCTTGAAGTAGACGACGCGCTGGTGATGCGGCGGCAGCTGCTGCACCGTCCTGATCATCGTGTCCTCCGACACGCCGTCCGAGAACTGCACTTGGAACGGCCCGGACGCGGTCTTGCCGGTGTTCCGGATCGCCGCGTGGTAGGAGTCGAACCCGGGGTCGCTCACCAGCGGCGCGACCTGGATCGCCACCACCTCGAGGTCGGCGCGCCGCTCCGGCTGGAAGCACAGCCGGGTCGCCCGGACCGCGGTTCCGATCACGTGTCCGGAGACGTCGCTCCAACGGAAGGCGACCTTGAACCGGTAGAAGTCCGGGCCGGCAAGATCGACGACGGGGTGCTTGACGACCCACCGGTCACCGGGGCGGCTCCCCAGCGTTGGGTTCTTTGGCGTCAGCCAGCTGTTCAGATCGCTTCCCGCGAGCGCCACGGGGCGGCTGAAGCGCTTCGTCCGCTTCAGCAGTTGGAAGCGCATCGCCATCTTGCCGGTCCCCGGGATTGGGCGCATCACCGCCGTGACCGACACGGCCCGCTCCGCCGGGTCTAGAGCGGTCTGACACACGAAGGACGTCAGCCGGGTGCGCGGCGAGTCCGCCATCGCCAGCGCCACAGCGCCAGAGCCGGCGACGAGCGCGATCAAACCTGCGACCACGAATCGCCTCATGCCCTACCCAACAACTCAGACTCCAAGAAGTTCCTCAGTACACACCCCGCCTGGGGCCAAGGGGCGCCCCAAACCGACGAATACCTACGTAACCGTGTACAGCGGACCGTCGCCTCCCTCGGGGGGCGTGAGCCGGCCTCCCTTGGCCGTGATCGCGCCGCACTGGACGCAGTTGGTGTAGTTGACGATCACGTCGACCGGCCCGGACTCCGGGGCGTCGTCGGGGATCTCGTACACGCCCGCCGGGCACATCCACCGCCAGGTCTCCGCGATCTCACGCGGTACCTCGCGGCGTACGCGGATGTGGTTCGGGGCGTCATCGCGGGTGGCGTTACCGGAGATGTAGACCGACGAGAGCTTGTCAAACGTGTACTTGCCGTCGGGCTTCGGATACCGGTCCTTGGTGTCGCCGACGAATACCGGCTCGCCGTCGTCGCGGTGCCATTTCTGGCGCCCCGGCGGGACCTTGCCCTTCGAGATGATCGACGGGCCGGCGAGCAGACTGCCGACGACGAAGCCCTTCTGGAACGCCTGACGGGTGTTGCGCACCTGGTAGAGCTCCTTGCCGATGGAGGACTGGTCGACCGCCGCCTCGTAGGACTCGAGCGGTTGGCCTGCCTTCAGGTTGCTATAGATCGCCTCGGCGGCGAGGATCCCGGATCTGATGCAGTGGTGCACGCCCTTGAGCGCCGCCGTGTCGACCATGCCGCCGGCGTCGCCGACCAGGAGCGCGCCCGGCATCGTCAGCTTCGGCATCGACCAGTAACCGCCACCGGGGAGCGCCTTCGCGCCCCAGGCGACCCGCTCGCCGCCGTCGAGGATGCCCTTGACCAGCGGATGGGTCTTGAACGACTGGAGCAGGTCGTGCGCCGAGGTCGTCGCGTCGCGGTAGTTGAGGTCGACGACGAATCCGATCGAAACCAGGTCGTCGCCCGTCTTCTCGTCCTTCATCGGATATAGCCAGGTGCCGCCGAGCTGGCCGTACCTGGCCGACACCTTCAGCGGCCACGGCTGCACGAACGTGTGGATGACCCGGTCCAGCGGCTTCGGGACCTTCCACACCTCCTTGACGCCGAGCTCCCAGACCTGGGGCTCGCGCCCGCGGCCGAGATCAAACTCCCTGATCGCGGCGCCCGTCAGATGGCCCCAGGACCCCTCGGCGAGCACCGTGACGTTGGCCTTGATGTCCGTGCCGGGCTCAAAGTTGCCGAGCGGCTCGCCATCCTTACCGCGGCCCTTATCGCCAGAGCGCACGCCGAGTACGCGCCCGTCCTCGACGATCAGCTGGGTCGCCGATGTCTCGGTGAGGACGTACGCGCCGCCTTCCTCGGCCTGCCGCTGCTGGTAGCGAGCCAGTGCCGACACCGAGACCACCTCATTGCCGTGGTTCTTGAAGTTCGGCACAGCCGGGATCGGGACCCGGAGCTTGGTCTTGGGGCCTGTGAGCATGTAGACCGACTCCTTGGTCACCTCGCCGAACGCGAAGCGCTCCTTGCGCCAGTCCTCGCGGGTCATGTCCGGGAACAGCTCGAGCAGCGGCTGCGGGCGCATCACCGCGCCGGACAGGTTGTGAGCGCCGCACGTCTTGGCCTTCTCGACGACGGCGACGGGCACCTCGCCGAGGCTCTCCATCGTCTCCGGGTCGTCGCCGAGCAGCTTCAGCAGCCGGTTGGCGCAGGCCAGGCCGGCGGTCCCGCCGCCGACGATCGCGACGCCCACCTCGATCCGCTCGTCCTCGGCGTCGAGCTCACGCTTGATGAACTCCTTGACGGAGTCGACCGGTGGCGGAAACTCGCTCGGGGCGACCTTGCCGTTCGACGAGGACATGGGGGCCTAACCGCCCTTCTTCGCCTTTATCGCGTCGGTCAGCTTGGGCAGGATCTTGTTCAGGTCGCCGACGACGCCGAGGTCGGAGAACTCGAAGATCGGCGCGTTCGAGTCCTTGTTGATCGCGACGATGTTCTCCGAGGACTGCATCCCCACCTTGTGCTGGATCGCGCCCGATATCCCGGCCGCGAGGTACAGCTTCGGCGAGACCGTCTTGCCCGTCTGGCCGATCTGGGCCGCGTACGGGTACCAGCCGGCATCGACGACGGCGCGCGTCGCGGCGACCGCCGTGTTGCCAC
Organism: uncultured Solirubrobacterales bacterium; assembly: GCA_963759695.1. Classification (GTDB taxonomy): domain Bacteria; phylum Actinomycetota; class Thermoleophilia; order Solirubrobacterales; family Solirubrobacteraceae; genus Palsa-465. Next base: position 74,093 of record CAVXAO010000015.1, read on the forward strand.
CGAACGCAGCGGCGAGATCCTCGGCGAGCTTGAAGTTCTCGGCCTTGCCGAGCCCGCGACCGCCGGCGACCAGGATGTCGGCGCCCTCGATGTCGACGTCGGCACCGCGCTGCTCGCCGCGCTGCACCATCTTCGCCTGGTTCGACCACGGCGAGTACTCGACGTCGACGTCGACGACCTCGGCCGCACCGCCGTCGCGCTGGACGATCTCGAACGCGTTGATCCGCCCGATGATGATCCCGAGGTCGCCCTGGTAACGGGAGACCGAAATCTGCGAGTCCTGGAGGATCGGCCGCTCGGCGACGAGCTTGCCGTCCTCGGCGCGCACGGCGGTGACCTCCATCGTCACCCCGGCGTGCTTGCGGGCGGCCAGACCGGCGCCGATCTCGAACCCGAGCAGACCGCCCCCGAACAGGGCGTAGCTCTGGCCGTGATCGTCGATCACCTTGGCCATGACGTCGACGACGGGCTGCGCGAGGCCCTCGGTCCCCGCAGCGCGGAACACCTTGGTCGCGCCGTAGGCGCCCAGCGACTGGCACAGCTCGTCTGTCAGGTCCTCGCCGCCGACGACGACCGCGTGGCACTCGCCGCCGATCTCCGAGGCGCGCGCGGCGCCCTCGGACACAGCCCCGAGCGAGTTCTTGTTGAGCTCGCCCTCGTAATGGAGGACGTAGGTCAGGACGTCAGGCATCTAGATCAGCTTCCTTTCCTCGAGCCAGGCGACGATCTTCTCGACCGTCTCGTTCGTGTCCTCGTCCTCGATGATCTGGCCGGACGCCTTCGCGGGCGGATCGTGGAAGTCGCCGCACTGCACGCGCGAGCCGAGCTCGCCGACCAGGCCGGCGTCGATCCCGACCTCGCCAGCGCCGAGCGTCTCGAGCGGCTTCTTCTTGGCGCCCATGATCGCCTTCAGCGACGGGTAGCGCGGCTCGTTGATCGCGTCGCCGACGGAGATGACGGCCGGGAGACCGACCTGGACCGTGTCGTAGCCGTACTCGGCCTGGCGCTCGCAGCGCAGCGCGCCGTCCTCGACATCGATCTTGATCACCTGGGTCAGCGACGGCATATGCAGGTGGTCGGCGACGACCGCGCCGATCGTGTAGCACTCGCCGTCGTCTGACTGCTGGCCGAGGAGCACGAGATCCGGCTGCTCCTTCTCGAGCGCCTTTCCGAGCGCGTAGCCGGTCGCGGCGACGTCCGACCCGGCGAGCACGTCGTCGGTCAGGTGCATCGAGCGATCGGCGCCCAGCGAGACGGCCTTGTGGAGCGCGCGGACCGCCGACTCTGGGCCCATCGTGACGGCCACGATCTCGTCCACCTGGACCGCCCCGCCCTCGCGGATCTGCATCGCGGCCTCGATGGCGTGCGTGTCGTAGGGGTTCAGGTTCTTCTCCCCTGATCGGTCCATCCGCCCCGTCGAGGGATCGATGCGCTTCTCGACGGCGGCGTCCGGTACCTCTTTGACCAGGACGCAAATCTTCAACACGGCCTCCTATTGCTTGAAACGGTGCCAGATATTACCGGGTTGACTGACGAGTCAATCGGTTAGCTACACGCGAGTAGGAATTCACGAGTGAGCCACTACGGCCGAACGGCACTGCGGATGAAATCGATCGCCTCCTGCGTCGGCGCGCCCGGCGTGAAGACCTCGGCGACCCCAAGCGTCTTGAGCTCCGCGACGTCGTCGCCGGGGATCGTCCCCCCGACCGTGACCACGACGTCGTCGATCCCCTGCGCTTTGAGCAGCTCCATGATCCGCGGCACGAGCGTCATGTGCGCGCCGGACAGGATCGAGAGACCGACCGCGTCCGCGTCCTCCTGGATCACGGTCTCGACGATCTGCTCGGGCGTCTGGTGCAGGCCGGTGTAGATGACCTCCATGCCGGCGTCGCGCAGTGCCCTGGCGATGATCTTCGCGCCACGGTCGTGGCCGTCGAGGCCGGGCTTGGCGACGACAACGCGGATCTTCTTCTCTGAGGATGTCGACATCCGAGTCGGCGTCAGTCTAGATGGCAAGGCCGCATGCGGCCTTGCCCCGGCGGCGCATGCGCCGCCGGCGGGGTGGCGCATGCGCCACCCCGAACACCACCTAGAAGACCGGCATCTCCGTGTAGGTCCCGAACACGCGCTGGAGCGTCTGGACCATCTCGCCCTCGGTGGCCTCGGCGCGCGCGGCCTCGACGAGGAGCGGCATCAGGTTCTCCCGCGGGTCACGCGCGGCCTGCTCGAGCGCGTTCAGGGCCGCCTCCGCGCGGCCGCTGTCGCGCCGGTCTCGGAACTCCTTGACCCGCCTCACCTGGTCGACCTCGAACTCGGGGTCGATCCTGAGGGTCGGCGTCTGGGCATCGTCGCCCTCGGTGTAGGCGTTGACGCCGACGACCTTGCGGGTCCCGTCCTCGACCTCCTGCTGGTAGCGGAACGCGGCGTCCGCGATCTCGCGCTGCGGGAAGCCGCGCTTGACCGCCTCGACCATCCCCCCCAGCTCGTCGATCTTGGCGAAGTACGCGTGGGCCTGCTCCTCGAGGCGATCGGTCAACGCCTCGACGAAATAGCTGCCGCCGAGCGGATCGATCGTGTTCGCCACGCCCGTCTCCTCGGCGATGATCTGCTGCGTGCGCAGGGCCAGGCGGACGGCCTGCTCCGTGGGCAGCGCGAGCGCCTCGTCGAAGCTGTTGGTGTGGAGCGACTGCGTGCCCCCGAGCACGCCGGCGAGCGCCTCGATCGCCGTCCGCACGACGTTGTTCAGCGGCTGCTGGGCCGTCAGCGACACGCCGGCGGTCTGGGTGTGAAAGCGCATCAGCAGCGAGCGCTCGTCGCGGGCGCGGAACGTGTCGCGCAGCTCGCGCGCCCAGATCCGCCGCGCCGCCCGGTACTTCGCGATCTCCTCGAAGAAGTCGATGTGGGCGTTGAAGAAGAAGCTCAGACGGGGCGCGAACGCGTCCACGTCGAGCCCCCGCGCGACCGCCTGCTCGACGTAGGTGAGACCGTCCTTGAGCGTGAACGCCAGCTCCTGCGCCGCCGTCGAGCCGGCCTCGCGAATGTGGTAGCCCGAGATCGAGACCGGATGCCAGCGCGGCATGTGCTCAGAGCACCACTCGATCATGTCGCCCACCAGCCGCATCGCCGGGTCGACGGGGAAGCACCACTCCTTCTGAGCGATGTACTCCTTGAGGATGTCCGTCTGGATCGTTCCGGCGAGCTGGTTCGCCGCGAACCCCTGGCGTTCGGCGGCCACGACATAGAACGCGAGCATGATCGGCGCCGGGGCGTTGATCGTCATGGAAACGCTCACCTCGCCGAGCGGGATGTCCGCGAACAGCAGCTCCATGTCCTGGAGCGTGTCGATGGCGACGCCCTCGCGCCCGACCTCGCCCAGCGATCGCGGGTGATCGGAGTCGTGCCCCATCAGCGAGGGCATGTCAAACGCGGTCGAGAGGCCGGTCTGCCCGTGGTCGAGCAGGTAGCGGAAACGCTTGTTTGTCTCCTCCGCGGTTCCGAACCCGGCGAACTGCCGCATCGTCCACAGCCGGCCGCGGTACATCGAGGGGTAAACGCCGCGTGTGTACGGGAATTCGCCCGGCAGGCCGATCGCCTCGTCGGCGTCCACCGGGAGGTCTTGCTCGGTGTACAGCGGCTTGATCGGCTCGCCCGATATCGTCGAGTACGGCGCGTCCCGTTCTGGGGCTTGCTCGAACCGATCACGCGTCCAGCGTTCGATTTCGCCGGGTATCGGACGAATGGCCATGTGCGAATTTTAGGCCCGGAAGCGCCTATCCTCTTGAGCGCGCGGAGGAATGCGGTTGTCGTGCCCGAACGGGGCAGGCACGTCGAGGCCTACCGGTCGTCGGAGTCAGAACACAAAAACAGGAGGAAGGGTCAATGAGGACTTTCCGGTTGGGCCGGCCGAGTCCAGCGCTGGTCATCTCGATCATCGCGCTCATCATCGCGCTCGGGGGCACCAGCTACGCGGCCTTCAGGGTGCCCAAGAACAGTGTCGGCTCCGATCAGCTCCGCAAGAACGCGGTAACGACGAAGAAGATCGCATAACGGCGCGGTGACCGGCGCGAAGCTCGCGAAAGGCGCCGTGACCGGCGCGAAAGTCGCGAACGGAACGATCACCGGCAAGCAGGTCAACTCGAGCACGCTGGGCACCGTCCCGTCGGCCGTCAACGCCAGCCACGCGACGACCGCCGACGCGCTCACCGGCAACCCCTTGTCGGCCTATCAGAGCAAGGTTCTGTGGGCCCGGATCGCTCCCGACGGCACGCTCACCGCCGGCAGCGGCGCCGTTTCGAGCGGACTTCTGCAGACCGGCGAATACGAGGTGATCTTCAACCGCGCGGTCACCGGCTGCGCCTACGAGGCGACGCCGGGCTCGAGCCTGGTGACGAACAGCGACGTCGTCGACGACCTCCAGAGGGCGACGTTCATCCGGACCGAGCCCCGCACGGGCAACCCCAACGGCGTGTTCGTGGCGATTTACGACGGCACAACGATTGGCGGCACGAAAAATGCGTTGGTGAACAATGCCTTCCACCTGGCCGTGATCTGCTAGCGGCGGAGCAGCGTCCGGCGTAAGGCGTGTCGGCGATCCGCAGAAGCGAGCGCCGCGCTCCCGACGCCACCGGCGACTGCCGCTCCGGCCAGTGCGATCGCGGTCTTCAGCCGGCGCCCCAGGCGGTCGAAACGGAGCACCTCCCACTCCCGCTCGCGCGCGACCCGGTACAGCTCCCGGTCCGGGTTGACCGCGACGGGATGACCCACGGCGCCGAGCATGGGCAGATCGGACGCCGAGTCCGAGTAGGCATATGAGGCCTTCAGGTCGATCCCCTCGCGCTCGGCCAACTGCTGGATCGCCCGCGCCTTGTCCTTTCCGTAGACGAACAGGCCGGTCGGATTCCCCGTGTACACGTTGTCTCTGACCTCGGAGAAATTCGACCCGATGGCCCCGTCGAGCACGAGCACGTGCGCGAGCAGTGACGCGAGCTCCTGCGACGCGGCGGTGACGATGTACACGCGCCTGCCCTCGTCCTGGTGCTCGTGTGCCACCGCGAGCATCTGCGGATAGATGCGCGGCAGGACACCGGCGAGCACGTCCGCGCCGAGCCGCTCGAGGTCGCGTACACGCGTGCCCGCCAACGAGGCGGAGACCCTGTCGCGGAGGGCGTGGGTGTCCTCGTCGGTGGCCCCGCGGAGGCGAAAGCGGATGTTCGCCCAGGCGTCGGAGGCCAGCTGACGGCGGCGCATCAGTCCCGCCTTGTATGCGGCACGGCCGAACTGGAAGGCCGAGGAGCCTTCCATCAGCGTCCGGTCGAGATCGAAGAAGGCGGCGGCAGCGCCCGCAGGTGCCTCCCGAGGGGCGGTCAGCTGCCGTTCACCTCCACGATCACGGCGTCGCCCTGGCCACCGCCCGAGCAGATCGCAGCGCAGCCGAGCCCGCCGCCGCGTCGACGCAGTTCGTAGACGAGGGTGCCCAGAATCCGCGCGCCGGAGGCGCCAATCGGGTGCCCGAGCGCCACCGCCCCGCCGTTGACGTTGACCCGATCCTGGTCGATGCCGAGCATCCGCATCGAGTTCAGCGTGACAGACGCGAACGCCTCGTTGATCTCCCACAGGTCGATGTCGTCGACCGTCAGCCCAGCCCGCTCGAGCGCCTTCTGCGCGGCCTTGGCGGGCGTGCGCGCGAGGTAGGCGAAGTCGTCGGCGACCTGCGCCTGAGCGATGATCGTCGCCAGCGCCGGCTTGCCGTTGCGCTTCGCCCACTCATCGCTGGAGAGCACCAGCGCGCCGCCGCCGTCGTTGACGCCGGGCGAGTTGCCGGCCGTGTGCGAGCCATCCTTGAGAAAGATCGGTGGAAGCTTTGCAAGCGTCTCGAGGGTCGTGTCGCGCCGGGGGGCCTCGTCGACGTCGACGACGGTGTCCCCTTTCTTGCCACTGATCGTGACCGGCACGATTTCCTCCGGGAGCCGCCCCTCGTCCGTCGCCTTGATCGCCAGCTCGTGCGAGCGCAGCGCCCAGCGGTCCATGTCGGGACGGGTCATCTCGAGCTCGCTCGCGACCTCGCTCGCCTCCTGCGCCATGTGCTTGCCGGAGAACGGGTTCGTAAGGCCGTCGTTGATCATGGCGTCGATCGCCTTGCCGTCACCCATGCGGAAGCCGAACCGGGCCTGCTTGAGCAGGTAGGGCGCTTGCGACATCGACTCCATCCCGCCGCCGACGCCGATCTCCAGGTCGCCGGCGCGGATCGCCGCGTCGAGCAGACCCGCCGCCCGGATCCCCGAGGCGCACACCTTGTTGATCGTCTCCGACGGGATCTCCTTCGGGATCCCGGCCTTGATCTGTGCCTGGCGCGATGGGATCTGGCCCTGGCCCGCCTGGAGCACCTGGCCCATCACGACGTGCTGGACCTCCTCGGGCGCCACCTCGGCCCGCTCGAGCGCGGCTTTCATAGCGGTGCCCCCGAGCTCAGTGGCGTCCAGAGTCGAAAGGCCCCCGCCCATCTTTCCGATGGGCGTGCGGGCGGCTGACAGGATCACGGTCTTGGGCATCGGTCTGCTCTCCGGGGGTTCGCTGGCGGTGCATCAATCGTAATCGGCGGCTGTTCTCCCGGCATTGGTAGGTTCCTGCGAGTGCGGGTGCAGAGCACCACCTCCAGTCCGCTCGACAGCGGCGCGGACACGATCGTGATTGGCGTATTCGAGGGCGAGGGCGTGGCTCACGATCTTCCCGGTGAGCTGCTGGCCAAACTGATCGGGTCTGGCGAGGCGCGCCGCGAGCTGGGGCGGCTCGCCGTGCTGCACGCCGAGGACCGCCGTTTCATCGTCGTCGGGCTCGGCCCGCGGGCGCGCTTCGACGGCGAGCGAGCCCGGGTCGCTGCGGCGAGCGCTCATGGGAGGACTCGGGAACTCGGGGCGCGGAGCCTGTGCTGGGAGGTGCCGCATCACGTCGGCGATGACGTCGTCTCGGGGCTGGTCGAGGGGACGCTCCTGCACGCCTACCGGTTCGAGCGCTACAAGCCAGAAGATCCTCCGAGCCGCCTCGAGTCTCTGGTCCTCAGCGCCCACCACGACGTCGCGGATGTCGTCTCTCGCGCCGCGAAGGTGACCGCGGCGCAGAACCGCGCCCGCGACCTCGGCAACACGCCGCCCAACGACATGACTCCGGCCGACCTGGCCGCCTACGCCGACGCCCTGGGCGAGCGCCACGCGACCGTCGCGGTGGCGGCGCTCGACGGGGCCGCGATCCGCGACGCCGGGATGGGCGCGTTCGCCGCCGTCGCTCAGGGATCGGCGGCCGACGCCCGCCTGATCCAGCTCGATTACGAGCACCCGGGGGCGGCCGGCGCCCCCCGGCTCGCGTTCATCGGCAAGGGGATCACGTTCGACTCGGGCGGCCTGTGGATCAAGCCTGGCCCCTCGCAGATCGAGATGAAGTTCGACATGGCGGGCGGCGCGGCGGTGATCGAGGCGGTCGCCGCGCTCGCCGAGCTCGAGGCTCCGGTGTGCGTGCGCGGGATCGTCGGCGCGACCGAGAACATGCCGAGCGGTAGGGCGGTCAAGTCCGGGGACATCGTCCGCGCGCTCGACGGCACGACGATCGAGGTCAACAACACCGACGCCGAGGGGCGCCTGGTGCTCGCCGACTGCATCAGCTACGCCCGGCGGGAGGGCTGCGATCAGATCATCGACCTGGCCACGCTGACGGTCATCGACACCGTGCTCGGCTCGACGTACGCCGGCTTGATGTGCAACGACGACGCGTTGGCGGCGCGAATCGTCGCGTGCGCCGGAGAAACCGGCGAGCTGGTCTGGCGACTGCCGCTCCACGAGGACTTCGCCGAGATGGTCAAGGGCCGCTACGCGCAGCTCACGAACCGTACGGAGCGCCGCGAGGCGATGCCGATCACGGCCGCCGAGTTCCTGCACCACTTCGCCGGCGACACCCCGTGGGCTCACCTGGACATCGCCGGCACCGCGAACGACGTGCCCCGCCCCTACTACGTCGGCAAGGGCGCCACGGGGTGGGGCGTGCGGCTGTTGGTGGCGGTGGCGGAGGGCGTGGCGGGCTGACCGGTGGCGCGGTAGGGCGGCCTCGGTGGCTGTCGACTCCCAGCCCGCAGCTCTAATTGGCGGGCGGCCCGGGAAACGGCGCTGGGGAAGGGGGGGGTATTCGGACGCGATCGCGCTTTTGGATGGTGCAAAACACGACAATCGTGCGCCGGATGTCGGGGCCGGTCGACTTATGCACGAGGAGTGTGCTCGATACGACAGGGCTCGGATCTGGCGCCGGTGTTGACCCGCTATGCACCACCGCTGTGACACTCTCGACACACTCCCGCCACAGACCCGCCACAGACCACGCGCTCTCGACCCGCCGGCGCCCTCGCCCACCCTCCTCCCCAGCGCCGTTTACCGAGCCGACCACCCGCCCCGGCCACGGGCGCACCACTGGGTCGACCGCCACAGCCGCCACCCGAGCTCCATGTGACAATCACTCGATGGACTTCGACTTCGCCGATCATCACCGAATGCTGCGAGAGACGGTGCGCGAGTTCGCCGAGAACGAGATCGCGCCGGTCGCCGAGGAGCTCGACCGCACGAAGGCGTTTCCCTACGACATCGTCAGGCGCCTGGGCGAGCTCGACCTGATGGGCATCCCCTTCCCGACCGAGTACGGCGGCGGCGGGGGCGATTCGGTGGCGTACGCGATCGCCGTCGAGGAGCTGGCCCGGGTCGACTCATCGGTGGCGATCACCCTCTGCGCCCACACGTCGCTGGGCACGCAGCCCATCTACCTGTTCGGCTCGGAGGACCAGAAGCGGGAATGGCTGCCGCGGCTGTGCGCCGGCGAGCGCCTCGGGGCGTTCGGACTCACCGAGCCCGAGGCCGGGTCGGACGCCGGGAACACGAAGACGCGCGCCGTCCTCGAGGACGGCGAGTGGGTGGTCAACGGCGCCAAGCAGTTCATCACCAACGCCGGCACCGACATCTCGGGGCTGGTCGTCATCACCGCGGTGACCGGCGCCGACGGTGGCGAGCGGGAGATCTCGAACATCCTCATCGAGAACGGGACGCCCGGCTACGAGCAGGGCGAGCCGTACCGCAAGATGGGCTGGAACGCATCCGATACGCGGCCGTTGTCGTTCACCGACTGCCGCGTCCCCGCCGAGAACCTGGTTGGCATGCGCGGCGGCGGGCTGCGCCAGTTCTTCCACACACTCGACATCGGTCGGATCGGCGTCGCCGCGATGGGCGTCGGCCTCGCCCAGGGCGCGTTCGACCAGGCGCTCGCATACGCCAAAGAGCGCCGAGCCTTCGGCAAGCCGATCTCCAAGTTCCAGTCGATCCAGGCCAAGCTCGCCGACCTCTCGACCGAGATCGAGGCGACCCGGTTGCTCGTGCACAAGTCAGCCTGGCTCAAGGACATGGGCCGCAACTTCACCCTCACCGCGGCCCAGGCGAAGCTCAAGAGTGGGCGGGTCGCGGTCCACGCCGCCGACGAGGCGGTCCAGATCCACGGCGGCTACGGCTATATCGAGGAGTATCCGGTGTGCCGCTTCTACCGCGACGCCAAGGTCCTCACGATCGGCGAGGGCACCGACGAGGTCCAGGAGCTGGTGATCGCGCGGGCGTTGGGCGCCTAACGGCCACGTGCGCCTGACCTGATGCGCCAAATCCGGATCCTCGCGGCGTTGCTTGCGCTGACCGCGTGGCTCGGAGCGGCGATGGCAGCGCGGGCCCAATCGCCACTCGCCGGCACCGCGCGCCTCGGGGGCCAGTTCGAAATGACCGGGCAGATCACGGTCGCCAACCGCATTCGCGGCGAGCATGTCGGTCAGACTGTGCTTCGCACCTGGCTGTTCACGCCGCTCTGCGCCTCCGGTCCGTGCCAGACCGTGTCCCTGACGCGCCAGCGCCAGGCGGGAACCGACACCCTCGTGCTGTACCTGGTCTCCGCCAACAGCTACTCGGGCAGGGGCAGGTTCTACGTCCCGTTGCGCTGCGGCAGGCGAACGATCCCGCGGGGCGAGTCGGTCCCGTTCAAGATCCGGGTCCAGATCACCGACACGGCGCTCGAGGCTGGCGTCCCGGTCGCCACCCAGCTGACCGCCTCGTACGTCAACCGGAAGCGGAAGAACCTGACTCGGTGCGTGGCCAAGCCGGGCCACGACGCGGCCGTCTACGGCGGAACCCTCGCCCAGTGACCCTCGAGGCCCTCGCCCAGTGACCCTCGAGGCCCTCGCCCGGTGATCCTCCGAACCGTCGCCCGCTGACCCGGACGCCGGTCCCTCAGCGCCCGATCGCCTGTGGGAAGTTGAAGAAGTGGTGGGGGTCGTACGTCCGCCGCACCGACTGCAGCCGCCCGTAGTTCGAGCCGTAGTACGCCTGGCGCCAGGTCCGCAACTGGGCGTCGATGTAGTTCTGGTAGGCCTGGCCTGAAACGTACGGGCGCATGCGGCCGTAGATCTGACTCAGCCAGGTGGCGCCACCGTTGTAGCTGAGGTACTGCATGCAGAACAGCTGGTGGCGGTGGACGAACGCCGTCGCGCTCGGCGCGACGCGGTTGATCGCGCCACCATAGGAATCGAACAGGATCGCTCCGGAGCCGGGCTGGGAGGCCCGATTCTCGACCGCCTGGACGAGCGCGTTCCGCGCCGCGGCGGGCAGTGGCGTGCTGACGTAGTCGGACTTGGCCCGGAAATTCGCGCGTGGCAGCGTCCCGCCGGGGGCGGCGCCGACCGTGTGGCAGGCGCTCACCGACTTGTGCTCGCAGCCCGCGAACAGCAGCTGGAGCGACAGGTAGCCCAGCGATCCGGTCTGGACGGACGCGCCGCGCACCGACCGCAGCGGGGCGAGCAGGCCGCCCAGATCCTGGCTCGGGCCCAGGTACTGGCCGCTCACGTTGACCGACGCGATCCCGGCGGCGTTGAGATGGAAGACAGAGGTCAGCTGGTCCCTGGCGTGGGGAGCCCAGTTCTGCCATGCCTCGAGCGCTTCGGCGGCCTCGGACCAGGGCCACGAGACGAAGAAGTACGCGGCACTCCGAGGCAGCTTGTGCACCTTGAACGTGAGTTGCGTCACGACCCCGAAGTTGCCGCCCCCGCCCCCACGCAGCGCCCACAGGAGGCTCGGGTTGCTGTTGCGGCTGACCGTGCGAAGCCGACCGTCGGCGGTAACGATCTTGGCCCCCACGAGGTTGTCGGTGCTCAGCCCGAACGCCCGTGCGGCGAGCCCCATCCCGCCGCCGAGCGTAACCCCGGTGATCCCGACCGACGGGCATGAGCCGGCTGGGATCGTCGCCCCCCGGCGACTGAGCCCGGTGTACACGTCGATCAACTGCGCGCCGGCGCCGATCGTCGCGGTGCCGGCGCCGCGATTGACCGAGATGCCGTTCATCTTGCGGAGATCGAGCACGACGCCGTTCGACAGGGTCGAGTACCCGGCGTAGCTGTGCCCGCCCGAGCGCGCTCGCAGCGGCACTCCGTGGCTGACCGCCCACCGCACGGCCGCCTGGACGTCGGCGGCGTTGATCGGGCGCGCGACGGCGAGTGGCGACTCGGAGTCGAAGCGCTCGTTGTACACGTGCGATGCGCCGCGGAACCCCGGGGCGCCGCGGACGAACACATGGCCGCGCATGACGTGCTGGAGGCCGCTGATCGGCGACGACCGGGCCCGCAGCATCGGCGCCGCCCGGAGCCCGAGCGTGCGCTTGGCCGCGGTCGCCACGTCCCCGTAGGCCGGTAGCGCCAGCGAGACGCCGGCGACGCCCGCCGCCGCCAGGAACTCGCGCCTTGCGAGCGGCTGGTCCCCCTTCGTTGCTTCCCCCATCTCGGGGGCACCTTCTCACAGAACCGGGACGGCGTCTACCTGCGTAATGAGATCTGCACAGTTCCGAGGACGTGGTCGATCACAGCCAGTTGGTGGCGGCGGGTCGCCCTCCCCCCGGCGATCACCACGTATAGGCAGAACGGCCGGCGCGTCGAGGTGAAGAAGTGCTGCGTCCCGAGCTGACCCGGCCGCGGATGCGCGAGGCCGGTGCTCGCGAACTGAACCGGGTCGAGACGGCGCGGGATCCCCCGGGGCGCGAACAGGCCCTGCCCCGGCTCGAGCCCGGCGCCGGGCTCGTACTCGGTCAGCGCAACGAACGACGCCTCGGGGGGCATCAGGGCGGTGCTGCGATCGCCGAATTCGCCGTCGTCGAGCGCTACCGGAAAGCTGCCAGCGTGCAGCGTGGCGATGCCGCCCGCCCGCGCGAACACGCGCCCGCTCCAGCCCCGCGGCAGCTCGACCCGCACGCCATGCGCCTCGAGGATCACGCCACCGACGCTGCGAGTGCGAGCAGCACGATCGCCGCGGTCAGGCCGCACCCCACGCCGTGGACGCGTGCCCGCCACTCCCGCAGCCGCGCGTGGAATCCGACCAGCGCCTCGGGGCGGCGGACGTCCCAGGTCGCGAGCGGCTGAAGCCCACGCACCATGCCGAACATCCCGACGATCAACGCGCCGCGGGCCGCGCCTCCGGCCAGCAAAGCCGCGCACAGCGCCAGGTACGTGGCCGCGCTCTGCACCACGGTGCTGACCCCGACGCCGAGCTGGGCGCCGTAGCCGCCCCCCCACACCCAGCCTCGGTATCGCGTGCGCCACCGCTCGTCGACCTGCCGCCGGGGGCCCGGCACCGTGAGCGTCGAGACATCGAGCGCGAACGCGAGCAGCGCCGCTCCGGCCAAGATCGCCAACCTCGTACGGAGGGCGATCCCCGACACCAGCAGCGAGCCCGCGAATCCGAGCACCGCGCCGACCAGGAGCCCGGCGCCGACGGCCGCGAGCAGGAAGGACCCGACCGTGACCCCCCATGTTGACTGCCGGCCCCGCTCGCCGAGCGGAGTGATGCTCGCGAGCATCGACTCGCCTCAGGGCGACCAGGCGGAGGCGACGGCGCCAACGACCGCCGCCACGCACCCGAGCACGACCAGCTCGATCACCGGCGCTCTCTGCCCGCCGGATACAGGCTCGGATGATCGGGGCCGATCCCGGCGGCGGCCAGGGTCTCGTCGACGCCTCGGGCGGACTGCCGTCCGCTCACGGAGTCCGGCCCGAGCCGTTGATCCTCGATCGCGTCGCCGACGAGCGAGCTCAGCGCGTGCCAGCTGGTGGCGACCCCCTCGCCCCGAATCGTCCCGTCGACGAGCACGAAGTACGGAGCGCCGGGGACCTCGTAGTCCTCCCACGCGGCCGAAGACATGACCACCGGGACGCCCGCCGGCGCCAGCTTGCGCAGCCGCGCCGGCTGTTCGCGCTCGGTGCCGTGCGCGACGATCACGGCCTGGACTCCTGTGGGCAGCCGATGGTCGGCGAACGTCTCCCAGAACCCGGCGCACGTGGTGCAGCCGGTGGTCAGGAATGCGAGCAGGGTCGGGGCCGATGCCGCGCCGGCAAACGTCAGGCTGACGGCATCGCCGGCCGGCGTCGTCCCGGCCAGCGACGGAGCGCTCGCCCCCGGATCGCGAGCTGGGGACGCGGGGACGGCCGGCGTGGACGGACCGTCCTGCGCGCGCTCGGTGGGACCGAGCCGGCGCAACAGCTCCGCATGGCTCCGGAGCAGCCCCGCGACAAGCACGACCAAAAGCACGAGCAGCACGGTCTCTACGGACACGAGCACGGTCATGCGCCACCACCATCCGGAAGCTGCACCGCAAGTCCCTTCAGGCAGCCGGCCTCGTGGGTGCAGGTCCGGTTGTCGATCACCAGCGTGTCGTTGCAGCCGAGCTGGGCGCCCGCCGGGTGCTGGCAGATGACCAGCCGGCAGACGACCTCGGTGATGCCATCGACCTGGGTGTTGCACTGCCCGTAGCGGAAGTGGTTGCAGTCGACCCGCCGGTTCCCGCAGTCGCCCTTCGCGCACTGGCAGCCGCCGGGGAAGACGTGGCCGGGCGTCCGGTTGCAGTCGAGGTAGTAGCGGACCCCTTCCGGGTGGCACAGCCCCCCGCCGCGGTAGTCGGTGCATTTCCACCAGCCCGCGACATACGTCCCGGCCGGACAGCGGTTGTCGCCGCGCTCGAGCTCGCAGCAGAACGCGGTGTAACCGTCCCTGCACAGCCCCGAGCCGCAGTCCCCCGGCCGGATCACCGCCCACGCCGTGCCGGGCCTCAGCAGATACCGCAGCGGCGCCACCGCGAACGCCGACCCGGCGACCGCCGCTCGCGCCACGGCGCTCCGGCGCGAGATCCGGCGCTCCAGCGCCCCGCCCACCGCGGTGGCGATCCGCTCGCTGACCCTCACCGTCCGCTCCAGGCAGACCAGGCCCGCGGCAACAGCGTGTAGGCGATAACCGTCGCGTACGCCGCTCCGCCGATCCCGACGATCACGGCGCCGGCCTGCCCAGCGCCGGCTTCGAGCACCCATCCGATCCCGCGCGCCGGCGCAATGGCCGCGGCCACGGCGACCAGGCAGAGCGCCCCGCTCAGCAGCGATTGCAGCACCGACGCCGGCGCGTCGCCCTCGCCGAAGCACCCGCATCCCGCTCGCCGCCGGACCAGTCCGAGCGACAGGACGCAGAAGCTCGCGTACAGCCCCGCGACAGCGCCGGCGAGCCACGGCGACGGGCGCACGAGCGCCCAGCCGCCGATCGCCAGCTCCCCGATCGCGAGCGCCCGCACCAAGCCGGCATGCGCGGGCAGGCCCGTGACCACCAGGGCTCTAACCGCCCCGTTCGGGGCGCGGAGCTTTGCCAACCCGGCGGCGCACAAGACGACGGCGGCCACGGCGAACGGTGCGGTCAGCGCGGCGGACATGGGGTCACTGGCTGACCCGCTCCTCGAGGATCCGGGTCGCGGCACTGGCCGGATCGAGCTCGCGGGCGACGACGCGGTCGAGCAGCTCCTGGACGTCCGGGTCCTCGCGGATCGATTCCTCGAGCTCCCGGCGCATCCGGAATGTGGCGATCGCGAGCACCTCGTTCATCAGGTTGCGCCGGCGGCGCTGGGAAAGCGTGCCTTCGGCCTCTATGTAGGCCCGGTGCTCGGCGAGCCGGTCCACGAGCTCCTCGCTTCCCTCACCGCGGACCGCCTCGGTCCTGACGATCGGCACCTGCCATGCCGCCCGCGGCCCGAGCGCCAGTACGCCCTTGATCTCGCGGATCATCGTGTCCGTCAGCGGGTGGTCGGCCTTGTTGACGACGATCACGTCGGGGATCTCCATCACCCCGGCCTTGAGGGCCTGGATCGAATCCCCCGATCCAGGCATCAGCACGAGCACCACAGTGTCGGCGTGGTCGATGATGTCGACCTCCGCCTGGCCGACGCCGACGGTCTCCAGCAGGATCACGTCGCGGCCCGATGCGTCCATCAGCAGCGCCGCTTGGAGCGTCGCCTCGCTCAATCCTCCGAGCGCGCCGCGATTCGCCATCGAGCGTATGAACACGCCCGGGTCCAAGAAGTGATCGCTGAGCCGGATCCGGTCGCCGAGCAACGCTCCCTTCGTAAACGGCGAGGACGGGTCGATCGAGAGCACCGCGACCGTCCGCTCGCGCTCGCGCTCGACCTTGATCAGCGCCGCGAGCAGCGTCGACTTGCCGACCCCCGGAGGCCCGGTGAAGCCGATGACTGCGGCCCTGCCGGTGTGGGGATAGACCTCGCGCACCAGCTCCCAGCCCTCCGGATCGTCATTCTCGACGAGCGAGATTGCGCGGGCCAGCGCCCGCTTGTCGCCTTCCAGGAGCCGTTGGGCGAGGGTCTGATCAGTGTCCGCCACGAGGACGAGCAATCATGCCAGGGGCGACCGGCGCCGTCGCTGCTCGGACCCGATCGGCCTCGGCTGGTTACGATTTCGGCGTGGCCACGGCCGGCACGCAGCAGATCGAAAAGACGCTGGTACCCCCGCCCGTTCCGCGTTTCGTCCGCGCGGGGCCGCCGCCCCTGCGTGGCGGCCCGCTGACCCTCCTCCGGTTCGCGCGGCGCCATCACATGCTCAGGGCCGGTTACGTGCGCCTCGCGGTGCGGTGGCTGTGGCTGAAGGTGCGCTGGCGCGGTCGCCTCAAGACCGACGGTCTGTGCTTCGTGTGCCCGGACGTGAAGTTCGAGATCGGCCGCGACGCCACGGTCACGCTCGGACGGTGGTCGTGGATCGGCCACGGCACCAAGATCCGGGCGCACGAGGGGCACGTCTCGATCGGCGCCAAGTCGGTGCTCGGGCAGGAGTGCACGATCTCGGCCTTCCAGCACGTCTCGATCGGCCGCGAGTGCATCGTTGCCGACCGCGTGATGATGATCGACTTCGACCACGGCATGGTCGAAGTCGAGCGACCGATCCGCGAGCAGGGCATCTACAAGCGCAACGTCGATGTCGGCCACAACGTATGGATCGGCTATGGGGCGTGTGTGCTCCGCGGCGTGGCCGTCGGCAACAACTCGGTGATCGGCACGAGCGCCGTGGTCACCTGCGATGTCCCGGACAACGCCGTGGTCGGCGGCATCCCGGCCCGCGTCATCCGCATGCGCACCGCGCCGCGGACGTTCCGCTGGGAGTGACCGGCATCAGCCGCCCCAGCCGGCGAGCTCGGGTGCGAGATTCCGCAATCTCGGCTCGGGTTGCGAGGCGCCCGCGACCGCGTCGCCGAGCGCGGCGTTGAGCGCGCCGGCGTGGTCGCACGCCCGCTCTCGCGGATAATCGCCCGCCAGCTCTCGCGTGACCATGAACGCCCAGTCGCTCGCCTGTAGGGCCAGCAACTCCCGGAGCGCACGTTCGCCGGGCCGGTGACCGAGGGCGAGCAGCTTCAGCTCCGCCGACCGCACCTCCCACGCGAGGTCGGCGACCGCGGGGCCGCTCCACGTTCGCAGATCCCCTCCCTCTCCCCAGCTGCTCACGCCGAGATCGGGCGGGGCCGGCGCCGTGACGTGGCGCGCGAGCGCATCGTCGAGCCGGGTCAGAGCCAGCCCCTGCCGGGCCGCCTCGTCGACCACGGCCGCCAGCCACGCAACGCCCTCGTACCACCAGTGCCCGAGCAGCTCGGTGTCGAGCGCGCACACGCATACACCCCCGCTGCTCACCCTCTCGCTCGCGCGGGCCACAAAGTCGCGGGCGTGTTCGGCGGCGAGGGCGAGGGCCGCGTCACGGTCGTAAGGGCTCCCGTCGTTGCACCACACACGGTGGTGGTGGGTGCTCAGCGCGTAGTAGTTGCGGTAGGCGGCGCTCGCCGGGTAGCCGTGGTCGCTCCACACGAGCGCCATCGTCGCCCGGTCGATCGGCCACAGCACCGGACCGGCGGCCGTCGCCAGGGGGCTGAGGTGGCGCTCGTCGCCCATCCCGAAGCGGCTCGTCAGCTCCACGCACGTGCTCCGCACCCCCGCCTCCTCGAGCAGCGTCTCGAGCCACGGCGCATAGGCGCACTCCGGCAGCCAGAAACCTCCCGCCCAGTCGCCGAACCTCCGCCGGTGCGAGGCGATCCCGGTCTGGACCTGGAGCGAGATCGCGGTGTCGGAGGCCAGCAGCGGCAGCACAGCATGGGTGGCCGCCGACGTCCAGCTGACGTGCTCTCCGAGCGCGGCCAGCAGCCCTCCCGGGAGCCCGCGGAGCCGCTCCGCGGCGGCGGCGTAGTCGGCGGCGGAGCGCTCGAGCTCGGCGACGAACTTGGTTTCGCCCTCACGGCGGAATCCCTCAATGTCCCGGCGGTGGGATTCGGGCCTGAGCTCAGTGAGGAACGCGAGGCAGCGGTCGATCACGCCCGGCGCCTCCAGCTGATCGCACAGAACCGGCGTCAGCGACAGCGTGATCGGCGCCCGGTCGAGCACGTCGAGCAGGGGCAGGTAGGAGGTCGCCACCGCCTCCCACAGCCACTCCTCGCCGAACGGCCACGTCCCGAAGCCCTCCACGTAGGGCATATGCGTGTGCAGGACGATGGCGAGCTCGCCGCGGGTCTTCATCAGCCGCAGGCTATTCGCTGGCGGGTCTCCGAGCGCGAACGTCGGGCCAAGCGCGCTGCGCGCCCGCAGCCGCAATTGGCGGGCGGCCCGGTAAACGGCGCCGGGGAAGGGGCGGGAAGGGCGCGATCGGGAGCCGTTTCGATGGTACCTCGGTGAGGGCCCAAACACTCCCAGCGCCCGGCTGAATCTTGGGCGGCGGCCTCGCCGCCCTCGCGCTGTTCGACCGCGATCCCAACCTGAGGAGGTGGCCTGTCCCCGCTGCCCTCACCCAGAGCGGTGCGCGCCACAACGGTTTTCGCCCACGGGGCCGCAGCGCCCATTCCTTGCGCTAAAGAGGGAACAAAGCGCTGGACGCCACGGCCACCTTGGGCCCTCCCCTCGAGCCCGGGGCTTGATCGTGGACCCAGCGCGGCCGTCGGTCAATCGCTCCGTTGCGTGATGTTGAAACCGGCGACGGGTGCACTCACGCCCGGCACACGGCGAGGAAATCGAGCGCCCGGTCGAGCCGATTGGGGCCGAGCGCGAAGTCGGTGGTCGCGATCGCCGGCGTGAACCAGTCGTAGAAGTGCTCGGTGATCCGCAGTCTGGCGTGGACCGTGTCCCAGCCTAACCGCAGCGCGTGCTCATGGATCCGGAGCTTACGGGCGTGGAAGAGGCCGAGCAGCTCGACCCGGGCGAATACGGCCGCGCACAGCTCGCGGAACTCGCTGGCGCGGTACTCCTTCAGATGCCAGGGATTGCCCGACCGCTCGGCGCCCGGCGGAGCGAGCGTCAGCACGTTCGGGGTCGAGACGTAGGCGACCCCACCGGACGCCAGCAGCGATCGCAGATGCTCGAGCACCGCGACCGGATCGTCGACGTGCTCGATCGTCTGCAGGAACACGACCGCGTCGAAGGAGCCCGGCTCGCCGAACGTGTCGACGAGTCCCCGCTCGAAACGAAGGTTCGGCCGCACGTAACGCAGCCGCGCGTGCTCGTGGGCCTCCGGGTTGGCATCGACACCGACGACCTCCCCGGCCCGGCGCGCGAGTACCTCAGAGCCGTAGCCCTCGCCGCACGCCATGTCGATCACGCGCTTGCCGGCGAGCTGTCGCGCGATCCACTCGTAGACAGCCAGATGCCGGCGAAACCAGTAGTTCTCGGCGGGGACGTCGGGGAGGGTCCGCTCTCCGGTCAGCTCCAGCGGGGGCACGCCGGGAGGCTGATTCTGCTGAACATAGACGTTCACTGGCAAGGTGGACAGGGTAATCTGGCGGCCGCCATGGAGGCACCCGCAGCGACCGCCACCCGCTCCGCGGATGAGATCCGCGACGTCAACACGCGCTACCACGACGTCGCCGCGGCGAGCTACGACTCCAAGTGGGGGATCGACTTCGGCGAGATCGGACAGGCGCAGGTGACCGGCAAGCTCCGCAAGCTGCTCGGCCCCGCCCTCGAGGGCGGCTACGGCCGTTCGCTCGAGATCGGCGCCGGCACCGGCTACTTCAGCCTGAACATGCTCCAGACGGGCGTCGTCCGGGAGGCGACCTGCACCGACATCTCGCCGGGGATGCTGACCACGCTCGCGCTCAACGCCGAGCGGCTCGGCCTGCGCGTCCGAACGGCCCGCGCCGACGCCGAGTCGCTCCCGTTTCCCGACGCCAGCTTTGACCTGGTGCTCGGCCACGCGGTACTGCACCACCTCCCCGATCTGGAGCGGGCGTTCGCAGAGTTCCATCGCGTGCTGGCTCCGGGGGGGCGGATCGTGTTCGCCGGCGAGCCGTCTCGATTCGGCGACCGTCTCGCCGCGATCCCGAAGGCAGGGGCGCAGCGGCTGGCTCCGGCCTGGCGGGCGCTGCTGCGGGCCGGTGCCGCCCCGCCCCCGGCGGCTCCCGGGAGCACCGACGGCGTCAACCACGAGCTCGAGCAGTGTGTGGACATCCATGCGTTCTCGCCGGGCGATCTCACCCGCCACGCGCGCGGCGCCGGCTTCGCCCATGTGCATGTCCGCGGCGAGGAGCTCGTCGCCAACTGGTTCGGGTGGTTCAACCGGGCGCTTGAGGCGAGCGCCGACCCCGCGGACGTGCCGATGGTGTGGCGGCAGTACGCGTTCCACGGCTATCTCTTCCTCCAGCAACTCGACGAGCGCGTATTCGAGCCGCTCCTCCCACCGGCGATCTTCTACAACCTGCTGATCACGGCGCGGCGGCCCTAGCTCGGGCTCTGGCGAGCAACGCTCGTAGACTCCGACGTGATGCCGGACAGGCTCACGCGCGACTTTCCGCTCTTCCCGCTCGCGCTGGTCGCGGTGCCCGGCGAGTTGATCCCGCTGCACATCTTCGAGGAGCGCTACAAGACGATGATGAACGAGTGCCTGCGCGACGAGAAGGAGTTCGGAATCGTCTGGCTCTCGGAGGACGGGCTGCGGGAAATCGGCTGCGCGTGCGAGATCGATCGAGTGCTCGAGCACCTCGAAGACGGCCGGATGAACCTCCTGGCCCGGGGAACGCGGCCCTTCCGCGTCGTCGAGCGCCAGAGCCACCTCCCGTATCCCGCCGGCGTGGTCGAGTTCATCGAGGACCGTGCGGAGGACATCGACGGTGAGCTCCTGGGCGCGGCGCACGACGCGTACGCAGAGCTCGTCCAGCGCGCCACCGACCGCGATCCCGACAAGGAGGAGCTCGGTGCGATGGGCGCCTACGCGATGGCCGCGACGGTCGACTTCGGCATGGACGCCAAGCAGGGACTGCTCGACCTGCGCTCCGAGAACGCCCGCCTGAGGCTCGTCACGCGTCTGTTCCGCGCCGCGATCAAGCGATTGGACTTCGTGGACCGCGCGCAGGCGCGGGCCCGGTCCAACGGCAAGGTCAGGTTCGGCTGAGCGCCCCGGCGCTCAGGTGTTGTAGATCACCATCGCGCCGCCGAAGACGAGGCAGTAGATCCCGAACGGGATCAGGTTGCCTCGTTTGAAGTAGCGCAGCAGGAAATGAACGCACAGGATCGCGAAGACCGCCGCGGAGACCGCCGCGACCACGGCTTCGCCGCGGATGCCGTTGCCGTTGGGCCCGAGCAGGTCGCCGACCTTGAACAGGCCGGCGGCCAAGATGATCGGGGTGGCCAGCAGGAACCCGAAGCGGCCGGCGTCGTAGTTGTCGAGCCCGCGAGCGAGCCCCGCCGCCATGCACATGCCGTCGCGGCTGATCCCGGCGATCAGGCCGGCCGACTGCGCCACGCCGATCATCCCGGCCTCCTTGTACTCGAGCGTGTCGAGCTTGCGCCCCCCGTACTCGTTCATCCCCTCTCGGGCCGCCAGGGCCCTCACCTCCTGCTGGCGGCGCAGCCACTCCGCGCCGAGCAGGATCAGCCCGTTGATCATCAGGAAGATCGCCGCCACCTCCGGTTTGGCCGTGGCCGTGCGGGCGGTGTGCTCGAGCAAGATGCCGAGGATCCCCGTCGGGATGCACGCAATGATGATCAACCACGCCAACCGCTCCATCGGCGTATCGGCCCGTCGCTTGCGCAGCGTTGCGAAGAAAGCCTTGACGATCAGCACCCAGTCCTTCCAGAAGTAGATCAGGAGGCCGACCGCGCTGCCCACGTGGAGCATCACGATGAATGCCAGCCAGGGCGACTCGACCTCCGATTGCCAGGCGACGATGTTGCTCCACCCGAACAGGTTCGGGAGCAGCACAGTGTGCCCGAGGCTCGAGACCGGGAACAGCTCTGTTATGCCCTGAAGCGCTCCAAGGGCGATGGCCTGCCAGGTTGTAATCAGGCTGGATGCAAGTGCAAGCACGGTCGGTCAGCGTACCTCCGCCCCTAAGAACGCACTAAGGGAGTCCCCCCTTGCATGAGTGCTTTCTCACCGGAAACGCTCCTATCCGGAAAGGCCGCATGCCTGCTGCGCCGTCTGGACGGTGAACAGCTCGGCCTGGGCGAGTTCCTGGTGGCGCGCGCCGGCGGTGTCGGGAAATCGGATCGTTCCGTCGGCCAGCTTGATCGTGTAGAAGTCGACGCTGTTCGGCGTCCGGGGGATGTTGAGCTTGGCCGTGGCGTCGCTCGCGAGATTCTGCGCCAGGTCGCGAGCCTGGATCAGCAACGGGTCGGCCAGCATCTTCATCTTGCCGCCGTTGCAGCTGATCGTGCCCGAGTCGTTGATCAGCATCGTCAGCGTCTTGCCCTCGCCGGTGCGGGTGAGCAGGAACAGATCGGGCTCTTGGATCTCCAAGCCGCAGCCCGCGAGCACGAGCGCGATCGCCACCGTCAGGACGAGCTGGGTCCATCTCCTCACACGGTTGATTGCACCACGATCGCGTCGCCTCCACGCCGCGGGTCACCGCCGCCCCAGAACTCGCCACCCGAATCGCGCTCCGCGGCCTGGACACCGCCGAAGAAGAGGTTGAGCTCGCGGAAGCGGCCGATCGTCCTCCCGGCCTCCTCCAGCCCCTCGGTGTCGACGCCGGGCTCGGCGTACACGACCCGGTCCTCGAAGTGGACGCGCGGCGCCTTCACCGCCTCGCCCGCGCGCAGGCCCTCGTCGACGACGCGGATGATCGTCTGAAGGATCGCCGAGCGGATCCGGTTCGAGCCGGCGCTGCCGAGCACGAGCTCCGGAGCCCCATCCCGAAACACGATCGTCGGCGCCATCATGCTCGGCAGGCGTCGACCCGCCGGGAAGCGGTGAAAGCCGAGCGGATTGAGGTCCTGCTCGCCGAGCATGTTGTTGAGATGAACGCCCGTCCCGGGGACGATCACGCCCGAGCACGAGCCATCGGAGCATGTGACCGAGCAGGCCCACCCGTCGGCGTCGATCACGGCGATGTGCGTCGTCGACCCGAGCGGCCCGCGGAGAAACGCGTCCACAAACAGCGGATTGTCGAGGCCGTCGAGGAACTCCGGGGTCCGGGCAGCCTGTGTTTCCTCCATCACCTCCACGAGCCGCTGAAGGTCGGGCGGTCCGGGCTGCTCGTCCAGCAAGTCGAGCGCGCGGGCGATCAGGATCCCGCCCGCGGAGGGCGGGGGGTTGGTCAGGACCTCGCGGCCCCGATAGGAGACGCGCACCGGCGAGCGATCGACGACCTCGTAGGCCGCCAGGTCCCGGGCGGTCAGCATCCCGCCCCGGTCCGATAGCCAGCCCACGATCGCCGCGGCGACATCCCCGGTGTAGAACGGCTCCGCGCCCTCGGCCCCGAGCCGCTCGAGCGCGTCGGCGAGGTCCGGCTGACGGAGCACGTCGCCGGCGCCAACCAGCCGCCCGCCGGGCGCGAAGAGGGCCGCCGACTCGGGGGTCGAGGTCACGATCCCACCGAGAATCTCGATCACGTAGGCCTGCTGCGCGTTCAGCTCGACGCCGTCGCGGGCGAGCCTCGTGGCCGGCTTGACGAGCTCGACCAGCGGAATCCGGCCGAACCGTCGCGAAGCCTCGGTGAGCCCGAGCGGCAGGCCATAGGTACCGACCGACGCCGCGCCGATGTGGAAGATCTGGACCGCGTCGCCGAACGAAACGTTGATCGGTACGAGGTCGGCCCGGCTCGAGGGATCGGCGCCGCGGCCCGGGGCTTCGACGAAGAAGTCCAGCAGCACGGGATCGCTTCCCGGCTCGGCGACCAGCATGTACCCGCCCGCGCCGAGCGCGTTGAGCAGCGGCTCGCACGCGAACGAGGCCAGCATCGCTCCGACCGCAGCATCGACCGCGTTGCCGCCCTGGTGCAGCACGTCCGCCCCCGTCCGGGCCGTGATCGGATGACCGGCGGCGACGACGCCGAGCTGCGGCCTCGAAGCGCCGGGCCGTGACGGGCTAGAACCAAGCATGGCTAGGACGGGGCACCGCGGGCGAAGCCCGTGGTCCGCGTGGCGTGCTCTGCACGCGAGCGACCCAGGACGCCGCCAGGCGCAGGTTATAGACCGTCAGCGCCGGGGGATGAACTCTGGAACGTCGAGCTCGACCGCCGGGCGCCGCACGCGACTCACGCGCGGCTCGCCGTTCGGCTCCCGGAGCGTCGGCCTCGCCTCCGCCGCTTCGCGCTCACGCAGTCCGGGACGCTCGGCCCCACGCCGGCGCGCGCGGCTGTCGCCGAAGCCCGTGGCGACCACGGTCACCCACACCTGGTCGTCGAGCTTGTCGTCGAGCATCGCGCCAAAGATGATGTTGGCGTCGGGGTGTGCGGCCTCCGCGACCGCCTTGGCGGACTCGTTGACCTCCCACAGGGAGAGGTCCTTGCCGCCGGTGATCGAGAGCAGGATCGAGCGGGCTCCCTCCATGCTGGTCTCGAGCAGCGGCGAGGCCACGGCCTGCTCGGCGGCATCGATGGCGCGCCGCTCGCCGGTTCCCATCCCGATGCCGAGCAGCGCGTTGCCCGCGTCGGCCATGATCGTCCGCACGTCCGCGAAGTCGAGATTGATCAGCCCCGGCAGCGTCACGAGGTCGGACACGCCCTGTACCCCCTGGCGCAGCACGTCGTCGGCCACGCGGAACGCGTCGACCATCGAAATGTTGCGGTCCAGCACCGACAGCAGCCTGTTGTTCGGAACGACGATCAGCGTGTCGACCTCTTCGGCCAGCGCCGCGATCCCGGCTTCCGCCTGCTCGCGCCGGCGGGTCCCTTCGAACTGGAACGGGCGGGTCACGATGCCCACGGTCAGGGCACCCAGTTCCCGCGCGATCTGCGCGACGACCGGCGCTGCCCCGGTCCCGGTGCCGCCACCGGCGCCGGCGGCGATGAAGACCATGTCCGAGCCGCGCAGCAGCGCCTTGATCCGGTCGTACTCCTCGCGCGCCGCCTGACGACCGAGGTCGGGGTTGGACCCCGATCCGAGCCCGCGCGTGAGCGAGTCGCCGATGTGCAGCGTCTCGTGGGCGGCGCACTGCTGAAGCGACTGCAGGTCGGTGTTGATCGCCAGAAACTCGACGCCCTCGACCTCCGCCTCGACCATCCGGTTGACGGCGTTCACGCCGGCGCCACCGACGCCGACCACCCGCAGGACGGGTCCTCCGACCGGCACGGGAGAAGCAGAGGCATCGCTGGCTCGCTCGGGGCGGGCGTAGACGTCGTCGGTGGCGCGATGCGAGTGCGAAGCCGTGCGCGTCGCCGGCGGGTCCATCAGGCTCTGCGGGATGTCGGCGGAGAACGCGTGCCGCAGCCGCTCCTTGGGGCTCGGCACGTGCCGCTCCTCGACCTCGGGCTCCGGCGGGCCCTGGTCCGCTCGAGGGTGTTCCGGCCCTGGCGCTTCGGGTTCCGACGGCGTGGGCTGCCGGGCCGCCGGTGGCGGAGTCTCCGACCGGCCGGTTTGCTCCTCAGGCGTCTTGGTGTCCTCTGCCGTCTTGCGGAAAAGAGCAGCCAGCGGCCCCTCACGCATGCTTGCGCGCTTATCGTTTGGCATTTGAGAGGACCTCCTTCGCGAGCTGCCTGTAGGAGTGCGCGGCGATACCGTCCGGATCGTACTTCAGCACTGACATGCCTTTCACAGGTGCTTCCGCAAAACGCACGGTCTTGCGGATTCTGGACGCGAATACGCGATCGCCGAAGTTCTCCTCTAACAACTCGATGGCCTCCTTGGCGTGGAGCGTCCGCGAGTCGACCAGCGTCGGCAGTATCCCCTCGATGTCCACGTCCGGGTTCAGGTTCTCGCGGATCATCGCCAGCGTGTTCTGGAGCTGGATCAATCCGCGCATCGACAGATACTCGCATTGGACGGGGACGATTACCTTGTCCGCGGCTGTCAGCGCGTTGATCGTCAGCAGCCCGAGGCTCGGCGGCGTGTCGATGAAGACGAAGTCGTAGTCCTCATCGACCTCCTTCAGCGCCTTCTGCAGCGAGCGCTCCCGTCCGATCATCGTCGACATCGCGATCTCGGCCCCGGCGAGGTCGATCGACGCGCAGGCGACGTCCACCTCGCGCTTGCGGATCACCTCGCGGATCGAGATGTGGTGGACGAGCACGTCGTACATCGACTTCTCGAGCGTGTCGGGATCGATCCCCTGCGACATCGTCAGGTTGCCCTGCGGGTCCATGTCGCAGCAGAGAACGCGATGGCCCTCCTCGGCGAAGGCCACGGCGAGATTGAGCGTGGTCGTGGTCTTGGCGACGCCACCCTTCTGGTTGGCGAACGCAATCACCTTGGGGGTCACGGGCGTCTCCGATGCTTCGGGGAACTCATACGCGCCTGTATTCGCAGGCGCGAACGAGAATCCTCCGCCTTGGCGGGGCGCACAGCGCGCGAATCGCCGGCGCTGCGGGACTCCGACACAGGACGTTGGTCAAAAAGCGGGGTATAGCCACGCTTATCGGACAACCTTCCCCCAGGCCCCGTGGCGCGAGCCGATCGCCCCCCGGCTATCTTGGCCCCCGGGTGTCCGGCCTCTTCGACCATCGTCTGATCTTCGTCACCGGCAAGGGCGGCGTCGGAAAGTCGACCGTCGCCACCGCGATCGGCCTGCTCGCGGCGCGCCGCGGCCTGCGCACGATCGTCGCCGAGCTCGGCAACCAGGAGCGCGTGCAGCGCGCCTTCGATCACGAGGGAAACCGGTTTCGCGAGCTTCAGATCGCGCCCAGGCTGTTCACGATCTCGATCGACCCCCAGCACGCCATGGAGGAGTACCTGCGCGTCAAGACCGGGCCGGTCGGCCAGGCGCTCGGCTCGACCCGGCTGTTCCACGCGTTCGCGATGGCGACCCCGGGTATGCGCGAGCTCCTCAGCATGGGCAAGGTCTGGGAGCTCGCGCAGCCCGAGCGCCGGACCCACGGCGCCGCCGCGTACGACCTCGTGATCGTGGACGCCCCCGCGACCGGCCACAGCGTGGGCATCCTGCGCACGCCGAAGACGTTCGCCGAGATCGCGCGGGTGGGGCCGATCGCCCATCAGGGACGAACGATCGCGGCGACGATCGCGGACCCGGAGTTCACCGCCGTGATCGCGGTGGCGACCGCGGAGGAGATGCCGGTCAACGAGACACTGGCGCTTCACGAGGCGATCAACGAGGACGGACTCGTCCTGAGCGCCGTGGTCGTCAACGCCGTCTACCCGCCGCGCTTCGACGAGGAGGAGGTCGAGGAGCTCGCCAGGGCGCTGAAGCGGACGCGCTCGAAACTCGGTCGCGGCGCGGTCAACGCCGCGCTCTCCGAGCACGCGCGCGGCCTCGCTCAGCGCGAGCAACGTGACCGGCTGAGCGACAGTCTCGGCCTCGAGCTGGTCGAGCTTCCCTACCTGTTCGCGGAACAGATCGGCCGGACCGAGCTGACACTGCTCGCGGACGCGCTCGAAGCGGGTCTGTTCACGAACTCAGCGAAGACGCGTGGATCCCGGCGCGCAGCCCCGATTCAATCGCCCCGTCGATGAACCCGGCCCAACCGTCGGCGAGGTCAGATCCGGCGAACAGCACCTGGCCTTCGGGTCGGCGCATCGCGGCGTGGTGGTGCTCGTACCAGCCGGGGCGATGGATCGCCCATGTGCCGCGGGAGAACTCATCGGCGAGCCAGTCGTGCGCGATCGCCTCGAGCGCCTCGTAGCCCGGGAGGATCGTGTCCACCTGTCGCTGCAGAGCCGCGAGTTCCGAGACATCGCAGTTCTCCGCGTCGGGTCCGAAGCCGATCAGCAGCTGCGTGCCGTCGTCGAACAGCTCCTCGGTGTCGAGATAGCCGAACGGGTGACCGGGCCTGATCGCGTTCTGCATCGACGCCTCGCCGCGGGCGCGGATCATCACCTTGATCCCGCGCGAAGCCTGACCGAGCGCAATCGCCTGGCGCTTGTCCTCGGGGAGCTCCGGCGTGAACTCGATCGCGCCGAGCACGTTCAGCGGTACCGCGACGACGGCCGCGCGGGCGGCGTATCCGTGGCCGTCGCGGGTGCTGACCTCGACGTGCCCATTGCGCGCAGCGATCCCCGCGACGGGCGACTCGAGCTCCACGTCAAATGGCGCCGCGCTCGCGATCGCGTCCAGTAGCGCGCCGGTGCCCCCGATGATCGTCGCCCGGCCGCCGGTCTCCTGGGTCAGCGCAAGGCTGTAGCCCGACAGCGCGTGCCAGCGCAGGACCGACACCGCGCCGGCCTGGTCGAGCGGTGCGTGCGCGAGCGATTCGAGCTCGGCGCTGAGCACGTCGCGTTCCTCGTCGTCGAGCTCGAGCTGGTCGAGCCGCTGCGCGATCGTCAGCCGGTCAAAGCGTACGAGCTCGGGCAGCGCATGCAGCGGAGCGTGCGGAAGCGGGAGCGCCTCGGTGACCCCTTCGACGAACGAGTCCCAGCCGCGGCGGGCGATCTCGTCGCGCTCGGCGATCGTGCCCGAACGCCGCTGCTGACCCACGTACCAGCTCGCGTGCTCGGCGTCGCGTCCGAGCCGCACGGGCAGTCCGGCGCGGGTCAACTCCGAGAAGGAGTGCGGCTGATGCCAGTGCACCCAGGCGCCGCCGAGCTCGATCTGGGTGCCGGCCCAGTCCGTGCTCCAGGTCCGTCCCCCGAGCCGCTCGCGGCCCTCGAGCAGCACGGTCTTGCGTCCGCGCAGCGCGCACTCGCGCGCCGCCGTGACGCCAGCGAACCCGCCGCCCACGATCACGACGTCGTGCATCAGCTGCTCACCCGCACCACCGCGTCAACCGCGACCGCGCCCTGGCCGGGGGGCCCCACGAGCACCGGGTTGCACTCGACCTCTGCCAAACCATGCTCGATCAACAGCCCCGCCAGGTCCGCGGCCAGCCTCGCGGCGGCCCCAAGATCGACGGCTTCGCCACCGCGACCACCGAGCAGCAGCGGCGCGCCACGGAGCGAACGCAGCGCAGACTCGATCCGCGCCGCGTCGGCCGGCAGCGGCACGATCGCGACGTCGTCGAGCAGCTCGGTCCAGATCCCGCCGAGCGCGAGCACCAGCGCGGGCACGATCGCATCGGTGCGAACGGCGATCATCAGCTCGGCGCCGGGTGCAGCCATCCGCTCGGCGAGGACACAGCCGTCGTGCGCGGCCGCCAGTTCGGCGAGTCGGCGGTACGCGGCACGCACCTCGTCAGCGCACACCAGCCCGAGCGCGACGCCACCGAGCTCGGACTTGTGCTGCACGGCGGCCGCGCTCAGCTTCAGTGCCACGTCTCCGCCCAGCTCGTCGAGCGCCGCCACGGCGTCGTCCTCGCCGGACACGATCCGACCGCTGGGGACCGCGATTCCATGCGCCCGCAACAGCTCCTTGGCCTCGTGCTCGGCCAGCCACCGGCCATCCCCGCGGTCGCACACGGTCCGGGCGAGCGAGGCAATCTGTCTCAGGCGATCGGGATCGGCCGTTCGTCGCGCAGCGCTCCGCGGCGCAGCGAATCCCGGTGCGCAGCCCGGCCGCGGCGGCGACGCCGGCGCGGGCGAACTCCCACGCGGACTCGTCGTCGAGCAGCTCGGGCAGGGTCGATGAGACGAGCGTCGGGACCGGGCTGAGCGCGGCGCCGGCGATGATGCCCTCGCGGACCGCGCGCCAGGACTCCTCGGAGGCGCCGGTCAGGCCATACGGCTGGTCGTAGAAGACGAGCACGCCGCCGATCGCCGGATCCTCCCCGAGCGCTCTGACCAGCTCCGCGAGCGCCTCGCGGTCGCCCCAGATCATCGCCGTGTAGTCGAGCGGATTCGCCACCGTCGCGGTGGTCGGGAGCAGATCCCGCAGCCGCTGCTCGGTCGCCGGCGCGAGCGGCGGCAGCGCGAGTCCGATCCGCTCGGCCTCGTCGGCGGCCTGGGCGGAGTCGCCGCCCGAGCAGGTCATCACGGCCACGCCGTCCCCGTGCCCCGCCGCGATTCGCCGCCGGGACACGGCGATCGTCTTGGCGAGCTCGAGCAGGTCGTGGACGTCGTCCGCCCAAACCGCGCCCGCCTCTCTGACCAGGCTCTGGAACACCCGCTGGTCGCCGGCCAGCGCCGCGCTGTGCGCGGCCGCCGCCCGGGCCCCGGCGCGCGACTTTCCGACCTTCAACACGACCACCGGGACGTCGGCCTCGGCGCATGCCACCAGCCCCTCGCAGAACCTCGGTCCGCCGTCGTCCTCGAGGTACAGAGCGACCGCGCCGATCCCCTCCTCGGTGGCGAGGAACTCGAGATAGTCGGCGGCACCGAGAACGGCCTGGTTGCCGCTCGAGATCACGGTGTGGAACCGAAGCCCGCGACGCGTCGCGAGGGCGTTGACCGCGACGTTCCCGCTCTGGGACACGAGCGCCACCGGCCCGGCCTCCGCCGGCGCGAGCGCGTCGCCCCAGAGCGCGGTCCGGGTCGCCGGTGCGGCGATCCCGTTGCAGTTGGGCCCGCACACCGGCAGGCCGTGCCGCGCCGCCGCCGCGACGAGCCGATCGCCCAGCTCCACGCCCCCGGCGACCTCGCTGAAGCCGGCGCCGATCACGACCGCGCCGCCGCATCCACGAGCCCCGCCCTGGTCGATCACCTCGGGGACGCCGGCCGCCGGGATTGCCACCACCAGCGCGTCGACCGCGACCGGCAGCTCGGCGACGCTCGGCACACACGGGTGGCCGAGGACCTCCTCACGGCTCGGGTTGACACCCCAGACCTCCCCCTCGAAACCAATCGTCTCCAGGTTGAGCAGCGACTGCGCGGCGTAGCTCCCGGGCCGGTCGGTCGCCCCGACGACGGCGATCGAGCGCGGATGCATGAGGCGCCGCAGGTCCACGGCCGCCCCCGTCTGGACCGCGGTCAATGGATCGTCGCCTCGACGCCGCGGCGCTCGAGCGCGCGAGAGATGATCAGCCGCTGAACCTCGCTCGTGCCCTCCCAGATCCGATCGACCCGGAGCTCGCGGTTGAAGCGCTCGGCGACGTAGCCGCGCATGTAGCCGCGGCCGCCGAACGCCTGCACGGCGCGGTCGGCGCAGCGCCCGGCCGCCTCGGAGACGAACAGCTTCGCCATCGACGCCTTGGCGTGGATCAGCTTCGGGTCGGCGCCGGAGTCGACCATCGTGCACACGTGCAGCGCGAGCAGCCGGCCGAGCGCGGCGTCGGTCGCCGAGTCCGCGAGCGGGAACGAGATTCCCTGGTAATCCATGATCCGCCGTCCGCCCTGCTGGCGGGTCAGCGCCCAGCTCGTCGTCTCCTCGAGCAGCCGCCACATCGCGCCGAGCCCGTGTGTGGCGATCCCGAGGCGCTCCTCGGTGAACCAGCCGCGCTGGAGCTCCTCGCCGTTGCCGATGCCGCCGACCACTGCGTCGGCCTCGACCTCGACCTCGGTGAAGCGGATCGTCGGATGGCCGTGCGGGTAGTTGTGAGTGAACTTCGGGTTCTCGATGAACTCGACGCCGGGCGCGTCCGGCGCTACCAGGAACAGCGTCGGCAGCCGCTCGGCACCGTCGACCACGTTGGCCATCACGATCAGCACGCGGGCGACGTCACCCGAGGTGACGAACCATTTCTCGCCGTTGATCCTCCAGCCGCCGTCGGTCGCGACCGCGGTCGACGCGATCCCGCCGGGGTCCGAGCCGGCCTCGGCCTCGGTGACGGCGTATGCGTCGCCCCCCTCGCCGCGCAGAGCCGGAGCGATGTAGCGCTCAATCTGCTCCGGGGTGCCCTCGAGCAGCACGTTGTAGACGTTCGGCACGTGCCAGTGCAGGCCGTTGGTGACGCGCCCGAACTGCTCGTTGACGAGGAACCACTCGTACATCGACCACCCCTGGCCGCCGTGCTCGACCGGCACTCGGCCGCCGTGCAGGCGCGCCGCGATCGCCGCCTGCTTGATCTCGTCGATGGTGTGCTCGGGCAGCGCGCCGGCGCGCTCCTCGGCCTCGTTCTCGAGCGGCATCAGGACATCTTCGACGAACGTGCGGGCACGCTCGCGGAGGTCTTGCTGCTCGGTGGTCAGCTCATTGGCGGCGCTGGTCGTCGTGCTCATCCGGTTCCTCTGTGGTTGCTGTGGTTGTTGTTGAGTTGGTCGCCTCGCTCCAGGCGTGCCAGGGCGGCGCGATCGCCGGCCGTGCGGGCGGCGCCGCTTCCCGGTAGCGCCAGCAGAAGATTGTGGTGATTGGCGATCACGGCGGCCGCGCGTGAACGCGCGCGCGCCACGTCGGGATCTTCGAGGCCGGCGCTCGCCTCGATCAGCGCGACCACGTAGTGCAGATAGTCGAGCCACCGGCGCTGGCTCCCGCGCAACACGAGGCGCTCGATCCGTTCGCGCTCGCGTGCGACGGCCTGAGCGTCCGCGCGACGTCCAGCGGCGAGCGTCGCCACCGCCTCGGGCAGCTCGCGCTCGGGTTCGGGCGTGACCGACAGCCAGGACGCGCGCTTGACCACGGCTCTAAAGTGTAACTGATCACAAAGTCAGGATGAGGTCTCATATGGAATCTGCCGCTCCGCCCGTCTCCCCCACCACGCAGCCGGCAACCGCCGGCACGGCGCTCGAGCCCCGGCTCTACACCGACCCCGAGCTGCTGGAGTCGGAGCAGCGGCTGATCTTTGAGCGCACCTGGCAGCTCGCCGGTCACGTCGCCTCGCTGCCGCGACCGGGGAGCTATCTGACGGCGCAGGCGGGAACGCAGCCGGTGCTCGTCGTGCGGGACGAGGAGAACCAGCTGCGTGCTTTCAAGAACGTCTGCCGCCACCGCGGGTCGCGCCTGCTCAGCGGCTCGGGTCAGTGCAAGGCGGCGATTCGCTGCCGCTACCACGGCTGGACCTACAGGCTCGACGGCTCGCTCATCGGCATTCCCGAGGGCCTGTCGTTCGACGAGAAGATCGACAAGCGGAAGTTCGGGTTGATGCCGGCGCGCGTCGAGGAGATGTGCGGGCTCGTGTTCGTCAACCTCGATCCCGACGCGGCGCCGCTGGCGGACCTCGTCGGCGACCTGCCACAGCGCCTGGCGCCCTACCGGATCGAGACGCTCAAGTGCTTCTCCACCGGCGGCGGCGGCAGGCAGCCCGCCAACTGGAAGGCCGTCGTCGACAACTACATCGAGGGGTACCACATCCCGATCGCGCACCCCGGGCTGATGCGGATGCTCGACTACAAGAACTACGACGTGGAGGTCCACGACAACTACGTCTGGTTCGACGCTCCGATGCGCTCCAAGCCGAGCAGCAACCGACTCGAGCGGCTGTATGCCCGTCTGGTCACGCCGATGCCCGGCCTCGGCGAAGCCGACAGCGCCATCTGGCGCTACGCGTTCATCTACCCCAACACGACGATCGATCTGTACCCAGACCAGGTCAACACCTGGCAGCTACTTCCTGACGGTGTCGACCACACCGGTGACGTCTACGGCTGCTACCGCCCAGCAGGCAGCGGTCCGCGCACTCGCTTCGTCCAGTGGGCCAACGCCAGGCTGAACACCCTGGTCCTCGACGAGGACATCGACCTCGTCGACAACGTCCAGCAGGGGCTTCAGACTCGCGGCTACCGCTGCGGCCCGCTCTCGCGCCGCGAGCGCGGCGTGGCCTGGTTCGCCGACCGCATCCGGGCCGACCTCGCCCCCGCACTCGGAGGCGACGAGACGGCGTGAGCGCGCGGCGCACCCGAGCGGGGGCACGCGACCGGATCCTCGCCGCCGCGGTGCGGCGCATCGCCAGCGAAGGGATCGACGGCGTCCGGATCGCGCGGATCGCGATGGACGCGGGGGTCTCACCCTCGCTCGTGCACTACCACTTCGCCAGTCGCGAGGACCTGCTCGCGGAGGCGCTCGACTACTCATACACCCACGCCGGCGACGTGCGGATCAGCGACGGCGAGCCCGTCGGCGCCTCACACGCCGAGCGCCTGCGGTCGATGATCGGTCAGTGCCTGCCGAGGACCGAGTCGCTGCACGAAGACTGGGTCCTGTGGGTCGAGCTGTGGCTCCGGGCGGTCCGCCATCCCGAGCTGCAACCGGTCGCCGAGGAGCTCTACGCCCGTCTGCACGCCTGGTTCGCCAACGAGATCGCGGCGGGCGTCGCGGACGGTGAATTCGAGCGCTGCGACCCCGACGAGGTCGCCGACCGCGTGGTGGCGACGATCGACGGACTCGGGATCCGCAACCTGATCGGCGACAGCTCGATCACGCTCGAGCGCGCCCAGCGGACGGTGGAGTCCGCTCTCGCCCGCGATCTGGGCCTCGGCGAACGACTCGCGGCGCCCGGGTCCGGGCACGGCGCCACCGGGGACGCGCAACGCACGACGCGACGCGCCGGCGCCTGACCGTAGGGGCTCTGCCTCGAGGGATGCATGCGGGCGGCGCTGTGTATCGCCGCGCCCGGGAGGGGCGCGTGCGCGCCCTTTCGATGGTGCCTAGCACGACAATCTTGCGCCGCATGGCGAGGCCTGTCGAGTTGTGCACGAGGAGCGTGCGTAGGTCGACAGGGCTCGGATCTGGCGCCGGTGTTGACGCGCTATGCACCATGCCGGTGACACTCTCGACACACTCCGGCACAAACTCGCCACATAGACCGGCGCTCACCCAGACTCCGCCGGCGCCCTCACCCACCCTCCCTTCCCTGCCGCCTTTTGCGAGCCGCCCGCCAGCCAGAAGGCCACGAGGCGCGCAGCGCCCAGACCAGCGCACGCGGGCCGATCTAGTGCAGCGTTCCTGAAGTGGGTTGATCTTTGATTGCCTTGGCGAGGACCTGCTCGGCGGTGTTGGTCCAGAGGAATGGTTGGGCGCGTTCGTTGTAGCCCTGGATGAAATGTTCGATCGCGGCGATCAGTTCGGGGACGTCGTGGTAGACGCCTCGGCGGACCTGTTGCTTGGTCAGGATCGAGAACCAGATCTCAACCATGTTCAGCCAGGACGCGCCCGTCGGGGTGAAGTGGAAGTGCACGCGTTTGTGCCGCTCGAGCCAGCGCTTGACCTCGGGCGTGGAGTGGGTGGAGGAGTTCTCGAGCACGACGTGCAGCGGCTTGCGCGGGAATGCTCTGACGAGCGCGTTGAGGAACGCGAGGAACTGCTCGTGGGTGTGCCGGGGATAGCAGGCTGCGGTGACTTCACCGGTGGCGATCTCGAGCGCGGCGTACAGGCTGGTGGTGCCGTTGCGCTTGTAGTCGTGGGTCATCCGCTGAGCCTTGCCCGGCTTCATCGGCAGCGTCGGCTGGGTGCGATCCAACGCCTGGATCTG
Source organism: uncultured Solirubrobacterales bacterium (assembly GCA_963759695.1). Lineage (GTDB taxonomy): Bacteria > Actinomycetota > Thermoleophilia > Solirubrobacterales > Solirubrobacteraceae > Palsa-465. Next base: position 109,021 of record CAVXAO010000015.1, read on the forward strand.
CGTCTTCTCATCCACGCACAGGACCAGCGCACCCTTCGGCGGATCCAAGTACAGGCCCACCACATCGATCACCTTCTCCACCAGCTCCGGGTCGTTGGAGAACTTAAACGAGCGAACCTGGTGCGGCTTGAGCTTGTGCTCACGCCAGATCCGGTGCACCGTGGTCGGCGAGATCCCGGTCGCCTCCGCGAGCCGACGAACACTCCAGTGCGTGGTGCCATCCGGCGGCGGCTCGAGCGTCTTGGCCAGCACCCGCTGCACCTGATCGTCATCGATCCGCCGGGGCCGGCCCGACCGCGGCGCGTCCCGAAGCCCCTCCAGCCCCCGCTCACAGAAGTTCCGGCGCCACAACCCAACCGTAGGCAACGACACCCCCACCTCACGCGCGATCTCGGTGTTACTGGCACCCTCAGCCGCCCGCAGCACGATCCTCGCCCGCGACGCCTGCTGCTGAGAGCTCGACGGCGTCCGCAGCACGCTCCGAAGCACACGCTGCTGTTCCTCGGACAGCTCGATCATCGCAGCCGCGCGTGCCACGAACCTCACTGTACTGTAACTCTCTTACAAATACAAGCGACTAATGGAACGGTGCACTAGGCCGGCGACCGCGCCCCGAGCGCCGCGGCCGCCGCGCCTCGCCCAGTCTTGACCGCGCCCTCCATGTACCCGGCGACCCAGTGATCGGAGCCCGCCACGTAGAACGGCGGCTCGTGCGTGCCGAGCAGCGGACCCACCCGCATCAGGTCGCCGGGCGCCCAGGAGGCGATGTATCCGAGCGTGTAGGGGTCGGCGCCCCAGGCGCGCTCGAGCATCGCCGCCGGCTCGCGAGCGTCCTCTCCATAGAGCGCCGCGAGTCCGTCGAGCACGGTCTGGCGACGCGCCTCGGGCGGGGCCGCGACGAACGGCGCGAACCGCTCCGGCGGCACCAACAGCGACAGCACGCCGGCGCCCTGCGGCCAGGTCGAGCCGAACAGCCACTCGGTCTCGGCGAGACCGTTCTGACCCCGGCGCTGCCAGAAGGACTCCCGGTAGGCAACGACGACCTTCGCAGCGAGCGCGTGGCGCTGCGCGCGCAGCGAAGCGAGGCGCGCATCGCTGAGGCCGGTGATCGCGACTGCGCGCAGTGGCCCGGCCGGGATCGCGCAGATCACGGCCTCCGCCTCGAGGCGCTCACCGTCGGCGAGCGTTACCGCGACGCCCCCGAGCGCGACGTCGATCTCCGTCACCACCGCTCCCAGTCGGAGCCGCGGACCGAGTTCCGACGCCATCCGCAACGCGACCGCGGCCGACCCCTCGGCGACCCGCAGCCCCTCCCACTGTTCGAGGTCGTAGAAGCCCTCGCCGGCGAGCGTGGCGTGCTTGCGCAGCTCGCCCAGTACCGACGTCCGTTCGGGACCGTCACAAGACAGCGACAGCGAGGCGAGCGCGTGGCGGCGCGAGACGGCGGGAAGCGCGCCCTGCTCTCGCAGCCACGCGCCGAGGCTCAACCGATCGAGGCTGCGGGCCTGCGGATGGCCCCAGGGATCGTCGGGGTCGACGGTCGCGGCCAGCGCCGCGAACTCGCGGTCCAGGCGCTCGGCGTCGGCCTGCTCGCGCTCGCTCATCCAGGGGGCGTTTTCCCCGATGTAGACGCCCTCTTTCAGACCCCAGCTCATCTCGCCGGGGTCGGCGACATAGCTGTCCTCGATCGCAAGTCCGAGCTCCGTGGCGAGCTCGCGATAGGAGGCGTGCGCGCGGCCGAAGACCTCGCCCCCGGCCTGCACGGTACGGCCGTCGGGCAGCGCGACCGCCTCGACGCGCCCGCCGGGACGCTCGCGCGCCTCGAGCACGACCACGTCGACACCGGCCCGATCCAGGTCGCGCGCCGCCGAGAGCCCCGCCAACCCGGCCCCGACCACTGCGACGTCGACCACGGCAACTTCCTCCTAATGCTTCCCGCTTGACAGCGCGACGCTTCCTGGTAGTTTTCTGAACCGCCATTCAGGATACAGGCACGGGCAAGCCTGGGAGCAGTTCGAGGAGAGATGAGCCCCCGCCCAAAAGTCGATCACCTGCGCAAACCGCAGATCATCGCCGCCGCCGCCGAGGTCCTCTACGAGCGCGGCTTGTTTGAGACCCGAATCGGGGATATCGCCGAGCGTGCCGGTACGAGCTCGCCGACGATCCTCTACTACTTCGAGTCCAAGGACCGGTTGCTGGAGGAGGCCGTCGAGTACGCGGACCGCCAGTTCTACGAACGGCTCTCCGATGGCCAGGATCAGTACGAGCACGCGAGCGACAAGCTCGTGCATCTGATCGAGGAGACGAGCCTCGGTCCCGGCGGACTGAACGACTACACCCTGTGGATGGAGATCTGGGTCCGTGCCCGCCGTGACCCGAGCGTCAGGCGGTCCTACTTCCGCCTGGACCGTCGCCAGCGTGCACTGATCGCTGAGATCGTCCGCGATGGTCAGGGGGCGGGCGAGTTCAGCCTCGACGCCGATCCCGATGAGTTCGCGCTCGTGCTCAGCGGCCTGCTCGACGGTCTCGGCGTTCAGGTCACGCTCGGCCAGCCCGACGTCTCACCGGCGCGGATGGTCGAACGCTGCCTTACGCTCGCATCGAACGAACTCGGCTGCGACATACGGCAGCCCAGGGGCGACGAGAAAACCAAGAAGCGAACCCGAGCAACGCGATGAGCATCGATCGCGACGCCACACGAATTCTCGAAGAGGAGAGTTGGCATGCATCCACGTGAGGGATGGTCTGAAGGAGGGATTCGGCGCAGTCCCGACCCGTTCGAGAGGGCGATCTCCCGTCGCCAGTTGCTTGCGGCCGGCGCTGGGCTCGCGCTGTCAGGCGTACTGGCGGGCTGCGGCGGATCGGGCTCGAGCTCCGGCGGAGGCTCGAGCGGTGGCGGCGTCCCGCTGCCACGTCAGGACAGCCCGGTCAAGTGGCCGATCTACTCGGACAACAAGGCGATCGCCTCGGGGCTTGCGCCTGAGAAGGGCGCCACGCTCCAGCTCTACAACTGGGTCGCGTACGTCAACGAGAAGGTCCTCAAGGACTTCTGCAAGGCGCACAAGTGCAACTACACGCTGACGACGTTCAACACGATGGAAGAGGCGATCGCCAAGCTCGGCAGCGGCCAGCTGAAGTTCGACGTCTTCTTCCCGACCGTCGACGTCCTCGGACAGCTCGTCGCGGCCAAGATGATCCGGCCGCTGAACCAGAGCTACATCCCCAACATGGCCAACACGTGGCCCGACTATCGCAATCCGTTCTACGACGAGGGCTGGCAGTACACGACGCCGTACTCGATCTACACCACGGGGATGGCCTGGCGCAAGGACAAGGTCAACCTCACCCCGTCCTGGAACATGCCGTGGCAGGGGGCGCCGTACAAGGGCAAGGTCGCGATCCTCGACGACTACCGCGAGGGCATCAGCCTCGCCCTGCTGCGGGCCGGGAATCTGGACGTCAACACGACGAGCACGCCTCAGATCCAGGCCGCGGGCAAGGCCCTCAAGGAGCTCTCGAGCCTGACCGGCGTGCGCATCGACAACAACGACTACACCGACGTCCCGACCGGGAAGACCTGGATCCATCATGCCTGGTCGGGCGACATGGCCTCCTCCTACGAGTATCTGCCCAAGGGCACATCGATCGACACCCTCGGATACTGGTTTCCCGCCAACAAGAAGGGTCCGGTCGCCAACGACCTGATGGTCAACCTGACCAGCGGCCAGAACCCCGTCCTGTCGCACATGCTCATTAATTACTTACTCGACGTGAACAACGCGCTCGAGAACTACAGCTACGTGGGCTACATGCAGCCGCTGAACCAGGTCACTCCCAGCCGGCTGATATCCGAGAAGCTCCTGCCCCCGCAGTTGACATCGACGGTCGTGCTCCCGGAGTACTTCCGCCAGGGCGTCTTCCAGCTCGAACTGCCGCCGGCGGCCAACACCGTCTGGGAGAACACCTGGAACACGTTCTCCAACGGGCTGTAGGGTAGGACGATGGGCCGGCGGCAGGACACCTCCCGGCGCAACCGGTGGCTGTGGATCGGGCTAGCAGCGCCTGGAGCGATCTGGCTGCTGGTGCTGTTCGTGGCGCCGTTCTACGTGATGCTGTCGGTCGCCGGTGGCAGCGTCAACTCGTTCTTCCAGACGGCTGTGCCGATCTGGAATCCACTGCAGTGGTCGAGCGCCAACCTGACCGCGGTCTGGCACGACATTGTTGGGTCCGGTTCGTTCCTCGGCCCACCGGCGCTCCGCACGCTGCTCTATACGGCGATCGCCACGGTGATCTCGATGGCGATCGCGTACCCGGTGGCGTATTTCGTGGCCCGGTATGCGGGCAGGCGCAAGACGCTGTTCCTCGTCCTGCTGATCGCGCCGTTCTGGGTCAGCTACATGATGCGCATGCTGGCGTGGATCGACCTGCTCCAGCAGGGCGGCTTCTTCAACAGCGCGCTGTCGGCGGTGGGCCTCCCGGGTAACACCGACTGGCTCGGGGGTAAGTCGGTCACGGTGATCCTGGGTCTGGTGTACGGGTACATCCCATACCTGATCCTCGTGCTGTACGCCTTCCTCGACCGGATCGACCAGAGCCTGCTCGACGCGGCGAGAGATCTGGGGCTCAGCAAGTGGCGCACTTTCTGGAGCGTGACCGTTCCTCTGAGCAAGCCCGCGATCATCGCCGGGACGTTCATCACCGTGCTGCCGATGCTCGGCGACTACTACACCAATCAGCTGATGTCCGGAGCGCCGGGAACGACGATGATCGGCAACGCGATCGAGGGACAGCTCAACTCGCCCGGCGAGACCGGACAGGGGGCTGTGCTCTCGCTGATGCTGCTCGTCGTGCTGCTGATCCCGATGATCTATTACGTGGTCAGCACCGCTCGTGCCTCGCGGGAGATGGCCTGATGGCTACCGTTCAAACGCCCGTCTCGGAGGCGTCACGCTCCGAGCCCGTCGCCTGGCGGAGCCGGCCTCGAGGAAACCCGTGGCGGCGGCCATGGGCAATGGAGGGCTTCACCTGGCTTTACATCATCTGGTCGATCGTTCCGATTGCGATCGCCGTGCTGTTCTCGTTCAACAAGGGTGCATCACAGGCCACGTGGCAGGGCTTCTCGACCAAGTGGTACATCGGCAGCCAGGTCACCTCCGTGCTGCACAATCCCAGCCTCCATCACGCCGTAATCCAGACGCTTGTGCTCGGGGGATTGACGACGGCGATCTGCGTCCCGATTGGGGTCGGCTTTGCCATCGGCATCGATCGCTGGCGCACCCGGACCGCGAACGGGTTGAACTTCGTGATGATCTTCTCGTTCGTGATCCCGGAGCTGCTGCTGGCGGTGGCGCTGTTCTTTCTCGTCACGCAGGCCCTGACGTTCATCCGCCTGGGAACTCCGGCTGAGGTGGCGGGGCTCGTCGTGTGGAACATCAGCTGGCCGGCGATCATCGTGCGCGCACGGCTGGTCAGCATCGGGCGGACGTACGAAGAGGCGGCCGCGGATCTCGGCGCATCGCGCATGGGAGCGATCTACCGGGTGCTACTTCCGCTGCTCATGCCGGCCATCTTCGCGAGCGCCGTGCTCGTCTTCGCCAGCACCGTCGATGATTTCGTGATCGTCGAGCAGCTCTCCTCGACGGCAAACACGCAGCCGATGTCGGTGCTGATCTATTCCAACGTCCATGGCGGGCTGAGCGGGCCGTCGCTCAACGCGTTGGCCACGATCATGTTGTTCGTCTCGCTCCTCGCCGCGCTGATTGGCTTCGTCGCCTACCGGTGGCTGACCCGGGGCGAGCGGACGAAGGGCGGCAACGAGGCACTCACCGGAATCGCCGGCATCTGAGAGGACTGAAATGAGTGGAGGAAACGTCAAGCTCGAGTCACTGACCAAGCGGTTTGGCGACGTGATCGCCGTCGACGAGATCTCCGTCGAGATCCAACCCGGCGAGTTCTTTTCGCTGCTCGGGCCGAGTGGCTGCGGAAAGACCACCACGCTGCGAATGGTCGCGGGCTTCGAGCCGCCAACCGACGGGAAGATTTTGCTCGACGGCGTTGACGTCGGCAACTGGGCGCCCAACCGCCGCAACGTCAACACCGTCTTCCAGAGCTATGCGCTGTTTCCGTTCCTGAACGTCGCCGAGAACGTCGCCTTCGGCATGAAGTACAAGTCGGTGCCCAAGGCGGAGTTGAACGCCCGCGTGGCGGAGGCGCTCGAGCTGGTCCAGCTCTCGGGATACGACAAGCGTCGCCCCAACCAGCTCTCGGGCGGCCAGCAGCAGCGCGTCGCCCTCGCCCGCGCGCTCGTGCTGCGCCCCTCGGTCCTGCTGCTCGACGAGCCGCTCGGAGCGCTGGACGCCAAACTCCGCCGGGCGCTCCAAGTCGAGCTCGGGGCGCTCCAGAAGCAGGTCGGGATCACCTTCCTGTACGTCACCCACGATCAGGAAGAGGCGCTCACGATGTCCGATCGCCTGGCCGTCATGAACCAGGGACGGATCGTCCAACTCGGCACGCCCGAGGAGGTCTACAACGAGCCCGCCGATGCCTACGTCGCCGATTTCCTGGGCGTCTCGAACCTGATGGACGCCCAGGTCGAGCACAGCGGCAACGAGAGGAGTCCTTGCCGCCTGCGACTGGGCGACTTCACTCTCGACGCCGAATGTGGCCAGCTCGACGCGACGGGCGCGGTCAAGCTCGCGATCCGACCCGAGCGCGTCGACGTGAGCCCGTACGGGACGGACGGCGCGAATCGCGTGCCCGGGATGGTCGAGCGCCTCGTCTTCCTCGGCTCGACGACGCATGTCTACGTCCGCCTCGCGACCGGAGCGGCGCTTCAAACGCTCGTGCGCAACGACGGGGCCGAGCTGCCATACAGCCAGGGAACGCCGGTGAGCGTCGCCCTTCCCGCTAACGCGCTGCGGGTGCTGCCCGATCCGGGCGTCAGCGTCGCCGAGATCCACGACGAGACGAGTGGCGAACAGATGCTGGACCTGACCGGGACGAGCGCAAGCTGATCAACCGGCGTCGTCCGCCGCGCGGTGCCTAGACTCGTGGCGGTGAGCGTCGCCGAACTGCTCGACGGCAAGCGCGTCTGTGTCTGCGGCGGATCGGGCGGGGTGGGCAAGACGACCACCTCGGCCGCGATCGCGCTCGGGATGGCCGCGCGCGGAGCCAAAGTCGCCGTCGTGACGATTGACCCGGCCAGGCGGCTGGCGAACGCGCTCGGCCTGCAGGAGCTCGAGAACGAGCCGCGGCGGGTGGAACCCGAACGGCTCGAGGCGATCGACGTCTACGGCGAGCTGTGGGCCATGATGCTCGACCCCAAGCGGACGTTCGACGAGCTGATCGAGCGGATCGCGCCCGACGCCGAGCGCGCGGCCGAGATCAAGGCGAACCGCGTCTACGGCGAGCTGTCGACCGCGGTCTCGGGCTCGCAGGAGTTCACCGCCATCGCGAAGCTCTACGAGCTCGATCAGGAGGGCGACTTCGACCTGCTCGTGCTCGACACGCCCCCGTCGCGCAACGCGCTCGATTTCCTCGACGCCCCCGGTCGCCTGACCTCGTTTCTGGAGGGCCGGACACTGAAGGCGTTCATGCGCCCGACCGGGGTCGGGATGCGGGTTCTCGGCCGCGGCGCGACACCGCTGCTCGGCGCGATGCGGCGGATCACTGGGATCGACCTGCTGGCCGATCTCTCGACGTTCTTCCAGCTGCTCGGCGGCATGACCGACGACTTCACCGTCCGCGCCCGCAAGGTGCAGGAGATGCTGACGGCCGACACGACCGCGTTCCTGCTCGTGACCTCCGCCCAGGCCGAGGCGATCGATGAGACGATCTGGTTCCGGCGCACGCTCGAGGAGGGCGGCCTCCCGTTCGCCGGCGCGGTCGTCAACCGGGTCCACCACGACATGCTCGGTGACGACGAGCCGGATGCGCTCGACGCGGCGCTGGCCAAGGAGCTCGGTCCGGAGCTCGCGACCCGCGTGGCCAAGAACTTCCACGACTACCACGTGCTCGCGCGACGCGATGCGGGCAACATCGCTCGGCTCGAGCAGGAGCTGGACGGCCGGCCGATGGTGCTCGTCCCGCACCTCGACGACGACGTGCACGACATCGCGGGCCTGCTGCGAATGCACCGCTACCTGTTCGCCTCCGACGCCGAGCGCGAGCGGCTCATCGCCGACCTGGTCGCCTGATCAGGGCTCGGCGATAGCCTCGAGCACGATCCCGGGCGTCACGGCTTCGGTCCACGTCTCCCAGGCGAGCAGGACGGGCTGCCACTCGTCCTGGGCCACCTCGGCCTCACCGCGAACCATGCGCACGCGGTGCTGATGAAGGAGCTCCCACACGGACCGCTCGGCAAGGGCCAGCTGCTCGCTGGCTCGCGCGCCGGGGTGGCGCCGCCCGGCGAGCGCCGGGATCTCGTGGAGTGGAACCGTCCGGTCTGCCGCGCAGCCGGCGAGCAGCAGCTTGAACTGTTCGACCGACGCGGCCGAGTCCGGCAGTACGATGGCCGCGGCCTCCTCGAGCACGCGCTCCGTGACCTCCTCGCAGTTTCGGGTCACGTTGCCCCAGCTGCGCCCCAGTCCCATGTCCTCGGCGCGCAGCTCCGGGCCCTCGTAGATCGTCAGACGCGCCTTCGCTGGAGACCAGCGCCGATCGTCGAGCTCGACAGGGCGCTCGGCCACCCACGGCACGAGGATCTGCACGTCGAGTTCAGGTCGCGAGAGATTGAACGAGCGCGCCACGTTCGGGAACTGGCGCAGCTCGACGTGAAACACCGTGGACAGCGTCAGATCCCCGGCCCCGAAGCGAACTGCTCGCGCGCCCCGGCGATCCGATCCCAGGCCTCCTTGACGTCCCCCGGCTCGCGGCTCATGCGGCCATAAACTAGCCGCTGTGAACCGAAGGGTGGCCACGGCGGGCGTCGCTCCCCGCCGCGTGCTTCATCTGGTTGATGCCCGAGCCGTCCGGAGCGGAGCGCGACCACGGCTCCCGGACACTGCGACTGGCACAGCTTGGCGTCCCCGCCCAGGGCGCCCCACTCGGGCTCTTCGCCGTCGCCTACGTGGCGCTGTCGGTGCCGATCATTCGGCATCGGCTTCGCCGTCGAGGCGATCGGCCTACTAGTTCATCTCGCCGCGAGCAATCGCCAGACAGGCCTCGCACCGCGGCCACGGCGGGTTCCACGGATAGCCCGTGACGTCCTTGCCGCACAGCGCGGTGTCTGGATCTTCCTCGCTGACCAGGTGGCAGAGCTCCTCGAAGCCATCGTCGCTCATCCGGGGAACATTGAAACAGCCGGGAGCGACGTTCGGCGTTCGCACCGGCGAGGCCTGAGCCCAGGACACCCGATCAGGATAAGCCGATTCACCCGACGGCGGGGCGAATGTTCCCAGACACAGCACGAGCGGGCGATGCCCGCTCGAAGCTGCGGTCGCGCTCCCCCTGACTTCTAACGAGCCCCAGGACTTACGTGTTGAGCCTGGCGGCAAAACACTCCCGGCCCCTCACGGGACCGAGTAGGGAGCGGCCTTCGCTCAGCCTAGCGGCTCGGTGCCTGGAAGTGCTCTCCGGCGGACAGCTCGCCGGTTGGGGCGTCGCCGGCCGTTTCCGCCAGCAGCTCGTCCGCCACCCGGCGAAGCTCGGGGTCGAGATGGCCGCACAGCACGTCCCGGAGCAGCGCTCGAAGGTGCTCCGCCATCTCCTCGACGAGCGCGTCGACGCCGGCCTGCGCCGGCGCCAGCCCGGCGATGACCGCACGTTCCAGCGAGATCGCATGTGCCACCCGCTCCGCGAGCCCGGCCTGGTCCGGCGGGCGGGCGCAGATCGCCGCGAGCCTGCCCGCGAGCCGCCCGCTGCTCGGGCCCTCCGGCTCCAGCAGCGCGCGCAGCGCGAGGAGGTAGTCGGTCAGCGCCTCGAATGGCGTCAATCGCTCGCACCCCATCTCCAAGCGCGCCAGCGCCCACGTCACTTCGCCTCCACTGGGCATCCGCCGGGCGATCAGGTTGCAGAACGCGCGCAGCTCGTCCTCGTTCACCGCCGGCAGCAACGTCGTGAGCCTCGCGCGGCCACTCGAGCCGAGCGGCGCGGGCCGCCACGGGCCGGTGTCGGTCCGCGTCCAGGCGACCGGCCCGAGCGCATACCCGCCGCGCTCGAACAGCCGCAGGGCCGTCAGCACTCGACGGAACCGCGCCCGGGCGAGCGACACCGCCGGGCGGGCTGATCGCTCCTGGCTGACGGTCAGGACCGCCAGCACGTTCGGCTCCTCGGCGTCAGCCCAGACCGCGTCCGCCGGCGCATCCGGCAGCGTCTCCCCGCGCACCAGCGCGAGCCCGTCGCCCAGGGGGACCTCATCCGACTCGGGATCGAGCGCCAGACCCAGCAGCGGTGCGATCACGGTCGTCACGCAACGGCCCTCGTAAAGCGCCAGTTCGAGCTCTCCGTACGCCCCCTCGAACCGGGCCTGATCGAACTCGAACTGGCTGCGCTCGTCGAAGACGCTGCCGAGGAACGAACGCAGCGCGGCGTCCGCGCGCTCCCGCGGCTCATCCGGGATCCGGGGCTCGCCCCGCTGGCGGAGATAGTTCTCGGCGCCATCGAGCGACGTCAGCGCGCCCACAGCCGGCGCGTACGACGGCAGCGCCGAAATGACGCCGAGCCGCTCGCGTATGAAGTCCCCGGTCAGCGGGCGGTAGCAGTACAGCGGAACGCGTCCCCGGCGCTCCTCGATCACCTCGAATGGGATCTCGGCGCCACGGGCGGTCTCCATGGCGAGCTGGCATGCGGCATCGGCCGTGAACGCTTCGAGGATCCCGTGGAGGGTGCCGTTGCGCACACCCGCCGATTCGCGCTCGTCGCGACCGATCCTTCACGGCGAGAAGCCCGTTGCACCCGATCGATGCTCAGTCGGCCCGCTCGATCGTGCCCAGGTGGGCGACGTTCTCGACGTCCTCTTCGTCCTCGCTGGGCCGGCCGGCGAACCACGCGTCGAGGATCTCCTCGAGTCCCGAGCTCGTCCGTGGCGAGCGCGATCCGCATGGGCGCGGATCAGACCGCGGCGATCGCTGGCTCGCGCTCGTCGCCGGGCACGCCGTCGAGCTCCTCGGCGCAGTCAACTCCGAGCCACTCGCGGCCGTAGACGCGCATGTCCTCGATCAGCGGCACCAGAGCCCGGCCCTTCGTCGTCAGCGCATACTCGACGCGAGGCGGCACCTCGGGAAACGTCTGACGTTCCACGATGCCCTCCTCCTCGAGCGCGCGCAGCCGCAGCGAGAGCGTGCGAGGGCTGATCCCGCGCAGGGAGCGCTCCAGTTCGCAGAACCGCGAACGGCCCTCGGCCAGGTCCCGAATCACGAGGAGGGTCCACTTGCCACACACGATCTCGGCCGTGCGGCATACCGGACAACTGTTATCTGACCCCATCAGAACTTCGATTCTAGCGCAATGCTTCACGAACTGAAGCGGACGCGCCGGATGGATGTCGCCGTGCGAACGCCGGTCAGGCCGGGATGCGCTGCGGCTGCTCGGGCGGCATCGGACGCTGGAGCGTGACCGGGCCGGCGGAGCCCCGGCCGTCGTCGATCAGGTCGTCCATCGAGGTGGATGTTCTCCCGTCGGCGGCGACGAGCAGCTTGAAGTCGTGTGGACTCGAGGCGACGCGCAGGGCGTCCTCCATCGAGACGCGGCCCGCCTGCGTGTGCCGAAGCAGTGCCTGGTCGAACGTCTGCATCCCGTAGTACTCGCCCTCGGCGATCACCTCGCGGAGCCGGCCCGTCTCGTCCGGATCCATGATCATGTCGCGCACTCGGCCGGTCATGCGCAGGATCTCGCAGACGGCCACCCGGCCGTCACCGGTCGGCGTCGGCACGAGCCGCTGCGAGATGATCGCCTTGAGCGTCCCCGCCATCATCGCCCGGGCCTGGTGCTGCTCGTGCGGCGGGAAGAAGTCGATGATGCGGTTCACGGTCTCGGGGGCGTCGATCGTGTGGACGCTCGAGAGCACCAGGTGCCCCGTCTCCGCGGCGGACAGCGCCGAGCGCACGGTTTCCTCGTCGCGCATCTCGCCGATCAGGATCACGTCCGGGTCCTGGCGCAGGACGCGGCGCATGGCTCGGTGGAACGAGCCGGTGTCGCTCCCGACCTCGCGCTGGTTGATGATCGAGGCGCGATCGCGATGCAGATACTCGATCGGATCCTCGATCGTTACGATGTGGCGCGACTTGGTCGTGTTGATCTGGTCGAGCATGGCCGCCAGCGTCGTCGACTTACCCGAGCCGGTCGTGCCGGTCAGCAGGATCAGCCCGCGCTCTTCGTCGGCGATGTCGTGAAGCACGGTCGGAAGCCGCAGCTCGTCGAGCGACTTGACCGCGAGCGGGATCGACCGCGCAACGATCGACACCGAACCCCGCTGGCGGAACGCGTTGATGCGGAACCGCCCGAGCGACTCGACGGAGTAGGCGAAGTCCACCTCACCCTCGGTGTCGAACTCGTTCAGCTTCTCCTGATGCCCGCCCAGCATGTGCCGCAGCACCCGCTCGGCCTCGGCGGGCGTCAGCGGCTCGTACTGTTCGATCGCCTCCAGGCGGCCGTGGATTCTGACCAGCGGCCGCGACGGGACCTTGAGGTGCAGATCCGAGCCTTCTTTTTCGACCACATAGCGAAGCGCCTCGTCCAGATCCAGCATCCCAGCACGCATCGGCGTTTCCCACCCTGGCCTTGAGCGGCGGGTGGACACTTAGACAGGTCCGCCTCACGGCTTACGAGCGAGAGAGGACGAAGAGCCGCGATAGCAGCAACGCCCGATCGCCCACGCAAAACGCGGAGGGCGTCCGCTTTCTCGGGACTCGCGTGCGGTCCCGAAAAGTGAGACGCCCTCCGTGTTACGCGACGTCTCGGAGCTTTTGCGCCTCAGCCAGGGACTGAAGCTTCTTGAGCGACTGGTTCTCAATCTGCCGGATCCGCTCGCGAGTGACGTTGAACGTCCGGCCGACTTCATCGAGCGTCCGGGGGTGTTCGCCACCGAGCCCGTAGCGCAGCTCGAGCACGCGGCGCTCGCGGTAGCTGAGGTTCTCGAGCGCCTCGCGCAGCGCCTCCTTGGTGAGGATCTCGGCGGCCCGCTCGTACGGCGACTCGGCCCGCTCATCGGCAATGAACTGGCCGAACTCGGATTCCTCCTCGTCGCCGACCGGCTTCTCGAGCGATACCGGAGCCTGCGCGGAGCGCTTGATCGACTCGACTTCCTCGGGCTCGATCCCGGTCACCTCGGCGATCTCCTCAGCCGTGGGCTCGCGACCGAGCTCCGTGACGAGCTTGCGCTCGGCGCGGCCGATCTTGTTGAGCTTCTCGACCACGTGGACGGGGATCCGGATCGTCCGGGCCTTGTCGGCCAGGGCGCGCGCGATCGCCTGACGGATCCACCAGGTCGCGTAGGTGGAGAACTTGAACCCCTTGCGGTAGTCGAACTTCTCCGCGGCACGGACGAGCCCGAGCGTCCCCTCCTGGATCAGGTCGAGGAAGGGCAGGCCCTGGTTGCGGTAGTTCTTCGCGATTGAGACGACCAGCCGGAGGTTCGATTCGACCATCTTCTGCTTGGCGTCAAGGTCGCCGCGCTCGATGCGCTTGGCCAGATCGACTTCCTCCTGAGCCGTCAGCAGTCGCACCTTGCCGATGTCCTTCAGGAACAGCTGAAGCGAATCGGTCGTCATGTCCGGCTTGAGGTCGAGCGTCGTCTTCGGCTTGCGCCGGCCGCGCTTGTCCGGAGCCCGCTCCACCTCGGCGGCGGCGAGCGCCGGGTCTACCTCCTCGACGAGCTCGATCTCGGCCCGCTCGAGGAAGCCGTGCAGCTCCTCGACGTCGGCCTCGTCGAGATCCAGTTCCGACACGGCGCCGGCGATCTCGGCGTAGGTGAGGACGCCGAGCTGCTGTCCGCGCGTAACCAGTCCCTTGATCTCTTCGAGTTCCTGCAGGTCCGCTACTGACATCTGTTTCCGTTTCCGTCGTATGCGCCGACTCTGGAAACCAACCGGCGCGAGGGATCAGAGAGCGAGCGTCGCCCATAGGGCGTACGCCCGCTACTCAAACATACGAGTGTGAGTATATGTACTATATTTTTTGAAGTCAAGGCGCTGCGAGTGCCGCGCCTGACCCTCAGCGGGGTCCGCGCACACCCAATGCCGCTCTCGCGGTATTCCATTATTGACCAGTACTACGTAGAACTGGCCTCGCCGTTTCAAGTTGCGGCGAGCAAACTGCGGAATTCGCTGATTCCATATAGCAGCGGAAGGCGGCAGGTGTGGCGATGCGCGATCATGTCGCCTCGATGACCGGCGAACGCCCCCCGGAGGTCTTGGGCTCGCTGCCGCGTATGCGCCCGCACCGCCGCAGCCCGAAGCGCCCCGCACGCCCTCTTCACACGAAGCCCGCGCCGGCGAAACCCAGCGCCGGCAAGACCGCGGTCGCGAAGCCCAGGGCCACCAGGCCGAGGACCGACACACCGAAGCACGCCCGGCTGCGCCAGCCCGCCCAGCCCGCAGGCTCGCCGCCCGGACCGCGCACCCGGCGACCGGCCCCCTCGAACGGTTCCGGCGTGATCGGAACCGCCGTCCAGGCCGCCGCCGAACTGGCCGAGATCGGGCTCACCGTCGGTGCCCGCGCGATCCGCGGAGCGGTCGCGCGCCTCCCGCGGCCGTAGCTCCCCGACCCCGCAGGCAAGTCCGGCATTTCGTATACTTCCCGCGCCTTCCAGCCGAGCGATCGTCCGTCCGCGGGCGGTCGGCGGGGGAACCACTTGTGAGCCGCAAGGCTCGCAGGGGCGAATCGGTCTCTGTTGAGACCGTAGCGCCACGCAAAGCGCGAGCCCGTCAGCTCACCCCGTAGGCACAGAGCGCAGATAGGAGGACCGGCCTGACGTGAAACGACGTGCTTACACCCCTGTCGCCATCCTGCTCGCGGTGAGCGGGCTCGTGATGGCGGCACCCGCGTTGGTGCGGGCGGCGTCCGGAGGGGCATCGCCCTCCGGAGGGGCGAGCGCCAACGGCCACGGTCAGGGCGCGCACGTCAGTCCGGGGAACACCACCGTCACCGTCAGCGGCGACGGCATCACCGTCGAGACACGCGCTTCCGAGATGCTCCGCAGCCCGACCCTCTTCTACGGAGACGTCGCGACGACGGCCACCGGAGACACGATCGAGATCGAGCGGTGGGGCCGTGAGACAGATTGGAGGTGGGCCCCGACCACCCACGGTCTCGCGGCCTCGGACGGGAGCTTCTCGGCTGTGTGGCCGACGAACCACATCGGCCGGTTTGCCATCCGCGCGGTCGTCGAGCGGGGGCAGACAGCCCGGGCCGCGGCGTCTTCGCCGGCGCTGACGATCACCGTCTACCGGCCGTCGCTCGCCACCTACTACGGCCCTGGGTTCTTCGGTCGGCGGACCGCATGCGGCGTCATGCTGCGCCGGCAAACGCTGGGAGTCGCGAACCGGACGCTCAAGTGCGGCACGGCCGTCGCGATCGACTACGGGGGACGGACGATCGTCGTGCCGGTGATCGACCGTGGCCCCTACGCCCACCACGCCGACTGGGACCTCACCGAGGCCACGGCCAGGCTGCTCGACATCCCGGGCACCGCCACGATCGGGGCCGTGTCGCTCCCCGGCGTCCGGCTCCGCTGACGGCTCCCTTCGGTAGACGCTCAGCTCACGAGGCGCGGGCCTGCCCCGCCGGTCTCCCCGTCCCCCTCAGTCGGGAGCTCGTGGATCACCGGCACCCCCGCGGCGGCCGCGGCGAACTTCGCTTCCTCGGCCACCGCGATCAGGCTCGCCGAATCCCGGCCGTCCTCAGCCAAGACAGCGATCCCGGCGCTGACGCTCATCGCCGCACCGCGCCACGGCTGCGCCTCGGCGACCGCGGCCGCCGCGCGGCTCGCCAGCGACTGGGCCCCGGGCCTCCCCGTGTCGCGGGCGATGATCCACGCCCGGGTCTCGGTCTCACAGGCGAGCAGGTCGCGGCGGCGCACCACGGTCCGGAGCGCCTGCGCGAACCGCCCGAACGTCGCGCTCGCGTCGCTCGGCGCCTCGGACGCCTGCACTCGGTTGGCGTCGTTCAACTCGACGAGCAGCAGGGACAGGGGCACCCCGCTCTGCTCGGCATGGGTGATCTCGTCGTCGACGGCGCCGATCCACAGCGCGTCCGGCGCCTGGACGGGACGGCCGGTTCCCTCGGCGTCGCGCGCCGGCGACGTCGACAGATCCGCGACGCGAGTGGCCCGGAGCGGGTAGACGCCCTCGCCGGCCCCGGCGCCGACCGACGATCGCCTCAGCGCCGCCGCGCGCACGAGCTCGATGACGAGCGCGAGCCGCTCCGCGAGGGCCGCGATTTCGTCCGCATCGCCGTCGGCCAGTTCGCCGCGCAGCGCGCTCCAGACGACGCCTTGAAGCGCGTCCACCGCCCGGGAGACAGGCTCGGGCGCCCGGGCGCCGGTGAGCTCGCCGGTCAGCGAGACCAGCGGTTCGAGCGCGCCGCCCGGCTCGAGCCGCCGAAGGTCATCGTCATCGGCCAGTGCTCGGACCACGGACTCGCAGATCCGGGGCCCGTCGCGGGCCAGATCCGCCGCCAGGATGGCCGGAGCGTCCTCGAGCGGCGCCTGCTCGAGCACGGCCAGCAACCACCCTTTCGCGATGTCCTCAACGCGAGGCAGCAACGCGTCGACCGGAGCGTCCCCCACCGGCCTGGCTCGACGCCGTCGTGGCGGGCCATGCTGCATTTCCGATCTTTTATCACGGCATCCTGGTAGGTATGGAGAGGTTTGGACAATAAGACGGGCCCGAGCCGTGGACAATGTCAGCGAATGTCTCAGTCCCTGATCACCGTTAGCCGAGCCCGGGAGCTCGTCCTGCAAGCGACCGGGAGACTCGAGAGCGAGCGCGTCGAGATCGCCGGCGCCCTGAACCGGGTCCTCGCCGACGATGTGGTCGCCGTCGACGATGTTCCGCCGTTCCCCTGCTCGGCCATGGACGGGTTCGCCATCCGGGCCGGCGACGCCGGCCGTGTGCTGACGGTCGTCGGAGAGTCGCGGGCAGGGTCCCCATCCGGGGGCGACGTCGACGACGGACGGGCGGTCAGGATCTCGACGGGTGCGGCCGTTCCGACCGGAGCTACGGCGGTCATCCGCCAGGAGGACGTCGTTCTCACCGGAGATCAGGTGGAGGTGATGACGGCGATCGTGGAGGGCGAGAACGTGCGTCCTCGCGGCGAGGACATGCTGTCGGGATCGCTCGTCTTGACCGCGGGCACGCTGCTCGGGGCCGTCGAGCTCGGTGCCGCCGTGGCCGCGGGCGGGGCGACGGTCGCCGTCGCCCGCAGGCCGCGCGTCGCGGTTCTGTGCACCGGCGATGAGCTACGCGCGCCGGGCGAGCCGCTGGGCCCTGGGGAGATCCACAATTCCAACGCGCCGATGCTCGCGGCGCTTGCCACGAGCTGCGGTGCGATCGCGGACGGCGGCGCGCGCCTACCCGACGACCGTGCGGTCACGGAGGCCTCCCTCGGTGAGGCACTGGAGCGCTCCGACGTCGTCGTCGTGTCCGGTGGCGTGTCGGTCGGGCCCCACGACCACGTCAAGCCGGCGCTCGCCGCGCTCGGCGTCGAAGAGGTGTTCTGGGGAGTCGCGCTTCAGCCCGGCAAGCCAACCTGGTTCGGAACGCTCGGCGGTCGCCTCGTATTCGGACTCCCCGGCAATCCGGTGTCCGCCGCCGTCACGTTCTCGCTGTTCGCGCGGCCGGCGCTGCTGGCGTTCCAGGGACTGGTGCCGAGCGCCGCGGCGAAGCCGCGCGCGACCCTGGGTGTCGCCGTGCGCCGCAACCCGCGCCGTGAGCAGGCGTTGCGAGTCCGGCTCGATCATCGCGACGGCGCCACGGTGGCCGTGCCGAACGGCCCGCAGGGCTCCAACATCGTCAGCTCGCTGCTCGGGGCCGACGCCCTCGCGATGATCCCGCCGGGCGAGGGGGACGTCGAAGCAGGAGCCCGGGTCGAGCTCGAAGAACTCCCGCATTGATCGTCTGAAACGGGGAGAATCACGCCGTGGTTCAGTTCCTGATCGCGCTCGTCGCGATCGTGACGTTCGTACTGCTGCGCATGCGGCGCCGAGGCCGCCTGCCGGCGCGCGCCGTGATCGTCTCGCCGCGCAAGTCGACGATCGTCACGCGCGACGGCGCCGTCTACTCGGTGCAGTCCGCTGAGCTGACGGCGTCTCCGGCGGATCTCGATCGGCTCTGGACCCCATCGAACCTCGAGAACCTCGGTAGGACCTACTGGCGCTTCCTGTCCCGCGTTACGCTCGGACTGATCCGCGTCGTCTACGGGGAGAACGAGCGCTCGGTGGTCCTCCTGGCCCGCCCGCTCACGCTGCTTCGCTTCGAGCCGCCACAGTACGTGCTCGAGGGCGACCACGGAAACATCCGCTGGCGGATCCGCGACGGTCTGCTCGTCACCCGGCGCGGGCGGGGCTGCGGCTACCTGGCGCTCGACGTGCGACGCGACGGCGACGCAAAGGCCAACGGCCGTGTCAAGGTCCGGATCGAGGTCGAGGTGGCGAACTTCTACCCGGCGATCGCCGCGTCGTTCAGCACGCCGGTTTATGAGGCGACGCAGTCCTCGATCCACGTGCTGGTGACGCACGCGTTCCTGCGCTCGCTGGCGACCCTCGATCTCGCCGAGTCCAAAATCGGGCTGTTCGCCACGCCCGACGCCCCTACCGAACCCGCGCCGGCTCGGCGTCAGCCGTAGCGGACCCCGGTCAACGCCCGCAGCTTGGCCCGATCGTGGCGCGCCGAGATCCGCCTCACCGTTCCTGAGCGTGAGCGCATCACCAGCGATTCGGTCGTCGCCCCCCGATCGCCCTGGTAGCGAACGCCCTGAAGCACATCGCCGTCGGTCACGCCGCTCGCGGAGAAGAAGACGTCGTCCCCCGACACGAGGTCATCGGCGGTCAGGACCTTCGCCAGGTCGTACCCGGCGTCGACCGCGGCCCGCCGCTCCTCCTCGTTGCGGGGCCACAGGCGCCCGAGCAGCTCGCCGCCGATGCACTTGATCGCGGCCGCCGAGATCACTCCCTCCGGCGTGCCGCCGATGCCCCACAGAAGGTCGACCGAGGAGTTGTCGCTGACCGCGAGCATCGCGGCGGACACGTCCCCGTCAAGGATCAACCTGACCCGCGCCCCCGCCTCGCGTACCTCGCGCATCGCGTCCTCGTGGCGCTCGCGATCGAGCATCACGACCATCACGTCCCGGATGTCGATCCGCTTGCGCTCCGCGATCAGCGACAGCGTCTCGGGCAGCGGGCGGTCGAGATCGATCAGATCCGCGATCTCCGGACCGCCGGCGATCTTCTCCATGTACACGCACGGCCCGGGGTCGAACATCGCTCCGCGTTCGGCCAGGGCGATCACGGCGATCGCGCTCGGCATCCCGAGCGCCGTCAGTCGCGTGCCCTCCAGGGGGTCGACGGCGACGTCGACGTCGGGAGGGGTCCCGTCGCCGATCTGCTCGCCGTTGTAGAGCATCGGCGCCTCGTCCTTCTCCCCCTCGCCGATCACCACCGTCCCGTTCATCGAGACCGAGTCGAGCACGTTGCGCATCGCGTCGACCGCGGCCTGATCGGCGCCCTCCTTGTCTCCCCGCCCCACCATCCTCGCCGCCGCCAGTGCGGCAGCCTCGGTCACGCGCACGAGCTCGAGCGCGAGGTTCCGATCGGGGCGGGCGGAGTTCTGCGTGCTCGACATCCTTACAGGACCCCCGGCGGTTTGCGTCGCGCGGCGCCCTCCTGCGAGCGCCAGATCGATCCGACGAGGATCAGCACTCCCCCGAGTAGCCCAATCCACCAGCCATAGCTGATGCTGATCTCGCTCGGGGGTGCCCCCGGTCGGTCGATGATCCCACGGAAGATCGTGAACGTCAGCGCCGCCAGCGCCGTCACCGCCGTCAGCTCGCCGCGCGGCCACGACAGTGCATGGCCGCGAAGGATGATCCACGCGAGGATCGCGGGCGCGACCGCCGCGATCAGCAACAGGAAGCGCAGGATGGTCAGCGACTCCCAGCCCGAGCAGGTGCTCTTGGGCCCGTGGCAGCTGTTCAGGGTCGCGAAGCGGTTGCCGAGCGAGTACCACGCGAGGAACAGCGACACCCCGAGCAGGATCCCCCCACCCACCGCGATCAGCTCTCCCCTGTCCAGCCGCGCGAAGTCCATCGCGGTGAGCCTAACCGGTTCACAGGCCCACCGTGGCCAACTCAGGGCGCGCGACGCCGCTTCGCTTCGCGGCCTCGCGGACGGCCTCGGCGACGGCATCGTGCACGGCCTGGTCGAGCACGTTGGGAACGATTTCGGCCTCGGGCGCTAGCGCGGCGATCGCGTGCGCGGCGGCGAGCTTCATCTCCCGGTCGATCCTCGACGCGCCCGCCTGCAACGCGCCGCGGAAGATTCCGGGATATCCCAGCACGTTGTTGACGCTGCGGCCGTCGCTCGCGAACGCGGCGCCCGCTCGCTCGGCCTCTTCGGGCGAAATCTCCGGATCGGGGTTCGACAGCGCCAGGATCACCTGTCCGCGCCGGATCATCGACGGCTGGATCAGCCCCGGTCGGCCCGTCGTCGCGACCACGACGTCGGCCAGCTCCATCACCTCCTCCATGGAGCCGAGCTCGATCCCGTGCTCGCGAGCGCGGGCTTGGGCATCGTGCGAGGGGTCGAACGCGATCACCCTGCGCGCGCCGCCATCGACCATCAGCGAGGCGATCCCAAATCCGGCCGCCCCCAGGTGAACCGCGTCCATGCGCAGCTTGCCGCCCTCGTGGGCGATCAGCGCCCGGTCCCGATGCCACAGCACCCGGGCTCCAGGGAGTTCGTCGACAAGCTCGGCGACGCGGGCGGCCTGGGCGGTGTCACGCACCTCGACCGTGATCTCGCGGATCGAGTGCTCCCGGCCGATCGAGATCGTCGACACGTCTCCGATCAGCCCCTCGCCCCGGGCGATCGCCCCGGCAACCAGCGCCAGCTGGCCCAACGCGTGCGGGATCTGGACCCGATAGGTGCAATCGAGCACTGGGAGGAACCCTAACTGCTAGGTTCGCCCCGCAGATGGAGTTCCGTCAGCTTCTGCCGGAGCCGGCCACCGTCGATGAAGCCGACCTGCTCGGTCGCCTCGGCCAGGACGCCGTGGCCCCCGCCGACCGGCCCTTCACGGTCGCCAACTTCGTGATGAGCGCCGACGGGCGGGCCACGATCGACGGCCGGTCGCGCGGGCTGGGCGACGACGGCGACCACGCGATCTTCCACTGCCTGCGCGAGCAGGTAGACGCGGTGCTGGTCGGGACCGGGACGCTGCGCGCGGAGCGATACGGGCGGGTGCTGGGCAAGGCGGAGCGCCGGCAGCGCCGGATCGATCGCGGCCGGAGCGCTGAGCCGCTGCTCGTGACCGTCACTCGCAGCGGCGACATCCCCAGGGACATCCCGCTGTTCGCGGAGCCCGAGGCGCGCATCGTCGTGTTCTCGGTGGCGATGCCGGACGTGACGGACTGCGCCGCTCAGATCGAGGTGGTCACCCTCGAGCCGAGGGAGTTGACGCTCGCCACCGTGATGCGCCACCTGCGAAACCTCCACGCCGTCCGGACGGTGCTCTGCGAGGGCGGTCCCACGATTTTCGGTGAGCTCCTCCAGGAAGGCCTCGTCGACGAGCTGTTTCTGACGATCGCGCCCAAACTCGCCGGCGGAGGCCGGGGCCCGACGATCTCGAGCGGGACGCAACTCACCGATCCGGCGCAGCTGCGGCTCGTGTGGCTGCTCGGCGGAGCCGACTCGCTGTACCTCCGCTACGCGCTGCACTGACCGCGTCACCGGAGCCTCGATTGCCGAGGTGGCGGGGATGCCACAATCAAATGATGGCGAGCAGCCCCGCAGGAGCCAGCGCCACGGTGAGGCCCGACGAGACGATGGCCGCTCTGAACGAGGCACGGGAGCGGACCCTCGCGCTGGTTCAGTCCGTCTCCGATGAGGATCTCGAGCGGGTGCACTCGACGCTGATGAGTCCGCTCGTGTGGGACCTCGGGCACATCGCCGCGTTCGAGGACCTGTGGCTCGTTCACCGCTACGGCGGCCGGCCGCTGCTGCACGACGAGCTGGCCGACGTCTACGACGCTTTCGAGACGCCTCGCGCGGACCGGGGTGACCTTCCGTTGCTGCGACCGGCGCAGGCGCGCGAGTACCTCGAGGAGGTCCGGGCGCGGACCGTCGAGGTGATCGAGGAGCGCGGGATCGGCGACGGCCTCCTGCACGAGATGGTGCTCCGCCACGAGCACCAGCACGACGAGACGATGCTCCAGACGCTCGAACTGGCCCGGCTGGCCGATTACGAGCCGCCGGAGTGCCGGCGCTCGTCGGCTACCTCGGGCCCGGCCCTCACGGGCCTCGAATTCGTTCAGATCCCGGGAGGCGAATGCACGATCGGAGCGCGCAACGGCGCGTTCGCCTACGACAACGAGCGGCCCCGTCACCGCACGGACGTGCGCGAGTACCTGATCGGCCGCTCCCCGATCACGAACGCCACCTACCTGACGTTCGTCGAGGGCGGCGGTTACGAGCGCCGCGAGTGGTGGTCCGACGAGGGGTGGGCCTGGAAGGAGCAGTACGACATCACGCGTCCTGGAGGATGGACGGCGGACCTGGGCGCCGAGTGGCGCCTCGGGGGGCTCGACCCGCTGGACCCGCAGCAGCCCGTCGTCCACATCTCCTGGTTCGAGGCCGACGCCCTCGCCCGCGCACACGGTGCCCGCCTCCCCACAGAGCTCGAGTGGGAGAAGGCGGCGACCTGGGACCAGGAGCAGCGAAGCGCCCGGCGCTTCCCCTGGGGGAACGATCCGCCGGTCCCCGGCGTCCATGCCAACGTGGACCACTTCGGCTGCGGCCCGGCTCCCGCCGCAAGCCACCTCGACGGCGCGTCGCCGCACGGCTGTCTCGGAATGATCGGGGACGTGTGGGAATGGACCTCGACCAACTTCGACGGCTATCCGGGCTTCGTGCCGTTCCCCTACCGCGAGTACTCCGAGGTGTTCTTCGGGGACAGGTACAAGGTCCTGCGGGGAGGATCGTGGGCGACCCGCGCGCGAGTGGCCAACCCGACGTTCCGCAACTGGGACTATCCCCAGCGCCGTCAGATCTTTTCCGGCTTCCGCCTCGCCAGGGACGTGCGATGAAGGCGTTGCTCGCCTCCGCCGACATCCGGATCGAGTCGTGGCTCTCGGAGGCCGATGAGCGCTCGCTGGCGAACGACGTGCTCGACGGTCTGACTCGCCCGTTCAAGGAGCTGCCGCCCAAACACTTCTACGACGCCCGCGGATCGGAGTTGTTCGAGCGCATCTGCGAGCTTCCCGAGTACTACCCGACGCGGACCGAGACCGACATCCTGCGCCGGCGGGCACGCGAGATCGTCGCGTGCACCGGCGCCGGCGAGCTCGTCGAGCTTGGCTCCGGCGCCGCGGACAAGGCGAGGATCGTGCTCGACGCGATGGCGGCCGCCGACACGCTCAAGCGCTACGTGCCATTCGACGTCTCGGAGACCGTCGTCGAGGGCGCCGCGCGCCAGCTCGTCAACGAGTACGACGGCCTCCAGGTTCACGGGGTGATCGGAGACTTCGAGCGCCATCTCGAGCGGATTCCGGCTCCCGATGGCGTCCCCCGGATCGTCGCGCTGCTCGGCGGGACGATCGGCAACTTCCCGCCGGGCACTCGCCGCGGGCTGCTGCGCAAGGTTGCGTCGCTCTTGCGCGAGGAGGACAGGCTGCTGCTCGGCACGGACCTGGTGAAGGACCCGAACGTGATCGAGGCGGCCTACGACGATTCCGATGGCGTCACGGCCGAGTTCAACCGCAACCTGCTGCACGTCATCAACCGTGAGCTCGACGCGGACTTCACGCCCGAGTCCTTCGATCACATCGCGTTCTTCGACCGGCGCCACGAGTGGGTCGAGATGCGGCTCCGGGCAACGCGACCGTGCACGATCCTGATCGCCGATCTCGACCTCCGTGTCGAGTTCGCGGCCGGCGAGGAGCTGCGGACCGAGATCAGCGCCAAGTTCACCCGCCGTCGGATCGAGGCCGACTACAAGGCCGCTGGACTCGCGCTCGAACAGTGGTACACCGACGCCGACGAGCTCTTCGCGCTGTCGCTCGGCCGTCGCGCGTAATCGACGGCACACTAAGGTTCGCGGCGATGCAGATCGAAGGCAGCGGTGCGCTGATCGCCGGCGGCGCCTCGGGACTCGGCGAGGCCACGGCCCGCAGGCTGCACGCGATGGGAGCCCGCATCGTGATCGCCGACCTGAACGAGGAGCGAGGCAACGCGCTCGCGGGCGAGCTCGGCGAGCGAGCCCGGTTCGTCCGTACGGACGTGACGGACGGCGAGGCCGTGCGGGCCGCCGTCAACGCCGCCGCCGACCGCGGGCTGCGGATCTCGGTCTGCAGCGCCGGCATCGGTTGGGCCGAGCGGATCGCCGGCAGGCGCGGGCCGCACAACCCCGAGCCGTTCGAGGCGGTGATCAGGGTCAACCTGATCGGGACGTTCAACGTGCTCCGCCTCGCGGCGGCAGCGATGTCGGCCGGCGAGCCGACCAGCTCGGGCGAGCGCGGGGTGTGCATCAACACCGCCTCGATCGCCGCCTTCGACGGGCAGATCGGGCAGGTCGCGTACTCGGCCTCGAAGGGCGCCGTCGTCGGGATGACGCTGCCGGCCGCGCGCGATCTGGCCACGGTCGGAATCCGGGTGTGCGCCATCGCTCCCGGAACGTTCGACACGCAGCTGCTGGCGGGGTTGCCCGAGGAAGCGCGTGAGGCGCTCGCCAACGCGGTCCCGTTTCCGCGCCGGCTCGGTAGCCCGGACGAGTTCGGCGCCCTCGCGGCTCATATCGTCGAGAACGAGATGCTCAACGGCGAGGTGATCAGGCTCGACGGTGCGCTGCGCATGCCGCCCCGGTGAGGACGGACTTACCGGCCCGGCCGCCGGCCGTACCGGTCACGTACGATCCATAGGGAATGTCCGCGCTCTCTGAGCTGTACACGATCCCGCAGGAGCACCTCGATTTCCGCGACACGATCCGCCAGATCGCGCGGGAGCGGATCGCGCCGCGTGCGGCGGAGATCGACGAGAAGGCCGAATACCCACACGACCTGCGCCGGCTGCTCGCCGAGCAGGACGTACTCGGTCTGGCCTTCGACACCGAGCAGGGAGGCACCGGCACGGGGACGCTGATGCTGAACATGGCGGTCGAGGAGATCGCCAAGGCGTGCGCATCCACCGCGCTGATCCTGATGATCCAGGAGCTCGGCACGCTGCCGATCAAGCTGTTCGGCTCCGACGAGCTGAAGGACCGGTTCCTCCCGCGGTGCGCCACCGGCGAGTGGAGCCCTGCGTTCGCGCTGTCCGAGCCCGAGGCCGGCTCGGATCCGGGCGGGATGATCACGCGGGCCGTTCCGGACGGCGATGAATGGGTGATCGACGGGACCAAGAACTGGATCACGAACCTCGGCATCGCGGACTTCTACGTGGTGTTCGCCGTCACTGACCGCGAGGCGGGACATTCCCGGGGAATCACGGCGTTCGTCGTCGAGGCCGACCGGCCTGGGTTCAGCGTCGGCAAGCTTGAGCACAAGCTCGGGATCCGCGGCTCACCGACGGGCCAGCCGATCTTCGACGCCGTGCGCGTTCCGGCCGGCAACGTGATCGGAGAGGTCAACCAGGGGTTCAAGGTCGCGATGGCGACTCTCGATCGCTCGCGGCTCGGCGTGGCCGCCCAGGCGCTCGGGATCGCCCAGGGCGCCACCGACTACGCCGCCGCGTATGCGGGTGAGCGCAGGCAGTTCGGACGGCCGATCAACTCGTTCCAGGCGATCCAGTTCAAGCTCGCCGACATGGAGACGCAGTGCGCCGCCGGCCGCGAGCTCCTCTACCAGGCCTGCACCAAGATCGACCGTGGCGATACGGACCTTGGGAAGTACTCGGCGATGGCGAAGCTGTTCTGCTCGGACGTGGCGATGGCCGTCACGGTCGAGGCCGTTCAGGTCCTGGGCGGCTACGGTTATGTCAAGGAATACCCGGTCGAGCGCATGCTCCGCGACGCGAAGATAACCCAGATCTACGAGGGCACGAACGAGATCCAGCGGCTCGTGATCGCCCGGGCGATGGGGTAGCGGATGGCCGATCCGCAACCCACTGCCCGCCGCGTCGTGTTCTCGGCCCTCGCCGCGCTGACGATCGGGCTCGGCGCCGTCAGCCTGATCGCCGGCTTCAGCGACTCGTTCCCGCTGCGCCTGCTCCAGGCCCTCGCCATCTTCGGCGCCGGCGCCGTGATCATCGGCGGCGCCGCCGTGCTCGTGATGATCCGGCTGGGCGGCTGGAAGGACCCCGAGTCCGAAGAGGAGTTCGAGGCGCTCGTCCAGCGCGCCGAGCGGCTCGCCGCCCAGGATTCGTGGGGCGACAGCGAGGAGTACGAGGACGAGGACGACCACGAGGACGACGACCTGTTCGATCCCTACGACGAGGAGGACTTCAAGGCGCTCGTCCGCTCGGCGGTCGACGACCTCCCGCTCGAGTTCCACCGAGCGCTCGAGCACGTCGCAATCGTCGTCTCCGACGGCGGGCGCGGGCAGCGGGCGTACGGTCTCTACCAGGGCGACACCGTCGCCCGGGACTTCTTCCACGACCGGATCGTGATCTTCCGCGACACCCTGCTGCGTGACTTTGGGCACGACCCGGAGATGCTCAAGGCGCAGGTGACCCGCACCGTTCGACACGAGCTCGCCCACCACCTCGGGTGGAACGAGAAGGGCGTGCGGGGGCTCGGGCTCTAGTGCCCCGGGTCTCGCGGCGTCCGTAGCATCGATTACCCACGAAACCTCCAGGAGGCCGAACCCGAATGCCAGAGGCTGTCATCGTCGACGCAATCCGCACCCCGATCGGGCGTGCAGGCAGAGGGTCACTCAAGACCGTCCGCGCGGACGAGCTCGCCGCAACCCCGATCCGCGCGCTGATCGAGCGCAATCCCGAGGTCAACTTCTCCGAGACCGGCGACGTGATGATGGGCGCCGCCTCCTCGATCGGCGAGCAGGGATACAACGTCGGCCGCAACGCCTCGCTGCTCGCCGGCATCGATCACCACGTGCCGGCCTGCACGGTCAATCGCTTCTGCGCCTCCTCGCTGCAGACGCTGCGGATGGCGTTCCACGCGATCAAGGCGGGTGAGGGCGACCAGTACATCGCCGCCGGGGTCGAGGCCGTGTCACGGGCCGGGCTGGGCGCGGGGATGATGGAGGAGGCCAAGCACTCACAGCTGAATGGCTCGGACGGCTCCGCCTACGACGTGTACATCCCGATGGGACTGACGGCCGAGAACGTCGCCACGCGCTGCCACATCACGCGCGAGCAGCAGGATGAATGGGCCGTGATCTCTCAGAATCGAGCCGTGGAGGCACGCGACTCCGGCCACTTCGACGCCGAGATCGTGCCGGTCACGGTCCCGGCCCACAGGGACATCGACAAGGAGGGCAACGAACTCGACGTCGCCGAGACGGTCGTCAAGGCCGACGACGGTCCGCGGCCTGGCACGACGAAGGATGTGCTGGCCACGCTCAAGCCGGCGTTCAAGGAGGACGGGACGGTGACCGCCGGCAACTCCTGCCCGCTCAACGACGGCGCCGCCGCCGTCCTGGTCATGTCCGAGGAGAAGGCCGAGCGGCTGGGCCTTGCGCCGAAGGCGCGGATCCTCGCCTCGACCGTCGCCGCGGTCCGTCCCGAGATCATGGGGCTCGGCCCGATCCCCGCCATACGCGCGCTCCTTAAGGAGAGCGGGATGAAGATCGATGACATCGACGTCGTCGAGATCAACGAGGCGTTCGCCGCGCAGATCGTGCCCTGCAAGGACGAGCTCGGGATCCCCGACGAAAAGCTGAATCCGTTCGGCGGCGCGATCGCCCTCGGTCACCCGTTCGGGATGACCGGCGCGCGGATCATGACGACCCTGCTCAACGATCTGCGAACCCTCGATGGCACGTACGGGATCGAGTCGATGTGCGTCGCCGGCGGGATGGGCCAGGCCATGCTGATTCAGCGGATGAACTAGCACCGGCGGCGCCCGGCCGTGCGCCGCGGGCGCGGGGGCGGCGCGGCGGGCCATACTTGGTCCATGGCGTTCGTGCCGCCGGCCCGTCACCTGCTTCGAGCCAAGGACCTGGCCGACGCTCGATATTTCGAGCCGCTCGGCGTCGACGACCTCTCGAGGGCCGCCGGCCTTTCGCGCGCCCACTTCAGCCGCGAGTTCCGCCGCGCCTTCGGCGAGTCGCCGCACGCCTACCTGCTCACGCGGCGGCTCGAACGCGCGGCGGCGCTGCTCCGCAACACCGATCGCTCCGTCGTCGACATCTGCTTCTCGGTCGGTCTGAAGAGCCTCGGCTCGTTCACGACCTGCTTCACGCGCACGTACGGCATGTCGCCGACCGCGTATCGCGCGACGTTCCCGCCGGCCGCCGACCAGGCGATGATCCCGGCGTGCGTCGTGCGCTTCTACGGGCGCCCGCAACGCCGCACGTTTCGAGAAGACAACGGTTCGACGCCGGATTAGTGTCGCGAGCGATCGCGTAACTCAATCGACGGAGGAAACCATGTACAAGATCTCCACCGCGCAGCTCTGGGTCCACGACCAGGACGAGGCGCTCGCTTTCTACACGCAGAAGCTCGGCATGGAGGTGCGCTCCGACGTCACGCTCCCCGAGATGGGCAACTTCCGGTGGCTGACCGTCGGCCCCGCTGGCCAGCCGGAGATTTCGATCGTGCTGATGGCGATTCCCGGGCCGCCGGTGATGGACAACCAGACCGGCGAGCAGGTCCGGAGCCTCATGGCGAAGGGGTTCGCGGGGACGGTGTTCCTGACGACCGACGACTGCCGGGCAGCCTACGAGGAGCTCAAGGGCCGCGGGGTCGAGTTCACCGAGGCGCCCGAGGAGCGCCCCTATGGGATCGACTCCGGCTTCCGCGACCCATCCGGGAACAGCCTCCGGCTGACCCAGGTCCGCGAGTTCGCGGCCACCTGAGCCCACCGGCAGGGCGTGTCAGCGGCGATCCGGGTCATGGCGCCGCTGACACACCGCCCTGGAGATTGCCCTAGTAGAGAGTCGGGTGACGCTCGACGAAGCCGTCGTTCGAGCTGCCCGCCGAGGTCCAGCGCGAGCCGCCGGTCGAGCCCTGCGCGGCGGTGTCGAACCGCAGTCCCGCGATGTACATGTAGGCGTGACCGCCGTTGGCCCAGATCGTGATCCACCGGCCCGCGCCGGCGCTGCCGTAGGACTCGAGCTGGGTGGAGTCCTCGGTCACGTTCAGCAGGTGGCCGCCATGGAGCGCGTAGCTGACCGAGCCCGAGCAGTCGTAGCCGGCGGAGTTCCAGCTTCCGTGGCCGCCGCCGAAGATGTAGGGCTTGAACGCGATCCTGTTGGCCGCCGCGATGACCTCCTTGATCGCCGGCGGGGCGTCGGAGGGGGCGATGGCGAGCCCACCGACCAGCCTGGCCCGATGGACGGGCGGCTCGCTTGTCGCGATCTCGGCCACGACGAGGCGCAGGCTCTGCGAGACCTGCCATGTGACGATCCCGTTGGGCTTCAGGCCGCGCGAGCTCTGGAAGGCGACCACGTTCGACACGGTGCCCGGGCCGTCCTGGCCGTCGACCGCCGTCGCGAACCCGGCCATGCTGAGGTAGGCCTGGAGCACCCGGACGTCGTGGCCGGTCATGCCCGGCTTGATGATCCGATCGCCCATATGGACCGAATCACCCTTGTAATGGTGATGACCCGTGCTGATCGAGACGGACGGTGTTCCGAACAGAGCTGCGCCGCCGCTCGCCGGTGGTTTCGTTCCCGCCGCGGAGGCAGAAGTCACAAGGGCGAACATGAAGCCAGCCGTGAGCGCCGCAATTGCGACACCGCGTCCGCCTCGTGGAAATCCCTTATAGGTCACCACTAACCCCTTCTCTTTCGTCGCCTACGGGGTTAGCTGTCGGGCTCGCGCTGAAAGAGATCGCGCTACGCCGGCGTTCCGGCGATTCGCCCCGCGGAGCCACACGGCTCCTTTGGGTTCCCCGCTCCCCGGACGCTCGACGCCACGGGGATTCGGCTGGGTCTTATTTTCGGCGGCCAGCCTACAGGACTTGCAGGATGGATGTCACCACCACCCGCTGCACGATCTTTTGCACCGTCGATCCGCCGGGCCCCCGCTACGCTCCGCTGATGGACGACTACACCGCCCGACAGGTCGCGGAGCTGCTCACCGGCGGCGAGATCCAGCTCATCGACGTCCGCCAGGCCTACGAGCACGAGGCGGGCCGAATCGCCGGCGACCGCCTGATCGAGCTGATGCAGCTCGGCGCCGAACTCGATTCGATCGATCGCGAGCGGCCGGTCGTCCTCTACTGCCGCAGCGGCGCCCGCTCGGCGATGGCCGCCGAGGCGCTGCGAGGCGCCGGCTTCGACGCACACAACATGCTCGGCGGTCTGCTCGACTGGGAGGCGGCCGGGCTGCCGCTGGAACCGCCAGGCGGCCACGTCGCCGACTGAAGCGCAGCGAAGTCCAGCCAGGAGGCTTAGAGGGCGGCCCGGCGCGCGGGGCGGGTCACGTCGCGGTCGTTGCGACCCGGAACAGCCGCACACCGACGACGCGCGGTGACCCGGCCCGGTCGCCGGTGCCGCCTACGCGACGGTCCAGCTATCGCCGCCGATCAAAAGCTCCCCGAGCTGATCGGTCGACGCCGGCTCCGGCGCCACCCGCCCAGTCCGCCCGTACACGGGCCGCTCGACGTCCCGGAAGATCCCGATCGGCGTCGGGCCCGTCGGGTCCTCGGCCAGCCTCGCCAGCGAGAACGCGAGCCCCGAGTCGAAGCGCCCCGGATCGTGCACGAGCAGGGCGTCCTCGCCGACATCGTCGGCGGCGACGATCTCGAGATGGCCGTCGGCGCCACGGGCGACACCGCGCTCATCGGACACTCCGAAGCGGATCGGCTTGCCCGCCTCGAGCCGGATCTGGTTTGCGTCCTTGACTTCCTTCTCGGTCAGCGCCGCGAACGCGCCGTCGTTGAACACCGGGCAGTTCTGATAGATCTCGACGAGCGCCGACCCCTCGTGAACCGCCGCGGCGCGCAGCACGTCGGTGAGGTGCCGGCGGTCGCGGTCGATCGTCCGCGCCACGAATGTCGCCTCGGCACCGAGCGCCAGCGCCACCGGATTGAACGGATGATCGGAGACGCCAAACGGCGTCGACTTGGTGACCTTCCCCAGCTCCGAGGTCGGCGACGCCTGGCCCTTCGTCAGCCCGTAGATCTGGTTGTTGAACAGCAGGATCTTCACCGGCACGTTCCGGCGCAGGGCGTGAATCAGGTGGTTTCCGCCGATCGAGAGCGAATCGCCGTCGCCGGTGACCACCCAGATCGAGAGGTCCTCACGCGCGGTCGCGAGGCCGGTGGCGAGCGCCGGCGCCCGACCGTGGATCCCGTGCATCCCGTACGTGTTCATGTAGTACGCGAACCGGCCGGCGCAGCCGATCCCGGTGATGAACACGATCTTCTCGGGCGGGATCCCCAGCTCGGGCATGAACTGCTGGACCGCGGACAGCACCGCGTAGTCGCCGCAGCCCGGGCACCAGCGGGTCTCCTGATCGGACTGGAAGTCCGTCTTTGTCAGCGCCTCGGGCGTTCCGCCGTTGCCGTTGCCTTTATGTGTTACGACGCTCATTGGCGCTCCACGATCTGTTGCTCGACCTCGCCGGAGAAGATCGGCTGTCCCTGGACCTTGCAGAAGGACTCCACGTCCACGAGGAACCTCGCGCGCAGAACGTGCGCCAGCTGTCCGGTGTTCATCTCCGGCACGAGCACGCGGTCGAAGGACCGGAGCACGTCGCCGGTGTTCTCGGGGAGTGGATTCAGGTGGCGCAGGTGCGCGCAGGCCACCTTGTGGCCCGCCAGCCGTGCCCGGCGCACGCCCGCGCGGATCGCGCCCTCGCTCGAGCCCCAGCCGAGCACGAGCAGCCGCGCTTCCGGCTCGGCGTCGACCACCAGCGGTCCGATCTCGTCGACTATCCCCGCCACCTTGGCGTCGCGCAGCTCGGTCATCCGCGCGTGGTTGGCGGGGTCGTAGGAGATGTTCCCGCTGCCGTCGGCCTTCTCGAGCCCGCCGATCCGGTGCTGGAGCCCCGGCGTTCCCGGCAGCGCCCACGGCCGCGCCAGCCGCTCGTCGCGCGCATACGGCAGGAACTCCTCGCCGGACTCGCCATCCGCCACGGCGAAGCCCGGCTCGATGTCCGGCAGATCCGCCACGGCGGGTATCAGCCATGGCTCAGAGGACGAGGCCAGGAACGTGTCCGAGAGCACGATCACCGGAGTCCGGTAGCGGACCGCGATCTTCGCGGCCTCGAACGCGACGTCGAAGCAGTTGCCGGGCGTGCTCGGCGCGATCACGGGCAGCGGCGACTCTCCGTGGCGGCCGTACAGCGCCATCAGCAGGTCGGACTGTTCGGTCTTGGTGGGCATCCCGGTGGACGGGCCCGCGCGCTGCACGTCGACGATGATCATCGGCAACTCCAGCGCCACCGCCAGGCCGATCGTCTCCGCCTTGAGATCCATACCGGGGCCGCTGGTGGCGGTGACCCCGAGGCGGCCGCCGAACGCGGCGCCGAGCGCCATGCCGGCGGCGGCGATCTCGTCCTCGGCCTGGATCGTGCTGACGCCGAACTTCGCGTGGCGCGAGAGCTCATGCAACAGCTCGGACGCCGGCGTGATCGGGTAGCTCGCGAGCACGAGCGGCAGGCGGCTGCGGACGCTCGCGGCGATCAGCCCGAGCGATAGCGCCGTCGTGCCGTTGACGTTGCGGTAGACGCCGGGCGCTACGTCGGTGGCGGGCGCCACGTGGTACTGGACGTCGAGCAGCTCGGTCGTCTCCCCAAATGACCAGCCCGCCTTGAACGAGGCCAGGTTGGCCTGCATCACGGCCGGCTTGCCCGCGAATTTCTGCTCGATCCACCGCTCGGTCACGTCCGCGGGACGCCCGTAGAGCCAGGAGAGGACGCCCAGCGCAAAGAGGTTCTTGGCCCGTCCGGCATCGCGCGTCGACGCGTCCTCCACCTCCTCGACGGCCCGCTGGGTGAGCGTCGTCATCGGGATCCGGTGGACGCGATAGCCGCCGAGCGACCCGTCTTCGAGCGGATTGGAGTCGTACCCGGCCTTCTCCAGATTGCGCTTCGTGAACGCGTCCTCGTTGACGATGATCGTCGCGCTGCGCTCGAGCTCGGGGAGGTTGGCTCGCAGCGCCGCCGGGTTCATCGCGACGAGCACGTTCGGCGCGTCGCCGGGCGTGAGGATGTCGCGGGAGGCGAAGTGGATCTGGAAGGCCGAGACGCCGGCGAGCGTGCCCGCGGGGGCACGGATCTCGGCCGGGAAATTCGGGAGCGTCGCGAGGTCGTTGCCGACGATCGCGGTCGCGTCGGTGAAGCGGCTGCCGGCGAGCTGCATGCCGTCACCCGAGTCGCCGGCGAAGCGCACGACCACCCGCTCGCGTTCTTCGACCGTCTTGCTCACGACAATCCTTGGTTGTGCGCCCGGTTTACCCGCAACAGAAGCCTATCGATCGATTGTACGCACCGCGCTGGATGCGCCCTCCAACCGTTTCGATGTCGACACGGTCTATTAACGGCAGAACCGCCGATTCGTTTCGCCTTATCGTGGATCGTCTCGATCAACGTTCCAGTACCGGAGCACCTCGGCCCGGTCGCCGGCTTCATCGCCGCGATTGATCCCGAAGCGGGTGATCGTGCGCTGCCCGCCCTCGTAGTCCCCGTAGAGCAGGTCGACCATCACGCGCCGCCCGTTCTCAGCGGCGGCGCGCAGCTCCGCGTAGGCGGGATCGTCGCGGTCGCGGACCGCTCCCTGCCAGAACCCCGTGTCGCCCGCCGGGATGTACAGGTCGCGCGTCTGCCGGCGGAAGTCATCCGCGGTCGGCGGCGGCGCGCCTCCGGTCAGCTCCGCCACCTCGGTCCGCCAACCGTGGATCACGCCGAGCCCGGTGCCGCCGTTGCGCAGCGCGATCGCCAGATAGACCCGGCCGTCCTCGACGGTGAGCGCGCCGCCGTGGCCCCTCACGGTGAGCACCACGCCGTCGCCGAACCGGACGTACTCGTCGGGGTCGTCCTCGCGCGAGGGGATCAGCAGCGGTCGCAGCCCGGCCATCAGCGAGCGCTCGGCGACGCGCGCTGAGCGGTTGGCGGACTTGACCGACCCGAACGTCGCGAACGCGAGCACGAGCGTGCCGCCTGCGGTCGCGAGCGAGGAGATCGTTGCCCAGTCGGCCATACCCGGTATCAGGACCGGATCGGTGCATGCACCGATCCGCGCCGTGCCCTCCAGCGCGGCCCGCTCGGCATCCGGCCTCGCCAACTGCGGGCCGCGCTGGAGTCATCCGGCTGCGGCACGGCGGACGGGGGCGCATGCGCCCCCGTCAAATCAGTTGGACGGTTAGACCTTCTGGACGTTTATGGCCTTCGGGCCCTTCGGCCCGGCTTCCTCTTCGTAGGACACCTTCGCGCCCTCGGCAAGCGACCGGTAACCGTCTGCGTTGATGCTCGAGTGGTGGACGAACAGGTCCCGGCTGCCCTCATCGGGCGTGATGAAGCCGAACCCCTTCTCGTCGCTGAACCACTTGACTGTTCCTGTTGGCATGTGGAGTGCTTCCTCCGTTGCTCGAAGTGCTTCCGCGGAGGATGCTCTGCACGTACCCCGGGGCCTGCACCTACGTCTCGCCGCAGCTATTCGCGGCCTTACGGCGCGGCACGGTATCACGCCTCCAGGCGAAGGGCCACACCGGCGGACTCACGTTCACGACCTGAAAACAGGTCATGCTTGCGGACGTGGAAGATCCGATGCCGATCGGCCGTCACGCCGCGATTCCGCTCGGCGAGGTGACGATTCGCGCGTCGCGGTCCTCGGGACCCGGTGGCCAGCACGCGAACGTCACGGCTTCGCGGATCGAGGCCGTGTTCGATGTCGAGGCCTCGACCGCGCTCACCGACGAGCAGAAGCGGCGCGTCATCGCGCGCTGCGGCCCGAGGGTGGTGGCGGTGGCGCAGGACGCGCGCAGCCAGGCGCGCAACCGCGAGCTCGCGCTCCAGCGCCTGCGCCGGCGGCTCGAGAGCGCGCTCACGGTCCCGCGCCAGCGCCGCCCCACGAAGCCGAGCGAGGCGGCGAGGCGCCGGCGCCTGGAGAGCAAGCGCCGGCAGGCGGAGCGCAAGCGTGCCCGCCGGCGGCCGGTCGACGACGGCTAGCCTCAAACCATGCGCTGGATCGTCGACGGCATGAACGTGATCGGGACGCGGGGGGGCGGGTTCGAATCCTGGTGGCGAGACCGCGATGGCGCGATGCTGCGCCTCGTGGACATGCTCGAGCGGTGGGCCGCCGCCGAGGGGGAGGACGTGACGGTCGTGTTCGAGCGCGCCCCCTCGCCGCCGATCCGCTCGACCGTCATCGAGGTCGCTCACGCGCCCAAGCCGAAGCGCAATGCGGCCGACGACGAGATCGTCCGTCGGCTGCGCGCCGATCGCGATCCGGCGAGCGTGATGGTCGTGACCTCCGACCGCTGGCTGGCCGATCGCGCGGCGGCCACGGGTGCCGGCGTGCTGGGCGCCGAATCCTTCCGGATGCGGCTCGATTCCGACTAGGCCTTCGTAGGCCAACTCTTATAAGACGAGTAGCTTCGCTTGCGACAATTTCGTCATGGCCGAACAGCCGACGCGGACTCCAGCACCTTCCCGCAGGCGGCCAGATGAACCGCCTTCACGGACCACCTCCGGCTGGAGGGTGACCCCGGCGCCAGACGGACGAGGACGCCAGGGCTCGACGCCGAACGCCTCCAAGACGCCGAACGCCCGCTGGCTGGTGGTGATTCTGGTCGTCGGCCTCCTCGCGCTGAACCTGTGGATCTCCTCGCAGGCGCTGAAACCGAACGCGCGGGTGCGGATCCCGTACAGCCCGACGTTCCTCACGCAGGTCAAGGACAACAACGTCAAGGAGATCTCATCGACGAGCGATTCGATCCAGGGCACGTTCTACAAGGCGGTCAAATACCCGGCGAACGACGCGGGCGTGCAGGGGGCGACGAGCTTCTCGACTCAGGTGCCGTCGTTTGCCAACGGCACGCAGCTCTCCGCGCTGCTGGAGGATCACAACGTCACGATCGACGCCAACAACCCGGATACCGGCCCGTCGTTGCTCGAGAGCCTGATCTTCGGGTTCGGACCGACGCTGCTGCTGGTGGCGCTGTTCGTGTTCATCATGCGCCGGGCGGCGACGGCCGCCGGCGGCGCGGGCGGCCTGATGTCGTTCGGGCGCTCGCGTGCAAGGCGGGTGGAGATCACCGACCAGCCGGTGACGTTCAAGGACGTGGCGGGGATCGACGAGGCCAAGGAGGAGCTGACCGAGATCGTCGACTTCCTCCGCAACCCGGACAAATACCTCCGGCTCGGGGGTCGGATTCCGCGCGGAGTCCTGCTCAGCGGTCCGCCCGGAACGGGGAAGACCCTGCTGGCCCGCGCCGTCGCCGGCGAGGCGAGCGTCCCCTTCTTCCAGATGTCGGCATCGGAGTTCGTCGAGATGATCGTCGGCGTCGGCGCCTCGCGCGTGCGTGACCTGTTCCAGCAGGCCAAGGAGGCCGCCCCGGCGATCATCTTCATCGACGAGCTCGACGCGATCGGTCGCGCCCGGGCGGCGGGCAGCGCCAACATCTCGGGTGGCCACGACGAGCGCGAGCAGACGCTCAACCAGATCCTCACCGAGATGGACGGCTTCGACCCGCGCACGGGCGTGATCGTCGTCGCCGCCACAAACCGGCCCGAGATCCTCGACCCGGCGCTCCTGCGCCCCGGCCGCTTCGACCGGCGCGTCACCGTCCAGCCGCCCGACCGGGCCGGCCGCGAGGCGATCCTCCGCGTTCACACGCGGTCGGTACCGCTTTCCCCGGAGGTCGATCTCGGCGCGCTCGCCGCCTCGACGCCGGGAATGGTCGGCGCCGACCTCGCCAATCTCGTCAACGAGGCGGCGCTGCTCGCCGCGCGGCGCAACCACGACGAGGTAACTCCCGAGGACCTCTCGGTCGCGCTCGAGCGGATCGTCCTGGGCGCGGAGCGCAAGGTGATGCTGACCGAGGACGATCGCCGCCGTACCGCCTACCACGAGTCCGGGCACGCGATCGTCGGGATGCTCACCCCCGGCGCCGACCCCGTCCGCAAGGTGTCGATCATCCCGCGCGGCCGCGCCCTCGGGGTCACGTTCTCGGCCCCCGACGCCGACCGGTTCAACTTCGACCAGCGCCACCTGCTCGGGCAGATCAAGGTCGCGCTCGGGGGCCGCGCCGCCGAGCAGATCGTGTTCAGCGATCTGACGACGGGCGCCGAGTCCGACATCCAGCAGCTGACCAGGATCGCCCGCCAGATGGTCGGGCGCTGGGGCATGAGCCCGGCGATCGGGCCGATCGCGGTGATCCCGATGGACGGGATGGGACCGCTGCTGCCGGGGGTCTCCGAGACCTCCGAAGCGACGGCCCGGATGGTCGACGAGGAGGTCAGGCGGATCGTGGACACCGCGTACGCCGAGGTGACCGACCTGCTGCGCGCTCATCGCGACAACCTCGACTCGCTGGTCGCGGCCCTGCTCGATCGCGAGACGCTCGACGAGGCCGACGCCTACGCGGCGGCGGGCCTGCCCCGGGATCCCACGGCCATCCCCGAGCCGGAGCCGAGCATCCGTTAGAGCGGCTGCCGGCCCGCGAAACCCGCGCCGGGCTCGTGCCAGTAGCCGATCTCGCCCTCGTCGACCAGCCAGCACAGGTAGACCTCTTCGCCGTCGCGCAACGACGGGAAGTCGACGAGCCCGCGGTCGACGTCGCGGAGGACGACGTCGACGGCCTCGAGCTCCCCCACCGCGCGGCTGAGCTCGACCAGCGGACGAGCTACGTCGCGTCCGGGATAGGAGCCGCCGTCGTCGGGGTCGAGGCCGTTGACGGCCTCGGTGGCGTGATCGCCGAGCGCCACGAGCT
This sequence comes from uncultured Solirubrobacterales bacterium, assembly GCA_963759695.1. GTDB lineage: Bacteria > Actinomycetota > Thermoleophilia > Solirubrobacterales > Solirubrobacteraceae > Palsa-465. The sequence goes on from CAVXAO010000015.1 coordinate 147,163, forward strand.
CGTTTCGCGCGTCCCGGATCCAGGTCACGCGCTCGCTGACCCAGCCCCGGACGGCGTTCGCCTGCTCGAGCGTGTAGTGGCGCTCGTGACGCATCGATGACTGACTCTCGGTCATCGGTCCCTCAGTCTCCGAGCCGCGTCATACGCGCCAGCGCCTCGTGGCATTCGATCACACGCCTCTTGACGGGGTCGGTGTCGTCGCGGTCGTGGACGAGGTCCCACGTGCGATCGGCGACCTCCCTCGCGGTCTCGGGCGTGGCGGTCTCCCATAGCCGGTCGACGAGGTGCAGCTCGAATGCCTGAACCTGATCGGCGGGGTCGCCCGGCGCCATCCGCGGGAGGGGCTCTCCGGTCGTCTCGCGCCACATCCCGGTCGCCACCAGCAGCCGGTTTCGCAACGTGATCGGGTCCATGGGGACAATCCTAAAAGGGCGCGAGCCTCGGCGGTCTTCACGCGGATCAATATGGGGTTTCAGCTCGCTCCGGGGGGCTTGATCTGCGTCCGCAGGAACGCGTCGAATCCACGGCCGCCGAGTGTGCCGCGTACCGCCGGCAGCACTCGCGCGATCGTTCATCGTGTCGCTCCCAGCGTCCGATCGATCTTGGCGACCGTGACGGCGAAGTCCCGCGTCGTCGCGGCGGTGGCGGTGCTCAGCAGGTTCACCGCCGCGAGCTCGTCCGACGGCCGCGACGCGACGCGTGCGGCGTGGCCGAGCCTCGAAGCGTACGTGCGCACGATGGCGACCAGCTGAGCGTGGAGTCCGGCCACCGACGCCGGCGGGTGGATCGAGGACAGGTTATGCGACAGGCCACCGATCGCCGATTGCAGCAGCGAGATCGCCCCCGCCAGCTCCTTGGGAGTCTTCGGCCGGCGCGGAATCGCGCGTTCAGCGGCGGCGAGCTTCGCCTGTGCGGCGCTGAGCGCGGCCAGGTAGGCCTCGGCCGGTGGCGACGCCGGGCCGCTCGTCTGCGTCCCGGTCGGGACGGAGTTTCCTCCGCCGCACCCGGCGAGGAGGGCGCCAGCAGCGAGCACCGCGGCGATCCTAACCAACGGCCGGGAGCTCCTGGGTGAGGCTGAGCAGCGGCGCGAACAGGTCTCCCTGCTCCTCGGTCCGCGCGAGCACCTGCTCGGTGTCGAACGTGAGCAGGTCAGCCCCCCGCTGCTCGCGGCAGTGGGCTACCTCGTCCCAGGTGACCGGCGCGGAGACGGTGGGGCGCTCGCGCGCGCGTACTGAATAGACGGACACTGTCGTCTTGTGTGCGTCGTTCTGGCTCCAGTCGACGAGCACCTTTCCCGGTCGCAGCCGCTTCGTCATCCGCGAGACGACGAGCTCGGGCATCCGCTGCTCGAGGAGCTCGGCGACGCGCCGGGCGAACGGCTTCGTCTGTTTGTAGCTCACGTCGCTGTTCAGCGGGACGTACACCTGTAGCCCCTTCGAGCCGGACGTCTTCACGACCGTCTGGAGTCCCAGCTGCGAGAACAGCCCGCGCAGCACGAGCCCCACCTCGCAGCACTCCACGATCGTCGCCGGCGAGCCCGGGTCGAGATCGAACACGAGCATCGTCGGCCGCTCGACGGCCCCGGCGAGCGAGAGCGACGTGTGCAGCTCGATGTCGGCGAGGTTTCCGAGCCAGATCAGCGTGGGTCGATCCTGCGCGAGCGTGTAGTTGACGTCGCCGATCCGCTTTGTCGCCACCCAGTCGGGGCGGTGCGACGGCGACTGCTTCTCGTAGAAGTACTGGGAGTCGACGCCGTTCGGGTAGCGCTTGAGCGTCAGCGGACGGTCGTGCAGGTGGGGCAGCACCGCCGGCGCGATCCGCGCGTAGTACGCGACCAGATCGCCCTTCGTGAACCCGGTCTCGGGGAACAGCACCTTGTCCCAGTTCGTGATCCTCAGGTGCCGCCCGGAGGTCACGACCTCGAGTGACCCCGCGGGGAGCTCCTCCACCTCATCGAACAGCGCCTGCGGCGAGTCCGGGGGGATGTCGTCGTCCTCGAGCCGCACCTCGCCCGCAGCCTTGTCGTCGCGCAGCCCCTTGAACGACGGCGCGCGCATCACCCGCTCGGCGGTCCATTCGCGGAACTCGATCTCGGCCACCAGGCGAGGCTCGACGAACACCGCGTTGCGCGGGAGCTTCGGGGCCGCGTCAAACGGGCTCAACTCCTGGCGCAGGGGCTTCAGCCGCCTCCCGAGGTCGTCGAGCGTCTTCTCGGTGAACCCGGTCCCCACCCGGCCGGCGTAGCGAAAGCGCCCGTTCTCGTAATAGCCCATCAGCAGCGCCCCGATCCGCTCCGAGCGACGGCCCTCGCCGGGCAGCCAGCCGCCGACCACGAGCTCCTGCTTGAGAACGTTCTTGACCTTGATCCACGCGCTACCGCGGCGGCCCGGTTCGTAGCGCGAGTCGAGGCGCTTGGCGACGACCCCCTCCAGCCCCTGAGCCTCGGTCGCCTCGAGCAGCCGGGTGCCCGCGCCGGCGTGCGCGCCCGGCACCCGCCACGCCGGACCGGAGAGCTCGAGCGCCTCGAGCCGCGCGCGGCGCTCCATGTAAGGCAGCCCCATCAGCGAATGACCGTCGAGGTAGAGCAGGTCGAAGATCGCGTACACGACCGGCGTGCTCGCGGCCAGCCTGCGGACCGACGACGGCGACGTCACGTGCATCCGCCGCTGAAGCCGCTCGAAGCTGGGCTTGCCGGCCTCGTCGAACGCGACGATCTCGCCGTCGAACACGGCGTCGCGCATCCCCAGCGACAGCAGCAGCCCGCGCACCTCCGGGTAGGTGTCGGTCACATCGTTGAGGTTGCGGCTCTCGAGGCGCAACCGGCCCGGCTGGGCGTAGGCAATCGTCCGCACGCCATCCCACTTGACCTCGAACGACCACTCCCGTTCGTCGGTGGGGAGCCGCCCGGGCCGCGCGAGCATCGGCACGATCCGCTCCGGCATCGGCTCCCGCGCCGGGTCCGTGGGCGCGTCCATCCGGTGGATCATCCAGTCGTTCTCGCTGTCACCTGACCCGGCGCGCCCGATCGGGAACAGCCCGTAGCGCCCCTGCAGGCGCTCGCCGTGGAACGTGACCTCGACCTTGCGCTCCTCCCACTTGTGCGTCTCGTAGGTCCCCCGGTCCCAGATCGTCATCGTGCCGGCGCCGTACTCGCCCTTCGGGATCTCGCCGTGGAACTCGAGGTACTCGAGCGGGTGGTCCTCCGTGCGGACCGCCAGCCGGTTCTCGGATGGATCGGGAGGAATCCCGTTGGGAATCGCCCACGACGCCAGCGTTCCGTCGTGCTCGAGGCGCAGGTCCCAGTGCAGGCGGGTCGCGTGGTGCTCCTGGACGACGAACCGCGTCGCCGTTCGCGACGCGTCGCCGGCGGCGACGCCGGCGGGTTCCGGCGTTGCTTTGAAGTCGCGCTTGGCGCGGTAGCTCGACAGCTTTTCCTTGGAAGGCACGACCCCCGCGAAGCTACATGAGAGACCTTCTTCACGAACTTTTACGCGCAGGCGGCATTATTCCGTTCGTGGCGCGCGTACTGGTTGTGGATGACGAGCCCGCCGTGAGGCGGGCGCTCGAGCGTGCGCTGAGGCTCGACAGCTACGAGGTCGTGCTCGCCGCCGACGGTGAGGAGGCCCTCGACGCGCTCGCCAAGGCCCCCGCGGACGCCGTGATCCTCGACGTCGCGATGCCGCGGCTAGACGGGCTCGAGGTCTGCCGCCGGATGCGGACCGCCGGCGACCGCACGCCGATCCTGATGCTCACCGCGCGCGACGCGATCGACGACCGGGTCCAGGGACTGGACGTCGGCGCCGACGACTACCTCGTGAAGCCGTTCGCGCTGCGCGAGCTCCAGGCGCGTCTGCGGGCGTTGCTGCGACGCACGAGCGACGGCGCCGACGACGGTGAGACGCTCGAGTTCGCCGACATGACCCTCGACCCGATCGCCCACGAGGTGCGGCGCGGTGATCGCCTGATCGATCTCTCGAAGACCGAGTTCCTCCTGCTGGAGCTCTTCATGAGGCACCCGCGCCAGGTCCTCACGCGCTCGACGATCTTCGAAAACGTCTGGGGATACGACTTCGGTCCCACATCCAACGCGCTCGGCGTCTACATGGGCTACCTGCGCCGGAAGACCGAAGCCGGAGACGAGCCGCGGCTGTTGCATACGGTCCGCGGCATCGGCTACGTTCTCCGAGACTGACGATGCCGTTGCGACGGAGGATCTCGCTCGTTGCGGCTGCGGCCGTGGGAGTCGCGGTCGTGCTCGCCACGGGGATCGCCTACCTGGTCGTCCGCGACCAGCTCCGCGGGACGGTGGACAACGCACTCAAGGCGCAGGCGAGCGCGGTGCTCAACGGAGACTTCAGGGCCGTGGCCCAGCCCATCCCGACGATCCCGGCGAGCGCCGGCGGCCCGGCCCCGTACGTTCAGATCGTCGGCGCCGGCGGCATCGTGCTGTGGCGCCAGGGAAACCTCCCACTGCCGACCGACGCCGCCGTGATGGCCGTCGCTAACGGCCAGTCAACGAGCTCGCTCCGAGACATCCGGATCGGCGCGAGCCACCTTCGCGTGCTCACCTTCCCGGTCTCGGCCTCCGTCAACGGTGGTCCGGTCGAGACCGTCGCGATTCAGCTCGCCCGGCCGCTCGGGCCGACGGACCATGTGCTCTCGCAGCTCCGTCTGGTCCTGTTCCTCGTGCTGCTCGGCGGCATCGCGCTCGCCGCGGCGCTCGGACGCGTTGCGGCCCGGCGCGTGCTCGCGCCCTTGTCCGAGGTCACGCAGACGGCGCAGCGTATCGGTGAGACCGACGACCTCTCGGCCCGGCTCGTCGTCCACGCCGATGACGAGGTCGGCCAGCTCGCCATGCGGTTTAACGAGATGCTCGAGCGGCTGCAGGGCTCGCGAGGCGCGCTGGACGAGTCCGTCCGCGCCCAGCGCCAGCTCGTGGCCGACGCATCGCACGAGCTCCGGACGCCGGTCACGAGCCTGCGCACCAACATCGAGGTCCTGCTCGCCGACCCCGGACTCGACGAGGAGGAGCGCGAGCGGCTGCTCGCCGACGTCGTCGAGCAGAGCGAGGAGCTGACCGGCCTGGTCGGGGACCTGATCGAGCTCGCCCGCGGCGACCTCCCCTCGGGGTCGGTCGAGGACACGCGCCTCGACCGGATCGTCGAGGAGTCGCTGACGCGCGCTCGGCGCCACTCGCCCGGGATCCACTTCGAGGCCGAGCTCGCGCCGGTGATCGTCGAAGGCCTCCCCGAGCGCCTCGGCCGCGCCATCAACAACCTGCTCGACAACGCGGCGCGCCACTCGCCCCCCGGAGGAACCGTCGAGGTGGTCGTCGACGCCGACGGCGTCCGCGTCCGCGATCACGGCCCGGGCATCGACCAGCAGGATCTGCCCCAGGTGTTCGATCGCTTCTTCCGTGGCATCAACTCGCGCGGCAAGCAGGGCAGCGGCCTCGGCCTCGCGATCGTCCGCCAGGTCACCGAGCAGCACGGCGGCACGGCGACGGCGGCAAACGCTCCCGACGGCGGCGCGATCTTCACGCTGCACCTGCCGACGACGCCCGCCGAGCAATCGCGGACGCACGCCGGCGTGTCGGCGCCGGCGTAGGTCGTTTGGCTCGGTGGCGGTCGACTCAGAGCCTGCGGGCGCTGCGCGCCGGCGGCGCCTGACGGCCGATCGGCTCGGTAGACGGCGCTGGGGAAGGGGTGGTGAGGGCCGTCGATTTGCGCCGGCGGGGCTCCGGACGCGCTCATGCGGGTCTTTGTGGCGACTTTGTGCCCGCAGTGTGTCGAGACCGTCACGGGGATGGTGCATAGCACGTCAACACCGGCGCCAGATCCGAGCCCTGGCGTATTGAGCACACTCCTCGTGCATAAGTCGCCAGGGCTCGCCATCCGGCGCAAGGTTGTCGTGTTGTGCACCATCGAAACCCCGCGATCGCGCCCGCTCCCCTCCCGTTCCCCAGCGCCGTTTACCGGGCCGCCCGCCAACCCGGGCTGCGGGCGGCTACGCGCCGGCGGAGGGGCTTGGCGGCGCCGGCGGGCGCGCCACCCGCGCCTGTCGCGCGCTCAGGAACCGCTTGCGCAGCAGCCAGAACAGCAGCGCGAAGATCGGCGCGGCAACCGCGATCAGGTACGGCCCCCGGTTGATCTGCTCGCCGATCAGCGACACGACCCCGATCCCGATCGCGACCGCCGGGATCGCCGCGAGCAGCGTCGCGTGCGACCGGTAGCCGGAGAAATGCTCGCGCGCGGTGACCTCCAGGACGCCGAGCGTGCACACGGTCAGCCCCACGACGATGACCGCGGTCCCGCCCTCGATCAGCCACACGACGACCGCCACCAGGCCGGCAAAGATCGCGATCTCCGACACCGGGAAGCCGAACGGACTGGATGGGCGTTCGCCCTCGGTTCCGAGTTGCCGGCCGGCGCGCTTTTCCTGGCGACTGGCGGCCGCGTCGCGCTGCTGGCGCTGCTCGCGGCGCGGCGAGGCCACCGCACGAGGAGCGGCCTCGGGGTTGCGCCGCTTGCGCGAGCGCCGCTTCGACTTCTGCCCGGCCAAGGTCCCGTCAGGATAAGCGAGCGGGCCTCGGCCCGCCCCGCATTACAGTTGTCCGATGAGCGCCCAGAAGCCGCTCGAGCTGATCCTCGCACGAAATCTGCTGTCGAGCATCTCGACGCCGGCGCTCCTGCTCTCCGAAAAGGGCGTGCTCCTGTTCTACAACGAGGCGGCGGGGGCGCTGCTCGGGCGGCGTTTCGAGGAGGCGGGCGTCATGTCCGCCGACGACTGGACCCGAGAGTTCGGGCCCTTCGACGTCGATGAGCATCCGATCGCCCACCAGCGGAATCCGGCGACCTTGGCCGTCCGTGAGAATCGTCCCTACCATGGCAACTTCCGTATTCGCGTTGCCGGGGGGAAGCGCCAGGACGTGGAGGCAAGCACGATCCCGATCGTCGGGCCGGGCGGCTCCAGCGGCGCGATCGTCATCTTCTGGCTGGTGAGCGCGGGAAAGGGGTCCGGGAGCGGATGAAGATCAAGGTCTGGGGCGCGCGGGGCTCGATCCCGGCCCCGGGGCCGGAGACGTGGCGCTACGGCGGCAACACGTCCTGCCTCGAGGTCACGCTGTCCGACGGAACCACGCTGATCCTCGACGCCGGCACCGGGATCCGCAATCTGGGCCTGGCCCTGTCGACCGTCGAGCGGCCCATTCATATCCTCCTCACACACCTGCACCTCGACCACATCCAGGGGCTCATGTTCTTCGCCCCGGCGTTCCGCCCCGAGACCGAGATCGTCGTCTGGGGTCCGGCCTCGTCGGAGGCCTCGCTCTGCGATCGCATCGCGCGCTACATCTCGGCACCGCTCGCCCCGGTCGAGGTGCGCGAACTTCCGTCGCACGTCTCGTTCCGCGACGCCGAGCAGGTGCAGTGGCAGATCGGATCGGCCACCGTGAGCGCCCAACCGGTCAACCACCGCGGCCCCACGCTCGGTTACCGCATCGAGGATGGCGGCGAATCGCTCTGCTACATCCCCGATCACGAGCCGGGACTCGGCACGCCGCTGTCGGCGCTCGATGATGACTGGATCTCCGGGTTCGAGCTGGCGCGCGACGCCTCACTGCTCGTCCACGACTGCCAGTACACCGACGCGGAGTACGCCGATCACGTCGGCTGGGGCCACTCGCCGGTGTCAGACGCCCTCGAGTTTGCCGGCCGCGTCCGGGCGCGCCGGCTGCTGCTCTTTCACCACGACCCGCTGCACTCCGATGACTTCCTCGACTGCCTTGGCGGACAGGTCGAGGAGCGCTGGGAGCAGCACGGCGGAGTGCCCGGGCAGGTCGAGCTCGCCACCGAGCGCCGCGAGCTCGAGATCTCCGGAGCGCATACCGAGGTCGAGTCCGCCGCGCCGGCGGCGCCGGCGCCGTGATGGGCGTGCCGCCTGACGGCTGGCGCTAGCCTCCGGTGGCGATGGATTCCCGAGCCGTGACGGCTTCCCGGGCCGCGGTGGCTTCCCGGGCCGCGGTGGCTTCCCGGAGCGCGGCCGTCCTCCGGATCGCGGCCGCCCTCGCCACAGTCCTCCTCGCCGCGGCACTCGCGCCGGCGGCCGCCATGGCCGATGGCGACCCCGCCAGCGACGTCCTCCTCGGCGAGAACGTCTTCTATCCATACGCGCCCCCGACCTCGGCCGCCGCCCAGAAGACGCTGAACGCCGCAACCGCGGCGGCGAAGAAAGCCGGGTTCCCGCTCAAGGTGGCGCTGATCGGCGCGCCGGTCGATCTCGGCGTGATCCCCAACCTGTTCGGCAAGCCGCAGCAGTACGCCGACTTCCTCGATCAGGAGATCAGCTTCCAGGGCAAGCAGGCGCTGCTGGTGGTGATGGCCGCCGGGTACGGGACCCAGGGGGTGGGCGCTGCCGCGACCCGCGCCGCCGCGTCCCTGCCGAAGCCGACCGGTACCACGCCCACCGCCCTGGCGACCGCCGCGGCCACCGCGGTCGCGAAGCTCGCCACCGCGGCCGGCCATCCGATCAAGGGGATCCCGGGCGTCGGCGGGTCCGGCTCGGGCAGCAGCTCGCCGACCGTGATCGTGGTGATCCTCGCGCTCGCGGCGCTCGGGGCGGCGGCCGCGCTCGTCGCGATCAGGCGACGACACGCGGCGAGCCCCGGATAGGCGCCGGGCAGCCCCGGCGCCCGAGCCGCCTACCTCGGCGGCTCGGCGGCCGCCACTTCCCCCAGCCCCAAGACTTCGCACGCCAGCACCGCCAGCGTCGCCGGCTCCGGTCGCGCCGCCGGATGCACCTCCAGCTGCACAGGCGCCGAGTGGCGCGCGAGCACCGGCGCCATCGCGTGCCACGGCAGCGATCCGGCGCCCGGCGGGAGATGCAGATCGAGCCGCAGCGGCTCGATCTGACCGCCACGGGGCACATCCACGATCGAGCCGAAGTTGTCGTGGACATGGAAGAGGATCACACGCTCGATCACCGGCGTGACGAATTCGGCGAGTTCGCACCCGGCGACGCCGGCCGCGATATGCGCATGGCCGAGGTCGAGGCAGACCCCCACCCGCTCGGACTCCAGCCGCGCGACCAGATCGAAGATCGCCCGCGGGTCATGGCAAACGTAGGGCTGCCCCGGATACTCCGGCGCGAGATTCTCGATCGCCAGCCGGATACCCGAGCCCGCGGCTGAACCCAGCGCCCTCCGCAGCGACCGCTCCTCGGCGTCCAGTCGATCCCGCCCACCCAACCCTCGCGCCGGCACCCGGGCTCCGTGGTAGACGACGAGCTCCGCTCCCGCCTCCTGCGCATAACGGAGCGCGCCGAGCACTTGGCGGTCGTGCTCGTCGGTTCCCGCGTGCAGGTCATCCGGCGCGTGCAGGATCAACCGCAGCTGGGTGTGCGCCAGCCTCTCCCGAAGAGCGCGCGCGTGCCCGCTGCGGAATGCCGGCACCGAGAGCACGGGACGCGGCGGCATCCGGATCTGGACGAACTGGAAGCCCGCGGCCTCGTAGGACTTCAACCTCGGCGTCGTTGGCCACCAGCCGGCGGGCTGGTCGATGCCCAGGCGGCGCTGCGCGGCGATGCCACCGAGCAGCGGCGGCCTGACCGCCCGTTCCACGTCAAGAGCCATGTAGGCAAGATAGGAACGGCTGCTCGAGGGCTTGTTTCGTTTTGGTGATGGCGCCCCGGCGAACACCAAATCGTCACACGGGGAACGCGACTCGGCCTTAGCCTGGATCACCTCCCTGTGTGTACGGGGCCGGCCGTCGGCATTGCGCCGGCCCCACTCACCCGGAGTCTCTCTCCTCGCCCGGCGCTACGTGACGGGAGCTTCAGGTGGCGCCGAGGTGTCGGCGAACTCGCGAAACAGCCCGGTCACGACGAACACCACCTGCTCGGCGATGTCGACGGTGTTGTCGCCGACGCGCTCGAGGCATCGGGCGACGAGGACCATGAACATCGCCCACTCGCGGATGTCGGGATCGTCGCCGGCCTCGACGGCGCGCCTGAAGATCTCGCGATTGAGCCGGTTGATCTCGGCGTCCTGGTTGACGAGGTCGCGGGCCATGTCGACGTTGCGCGTCGCGAACGCGTCCTTGGCCTCGGACACCTGCGAGCGCGCCAGCTGGCCCATCCGCTCGATCGAGTCGAGGATGTCCTTGTCCTTCGGGGCCTCGTAACCGGAGAGCGGCACGAGCTTGGCGATGTTGACGCACTGGTCGCCCATCCGCTCGACGCAGCGGATCGTGTGCAGCAGCGCGGCGACGATCCGCAGATCGCCCGCCACCGGCGCCTGGCGCGCGAGCAGCGACAGGATGCCCTGGTGCACCTCCAGGTAGCGCCCGTCGATCCGGTCGTCGTCGGCGACGACCATCCCGGCGAGCTCGACGTCCTGGTAGGAGACGGACTCGAGCGCCCGGTCGAGCTGCATCGTGACGAGGTCGAGCCCGCCGAGCGCCTGGCGCTCGAGCTCCTTCAGGTCCTCGCGGAACTTGTGTCGGGTCTCCTGCATAGCCGCCCACTACCCGAACTTGCCCGTAACGTAGCGCTCGGTCCGCTCGTCGTGCGGCTTGGTGAAGATCTCGTTCGTCGGCCCGTGCTCGATCAGCTCCCCTTCGAGCAGGAATGCCGTCGTGTCCGCGATCCGGGCGGCCTGCTGCATGTTGTGCGTGACGATCACGATCGTGTAGCGCTGCTTGAGCTCGTCGACGAGCTCTTCGATCTTCAGCGTCGAGACCGGGTCCAGCGCCGAGGCGGGCTCGTCCATCAGGATCACCTCCGGCTCGACGGCGATCGTCCGGGCGATGCAGAGCCGCTGCTGCTGGCCGCCGGACAGGCCAATGCCCGGCTCATTCAGCCGGTCCTTGACCTCGCCCCAGAGGCCCACCGCCTTCAGTGAGCGATGGACGATCTCCTTGATGTTGACCCCGCGCGTGCCGGTCAGCCGCACCCCGGCCGCCACGTTGTCGAAGATCGACATCGTCGGGAACGGGTTCGGCTTCTGGAACACCATCCCGATCGCCCGTCTCACCGCGGTCACGTCCACCGACGGGTCGTACACGTCGAACTCGTCGAGCTTGACGCTTCCCTCGGCGCGGGCGCCCGGGATCTCCTCGTGCATCCGGTTGATGCACCGGACGACGGTCGACTTGCCAGATCCCGAGGGACCGATCAGCGCGGTCGCCTGGTTCGCCGGGAAGTCGATCGTGACGTCCTTGACCGTCCGGTTGGTGCCGTAGTACGCATTCAGGTCCTTGACCCGGACGGAATGGCCGGCCTGTTGACGGACGCCGAGCGCTGAGACATCGGGCACGCTAGCCGCCGCCTCGGATTGGCTCACGTCCGGCGAGCGGCTCTGATCCGGTTGCTGAGGCTCGGCTTCGGGGGGCACTTTGTCGGTCGATTCCTCGCTCGTCGTGTCGGGTGGGATCATGCCATGCGGCTCCTTCGCGAGACCGCTCGCGCGATCAAGTTGAGGATCAGGACAAGCGCGACCAACGTCAGAGCCGCGCCCCACGCGCGCGTGACGATCACACTGCGTGGGTTGGTGATGTCGGTGAAGATCTGGACGGGGAGCGTGTTCATCTGGGCGTTCAGGTTGCCGGTCAGCCCGAAGGCCAGCGACACGGTGAACAGCAGGGGGGCCGTCTCGCCCATCCCGCGGGCCACGGCGAGCAGTGAGCCCGTCAGGAGCCCGGGTGCCGCCGTCGGAAGCACGACGCGCCACACGACCCGCCAGCGCGGGGCGCCGAGCGCCAGCGAAGCCTCGCGCAGGCTGTCGGGGACGAGCAGCAGCACGACCTCGGCGGAGCGGATCACGATCGGCAGCATCAGCAGCGACACCGCGAGCGCGCCCTTCCACGCGGCGAACCCCGACCCTCCGGCGTGCGAGATCACCAGCACGATGTAGATGAACAGGCCGAACACGATCGAGGGCACGCCCGTCATCACGTCCACGAAATAACGCACGACGTTCGCAAACCAGTGGTCCTTGCCGTACTCGGTCAGGTACAGCGCGACGGAGATCCCGATCGGCACCGAGATCACCGTGGCCAGCCCGACGATCTCGAGCGTCCCGAAGATCGCACTGCGGACCCCGCCCGGATTGCCGAAGAAGTTCCCGTTCGGGTCTGTCGTGAAGAAGCTTCCGCTCCACGCCTTCAACCCCTTGTACAGGAGGTAGTAGATGATCAGCACGAGCGGGATGAGCGCGATGACCGTGCCCGCGAGCAGCGAGGCTCGCATCACCTTGTCGGTGCGCCGGCGGCGGGCGCTGATCTGCGGGAGCGCGTCGGGCGCTCATTGGACCCCTCCGGCCGCGGTCGTCGCCGTGCCGATGTCGCCGCCCCCTGCGCGCGTGCCCCGGGTTCCGCGGGCCACGAACCAACGGGCCAGGATGTTGATCAGCAACGTCAGTACGAACAGGACGAGACCTGCTGCGAACAGCGCCGAGCTGTGGAGCGGCTGGTTCGCCGCCTCGCCGAACTCGTTCGCGATCACGGCGGCGAGGCTGTAGCCCTGATCGAAGATGTGCTTGCCGATCGTCGGCGCGTTGCCGATCACGAGCACGACCGCGATCGTCTCTCCGATGGCCCGGCCGAGGCCGAGCATCGCGCCGCCCGTGATCCCAGGACGCGCATAGGGAAGGACCGCATATCCGGATCATCTCCCAGCGCGTCGCCCCGAGCGCCAGCGCCGCCTCCTTGTTCTCACTCGGGACCGTGGCCAGCACCTCGCGCGAGATCGCCGAGACGATCGGGAGGATCATGATCGCCAGGATCAGCCCGGCGATGAAGTAGTTCCCGGGGGTGATCGACGAGCCACCGCCGCCGAAGAACGGGATGAACGAGAACGTGTTCGCGAACCACCGCTCGACCGGGATGAGCTTCGGTCCTAGCACGAACACTCCCCACAGCCCGTAGACGACCGACGGCACGGCGGCCAGCAGGTCGACGAGTATCGACAGCGGTGTCCGCACCCGCCGCGGGCACAGCTCGGTCAAAAACAGCGCGGTCGACACCGCCACGGGGACGCCGATCAGCAGCGCGATCGCCGACGTGATCAGGGTTCCCACGAGCAGCGCCGCCCCGTGGTAGATGTTGCGGGAGACGTCCCAGTCGTTCCCGAACACGAACTGGAAGCCGAACTTGCTGAGCGCGAGGTGGGACTGGCCGATCAGGCGGATGAAGAAGTAGACGAGCAGCGCCAGGATCAGCACCGCCAGCGCGCTCAGCCCCAACCTCAGGAGCCCGATCGGGCAGACGGCTGAGCGACGACCGCTCGAGAGTCGAGCGGCCGCCGCCTGCCGTGATGCTGCCTGATTCCACGGCCCCCCGCCGCCCTTACGAGATCGGCGATCCGTTGCAGGTCATCTTCGCCAGCTGCGCGGTGTCCTTGGCAGCCAACGAGGACGGGATCGGCGCGTACGGGAGCTGGCTAGAGCCCGATCCGAGCGTCTGCTGACCAGGGCCGAACGCGTACGTGAGGAACTTCTTGAGACCGCTCGCGACCGACGAGCTGGCTCCGCCCGACTTGCACGGATCCTGGTAGGTGACGAGGAACGTCTGCGAGACGATCGGATACGCCTGCGCGTTCGGCGAGTTGATCGTCGAGATCCCGATATCGGCCGGGACCTTGATCCCGTTCGCCGCCGCCGACGTGTTGGAGATCGTCGGCAGCACGTAGGTGCCGGCGGAGTTCTTGACCGAGGCGTAGGTGAAGTTGTTCTCCAGCGCGTAGGCCTGCTCGACGTAGCCCACCGCGCCCGTCGTCTGCTTGACCGCCGCGGCAACGCCCGAGTTCTTGGCGGCGCCGGTGCCGACCGGCCATTTCACGTCCTTGCCCGAGCCGATCGACGACGCCCACGTGGGACTGACGTCGGACAGATACGTCGTGAAGCCGGCGGTCGTGCCGGAGGAGTCGGAGCGGTGCACGACCGTGATCGCCGTGCTCGGAAGGCTCAATCCAGGATTCAGCGACTTGATCGCCGGATCATTCCAGGTCTTGATCTTGCCGGAGAAGATGCTTGCCAGCGTCGGGCCGTCGAGCTTCAGCCCGCTCTTGATCCCCGGCAGGTTGTAGGACACGGTGATCGCGCCGAACGCCACGGGGAACTGGTACGCCGGGCCCTTCATCCCCTTGACGTCCGTCGGCTTCAGCGACGGGTCGCTGCCGGCGAAGGTGACGGTTGCGGTCTGGAGGTCGGCGATTCCCGTACCCGAGCCGACCGGGTTGTAGTTGATCGTGAGGCCTTGGGATTTCAGGTTCGAGCCCCACTGCTGATAGATCGGAGCGGCGAGCGTCGACCCGGCGCCGTTGAGCGTCGCCGAGCCGCTGCTCGAGCTCGACGTGCCACTCGAGGCCGTGGTGCTCGAGGTTGAGCTTGAGCTCGAACCGCACGCCGCAACCCCGAGCGACGCCGCGATCGCGAGCACAAGCGCGGTAATACGAGTTCTAGTCAACGTCTTCTCCTTGGCTTGGATGTGCATCAGAGTCTCGGCGTAACGTCGCCGTCAGGTGTTAATCAGTTGTGAACCCGTGGTTCACGTCCGTTAGACGTTCCGCGGACAGCCGGTATCCGAAACCGAAATGCGTGTGGATGAACCTCCACCCCGGCAGCGCGACCTCAAGCTTGACGCGCAGCTTGCGAACGTAGACGTCGACCGACCTATCCCCGCGCCGCATCTCACGCCCCCACACGAGAAGGAACAGCTCCTCCCGGGCCATGATCCGGTCGGCTCGCCTGGCGAGCTCCGTCAGCAGGCGAAGCTCCCGGATCGAGAGCATCAGTGCTCTCCCCCCAGCCCGTGCCAGATATTCGTCGGGGAAGATCTCCAACGGGCCTATCTCAAGCACTTCACGGCGCGTACGAGCAGTGGCCGACATCGCCACGGATGCTGCTCGCGGGGCCCCGCCTGCGAGTTACCGACTCGTGATCCAAATGTAAAGAGAATGTGACCGAGCGCATCCCGGCCGCCAACGCGTGCGCGCCGTGCGGCTACGCGACCAGGGTCTGCTCGAGGTCGCCGCCGGCTACGATCGGACCCTCGGTGATCTCGGCGGGACGCTCGATGGCCGGCCCGTCGGGCTCGGCCGTGAACCGGTAGCCAACGCCGAAGTGTGTGTGGATATAGCTCCACTGCGGAGATGCCGCACGCAGCTTCTGCCGGAGCTTGCGCACGAACACGTCGACGGACCGATCGCCGTGGGCCATCGCATAGCCCCACACGCGCTCGTAGATCTCCTCTCGACGCAGCACGCGATCGGACTGCGCGAGCAGCTGGAGGATCTCGAACTCCCGCGCTGTCAGCTCGAGGCTCGCCCCGTTCGCGTACGCCTGGTAGAGGTCGGGACGGACTGTGATCTCACCGACGGTCAGCGAGGCATCGAGCTCGGGCATCTCGTTCCGCCGGTGCCTGCGGATCGCCGCCTCGATGACGCAGATCAACTCCTCGGCGTGACACGGTTTCGTGACCCACGCGTCCAGCCCGAGGCGCAGCCCGCGCACGCGCTGCGCGACCGACGAGGGCCCGGTGCAGACGACCACGGCAAGGCCGGGCAGCCGCGAGCACACGCGTTCGAGGTACTCCCAGCTTCCCGGGCCGATCACTCCGACGTCGATCACGAGCGCGTTGAGACGCATCGCCACGAGCGCATCGGCAGTCACGGCGCTCGAGACGCCGTGGTACTCCCATCCCAGCCCGTCAAGCCGGTTGGACAGAACCTGCATAAATCCGGGGTCGCGGTCGATCACCGCGAGCCGGATACGGTTGTGCGAGCGCTGTGGCGTTCCCTGGTTCGTCACGAGCGCGTCGCTCCTCTCGGGCGACATGCGCCCACTCTAATGCACGGCCTACCCGCACCGTCATCTGTACGCCTACCAGTCACAGGATCTTTACACGCAAACAGCGGCAGATCCACCGACGCACCGGGCAATCGGCGCGCACCGCCCACACCCTACCCACGCGCCGGCCACCGATGCCGGCGACGTGACCGCGCCCGATCGCGTTGAGCGCCAAGATAAGGATTCATTGAGACTTAACACCGCGGGGGGTGTGCGCTAAACCCCCGCCGTCACAATCGTGTTCGCATTTCCCCGAGGCCGCGGCGGTCCGATCCAGACCCGCCGTCGGCGCTGAACACAGGAGGAACATGAGATCCAGAGTCCCAAACAGCGCCATGCTTCTGGCCGCCGTCTCTCTTGTTCTCGCGCTCGCCGGGTGCGGGTCCTCGAGCTCGAACTCATCGTCGTCGACCACCTCTTCCTCCTCCTCGAGCGCTGCCTCGCCGGGCACGACGACCACCGAGGCCGCGAGCACGGCGACGATCCCCCCGGCCGTCAACGAGCTGCCGGCGGCCGAGAACCCTCGCACGAGCCAGTTCCCCGTCGCTCACGGCCGCTCCCTGACGCAGCTCGGCGCACTGGTCAAGTCGAGCGCAAACCTGGGCGCCGCCACTGGGACGTTCACGCCGGGGACCCGGCGCTACGCGTTCGCGCTCACTTCCCGCTCCGGTGGGTTCATCTACGCGCCGACGGCGCTGTACATCGCCAAGAGCCCGACGAGCCAGGCGGTCGGGCCGATCCTCGCCGCGGCCGATCCGATGGAGGTCCTGCCGCAATACCGCAGCAAGCAGAACACGGGGCCGGGCGGGATTCGCGCGATCTACTCGACCCAGGTCCCCCTGCCGCAGGCCGGAACGTTCACGATCCTGGCCCTCACGCGGACCCCGCACGGCCTGATCGGCTCGCCGGGCGAGATCGCCGTGGCGGCGTCCTCACCGATTCCCGACGTGGGGGATCGCCCGCCGGACATCGCCACCGACACGCTGGCGACGACGCACGGGAGCGTCCCGTTGCTGACGACGCGCATCCCCGCGGAGAGCATGCACTCGGTGTCGTTCAACCAGGTCCTCGGCAAGAAGCCGGTCGCGCTGCTGTTCTCGACCCCGCAGCTGTGCATCTCGCGCGTGTGCGGCCCGGTGACGGACATAGCCGTCCAGCTCCAGCACCGGTTCGGCGACCGGATCACGTTCATCCACGAAGAGGTCTACGTCGACAACGACCCGGCCAAGGGCCTGCGGCCCCAGCTGAAGGCCTTCAACCTCCGGACCGAGCCTTGGCTGTTCACGATCAATCGCCAGGGGGTGATCGCCGCCCGACTCGAGGGCGCGTTCGGGATCCACGCGGCCACCCAGGCTCTGCAGGCGGCGCTGCAGTGAGACTGCGGCTCGCGCTGGTGGTGGCGCCCGTGGCGATCGTCCTGGGGCTCGCCGGCTGCGGCGGCAGCTCGGACACGACCTTGAAGGTCCCGACCGTCGCGGCGGCGAAGCAGTTCACGCTGGCCAACTTCCAGCCGGCGGGCACGATCGTCCCGGGACGCCGCACCAGCGTGTCCTTCTCGATCCAGCTGCCGAGCGGCCAGACGCTCACGCATTACAGGACTGGGCCCGGTCCCCACACCGGCGTGCACCTCATCATCGTGCGCGACGATCTCGCTTACATCATCCACCAGCATCCGCCCGTGCACCCGAGTGGACAGTTCCAGCAGACGGTGACGTTCCCCGCGCCCGGTCCCTACAAGGTGCTGGTCGACATCTATCCCGACATCCCGGGCGGCCAGCCCAACTTCCAGCTCTTCCGCACGGTCACCGTCAAGGGCGCGTATCACCCGAAGCCGCTGCCGCCGTACAAGTCGGACCTGGCGATCGACGGCTATCACATCGACATGCAGAGCCACCCGCCGCTGCACGCGATCCAGGCGGCCTTCCTGCACGTGAACGTAACCGACCCGCACGGTGCTCGCGTCGTGTTCACCCCCTGGTTCGGAGCGCTGGCGCACGCGATCTTCTTCCGCAAGGGCTCGCTGGACTACTTCCACACGCACATCTGCGCCCCCAATGCGCCCAACTGTGGGAGCCTGCCCGGCGTCCCCGCCACCCGCATAACCGGGAGCTCGACGGCGCCGGGTAAGCTCACGGTCGGCGTGCTGCTGGCGCTCCCGGGAACGTGGCGCCTGTTCCTGCAGATGAAACTCGGCGGGCGCATCGTGACGGCCCCCTACACGCTGCACGTGGCCTAGCCCGAGTGGTTCAATAACGGCCATGCGCTCCCGCCGCGCCGCCGCGTGGTTGCTGTCGCTCCCGCTGATGATCGCGGGCACGCAGGTCGCGCACGTGCTCGCCTATCGGTGGGTCTATCCGAACGCGCACATCCGGCTGATCGAGCTGCTCGCGACCGGGCACGGCTACATGGTCGGGACGCACGGCTATCTCCCGCTCGTGCTCGGGATCGTCGGCGCAGTCGACCTCGTCGCGGCCGGGTGGGTGTTCGCCGGCAGCTTGCGACGCACCATGCAGCGACCTGTGCCCGCGTGGGCGTTTGCGCTGATGCCGCTGCTGTGCTTCACGTTGCAGGAGTTCCTCGAGCGGTGGCTCGCGGGTGCCCCGTTCCCGTGGTGGATGGTGCTCCAGCCAACGTTCCGGATCGGGCTGGCGCTCCAGATCCCCTTCGCGCTCATCGCGTTCGTGGCAGCCAGGCTGCTGCTGCGCGCCGCCGACACCGCGGGCCGAAGGCCCCGTGCCCGGGCGCCGCGGCCGGTCGTCTTCGGTCTCACGATCGGTTGGGTGGTCGTGGCGCTTAAGGGTTTGCGCCGGCTTACCCCCGCCACGACGCACGCCGGGCGCGGGCCGCCGGCCGGCGCCGTCGCCGTCGCCGCGGCCAGTCGGTAGTCGCCCTCCCCCAGCGCTCGACTTGCGGGCGCGATTGGGCGTGTGCGTTGCGGCGGCCGCTGCTCGCCCTACCAAGCTGCCACCAAACCGAGAAGGGATCGTCGAATTCACATGAGCAGAGAGGTGTTGGCGCGCCGGTCGCTCGCGCTGCCGATCGCGGCGCTCGCGGCGCTTGCCCTCGCAGCTTCCGCGTCCGCCCACGCGCGGGTCAGCCCGCCCGTGTCGCTGTCGGGCAAGTTGCAGCTGTACAGCCTCGCCGTCCCCACCGAGCAGGCCGGCGCGACCACGACCAAGATCGTCCTGACCGTGCCGAGCGGGTTCTCCATCGACTCGTTCGTGCCCCCGCCGCCCGGCTGGCACCAGGCCGTCCAGCAAACCGGCTCGGGCGATGGCGCTGTGATCACCAAGGTGACCTGGACGGGCGGTCACGTCCCCACCGGCGAGGACTCGCTGTTCCAGTTCCTCGCGCAACCGGCCTCGGCGGGGACGTACACGTTCCAGGTCCAGCAGACGTACTCCAACGGTTCGATCGTCAACTGGTCGGGCTCCGAGTCCGACCCTTACCCGGCCCCGACGATCGAGGCCAAGACGTCGCTCGGCGGCGGAGGCGTCTCGGTGGTGACGATCATCGCCCTCATCTTCGGGGTCCTCGGACTGGTGGCGGGCGGCTTCGCGCTCCTCATCAGCGGAACCCGCGTCGGCGAACGGGAACTCGTGTGAG
The DNA here is from genome assembly GCA_963759695.1 of uncultured Solirubrobacterales bacterium. Lineage (GTDB taxonomy): Bacteria > Actinomycetota > Thermoleophilia > Solirubrobacterales > Solirubrobacteraceae > Palsa-465. The sequence goes on from CAVXAO010000015.1 coordinate 166,610, forward strand.
ACGCCCGAGGTGGAGCCTGGTCGGCCTGGTCGCGGTGGCGCTCTGGCTGATGCTGCCGGGTTCCGCCTCGGCCCACGCCTACCTGATCAAGACCGTTCCGGCGGCGAGCGGGGTGCTCGACACACCGCCGAGCACCGTTCAGCTGACCTACGACGAGGCCGTCGAGCCGAGGTTCGCGATCATCTCCGTCACCAACGCCAACGGCAAGCAGGAGACGACCGCCCCGGTCAGCCGGTCCCCGTCAGATCCCGACACGCTCGTCGTGCCCCTGCGGCCACACCTCCCCGAGGGGTGGTACCTGATCTATTGGCGCGCGATCTCGGTCGACGGACACCCGGTGCAGGGCGCGTTCACGTACGCGGTCGGGCCGAACCCCGGTCCGGCGCCGCAGTTCCCCGTGCCGAGCATCAACGAGACCGCGACCTCCGCCAACGTGCTGATCGCGCGCTGGGTGATGTTCCTGTCGGTGATGGTGGCGATCGGGCTGTTCGTACTCAGGTTCTTCATCGCGCGGCCGCTGATGAGCCGGGTCCCCGAGACGAACGTGCGGCCGCTGTCGATCGCATTCGTGATCGCCTCGGTGATCGGTCTGATCGCGATTCCGGTCTACCTGGACTTCTCGACGGCGATCGACTCGTTGCGATCGGTGTTCGACGTCGGGGCGCTGGTGCCGCTGTTCCGGGTCACGGCGTTCGGCCGCGCCTACGTCGACATGATCGTCTGCTTCGGGCTGTTCTGCATCGCCTCGTGGGTCACGCTGTGGCTCGATCGCCCCGAACGCCGGCGCCGCCCGATTGTCGCCCTGGTGTCCCTCACCGGCGGGGTGCTCGCCGCCGCCGCCGTCCTTGCCGTCCCCGGGGCGGCCGGCCACGCTGGGCAGACCTCCCCGCGCGGGCTGGCGCTGTTCCTCGACTGGCTGCATCTCGCCTCCGGATCCGTCTGGATCGGCGGCCTGCTCGGCCTGCTCGTACTGTGGCTCACCCTCTCCTCGGCGCGTCGGGTGGCCGGCCTCGCCGTGTGCGTGCCCCGCTTCTCGAACATCGCGCTGCCGAGCGTGCTCCTGCTGCTCGCCACCGGCATCGGCGCGACGATCATCCACATGCCGACGGTCGACGCCCTGTGGAAGACGGGCTACGGCCAGGCGATCATCGTCAAGATCGGGATTCTGAGCGCGGCGGTCGGGCTCGCCTCGATCAACCGGCTGCGATCCAAGCCGCGCCTGCTGGCCGCGCGCGGCGACCCAGAGGTGGGCGCGCCGGCGACCCGGCTACTCCGGCGCACGCTGGCTGGCGAGGCCTTCCTCGTCGCCGGCGCCGTGTTCACCGCGGCTCTCCTTTCGAGCCTCGCGCCGCCGCCGCCGGCCTTCGCCGAGCAGGACGCCGCGATCGCGTCCGTCGGCCCGGGCGTCGTGGCGCGGACCGTCAACCGGGCCGGCTACAAGCTCCAGGTACTGGTGAGCCCGAACAAGGCCGCGGCGCCCGACTCGTTCGCGCTCAGGATCACCAAGAACGGGCAACCGCTGCGCGGAGCCGACGTGACGCTCACGTTCAACCACACGGAGATGGAGATGCCACAGCAGGAGTACCAGCTGACCGAGACCAGTCCGGGGGTCTACTCGCGCGCGGCGCCGGCGCTCGTGATGGTCGGAAAGTGGGCCCTGGCGTTCCAGGTCACCCCCAAGACCGGGCCGCCGTTCACGGCGCTGATCCTGGACCAGGCCGACGGATGAGATAAGAACAAATGAAGACTGAGATTAGGCTTAGGTTGATCGCGTCGTTCGTGGCGATTTGTTGCGGCGTCGGTGCTCTGCTCGTCGCTATCCTGCTCGTTAAAGGCGTCCTCGGATAGGCCGATGTAGAGACGACGCTCACTTCTGAGATGGCTTCCCGCACGAAACAAAAGGAAGAGGCGCGCGCGCGGCGACTCGCTGAGGAACGAGCTCGCGCCGAGCGCGAGCGGCGTGGGCGACGGATGCGCATGGTCACGGGCGTGGTAATTGCGGCGGTCGCGGTTGTCGCTGTCGGGATCGCGATCTCCAGTGGCAGCAGCGGCGGTAGCAAGGGTCTCCAGACCGGCACGAAGGCAGATGCGACCGTGTCGAGCGTGGAGACGCTTCTCACGGGGATCCCCCAGCATGGGAACACTCTCGGTAACCCGAACGCGAAGGTCACCGTCACAGAGTTCGGGGACCTCCAGTGCCCGATCTGCCGGGACTTCGCGCTTGGCGCCGAGAACCAGCTGATCGCCAACGAGGTGCGTACCGGCAAGGCCAAGCTCGTCTATCGGTCGCTCGAGACCGCGACCGGGAACGGCCCCAACCCCGGCGTGTTCCCGACCCAGCAGGCCGCAGCGCTCGCCGCGGGCCTCCAGGGCCGGGCGTGGGACTACATCGAGCTCTTCTACCACGAGCAGGGCACCGAGGACACCAACTACGTGGACGACACCTATCTGGACGGGCTCGCCCACCAGATCTCGGGCCTGAACTTCTCCAAGTGGAACTCAGATCGCACCTCCTCGACGCTGACCTCCCAGGTCACGCAGGACGAGCAGGCTGCGGCGGCGAAGGGATACAACAGCACCCCCACGCTCGTCGTGACCGGCCCGAAGGGCCAGGCGCAGCCGATCGTCGGCGATACGGACTACGGGACGCTCCAACAGAAAATCCAGTCTGTATCTTGACGGTCCCGTGGTCATTCTTAGACGAGTGATGATCGGGCTGGCCGTCGTCGGGCTGGCCGTCGCCGCGTATCTGACCTACGTCCACTACGCCGGCATCAAGCCGGCCTGCACCGCCGGTACGTCCTGCATCAAGGTCCAGACCTCGGAGTGGTCCAAGCTCGACGGCGTCCCGGTGGCGCTGCTCGGGTTGATCGGCTACGTCGGGATCCTGGGGAGCCTGCTGCTCCCCGATCGCGAGGAGACGCGACTGGCCACGCTCGGCCTCACGCTCGTCGGCTGCGCCTTCAGCGGCTACCTGACCTACCGCGAGCTGTTCTCGATTCACGCGGTCTGCGAGTGGTGCGCCTCGAGCGCGGTGATCCTGACGATCCTGTTCGTCAGCGCGGTCGTCCGCTACGTGCTCGTCTCGGACACTGCCATCGAGGCAGCCGGTCGAGCTCCCGCAGCGGATTCGTCAGCCGAAGGCCGTCGCCCAGAAGCGCTAACCCGCGGCGGTTTCACCCGTCATGCGGCGGCGCCCGGCGACCCGTCCGCAGCTGAGCGCATGATGCAGCCGTGAGCTGGCGATCGACCCGAGCCTCGGGCCATGTCGAGCGGGCTAACCGGCAGGTCGCCGTGATCGACCTCGGCTCGAACTCCTGGCGGCTCGTCGTCTTCACCTATTCGCCGGGGAGCTGGTGGAAGCGGACCGACGAGCTCTACGAGACGGTTCGGATCGGGGCGGGCCTGTCCGCCTCCGGCCAGCTCAGCGAGGAGGCGATTGAGCGCGGTCTGGAGACGCTGTCCGTGTTCGGCCGCTTCTGCCAGGCCAACGGACTGTCCGCGGAGGACATCCACCCGGTCGCCACGAGCGCGATCCGGGACGCCTCGAATCAGGCCGAGTTCCTGCGTCGTGCCGCGGAGGCCACGGGCCTCAAGATCGTCGTCCTCTCCGCGGAGGACGAGGCACGTTACGGCTACGTCGCTGCCGTCAACACCACCACCCTCGACGACGGCGTCGTCGTCGAGCTCGGCGGCGGCAGCATGCAGCTCGTCGAGGTCTGGGACCGCCGCGCCCACGATCTGCGCTCGTTCCCGCTCGGAGCGGTCCGCCTGACCGAGGACCTCTTGCCGGGGTCGGGGCCGGCCAGGAAGAGGGACCTCAACCGGGTGCGGGCCCGCGTGGTTGAGGCGCTCGAGGACGTGGACTGGTTCTGGGACGCGGGCGAGCGGCTCGTCGGGATGGGCGGCGCGGCCCGCAACCTCGCCGCCGCGGCGCAGCGCGCCGGCGGGGAGCTCGACCTCGGGGTCCAGGGCTTCGTTCTCACTCCCGCCGCGCTGTCCGAGCTCGTGCAGACGCTCGCGTCGATGCCGAGCTCCGAACGGGGTTCGATGCCCGGGATCAAGCCGGGTCGCGGCGACATCATCCTGGCCGCGGCCGTCGCGCTCGAAACGGTCCTGCTGGAGGGGGAATTCGAAGGGATGGAGGTCACCGAGGCCGGGCTGCGCGAGGGCGTGTTTCTCGCCGACACGCTGCTCGCGGGTGGCGAGCCGCTGTTCGACGATGTCCGCGAGGCCGCCGTCCGCAACCTGGCGATCCAGTACGAGGCCGACATGACCCATGCCGAGCACGTCGCCCGCCTGGCTCTCCAGATGCACGACTCGCTGGTCGCCGACGGCCTGTTCGAGCCCGAGCCCGGCGAGCACGAGCTGCTCTGGGCCGCCTCCATGCTCCACGACGTGGGCATGACCATCTCCTACGACGACCACCACAAGCACTCCTACTACCTGATCGTCAGCGCCGAGCTGCCTGGGTTCAGCCCCCGCGAACGCGCGCTGATCGCCCAGATCACCCGCTACCACCGCAAGGGCGCGCCGAAGCTCGGTGAGATGGCCGCGATCGCCGAGGAGGGCGACGAAGAGCTGCTCGATCGCTGCTCGGTGATCTTGAGGCTCGCCGAGCACCTCGAGCGAGGCCGCGACCAGTCGGTCAGGGAGGCCCGGCTGCGGCCGAACGGGCACGGCGTCGACCTTCACCTCGAAGCGGCGGGCGATTTGACGCTGCCCCGATGGAGCGTCGAGCGCTACGGCGACGACGAGGTCTTCCAGCGAGTATTCGGACGGCGGCTGCTGATCGGCTGAGCGTCGGTGAGTGACCTCCGGCTCCGGCTTTCGGGCACCAGTTTGTGCCCGTAGGCACCGGCCGAGCCGTACCGGCGTAGAGTTGTCGCGTGCTCTGGTTGCTCCGACATGCCGAAGCAGCGGATGGACTGCCCGATGACGAGCGGCCTCTGACCGACCGCGGCGCCCGGCAGGCGGAGTCCGCAGGGCGGTCTCTCGCGCGCCTGGGCGCCCAGATCGACGTGTGCCTGACGAGCCCGAAGCTGCGCGCCGTCCAGACCGCCGAGCTCGCCTGCGAGCCGCTCGGGGTCACCCCCACGATCGAAGCGGCCCTCGCCGGTGAGCCGTTCGACGTCCACGAGCTGATCACGGGCCGCGGCGAGAACGTCCTGCTGGTCGGGCACGACCCATCATTTTCGCTGACGGTGCACGACCTTACCGGCGCCCAGGCGCGCCTGCGCAAGGGTGGGCTGGCTGGAATCGCCAAGGGCGAGCTGGTCGTGCTCCTGCGCCCTGCCGAGCTAACCGCAATCGCGACCGCCGAGGAGCGTGTGGCATGACTGAGTCGTCCGTCGAAACATCCGCCGCCGCGCCGGTACGCGAAGACGGGCAGCCCGCCGAGCGCCAGGCCCCGCCCGAGCTCACCGATCCCGACCTGTACTTCAACCGTGAGCTGTCGTGGCTCGACTTCAACGATCGCGTTCTGCAGCTGGCGGAGGACGAGTCGATGCCGCTGATCGAGCGGCTGAAGTTCCTCGCGATCTTCGTCACCAATCTCGACGAGTTCTTCATGGTCCGGGTCGCCGGCGTCCGCGACCAGGTCGAGGCGCGCGTCGACGCCCGCGGCCCCGATGGCCTGTCCCCGACGCAGGTGCTCCAAGGAATCGCGGACAAGGTGCGCGAGCTCGACCGCCGGCACGCTCGCGAGTTCAGCAACGTCGTCAGGCCAGAGCTGGCCGACCACGGGATCAGGATCGTGAGCTCCGAGGAGTCCGGCGCCTCCGACGAGGCGCTCGAGCGCCAGTTCCGCGAGCAGATCCTGCCCGTACTGACGCCACTGGCCGTCGGCCCGGGCCGGCCCTTCCCGTACATCTCGAACCTGTCGCTCAGCCTGATCGTCCGCCTCCACGACCCGGACCTCGAGCACGACGTGTACGCCAGGGTCAAGGTCCCCAAGGAGGTGCTGCCGCGGTTCGTCGAGGTCTCCAAGTACACCTTCGTCCCGCTCGAGGACATCGTCGCCCACCATCTCGGCGCTCTGTTCCCGGGGATGCAGATCCTCAACTACGACCTCTTTCGGGTGACCCGCGACGCCGACTTCGAGGTCTCCGACGAGGCCGACGACCTCCTGCAGGCGGTCGAGGACGAGCTCCGCCGGCGCCGGTTCGGCGAGGTCGTCCGGCTCGAGGTCGGCGCCGGCATGGACCCGACGCTGCGGGCCCGGCTGATCGAGTGGCTGGACGTCGACGAGGTGCAGGTCTACGACGTCGACGGACTGCTCGATCTCGGCGACCTGTGGGAGATCGCCAACATCGACAACTTCCCCGAGCTGCGCCAGACGCCGTGGACGCCGGTGCCGCACCCGGCCTTCGGCCCGGTTCCGGGCAGCACGGACGAGCAGCCGGACGTGCTGACGGCGATGCGCCGCGGGGACGTGCTGGTCCACTATCCGTACAACTCGTTCTCCGCCAGCGCCGAACGGTTCGTGCAGCAGGCGGTCGACGATCCCAACGTGCTGGCGATCAAGATGACGGTGTACCGGACCTCGGATGACTCGGCACTGGTCCCGTCGCTGATCGAGGCCGCCGAGAAGGGCAAACAGGCGGTCTGCTTGGTGGAGCTCAAGGCGCGGTTCGACGAGCGCCAGAACATCCGGTGGTCGCGTGCCCTCGAAGAGGTGGGAGCCCACGTCGTCCACGGGATCCCCGGACTCAAGACCCACGCCAAGGCGATCCTCGTGGTCCGCCGCGAGCGCGGCGGCGTCCGCCACTACGTGATGATCGGGACGGGGAACTTCCACGCCAAGAACGCGCGCCTGTACGAGGACTGGGGGTACTTCACGACGGATGTGGAGATCGGCGCCGAGGTCGCCAACCTGTTCAACACCCTGACCGGCTGGGGCCACCAGAATCGCCTTCAGAAGATACTCGTGGCGCCCGACTCGATGCGCGTGCCGCTGCTCGAGCAGATCGACGCGACGATCGAGGCGTTCCGCGCCGGCCAGCACGCGAGCATCGTGATGAAGATGAACTCGCTCGTCGACCGCGCGTGCATCGAGGCGCTGTATCGCGCCTCCCAGGCGGGTGTCCCGATCGCCCTCAACGTGCGCGGGATCTGCTGCCTGCGGCCGGGTGTACCGGGCGTCTCGGAGACGATCAACGTCGTCTCGGTGGTCGGCCGCTTCCTCGAGCACTCGCGCATCTACGCGTTCCACCGCGGCTCCGAGAGCAGCTACTACATCGGGTCGGCCGATCTCATGCCCCGCAACCTGGACACCCGCGTGGAGCTGCTCACCCCGATCGACAATCCCGAGCTCCGCGCAGAACTCGACGACACGCTCGAGCGCTGCCTGGCCGACAACACGTTCTCGTGGACGCTCGAGGCGGACGGGAGCTACGAGCGACGCCAGGGCGGCACCCGCTCCGTCCATCAGGAGCTGATGGATCGGACGCTGGCGCAGGTGGCGCTGGCGGCGAGCTAGCGGCGCCGGCGATACACAGCGCCGATCGCTCTCAACCCGCGAGGCAGAGCCCTACCCGCCGTTCGGCGCGGTCTGCGGCCGGAGCCCGAGGGTCACTCCGATTTGCTTGGTCTGCCCGCTGCGCTTGACCGTCAGCGTCACGTGCTGGCCGGGGTTGTAGCCGTCGATCATGGCGATGAACTGCTCGGTCGAAGCGACCGGCTTGCCGTTGATCGCGGTGACCACGTCGCGGGGCTTGAGCCCTGCGCTGCTCCCCGGGGTACCGGGCTGGACCTCGCTGATCTGCGCGCCACCGGTGAAGTTGCTGGTCAGCGAGACGCCGACGTAGGCGTGCTTGATCGGGTGCCCGTCGATGATCAGGTTGGCGATCCGCGCCACCGTGTCCGACGGAACCGCGAAGCCGACGCCGGCGCTCGAACCCGAGTTGGTCTGGATCTGGTCGTTCAGGCCCAGCACGTGTCCGTCGGCGTCTAGCAGCGGACCGCCCGAGTTGCCGGGGTTGATCGCCGCGTCGGTCTGGATGGCGTTCGTGATCGTGTAGTTGTTCGGCGCCGTGATGGGGCGGCCGACCTGGCTGACGATCCCCTGGGTGGTCGTCTCGGGGAGGCTGAACGGGCTGCCGATCGCGACGACGGGGTCGCCGACCTGCGCCGCCGCGGAGTCCGCGAGTGGGATCGGATGAAGCTGTGAGGACGGCACATCGACGTGGATCACGGCGACGTCGGTGGAGGGATCGGTCCCGACCACCTTCGCCGGCACCTTCTGGCCGTCCTGGAAGGTGACGGTGACGCTCTGCGCGCCCGCGACCACGTGCTCGTCGGTGAGGATGTCGCCGTTCTTGTTGTAGACGACGCCGGCGCCCTCGCCCTCGGTCTCCTGACCGCTGCCACCGAAGAACCCGAATCCGCCGCCGCTGCTCTGCGAGGTGACCTCGATATCGACGACGCCGGGGCTGGCGGCGCGGTAGATCTGGTTGATGGTCAGGCCGCGGTTGGAGCTCAGCGCCGTCGGGACGCCGCGCGTGGACTGGTAGACCGTGGTCGTGACGTTGTGCGTGGTGGTGTTTCCGCTGGCGAGCACCAAAGCAACCGCAGCACCGGCCACCGCGCCACCGACGACTCCCAGCCAGCCGGCTTTACTACTCATGTTCGATTCTCCTGACAGAAGTAAGACCCATATCGATCCAGTACAGCAGGCGCCGGTGAGAAACTCTTCAGAACGGCGTGAGAGGTTGGTAAGAGCCTGGCGCTTATGCCGTCGGACTGGCCGCCGGCGCGGGGATTGCCGACGCGGGCCCGGGGGGCGGCGGGGCGGGGATCACAGGTCCTTTGGGCGGGTGTGCAAGCGGAGCTGGCCATGGCACTGCCCTACCCGGACGCGCGAAACCGAACCCGTGGGGGGCACGAGTGACGAGATTTCCGATCACATTCGAGAAGCCCGTGAGAATCTTCTGTTCCTGGCCGCTGGTCAGCACCTTTCTCGCCACGGCCTTGTCGAGGCGAGCCTTGAACCTGGCGACCATCGCGGCCTCCAGGCCGCTCACCGACTTGCCCTGAGCCTTGGCGATCTGGGCCAGCGACTTGCCGCTGCTCAGCTGCTTGAGGAGCTGGCTTTGGCTGAGCCCGAGGTAGCCGGCGGCTCCCGCCAGCGGCCCCGCCGGGGGGACCACGAGACGAGGCGCCGGGAAAGCCCGCGGGCCACCCGGGCCCGGGAACAGCCGGGGGCGGAGGTTGCCGGGCAAGACGCCCGGTCCGCCGGGGAAGAAGCCCGGTGCGCCGGGGAAGCCGCCGGGTGCGGCCCGGAATAGCCCGAGCGCGCCGAGCAGCACGTGGCCCTTCTGGACCCGCTGCTTGAGCGCGTTGGCCTGCGCCGGGCTGAGCCTGCCGGCAGTGACCGCGGCGTTGATCTGATCGATCTCGGCGCCCTCAAGCGCGGACGTCAGCTGCTGTGGCGTGACGTGCAGCCGCTTCGCGACGTCGTTCAGGAACGCCTGCCGAACGCTCGCGTTCGAATCCTTGGTCGCGGCATAAGCGCCACCGGCGAACGCCGCGGCCGCCACGGCCACCACGGCAATTGCCAGTCTGCGCTTGAGGTTCGAGTGCACGGATGACTCCTGCAGTTGGCCGGGCGCCCCGGGGTACCAGCGCGCCCGTGATCAGAATCAAATCGGAGGAGTTTGAGAAGAGCATAAGAGTTGGGGAAGAGCTCTGGCCGGCGGTTAGCGGCGGTTCTCGAGAATCGCCAGCAGGCGCTTGGCTTCGCGCCGGGGTCGCTTCGTCATCCGCTGCCACGTGATCCGGACGGTGGCGTGGCCGACTCGCAGCGTGTCCGCATCGCGGTCGCGATCGCTCTCGAACGAGTCGCGACCGCCATGGAACTCGTAGCCGTCGAGCTCGACGATCAGCCGTTCGGCGTCGAACACGGCGTCGACGAGGTGTCCGGCGATCCTTACGTTCGTCCGCGGGCGCGGGAGGCCGTGGTCGGCGCAGAAGGCCAGGAAGTGGTCTTCGAATTCCGACCGCGTCGGCCCGCTCGGCGCCTCGATCAGCGGTTTGAGGCGGGCGGCGCCGGGGTGGCGCGGAAACCTGGCGACCACGTCCGCGAGCTGAGATTCCCTCATGTAGGGCGACAGCCGTGCTTCCCGGACGACCCTTCTGAGCGCCGGGTCGCTCAGCCGCGGCGCCACGTCGAGCAGCGTCCGGGCGGGACTGGTCACCCGGATTCCCAGGTGTGTCCGGATGTCGCGGCGGGCGAGCGCGGTGGAGCAGTGAACGCGGATCCCGGGGCGGACGTGATTCGACGGCGCCGTCACGTGGAACGGGACGTCCCACGGTTTGCGCCAGCCCCAGAGGCACAGCGCCGAGAGATGGGAGAGGGCCGCGCCGGGGCCACAGGCGAGGACGGCCGCGGCGGCGCGGGCGACCGGGAGGGTGGGCACGGCGCCGACGGCATACACGCCGGCGTAGACGCGGACCAGACGCCCGCTGCGGATACGGTGATCGATTCCACTGGGCGTCAGCCCGAGGCGCAGAAGCTGCTCGCGCCGGATGTAACCGTGCTGCCGGCCCGCAATTGCGGCGATGGCAGCATCGATGAGCTCACCCACCTTGGCCACCCCGAGGCTCCCCGATAAGCGTGGATATACCCCGCTTTTTGATCATCCTCCGGAGTTTGAGAGCCGACCACCCGCAAATCCTGAAACGTCACACAGTTTCTACGCCTTACGGGCTAACGCCACAAAATAATCCAGGGCCTCGGGGTTCGCCAATGATTCCCGGCTGGCTGCCTCGCCCGCCGGCGTCCCCGTCAGGATCCGCTTGACAGGCACCTCGAGCACCTTGCCCGACAGGGTCCGCGGCACCTCGGCGATCTGGACGATCTCGTTGGGCACGTGGCGCGGCGAGCAGTCCTCGCGGATTCGAGTCCGGATCCGGGCGCGAAGGTCGTCGTCCAGCGAGGCCCCGTCGCGTAGGACCACGAACAGCGGCATCCAGCCGTCGGTCTCCTCCCGTGGCAGATCGACGACGAGCGCGTCGACGATCTCGGGGATGTCGAGCGCGGCGCGATAGATCTCGCTCGTCCCCATCCGCACGCCACCGCGGTTGATCGTCGAGTCCGAGCGGCCGTAGATGACCGCGGTCCCGCGGTCGGTGATCATGATCCAGTCGCCGTGGCGCCACACGCCTGGCCACATCGAGAAGTAGCTGTCACGGTAGCGCTCGCCCGACGGATCGCCCCAGAAGAACACCGGCATCGACGGCATCGGCTTGGTGATCACCAGCTCGCCAACCTCGTCGACGAGCGGCCGCCCCTCCTCGCTCCACGCCTCGACCGACGCGCCGAGAGACCGTGCCTGGAGCTCGCCGAGGTACACCGGCAGGGTCGGCACGCCGCCCACGAAAGCGGTGCACATGTCGGTCCCTCCCGACGTCGAGAACAGCCACGTGTCGGAGCCCAGCTGCTCGTACACCCAGCGGAAGGCCTCGGGCGACAGTGGCGACCCGGTCGAGCCGACGGCCCGCAACGACCCCAGATCGCGCCCGTCAGCCGGCGCCACCGAGGCTTTCATGCACGACGAGATGAACGCCGCGCTCGTTCCGAAGCAGCTCATCTGCGTCTGCTCGGCCAGGTCCCACAGCGTGCCCAGGTCCGGATAGCCCGGGTTGCCGTCGAACAGGACGATCGAGGCGTCGGTCAGCAGCACCCCGATCAGGAAGTTCCACATCATCCAGCCGGTCGTCGAGAACCAGAAGAAGCGGTCGCCCGCGTGCGCATCCAGATGGAGATGCGCCTTCTTCATGTGCTCGAGCAGAATCCCTCCCTGCCCGTGCACGATCGGCTTCGGCAGTCCGGTCGTGCCCGAGCTGTACAGCACCCACAGCGGATGGTCGAACGCCAGCTGAGCGAACTCGAGCGGCCCATCGCCCAGGAACCCGTCCTCCCACCCCGAGCCGTCGAGATACCCGAGCGTCACGACCCGCTCGAGCGACGGCATCTCCGAGGCGATCCGCGCCACCGTCTCCCGCCGGTCGAAGTCCTTGCCGCCGTAGCGATAGCCGTCGATCACCAGCAGCACCTTCGGCTCGATCTGGGCGAACCGATCGACCACGCTGCGCGCCCCGAACTCCGGCGCGGCCGAGGACCAGATGGCGCCGATCGACGCGCACGCCATGAGCGCCGCCAGGGTCTCGGGGATGTTCGGCATGTAGGCCGCCACCCGGTCCCCCTCGGACACACCGAGCCGGCGAAGCCCCGCGGCGATGGCCGCGCTCTGGCGCCGGAGCTCGCCCCACGTCCACTGATCAACCGGTCGCAGCTCGGAGGCGTGAAACAGCGCCACGTCCTCGTCGCGCTTGCCGCGAAAGATGTGCTCGGCATAGCTCAGCCGCGACCTGGGGAACCACTCCGTCCCCGGCATGTCCGACTTGCCCAGCACGCGCTCCGCGGGCACCGAGAACCGCACATCGAGGAATGAGACGATCGACGTCCAGAAGCCCACGAGGTCGTCGACCGACCATCGCCAGAGGTCTTCGTAGGAGTCCAGGCGCAGGCCGCGTGTCTCCTCGAGCCAGCGCTGATAGCGCGTGAGCGTGGCGCGCTCGATGCGCTCGGATGACGGGGTCCACAGGATCTCGGGCTCAGCCATGCCCGGGAGTATGGCCCGCCAACTGGCCCGCTCGCAACGCCGGCGTTGGAGGTCCCGCGCACCGGCGGGCTGCTCAGGGCGGGAGTCAGAGCCCCGAGCGCCGCCGGTGCACAGGTGCGCGGGAAACTTGCTCCCGCCGGCGACGAGGCGCACGTTCGTCGCAATCGCGCAGCCTATGCAGCAATCCGTCAGATCACCGTAAAACCGACGTCTGGTCTAGGGCCCCGAGTATCGGATCCGACCACAGCCGACCATCGGACCCCGACGCGGACGGGGACGCGCCCGTCTTCGCCGGCCCGGTGGACGGCAGTCTCAGCCTCATGCTCCTCAGCTCGACGTCGTACTCGTCCCGGCCGCGGCACCCGGCGGCCGCAGCGCGCTCGCACACGCCCGGCTCGCCGCCACGAACTTCGGGTTGGTCCGGATGTTCGACGGGAACACCGACCCGTGGCCCGAGAAGTTGGGGGCCGGCAGGTTGTAGCCGTGCTTGCGGACGCACGCGACGAAGTTGTTGATCGCCGTATGCGAGAGCCTGAAGCGACCGGCCCCTCGGCGGAACCCGCCGCCGAAGTCCGCACCGCACGCCTTGAACGCCGCCGCCGCCTTCGGGTTGCTGCGGAAGAAACCGCCACGACCACCCGCTGCGGCGTTGGGGCCGCCCGGATTGGCGCCACCGCCACTGCCGAAGAAGAACCCGCCACCGCCACCGCCACCGGTGCCCGGTGGCCGGCTGCCGGCTGGACGGTTGGGGAGCGTGACGCCGTGTTGCTTCAGGCACGAGGCCAGCTTGGCCCGCCGTGCGGCGAAGCTGCTGCTCGTGGACGAAGCCGCCGTCCCCGACCCCGAACTGGCCGTCGTTGTCGTCGAGCCACTCGAGCTGCTGCCGCACGCGACCAGCGCGCAGCTCGCAGCCAATATCCCCAAGGCGAGCAGGGCTCGCTTAGAGACGATGTTGATGCTTTTCACCTGGATCCCTTTCCTTTATTTACCGCCGCCCCCGAACAGGGAGCTCACGGCGGAGCTTGCGCTGCTCGAGGACCCGCCGGAGCTGGATCCCGAGCCTGTGCCCGAACCGGTTGCGCTGGCGCCGGTGTCGCTGAGGGAGGTCGCGGCGATCTTGCCGCCTGACCCCTTCAGGCCCGAGACGACGACGGTGTCGCCGGGCCGGATCGCTGACTTTCCGACGCCCACGTTCTTGGTGATCTTGGTCGCGCTCGACAGCGTGACCTTGACGACGTTCCCAGTGCCGGCCTGCGTCACGTAAATGGTCTTGCCGTTGACGCTCGAGACCGTCCCAAACGAACTGTTGCCTCCACCGAAAGCCCCAGACGCAAACCCGCTCCGGCCGCTCGCCGCGCCGCCGCGCCCGCCAAAGGCGCCGGCAAGCCGCGCCGCGCCGGCGCCGGCGGCCCCAGTCCGGGCGGCTGCGGCCGCGCCCGGGAGCGCGGCAGCGCCCGAAGAGGAGTTGCTCATCTGGCCCTTCTCGACGCGCACGCCGACGTAGAAGCCGATCGCGCCGACGGCCAGCGCGAGCAGCGCCGCGCTTCCCCAATTGAGGAATCGCCGTCGCGGTCGGCCCGGAAGCTCGAGGTCCTCATCTTCGCGATAGCTGTCCCACCCCTGCTCCGGGGTCTCGTAGGGCAGTGCACTCATCTCAATTCCTTTTTCGCTTTCCATGTCGGTCATTCGAATCGCAACGCCTCAATCGGTCTCATCGCCGCGGCGCGGCCGGCCGGGTACGTGCCGAAGAACAGGCCGATCAGCACCGCTGCGCCGAACGCGAGGCCGATCGAGTAGGGGGCGATGACCGGCTGCACGCCGGCGATCTTGAACTGGCTGCCGATCACGCCCGCGATCACTCCGGCAATGCCCCCGAAGAACGATACGAGCACCGCCTCGACGAGGAACTGGACCAGGATGTCGCTGTAGCGGGCGCCGACGGCCTTGCGGATCCCGATCTCGCGGGTCCGCTCGGTGACCGATACGAGCATGATGTTCATCACCCCGATCCCGCCGACGAGCAGCGAGATCGCGGCGACCTCGCCGAGCAGCGTCGTGAACACCTTGCTGCTGGCCGTTGAGGTCTGGATGATCGAGCTCTGGTTGATCACGCTGAAGTTGCTGCCGGTGATCGAGCCGGCCGTGGGCGGGTCGAGCTGGTTGAGGATGTTGGTGACCTCGGTCTGCGCCGGATTCAGCTGATCGCGAGACTTGGCCTGCACGACGATCTGGTTGATGCTCCCGTAGCCGGTCAGGGTGTCCTGGACGGCTGTCAGCGGGGCGATCGCCACGTCATCCTCGTTCGTCGACCCGTTCGAACCCTTCGCCGCGGTCACGCCGATGATCTGGAAGTTGGTCCCGTTGGCCTGCACCGTCTGGCCGATCGGATCCTGCCCGCCGAACAGCTCGCTGACGACGGTTGGCCCGACGACGAGCACCCGGCTGTGAGCGTTCTCCTGCGCCTTGGTGAACCATGACCCCTCGGCCATCGTGTAGTCGCGCGCCTGCTGGTAGCTCGGCGTCGTGCCGACGAAAGACGATGGCGAGTAGGTCGTCTCGCCCGAGGCGAGCGTGACGCCGCCGGCGTTGACCACCGGCGAGGAGCTCTGGACGTCCGGCGCCTCGAAGCGGTCCTCGAGCGCATTGGCGTCCGCGACCGTCAACGACGTCCCCGCCCCGCCGGCGCGCAGGCCGCCGAGCGTCGGCGTCCCCGTCACCAGCAGGACGTTGCTCCCGAGCGCGTCGATCTGCTTCTCGACGGCGTTGGACGAGCCGGTGCCGACGGCGATCAGCACGATCACCGAGCCGACGCCGATCATCAGGCCGAGGATGGTCAGCCCCGAGCGCAGCTTGTTCGCGGCGAGGCCGCCGAGCGCGACATGCAGGGTTTCGATCATGCGACCGGCTCTCTGGCCTCCGGGCGCTCGTCGGTGATGATCGCTCCGTCCCGGATCCGGATCACGCGCCGGGCGTGCCTCGCGACCTCGTCCTCGTGCGTGATCAGGACGATCGTCCGCCCCTGCTCGCTGAGGCGCTCGAATAGCGAGAGCACCTCCGCGCCGGAGGCCGAGTCGAGGTTCCCGGTCGGCTCGTCGGCGAGGATCAACGCGGGGTTGGTGACCAGCGCGCGGGCGATCGCGACTCGCTGCTGCTGCCCGCCGGACAGCTCGGAGGGGAGGTGGTGGACTCGGTCCTCGAGCCCAACCTCGCGGAGCGCCGCGAGCGCTCGATCGTGGCGCGCGGCCCGCGGCAGGCCCGCGTAGGACAGCGGAAGCTCGACGTTCGCGAGCGCTCGCGTACGCGGGATCAGGTTGTAGCTCTGGAAGACGAACCCGATGTGACGGTTGCGGACATCGGCGAGGTTGTCCTCGTCGATCCCGCGGACGTCGAGCCCGTTCAGCCGGAAGATTCCGCTCGTCGGCGCGTCCAGGCAGCCCATGATGTTCATCAACGTCGTCTTGCCGCTGCCCGAGGCGCCCATGATCGCCACGTACTCCCCGCGTGAGATCCGCAGGCTGACGCCGCGCAGCGCGTGCACGGCGATGTCTCCGATGGCGTAGGTCTTGCGAACGTCGCGGAGGTCGATCACCGGCGGGTACTCGCGGCGCGCCCGCCGGACCGCAGCGGCGCTCACCACCCGCTCGGAGTCCGGCTGCTTCGCCTTCGGCGAGCGCCGCGCCCGGAGCGCTCGCTGCGCGCGGGCAACGCTTGGGCGCTCGCGCCGGGGCATCAGCCGCCGCCCCCGATGCGGCGGAACAACCCGCCGCCGCCACCGCCCAACCCGCCGCCGCCGCCAAACGCACCCGCTCCGCCGAAGCGACCGCCACCCAGCGTCCCGCCGGTGCCCGAGCTGCCGGTTGGGCTGCTCGTCGCGGAGCTGATCGCCGGCAGCGTGATCGTGATGACCAGCTGCTGACCCGCTCGCAGCCCGCTGATGATCTGCGTGCGGCTGTCTCCTCTAAGGCCGACGACCACCTGTTGTGTGCTCGTCTTGCCGTTGTTCATGACGTTCACCGTGCCCAGCGAACCGGTGCCGGTCACGGCGGCGTTGGGGACCGTGACCCCCTGCGCCTGGCTGATGATGACCTGAGCCGACGCGCTCATCCCCGGCCTGACCTGGGAGTCGTGCTGGTCGAGGGTGATCGTCGCGTTGTAGCTGACGACGCCGCTGCTGGAGGTGCCGACGGTCGCGATCTGGGTCACGTGCGCGCCCAGCTCAACGCCGGGAAGGGCGTCGAACGTGACGGTCGCGGCCTGGCCGTTCTTGATCTTGCTGATGTCCGACTCGCTGAACGCGACGGTCATCGTCAGCGTGCCCGTGTTGACGATCTCCGCGAATGGGGAGCTCGATCCGCTACCCGAGGACGAGCTCGACCCACCGAGGCTGCCGGCCGTGGCCGTGCCGCCGGCTAAGCCACCGCTACCTGACGACGAGCTCGACGACGAGCCGCTGCTCGACGCGCTGGAGCTCGAGCCCGCAGACACCGAATCACCGGGGAGGAGACTGGCCAGCGAGGCGATCGTCCCGCTCGTCGGGGCAAAAAGCTTGGTGTCGTTGAGCGCGGCCTGGGCGTTGTTCAGGTTCGCCTGGGCGCTGAATACCGATGCCTGGGCCGAGGCGATGCTCGCCGGCGATGGCGTCGTCGTGGTGGTGGTAGTGCTCGTGGTGGTCTTCGCCGCGCTGCTCCCCCCGCCCTGAGACCCGCCAGACGACGATGTCTTGTTCCCAGAAGAAGACCCGCCCTTGGGCGCCGATCTCGGCTTCTTGGTCTTTTCCCGCGACGTGGGGTGGTGCAACTTCCCGCTCGGCGGCGTGAACGAGACGAACTCGGTCCTACTTGAAACGTCGTCGAGGCTCGCGGTCGTCGCGGACCCGCCGGAGCCAGAGCCCGAGTCAGAGCCACCGCCGGAGCCCGAGCCGGAGGACGTCCCGTTCTCGACCGCGGTCAGCGAGTCCTGTGCTGCGTTGAGCTGGTCCTCCGCCTGGTCGACCGCCAGCTGCGCCGACGTCGGGTCGAGCGTGGCGAGCAGCTGTCCCTTGTTGACGTGCTGGCCCTGCGAGACGTAGACGTGCTGGAGGGTGCCGCTCGCCTTGAAGTTGACGTCGACGTCGGTGCCGGCCTCGACGTTGCCGGTGCCGGTCACGGTCGACTGGACGACCCCGGTCTCCGCGGTGACGACCTCCCTCGACGTGCGCGCCGAGCTCGTCGGCGGCCCGATCTCGAGAATCGCCACCACGAGCACCGCCACGGCGACGATCGCGAGCAGGTACATGGGCCAGGGCCGCGACGGCCTATCTCGCTTCATTAGTCCGTATGTAGCGGCGCCGATGTCATTTCCGTGTAAGCGCCGGCGATTCTTCCGCAACCTTTAACGTGGCTTTTCCCGCGGTCGCGGGGAGCTCGACCAGCACGTGGAGCCCGCCCGTCTCGGGCGCGCTGATCTTCACCGTGCCGCCGTGCGCGCGGACCACCGAGTGCACGATGGACAGCCCCAGCCCGAGCCCGTCCGTCCCCCGCTCCAGACGGCGGAAGGGCTCGGTCAACTTGGGGGCCAGCTCCGGGTCGATCACCGGCCCGCTGTTGCTGACCGCGACCCGTACTCGATCACCGACCCTCGACGTCGAGACGGACAGGTGGCCGCCGTGCTCGTTGTGACGGATCCCGTTCTCGATCAGGTTCGCGATCATCCGCTCGAGCAGCGCCGGATCGCCGCGTGTCCACGCGGGCTGCAACTCGGCGCTCACCCTCACCTCGGCCTCTTCCGCACGCGCCCGCAGGTCCGTGACGCAGTCCGCGGCCAGCGCGCCCAGCTCAACCGCCTCCTCGCGGCCGGCGGCCGCCTCGCTGCGCGCCAGTATCAGCAGCGCCTCGATCAACCGCTCGCAGCGGTCGATCGTCTCGCGCACCGCCTCTCCCATCGCCCGCAGCTCGGAGACGTCGGGCTCGGGCTCCGCCAGCGCCACGTCGACCTCGGTGCGCATGATCGCCAGCGGCGTGCGCAGCTCGTGCGAGGCGTTGGCGACGAAGTGGCGCTGGCTCTCGAACGCCCCGTCCAGCCGCTCGAGCATCCCGTCGAACGTGTCCGCCAGCTCGCGGAGTTCATCGGCCGGCCCGACGAGCCCGATCCGCTCTCCCAGGTTCTCCCCGGAAACCCGGCGCGCCGTCGCGGTGATGTCCCGCAGCGGCCGAAGCGCCCGACCCGCCAGCATCCAGCCGGCGAGCACGGAGACCATCGTCATCACGCCCAGCGCGAGCAGGTACTCGACGACGAGCCGGTGCAGGGCATCGCTCCGGAGCTCAGCCCTGACCGCGCTGGCGACGCTGGCCTCGGGGGACCCGGCATCGAACCGCAGCGGGCGCCCGAACAGGCCCGAGCCGGCCGGAATGCCGCGCCTGCGCAGCTCGGCGCGGAAGTTCTCTCGGGCGTCGAGGTTGTGGCGCACGAGCAGGTAGCCGATCGTCAGCAGCACCGCGCCTGTGACGAGGAACACCAGCCCGTAGATCACGGTCAGGCGCAGGCGGATCGTCGGCGCCGGCCAACCGATGCGTGGGCGTTCGCCCCGCAGCCGCATCACGCCATCCTGTACCCGACGCCGATCACGGTCTCGACCACCGGCGGGTCGCCGAGCTTTCGCCGCAGCGTCATGATCGTCATCCGCACGACGTTCGTGAACGGGTCGATCTGCTCGTCCCACACGCGCTCGAGCAGCTCCTCGGCGGACACCGTCGACCCTTCGGCGCCCATCAGCGTCTCGAGCACCGCGAACTCCTTGCGGGCGAGCTCGACCTGTCTGCCGGCGCGCGTCAGCTGCCGCCGCGCCGGGTCGAGCTCGAGGTCGCCATGGCGCAGGACCGGCGGTCGGCTCGGGGAGGCACGGCGCGCGAGGGCGTGGATCCGCGCCACCAGCTCGGCGAAGCGAAATGGCTTGGCGAGATAGTCGTCCGCCCCCAGCGAGAGCCCCTCGACGACATCCCGCAGCGCTCCCGCCGCGGTCAGCATCAGGATCCCGGTCTCGGGTCGTTCGCCGCGGACGACGCGGCACACGTCGTCGCCGTGGACGAGGGGAAGGTCGCGATCGAGCACGAGCACGTCGTACCGGACGAGCCGCGCCTTCGTCAGCGCTTCGGTTCCGTCCGGCGCGATGTCGACGGCCATCCCCTCCCGCCGCAGACCTCGGGCGATTGCGTCGGCCAGTCGACGCTCATCTTCGGCGATCAAGACCCGCATGCTCGGAGGATGACGCCCGCCACGTAAGAAAGCCATAAGAGGGTAAATTGCCCCAGATATACGGAAATGTTCAGGATTACACCGAACGACGTCACACTGAACCGTGATACGCTGTTCGCCGCCCGATGTCCTCCCAGCAGAACCTCGCTGATCGCGGCAGGGCCATCGGTTTGCGGGCGCTCGGCCGGATCGCGTCCTCCGATCTCGTCGACCGGCTCGGGCTCCGGCAGCCGACCGAGCGGTTCCTGCACGGCGCGTCGAAGACGACGGCGCGAACGGCCACCCGCGCCGGCCGAACCTTCGCCGCCGCCCAGAAGCTCTCTCGCCCCGTGCGTCAGCGCCGGGCGGAGCGAACCGACCTCTTCGACCTGACGCCGACCGAGGAGCAGCAGATGCTCCGCGAGTCGATCCGCGACTTCGCGCTCGAGAAGCTGCGCCCCGCGGCCGAGGAGGCCGACGCGCAGTCGGCCGCGCCGGCCGAGTTGCTGGCCCAGGGCAATGAGCTCGGGCTGACGATGGTCGGCGTCCCCGAGGAGTTCGGCGGCGCCGTCGAGGAGCGATCCGCCGTGACCTCGGTGCTGCTCAGCGAGGCGCTCGCGCTCGGAGACATGGGGATCGCGGTCGCCTGCCTCGCGCCGGCGGGCGTCTCGACCGCGCTCGGGCTGTGGAGCGACCCCAATCAGCAGGCCACCTACCTCCCGGCGTTCGTCGGCGAGGACGTCCCCGCCGCCGCGCTCGCCATGCTCGAGCCGCGGGCGCTGTTCGACCCCTTCGACCTCCACACACGCGCGCGCGAAGCGAACGGCGGCTACGTCCTTGCGGGCGCCAAGGCGCTCGTCCCGCGTGCGCTTGACGGCGAGCTGTTCATCGTCGCCGCCCAGCTCGCGGGCCATGGTCCGGCGCTGTTCATCGTCGAGCCGGGGACGCCCGGGATCACCGTTGAGCCCGAGCCCGGGATGGGAGTCCGGGCCGCGGCGACGGGCAGGATGACGTTCGAGGACGTGAAGCTCCCGGCGGGCGCACTGCTCGGCGGTGCCTCGCCCGAGGTCTACCGCGATTGCGTCCAGCTCGGCCGGCTCGCGTGGTGCGCGGTTGCCGTCGGCACCGCCCAGGCCGTGCTCGACTACGTGATCCCGTACGTCAAGGACCGCACCGCGTTCGGCGAGCCCATCTCAAACCGCCAGGCCGTGGCCTTCGCGGTCGCCAACATCGCGATCGAGCTCGAGGGCATGCGCCTCGCCACCTATCGCGCCGCCAGCCGCGTCGATCAGGGCCTGCCGTTCGCCCGCGAGGTCGTGCTGGCGAGGCGGCTGTGCTCCGAGCGCGGCGCCACGATCGGCTCGGACGGCGTCCAGCTGCTCGGCGGCCACGGCTACGTCACGGAGCACCCGGTCGAGCGGTGGTACCGCGACCTGCGCGCCGCCGGGGTCATGGAGGGGGCACTGCTCGTTTAGTCATGCCCCTCAACCTCGAGATCCCGAAGAAGTTCGAGCAGCTCGCCTCCCAGTCACACCAGGTGGCCACGGAGGTGTTTCGCCCGCTGTCGCGGAAATATGATCATGCCGAGCACTCGTATCCCAAGGAGCTCGACATGCTCGCGGCCGTGATCGACGGCATGAACGAGTCGGGCGCTCTCGGCGGCGCCGGCGCCGGCGGCGTCGGCAGCAACGGCGACTCCCCCTCCGGCGCGGAAGGCAACCGCAACGGCAGCAACATAGCGAGCCTGCTCGGCTTGATCGAGCTGGCCTGGGGCGATGTCGGGCTGCTGCTGACGATGCCCCGCCAGGGCCTCGGTCAGGCCGCGATCGCGGCGGTCGCCGACGAAGAGCAGCTCCGGCGCTTCGGCGGCAAATGGGCCGCAATGGCGATCACCGAGCCCGAGGCGGGCTCGGACTCGGCCGCGATCCGCACGACCGCGCGCTTCGACGAGGACACCGACGAGTACGTCCTCAACGGCGAGAAGATCTTCGTCACCTCCGGTGATCGCGCCGACCTGATCGTGGTGTGGGCGACGCTCGACCGCAGCCAGGGCCGCGGCGCGATCAAGTCGTTCGTCATCGAGCGCGACAACCCGGGCCTGAAGCTCGACCGCCTCGAGCACAAGCTCGGGATCCGCGCCTCGGACACCGCCAACTTCGTCCTCGAGGACTGCCGGGTCCCGAAGGAGAACCTGCTCGGCAGCCCCGAGATCGAGACCCGGCGCGGCTTCGCGGGCGTGATGCAGACATTCGACAACACCCGCCCGCTCGTCGCCGGGATGGCAATCGGCGTCGCCCGCGCCTGCCTCGACCGCACCCGCGAGCTCCTCTCCGACGCGGGCATCGAGATCGAGTACGAAGCGCCGCCGCACACCCAGACGGCGGCCGCCTCCGAGTTCATCGCCATGGAGTCCGACTGGGAGGCCGCCCGTCTGCTGACGATGCAGGCCGCCTGGATGGCCGACAACCGCAAGCCGAACTCGCTCCAGGCATCGATGGCCAAGGCCAAGGCCGGGCGCACCGGGACCGACACCGCGCTGCGCTGCGTCGCGCTCGCCGGCGCGATCGGCTACGGCGAGGGAGAGCTGCTCGAGAAGTGGGCGCGCGACGTCAAGATCCTCGACATCTTCGAGGGCACCCAGCAGATCCAGCTGCTCGTCGTGGCGCGGCTGCTGCTGGGGAAGACCTCAGCGGAGCTGAAGTAGTTCGGGTCGGCGCATGCGCCCCTGGCTACATATCCCTTAAGGCGATGATCCCGTCGAGCGTCCCGAGGTACGCGTCCCCGCCCCGCCCTAGCGCGATCCCGGCGTAGTTGTTGTTGAAGGCGCTCCCCGTGCCCGCCAGCCGCTTGAACACGACCCGCCCGGTGCGGAAGCTCAGCGCCGTCCAGTACCAGGGGTCGCCGGCGCCCGGATCCTTGGTGTAGGTGTAGATCAGGCCGTTTGCGAGCGAGAGCTTCGAGACGACCGTGGGGGCGCGCTCGGTGTTGTTTCTCCACATGACGTGGCACCCCTTGCCGTTGCGGTTGATGTCGATGCGGACGAAGCCCGGGGCGGTCACGTTCCCGTTCGCCGTGGCCGACGGACTGCTATAGCCGTAGTTGTTCTCGGCGATCATCGAGCGACCGGCGACGATCAGCGAGTTCTCGTCGGCGCTCGCGCCCTTCTTGAACACCGGGACCTTGCAGACCAACCGGTGGAGGCGGCGGGTGAGCTTGACCCGGGTCCGGTAGACGACCACGTCCATCGGATCGGCGTTGTCGGTGATGTTGACGTAGCCGCCCCGCATCAAGGTCGGCGTCGTGCCCGTGCCGTCGTCGACCTGGCCCGGCTTGGATTCATAGCTGTTCGGATAGCGGACCTGCCACGTGATCTTCGGCACCCCGTGGCGGGCGACAAACCGATAGAGCTTGCGGTCGGTGGCGATGAACACGCCGCCGTGCTGATCGACCGCGAACGAGTTCTCGATCTCGCCGTTGGCGCCGTGTCCGAGCCGGACTACGTGGATCGCGCCGGTGGCGAAGTTGAGCGTCCCGACGACGCCGTCGCTGCGCGCCACGAACCACAGCAGCCCGTGCGAGTCGGGGAGCGCCGAGGTGATCTTCTCGGTCGGGGTGAGGACGTGCGAGAGATCGTAGTCGCGCACCAAGGTGAAGTCGCCGGGCGTCTCGCCGATCACGTAGATGTGGCGTGTGGTGGTGGCGGTCACGACGCGGCCCTTGGCGTCGAGGTAGAAGTAGCCGCCGCCGGTGAAGTCCTGGAAGATCGACCCCGTCGGCACGCCCTGGCGCGGCGGGAGTGAGAACGTGGCGAGCGTGGCCAGCGTGTTCGGATCGAACATGTACAGCTCGGGTCCGGTGGCGCCGACGCAGACCGAGATCACCCGGCCGCGCGAGTCGAACGTGATCGATCCGCAGTCGCGGCTAATCAGGGTCGACATCGTCTCCGGGGCGCGCCCGAGCGGTCCTCCCCACGAGATGGCGTCGGTCTGCCAGCCGTCGTCGTGGATCTCCGAGAACCCGTTGGGCGCCATGAACGGGTTCCGCGGAGTCCGCCCGATGCCCGAGATCGGATGCGGCTTTGCCGGCGCGCCCACATACGTCGGCTGCGCCGGGGTCGACGGGATCGGGATCGGGGGCGTCGAGGCATGCGCCACCGCGGGAGCGAGCGCTCCGGTGATCATAAGCAGGGTCGCGAGCCGAAATTTCACAGGCCACGTGCGTCCCGCTTGAGCACTTCCCAAGCCCGTTGCACGTCGGCCTGTGTTGTACTCACTTGACCGATCGCGAGGCGCAATACGTAGCGGTCGTTGAGCGCCGCCTGGGAGATGAACATCTCGCCGGTTGCGTTGACGCGCTCCAGCAGCGCCCGGTTGCGGTCGTCATCGCCCTCGAGCCGGAAGCACACGACCGAGAACCGTCGTGGCGCGCACAGCTCCCATCCCGGCTCGGCCGCGACCCACCGCTCGAACATCGCCGCCAGCGCCACCCCGTTGCGGATGTGCGCCTGCAGCCCGCTGCGCCCGCGGCAGCGGAGGATCGCCCACACCTTCAGCGCCCGGAACCGGCGCCCGAGCACGGGGCCGTACTCGCTGAGGCTGAGCGCGTCCTCGGCGTCGGGGGTGCGCAGGAACTCGGGCACGACGCTGAATGCGCGGCGGAAGTCCTCCGGCCGGCGGGTCCAGAGCAGCGAGCAGTCCATCGGGGTGAGCATCCACTTGTGGGCGTTGACCACGACGGAGTCGGCGCGGTCCACCCCGGCGAACGCCCACCGGAACTCGGGGCACACCATCGCGGTCCCGGCGTACGCGGCGTCGACGTGCAGCCACGTCCCGCTCCGCTCGCATGCTTCCGCGATCGCCGGCACGGGATCGACGGCCGTCGACGCAGTCGTACCGACGGTAGCCACGACAACGGCGGCATCGGACAGATCGCCGAGCGCGCCGGCGTCCATCCGGAACTCTTCGTCGGTCGGGACCTTGCGCAGCCGCATCCCGAGCATCCGGGCCGCCTTGTCGGCGGCCGAGTGGGCCTGCTCGGAGCAGACGATCAGATCGCGGCCGGTCGCCTCGCGCGCGGCAACGATCGCCGCGAGCGTCGACGTCGAGGCCGTGTCCTCGATGTGGCCGTGCCAGCCGCTCGGCAGCCCCAGCAGATCGGCCACCCAGTCGAGCACGACGTACTCGAGCTCGGTCGCAGCCGGCGCGGTGCGCCACAGGAACGCCACCGAGTTGAGCGTCGCCGCCAGCAGCTCGGCGAGGATCCCCTCCTCGACCGCGCTGGTCGCGAAGTACGCGAAGTACCGGGGGTGCTGCCAGTGGGTGACGCCGGGGAGCAGGATCTCGTCGAGGTCGCGCAGGACCGCTGCAAACGGCTCGCCGTCGTCGGGGGCGGTGGCGGGAAGGCGCGCCCTGATCTCGCCGGGAGCCACCTGCGCGAGCACCGGCAGGTCCCCCACCCGCTCCAGATAGCCGGCCGCCCACTCGAGCGCGGCCGCCCCGTCTGTACGCAGGTCGGTCAATCCGCCTTGGTCCTGGCGTCGACCGACCTCGAGTACGCCTCCGGGCGGAAGCGCAGCACCGGGTCGTCGGAGAGCTCGATCCCGTCGACGACCCGAGTCGGGTCGAACACGAGGACGTCATCGCCGGTCTCGCGCTCGGTGTCCAGGCCGGTCAGCTCGATCGTCCCCGCGGCGAGCCGCTCGCGGTCCTTCGGCCACTGGACGTACGGATCGTCGACCTCGTCGCCGGGGAGCGCGAGCTGCGCCTCGACCGTGAAGCGCACCGGCCCGTCTGCGACGCGACGGCGGATGTCCTCCTGGAGGTAGTCGGGGCCGAGCCGCCTCGCCGCCCACGGGGTGAGATGCGATACCGGCAGCTCCGGGACGAGCGTGTAGCGGACGTGGCGCCATCCGCCCGCGGCATCCACAAATCGATAGGCGTGGACCGCGTAGTACGGGATCGTCGCGTAGCTCTCGGGAGGGCGCAGCGCGGGGATGTTCGCGGGCAGCGTGCGGAGCGCCTCGGGATGGCGCGCGAGGACCGCGGGCATCTTCAGCGCCAGATCCACCCCGGGACGCTGGACCCGGAGCAGCTCGATGAACGGCTCCGGCCGGTGGAACGGAAAGCGCGGCGCACTCTGGGCGACGATGTCGGTCCGCGAGCCGTCGGGGAGGTAGAACTTGACCGCCAGCCCGCGCACGTCCGGCGTGTAATCCGGCACCTCTGGGTTGCCACCTCCGTTCGACACGCGCGCGGTGACCGGGACCGGCTCGCCCTGCATGTGCCCGGCACGCGTCAGGCTCGCCGCCCGCGGCGTGGCCGTGAACGTTCCCTTGAGCAGCGTGCCCTTCGCGTGCAGCACGCGCTGGCCGGCGTGGGTGCCGAAGGCGGCGTGCGCGGCGTCGATCGCATCCTGAGAGGTGAGCGTCATCGGTTCTCCAGGGTCTTGAAATCGATTCCCGCGTTGCGCAGCCGCTGGATCAGTTTGTCGCCCATGGCCACAGCCGGGGTGAGCTGGCCGGAGAGCTTCGGCAGATCGTCCATGGCCAGGCAGAGAGCCGACTCCGCGAGCATCTTCGACGTCTCGCCGTAGCCGGGATCGCCGCCCGAGACCTCGGTGCGCAGGCGCGTCCCGTCCGCTCGCGCCGCGAAGCGGACGGTGAACCGCGACTTCGCGCGCTGCTGTGCCGACGGACCCTCGCCCGGGTCCTTGAGCTTGAGAAGCAGGTCCCTCGTCGGCGGCAGCTGCGCCAGGGCGATCACCGCAGCCGCCCCCGCGGTCATGCCCATGAGCACCGGCAGCTGCCTCTGGACGAGGTAGTGGCTGTAGGAGAAGTCGGGGCCGTAGCGGTCGAGCGCGCGGGCCGACCGCAGCACGGTCTGGGGGTCGATCGTCGGGAACGGAATCGCCCAGCCGCCGCCGAAGTCGCTGTGGTGCGGCTTGCCGGGCGCGCCCTTCACGGTGCGGCCGGCCGGGCGCGACTCGAGTTCGCGGCGCTCGCGCGCGACCTGTCTGCCCTCGCGCAGCCGGCTCATGATCAGGATCGCCGAGTGGTACGTGCCGCCGGAGAAGCTGCCCCCTACCCGGACGTAGCCCTCGAGTGCGATCGGCGTTTGCTCGGGAAGCTGGTTGACCGTGAACAGCGCGCCCAGGTCGTAAGGGATCGAGTCAAAGCCGCACGAGTGGACGAGCCGCGCGCCGCTCGCCTCGGCCCGCTCGTGGTAGCGCAGCCACATCAGGTCGACGAACTCGGGCTCGCCGGTGAGGTCGACGTAGTCGGTGCCGGCGGCCGCGCAAGCGGCGACCAGCGGCTCGCCGTAGCGGATGTACGGGCCGACCGTGCTGATCACGACCTTGGTCGATTCGGCGAGCTCGCGCAGAGATGGGGGATCGTCCACGTCCGCGTGCAGCAGGTCGAGCTCGGCGCACGCCGGGTTGATGTTCGCCAGCCGCGCGCGCGTGGACTCGAGCTTCGCCGCGTTGCGTCCCGCCAGCGCCCAGCTCGTGCTCTCCGGGGCATGGGCCGCGAGGTATTCGGCCGTCAGGCCGCCGGTGAATCCGGTGGCGCCAAAGACCACGACATCGTGGCCGCCCTCAGCCATCTCCGGCCACCTCGCGCGCGAGCCTCATGGCCTCGTCGAGATCGACGCCGGCCTTCGCCGCCAGCCAGCACGCCACCGGGGCAGCGACCCGCTCGGAGGCGTGGGCAGCCTCGCCGGCGAGGTCGAGCACGGCCTTGAACTCGTCCTCGTCCGGCGGCTCGATGCCGAGCCTCCGCGCGTAGGCGGCGAGCCACTCGGTCGCGTTCATATTCGGGCACCCACGAAGCCCGACTCTATCCGTCCCAGGTCCGTCACCGGCTCCTCGCCGAAGATCACCTCGCGGCCGATCCGGTACCAGTTGTTGGTCGCCTCGAGCTGCCCGAGGATCCCGAACACCAGGCCGAACGCGCGCAGCGTCACGATCTGGTTGGACGGCAGCCGCAGGTCGCCGAACCCGCCCTTGCGCATGTCACCATGCTCGAGCATCACCTTGGTCACGTCCTTGGCCGTCAGCCGGACCTCGCGGTCCTCGAGGAACCACCATGTCGCCGCGCGGTACTTCTCCATCAGCGGTCCGACCATGTCGCGCCGGGTCTTGGCGATGATCCCCTGCTCGACGGTCAGCTCGAACAGCCGCTCGGCGTCCTGGGCGTAGCAGGCCTTCAGGATCTCGAGCTGGTCGGCGACGTCCTCGGGGGTCTGGCGCTTGAAGAAGCCAAAGTCGATGAACGCAACCTTGCCGTCGCCCATGAACAGCGAGTTGCCCGGATGCGGATCGCCGTTGAGGAGCAGGTGGCGGTAGGGCCCGTTGACGTAGAAGCGGAACAGGATCTCGCCCCACCGGGACCGCTGCTCGTCGTCGTCGCCGCGGATCTCCGCGAACTTCCGCCCTTCGACGAACTCGGTGACGATCACCCGCTCGCGGCACAGTTCGGTGACCACCGGCGGCACGAAGATGAACGGATGGTTTCTGTACTCGCGGGCGAGGGCGCGATGGTTCATCGCCTCGAGCTCGTAATCGAGCTCCTCGGTGATGCGCTCGGTGATCTCCTCGGCGATCTCCTTCGTGTCGAGCCCCGGGGCGAAGCGCGCCGCGAGCCGCAACAGCATTCCGAGGTTCTTGAGATCGGCGCGGACGACATCCTTGATGCCCGGGTACTGGACCTTGACCGCGACCGAACGGCCGTCGTGGAGGGTGGCGCGATAGACCTGGCCGATCGACGCAGCCGCCACCGCCTCCTCGTCGAAGTCTCTGAATGCGGATCTCAGTGGCTCGCCCAGGTCCTGCTCGATCACCTTGCGCATGTCCTTGAACGAGACGGTCGGCGCCATCGCCTGCAACCGGGCCAGCTTCGCCTGGAACTCGTCGCGGTACGGGCCGGGCACCATCCCGGGGTCGAGGACCGACAGGGTCTGCCCCACCTTCATCGCGGCGCCCTTCATCCCGCCGAGCACCTTGACCAGCCGGTCCGCCGTCTCGAGCGCCTGGCGCCCGAGCGCATCCTGCGCCTCCTCGTCGGAGCGCATCGTGTTGGCGGCACGCGTGCCGAGCTGGCGCGCCGCGGCGCCGGCGGCCATCCCGCCGAGGCGGCCCGCGCGTCCCAGGCGCGATTTGTTTAGTCGGTTGTCAGGCACATTCAGTCCCCTGTTGGCAGAATGCCAACATACCCAACGAAAGGCACCTACATGACAGTCCTTGACGGCAAGGTCGCAATCGTCACCGGATCCGCGCGCGGCATCGGGCGCGCCACCGCGGAGCTGCTCTCCGAGCAGGGCGCCAAGGTGCTGATCAACGACCTCGACGGCGACGTCGCCGAGCAAACCGCATCGGAGATCTCGGGCGACACGCTCGTCTTCGCCGGCGACCTGACCCAGCCGGGGGTTCCCGACAAGCTGGTCGAGACTGTGGTCAACGATTGGGGCAAGGTCGACATCCTCGTCAACAACGCGGGCTACACGCTCGACGCGCCGATCCACAAGATGAGCGACGACTGGTTCCAGCGGATGCTCGACATCCACTCGGTCGTCCCGTTCCGCATGTGCCGCGCCGTCGCCCCCCACATGCGCGAGCCCGCCAAGGTCGAGCGCAACGAGGGCCGCGAGGTGTTCCGCAAGATCGTCAACGTCTCCTCGATCTCGGGAACCATGGGCAACGCCGGCCAGGCGAACTACTCCTCGGGCAAGGCCGCCGTTGTCGGCCTGACCAAGACGCTGGCCAAAGAGTGGGGGCAGTTCAAGGTCAACGTCAACGCGGTCGCGTTCGGCTACATCGAGACGCGTCTCACCGCCTCCAAAGACGAGTCCAACACGATGGAGATCGGCGGCGAGACCGTCCAGCTGGGGATCCCGGACCAGCTCCGCGGGATGGCGCCGATGCTGATCCCGCTCGGGCGCCCCGGCACCCCGAGCGAGGCCGCCGGCGGCGTCTTCTTCCTGTGCTCGCCGTGGTCGAACTTCGTACACGGCCAGGTGCTCAACATCACCGGCGGGCAGTTCAGCGGAATGACGATCTAGGACTTGCTCGCGCGCGCGGGCGCCGGCGCCGGCGTTCAGGCCGCGCTCAGCTCGTATTCGGCGGCGTTGAACCGCCGGGTGCGAAGCCACAGGCTCGCCATGAACCCGGGCCACCACACTCCGTTCCGGCCGTTGGCGTCGAGATACCAGCTCTGGCAGCCGCCTTCGTTCCAGACGCTGTTCGCGAGGCGGCGGTCGGTCTGGCGCGCCCAGCGGTCGTAGACCTCGCGCCGGACCTCGGCCACGCGCGCGCCGCGCTTCTGCATCGTCCTGATCGCGGCGATCGCGTAATTGACGTGAGCCTCGGTCGTGAAGATGATCGAGTTGAAGCCGCCGGCGCTGTTGGGGCCGACGAGCAGGAACAGGTTGGGGAAGCCGGAGATCGTCGTGCCCAGGTAGGCCCTCGGGCTACCCTCCCACGCCTCGCCCAGCGTCCTGCCGTCGCGACCCCGGACACGTGAGAACGCCGGGTTGTCGTGCACCTTGAAGCCGGTTCCGAGGATGATCGTGTCGAGCTCGTGCGCGACGCCACCCGCGGTCAGGACACCGCGCGCCGTGATCCGCTCGATTGGCTCGGTGATGACCTCGGCATTCGACGCCGCGAGCGCCGGGTAGTACGTGTTCGACATCGTGATCCGCTTGCAGCCGATCGTGTACCCGGGGGTCAGCTTGGCGCGCAGCTCGGGATCCGCCACCTGCTCTTCGATGTGACGGCGCGCGATCCGCTGCATAAATGAAGCCAGCCGTTTGTTGACGATCGTGGTCAGCACGGTCGCCTCGAAGAATCCGTACAGGACGCTACGAAGCAGCCGCTGGGTAATCGGGTGCCGCCGCCACATCTCGCGCTCGCGCGACGTGACCGGCCGGTCGGGGTCGGGCATCACCCACGAGGGCGTCCGCTGGAAAACCGACATCTGGCCGACCTTCGGCTGGATCATCGGGATGAACTGCACCGCCGACGCGCCGGTGCCGATCACGCCGACGCGCTGGCCGGTGAGATCGTGCTCCCAGTCCCAGTTCGAGGAGTGAAACAGCGTCCCCTCGAACTCCTCCATGCCCTCGATCTCGGGCACCGAAGGATTGCTCAATCCGCCCATCCCGCCGACGAGCACATCGGCTGTGATCTCGCCTCCGGAGGTCTCGAGCCGCCACCGGTGAGCGCCCTCGTCCCACTCCGCCTCGCTCACCTCGTGACCGAAGCGGATGTACGGCATTACCCCGTACCGCTGCGCGCAGTCCCGCAGGTAGTCACGGATCTCCTCCTGTAGCGGATAGAACCGCGACCAGTTCGGGTTCGGGGCGAACGAGTACGAGTACAGCGCCGAGGGGATGTCGCACTGACACCCCGGATAGGTGTTGTCGCGCCACGTGCCGCCGACCTCCTGGGCCCGCTCGACCACCACGAAGTCCGTGATCCCCTCCTGCAGCAGCCGGATCGACATGCAAATGCCCGAGAAGCCGGCGCCGACGATCGCGACGCGGAAGTGGGTGCGCGTGGCGGTGGCGGACATGGCCCCACGATACACGCGCGTACCACGTCCGGCGAGTGACTTTCCTCTCAACTTTGGCGTTTTCGTCCCACCCCTCGGGACAAGAACGCCAAGGTTCGCTTGGAGGCGGGCGCGGCTGGCTCTCGGCGGGCGGCTCGATAAAGGCGCTGGGGAAGGGGTGGGTGGGGTTGGTCGCGGGTTCCGAGGGCGCGCTCGTGTCGAGACCGTGTCAGACCGTCGCGACTTTGTGAGGAAACGCGGGATCTGGCCCCGCGGATGGTGCTTAGCACGACAAGACCGCCGGAAGATCGGGGCCGTGTCGAGCTGTGCATGAAGAGTGTGCGTAAGTCGACAGGCCTCGCCAGAAAAGCCAGTGCTGTCGTGTTATGCAGCATGAAAACGCCGGATCCGGCCCCGAAAGCCCGCCGCGCCCGCCATAAACCCCCACCCGGCCCCTTCCGTGCGCCGTTTACCGAGCCGCCCGCCCGGCCGAGGCCAAGAGGCGCGTAGCACCGAGCACACCGCCACCGCTCCGCCACCGCCACTGCCGCTGCCCCACCACCGTAACCGCCACCGCCCAGCCCGCCACCGCCCACCCCGCCACCCTAATTGGCAGACTGCCAACTTCTGGTAGCCTCAGCCGTAATGGCTGCGTCCCCGGCCCGCTCGGATCGCGGTCGCCCCAACCAGGCGGCCAAGGCACCCACGCCGCCACCCCAAGCTGCCGCGCCGGCGCCACGCTGGCACCGCCTCGACCACGACGAGCGCCGGCGTCAGATCCTCGCCTGCGCCAAGCGCCTGTTCAGCGAGCGCAACTACGCATCCGTCAGCACCTCCGAGATCGCCAAGGAAGCCGGCGTCGCCCGCGGCCTCCTGAACCACTACTTCGGGACCAAGCGCGACCTGTACCTGGAGGTCGTCCGCAGCATTATGCGCACGCCGTCCAACCCGGTTCCGCTGCGGAGTGGCGGGGGCAACCTCGAGACGATCATCGACGAGGGCGTCGACCGCTGGCTGACGATGCTCGAACGCAACCGCGGCCCGTGGCTGGCGGCGATCGGCGCCCAGGGCGTCGGCCGCGACCCCGAGGTCGAGGCGATCCTCGACGAGG
This sequence comes from uncultured Solirubrobacterales bacterium, assembly GCA_963759695.1. Taxonomy (GTDB): domain Bacteria; phylum Actinomycetota; class Thermoleophilia; order Solirubrobacterales; family Solirubrobacteraceae; genus Palsa-465. Next base: position 199,101 of record CAVXAO010000015.1, read on the forward strand.
CGCGCGAGCAGGCCGCCGACCGCCTGATCGAAGCCCTCCAAACCTACGAGGCGGCGCAGGCACCACCGCAGCTGCGCGCGCTCGTCCGTTCCTATTCGGGCTACGCCGAGGCGGCCTCCGTCGAGTGGCTCCAGCACAAGCGACTCAGCCGTGATCAGACGCGCACCGCCCTCGTCCAAGGATTTCTCAGCATCGTTCGAGACGTGCTCCCGGCCGTGGAGCACCAAAGGAGCAGACAATGAGCAACAACAAGACCTACGTGATCGGCGTCGGGATGACGAAGTTCGACAAGCCCGGGACGAAAACCGGCGATTACCCGGACTGGGCCAAGGAGGCCGGCGAGAAGGCCCTCCAGGACGCGGGCATCCCCTACGACGCGATCGAGCAGGCATACGCCGGCTACGTGTACGGCGACTCGAGCTACGGCCAGCGCGCCGTCTACGAGCTGGGCCTGACCGGGATCCCGGTGCTGAACGTCAACAACAACTGCTCGACGGGCTCGAGCGCGCTGATGCTCGCCCGCCAGGCGATCAAGGGCGGCCTGGTCGACTGCGTCCTCGCGATCGGCTTCGAGAAGATGGAGCGCGGGTCGCTGGGCATGAAGTACACCGACCGCACGCCGGCGCTCGACAAGCACATCGCGCGGATGTTCGAGCTCCGCGACCCCGAAACGAGCCCATTCGCCCCGCAGATGTTCGGCAACGCCGGCCGCGACCACATGGAGAAGTACGGCTCGAAGCCCGAGCACTACGCGTGGATCGGCTGGAAGAACCACAAGCACTCGGTCAACAATCCGTACGCGCAGTTCCAGACCGAGTACAGCGTCGAGGACATCAAGAACGCGCCGATGATCCACGAGCCGCTGACCAAGCTCCAGTGCTCCCCCACCTCCGACGGCGCCGCCGCCGTGGTCGTCGCCTCCGAAAGGTTCGTCGAGGAGCACGGCCTCTACGACCACGCGATCGAGATCGCCGGACAGGCGATGGTCACCGACCTGAAGTCGAGCTTCGACGCCACCGCCGACTGCATCACGATCGTCGGCTACGACATGAGCAAGGAAGCCGCCCGCCGCGCCTACGAGGAGGCGCAGGTCGGACCCGAGGACGTCGAGGTCGTCGAGCTCCACGACTGCTTCAGCGCCAACGAGCTGATCACCTACGAGGCGCTCGGGTTCGCGCCCGAGGGCGAGGGCCACAAGCTGGTCGAAGCCAGGGCGACCACGTACGGCGGCGACGGGCCCGTCGTCAACCCGAGCGGCGGCCTGATCAGCAAGGGCCACCCCCTCGGCGCCACCGGGCTGGCCCAGTGCTCCGAGCTGACATGGCAACTGCGCGGAACGGCGGATAAGCGCCAAGTCGAAGGCGTTAAGGTTGCCCTGCAACACAACATCGGCCTCGGCGGCGCCGCCGTCGTGAGCATCTACAGAAAGGCCGGGAACTAGCGATGGCGACGACGACTCAGCAGCAAACGAACGGCAGCACCGGGACCCAGGACTCGATCGCCGTCGAGAACCCCGCCACCGGCGAGATCATCACCACGCTGCCGGCCTGCACGCCGGAGCAGCTCAAGGAGATGGCGGAGAAGGCCCGCCAGGCCCAGCCGGGGTGGGAGGCGCTCGGCTTCTCCGGTCGCGCCAAGGTCCTGCGCCGGATGCAGAAGTGGGTCCTCGACAACGCCGACCGGTTCCTCGACACGCTCGTATCCGAGACCGGCAAGACACGCGAGGACGCCGTGCTGGCCGAGCTCGGCTACGCGGCGAACGCCCTCGGGTTCTGGGCCAAGCACGCGGCCAAGTACCTGGCCGACGAGAAGGTCAAGACCGCCAACCCGCTCCTGTTCGGACGCAAGGTATTCGTGCGCTACGAGCCGGTCGGGCTCGTCGGCGTGATCGGGCCGTGGAACTATCCGTTCACCAACACGATCGGCGACGCGATTCCGGCGCTGGCGGCGGGCAACTCGGTGATCGTCAAACCCTCGAGCGTGACCCCGCTGACCTCGCTGCTGGTCGAGGAGGGGCTGCGCGCCTGCGGCATCCCCGAGGACGTCTTCCAGGTCGTCGTCGCGAGAGGCCCACTCGGCCTCGAGCTGATCGACCTGGCCGACGCGATCATGTTCACCGGGTCGACTGAGACCGGCAAGCTGGTGGCCGAGCGGGCGGCCAGGACGCTCACGCCGGTGTCGCTCGAGCTCGGCGGCAAGGACCCGATGATCGTCCTCGCCGACGCCGACGTCGAGCGCGCGGCCAACGCCGCCGTCTTCTGGTCGATGCAGAACACGGGCCAGACGTGCATCTCGGTCGAGCGCGTGTACGTCGAGGAGCCGATCTACGACGACTTCGTGGCGCGCGTGGCCAACAAGGCGCGCGATCTGCGCCAGGGCGTCCCCGGCGGCTTCGGCACCGTCGACGTCGGGTCGTTCATCAACCCGCCGCAGATCGACATCGTCGAGGCGCACGTCAAGGACGCCGTCGACAGGGGGGCGCGCGTGCTCACCGGCGGGACCCGTGGCAGCGGCGACGGCGCGTTCTACGCCCCCACCGTCCTCACCGACGTCGACCACACGATGGAGTGCATGACCGAGGAGACGTTCGGGCCGACGCTCCCGATCATGAAGGTCGCCGACAGCGCGGAGGCGATCAGGCTCGCCAATGACTCGCCCTACGGGCTGCAGGCCTCGGTCTACACGAAGGACCTGGCCAAGGGCGAGGCGGTGGCGCGCAAGCTCGAGGCCGGCGCGGTCGTGATCAACGACTCAAACGCGAACTACATCGCACTCGAGGCGCCGATGGGCGGCTGGAAGACCTCCGGCCTGGGCGTGCGCCACGGACCCGAGGGCATCCGCAAGTACACCCACCGCCAGACGATTCTGATCACGCGGTTCGCGCTCAAGAAGGACCTGTACATGTACCCGTACAAGGCGGGCACGAGCAAGTTCCTGCTCCGCCTGCTGAAGCTGATCTACGGCCGCGGGCGCCGCGACTGAGAGGGGCTCTGCCTCGCAGGACGGGACGGGGTGGCGCTGTGTATCGCCGGCCTACAACCCGAGCGTCTTGCCGATGATGTCGCGCTGGATCTCGCTCGTCCCGCCGTAGATCGTCGTGACCACCGCCGTGCGGACGTGGCGCTCCATGTCGTACTCGACCGCGTAGCCGTAGCCGCCCATCATCTGCATCCCCTCGAGCGCGACCCGCTTGGCGATCTCGGTCGCCTTCAGTTTCGCCATCGACGCCTCGCGCGGGAACAGCTCGCCGGGGTTGGCGTCGACCCGGATCGCGGTGTCGTAGACGAGCAGTCGCGTCGCCTCGAGCTCGGTCGCGAGGTCCGCGAGACGGTGCTTGAGCGCCTGGAAGCTCCCGATCGGGCGGCCGAACTGCTTGCGCTCCTTGACGTAGGAGAGCGCGTCGTCGAACGCCCGCTGCGCCATCCCCAGTGCCTGGGCGGCGATGATCAGGCGCTCGTGGTTGAGCCCCGCCATCAGCTGCCGCCACCCCTGATCCTGGTTGCCGATCAGCCGCTCGGCCTCGACGTGGCAGTCGGTGAAGAAGATGTCGTTGACCTCACGGCCGCCCATCGTCTCGATCCCGCGGATCTCCATGCCGTCGGCGCCGGCGGGGACGGAGATCATGCTCAGCCCTTCGTGCTTGTTAGCAGTCCGGTTCGTGCGACAGACGAGCAGCACGTGATCGGCCGCGTGCGCGCCGGTGATCCACGTCTTCTGGCCGTTGATCACGTAGCCGCCGTTGGCGCGCTCGGCCCGGCAGGACAGGTTGCCGACGTCTGACCCGGCCTCGGGCTCCGACATCGCGATGCACTCCACCCGGCCGTTGGTGATCCCCCCGAGGATCTCCTCCTTGAGCTCCTCGCTGCCGAACCGCTGCACTGCGCCGGCGGTGATCATCGTCACCCCGACGAACGCCATCGGGATCTGGCCGCGGGCCGTCTCCTCGAGCATCAGGCACATATCGACGGCGCCGCCCCCCGAGCCGCCGTACTGCTCGGGGACGCACACGCCCGGCCAGCCGAGCTGCGCGATCCGCTCATACAGCTGCTGGTTGTGCGGCTCGTGCCCGTTGTCGGTGAGGGCATCGCGCTGCTCGCGGGTGCCGCACTCGCGCTGCGAGAAGTCTCGGATCGCCTCGACGAACGCGCGTTGTTCGTCGCTCAAGGTCTGGATGGTCATCGCTCTCCTGGTCCGGTCAAGGTCTGCCGATCTTAAGCTAGAGGGACGATGAGCCAGTCGCTGTTCCCGACCGAGACCGAGGCCGAAGGGCTGCTCGTCGGCCCCGACTCGGTCGCCTGGCAGATCACGAGCGACGCCCGGCTGAACCTCGTGGTGCTCTATCCGCTGCTGCTCCAGGTCGCGCACCCGACGGTCGAGGCCGGCGTCACCGACTACTCGGACTTCGAGCGGCAACCGCTGGAGCGCCTGCTGCGGACGGCCGACTACCTCAACCTGCTCGTCTACGGCGGACGGGAGGCCGTGACCGCGGGCCGCCGGCTCCGCGCTATCCATCACGCGTTCCGCGGCGTGCGCAAGGACGGCGAGCGCTACTCGGCGCTCGAGCCGGAGGCTTACGCGTGGGTGCACGCAACGCTGATCGCCAGCTTTGTCGACGGTCACGCTCATTTCGGCCGGCCGATGCCCCGCGAGCAGGTCGAGCGCTTCTACCGCGAGTACCGGGGGCTGGGCCGGCTGATCGGGGTTCGCGAGCGTGACCTGCCGAAAGACTGGGCCGGGTTCCACGCCTACTTCGACCGCGTCGTCGAGAGCGAGCTGGAGCGCAACGAGGCGACCGACCGTGTTCTGCGCGCGGTCCGGAACGCGACCCCCCCGCCGATGCCGTTGCCCGGCGTGGTGTGGCGCGCCGCGAGGATGCCGGCGGCGCAGATGATCTGGGTGGGGGGCGCCGGGCTGCTGACCCCGGCGCTGCGCAAGCGACTCGGGATCCGGTGGACGCCGCTCGACGAGCTCGCGTTCCGCGGACTCGGGACGCTGACCCGCGCCTGCGGGCCGGTTCTGCCTGATTCCTGGAGGATCACCGGGCCCGCGCATCTGCGCCGGCGCCGCGATGCGATCGCTCACGGACCGCTCGCCGCCCAGCGCCTACAGTCCAGCCGATGCTGATCCGCCACGCCGACCCCAAGCCCGACGCCGGCGCCTGCTCGGCGATCTATTCCCCGTTCGTCACCGACAGCGCCATCTCGATGGAGGAGCGACCGCCGGACGAGCGCGAGTTCGCCCTGCGGATCGAGCGGAGCTCGCGAACGCATCCCTGGCTCGTGGCCGAGCGCGACGGCGCCGTGATCGGCTTCGCATACGGCTCGCCACACCGCGAACGTGCCGGCTACCGATGGGCCGCCGACGTCGCTGTCTACGTCTCCGCCGCGGAGCGCCGGCGGGGCGTCGGCCGGGCGCTCTACGAGGCGCTGCTGCCGCTGCTCGCGCGCCAGGGCGTGTACGTCGCGTGCGCGGGGATCACGCTCCCCAACGACGCCAGTGTCGCCCTGCACGAGGCGCTCGGTTTCACGCCGGTGGGCGTCTACCGCGGGATCGGGTTCAAATGCGGCGGGTGGCGGGACGTCGGCTGGTGGCAGGCCGAGCTGATCCCGCATGACGGCCCGCCGGCGACATCGCCCGGACCGCCTGTCAGATTCGAGACCGGCTCGGCTTAAGATCTCCTAACGCCCGGAACTTTGAGCACGTCCGGGGGTTGGACACGCGGGTGGATTCATTGCGTGCCGGCACCCGTTTTCGCGCGCTCATCGCGGTCCTGAGCTGCGGCTGCCTGCTCGCGGGACTCGGGGTCGGTGCCGCCAGCGCGAGCGCCCGCCACCACCACAGGCTCCACCATCGGCCGGCCAACCACCGTCCGACCCGTTCGCTGCAGAGCCAGAACCGCCCGAACATCGTGTTCGTCCTCGCCGATGACCTCTCTACGAACCTGTTGCGCTTCATGCCCCACGTGCTCCAGATGCAGCGCCAGGGCCTCACGTTCAAGAACTACTTCGTCTCCGACTCGCTGTGCTGCCCGTCGCGCGCATCGACCTTCACCGGCAACTTCCCACACGACACCGGCATCTACAGCAACACCGGCAAGCACGGCGGGTTCGACCAGTTCTACGCGCGCGGAGAGGAGCAGCACACGTTCGCGAACGCGCTCAAGCGGGCCGGCTATCGCACAGCGATGATGGGCAAGTACCTCAACGGCTACATGGGCGAGAAGGGGATGCCCGCAGTCGCGCCCGCGACGTACGTGCCGCCTGGATGGACGCGGTGGGACGTCGCCGGCTGGGGCTATCCCGAGTTCAACTACGCGCTGAACCAGAACGGCAGCCTGCACAGCTACGGCGACCGGCCGTCGGACTACCTGACCGACGTGCTGGCCCGCAACGCGGTCGGTTTCATCAACAACTCCACAGCGGCGCGCAAGCCGTTCTTCCTCGAGGTGGCGACGTTCTCGCCCCACTCCCCGTTCGTGCCCGCGCCGCGCAACGCGAACGACTTTCCGGGTCTGGCGGCCCCCCGGCCGCCGAGCTTCGACAGGCTGCCCACCAACCCGCCGGCCTGGCTGGGTAACCACCCGCCGCTCCGCCCCGACGAGATCGCGACGATCAACAGGGACTTCAGGAAGCGAGCGCAGTCGGTCGAGGCGGTCGACGACATGATCGGGCAGATCGAGGCGACGCTGGCGGCCGACCACGTCCAGGGCAACACCTACCTCGTGTTCAGCTCGGACAACGGCCTGCACATGGGCGAGTACCGGCTGATGCCGGGCAAGATGACCGCATTCGACACCGACATCCACGTCCCGCTGATCGTCGCCGGCCCCGGAGTTGCGGCGGGATCGAGCACCGGCGCGATGGTCGAGAACATCGACCTCGCGAAGACGTTCGCGGCGATCGGGGGCACGACGCTCCCTTCCGACGGCCACAGCCTCCTGTCGCTGCTGCACGGCGCCGCCCCGACCGGCTGGCGCAACGCGATCCTGGTGGAGCACCAAGGGCCCGTCCGGCGCCGCTCCGATCCGGACTTCCAGCTGCCGGTGAGCGGCAATCCGCCGAGCTACGAGGCGATGCGCACGCATGACTTCCTGTATGTCGAGTACAAGGACGGCGAGCGCGAGTACTACGACCTGCGCTCGGACCCGTTCGAGCTCGACAACCTCGCCCCGTATCTGTCGGCGGGCCTGCTGGCCGAGCTCCACGCCGAGCTGCTGGGGATGCAGCACTGCCACAACGGGGCCGCGTGCTGGGCGGCGATGCACGTCGGCACCGCGGCCCCCGACGCGGGCCGGAGCTAGTCCTCGTCGAGGAGCAGCGCCAGCGTCGGGCAGGCGTCGGCGGCCCTGCGGGCGAGACCGAGCAGCTCCGGCGGCACCGCGGCCTGATCGATGATCGGGTAGCCCCAGTCGTCGAGGCGGATCAGCTCGGGCAGCAGCTCCGCGCACAGCCCATGCCCCTCGCACATGATCGGGTTGACGCGGAGGCGGGCGCTCACCGTCTCGCTCCCGAGGCGAGGTTTCGAGTGCGGCCGCCTGGCCGGGCGGCGACGGGGAGACCTGCGGCCCGCGCGGTGCAATGGGAGTGGCGGTGCGCCTCTATCTCCCGCGAGAACACCGACAGGGCGCTCTCCACGAACCTCGCGGCGCCGTCGGGGTGGTGACAGGCACCGCGGCCGCGCACCTCAAGGGTCCAGCGCAGCACGCGGTCGCGCTCGCGTTCGCCCCCGACCCCGTCAGCGAGCGCACCGACCGCGTCGGCGATCGCGCGCAGCCCGAACACGCACGGCCCACACTGCCCCGCGGACTGGTCAGCGAGGTAGCCAATCACGCGAGCGCTTTCGTGCAGGCCGCACGAGCTCTGACCGAGCGCGATCAGCACGCCCGAACCGAGCGAGCACCCGACCGAGCGCAGGTCCTCACGCGCCAGCCGCAGCCGGAACGCGCGCGAGGAGTCGACCCACGTGCCGAAGTAGCCGCCGACGAGCAGCGCCCGCAGCGGCTCGGTCGAGCCTCCCGCGGCGGCCAGCAGGTCGATCATGGGCGTCCCGAACGCCAGCTCATACACCCCCGGCGCCGCCACCGCCCCGCTGATCGTGACCAGAGCGGAGCCGGGGTCGGCGTCGGTTCCGAGCTCGCGGTACCACCTGTCGCCGTAGCGCGCGACGAGCGCGATCTGGGCCAGCGTCTCCGGGTTCTGGACCAGCGTCGGACGGCCCCGAAAGCCGCGCTCGAACGGCAGTGGGGGCACGAACGTGGGCTTCGGAGCGCCTCCATTGAGGTAGTGGATCACCGCGCGCTCCTCGCCGGCGACATACCCCTCGGGACCGGTCACCACCTGGATCCTCATCTTCCGGTCCGCGCGCGCCTCGATCGCGCCCGCCAGTGCGCGCACCGTCCCCGGGGCCCCCTCGCCGACCTTGACGAACACCTCCCGCGCCCCGATCGCGGCTGCGGCGAGCACCGCCCCGTCCAGGACGAGGTGGGGGAGCCGGATGAGCAGCAGCCGGTCCTTGGAGCTCGCCGGCTCGGTCTCCGAGCCGTTGACGACGAGCACCGCGCCCCGACGACCCCGCGCCACCGACTGTAGCTTGCGGGCGGTCGGGAAATCTGCCCCGCCCCGCCCGCGCAGGCCGCTCCGCTCGACCGCCTCGATCAGCTCGGCAGGCGAGGGGCGCGGAAGCGGCCCGTGGACCCGCTCGTGCTCGGCGAGGCTCATCGTCGCGGCGTTCGGCTCCAGACCGGCGAGCAGCCGCGGAAGCGCTGTGGGTCCGACGCTCATCCCCCACCCCCGGCGGAGAGCGCGCGCATCGTGCCGGTCACGGTCCCGTTGTTGCTGTCGACGTTGAGGGTGACATGCAGGTCCAATCCCGTCCTCAAGCCGTCGCTCACGTGCGCCACCAACTGCTGGCCTTTTAAGGACGTGACCTTGCCCGCCAGCACGGACGGGAGGCCATCGAGGAGCAGGTCCACCTGGCTGCCGGTCAGCGACAACCCCCCGGCCGGCAGCGGCGACCCCGCGAGCCGGATCCGCAGCCTGCCGTGGGCGCCCCCGGTGACCTGCAGCCCGAGGTCGATGATCGTGCCGCCCACGGCCGGCGATTGGCTCAAGCTTCCGGCGAGGGCCGTAGACACGGGGAGCCGCAATCTCCCCCTCGTCGAGACCGGACGCGGTGTCGCAGCGGGCGCCGATACATGCGCGGCGAGCAGCCGCGCCGGCGTGCCCGCCCGGCGCGCCCAGCCGGTCTGGAGCGGTCCGGCCAGGGCGAAGATCACGATCGCGATCGGCGCGATCACCGCCGCGGTTGCCGCCGGCGCCCGGAGGCCTTCGGGCACGCCATCGGTGCGCGAGATCCGCACCAACGTGGCGATCGTCACCGCCGCGACGCAGGCGGCGGTCAGCGCCAGCATCCACCACACCTTCGTATCGCTGCCGGTGCCGAGACCGTGAAGGACCGCCACCGGCCAGCTCGCGTACGCGAGCCAGTGGATGAGGCGCCAGTTGCGATAGCCGACGCGGCGTCGCAGCATGCTGGTCACGACCAGCGCCACCAGGATGTCGAACGACAGCGCGCCCAGACCGAGCCACAGAGGACGGTAAGTCGACACGAATGGGATCACCGCGTCGCTGAGCGTGATCGGCGCGAAGCTGTCGAGCACGCTCGTGATGATGTGGACGACGAGCAGCGCAATCACCAGGAGCGAGACGTCGCGGTGCAGAGTGTCGATCGCGAACCGAGGCCAGCGCGGCGCGAGCGCGAACCGCAGCGAGCCGAGCACTCCGAGCACCACGCTCACGGTGAGCAGGATCAACGCGACCGCGCCGGTGCCGCGCGCCAGGTACCAGTAGGCGCTCGGCCCGACCGTTGCCGACGCGATCGTCACGCCACCTCCTCGCCGCCCCGCGCGACCACTACCGAGTCATCGCCCTCGGCGGGCCAGCCGCCGACATGCAGGACCGTGCCGTTGGCGCGAACCAGCCGGCTCGGCAGTCCCAGCGACTCGAGCCAGCTGACCGCCCCCTCGCCGCGGACGATGGTCGCGGTGGCGGCAATGTTCGCGTCCAGACACGAGGCGGCCGTGACGCTGGCGGTCCGCCAGACAACCGCGGCGGAGGCGCCGGTGGCCGGATCGAGCACATGGTGGACGCTCTCCGCGCCTGCGTACCAGCGTCGGGTCGTCGTGCTCGACGTGGCGAGCCCTCCGGACCGTACCGTTATCCACTGGCCCGGAGATTCGAGCCCGGCGCGGTGATCGTCGGTCACTCGGATCCGCCATCCTGTGTCCGGAGCGGCGCCGGCGATCGCCATGTCGCCGCCGATGCCGACCAGCACGCCGCAGCGAGCCGCCCGGAACGCCTCGTCCGCCGCGCGGTCGGCGCACAGCGCCTTGGCCGTGGCGCCGAGATCGAGGGTCACGCCACGCGGCACGCGAACTGTGGCGCGAGCGGGGTCGACCTCGACGGTCCGCCATCCGGGCACGGCCGCGAACGCCGCCCGCCGCGGCCCGAGCGCCGCCAGCTCCTCAAAGTCGCGGTCGTAGCCGAGTGCGATCAGCGCCTGCCCGACGGTGGGGTCGACATCTCCGTCGGTCAGCGCCGCTGCGCGGACCGCCGCCTTCACCGCGTCCAGCAGCAGCGGGCTGACCGTGACCGGGGAACCGCGAGCGTGATTGACGGCCGACAGCTCCGAGTCCTCGCGGAACCGCGAGCACGCCAGATCGAAGTCTGCGATCACGCCCTGCACCGCCTCGCACGCGCGCGCCAGGCGGGGCGCGTCGGCCACGGCCACGATCGCCGTGGTTCCGAGCGCCGGAAACGTGGCCGAGCAGGCTTGGTTATCGAACACCGGGCTGTCCGTTGGGCTCAGGAGCCGCCAGACACCGGCGCAGGCGACGGTGCGGGCGCCGGCGCCGGGCTCGGAGCCGAGGCCTGGGGAGGGGGCGATGGGCTCGGCTGCGGCGCCTCATTGGGACTCTGCAGGCCGAGTTGGGCAGGGCTGGCGAGCGCCGGCATCAGGGCCGATGACCCGACCGGCGCCCCACTCGTGCGAGCAGCAACCGCCGGGCTACGGGCACTGAGCTTGTGTCCGGGCGCTGCTGCCGACACGGCGGCGGCGATCACCGCCGTCGCGGCTGTGGCGCCGACGATCAGCCAACCGCGGGCACGCGCAAGCCGCCCGAGCGCGGCATCCCGCTCCAGCTGGGCCAGCGACTTGCTAGGGCGTCCTCGCGAGCGATGGTCTGCGCCAATCATCAGCCGAATTATTCGAGCACACAATCAGATCTCCCTAAGACAAGCATGAGAATTCATCTACGGCCGCGTTGGGCCGTGCTCTGCGTGTGCAGCCGTTTTCAGCGCCGGCAGCTCGATCGTGAACGTCGCCCCGTCGACAAGCACGCGGCCCCCGTGGCGCTCGACGACGGCGGCGACGATCGATAATCCGAGGCCGGATCCCGATCGATGCACGGCGTCGGGGCCGCGCCAGAACCGCTCGAACAGGCGGTCGCGGTGGGCGGGGTCCGGGCCGCTGCCGTCGTCGCGAACGCTAAGTCGCGCCCGGCCGTCGGCGACGGTTAGGGCGACAGTCACCGCGCCGCCGGCCGGACCGTGCACGAGCGCGTTCTCGATCAGGTTCTCGACCACCCGCCGGAGCGCGTCGGGCTCGCCCTGCACTCGGACGGGCTCGACGCACTCGAGCGTCACCCTTCCGTCCTCGTGGCTGAGCACGACCGCCTCGACGAGGTCGTCGAGCTCGACCGCGGTCAGCTCCCGCTCCCTCTCGCCCGCGCGTTCGAGCACGAGCAGATCGTCGACCAGCCGGGCCAGGCGGTCGGCGTCGCGGCGAAGGTCGCCCAGCACCTCCTCGTCGGCGCCGTGACGCGCGGCGAACTCGACGTTGCCCAGCAGCGCAGCCACCGGCGTGCGCAGCTCGTGCGAGGCGTCGGCCAGGAATCGACGTTCGTTCTCGCGCGAGCGCTCGAGTGCGGCCAGCATCCGGTTGAGCACGCCGCTGAGCTGCGCCACCTCGTCGGCGACCCCCGGCTCGGGCAGCCGCTTGGACGGATCGGCGGTCCTCTCGATCTCCTGAGCGGCGGTGGCGAGACGCTGAAGCGGGCGCAGCCCGCGACGGCTCAACACCGCCGCGACGAGCGCCGCGACGAGTGCCACCGCGGCGCCGATCACCGCGAGCAGGAACCCGATGTGGCTGATCGTGTTCGAGATGTCCGTCGTCTCCGATGCGACCAGCACGGCGCCGCCGGCGGCCGGGCCGCCCGCGTCCGCGATCGGCGCCGCATACAGCCGGAACGGGTTCCCGCCGACATCGACGTTCTCGAACCCCGTGCGTCCGGACAGGCGCGCCGTGCGGGCGAGGCGATCCTGAGGCAGCAGCTCCGCGCCGAGCGTCAGCGACCTGGCGATGATCCGCCCGCGGGAGTCGACCACCTCGACCACGATCTGGTGCCCCGACACCGGGCTCTCGAGCGCGCCGGGACTGGAGAGCACCGCCGGCGCCGAGACCGCGAGTTCGGCGACCTGCTGGGCGCGCTGGCGCAGGGCGGTGTCGAGCGAGCTTCGCAGCTGGTGCCCGACGATCAGCACAGACGCCACCGCGAGCACGGCGACGCCGGCGAGCACCGACGCGACCGCGGCCAGCACCAGCCGGGCGCGGAGCGTCCGCGGGACCAGCCGGTTCAGGCCCGAAGCGTGAATCCCGACCCCCGGACCGTTCGGATCAGCGCCGGCGGGCCGAGCTTCCGGCGCAAGCGGGTTATGTAGCGATCAACCACGTTCGCCTCCGCTGCACCTTCCCAGATCTGCTCCAAAGCGTACTCCCGCGTGACCGTCCGGCCGGGCTGGCGCAGCAGAAGCTCGAGCAGCGCGACCTCGCGGCCGGTCAGCTCGATCGTCCGGCCGGCCCTGACCAGCGAGCGCCCCCGCACGTCGAGCACGAGGTCGGCGTAGGAGAGCAGCGGCTGCGGTTCGAGATGCCGGCGGTTCAGCGCGCGGATCCGCGCGATCAGCTCCTCCGACGCGAACGGTTTGATCAGGTAGTCATCCGCTCCGGCCTCGAGCCCGGCGACCCGGTCGGACACGGCGTCACGGGCGGTCAGCATCAGGATCGGCGTCGCCAGCCCCTTGGCGCGCAGCCGGCGGCAGACGGCGAGTCCATCGAGGCCCGGCATCGTCACATCGAGGACGATCACGTCGGGCGCCGCGCGCTCGGTGGCGATCAGAGCCGCGGCGCCATCGGCCGCGGCGGTGACCTCGAACCCCTCGGCGGCCAGCGTCCGCGCGAGCATCCGCAGCAGCGACGGGTCGTCATCGACGACCAGCACGCGGTCCCTCGACGAAGCCCCCGGCGCGCCTAAGCCGTCGTCACCCACCGGCGACGTCGCGGCGCAGGAACACGAGGTACGCGGCGAACAGCGCCGGAATCCCGTAGAGCGCGCACACCCAGGCGGCCTGCACGATCGGCGACCAGTCGATCGGCGTGCGCAGCAGCCCCTGCCAGGCGTTGAACTGCGTGCTCAGCAGGTACGGCTGCAGGCCGCCCAGCCCCGGCAGAATGCCGATCAGCTGGATCAGCAGCGACACCATCAGCGTCCCGACGACGGCCGCCGCGCTGTTGCGGGTGATCGACGACAGCAGCAGGCCGATGCAGACGATCGCCCCGATCGGGATGAGGTAGACGAGCAGGCCGACATAGACGAGCTCCAGCGCCTTGGGCGCGGAGACGATCGTCCCGGACAGGGTCTGGAGCGAATTGAACCCCGACTGCATGCTGCCGGCGACGACCCCTACCGTCCCGCTCAGCAGGATCGCCGCGATCGCGTACGTCGCGGTGGCCAGCGCCTTGCCGGCGAAGATCTGGCTGCGCTCGAGCGAGCGGGTGAAGATCGTCTTGAGCGTTCCGTTGTGATCCTCGGAGGCGATGATGTCCCCGGCGACGAGCGCCGTGATCAATGGGAACATCCAGACCGCGCCGAACAGCAGCAGCACTAGCGGGACGGCGAGGCCGCTGCGCGTGAGGTAGGAGGAGAAGGCAAAGTCGCCCCCGTGGCGGTTGTGGCGGAAGTGGATCGCGACCACGAACAGGATCGGGACGAGCGCCGCAGCTCCCAGCCCGAGGTACGTTCGCTTCTGGTGGCGGAGCTTGAACAGCTCCCAGCGGTACACCGTCAGCACGCCGGGTCTCACCGCGCGCTCTCCACCGTCGGCGGCTCGGCCTGAGAACCGACGGCCGCCGGCGCCGCGCCGGCGCCGTCGACGCCCTCGGTGAGCGAGAAGAACAGATCCTCGAGGGTCACGGTCTGCGGGGTCAGGATCTGGATCAGCGCGCCCGCCTCGATCAGCGCCTGCGAGAGCTCGGCTACCGCCCCGTCGTCGGCCGCCTTGAACGCGATCCGCCCGTGCTCGGTGTGGACGTCATCGATTCCCGGCTGGGCCCGGCAGACCGCGAGGGCCCGGTCGTCGTCGGTCGTCGTGAGGCGGTAGACGGTCCCGGCGCCGCGCTTGAGCTCGGCGATCTCCCCCTCGTAGACGATCTTGCCGGTGCGCACGATCGCGACGCGGTTGCACACCTCCTCGACCTCCGCGAGCAGATGGCTCGAGAGCACGACCGTCATGCCCTGATCGGCGAGCCGGCGGATCAACACGCGCATATCGCGCATCCCCGCCGGGTCGAGCCCGGTCGCCGGCTCGTCGAGCAGCAGCAGCGAGGGGTCGCGCAACAGGGCCGCGGCGATCCCCAACCGCTGGCGCATCCCGTGCGAATAGCCTCCGACCTTGTCGCCCGCGCGGTCCGACAAATCGACGGTGTCGAGCGCCTCGTCGATCCGCCGGCGCGCGTCGAAGCCGTCGAATGCCGCCAGCAGCTCGAGATTCCGCCGCGCCGTCAGGTACGGGTAGAAGGTCGGGGCCTCGACGAAGCCGGCGACGCCCTCGAGCGCCCGGACCGTCTCCATCGGGTCGCGGCCGAACAGGCGCACGGTCCCCGACGTCGGCCGGATCAGTCCGAGCATCATCCGCAGCGAGGTCGTCTTGCCCGCCCCGTTGGGCCCCAGATAGCCGTACACGTCGCCGACGTTGACGGTGACGTCAACGCCGGCGACGGCGGTCAGCTTGTCGTAGCGCTTGACGAGACCCCGCACCTCGAGCGGCACGGGACCGTCAGGCTGCGCGGTCACAGCGCTCTGGCCGCGAGCTCGGCGGCCGTCGGCGGCACCGACCCGATCACGGTGTACGCCACGCCGTCGCGCGTGAACCGGAGCACCGTGCCGAGCGGGGTGGCGAGCTCCTGCGCGGTGCGGCCATGGATCGAGGCCGTCGGCAGGCTGAGGCCTCCCTGGCCGCCCTGACCGCCGCCCGAGTTCGTGCTCTGGCTGGCGTTGCTGGCGTTAGCCTGCTGCTCCACCACCGCCACGCCACCGAGATTCTCCCCGTAGGTGACGAGCGCGGCGGGCGTGCCGCCCCAGTCGAGCAGCGTGACCGACTGGCGCTTCAGGCCATCGAGGGAAGGCGGCGCGCTCGGCTTGAACGGCAGATGGCGCGCCACCGCGGCGAGTCCGGTGATCTCGGCGTGAGCGCTGTGGCTCCGGGCCTTGCCCGTGAGCGGGGCGGTCGGGTTCGCGTTGCCGGCCGCCGGCGCGATCCTCACAACCTTGTCCCCGTTCGGCGGCTTCATCGAGAACACGGAACCCGCGACCGAACCGTAGGAGATGTCGGTGACCTTGAGCTGGAGCACCGGCGAGCTCTGGCCCTGCGCGTAGATCCCGATCCGCAGTGGCACGCCGTGGACGGCATCCCACGCGAGCTGAACGTTGCCGAGCAGACCGCCGTCGTGCTTGGGCGAGATCTTGACCGTGTACGCCGCCCGGCCGGCGACGTCGCCCGGAATCGCGGTTGACAAGTTCAGGTGGCGGGCGAGACGGTTGATGTCGCGCTGGATCTCGGCCACTGACGGGATCGCGTCCTGTCCCTTGGCGCTGTCCTTCTGCTTGCCGTGTGAGGGCAGCGTGCCCTCGTAGACGGTGTTCGAGGAGGGATCGGAGATCCAGAACGAGCCGTTGCTGACGATCACCTGGGCGTCGCCGTTGTCGGACTGGAGCTCCAGACGGAGCTGGTCCTTGGAGACCCAGAACCTCCCGCTGGCGCCGCTCAGGATCGGATCGACGTTGCCCTGGAAGTCCGACGCGTCGATCAGGTGGTTCGTGAAGCTGATCCGGCCCGAGATTCCCTGCATCGCCCGGGCGGCGAGCGCGCCATGAACGGCCCGCGCCAGCGACGTCTTGCGCGGAACAGGACCCGATCCCCCGGCCGCGACCGCAATCGCCGTACCCAGCGCGATCGCCACGATCACACCGCCGATCATCGCCAGCAGCCGTCGGGTTGAAGCAGTGCGTAGGAACCTCGTCATCACAAAGCCTTTCCTTGGATGAGTCCAAGATAGGCCACAAGCTTGAAATTACTTTGACAGATGGCGGGCGTGGGCCGGTGGCGCGGTGGCGGGGGGAGGGTCGGGTGGCGCCGGCGGGGCGGGCGGCGCCGGCTCCGTTGCTGTCGACTCTCGGCCCGCGGGCGCTCCGCGCCCGGCAGCCCCGATTGGCGGCGGCCCGGTGAACGGCACTGGGAAGGAGAGGGAACGGGCGCGATCGCGGGGCCCCTCGATGATGATCGCGGTAGGGACGGCTGTTGCCAGCCGCCCCCCGCGCAGATCCCAGCGTGCGCGTCTAACGCACTGGGCTCCTCCCTTGGGTTTTGGCGTCGAAGCGCGTGTTGGGCCAGGGGTGCAGGATGCGGGGCTGAGGTAGCCATCGCTCGGCGTAGCGTTTGATCCGCTCCCACGTCATGCGTCCCTTTTGGCTGCGGCGCGAAAGCGCCCGCCGCCAGTGTTGGATGACGCGTTCGCGGAACCCCCGCAACGCTCTGCTGTTGTCGGGTACCGCGTAATAGCGATAGTGCCCGACCAGGACGCTGGCGAGCCAGCGTCCTTGGATGGGGATCGGGAGATCGCGTCGTCGCCTCATCTCGGTCTTGACCGATCTGAGCTTCGCTCGCATCTTCTTCTTGCTCGTGGTCCGCTTGAGCTTGAACCGCCCGCGCCTGGTCGTCGCGCACGTGTGCGTGAACCCCAGGAACTCGAACGTCTCAGGCTTTTGATCGCCGCGACGTTCACGATTTCGGGCGGCGAACCGCCCGAACTCGATCAGCCGCGTCTTCTCGGCCGCCAGCTCCAAGCCGAACCCCGCCAACCGCTCACGCAGGTCAGCCAGGAACCGCTCGGCGTCCTCACGATGCTCAAAGCCCGCCAGAAAGTCGTCGGCGAACCGCACCAGGATCACGTCCCCGTGTGCGTGCCGCCGCCGCCACCGCTCGGCCCACAGGTCAAACGCGTAGTGCAGATACACGTTCCCGAGCAGCGGCGAAATCGACGCTCCCTGGGCCGTTCCCTCCTCCGCGCTCGACCACTCCCCGTCCTCGATGACCCCCGCCTTCAACCATCGCTGGATCAGGCGAAGGACCCTCCTGTCCGCGATCCGGTGCTCCAGAAACCTCTCAAGCCACGCCCGGTCAAGCGAGCCGAAGAAGTCGCGGATATCCGCGTCGAGCACCCAGTTCACCCTCCTGCGACCGATCCCGACCGCGAGCGCGTCCAACGCGTCATGCTGGCCGCGCCCCGGCCGAAACCCGTACGAGAAACCGAGAAAGTCCCCCTCATAGACGGCGTTCAACACCTCCACCACCGCCCGCTGCAGGAGCTTATCCTCCAACGCAGCGACCCCGAGCGGCCGCAGCCGCCCGTCCGGCTTGGCGATGAACACCCTCCGAGTCGGCCTCGCCCGATAAGCGCCCCTGTGAACCCGAGCATGCAGACCCCGAAGGTTCTCCTCGAGATCCAGCCCGTATTCCCGCCACGTGACCCCGTCCACCCCGGTCGCCGCCCTGGGATTCAACCCCCAGTACGCCATCCGCAGGCGATCCACGCTCACGTGGTGCAGAAGCGCGGTGAACCGCACACCACCATCCCTTCGCGCCACCCGGCGCACACGATCCAGATCGCTTGACACGCCCTCCCCGGCACTGGGTCCGGGACGTGTTTCCCTGGCCGTGTTCCCCTCGGGCAGGCCCCTTCCCTCCACCACCTCCGCCCCCGCACCCGCGGGCTTGTTCGGCGGCTTCGCCGGTACTACGAGCCTGTCTGACTTCCCGCGCTCGTGCATCGAGGGATTACCGCCTCAGCGTTCCCCTCGCGACCCGCCCCTGACCACAGGACGAGTGACCGCGGGATCTCCCGGTTCTCGCGCATGAAGACCTTCGTACGTGCCTGGGTTCTTCGACCGCGCGGGGTTCCCCAGCGACTCGCGATAACGCCGCCAGCGACATGGCCTTCCGCCTGTTATGAGAGCGTCGGCACCCCGAACTAAATTGTCATTTCGCGGCTCAATAGCCCCGCCCGCACGACCCCTGTCAACGCTTCGCCGCCGCCCTCGCGGACGGCCGACGCATGACTCAGGGCCACCGTGATTCGCTAAATCCTCGATGCAGAGCTCCTTCCGCTCCTTCTCCATGCCGGTTTATCCCGGCGCTTTCCACAGCACGACAATCTTGCGCCGGATGGCGAGCCCTGTCGAGCTGTGCACGAGGAGTGTGCTCAATACGTCAGGGCTCGGATCTGGCGCCGGTGTTGACGCGGTAAGCACCATCCCCGTGACACTCCCGACACACTCCCGGCACAAACTCGCATGGAAGACCCGCACGAGCGCCCAAACTCCCCCGGCGCCGGCCAATCTGGGCGATCAAGCAGGCAAAAGCCCCCGCCGGCGCCCAGCGAACCGCCCCACCAACCCCCTCCCTGCTGCCTTTTACCGAGCCGCCCGCAGACCCGAGCCGGCCGCCGCGACAGTTGCCCCGCGCGCCGAGAGTCGAAACCCCCGCCACCGCCACCGCCTCACCCCCCGCCCGCGCCATCCTCCCGCAATGTCCGCTTCAGCACCTTCCCGGTCGGATTGCGGGGGAGCTCGTCGAGGAACGCCACGTCGCGCGGGACCTTGTAGCGCGCCAGGTTGTCCTTCACAAACTCCCTGACCTCGTCCGCGGTCAGCTCCACCCCCGGCTTGCGCACGAGGAACACCGCGAGTCGCTGGCCGAAGTCCTCGTCCGGAACCCCGATCGCCGCCACCTCCTCGACGCCCGGATGCCCGTACAGCAGCTGTTCGACCTCTCCGGGGAACAGGTTCTCGCCGCCGGAGACAATCATCTCGTCGTCGCGGCCGTCGACGAAGAGCCGGCCGTCGGCGTCGAAGTGGCCGACGTCGCCGGTGCTCATCAGGCCGTCGATCACCTCCTTGTTGCCGCCGCCGGTGTAGCCGTCGAACTGGAACGGGTTGCCGACGAAGATTCGCCCCGACCGTTCAGGCCCGACCACCGGACGGCCCTCGAAGTCGTACAGGCGGACGACGGCGCTGAACGGCACCCGGCCGGCCGTGCCGGGAGCGAGGCGCAGGTCCTCTGGCGTGGCGAACGTGGCGTACGCGACCTCGGTCGAGCCGTAGAAGTTGTAGAGCTTCTCGCCGATCGTGCGCCGGGCCCGCCGGACCAGGTCCGCCTCGAGCTGCGAGCCCGAGCAGAACACGATCCGCAGCGAGCTGGTGTCATAGCGCCCCGGCTGCTCCTCGAGCACGCCGACGATCCGCTGCAGCATCACCGGCACGACCACGAGCGCCGTCGGCCGCCACCGGCCGATCGCGTCCAGTACGCGCTCCGGGTTGAACTGCCGCTCGACGATCGTCGTGCAGCCGAGCGTCACCGACAGCGCCATCTGCGTGAACCCGAGCCCGTGGAACAACGGCGCGGCGACATACGTCGCCTCGCGCGCCCGATAGGGCACCTTCGACAAAAGTGCTCCGATCGGTGCCAAAGACCGCCCCTGCCCGCGCGGCGCCCCCTTCGGCGTCCCCGTCGTCCCGCTCGTCAGCAGCACGACCGAGGCGGGCTCGGCCGGGGGCGGCGGCGTCCGATCCGCGAACGCGGCGATCACGGCCTCGAGCGAGTCCGCCGGCGGCTCTCCGTCGGTCCACCCGAGCAGCCGGCCGTGCCGAGTCGGGATCGAGCCCACGAGCGCCTCGTACTCCTCGTCGTGCACGAGCAGGGAGATCCCCTCCCGCTCGCACACGTCGCGGAGCTGCGGTCCCGCGAAGTCGGTGTTCAGATACAGGATGCGGGCGCCCGCCTTGGCGGCACCGAACGTGATGTCGAGGAAGCCGCGATGGTTGCGGCAGAGGATCCCCACGCCGTCGCCGCCGCGTAGACCGCGGTCGCGGAACCCGCAGGCGAGCGCATCCGAGCGGGCGTCGAGCTCGGCGAACGTCAGCGTGCCGCGCTCGTCGGTCAGGCCGGGACGATCGCCGTGGCGGATCGCGGCGATCGCGATCGCCCCTCCCAGCTGCCCGAGCCGATCGAGCGCGCGGAAGATCGCGATCGCGCGGCCCGGTCCATCCAACCCGACCATCCCGGCCCGGTAGGCGTGTCTGAGGGCCCGGGACTCGACCGCGCCCCGACGCCCGAGCGCGGCGGCTCTGTTCAGGATCGAGGGGTCGGACACGGGCGCGAACGTTATCCGCCGGTGACCCGCTACCGTCGCCCCCGTGAGCACGAGCCTGATCTACCGCAGCTCACGCGGCTACGAGCTGCTGATGCGGGCGCTCTACGGCCGCCACTACGAGGACCGGATGCGCGTCGTGGCCGAGCAGGTCCCCCAGGGCGCCTCGGTGCTCGAGCTGTGCTGCGGCCCCGGGACGCTGTACTTCCGCTATCTCACGGATCATCCCTACATCGGGCTCGACGTCAACGAGGGGTTCGTCGAGCGGCTTGAGAGCCGCGGCGTCGACGCCCGCCGAGTCGACCTCGCCGGCGGCGACCAGCCCCTCCCAACGACCGACGTCGCCCTGATCCAGGCCAGCCTCTACCACTTCCTGCCCGAAGCCGAGGCGATCGTCGACCGGATGCTCGCGGCGGCAAAGCAGCGCGTGATCGTCGCGGAGCCGATCCGCAATCTCTCCTCCAGCCGGGCGCCGGTGATCGGCTCGCTCGGGCAGCGCGCCACGGATCCGGGCACCGGCGGCCACGAGCACCGCTTCAACGAGGCCGCGCTCGACGCGCTCATGGACCGCTACGCGCAGCGCGTCATCCGAGCCTTCCTCGCCCCCGGCGGCCGCGAGAAGGTCTACGTGCTCGACGCGCGGGTCTGAGCTCCGGCGCCGATCGCCTCGACCGGCTGGAGCTCGAGCTGCTCGACCGGTCGGCCCTCTTCGGGCTCACCCAGCGCCTCCCGGTCGATCAAGAACAGCGGCCGGTTCTTGACCTGCTCGAAGATCCTCCCGACGTACAGGCCGACGACGCCGACGCTCACGATGATCACTCCCGCCAGCACCAGCAGCAGGACAGCCAGGCTCGTGTAACCGGGAACGGTCTTCGACGGCTCGGCGAAGTAGTCGACGATCTCGAACCCGGCGATCACCAGCCCGGCGAGCGCGACCAGGAACCCGACGAGCACGACCAGCCGCAGCAGCACGGTGCTGCGGAAGAACATGCCGTCAAGGGCGACTCGGATCAGCCGATGAAACGTGTATCCGCTCTTCCCCGCGTGGCGCTCGTGATGCTCGATCTCGATCGCGGTCGAATCGAACCCGAGCCAGTCGAGCGCGATCATGTATTCGCGGTCCCGGTCGCGGAGCCGCAGAAACGCCTCGATCACCCGGCGCGAGAGCAGGCTGAGATTGCTGTAGTCCGGGCGGACATCGGTCTCGAGCGTGAGCCTGCGGTACAGCCGGCTGGTCCACCGGCGGAACGCCGAGTGGCTCCATCCCCGGCGGAGGGTGCGCACGACGTCGTAGCCCTCGCCGGCGGCCGCCCACAACCGCGGGATGTCCTCCGGCGCCTCCTCGAGATCGCAGTCCATCACGACCGCCCAGGCGCCCCGAGCCTGCGCGAGCCCGGCGGTGATCGCGGCGTCCTGACCGAAGTTGCGGCTCAGGCGGTAGGCGCGGACGTGGGGGTCGGCGCGGGCGAGACGCCGCAGCACCGCCCAGCCGTCGTCGACGCTCCGGTCGTCGACGAACACGAACTCGTAGCGATCGGTGACGTGCTCGACGCTGCGGGTGAGCCGGTCGTGCAGGGCGGCGAGACAGTCGGCGCACCCGTACACGGGCACGACCACGCTCAACTCGATCTCATCGCCCCGTGCGCCTGGGGTTTCTCCGGCCATGCCCATCAAACTCTCCCCACTCCCATAAAGCCCTGCTTAGTCCCTGTTCTCGCGCAAGATCCTCACCGCCTGCGCTCGGCGGGCTCGGTGAACACGAGCAGCGCCGCCGGAGTCCGCCGGAAGAACCTCGGCGCCATCGCCGAGAGCTGATTGATGCTGAGCGATTCGGGATGCCTGAACGCGAACTTGGCGATCACCCAGTTGTTGACGCGGAACCGCGTCACTAGGCGCATGCCGCGCGGCGCCACCGAACGCGGGAGCGGCCGACCGGTGTGCCTGGGCACCGGCACCGAGTCCTCCTCGGCCGGGCGTGCCTTCTGCGCCAGGGCGATCCGCTTGGTCGCGCCGACCACATCGACCTCGGAAAGCCTCACCTTCCGGGAGCGCGACGCGGTCCAGTCAACACCGGGCAGGTAGATCTTGAGTGGATCCGCCGTCAGCCCGTCCGCGGCAAGGATCGCCCTCGGGGCGACCGCCGGCCCGAGCGCGTGAGCCACATGGCGCCAGTCCGGTCGCTGGAGGAACGGATGCGTCTGGACGTAGATCGCGGCGGCCGAGAACATCGCCAGCAGCGCGATCGCCAACCCCGTGCCGACGACGCGCATCCGCGGCGCCGCACAGGCCGCCGCGAGCACCGTCGCCAACGGCACGAACGCGGGAATCTCGTTGCGCGAGAGGAAGTAGTCCTGGCCGATCAGCGAAAGCGCCAGTGGCGCCAGGAACACGAACCCGGCGATCGCCGCCGCGATGGCGGCGCCCCGGCGCGTGCGCCCATCGCCGCCCACGATCACCAGCAGCGCGACGATCACGAACAGGGCCGCGCCGGCCAGGAACGCGTCCGACATCGTTCCACGCCGCTGCAGCAGGCTCACCGCCCACTCGAGGATCGCCGAGGCCACGCGATGCCTGAGCGGTACTCGGGCAATCCATTGGGGGCCGTGATTGGTGTCGGTGACGGCGAGCGGCAGGACGGCCAGCTGCACGACGCCCACTGCCGCCACGCACAGCACCGCGGCCCGGCTCCGGGCCACCCACAAGAGCCACAACGCCTCCGGCGCGACCAGGAACCCGGCGAAGAAGTGGGTCATGACCGCCAGCGCCGACCACACCGTCCACCAGGTCAGATTGCGCCGCGACGGATCGCTGCGCGCACGCACGAAGAACAGGAACGAGGCGCCGCACAGCGCGGCCAGCAGCATGTAAGCCCGCGCCTCCTGCGAGTACCAGATGAGGAACGGGTTGACGGTCACGAACGCTGCCGCGAGCACCCCCGCCCACCGTGAGACCAGATCCCGGACGGCCAGGTACGCGATCGGGACCAGCGCGATTCCGGCGATCGTCGAGATCGACCGCAGCGCGATCTCGCCTGTCCCGAACACGTGCGCCCACCCCCACGCGAGCACGAAATACAGCGGCGGCGTCGTCTCGACGTGCGCGACTGTGTTGATCATCGCACCGAACGGCAGGTGCGCCTCGTAGGCGGTCAGCGCCTCGTCGGACCAGAAGCTCTGGTTGTCGATCGTCAGGATCCGGATCGCGGCTGCGACAAGCACCAGCGCGCCCACCAGCCACACGTCGACGGGAATCTGACGGATCGAAATCGCTGAGCGCGGTCGCGGAAGCCTTCGAGTTCCCCCGAACCGAGTGGCCGGATACTCCGAGGTGCTCATCGCTCCCCGATCAGATCCGCCAGCGCCGCCGCCACATCATCCTGGTCGGCCTCAGTGACGCTCGGTCCAAGCGGCAGGCTGACCGTGCGCTCCGAGATCGTGTTCGCGACCGGGAAGTCCTCGGGCGCGAGCCCGTAGCGCTCGCGGTAGTAGGGGTGCAGGTGGACCGCGCGGTAGTGCACGCCGGTCCCGATGTTGCGCGCCGTCAGTCCCTCGAGCAGCTCGTCCCGACTCAGCGGCGCATCGGGCTCGAGCAGTACCTGATAGAGGTGGCGGGCATGGCGCGTGCCGGGCTCGGGCGCGGACGGGGTTACGAGCGGCAGTCCCGCGAGCAGCTCGTCGTAGCGCTCCCATAGCTCGGCGCGACGGTCGATCCACCCATCGAGCCGCGGAAGCTGGTGCAGGCCGACCGCCGCCTGCACGTCGGTCATGTTGTACTTGTATCCCGGGCGCACGACCTCGTAGTGGCGGAACCCGGCGTCCGAGAACCGCTGCCACGCGCCCAGGCTGAGCCCGTGCAGCGCCAGCCGTTCGACCTCCTCCGCGACCTCGGCGCGATCGGTCACGAGGGCCCCGCCCTCGATCGTCGAGATGTTCTTGGTCACGTAGAACGAGAACGCCGTGACGTTGCCGAACGTCCCGATCTGCCCGCCACGCCACTGTGCCCCGAGCGCGTGCGCGGCGTCCTCGACGACGATCAGCCCATGACGATCGCGCAGCTCGTTCAGGC
The DNA here is from genome assembly GCA_963759695.1 of uncultured Solirubrobacterales bacterium. GTDB lineage: Bacteria > Actinomycetota > Thermoleophilia > Solirubrobacterales > Solirubrobacteraceae > Palsa-465. The sequence continues at coordinate 223,764 of CAVXAO010000015.1, forward strand.
GATCCATGTCGACCGGGCGACCGGCGAGGTGGACCGGCATGATCGCCCGCGTGCGCGGGGTGATCGCTGCCTCGGCGGCGGCGAGGTCGATCAGCCCGGTCGCCGGTTCGCTGTCGACGAGCACGGGCGTCGCGCCGGCGTGCTCGACGGCGTTCGCCGAGGCCACGAACGTCATCGCCGGGACCAGCACCTCGTCGCCCGGCCCGATGCCGAGCACCTCCATCGCGAGGATCAGCGCCGCCGTGCACGAGGACACGCACCGGCAATGCGGGACGTCCACGTAGTCGGCCAGCATCGCCTCGAAGCGCTGCACCTTCGGCCCGGTGCCGACCCACCCGGATCGCAGCGAGTCGACCACCTCGGCGATCTCCTCCTCGCCGATCGTCGGACTCCCGAAGACCAGAAAGCTCTCGCGCATGCGCCTTGCTGTTTTGAGACTTGACCCGTCTGACCGCATGGGTTGACCCGCCAGGAGCGCCGCCGGGCAATTCAGAGGCTCCCGGGCCCGGTAAGCAGCCAATAAAGCCCGCGAGGGCTTTTGGTTAGGCTGCTGTGAGACCATCGTCATCTCGATGTCCGTTACCGAAGACACCCTCCCCGTCACCGACGACCCCGTCACCTACGACGAGCTCCCCCCCGGGCCGCGACTCCCGCGCGCCGCCCAGACCGCCGGCTTCATGCTCGTGGGCCCGCGCTTCCTCGAGATGTGCCGGCGACGCTACGGGGGCGCGGTCACGTTCAGCACGCTGTTCGACAGCCGCTTCGTGATGCTGTTCGATCCACGGCTCGTCAAGGCGCTGTTCCAGGGACCGGCCGACCAGCTGCACGCCGGCGAAGCGAACGCGCTACTCGGTCCGGTGGTCGGCGAGCGGTCGGTGCTGCTGCTCGACGGCGCCGAGCACCTCCGCCACCGGCGGCTGATGCTGCCGCAGTTTCACGGCCGGCGGATGCAGGCCTACGAGGACGTGATGCGTGATTCGGCCGACATCGAGATCGACTCGTGGCCGGTCGGCGAGCCGTTTGCGCTGTTCGCCAGCATGCAGTCGCTCACGCTGCGCGTGATCATGCGCGCCGTCTTCGGCTACGAGCCGGGGGCCGCGGAGGATGAGCTCAGAGCCCGGCTGCGCCGCATGATCGAGCCGCTGGCGCGGCCGCGGGGCCTGATGATGCTCGCCCTCCTCATCCGGCGCTCCCCCGACCAGGCGGCGGCCCGTCGCTTCGAGCAGAACCGCCGCGCCGTCGACGAGGTCCTCTACGCCGAGATCGCGCGCCGGCGTGCCGATCCGTCGCTCGGATCGAAAGATGACGTGTTCTCGGCGTTGCTGCTCGCGGAGGACGACGAGGGAAACCGCCTGACCGATGCCGAGGTGCGCGACGAGCTCGTCACGCTCCTGCTGGCGGGCCACGAAACGACCGCCACCGGCCTCGCGTGGACGTTCGACCTCCTCCTCCACGAGCCGGCTATTCACAAGCGCGCCCGCGAGGGCGACGACGCGTACCTGGACGCGGTCGTGAAGGAGTCGCTGCGCATACGGCCGGTGATCCCCGGCGTCGGGCGCGTCGTGCGCGGCGAACCGTTCCGCGTCAACGGCTACGTGATTCCTCCCGGCGTCGAGATCAACCCCTCGATCCGAATGATCCACAGCCGCGGCGACCTCTACCCCGAACCCTCCAGGTTCAGGCCCGAGCGGTTCCTCGGTCCCGACGCACCCGACACGTACACGTGGGTGCCATTCGGCGGCGGCATCCGCCGGTGCCTGGGCGCGAGCTTCGCCCTGATGGAGATGCGAATCGTGCTTCGCCGGGTGCTCGAGCGCACCGCCCTGCGTCCGGCCTCGCCCAAGCTCGACAAGGCTCAGTTCCGCGGCGTCACGCTCGCGCCGAAGGAGGGCGTGAGGGCGATCCAGGACCGGCCGCCCGGTCGGGTGTAGGTCAGGGCGCATGCGCCCTGACCCCGGCGGCGCATGCGCCGCCGGTGGGGACGCGCATGCGCCGCCCCCAAACAAGCTCACATCTGGACGTCCACGTCGATCGTGCGCAGCCTGTCGCCGTCGAACGTGCACCTGACGACCGACAGGACCCGCCCTGGGGCCGCGACGACGAGTCCGGCGTTGCCGTCGACGACGGCCGGCTGCGCCAGGTGCGCGAACGGAGAGCCGTTTGCGATCACTCTGCGCGCGACCTCGACCCGCCCCGTCACGTCTATCGGGGTCGGGTCGGTGAAGTTGGTGCGGTTGACCTTGAGCTGGACATTGGGGTCGAGCACCTCGAGCAGCGCCTCGAAGTCGCCTCCGTGAGAGGCGGCCAGGAACGCGTCGATCACGGCCCGCTGCTGGGCTAGGCGGCTGCTCGCCGCCTCCGTGTCGGCTCCCCGGACCCGCCGGCGGGCCCGGCTCGCGAGCTGGCGGGTCGCCGGGACGCTTCGCTCGAGCGCCGGCGCGATCTCCTCGAAGGGGAAGCCGAACATGTCGTGGAGGACGAACGCCAGCCGCTCACCCGGCGTCAGCCTCTCGAGCACGACGAGCATGGCCAGGCCGACCGACTCGGCCAGCAGCGCCTCCTGCTCGGGGTCCTGGGCCCGCTCGAACGTGCTCACCGGCTCGACCGGCCAGTCCTCGACGGGCTGCTCGCGGCGGGCGCGCCGCGCCCGAAGCATGTCGAGGCAGATCCGGCTGACGACCGTCGTCAGCCAGCCGCGCATGTTCTCGACCGTGTCTGTCTCCGTCCGGCTGACCCGCAACCACGCCTCCTGCACGGCGTCGTCGGCCTCGGCGCCGGAGCCCAGCATCCGGTAGGCGACCGCCCGCAGATGATCGCGGTTCTGCTCGAACTGCTTGGTCTGCCACTCAATCGCACTCATCGGTCACGTCCTCTCGTTGGCGTCCGTCAATAGCGATGACGAATACAACGCGGGTGATGTGACCCGCAGGAGGCATGAACCCATGCACGCGATTGAAGCGGCCCAGCTGAAGAAGACCTATCCCGGCGGCATCGAGGCGGTCAAGGGCGTCAACTTCGAGGTGGCGCCGGGTGAGGTGTTCGGCGTGCTCGGGCCCAATGGCGCCGGCAAGTCGACGCTCGTCGGCATGTTCACGACAACGATCATCCCGACGGCCGGGACCGCGCGAGTTGCCGGCCACGACGTCGCCCGCCAGTCGCTGCTCGTCCGCGGTGCCAGCAGCGTCGTCTTTCAGGAGCCGGTCGTCGACGCGACCCTGAGCGGCCGCGCGAACCTCGAGCTGCACGCCCGGCTGTGGGGCGTCCCGGCGACGAAGGCCGAGCGCCGGATGCGGGAGCTGACCGATGTCCTGGGGCTCTCGGAGCTGGTCGGTCGGCCTGTGCAGACCTACAGCGGCGGCGAGCGCCGGCGGCTCGAGATCGCCCGTGCCCTCGTCTCCGAGCCGCAGGTGCTGTTCCTCGATGAGCCGACCGTCGGTCTCGACCCCCGCATCCGGCACGAGCTGCTCGACGTGATCGCCGGGCTGCGGGCGCGCATCGATCTGACGATCCTGATCACGACCCACTACCTCGAGGAGGCCCGGCGCCTGTGCGACCGGGTGGCGATCGTCCACGACGGCTCGGTCGTGGCGCTCGCGAGTCCCCAGTCGCTGCTCGCCAGATTCGGCGAGGAGCTCCTCGAGTTGCGAGTCGACGACGAGCCCCACGCGACCCTCGCCCATCTTCGGGACCGGGGGATCGCGGGCCAGGACGCATTCGCGGTCGGCGCCCGCCTGACCGTGCCGCTCCGCGGCCGCCCGGCCGGCGATGCGCTGGCGGCGGTCGAGGCCGAGCGGATCCGCGTGTCGCAGATCTCCACGCGAGCGCCGACGCTCGACGACGTCTACCTGCAATTGACGGGAACCACAACCGACTAGGAGAAGAGCCATGTCCACGATTGCGGACGCACAAACCATCCCCCTCCCCGCCCCGGGGCGAGTTCGGCGCACCGGCGCCCTGGCCACGCTGGCGCGGCGCCGCGCGGCCCTGACCGCGGGCAACCCCCGCCAGATCGCGGTCCCGCTGCTTGGCCCGATGCTGTTGGCGCTCGTCGTCGCGCCGGCGCTCAAGGTCGCCACCGGAGGCCTTCACTCGGGCATCGACTACCAGTCGTTCGTCGGCGTCGGCACCGTCGGGCTCGTCGTCCCGCTGACCTGCATCTTCGCCGGGCTCAGCGTCATCGTCGACCGCCACAGCGGGGCCCAGCGCGAGCTGCTGGCGGCGCCGATCCCGCGGGCGTACATCGTCGTCGGCAACGTGCTCGTCGTGATCGCCCTGGCGGCGCTCCAGGTCACGGTGCTGCTGGGGCTCTCGGCGCTGCGCGGCGCCTCGTTTCACGTCACCGCCTCTGGCATGGGCTGGTTCGTCGGGGCCACGCTGCTGTTCACGGTGTTCATGTACGGCGTGGCCGAGACGCTGGCGGCGCGGGTCAACAAGCAGGAGGAGTACATCGGCGCGACCCCGGCGCTGGCGATCCTCCCGTTCTTCTTCGCCGGGGCGCTGTATCCGATCGCGGCGATGCCGCGCGCGCTGACGACGATCGCCAAGTTCATGCCGCTCACCCACGCGCTGGCGCTGATGCGCTACGCGCTGGTCGACCCCAGCGGCAAGGGCCTTCACCAGATCTGGGGGGCGGGCAACACGACGGTGCAGGCATGGCTGAGCTTGGCGGTGGTGGCGCTGTTCGCCGCCGCGCTGACCGCGGTCTCGATTCGCGTGTTCTCGAAGTCCGTCGTGAAGTAAGCCTGCATACTTCCGATCTTCGTGCTCCTCTACAACTCCCAGGTCTCGGGCAACTGCTACAAGGTCCGGCTGCTGTTCTCGCACCTCGGCCTCGATTACGAGAAGCATGAGGTCGACGTGATCGATCGCTCGAATCGCCGGGAGCTGCTCGGGGAGCTGAACCCGGCGCTTCGAGTGCCGACGCTGGTGCTCGATGACGGGCGCTCGCTGGGCGAGTCGAACGCGATCATCTCCTACTTCGCCGAGGGCACGGAGTACGTGCCCGAGGATCGGTTCGAGCGGGCGCAGGTGCTCCAGTGGCTGTTCTTCGAGCAGTACAGCCACGAGCCGTACATCGCCGTGGCCCGGTTCTGGCGGATTGCCGGGATCACCCCGGGGCCGGACGACCTCAAAGCCAAGGAGCGGGGCGGCCACGCGGCGCTCGAAGCGCTCGACCGACGGCTGACCGACAACCACTACCTCGTCGGCGAGCAGTACTCGATCGCGGACATCGCCCTGTACGCGTACACGCACGTCGCCCCCGAAGGCGGCTTCGAGCTCGAGCCCTATCCCGGCGTCCGCACGTGGCTGGCGCGGGTCGCGACCCAACCCGGCCACATCCCGATGACCGAGTGATGGACGTCGAGCAGGCGATCCGGGAACGACGCACGCACAAGGCGTTCCAGTCCGAGGCGGTGCCCCGCGAGCTGCTCGACGAGCTGCTCGAGCTGGCGCGCTGGGCGCCGAACCACCACCTCACGAATCCGTGGCGATTCCGGGTGCTCGGGCCGAGCTCCCTGGAGCGGCTCAAGCAGGCGGCCGGGCCCGAGGCGGCGGCAAAGCTCGACCGCGCGCCGACGCTGGTCGCGGCGACGGTGACGAGCACCGGCGATCCCGTCCAGGACGAGGAGGACCTGTGCGCGACGGCGTGCGCGACCTACGCCGTGCTGCTGGGCGCCCACGCGCGCGGACTGGCCGGATACTGGCGGACGCCGGAGGTGCTGCGGACGCCGGCCGGCCGCACCGCATTGGAGATCCCGGACGGCGAGCGGTTCGTCGCGCTGATCCATCTCGGCTGGCCGCGCCAGGAGAAGGAAGCGCCGGAGCGGGCGCCGCGGAGCTCGATCGTCACATACTTGGGCTGATGGAACCCCTCATCTTCGAAGAACGTCCCGCGGCGGGACAGGCGACCGGGCTGCTGGTGCTCCACCACGGTCGCGGCACCAGCGAGCTCGACCTGCTCCCGCTGGCCGACGTCCTCGATCCTGAGCAGCGACTTCACATCGCCGCGCCACGTGGCCCGTTTCGGTTCCCGGGCGCGCCCGGAAATCACTGGTACGCCGTGATGCGCGTCGGCTACCCCGAGCCGGAGACGTTCCACTCGTCGTATCGCGCGCTGGCGGCGTTCCACGACGAGTTGTGGCAGCGGACCGGGCTCGGGCCCGAGCAGACCGTGCTCGGCGGCTTTTCGATGGGCACCGTGATGAGCTACGCGCTCGGGCTCGGCGGCGATCGCCCCGCGCCCCGCGGGATTCTCGCGTTCTCCGGGTTCGTGCCCACCGTCGAGGACTGGCAGCCGCACCTGTCCGATCGGGAGTCGACGAACGTGTTCATCGCCCACGGCCGGAACGACCCGGTGATCGAGGTCGACTTCGCCCGCCGCGCGCTCGAGCTCCTGCGCGCCGGCGGGCTCGACGTCGATTACCACGAGTCGGACGCGGCCCACCAGATCGACCCGGTGGGCCTGCGTCACGCGGTTCAGTGGTTGTCTAGCCTGCTTTCACCGTCCGGGGACTCCGTGACCTAGCCGCCACACCGGTCGCGGCGCCCTTTGTGGCATGGCTTGGGCACCCGGTAGCGGTGCAACACCTCTCCCGTGTACGGGTCGAGGATCACCTTGTTGTCGCGCGGACGGGTGAACCTGAACATTGCGCCCAGGTCGAAGCGAACCCGCTCGGATGCGTCCTTGCCCGCCAGCACCTGGTCGGCGGATCCGGCGATTCCGGGCAGGCCCCAGTTGTACTCGACCAGGTTGATGATCGAGGCCTGGTCGCTGAGGTTGTGGTCTACGTAGTTGTGCCGCGCGAACGGCGAGATCACGAGCATCGGCAGCCGTGGCCCGAAGCCACACCGGCCCTGCTCGCTCGCCAGCGGTGCCGTGGTCTGCGAGTCAGGCCCGCACTGACCGGACGTCGGTCCCGTGAATGTGGTGTTCGTGAGGTTGTCCGCCGGCGACAGCGACGGGTTGTTGACTCCGCTGTAGACGTGGTCATACCAGCCGTCTGAATCGTCGTAGTTGACGATGACCGCGGTGCTCCTCCAGTCCGGGGAGAGCTCGAGCGAGTTGATCACGTCCACGACGAACTGCTGCTCGTCGGCCGGATCCGAGTAGGCGGCGTGCCCGTCCTCGTACCCGGGCGCCTTCAAGAAGCTGACCGCCGGCAGTGCCGACGCCGGCAGCTCGTGCCTGGTGATCGCGCCCACGAGCTGATCGAAGTCGCTCGTGTCGTACTGATGGTTGGGGGTGTTGAACTGCGGCACGCCGTTCTCGTAGGACTGGGTGTCGGTGCCGATCTCCCTGAGGCCGGCGAGCGTGTCCTGCCCGTTCCGGTTGGTCGGGATCGTGAGGTGGTGCGGGTTCGCCGTCGAGGCGTAGAACTGGAACGGCTCGTGGTGCGGGATGTAGTCGTCCTTGTAGCCCCACTGGCCCGTGCCGCCGAGGACGACGCCGACCGGGTGCACGCGGTCGCACAGGTTCTGGTTGCTCGAGTTCGCGGGCCGATGGGCCGGATCTGAGAAGTAGCTGCTGAACTCGTCCGGGACGAACGTGCTCGTCGGCTGTCGGCTGGCGCCGATGTCGGCGAGCGCATCCTGGTAGCTGGTGGTGGGACGGAAGCCGCCCTCGAACCATCCCCAGGAGAGCCCCGCCGCGTTCAGCACGTCGCCGATGTTCTGACCCTTGAGCGCGACCGCGTCCCGGGTCGAGCAGTCGTCCCAGTACGGCTGGGCGTCACTGGTGAGCGAGAAGCCACCCTGACCGTCCGGCGTGATGTCGCCGTCCGGGGAGGTCGGGGTCGATACCGACGGATTGTTGGCCATGTGGCTCGTGTCGACGTTGCCCGTGTCCCCCGAGGCCAGGTTGATGGCTCCCGGAGCGGACGGCCCGAAAGTCGTCCCGAACGAGTCGTCGCTCATCGAGAAGTTCTGGGCATAGTTCCACAGGCCGGTGACCGTGTTGCCGTCGTAATAGTCCATCACCGTGTTGGCGTTGCAGTTCGTCCCGAACGGCGACTTGCCGGAGCCCGTCCCGACGCTCTGGACGAAGTGGTCCATCTTGCCGCCGTCGAATGCCTGCTGCTCGTCGCTGTAGTCGTGGTCCTGGTCGCACGTGAGCTGTCCGCCCGCATCGCCCGACTTTCCGGTGGCTGTGCTGTCAAGTCGCTGCGGAAGCGAAGAGTTCGGATTGGTGGTCAGGAGGTTCGTGGAATGCCGGAGACTCGGTGGCAGCGACGGACTCGTCGCCGGCAGGAGCCCGTCGACGGCCGGAGTGTTGCGTGCCGCCCTGAAGAACTGACCACTGGTGTTGGCCGCGTTCGGGTAGGTGCCGAAGTAGTGATCGAAAGACACGTTCTCCTGGAAGATCACGACGATGTGCTTGATCGGGGTAGCCGTGCGACCGAACGCCAGCCGCATTCGCACGTCCCCTCGCTTCGCGTGTCTCGACAATCTTCCGGCGCTCGCCGTCTGGGCAATCGCCACCGTCGCTGCCGTCACCAGCAGCGCGATTCCGAGCAGTGGAACCGCACGCCTACGGGTCATCGCATGTCCTCCTCGTCGGTGCAGTTGCAGTGTGACCCGGCGAGCCGCCCGGGTCCGGCGAGAACTCTTCCTGGTCGATCACGGCCGCAGGTTGCCCGGCTGTTACGAAGCACGAACTGTTTGAGGAGTCGTGACCCGGCGGATCGCGATCTAGTGCCGAGACACCTAGGATCCATTGGCCTGTGACCTCGATTCGCCCCGCACCCCCCTCGTATCACGCCCACGAGACCACCGTTCGCGAGGTGATCGAGGCGTTGGCCCCGCTCGAGCGGCGCGCGGGCTCACCAGGGGAGCATCGCGCGGCGCGCTGGCTCTCCGAGCGACTCGCCGCCGCCGGGTGCGAGGCCCGGATCGAGGAGGAGCAGTTCCTCGACGGCTACGCGCGGGTGATCGGCTCGCTCGCGGCGGCCGGCGCGCTCGCCGGCGTCGCTGCGCTCCGCTCCCGGTGGCGCAAGGCCGCGGCGGTCGCCGGAGCCGCCGTGACGGCGGCGATCGCCGACGACATCTCCAACGGCCCCCGCCTGTACCGGCGCGCCGCGGCGCGGCCACGCCCGACGTGGAACGTGGTCGCGGTCACCGGCGATCTCGACGCCTCACGCACGCTCGTGGTGCTCGCCCACCACGATGCGGCGCCGACGGGGGCGATCTTCGACGACCGCGCGCAGGCCGCGGCAGGCGAGATGTTCCCGGGCATCATCGAGCGACGCGACACCTCCTTGCCGCTGTGGTGGCCGATGCTCGCTGCGCCGGCGGCGGTCGCGATCGGCGCCGCCACCGGGCGGCGTGGCCTGACAGCCGCGGGCGCCGCCGGCTCGCTGCTCGGCACCGCCGTGTTCGCGGACATCGCGCGCAGACCGGTTTCCCCCGGCGCCAATGACAACCTGACCGCGGTCGCGGTGCTCGTCGCGGTCGCGGAGCGGCTGCGCGAGGAGCCGCTCGAGGGCCTGCGCGTCCTGCTCGTCTCCTGCGGCGCCGAGGAGGTCCTCCAGGGCGGCATCCACGGCTTCGCCGCGCGCCACTTCCCGGCGCTCGACCGCGACCGCAGCTGGTTCCTGAACCTCGATACGGTCGGTTCCCCGAAGCTGATCATGCTGGAGGGCGAGGGACCGGTCGTGATGGAGGACTACCACGACCGGAGCTTCCGCGACCTCGTCGCGCGGACCGCCGATGCCGCCGGCGCCCCCGTCCGGCGCGGGATGCGGGCCCGCACCTCGACCGACGCCGTGATCCCCAGCCGTGCGGGCTATCCGATCGCGACGCTGTGCTCGATGGACCGCTACAAGGCGCTGTCCAACTACCACCAGATGAGCGACACGCCCGAGAACGTCAACTACGGGACGGTCCTTCAGGCGCTGGTCGTCACCGAGGCCGTGGCGCGGGAGCTGGCGAGCAACCCGTGGCTTGGGCGCTGAGGGGCGGGGCGGGCTCGGTGGCGGTGGGTGGCTTCGTGGCTGTCGAGTCTGAGGCCCCGGGGCGCTTTTGGGCGCCTGTCGCCCTCTGAATGGCGGGCGGCTCGGTAAACGGCGCTGGACCATGTGGAGGACCGGCCTGGCGTGTGTCGAAGTGGTCGGCACTCCCCGCGTAGGTTGCGGGGTAAGTCTTCGCGCTGAGGATTACGGCCTCGGGGCGGGGTCCGCGTCTATGAGAGGAGCGCCGATGCCTGACGGTATCCGTTGGGTCGGTCTGGACGTGCACGCGCGCGAGTCGACGATGGCTGTGTTTGATCAGGGAACGGGGAGCAGTCGACGAGGCGGTATCGGGCAGGCGCTCCAGGTCCGCCAACGCGACCAGCCAGCCGAGGTGATCGACATCGCCTGGCGCGCGCAACGACGACAGAACGCGCGCTGGCGCCAGCTCAACGACGCCCGCCACAAGCACCACGGGATCGTCGTGGTCGCGATCGCCCGCGAGCTCGCCGGCTACTGCTGGGAGATCGCCACCTGGAACACCCATCCGGACCCGGTCCCGCCGGCATCCATGCCAGCGGGCGACCCCCTCACGCACGCACACCCCGTCCCACACAAGCACGAGCACGCCATGTGAGCCCCCAAACCCTGCCCCTTGACAACACGACCTCCATATGGGGGAAGGGGACGGACGGGCGCGATCGCGCGCCGTTTCGATGGTGCCTAGCACGACAATTCCGCGCCGGATGGCGAGGCCTGTCGAGTTGTGCACGAGGAGTGTGCGTAGGTCGCCAGGCCTGGAATCTCGCGCCGGTGTTGACGCGTTAAGCACCATCCCCGTGACACTCTCGACACACTCCGGCACACACTCGCCACATCTCGCTGCCTGAGCGCCCAAGTACGTCGATCCCAGGCTCCGGCGAACCGCCGGCGCCCTCGCTCGACCCGCCGGGGCCCTCACCCACCCCCCTCCCTGCCGGCTTTTACCGAGCCCCGCCGGCCCGAGCCGACTGCCGCCGGAGCTGCCCTGCGGCCCCAGAGTCAATCGCCCCGGCTCGCGCCGGCCCCTCAGCGGTTCCAGGTCGGCTCGCCGGCGTGCCTGGCGAGCACCGTCGCGTGCCCGCCACCGAACGGGATCGTCGCTACCGTGGCGCGTGAGGGCGCGGCCTCGAAGCCGCCGAAGTCGACCAGCACCGTCCTTCCATCGCGAGAGATGCCGCCGGCCTGGATGCTCTGTCCCCCGATCGTCAGCTGGCGGACGCGTCCCGAGGGGAGCTGGATCGTCCACGTCTCGCTCGTGTCCTGGCCCTCAAACCTTGTCAGCAGCCGGTTGCCGTTGGCGGAGAACGCGAGCGGGACCAGCCCCTCGACGAGCGGGTCGACCTTGAGGTGGGTGACCTGTCTCGCCCGGCTTCCGTCGGATCGCATCAGCCACACCTGGTACGCGGGAGCCTCGGCCTTGCCGCGCGGAGTGGCGCGGTCGATTGCGATCGAACGCGGCCCCCAGACCGGGTTGAGGCTCAGACCGTCGTGCGTCAGCTGCCGGCTGTCCGCGCCCGTCGCGGTGACCGTGAACACGTTCACGTGGCCGTTGAGGCACGCGAACGACCCCGGCGCCTGGGCGTAGACGAGCCGATCGGGTCTGCGGGGAGCGAAGCTCGCCCCGCACGCAGAGCCGGTGGCGATCGCCGTCACGCTGTCGGTCCTCGTGTCGATGACGTCGAGGCCCGATCCCTTCCCGCTGGTGCTCACGCCGTCGAGCTCGACCGCCAGGTAGCGCGAATCCGGCGACCACGCCAGGGCCACGGCGTTGATCTTGCTGAGGCTGAAGTAGCGTTGCGTCGAGGAGCCCGGGCGATAGATGGACAGCGCGGCGCCCTTCGAGCCGATCGCCGTCGCCGCGACAGCGGAGCCGCTCGGCGAGAGCAGCGGCTGGGCACCAGGGCCGAGTCGGCGTGGGTGCCTCCCGTTCGTGTTCGCCAGCCATACCGCCGGGTTCGCGGACCCCCTCGTGTACGTCAGCGCAGAGCGCGCCTCGGCGACGCCTCCGAGCGCGAGCAGGGTCAGGGTCGTGACCAGTGCCCCGAGCGTCCTCACGCGGCGGAAGAGTAGCCGCTGCGCCGGTCACATGGGTACGCTCGCCGTGTGCCGCTTGCCTCTGAGCTCGAACTCCCGGCCTTCGATCACACGCAACCCGCGCTCCAGGGTCAGCGGTACCGCGACGCGATGGCGGGGGTCGTCGGCCACGACGGGTGGCTGGCCGCGAACCCGTTCGGCTTCACCGTGCTCGACCGAGAATCGGGCGAGTTCTTCCTGAGGACACGCGACGCCGTGTTCCCGGGGCTGACGATCGCGCAGCTGTTCGGGATCGAGGCCGGGCCGCTGTACGAGGAGGTCGTCAAAAACATCATCAACATCAACGGCACCGATCACCAGCGGCTCCGCAGCCTGGTCAACCCGGCGCTGGCCCCGCGGGCCGTCGCGCGATACCGGCCGGCGATGCGCGGCTTCCTTGAGCAGCTGCTCTCGGCGCTTCCATCGGACGGCCGCTGCGAGTTCATCTCGGACTTCGCCAAGCCGTACCCGTCGCTGGTGATCGCCGAGGTGATGGGCGCGCCGCTCGAGGACGCGCCGCGGCTGCACCACTGGTCGAACTGGATCCAGCGCCAGTTCGACGCACAGAGCCTGATCGCCGAGCGGCCGCTGATCGAGCAGGCCGTCGCCGAGTTCTACGAGTACGAAGACGAGCTGATCCGCAACCGCCGCAGCTCCCCCGGGGACGACCTGATCTCAGCTCTGATCCAGGCGGTGCAAGCGGGTGACCGGCTGAGCGACGACGAGCTGCGCAACCTCGTCCTGAACGTCCTCGTCGGTGGCGTCGACACCAGCCAGAGCCAGCTCGCGCACGCGGTGCGGCTGCTCGCGGACCACCCCGACCAGTGGGAGGAGCTGCGCGCCGACCCGCGCGGGCTCGCGCTCGCCGCCGTCGAGGAGGCGCTGCGCTACGAGCCGATCACGCCGTTCACGGCCCGGATCACGGTGGCCGACGTCGAGCATCGCGGGGTCACCTTCCCCGCTGGGACCGTCGTGCTCGTCTCCGCCTGGCACGCAAACCGGGAGGACATCGAGCCCGACACCTTCGACATCACCGCCCAGCGGCCCCGCGCCCGCGTGCTCACGTTCGGCGCCGGGATCCACTACTGCGTGGGGGCCAACCTCGCCCGCGCGGAGATGGAGGAGGGCCTCGCGTTCCTCGCCGAGAGCGTCCACTCGCTCAGGGCCGACGGGGAGCCCGAGTTCGGAACTCCGTCAGGAATCTACGGGCTGGAAAAGCTCCCGCTCGTGCTCGAGCTCGGCCGTTAGCTCGCTCGCCGCGGCCGACTGCCACAGCGCATCGTCCCCGAGCGGCTCGCGGACCGCGATGCCCGCGCCCGCGAGCTCGATCAGCGCGGCCTCGGCGGCGACCCGGTCGACCGCGTCGTTGGACTTGGTCAGCAGCAGCGCGACCTCCTGCGTCGTCAGCCCTTCGGGGAAGTAGGCGAGCAGCGGTTCGGGTCCGTCTGGCGGCGGCTCACGCTCGAGCGTTGGGTCGATGTTGGCGACGAGGACGTCGTAGGCCTCGATCGGCTGGAAGCCGCCGGCCACGAGCCGCACGCCGTCCCGCTCGAACACGACCGACGGTGCGGTGAACCGCACCGGTCCGTCCGTCGACGCCGTCTTTCCCTGAAGCTCGGCGGGCGAGCCGCCGGCGGTCCGCGCCTCGGCGCGGTCGCGCTGGTAAGCCTCGGTCACCTCGGGCGAGTCGAGGATCTCGACGATCGCCGCGGCGTCGATCCCGGGGACGAGTGCCACGGTCTCGCGCAGCTGACCGTCGTCCTCGAGCACGAGTGGCGTCGTGAAGTTCGCCAGCTGGAGGGCACGGAGAACCGCCCACTCGCTGCCCGGCTCGCGCAACCGCGCCGCCACGATCGCGCGGCAGGCGCGCGCCGTGGCGCTCACCCGCGGCTTCGGTGCCGGCGAGAACGGCATCCCGAAGCGACGGAACCTGAGCTGACCGAGCGCGCCCCGCGCCGGGGTATAGCCGCGCGCGACGTACTGCTCGGAGGACTCGGTGAGGCCGATCACGACCAACCGCCAGTCGAGTTGCGACCGGTAGCGCCACTGCAGCACCCGTAGCGCCGGAATCTCCGAGTACGCCCACGGACAACCTGGATCGGTGTAGAGAGTGGCGTCGATCACGTCGTTGATGCCTCAAGTATATGCGCCAGCCCACTTCCGGGGCCTCGTGAGTCGGGAACGATGTCGGTTGCCCGCCGAACCTCTGCAGAGTCGAAGCCGGCCGCGAGCAGCGCCGACTCGGCCTCGGCGGCGCTCGCGAAATGAAGGTGAACGCGGCCGCGCACGAACGCCGACAGGAGCACGCGAAACGCGCGGATCGCGGCAGTCTGCATGTCGCCGAGGTGCAGGTCGGAGATGTAGCGCCCGCCGGAGAACCCGTGGAGGGTGCGGGCGAACCGCCGCCACACGCCGTCGACCGACTCGCCGTCGAGATAGCCGAGCAGCCCTTCGGTGATGAGCGCCAGCCCCTGCGCCGGATCCAGCTCCCGCGCCAGCTCGGCGAGGCTGCCCGGACCATCGTCCCGCAGCGCGTCCAGAGTCTCGACCCGGTGGCGCTCACTCAGCGATCCCATCCGCTCCAGCGCGGCCCGTTTGCGCTCGGCCATGTCGGGCAGATCGGCCTCGACGTAGGTCAGACGGTCGCCATACCGGGTCGTGAACCGCCAACCCCGGGGCGAGAGGCCGCTCGCGACCTCGACCACCTGAGTGATCCCGTGGTCTTCGATCGCCCGCTCAAGGAGCGCATCGATCGCGCGGTGGCGGGCCAGCAGGTAGCGCTCGAGCGATGGGCCGCCGACCGCCCCGCTGACGAGCATCATCGGCTGCAGCGACTCGAACAGGATGCGCCCCTCCGTCGTCGACAGCTCCGGGTGCGAGAGGCCGTTGCGGGCCCACACGTAGCCGGTGTAGTGGGCGGTCGGGCTGATCGTCTCGGACGGGCTCACGCGGCCAGCGCCCCAAGGCGGTCGAGCAGCTCCGCCTGGGCCGGGTTGATCTTCTCGCGCGCGAGCGGGAGGGGGAACCACTCGGCGCGGTCGACCTCCGGGATCTCGATCACCCTGCCCGACCGTGGCGGCCACTCGAGCTCCACGGTGTTGCTGGTGATCTTCGAGGCGTCGAGGTCCCCCTCCAGCGACCAGGCGCGCACGTGCTTACCCGACTTCTGGCGCACTTCCCCCAGATCGGTCGCCTCGCCCGGTGGCGCCGCTGTCCCGAGCTCCTCTTCGAACTCGCGCCGGGCGGCTGTTTCCGGGTCCTCGCCGGGCTCGTACTCCCCCTTCGGGATCGACCACGCGCCGAGGTCGCGTCGCGCCCAAAGCGGCCCGCCCGGATGGACGAGCAGCACCTCGAGCGCGCCGTCGCGCGTCCGATGCAGGACGATGCCGGCGCTCCTTGCAGCCATACGGGCATCGTAGGCGCCGGGGTCGCGGCGCGGCCGGCTCAGCTCAGCCGCAGCTCGTAGCGCTGGAAGACGATCGGCGGGCCCCACATGTCGGTCTCGTGCTGCGAGGCGACCCGAAAGCCCGCGGCGCGGTAGAGGTGCGCCGCCGCCCGGAGGGCGCTGAACGTCTCGAGCTCAAGCGTCTCGTGGCCGGCGTCCCGGGCCTCGTCAAGGAGCTCGATCAGCAGCTGGCGCCCCAGGCCGAGCCCGCGCAGCTCCGGCGCGAGCACGAACCAGCGCACCCGACCGGTGGCGCCCTCGTCGGTCAGCGCCAGGCACCCGGAGAGCCGCTCGTCGTCCCCGATCAGCCACGCCGCGCCGCATCGCTCGGGCCACCCGCGCTCGATCGCCGCCGCGAGCCCGTTCGCGACTCCGCGCAAGAACGTCTCGTTCAGCCCGTACTCGCGCGAGTACACGGCGCGGTGCAGCTCGACGATCCCGACGCGATCGGCGACTCGCAACTCGCGACGGATCGTGACTGTGCTCGGCGGCGAGCTCACGAGCCTATTCTGGCGCCGACCCATTCAGCCGTCCAACATAATTATGCGAATCGATTGATCGCGAAACGAGCTGAACCTTCCCGCATGGACATCCGCCAGCTGCGCTACCTCGAGGCCGTCGCCCGCCACCGGCACTTCACCCACGCCGCATCCGAGCTGCACGTGGCCCAATCCGCGCTCTCGCATCAGGTTCGTCAGCTCGAGCGGGAGCTCGGCGTCGAGCTGCTGCGGCGCACGACGCGGTCCGTCGAGCCAACCGAGGCCGGCGCGCTGGTCGCGGCGCGCGCCCGCGCCGTGCTCGCCCAGACCGACGCGCTGCGCAGCGAGATCGACGAGCTGCGAGGACTGGTTCGCGGCCGCCTGAGCGTGGGCGCGATGCTGTTCGGCGGAGAACTCGACATCCCGGCGATCCTCGCGGGCTTCACCGACAGCTTCCCGCACGTGGAGATCGGCATCCGGGAGGGAACCGCGCAGCGAATGCTCGCGATGCTGCGGGACGGGAGCCTCGACCTCACGTTTGCGCTCGAGGCCGAGCCTCCGGACGGGGTCGACCGACTCGAGCTCTCCAGCGAGGAGCTCACGGCCGTCACCAGCGTCGAGCACCCGCTCGCCGGCTGGCGGGCGCTGCCGCTGTCCTCGCTCGCTGAACATCCCTTGATCGCGTTCGCGCCGGGCTCCTCGACGCGGCAGCTGCTCGACGCGGCGCTGGCCGAGGCCGGCGTCGAGCCTCGGATAGCGGTGGAGGCGAGCGACCTCACCCTGATCCGCTCGCTGGCCGCGCGTGGGCTCGGCGTCGCCGTGCTTCCCCGCTCGTTCGTCGAGCTCCCGGGACCGAGCGTCTCCTTCCGGCCGCTCTCCCCGTCGCTACGCATGCGCGTGGTCCTGTGGTGGCCAAGCGCGCGTGGCCTTTCCCCCGCGGCACGCGCGTTCGTCGAGTTCGCCCGCGAGCACCGGCCCACCGCGGGGCGTCGAGCCTCTACGCCGGCGCCCTGAGGTCCGCGAGCGCCCGCCCGAGCCACAGCGGCGCCCACCTGGCCCACACCGACAGGGAGTGGCCGCCGCACAGCTCGCACGCTATACCTACCTTCGTCCGGCACAACTTCCGGGTGCGCTCTGCGCCGTATCGAGGTCGGTGTTAGCGATCGGTTATTAAGCCGCCAGTGCTTCGGGCTCCTCGACGCGCTCGTCGACGACCTCGGCGCGCTGCTCCGCGTTCGCCGGCGCCCGCAGTAGCAGCAGCGCGATCGCGGCCCCGGTGAGGCACAGCGCGGCGCCGACTTCGAACGCGGCGACGAAACCGTCGGTCAGCGCGGCCGCGTGGCTGACGCCGAGCGCCGCGCGCGTGTGCGACGCGGCGATCGTCGAGAGCACCGCCAGGCCAAGCGCCCCGCCGAACAGTCGCGAGGTGTTGAGCAGCCCCGACGCGAGGCCGGCCTGTGCGCGCTGGACGCCCTGCGTGGCCGCGATCGTCGAGCCGACGAGGCCGAGACCCATGCCGATCCCCGACAGCACGCCGCCGGGCAGCACCATCACGAAGTAGTCGGCGCCTGGACGGATGCCGGTGAACAGCAGCAGGCCCGCGCTCGCGGCGATCATTCCGGCGCTCACCGTGCCGCGGACCCCGAACCGAGCCACCAGCCGGGGCGCCAGCGTAGAGCCGGTGAACACGGCCAGCGTCATCGGCAGGAACGAGAGCCCCGCCTGGATCGGATCGTCACCGAGCACCTGCTGCAGATACAGCGTGATGAAGAAGAACATCGAGAACAGCGCCGCGTACATCAGGACGACGATCAGGTTCGCGGTCCGGAGCTGGCGAAGCTTGAAGATCGACAGTGGGATCAACGGCGCCTCGGCGACCCGCATCTCGACGAACAGGAACGCGGCGATCAGCAGCACGGCGAGCGCGAGCGCGCCGAGCACGATCGGCGAGCCCCACCCGAGCGCGTCGGTCCGCACGATCCCGTACGTCAGGCTGACGAGGCCGCCGGTCATCAGCGCCGCCCCGGTGGCGTCGAAGTGCCGGGGGCCGACGAGGCGCCGATCCTCGGGGATCGCGCGCAGGCCCAGAGCGATCACGACGGCGCCGACCGGGACGTTGATCGCGAAGATCGCGGGCCAGCCGAAGATCTGGGTCAGCAGTCCGCCCAGCAGTGCCCCCGACGACGCCCCCAGTCCACCGATCGCTCCCCAGGCGGCCAGACCGCGGTTGCGCTCGGGCCCCTCGGACAGCGAGGAGGTGATGATCGCCAGCGTCGCCGGCGAGACGATCGCCCCGCCGAACCCCTGGAGCGCGCGGGCGCCGATCAGCATCACGCGCGAGTCCGACAGCGCGCAAGCGAGCGACGCGAGCACGAACAGCGCCGTGCCGGCGATGAACACCCGCCGGCGCCCGACGAGGTCGGCCAGGCGGCCGCCGAGCATCAGGAAGCCCGCGAACGTGATCGTGTAGGCGTTGACGACCCACTGCAGACCGGTTGTCGAGAAATGCAGCCCATTGCGCATCGATGGCAGCGCGACGTTCACCACGGCGACGTCGAGAATCACCATGAATTGGGCCAGGCAGACGACCGCCAGCAGGAAGTTGGTAGAAGTTGATCGGTGAGTGGAAATGGCTCTGGTTGCGTTCACGCAGTGCAGTGTGCGATCATTCGTATCCAGGTACAAGAGAAGGGCTTATCCTGGTAGTAGATGTCACCCCCAACGTAGCTCACAAGACCGTCAAGACGGCCGGCAATGGAGAGCGCCGGCGCGCGGAACTCGCTGATTTCCTGCGCAAACGCCGGGAAAGCATCCGGCCCGAGGACGTCGGCCTGCCGAGCGGCGGGCGGCGACGCACGCCTGGTCTGCGGCGCGAGGAGGTCGCGCAATTGGCCGGCGTGGGCGCGACGTGGTACACGTGGCTCGAGCAGGGCCGCGATGTCAGGGCGTCGTTCGAGGTGCTCGACGCGCTGGCCCGGGCGCTGCGGCTGACCGCGGCCGAACGCGGCCATCTGATCCTGCTCGGCCGCGGCGAGGAGGCCCCCGCCTGCAAGCCACCCGCCGAGCGCGTCTCCGGCACGCTCCGGCGCCTGATCGAGAACCTGGGCCTGAGCCCGGCGGTGGTGCTGGGCAGACGGTGGGACTACCTCGCCTGGAACCAGGCCGCCTGTGCGCTATACGGCGACCTGGGCACGATCCCGAAGCCGGTCCGCAATCACCTGTGGCTCATGTTCATGGACCCGATGCGGCGCGAGATGTTCACCGATTGGGAGCGCAGCATCCGCCTCGCGGCGGCGAAGTTCCGCGCCGACAGCGCCGCCCATCTCGGCGATCCGTCGTTCGAGCAGCTGATCCAGTCGCTGCGGCAGTCGAGTCCCGAGTTCTGCAAGGTGTGGAAGCGCCACGAGGTTGCCCGCGGCGGCGAGGGCCGCAAGGAGCTGAACCACCCAGTGGCCGGCAAGCTCGTGTTCGAGCACGCCGTGTTCAACCCGGTCGAGGCGCCGGAGCAAAGACTGATCCTCTACAGCCCCGTGCCCGAGGCCGACACGGCGGCGAAGCTCGAGAGGCTGCTTGAGGAAGAGCCGTTCCATTCGCCGCTGGCGCTCGTCGGCTGAGGCCGCCGTCAGCTCTCTTCGAGAGCTCTTCACCGAAATTCACCGTTCTCTCGCAGTCGGATGGTGAAGTGGCGCCATGACCACTCAAGCCACAGCGCTACAGCTCGAGCCGGAAGCCGCGCCGGCGTCGAGCGCGCTTCAGACAGGCCCGCTCGAGCCGACCGCTGAGGGCCGGCCTGCCGATTCGCTGATGCGGCTCGACCACCGCACGCGCAGCCGTGCGGTCACGCAGCGGCTGGCCCGCCGAGGTCCGCACCTATCGGTGGGCCAAGGGCTGCAGACGCGGCTGATCGCCCTCGAGGACAAGATCACCCACGTCGGCCGTGGCCTCACGGCGGACATCCGAATCGAGGATCAGGGCGTCTCGCGTACCCACGCGATCATCGTCCGCCACGGCCGCCACGCGCGGATCCTGGACAACCGCAGCTCGAACGGCACGTACCTGAACGGCCGGCGGGTCGTCGCGACCAACCTGCAGAACGGCGACATGATCTGGATCGGGCCCGTCGCGATGCAGTACGTCGAAATCGGCTGACGACGCCCCGGCGGCGGGGCTGGTTGCGGGTCGCCGGGGCGAGGCTGGTTTGCGGGTCGCCGGAGCCCGTGGTTGACGTGCTCAGCTGCCGAAAGCCCCGAGTTTGTGACGGGAGCGTGCCGAGGGTGTCACGGGCATGGTGCATAACACGTCAGCACCGGCGCCAGATCCGAGCCCTGGCGTATTGAGCACACTCCTCGTGCACAACCCGACAGGCCTCGCCATCCGGCGCAAGGTTGTCGTGCTGTGCACCATCGAAACGCCCGCGATCGCGCCCGCTCGTCCCCTCCCCCGCGCCGTTTACCGAGCCGCCCGCCAACCACGGCGCCGGGCGCTGAAAGCGCCGGCCAGCCCGGCGCCTAGTATCCCTCGACGCGCTCTTCGGTGATATCGCGCGCCACCAGCGCCGCGTACAGGCCGCCGCGTTCGAGCAGCTCCTCGTGCGTTCCCTTCTCGGCGATCTTGCCGTGGTCCAGGACCACGATCTGGTCGGCATCGCGCACGGTTGAGAGCCGGTGGGCGATGGTGATCGTGGTCCGTCCCTCCGACAGGCGCTCGAGCTCGGCCTGGACCGCGGCCTCGGTCTGGGTGTCGAGCGAGCTCGTGGCCTCGTCGAACACCAGCACCGGCGGGTTGCGCAGGATCGTCCGCGCGATCGCCATGCGCTGCTTCTCCCCGCCGGAGAAGCGGTAGCCCCGCTCTCCCACGATCGTGTCGTAGCCATCCGGCAGCGAGACGATCAGGTCGTGGATCCGCGCCGTGCTCGCCGCCGCCTCGATCTCCTCGTCGGTGGCGTCGGGTCGAGCGAAGCGCAGGTTCTCCCGCACGGTCGCGTGGAACAGGTAGGTCTCCTGGGAGACGACGCCGACCGTCGCCGCCAGCGATTCAAGGCTCGCGTCGCGGACGTCAACGCCGTCGATCGTCACCCGGCCCTCCTGCGGCTCGTAAAGCCTCGCCACGAGGTAGCCGAGCGTCGTCTTCCCGGCTCCGGTCTCACCGACGATCGCGGTCCGCGTCCCGGCCGGAACGGTGAGGTCGATCCCGCGCAGCGTCCACTCGTCCGAGCCGTCGGCCCCGTACCGGAACGAGACGTCCTCGAAGCGCACCTCGCCGAGCAGCTCGTCGGGCCGGAGCTCCACGGGATGCTCGGCCTCGACGATGTCGACGGGGAGATCGAGGTATTCGAAGATCCGGTCGAACAGCGCCAGCGACGCCTCCATGTCGGCGCCGACACCGAGCAGCGACTGGATCGGGAACAGGAGCCGCGTCTGCAGCGTCGTGAACGCGACCACGGTCCCGATCGACAACACGCCGATCCAGCTCTGACCGGCCAGCCAGTAGACGATCGCCGGCTGGATCGCGAACGTCATCTGGATCGTCGACATCAGCCACCGGCCGGCCATCCGCGAGCGGACCTCGAGCTCGGCGATGTCCTTCGACTCCTTGGTGAAGCGGTCGGCGAGATCGCTCCCGCGGCCCATCGTCTTGCCGAGCATGATCCCCGACACCGACAGCGACTCCGCGACCAGCGCGGACATATCGGCAAGGCGCCGCTGCTGCTCGGTTGTGATCTTGCGCCGCATCTTGCCGACCCGTCGCGTCAGGTAGACGAACAGCGGCACGAACACGAGCGAGAGCGCGGCCAGCTTCCAGTTGAGGATGCACATGGCGACGACGGCCGCGATCACGGTCGTGGCGTTCTGCGCGATCGTCGTGGCGGTCGTCGTGACTACGTTGTCGAGCCCACCGATGTCGTTCGCGATCCGGGATTGGACCTCCCCGGTGCGCGTGCGCGTGAAGAACGCCAGCGACATCCGCTGCAGGCGCCGGTAGACGGCCGCACGGAGGTCGTGCATCACGTGTTGCCCGACGACGTTCGACAGATACGTCTGCCATACGTTGAACGCGGCCGTGATGATCGCGATCACGATCATGGCCAGCACGAGGACGGTCAGCAGCGTGGTCTTGTGTTCGAAGATTCCCTGATCGAGGACGCCCCTCAGCAGGAACGGCTGGAGCATGCTGAGGCCGGCCGAGAAGACGATCATGCTCAGCACGACCGACAGGCGGACGCGGTAGGGCCTGAACAGCCGCAGGATCCGGCCCCGGTCGCGCTCGCGCGTCGGGTCCATCAGCGGCGGCGGCTTCTTGTCGGGGCCCCGCATCGAGCGCATGCCACCGGGTCCGGCGCCGTTCGCCGCTCCGAAGCCACGTCCACCGAATGCACTCATATGCATTCATGATGACGGGTCGGCAAACTGAGGCTGGCGACTTGCCCGGATCCCGGGCCGCTCGACCATCGCGGCGGTGACGATCGCAGCGAACAGGAACGCTCCGGCCGAGACCGCCATCGCGCCGTGCAGGCCCGAGACGAACGCGCCTCGGGCGAGCAACGTGCCGAGTAACGCGACGCCGACCGCGCCGACCGCCTGACGCGCCGAGTTGAGCACGCCCGAGGCGATCCCAGCCCGCCTGGCCGGGGCGGCCTCGATGACGGCCGCGGTCGCCGCCGTCTCGCTTGCAGCTGGGCCGTCCGGCCCGGTAGCGCTTAGCGTCGCTCGGAGAAGTACGCCGGCGGCAACAGCAGCGACCAAACTCGCTGCTGCGAACGCTGGTCATCGGCCCGTCGGGCCTCAGTCCGCTGGGACGCCCCCATTCCCTTCTCTCGCGGAAACCCGACGCTGCGGCGGATCGACTTCAATTTCCTCATGCAACCTCCTGCTGTGGCAGTTGTTGCTACCCGCTAGTTTATCGGCAAATCCAGGGATTTCCTGTACCGGCTTGAAACCACCGCCAGGCGGCCTCGCCTAGGGTCCCGGACATGACCGCCACTCCCGCACTGCTCGTCGCTGCCGCCGGGGTAGGGCTGGGCCACGCGGTCCTGCCCGACCACTGGGTGCCGCTAGCGGTTGTCGGGCGCACGCAGCGGTATCCGCTGCCGAAGGTGGCGCGCCTGTCGGCGCTCGCCGGCGTCGCCCACGTGCTCGTGTCCGTGCTGCTCGGCGCCGTGATCGTCGTGATCGGGCTGGAGTTCCGCTCCACGATCGAGCACGCGCAGGACGACATCGTCGGTGGCCTGCTGATCGCGACGGGGCTGGCGTTCGTCGTGCTCGAGGCCACCGGGCGTGGACACCAGCACCCGCACGAGCACGATCCCGGCGAGCTCGGCCACTCGCACGCGGGCGGCGGGATCCACGCTCACGATCCCTCCCCATCCCGCGCTGCGTCGCTCGCCGCGGTGATGGTCCCGTTCGGCGCCGCAGCCTCGCCCGACCTCACGATCCTCCCCGTGTTCCTGGCCGCGGCGACCGTCGGGCCGGGCACTGCAGTCGGATCGGTCGTCGTGTTCGCGGCGGTGACGATCGGCACGATCGTGCTGCTGACGCTGCTCGCTGCCGCGAGCGGCTACCAGGTCAAGGGCGACTGGCTCGACCGGTGGGGCAACCTGCTGACGGCTGTCGTCCTGGTCGTGATCGGCAGCCTGATCCTCGCGGGCGTCGTGTAGACGGCAAGTCGCCGCCCATCAGAACAAATTCACGAGAGAACAGGACATACTCCCGGCGGTGGAGGGACGAGACGGTCACCCCCCGACCGCTCCGGTTACGGCATCGCGTGCACCGGTCCGTCAGCTCGTCCCCGAGGTGCCGCTGGGCGGAAGCCCGTTCCCCCCGATCGCCGATTACGGGTTCCTGTCCGATTGCGAGACGGTCGCGCTTGTCGCTCCGAGCGGCAACGTCGAGTGGATGTGCCTGCCGCGGGTCGACTCGCCGAGCGTGTTCGGCGCGATACTCGACCGTGACGCCGGCTCCTTTCGCCTCGGCCCGATCGGGATCCACGTCCCGGCGTCGCGACGCTACCTGCCGGGCACGATGGTTCTCGAGACGAGCTGGTGGACGGGGGGCGGCTGGATCATCGTCCGCGACGTGCTGCTGATAGGCGGCTGGCATCACGAGGAGGAGCGCTCGCACACACACCGGCGGGCGCCGACCGACTACGACTCCGATCACGTGCTGCTGCGGACGGTGCGCTGCGTCAACGGCGAGGTCGAGGTGGTGCTCGACTGTGATCCGGCGTTCGACTACGGCCGCAAGCCCGCCCACTGGGAATACCTGGGGTCTGGTTACCACGAGGGCGTTGCCCGTGCCGATGGCAGCGCCGTCGAGCTGAAGCTCAGGACCGACTTGCGGCTCGGGTTCGAGGGCGCTCGGGCGACGGCGCGCCACCGGATGAAGGAGGGAGAGCAGCTCTACTGCGCGCTGTACTGGAGCGAGCACCCGCCGCCGCAGGACTTCGCGGAGGCCTACAGCAGGCTCGTTTGGACCGCCCACCACTGGCAACACTGGCTCGACGGGGGCACCTTCCCGGATCACCCATGGACGAGCTTTCTGCAGCGCAGCGCGCTGACGCTGAAGGGCCTTACGTACGCTCCCACGGGGGCGCTGATCGCGGCGGCGACGACCTCGCTGCCCGAGAGTCCCCACGGCGAGCGCAACTGGGACTACCGCTACAGCTGGATCCGGGACTCGACCTTCATGCTCTGGGCGCTCTACTCGCTCGGCTTCGACTGGGAGGCGAACGACTTCTTCTACTTCATCGCCGACGTCGCCGGCGGCAAGGAGGACCTCCAGGTGCTGTACGGGGTCGACGGCGAGCGGGAGCTCACCGAGAAGGTGCTGGACCACCTCAGCGGCTATCGGGGGGCGCGACCCGTCAGGATCGGCAACGGCGCCTGCAAGCAGCATCAGCACGACGTCTGGGGCGCGCTGCTCGACTCCGTCTACCTCCACACGCGCTCGCGAGACTCGCTCGACGAGCGGGTGTGGCTGCTGCTCAAGCGCCAGGTTGAGGCCGCGATCGCCCATTGGCGCGAGCCCGATCGGGGGATCTGGGAAGTTCGCGGCGAGCCGAAGCAGTTCACTTCCTCGAAGATATTCTGCTGGGTGGCGTGCGATCGCGGATCCCGGCTCGCGGAGGTCCGCGAGGACTTCGACCACGCGACAACGTGGCGGAACGTGGCCGATGAGATCCACGCCGACGTCTGCGAGCACGGCGTCGACGACCGGGGCGTGTTCGTCCAGCACTACGACACGACGGCACTCGATGCCTCGCTGCTGCTGATGCCCCTGCTGCGCTTCCTGCCGCCCGGGGACGAACGTGTCCGCAGGACCGTGCTGGCGATCGCCGACGAGCTGACCGAGGACGGCCTCGTGCTGCGCTACCGGCCCGAGGAGACAGACGACGGGATGACCGGTCGAGAGGGGACGTTCTTCATCTGCACGTTCTGGCTGATCTCAGCTCTGGCCGAGATCAACGAGATCGAGCGGGCCCGCGATCTATGCGAGCGAGCGCTCGGCTATGCGAGCCCGCTCGGCCTCTACGCCGAGGAGGTCGACCCCAGGACAGGACGTCACCTCGGCAACTACCCGCAGGCGTTCACGCACCTGGCGTTAATCAACGCGGTGATGCACGTAATCCGCGCCGATCAGGAGATCGCGCTCAAACGGTCGCCGTGGGCTGAGGTCGACTGATCAGGCGGGGCGCCGACGGGTTCGGGCTCGCCCGGCTCCTCGGCGTCCGCCTCCGGACCCGAGCCGGCGCCGGGATCGCGCCGCGCGATCACGTCCCATGCCTCCAGGTCTGCTCCGCACTTCATGCACCGCCGGCGGTCGTCGACCTCGCCGCCACACTCCTTGTGCTCGAGCACGACGGGCGGTCCACCCGGCGACGCGTGCTTATCGCCCCACTTCAGCAGCGCGACGATTATGGGCCACAGATCGACGCCCTTGCGCGTGAGCCGGTACTCGTACCGCGCCGGTCGCTCCTGATACTGGACCCGCGACAGGATGCCCGCGTCGACGAGACGCTCGAGCCTGGTCTGGAGAACGTTCCGCGCCACGCCGAGCTCCCGCTGGAAATCATCGAAACGCCGGGTCCCGAGGAACGACTCGCGGAGAATCAGAATCGTCCACCGCTCCCCGATCAGCTCGAGCGTGCGAGCAATCGAGCAGTTCTGGCCGGCGTAGTCGGCGCGCAGCATGCTCACATGTTAGCCGCCCAAGTTGCATCAAGCAACCTAGTACGCTAACGTGCGTTTCGTGATGCAACCTACTCGTGCGAGGAGCCGCTGATGTCGCGTCGCGCCAAGGTCACGCTCACGGTGTCGGTCGGGGTCTTCATGGCCTCGCTGGACCTGTTCATCGTCAACATCGCCTTCCCCGACATTCAGCGAGACTTTCCCGGCACCAGCCTCAGCACGCTCTCGTGGGTCCTCAATGCGTACGCGATCACGTTCGCGGCGCTGCTCGTTCCGGCTGGGCGCTGGGCCGACCGGGCGGGCCGCAAGCGAGCGTTCCAGTTCGGCCTGGCGTTGTTCAGCGCGGCGTCGGCCGCGTGTGCGCTCGCGCCGTCGGTGGCGTTCCTGATCGGGGCCCGGGCCGTCCAGGCGACCGGCGCGGCCTTTCTGCTCCCGACCTCGCTCGGCCTCCTGCTGCCCGAATATCCGCCGGAGAAGCGGGGCGCCGCCGTCGGAATCTGGGCGGCCGTCGGCGGGGTCGCGGCGGCCGCGGGGCCGCCGATCGGCGGGCTGCTGGTCCAGGCGGGATGGCGCTGGGTGTTCATCGTGAACGTCCCGATCGGACTCGCCGCGCTCGTGGCGGCTACCGGCCTTCTGCGCGAGGTCCGCGACCGCGCCGGCGTTCGACCCGACGTCCTCGCCGCCGGCATGTTCACGGTCGCGATCGCGGCGCTCACGCTCGGCATCGTCAAAGGGGCGGAGTGGGGCTGGACGAGCGCTCGGATCCTCGGGCTGTTCAGCTCGGCCGCGGTCCTCGTCGCGGCCGTGGCGCTCCGTTGCGTCCGCCACCCGGCGCCGCTGATCGAGCCGGTGATCGCTCGCACGCGCGCGATCGCGCTCGCGAACATCGGGGCGCTGCTGTTCTTCTGCGCGTTCGGCTCGCTTCTCCTCGGCAGCGTCCTGTTCCTCACCTCGGTCTGGCACAAGTCCGTGCTCGACGCCGGGCTCATGATCGCGCCCGGGCCGTTGATGGCGGCGACGTTCGCATTCCCCGGCGGGATCCTGGGCCAGCGGTTCGGCCAGCGCTACGTTGGTTTCGCCGGCGCCCTGCTGTTCGCGTTCGGAGGGATCTGGTTCCGCACCCACATGGGCGCGACCCCGGACTACGTGCGCGACATGCTTCCCGCGCAGCTCCTGAGCGGCACCGGCGTGGGCCTGGTCCTTCCCACGCTCTCGGCAGCGGCCACCGGCCCGCTGCCGCCGGCGCGCTTCGCCACCGGCACGGCGGTGCTGGGGATGTCGCGCCAGCTCGGGTCGGCCCTCGGGGTGGCGATCCTCATAGCGATCATCGGCCATCCGGCCCCCGACGAACTGCTCGGAGCTTTCCGCACCGGGTGGACGTTCCAGATCGCCGCGGCGCTCACGGCCGGGATCACGCTGCTCGCGGTCGGGCCGGTGCGTATCGGCGGCGCGACCGTTGATCAGCCGGTCGTCGTCGAGGCCGGACCGGAGGCGGCAGCAGAGGCGCTGGCGGCCTGAGCCGGCCGAAGCGGCTCCATGCGTCGTCGTTCGTCCGCCCAGACGCCGTCGTTCGGTTGCGTCAGATGATTGTGGACTCAATCCTTTGCAAGACGCACGATTTGGTAGTACAATCATTGTGGTACCACGATCGACCTTCGAGGACATGCGCGAAGCCGCCGACGACATCAGGACCAGTTCCCCAGCACCTGAGCTGATGGAGCCGGCAAGCAGCCCCGATCGCGACGCCCATCGCCTCCGCAACGGTCTGATCTGGACGGGCGCTCTCGCCCTTCTTCTACTCGGTATCGGCCTGGCCGTTCCCGACCTCCGCGACATCCTCCATCGCGCCGCCGACGCCCAGCTCGGCTGGCTCGCGCTGGGCGTCATCCTCGAGATCGCGTCGTGCCTCGGCTACGTCGCGGTCGTGCGCCTCGTGCTTCATCGTGCCCCGGTCCGCGAGGCCAGGTGGCTGGCGTGGGCGGAGATGGCGTTCGGGGCCGTGGTGCCCGTCGGTGGCGCGGGCGGGCTGGCGGTCGGCGCATGGGCGATGCGGGCGTGGGGCATCGCCTGGTCGCGCGTCGTCAACCGCTCATTGGTGATCTTCCTGCTCACGAGCGCCGTGAACGCAGCCGTGCTCGGATTCGCGGGTCTCGGCGTGTGGCTCGGTCTGGGCAGCGATCGGACGGGGGCCGCATACGGCCTCCTGCCGGCGCTGCCGACGATCGCCGGCCTCGCTTTCTTCATGGCGCTGCCGTGGATCAGCAACCGGCTGCCGACCCGGCGGACGCGCCGCATCGGCCCCGCCACCGAGCGGGTGGCGGGTTGGATCCGGGACACCGAGGAGATCGCGTTCCGGCCAAACCTCCGGGTGCTCGGCGCGATTGGATATCTGCTCTTCGACATCGCCGTACTGTGGGTGTGCCTGCGTGCCGTCGGCGTGTCGGCGCCGATCCTGGCGGTCGTGGTCGCTTATCAGATCGGGTACCTGGCGAACCTCGTCCCGATCCCGGGTGGGCTCGGAGTTCTCGAGGGCGGGCTGCTCGCCGCGCTGGTTCTCTATGGGCTCCCGGCGGCGCCCGCCGCGGCCGCCGTCGTGCTCTACCACGCGATCGCGCTGTGGGTCCCGACGCTCGGCGGGACGTACGGGTTCGCGAGGCTGCGTCGGAGCGTCTCGACCCGCGCGGGCCTGACCGTCGTCCCGGGCGCCGACGCGGAGCCGCCCTCCTCCTCCTCCTCCTCGGAGTCGGGCGAGCTGGCCGCGTAGCCCTTGGTGGCCCGCTTAGGCCGGCCGCAACCTCACGGGCATCGTCTTCAGTTGGTTGATGAACGGTGACTCGGCGAACACGGGCCTGCCGGCGAGCTCGATCGCGGGGTAGCGGGCCAGCGTCTCCTCGAACAGGATCTTCAGCTCGAGACGCGCCAGTGCGGTACCGAGGCAGAAGTGCCGGCCGCCCGCGCCAAACGCTTGGTGGTCCGCCTTCCGGCGCACGTCGAAGCTGTGGGGGTCCTCGAAACGCGACTCGTCGCGGTTCGAGGAGACGTACCACATCACGACCTTCTCTCCCTTGCGGATCGGTTGACCGGCGATCTCGGTATCGCACGTGGCGGTTCGCCGGAAATGAGCGAACGCCGGGAACATCCGCAGGGATTCCTCGACGGCGCTTGGGATCAGAGACGGATCGTCGAGCAGGAGCTGGCGCTGGTCGGGGTGCTCGATCAGGGCCCGCATCCCGCTGCAATAGGTGGACTTGGTGCTGTCGTTGCCGGCCGCGACCAGCAGGAAGAACCCCATCACGATCTCGTGCTCCTCGAGCTGGTGGCCGTCCACCTCCGCATGGACGAGGACGCTCGTGAGATCGTCCGTGGGGTCCTCGCGCCGTTCGGCGATCATCCGCTGGCAGCGGGCGAAGATCTCGGGGATGTCCTTCTCGACCACGCTCATGATCCCGTCGGGATTGAGATCGGGGTCGCCGGCGCCCAGGGCCGAGTTCATCAGCCCCGCCCACGCCGCGTCGTCTTCCGGAGGGATCCCCATGAAGCTGCCGATGACGCGCGAGACGGCCGGCTGCGCGACCTCGGTCACGAGGTCGCAGGTCTCGCGGTCACCCAGCCGGTCGAGCACGTCGACGACGATCGCGCGGATCGCTTCCTCGTGGGCGGCGATCCGCTTCGGCGTGAAGCCCGCTTGAAAGAGCATCTTCAAGCGATCGTGCTTCGGAGGATCCATCCCGATGAACATCGCGCGCATCAGCTCGAGCGGAAACACCGCCGTGACGGCCGTGACCCCGCCGAGCTCTGAGGAGAACGTCTCCCAGTCGAGGCTGACGCTGCGGATGTCATCGGCCTTTGTCACCGACCAGTAGCCGGCTTCTTCCGGGTACTCGCTGATCCGTGTCGTCCAGTGGACGGGACACTCCGCGCGCAGCTGGCTGAACAGTTCGTGCGGCGGTCCGTCGAGCCATAGCTCTCGCTCTCCGAGGAGCACGCCCTCCAGATCGCTGTTCGTCGTCGACACCCCGGACCTCCTAGTAACCGTGATCAGCGAATCAGCGGATCCTACTGGCTGGCCGGCCAACCTGGGATCCTCTCCTACGAAGGCCCGATCCGCCCCCGAGACCTCCTGATACCCGCCACCAATAGGCTCCAGTTGCAAACCCCGAGAGAGGAGTGAGGGCCAAGTGAAGATCCGCGCCGCGGTGCTCGAGAAGTTCGGCGAGCCGCTCAACGTCACCGAGGTCGACCTGGCGGAGCCCCAAGGCGGGGAGGTCCTGGTCCGCCTTCAGGCGTGCGGTGTGTGCCACACGGATATGTACACGGCCTCGGGCGCCGATCCGTCCGGGTACGCGCCCACGGTGCTCGGCCACGAGGGCGCGGGCGTCGTCGAGAAGACCGGCGAAGGCGTGACGAGCGTCTCTCCTGGTGACCTCGTAGTCACGCTGTTCTCGCCCCAGTGCCGCGAATGCGAGCACTGCCGCAGTCCCAAGACGAATCTGTGCCTGGCGATCCGCGAGCAGCAGAACCTCGGCCACCTCCCCGACGGCACCACCCGGCTCTCGCGCGACGGCGATCCGATCCGCCACTTCATGGGCACGAGCACGTTCGCGCAGTACACCGTGATGCCCGAGATCGCGCTCGCGAAGGTCTCCCCCGACGCCGAGCCCGACCACGCATGTCTGTTCGCTTGCGGCCTGTCCACCGGCCTGGGCGCCGCGATCAACACCGCCAAGGTCGAGCCCGGATCCACGTGCGTCGTGTTCGGCGCGGGGATGGTCGGCCTCGGCGCGGTCGCCGGCTGTCGCCTGCGGCAGGCAGACCGGATCATCTGCGTTGACCTCTCCGAGGACCGGCTCGAGCTCGCCAGGGGCCAGGGAGCGACCGACACCTGGGTCGGCGGTCCGGACACCGTCGCGCGCGTGCTCGAGGAGACGCGCGGCTTCGGCGCCGACTACACGTTCGAGGCGACCGGTCTGGTTCAGGTCATGCGCCAGGCCGTCGAGTCGGCTCGGATGGGATGGGGCCTGTGCACGATCGCCGGCGTCGCCGGCAGGGGCGAGACGCTTAAGGTCGTACCTCGATACCTGATCACCGGTCGGCGCATCTGCGGTTCGTCGTTCGGAGGCGTCAAGGGCCGCGATCAGGTGCCCGAGCTCGTCCAGCTCTACCTCGACGGGAAGGTCGACGTCGACCCGTTCATCTCGCACCGGATCGCCCTCGACGATGTCAACCACGGCTTCGAATTGATGGAGCGCCAGGACGGGATCCGGAGCGTTATCGGCTTCAGCTAAGTGGCGGGGAGCACTACGTCAGGGCAGCCGCCGCCGGCGCCGCTGCTCGATCCGGATCGCGGCGCCGATCGCCGCTCCGAGGAAGACCGCCCCGATGACGAACGGGCTGACGAGCAGCATCACCGCGACGCCCAGCATCGCCAGCCAGATCGCGGGTCGGAAGTCACGCCAGTCTCCTCTCATCGCCTCACCTTAGCCTCGATGGAAGAGCCGGAGCGATTCGAGCCGATGGCCAGCCCTGGCGAAGCTCCCGACGGTCTCACGATGGCTCGAGTCCAGATGGCTCGCCAGCGCGATGAACACCTGGGCGGTAGTGAGGGCGTCGCCGAGCGCATCGTGCGGACGATCTGCGGGCAGGCCGAGCGCCGACGCCAACTCGCCCAGCGCCAAGTGCCGTAGCGGCCGGCCGTCGCGTTCGTGCAGCCAAAGGCGGCCAAGAACCTCGGTATCGATGAGCGGTCCGCGCAGGCGCACCCCGTCCTGGCGAAGTGCCCGGCCGAGGAACGCCCGCTCGACGGCCGCCGTGTGAACGACGAGAGCCCGGCCCGCGATCGCGTCCAGCAGCGTATCGATCGCCTCATCCAGCGGTGGCGCCTGCTCCAGATCCAGGGCCCGGATACCGTGCACGCGGATCGAATCCTCACTGATCTCGCCGGTCGGGCGGACGAGCTGATAGACCGCCTCGCCGAGCTGGACGCGGCCGTCATCGATCGGGATCGCGCCAAACGAGATGATCTCGTCCAGGCTCGGGTCCAGCCCCGTCAGCTCGAGGTCGAGCGCGCACCAACCGGCTTTCCGCCACGGAGTACGGCGTCCCGGAAGCGTCGCCCGGGCGTACGCGGATGCGGCCTCGGTACGCGCGCGCAGGAGAGCGGTCGGCACGATCCTCACCAGCTTCCCACGTGGAGCTCGGCGGCGACGCGCTTCTGGATCGAGGCCACGGCGCGAAACGCCTCACGCAGATGGCTCCGCGTGAGCGAGCTGAGCGTCGCCGGGTTGACGTGGTCATCGAGCTCCCGTCCGGCCCGGAACTGCTCGGCCTGGTGTCCGAGGCGCAGCGTCTCGATCAGGTCGAGCGCGTCCTCGAGCGTCTGCGCCTCGCCGGCCGGGAGCGTGCCCTCGGCGCCGGCGGCGCGCAGGCGCTCGGCCGTCGACCCGCTCGTCACCCCCGCGGCAATTCCGGCCCAGCGGGCGAGGTCCACGATCGGGAGGATGCCACCGTGCTTGAGGTCGAGCTGGCCCCGGTGCTCCCCCGTGTGCTCCACGACGAACCCGCGGAAGAAGCCGGTCGGCGGCCGGTAGGAGAGGGCGAACCGCGCCAGCATCCGGAGGAGCGCCGGATTCGTCGGCGCCAGGCGGAACGTGTCCGCCACCGGCGTGCCGGTGTGCACTCCCCACACCGGTCGGCTGTCGACGAGCAACGACGTGAGGACGAGCGCCTTCTCTTGCGTCGGATCGGCGATCCAACTCCGTGCCGCGCGCTGCCACGAGTCGAGCGAGCGCACGAATAATTGATTCGACGCCGACGCGCCGTGGGCGTCTTGTTTGAATCCGCACGCCTCGAGCCCCGCCACGACCTCCTCGCCGAGCCGATGCAGATAGGGACGCGCCTCGGGTCCGTCCCCGTCGGAGAACCATGCGATGGCGCTGTCCACGTCCGAGTTGAGCACGGCCTCCCTACGCGCCAGGCTGCCTAGAGCGAGCCACGCGAATTCCGTGGGCGGCCCACCGCCGGCCTCGAGCGCGAGCTCTAAGAGGCGCCTGGTGAGGGCGTCGATCTCCACCGAGTAGATCGCGACGATGTTCGCGGAGTTGACCCGTGCTTCATGCATGGCGACCACGCCGGGGCGAATGTCGGCTGCGGCGGCCTTCAACTCGGCGAGGTTGCCCGCGCGGGCGATCCGCTGGCGCAGGAAGAAGGATGACCGCGTCTCGATCGCGATCAGGTCGAGGTCCTCCAGAACCCCGAGGATCTCCCCTGTCCCGGACACCACGGGGAGGTGACGGAAGCCGCGGTCCAGCATCTCGAGCAGCACCTCGCCTCCGAGGCGGTCCGGCCGGGCTGTGAAAGCCGGCGCCGAGATCGCAGCCGACACCGGTGAGTCGACCGACATCCCGTTGGCGACCACACGCGTGCGCAGGTCCCGGTCGGTGAGGATCCCAAGAATCCCGTCCCCCAGCGGGACGACAAGCGAGGTGGCGGCGGCGGCGGTCATCCTCTGCGCGGCATCGCGGATTGGGGTGTCCGGCTCGCATACGACCGGAGCCGCCCTGATCAACGAGTCGACGGCCCGGGTCGACGGGTCGCGGGGTGGCGACGGCCCGTTGGCGTAGAGCTCTGACTGTGCCTTGACCAGCGAACGCGCGACATACCTGAGTCCCGCCGGCGCCGACAGCAGCTCCCGCGCGATATCGCCCCCGAGCAGGTAGCAGAGCGTGTCCTCGGCCGCTCTCGCCTCGAACCCGGTTGGGAGACCCGAGAGCATCGAGGCGTGACCGAACAGCTCCCCTTCTCCGAGCAGGTCCAGCACACGACCTTCGTGGACGATCTCGACCGCGCCCGTGCGCACAACCCTCAGATGCTCGATCGGCTCCGCGCCCTCCAGGAAGATCGACGTCCCGGCGCGATGAAACTCGACCTCGACGCTCGCCGCGATCCGTTCCACCTGGTCCGCGTTGAGGCCGTCGAAAGGCGGATGCTCCCGAAGGAAGCGGGTGACCTCCGGTGGCGCCGAAGCGCCGTCGGTCAAACGCTCGCGGGCGGGGCTAGCTGCACCGCCGGACGCTGCGCGTCCTCCTTGATCATCTCCGAGCACTTCTCGCCGATCATCATCGTTGTGATGCATGGGTTGATCGCCGGCAGGAACGGCAGTATGGAGCCGTCGGCGATCCGCAGGCCCTGCACCCCGCGGACCCGCAGCCGCGGATCGACGACCGCGAGCGGATCGGAGTCCGGTCCCATGTGCGCCGTGCATGCTGGGTGATAGACGGTGTTGTGGGTCTTGTGCATGTAGTCGACGAGCTCATCGTCGCTCTGTGCGTCGGGCCCCGGAGCCAGCTCTTCGCCGGCCCAGTCGGCCATCGCCGCCTGGGAGACGATCTTCCGCGCGAGCCTGATCCCGAACGTCATCACGCGCTCGTCGTGTCCCTCGGGATCCGTAAAGTACTTCGGATCGACCCGACCGCGATCACGGAAGTCGCGCGTGCGCAGCCTCACCGTCCCGCGCGAGCGGCCACGGCACACGTTCGGCGTGAGGCAGAATCCGTTCTCGGTCGTCGGATAGCCCCACCTCGCCGTGTTCATGTCGAACGGCACCGAGCCGTAATGCATCATCAGGTCAGGGCGGTCGAGCCGCTCCATCGAGGTGGCGAACAGGCCGATCTCCCACCACTGGGTGGACTTGCGGACCATCGGCTTCTTCGCGTCCCACTGGACGATCCCCTCGACGTGGTCGTCGAGGTTCTCGCCCACGCCCGGGGAGTCGACCAGGGTCTCGATCCCGAACTCCTGGAGGTGCTCGCCGGGGCCGATCCCGGACAGCATCAGCAGCTTCGGCGTGTCGATCGCCCCGGCGCTGACGATCACCTCCCGGCGCGCCCTCACGCTCGCGTGCGTGAGCAGGTCGGGCGTCAGGTACTCGACCGACCTCGCCCGGCCGTCTTCGATTCCGACGCGGTTGACCCAGCAGTGCGTCCGGATCTCGAGGTTCGGGCGATTGCCGATGATCGGGTGCAGGTACGCGTGTGAGGAGGACATCCGCGTGTTGTCCGCGGCCGAGTTGATCTGGAACCAGCCGGCGCCGTTCGTGACGGTGAAGCCCTCGTTGAACCGCGACGTCGGCAGCCCGGCCTGCGCCGCGGCCTCCAGGACCGCGACGCCGCACGGGTCCTCGGGCGGCACGGTGCGGATGTTGACCGGGCCGTCGCGGCCGTGATGGTCGCCCGGACCGTCGTTGGTCTCGAGTCGCTTGATCAGCGGCCAGCACTCGGCCGAGCTCCATCCCTCACAGCCGCCGGCGGCCCACTCGTCTAGGTCCTCTTTCGGGGTCCAGAACGCGATGCATGAGTTGTGCGAGGAGCAGCCGCCGAGCACCTTCGCGCGCGCGTGGCGCATGAAGCTGTTGCCCTTCGCCTGCGGCTCGATCAGGTAGTCCCAGTCGTAGCCCGAATCCAGCAGGTACATCCAGTCCTCGAGCCGCAGGACGGCCGGGTCGTCGACGTCAGAGGGACCGGCCTCGATCAGGCAGACGCTGACGTCCGGGTCCTCCGAGAGCCGCGCCGCGACGACACAGCCCGCCGTGCCGCCGCCGGCGATCACATAGTCGAATTCGCCGGCTTGGATCATGGGAACGCGTCCCCGGCCGGCGCCGGAAGGGGTGGCTGCGGGATGTCGGCGCGATGCTCAGCGAGCACCTCGGGCGGCTTCTTGGCCTGCACCAGGAAGTAGTAGATCGCGCCGATGATCACGACCCCCCCGATGAACAGCGACGCGGACCACTTCCAGTACCAGTGCGCCGGCGGTATAGCGTTGTAGACCCCGGCGCGGGGCCAGGCGATGTTGATCGCGACCAAGACGCCGTACGCAACCGCGAGGATGTTGACGAGCATCCCCCAGCGACCGAGCGAGAAGTAGGGACCGTAATCCTTCTTGGGCCAGGTGCCGCGGAAGCGACGGATCAGCATCGGGACCGTGACCCCGAGGTAGGCGAGGTAGAACATGATGATCGCGATCGACGTGAGAGCGGCGAACGCGCTCGCGTTGCCGACGTTGAGGGCCAGGAGCACGATCGTGAGGATGCCGGTGACCAGCGCCGGGACGATCGGGACCTTACGATGGCCCGAGACGCGCGCGATCTGCGATCCGAACGGGAGCCGGTTGTCACGCGCCATCGAGAACAGCATCCGGATCGTGGCGGTCTGCACCGCCAGACAGCAGACGAAGATCGCCAGCCCCGCGTCGGCGAGGAACACGTTCCCGGTGGTGCTCCCGAATGCCTGCTTGATGACGTAGGGCAGGCCGAGGAGCCCGATGTTCTTGTTGGCGATGTTCTTGTTCGACATGATCCCCAGCAGGATCACGAGGCCGCCGATGATCGCAGCCGCGGCGATCGCGCGGATGATCGCCGGTGGCGCGTTCTTGCGCGGGTCGCTGGTCTCCTCGGCGAGCGTCCCGGCCGTATCGAACCCGTACATCACGTACGCGCTCACGAGCCCGCCGACGAGCAGCGCGCCGAAGTAGCCCCATGGATGGCCGGCGCCGTAGCCGTAGCTGTGGGCGATCACGGACGGCGGCTGGTGCAGGTGGAACAGCAGCAGGATGATCAGCACCGACGAGCCGACCAGCTCGGCGATCACGCCGACGTTGTTGATGCGCGACATCAGCTTCACGCCGAGCATGTTGATGATGGTGGTGATGACCACGAGGACCGTGCCGAGGAACAGCAAGTTCTGCGCCCCGCCCTTGGTGGATGTAAAGCCGGCGTCGGCGGCCGACCCGAAGACCTGGAAGCTGGTCGAGATCTGGGGCAGCACCACCTGCCAGTCGACCGCCACGGCGGCGATCGTCACGATCGCCCCGACGATGTAGATCCAGCCGGTCATCCACGAGCCGAACGGGCCGGCGAGCTGTTTGGACCACTGGTAGACCGAGCCGGCGATCGGGTACTGGCCAGCCATCTCCATGAAACACAGAGCGACGAGGATCTGGCCGAAGACGACAACCGGCCACGTCCACCACACGCCCGGGCCCGAGTTGAGGTAGCCCAGTCCGAACAGCGCGGTGACGCCGGTGAGAATCGAGATGTAGCTGAAACCAGCCGCGAACGCCGAGAAGCTCCCCAGCGAGCGATCGAGCTCCTGCTTGTAGCCGAATCCCGCGAGCTCGCTGCTGTCAGACGCATGCGAGGCCGGTGTCGGAGACTCCACGGTTGCCATCAATCAACCTCCCCGTCCGCGCCACCGGCGCGGCTAGTCAAACAGCACGGTCGGATCGCGCCCCCGCGCGCCCAGCAACAATAACTCATTGACCGAAGCCTGATCGGCCTGTTATATATCAGTTGTCTAACTGTGTCAACGAGTCCGAGGGCGGCGAACCATGGCCACGGCCACCGCGCAGCAGATGTTCGTCGCGGGCGCCTGGCAACCCAGCGCCAGCGGCGAGACCTTCGAGTCGATCAGCCCGGCGACCGGGGAGCTGATCGGCACCGTTCCCCAGGGTGATCGCGACGACGCCCGCCGCGCGATCGACGCGGCGCGCGAGGCCGCGGGCCGCTGGGAAAGGCTGACGGCGTTCGAGCGCGCCGCCAAGATGAACGCCGTCGGCGACATAATCGAGAGCCGGCGCGACGAGCTCGCGCGGACGCTGACGCTCGATCAGGGCAAGCCGCTGCGCGCCGAGGCCTACGACGAGGTCGACGAGCTCGTCGAGTACTGGCGCATGGCGGCCGAGGACGCCAAGCGGCTCGGTGGTGAGCTGCCCAACTCCTTCTCGCCGGGCAAGCGCGTGATGCTCGTCCGCAGGGCCCGCGGGGTCGTCGGCGTGATCAGCCCCTGGAACTGGCCGTACACGATGCCGGCCGAGCTCGTCGCCCCCGCGCTGGCCTGCGGCAACGCCGTCGTGTGGACGCCGGCGCCGTCGACCGCGCTTTGTGCGGTCGCGCTCGCGCAGTGCATCGCCGACGCCGACCTGCCGCCCGGAGTGTTCAACCTCGTCACCGGCCCCGGTCCGGTGGTCGGCGACGAGATCGCCCGTAACCCCGGGACCGACGGCGTCGCCTTCATCGGCTCGACCGCGACCGGCCGGCTGGTGGCGCAGGCCGCCGCCGGAAAGGCGGCGCTGCTGGAGATGGGCGGCAACGGGCCGCTCGTGGTGATGGATGACGCCGACCTCGAGGTGGCGGCCGACGCCACTCTGACCGCCTGCTACCTGTGCGCCGGCCAGAGCTGCACGGCCGGCGAGCGGCTGCTCGTCCACCGCGCGGCCAAGGACGAGTTCGTCGAGCTGCTCGCGCGGCGCGTGACCGAGCGCATCCTGCTCGGCGACCCGTTCGACGACGGCACGACGATGGGACCACTCAACAACGAGCCGGTGGCGGCCAAGATGGACGAGCACGTCGCCGACGCCGTGGAGCGCGGCGCGAGCGTGGTCAACGGTGGCTCACGCGCGAGCGGCTTTCCGACCTCTCTGTACTGGGAGCCGACCGTGCTCGCCGACGTTCCGGCGGACGCCCGCGTCGCGGTAGAGGAAACGTTCGGGCCGATCGCACCCGTCGTCACGATCGATTCGCTCGAGCAGGCGATCTCGCTCGCCAACTCCTCGCCGTACGGCCTCCTCGCCGCCATCTTCACCGGCGACCTCGCCGACGGACTCGAGTTTGCCGACCGCGTGCGCACCGGCTGGGTGAACATCAACGAGTCGAGCAACTACTGGGAGGCCCACCTGCCGTTCGGTGGCCGCGCGGGAACCGACAGCGGGATCGGAAAGGTCGGCGGCGCGCACGTGATGCACTCGTTCACCGAGCTGCAGACCGTCGTGCTCACCCCTCCCAGCCGCACCATATGACGTCGCAGGCAGACGAGGCGGATCACGCCGCCCGTCTGCTGGCGGCCGTGTTCGAGCGCTCACCGCGCACGATCACGGAGCTCGCGGAGGTCATCGGTATACCCGCGATCGAGGTCGCCCCGCTGCTCGAGGCGCTCGAGCATCACAACCTCGCGACCCGGGATTCGACCGGGGCGGTCCGTCCGGGAACCGCGGCACTGCGGTTCGCGCGCTCGGGAATTGGCCGCGAGGACCTCGTCGAGCTCGCCCAGCCGAGCATGCGCCGGCTCGCCGACGAAAGCGGCGAGACCGTGAACCTGATCCTGCCGCGCCCCGCCGGGACCGAGGCGATCGCCCAGGTCGACGGCCGCCACCTGCTCGGATCGACGAACTGGATCGGGCGGGAGCTGGGTCTCCATTGCACGGCCGCGGGCAAGGTGTTCCTCGCCTTCGGGGCGGCGCAGCTGCCCGCGGGCCAGCTCGCGCCGCTGACCCCGGCGACGATCATCGACCGCGAGCAGCTCGAGCGTGAGCTGGACCAGATCCGCGAGCAGGGATTCGGGATGATCGTCGATGAGCTCGAGCCGGGGCTGTCCGCGGTAGGCGCTCCGATCCGCGACCGCGGCGGCCAGGTGATCGCTGCGCTCACCGCCGCCGGCGCGTCGCTCCGGCTCGGTCCACAGCGGCTCAGGCTGCTGGGCCGCGTCGCGCTCGAGCAGGCCCACGTCGTCTCCACCCGGCTCGGCCACGACGCGCCGCTCGAGGAGTACCTAACCGCCTAGAGGACGGCGCGGATCTCGCGCTCGAACGTGGCCACGTGCTCGGCGACGATCTCGCGGGCGCCACGGGCGTCCCCATCGGCGATCGCCCGCAGCAGGTCGTCGTGCTCGTGGACTCGCGCGAACAGGTGCGGGAGGCGATCGAGGACGAGGTGCCAGATCCGCAGCGACAGGTTGAAGTAGCGGCCGAGCGTCTCTTCCAGATACGGGTTGCCGGCGCACCGGTAGACGAACCGGTGCACGCGCGCGTCGAGCGCCATCAGGCCGAACGCGTCCTCGCTTCCCTCGCTGCTCGCGAGCTCAGCGAGCAGCTCGCCGAGCTCCGCCCGCTGCGTTTCGGTGATCCGCTGTGCCGCGCGGTAGGCGGCGTGCCCCTCGAGCTGGGCGCGAACATCGGAGATGTGCGCGAGATCCGTGATGTTGATCTCGGACGCGAACGTCCCACGGCGCGGAAACACCGTGACCAGATTCTCGAGCGCCAGCCGCTTGATGGCCTCGCGCACCGGGGTGCGACCCATCTCCAGCTCCTGCCCGAGCATGTCCTCGTCGATCGGAGCGCCGGGCGCGATCCGGAGCGTCACGAGCCGGTCGCGAAGCTCGACGTAGGCCCGGTCCGCGAGCAGCTCACGCGGACCGCGCGCGGCTGCCGGTGCCCGTCCATCAGGATTCAGCGCCACCGCGGTTGTCCCCACTACCCCGTTTGACGGACCCCACAGACTGCTGATATATGAGTCGTCACATTAAGAGTGTAACCCCGGTCACCAACATCCGCCCCGGACGCCGGCGATGACAGCTCCGTCGGGCACCCAACAAGCCGGGCTCGTCAGCGCCCGAATCGCGGCCGGCGAGGCGACGCTGGCGCGGAAGGTGGTCGCCGAGGTGGCGCGCCACACCCCGGTCCTCAGCTCCCGCAGCCTGACCGAGCACTGCGGCGGCCACGTCTTGCTCAAGGCGGAGAACCTCCAGCGGACCGGGTCGTTCAAGCTGCGCGGCGCCGTCCACAAGATCTCGCGGCTCGAGCAGCCGCGGGGGGTCGTGGCGGGCAGCGCCGGCAACCACGGACAGTCCGTCGCCTACGCCGCCCGCGATAAGGGGATCCCGTGTGAGGTCTTCATGCCGCGCGAGGCGCCGGTCGCCAAGGTGGCCGCCGTCGAGGCGTTCGGCGGCACCGTCCATCTC
Organism: uncultured Solirubrobacterales bacterium; assembly: GCA_963759695.1. Classification (GTDB taxonomy): domain Bacteria; phylum Actinomycetota; class Thermoleophilia; order Solirubrobacterales; family Solirubrobacteraceae; genus Palsa-465. The sequence continues at coordinate 264,713 of CAVXAO010000015.1, forward strand.
GCCGGTGACTCGGTAGATGAATGCGTGGCGGCGGCGCGCGAGCGAGCCGCCGAGACCGGCGCCACGTTCGTCCACCCGTTCGATGATCCGGAGGTGATCCTGGGCCAGGCGACGCTTGGCCTCGAACTGCTCGAGGACGTCCCCGACCTGGGCGCGATCGTCGTTCCCGTCGGTGGCGGCGGGCTGATCTCCGGGGTCGCGGTCTCGGTCAAGTCGGCCCGGCCCGACGTGCAGGTGATCGGGGTCCAGGTCGAGGCGTGCGCCGCGTTCCCGGCATCGCTCGCGGCTCGCGGTCCGGTTCCGTGCACCGCGCTCCCGACGATCGCGGACGGGATCGCGGTCAAGAAGCCGGGCGAGATCACGCTGCCGCTGGTCGAGCGCTGGGTCGATCAGATCGTCGTCGTCCGCGAGGACGACGTCGGCGACGCGATGGTGTGGCTGATGGAGCGCGCCAAGCTCGTCGTCGAGGGCGGTGGCGCCGCCGGGGTGGCCGCGCTGCTGTCGGGCGAGGTCGCGCCGGCCGCTACCGGGTCGACGGTGATCGTGCTCTCGGGTGGCAACGTCGATGCCGGGCTGCTGGCCGCCATCGCCAACTGCGCCACGAGACGACCGCGGGACGCCGCATACGGCTGTTCACCCGCATCTCCGACCGTCCCGGTGGCCTCGCTGCGTTGCTGACGCAGATCGCGCAGGCCGGTGGCAACGTCGTCCACGCCGACCACGTGCGCGAGGCCGTTCCGCTCCACGTCCGCGAGACCGGGGTCGAGATCGCGCTCGAGACCCGCGGGTCCGAGCACAGCGACGCGATCGTCGCCGCGCTGACCGAGGCGGGCTACGACGTGCGACTGCTGTAGCTCTAGTCGCCGAGCTCGGCCCGCCGACGGGCGACGAACTCCTCGAGCTCGGCCCGGATCGCGTCGTCGAGCGCCGGCTGCTCGTACTTGTCGAGCGTGGCCCGCCAGATCTCGGCCGCGCGGGCGGTCGCGTCGCGGCTTCCCCGCTTGGTCCAGCGGTCGAAGTTCTCGGTCGAGGAAAGCAGCGGCCGGTAGAAGCACTCGCGGAAGCGCTCGAGCGTGTGGGCGGCACCTAGGAAGTGGCCGCCGGCGCCCACCTCGACATGGGCGTCGAACGCCAGCGACGCCTCGTCGACCTCCAGCGGCGTGAACTCATGGCGGAGCTGCCGCAGCAGCTCGATGTCGACGATGAACTTCTCGTAACAGGACACAAGGCCCCCCTCGAGCCAGCCCGCCGAGTGCATCACGAAGTTCGCGCCGGCGAGGAACGTCGGCAGGAACGTCATCAGCGACTCGTACGCCGCCTGCGCGTCGACGGTCTGCGAGGCGTTCAGGGCGCCACCGCCGCGCCACGGAAGACCGAACCGGCGGGCGATCTGCCCCGTGCAGAGCACCCCGATCCCGGACTCCGGCGTCCCGAACGACGGCGATCCTGATTGCATGTCGGTGTTCGAGAGGAACGACCCGAACACGACCGGGCACCCCGGCCGCAGCAGCTGCGCCAGCGCGATCCCGGCCAGGGCCTCGGCCATCTGCTGGACCAGTGTCGCCGGGAGCGAGACGGGCGACATCGCCCCCATCAGCAGGAAGGGCGTGATCACAACGGCCTGATTGGCACGGACGTACTCGAACATCGCCGCCAGCATGCGGTCGTCGTAACGCAGGGGCGAGTTGACGTTGATGAGCGAGATCGAGACGGGCGTCCGCTCGATCGCCTCGTGCCCGCCGAACAGGATCTCCCCCATCCGGATCGTGTCGGCGGCGTTCGGGCCGGAGGTGACCGACCCCATGTAGGGCTTGTCCGACAGGGTCTGCAGCGCGAACACCATGTCGAGATGGCGGGAGTCGAGCGGGCGGTCCTCGGGCTCGCAGATCGTACCCCCGGGCGAGTCGAGCTCGGGGAAGGCCTGCGCGAGGCGCACGAGATTCTCGAAGTCGGCCATCTTCGCGTCGCGCCTGACGTCCCCCTCGCGGATGAACGGGCACCCGTACACCGGGGCAAACACCATGTTCTCCCCGCCGATGTGCGCCGTCATCTCCGGGTTGCGCGCCTGGAGCTCGAACTCCCGCGGCGCCTTCGCCACCTGCTCGAGGATGAACTCCGGATCGAACCGGACCCGGTTCTCATCCTCGACGATCTGGCCCGCATCGCGCAACAGCTCGACCGCCTCCGGGAGCAGGAATTCGATTCCGAGCTCGGTGACGATCCGTCGCCAGCCACGGTCTAAGACGTCCATCGCCTCTTCGCTGAGGATCTCGTAGCGCGGCATGGCGTTGACGAACAAACGGGCCTCCTCGTGATGGACGGGACTCGGGGCTCTGGGCCTTGACCTGACGGCCGTCGGCCGTAATATACCGCCCGTGGAACAAGAGTTCCAAGTCGTTCCGAGCCACGGTACCGCGGCGGTCGACCGGGGAGCCGAGCTGCTCGTCCGCGTGCTGGAGAGCGATAAGCCGGTCGCGCTCAGCGAACTCGCGACCGCGAGCGGCATTCCCAAGAGCACGGCCTCGAGGCTGGTCAGCGCGCTCGAGCGCAGGGGTCTGATCGAGCAGGACGGTCAGCGCGGCCGCCTTCGCCCCGGCCCCGCAATCCTCCGGGTCGCCGAGCGGAGCATGCTCGAGCGCAGCCTTGTCGAGTTGGCCCGGCCGTCACTGGACGCGCTCGCCGAGGCCAGCGGCGAGACGATCAACCTCGCCGTCCCCGCTCGTGCCGGCGTCGAGCACATCGCCCAGGTCGACAGCCGTCACTTCCTCGGAACCGGCCAGTGGCTCGGGCAGACGATCGACTATCACTGCACCGCGGTCGGCAAGGTGTTCATGGCGTTTGGGCGCGCGCCGATCCCGCCCCAGCCGCTGACCAGGTACGCCCCCGACACGATCACCGAACCGGATCGCCTCCAAGCCGAGCTCGAGGTCGTCCGCCGGCACGAGTACGCCACGGCGGTCGACGAGCTCGAATCGGGGCTGGCCGCAATGGCCGCGCCCGTCCGCGGCGCCCAGGGTCAGGTTGTCGGGTCGCTCAGCATCACCGGCCCGACGGTCCGCATGACCCCGCAGCGGATCCAGGAGCTGCGACCGATCCTGATCGGAGAGGCAGGCACGCTCAGTCGCCGACTCGGCCATCGCGAGGAAGGAGAAAACGCCGCATGACCAATGAAGAGATCCTGCAACTTCTCTATGACGAGACGCTCGTCGGTAACGCACCCGCGGTCAGCGATGGTGTCAACGAGGGGCTGGAGCAGGGCCTCCCGCCCGAGCGGATGCTCTACGACGCGCTGATCCCGTCACTCGAGGAGGTCGGCGCCCGGTTCGAGCGCGGCGACTACTTCGTGCCCGAGATGCTGATCGCGGCGCGGGCGATGCAGGGCGCGCTCGACATCCTGCGACCGCTGCTCGCCGAGACCGGCATCGCTCAGGTCGGGACGTTCCTGATGGGGACGGTCAAAGGCGACGTCCACGACATCGGCAAGAACCTCTGCAACATCATGCTCGAGGGCGCGGGGTTCACGGTAATCGATCTCGGCGTCAACGTGCCGCCCGAGAAGTTCATCGAGCAGATCGAGGAGCACAACCCGGACATCGTCGGGTTCTCCGCCTTCCTGACGACGACGATGCCGATGTTCAAGGCGAACATCAACGCGCTCGAGAAGGCCGGCATCCGCGACAAGGTGATCGTGATGGTCGGTGGCGCACCGGTGACCCAGGAGTACGCCGACGCCGTGGGCGCGGACGGTTATTCGGCCGATGCCTCCTCGGCGGTGAAGAAGGCCAAGGAGCTGATCGAGTTTCGCCGGGAGAAGGTCCCCGCGTGAATCGCGTGAAGGCAGCCGGCGTAGTCGCGCGGCTCGAGCATGTGGTCAAGGCTCCGATCTGGGGGTGCCAGATGTGCGGCCAGTGCGTGCTGCACGACACCGGCATGACGTGCCCGATGACCTGCCCGAAGACGCTGCGGAACGGGCCCTGCGGCGGCGTCCGCCCCGACGGGCATTGCGAGGTCAAGCCCGACATGCGGTGCGTATGGCTCAAGGCATACGAACGCTCTGAGCGGCTCCCACTGTGGCGCGGTCACATCGACAACCTGCGCCCGCCCGTCGACAACGGACTGCAGGGGACCTCGGCGTGGATCAACTTGATCAGCGGCCGCGACCGGAGAGTCCCGACCGGCTGGGCGGCGGGCGCGGATGTCGAATCTTGAGCGGAAGCTCGGCGCCCGAGAATTCGTCGTAACCGCCGAGCTGCCGGTGATCGACGGCGGCGGCCACGCCGAGATCCAGTTCCAGCTCGAGTTCATGCGCCCGTTCGTCGACGCGTACAACGCGACCGACAACCCGTCGGCCCACGCGCACTGTTCGCCCCTGGCGGTGTCGATCGGGCTGCTCGAGTGCGGGGCGGAGCCGGTGATGCAGCTGACGTGCCGCGATCGCAACCGGCTGGCGCTCGAGTCCGAGCTGACGGGCGCCGCGATGTTCGGGATCGAGAACATCTGTTGCCTCACCGGCGACGACGTCACGGCGGGCGACGAGCCGGAGGCGCGCCGGGTGTTCGACCTCGACGCTCCGCAGCTGCTGGCTGTCGCTCGCGTCCTCGAGAGCGGGCGGTATCTGTCAGGCCGCGAGCTCGATCCGGCCCCGCACTTCCTGCTCGGCGCGGTCGAGAACCCCGGGGCGCCGCCGTTCGAGTACCGCGTCCGCCGCGCCGCCAAGAAGGCGATGGCCGGCGCCCGGTTCCTACAGCTTCAGATCTGCTACCGGCCCGAGCTGCTGGAGCGGTTCATGCGCGCCGCCGCCGACACCGGCGTGAGCGAGCGGATCGCCCTGATTCCGTCGATCTGCATCCTCCGGACGGTCGGCGGCATGCGGTTTGTCGCCACCAAGGTCCCGGGGATCGACGTCCCACCGGAGACGATCGCTCGCGTCGAGCAGGCCAAGGACGCCGAGGCCGAGTGTTTCGAGATCGCCTACGAGCTCGCGACCCACGCACTGGCCCAGCCGGGCGTCGCGGGCCTTCACTTCATCTCGTTCCGCAAGGACGCGGGCATCGCCAAGCTGTGCAAACGCCTGGGCATCCCGGGTGGGAGGGACTCAAAAGAAAGGGATTCCAATGGAGACAGTTCTTCGCTCGCGGTCTAGCACGGTCACGATCGGCGCCGATCGGCCGTTTTGCATCATCGGCGAGCGCATCAACCCGACCGGCCGCAAGGCATTCGCCGAGCAGCTGCGCGACGGAGACCTCTCGACCGTCACGATCGATGCGACGGCTCAGGTCCAGGCCGGCGCCGACATGCTCGACGTCAACGCGGGGATCCCGCTGGTGGACGAGCCCGATCTGTTGAAGTCGATGCTGCGCACGGTCCAGGACGCCGTCGACGTGCCGATCTGCATCGACTCTTCGGTGATCTCCGCGCTCGAGGCCGGGCTGTCCGTCTACGAGGGCCGGGCGCTCGTCAACTCGGTGACGGCGGAGGACGAGCGGCTCGAGGAGATCCTGCCGCTGGTGGCCCGCTACGGCGCCGCCGTGATCGGGCTGGCCAACGACGAGACGGGGATCCCGGAGACCCCGCAGAAACGGCTGGACTGCGCGCGGGTGATCGTGGGCGCCGCCGGCGACTACGGGATCGCCGCCGAGGATGTGATCATCGATCCGCTGGCGATGACCGTCGGCGCGGACACCGAGGCGGTCGGCACGACGCTCGCCACGATCAGCCTGATCCGCGACGAGCTCGGCGTGAATATGTGCCTGGGTGCCTCGAACGTGTCCTTTGGTCTCCCCCAGCGCCACGTCCTGAACGCGTCGTTCCTGCCGATGGCGATGGCGACGGGCCTGACGAGCGCGATCATGTCGACCGCCGAGGTGTGCGTCCAGTCCGTGCGTGCGGCGGACCTGCTTCTCGGCCACGACCCGTGGGGGGCGAGCTGGATCGCCGCGCACCGGGCGCGCCAGGCTGCTCTGCAGCAGGAGGCGACCGCCGCCTCGTGAGCACACCCGCACCGCAGCGAAGAGCCGTTCGGGAAGAGGAATCGCAACCCTCCGACGGGGCCGGGCGCGTCCAGCTCCGTTTCCTTCCAGACGGCGCCGAGGTCCGGGTGCCGAGCGGCACGCCGATCTTCGACGCCGCGAGCTGGAACGGGATCGCGATCGACTCGACGTGCGGCGGTCACGGCACCTGCAAGAAGTGCAAGGTGCGGATCGTCTCTGGCGAGGTGCCGGTGGGGTCGGTCGACCCGCGGGCATTCACGACCGATGAGCTGAGGGAGGGATGGCGGCTGGCCTGCCGCGCCGGCGCGCGCGGCGACCTCGTCGTCGAGGTGCCGCCACTCCAGACCCGGCCGAAGGCCGCGCTGGCCGGTGTCGGCCGCCACGTCATCCTCCGCCCGTCCGTGCAGAAGCGCCACCTGGCGCTGGAGGAGCCCACGCTGGAGGACCAGCGGTCCGATCTGCAGCGCGTGCTCGACGCGATCGACGACCTCGAGCCCGAGGCATCGATCGAGCTGCTGCGGACGCTGGGGGCGACGCTGCGCAGCTCTGGGTTCGACGTCACCGCGGTCGTCTCCGATGAGGAGCTGATCGACGTCGAGGCGGGCGACACGACCGCTCGCCGGTTCGCGATCGCGTTCGACCTCGGCACGACCACGGTGGTGGCGACGCTGCTCGATCTCGACAGCGGCCAGCCCGCCGCCGTCGCCTCGATGCTGAACCGCCAGCAGCCCTACGGCGCCGACGTGATCACGCGGATCTCGGCGACGATGCTCGACGACCACGCGCTCGGGGCGCTTCGCGACCGCGCACACGAGACGCTCGCGTCGCTGACGGCCGAGGTCTGCGCCGACGGCGACGTCGACCCGCGCGAGGTCTACGAGATCACGGTCTGCGGCAACGTCACGATGATGCAGCTGGCGCTCGGGATCGATCCCGAGCCCCTGTCGATGGCGCCGTTCACGGTCTCCACCCACAGTTTCCCGCCGGCGCGGGCGCTCGAGTTCGGGGTCGAGATCCACCCGCGCGCGCCGGCGTTCGTCTTCCCCTCGCTCGGCGCCTACGTCGGCGGCGACATCGTCGCCGGCATGCTCGCGACCGGCCTCACGCGGGACCGGAGGCTGCGGCTGTTCATCGATGTCGGGACGAACAGCGAGATCGCGCTCGGCTCGGCCGAGCGGGTGCTCGCGACGGCGGCGCCGGCGGGGCCGGCGTTCGAGGCCGCTCAGATCAAGTGCGGGATGCGCGCCGCCGACGGGGCGATCGAGGGGGTGCGCGTCGACTCTGACCAGTTGCAACTTGAGGTGATCGGCGATGTCGAACCGAGTGGGATGTGCGGCTCGGGGCTCGTCGACGCCGTCGCCGAGCTCGTCCACAGCGGGATCCTCGACCACTCCGGTCGGTTCATCCCCGATGAGCAGGCGGCAGAGCTCCACCCCGGGCTCGCCGACCGTCTAACCCGGATCGGCAAGGAGCGGGTGTTCGTCCTGCACTGGCGCGGGGAGGATCCCGAGGCCTCCGTGTTCCTCTCCCAGCGCGATGTGCGCGAGCTCCAGTTCGCCAAGGCCTCGATCGCTACCGGCTGGAACATTCTCCTGCGAGAGCTCGGTGTCGAGGCCGAGGAGATCGCGCAGGTGCTGCTCGCGGGCAGCTTCGGCGCGTACCTGACGCCGCTCAGCGCGGTGCGAATCGGTCTCGTGCCCAAGCTCGCGCTGCCCAGGATCGTGTCGGCCGGCAACGTCGCAGGCGAGGGAGCGAAGATCGCGGCCATCTCACTTCGCGAGCGCGCCGAGGCCCACTCGATCCTGCGCGAGGTGGAGTACGTCGAGCTGTCGGGCCGCGCCGACTTCAACGACATGTTCATCGACCAGCTCGCGTTCCCAGGATGAGGGCGGCGGTGATCGCGTGCGGCGCGCTCGCCGCGGACGTGCGGACGATCGCGCGGCGGCGCGGCTGGGCTGTCGACGTCCACCCGCTGCCCGCGCTGCTCCACAACCGGCCCGAACGGATCGCGCCGGCGCTCGAGCTCCAGCTGCGGCGGCTCCGCGACCGATACGACGCGCTCGCCGTCGCCTACGGTGATTGCGGAAGTTACGGAGCGATCGACGAGGTGCTCGAGCGCGCCGGCGTGTCGCGCCTGTCCGGCGATCACTGCTACGACGTGTTTGCGCGCAGTGAGGTGCGCGACGCGCTGGCCGAAGAGCCGGGAACGTATTTCCTGACCGACTTCCTGGCTCGGACGTTCGAGCACACGGTTGTCCGTGAGCTGGGACTGGACCGGCATCCGTCGCTTCGCGACATGTATTTCGGCAACTACCGGCGCGTGGTCTGGTTGGCACAACGGCCAACGCCTGCGACGCGGGCGGCCGCGGAGCGCGCCGCGGCGCGGATCGGCCTCCCGCTCGAGGTCCGGCATGTCGGGAGCGCTGGGCTCGAGTCGCAGCTCGAGCAGCTCCTGCCCGTCTGATCTGCACGATCGATCCCGGCCGGAGGGATCGCGAAGCCGGGAGCGAAAGGCGGGTTCGTTGGCGAGACCCGAGGAGTTAGTCATGAGCGACTTCGAAAGACCCGGCACCGCAATCGAGGAGACGACCAGGCAGCGATCCAGTGGTTCGCGATTCTCAGAACTCGGCGACCGCCTCACGCGGGCCTTCGGCGGCTTCGACCGCACGCGGGCCGAGCTGCCCGCGTGGGGGTCCGGGGAAAACCTCGACTACCTGACGGACGACGAAACCGTCGCCTGGCCCACCCCCGAGGTTCGCTTCCCGGTCGTCCGCAATGGCTACGACTGCGCAGCCGTGGACGAGCAGCTCGCCGAGATCGAGCGGGAGCTGTTCGAGCTCAAGGCGAGCCGCTCCCCGTCCGCCGCCGTCGCGGCCGAGATCGATCGCATCGGCGAGCAGACCGCGGCGATTCTGCAAACCGCCTACAAGCAGGCGGCTGAGATCACGCGAGGCGCCAGGGCACAGGCGGACAAGTGCGTCGCCGACGCCGCCTCGAATGCGGTCGCGATCACCGAGGACGCAAACCGCCGCCTCGGCGAGCTCGACCGCGAGACCGATTCGGTCTGGCAGGAGCGGGCACGGCTGATCGACGACGCCCGCGGCGTCGCCACGGCGTTGTTGACGCTCGCCGAAGACGCGGCCGAGCGGTTCCCGGCGGAGACGGTGAAGGGCGGGCGCGAGAGCGAGGCGCGGGTGGCGCCCGTGGCGGCCGTGGCGGCGGAGCCCATGGCGGCGCCTGTGGCGGCGGAGCCCCCGGTCGAGCCCTCGGTGGCAGAGCCCCCGGTGGCGCCTGTGGCGGCGGAGCCCCCGGTGGCGGACGCGCCTTCGGTCCCCCCGGTGGCGGCCGCGCCAGCGGAGCCCTCGGTGGCGCCCGAGGCGGCGGAGCCCCCGGACGGTTCGGTCCCCGGAGCGGACGACAGCTGGCGGCCCATGCCGTCCGAACTGCAGGACAGCTGACGGCCCCCGCGCTCCGAACGGCCGGAGATCGGACCGCCCGCGCCACCGGCGCACGTCAGATCCAAAACCTAAACATCTGTCCATAAAGCTTCGGGTTCCGGTTAATCGCACCGATCATGAACCCGTAATTCCAACTGAACTGGGCAAACCCGGCGCGAGCCGGAGCGCAAAGCGGGAGGTCTCATCTGGCGTGAGATAGCCCGGCTGCCAGTGCACACCACGGAGGGTGAGTACGCATGAAGCGGTTTTTCTCGGGCCACCGCAACCTGGCTCTTCGCAGCCTCGTCGTCGCGACAGCCATTGCCGTGATGCCCGCCGCGGCCGCGCACGCTTCCGTTCTTTCCGACAGCGCCTGCGACGGCGCCACCCTCACCCAGCCCTTCCTGAAGTGGGGCGACACCGACCCCTACAAGCTCGTGCCGGGTGGCGACTTTGAGACGGGCGCAACGGGCTGGATCCTGACCGGTGGCGCCCAGGTCGTCGCCGGCAGCGAGCCGTACGGCGTGACCGGCAAGGTCGGGAAGTCGTCCCTCTACCTTCCCGCCAGCGCCACCGCACAGTCGCCGTACACCTGCGTTGACGCCGCCTACCCGACGTTCCGCTTCTTCGACCGCAACCGGGGCCTCCTCTCGTCGGTCATGGTCCAGGTCGTCTACAAGCTGCCGCTCCTCGGGCCAGTTGCCCTGCCCGTCGGTGCCGCGCTCCTCAACCCGACCTGGGGACCGTCACTGCCGATGCTGACCGCCTCGGCGGTGCCCGGCCTACTGCGCGGCGGCTACGCCCAGGTTGCTCTCCGCTTCACGGCGCTGACCGACGCAAGTCAGATTGACGACGTCTTCATCGACCCACGGATGAAGTGAGCTCCGGCGGCGGGGGGCCGCTCGATCCGGATCGCTTCCGATCCACCCAGAGTCAATCGACTCCGAACCGCGCGGCCCAGGATCTGGGCCGCGCGGGGCGGTTTTGGGGCGGTGGCGGGCGGTGGCGGGTCGTTGGCGGGTCGTTCGCGGGCGCCCGCGGGTCGTTCGCGGGCGGTGGCGGGCGGTGGGCAGGTCGTGGTGGGCGACGGCGGGTCGTTGGCGGGCGTTTGCTGTGTGGCCGTCGACTCTCGGCCCGCGGGGGCTTTCAGCGCCCGCGGCCATGATTGGCGTCGGCCCGGTAAACGGCGCTGGGGAAGGGGGCGGGACCGGGCGCGATCGCGGCCCTTCGATGGTGCACAACACGTCAAGCTTGCGCCGGATGGCGAGCCCTGTCGAGCTATGCACGAAGAGTGTGCTCAATACGACAGGGCTCGGATCTGGCGCCGGTGTTGACGCGCTATGCACCATGCCCGTGACACTCTCGACACGCTCCGTCACAAACTCGCCACGAAGACCCGCGTGAGCTCCCAAACTTCGCTGGCGCCGGCCAATCCGGGCAGGCGGAGACCATGTAAGTCAGAAGGAAGCGCCGCGGATCGCCTTCGACATAGGCGCGCCGGTGGATCGCGCGCCATAAGCGAAGCGCTGCGGATCGCTCTCTTGGAGCGATCCGCAGTCGCCTCTCGGGAACACGCCCCCGAAGATCCAGCAAGTGGGTCCTAGCTCGTCGCCGGCAGGGCGACCAGCTCGGACTCACTGGTGGTTACTTCGGCCGGAATGCGCTCGCGCTTTAGCCCTTCGTCTGCCACCGCCACAATTGCGGCGTTCTTCATTGTTGCACTCTTTTTCGGTGTTTTCTTCCTGGCGGTCTGACGACCGTGGTTCTGGCGGGAGCGGCCCTGGCGCGGGCGCGGGTTGGCCGCCTCGGGCTCCCCCATCGACTCAGGCTCCCCCACCGACTCAGCCGCCGCCAACGACTCAGGCTCCCCCACCGCCTCGGGCTCCCCCACCGCCTCGGGCTCCCCCACCGCTTCATGCTCCGCCACCGCCTCGGGCGCCGCCACCACCTCAGCCTCCGGCTCGGCCCCGGCGACCGCCTCGGCTTCCCCGACCGGCTCAGGCTCAGCGACAGCAACCTCCGCGACGACCTCACGCCCCCCAGCCGCCACCTCGCCACCCTCAGCCGCCGCCTCCTCCTCGGGCTCGATCACCGCCATCAGCACCTCGACCACCCTCGGGTCGAACTGGCGCCCGGCGTTCGACGTCAGCTCGGCGCACGCGGTCTCGAACGGGAGCGCCTTGCGATACACCCGGTCGGTGCGCATCGCGTTCCAGGCGTCGCAGCAGGCGATGATCCGCGACTCGAGCGGGATCGCTTCGCCGGCGAGCTTGTCCGGGTAGCCGGCGCCATCCCAGCGCTCGTGGTGCGAGCGGACGATCACGCCGACGGCGCGCATGAACCCGCCGACCTGGTCGAGCATCTTCTGACCCTCGACGGTGTGGCCGCGGATGATCTCCCACTCCTCGGCGTTGAGCTTGCCGGGCTTGTTGAGGATCTCGTTGGGGATCGCGATCTTGCCCACGTCGTGCAACAGCGAGGCGAACTCGAGGTTGCGCTGCTGCGCCGCGCCGAGCCCCAGTCGCTCTCCCACGCTCAGCGTCAACGCCACGACGCTCTGTGAATGCGCGCCCGTGTAGCCGTCGCTGGCGACGATGACGTCCTTCAGCACAAGCGCGGTCCCGCGATAGGCGTTGCCGAGCTCGAGCAGGCTGTTCAATCGGTGGTGGCGCTCACGAGCGAAGAACGCGAGCAGCGCCAGCAGCGGCAGCAGCGCCAGCACCGCCGTCGGCGAGTTCTGGACATTCTCGGCCACGACCAGCCCGATGCCGGACAGCGCTGCGTCGATGACGTACACCGAGGCGGCATCGCCAAACTGCAAGGACAGGCTCGCGCCTTGCGCCGCGTACTGGACGACCGAGATCGCGAAGTCGACCGTGAACTGCGCGGCCAGCGCCGCGACCAACAGGAGCGGAGAGGCATCCGCGGGCGACACCCCGGCGATCGCGAACACCGCCACCGGCCCGATCGAGAACCAGGCGTTTCCGGCGGTGTGGAGCAGCCGCCCCGCCCGCGTCTTGCCGCGGAACACGTCGGGCAGCCGGACGAGCGCGAGCACCACCGCCACCGCGATCGGGACGAGCGCCACCGGCAGCGCGAACAGCAGGGGCACGAAGCCGAGCTGGATCGGGACCGTGAACCCGAACGGGGTATCGATCCGCACCAGGGATGAGACGACGAGCACAAGCAGGCACAGCGCCGCCGGCAACAGCGCAAACCCGCCCGGAGGCGCCACCGCCCAGATCGCGGCCACGGCAGCCACGAACGCGCCGGTGACGGCCAGCTCCACGCACCGCTCGCGCTCGCCCATGGTCGAGCCGTCCCGACGGAACGTGTCAGCGAGCAGCTCCTGTTCTTCGAGGGTCGGCTCGAACGACATCGCGCTCGAAATCGGCCCCCGAACCTCCAATCCTTAGCTAAAAGGCTATTCCTTGATCGAATCGACGAGCAGCGTGGCGACGTCGATGACCTTCAGATCTACGCCGGCGCTCTGGACCCCGTCGCCGAGCATCACGGTGCAGAACGGGCAGGCGACGGCGAGCGTGTCGGCGCCCGTGGCGGCCGCCTCGCGGACCCGCGCCTCGTTGATCGGCTTGCCGCGCTCCTCCATCCACATGTGCGCGCCGCCGGCCCCGCAGCAGAAAGTCTGCTTACCGGAACGCTCCATCTCGATCGAATTACTCGCAACCGCACCGAGGACCTCCCGCGGCGCCGAAACCACGTCGTTGTGGCGGGCCAGGTAGCAGGAGTCGTGATAGGTGACCGACAGGGCGTCCGAACGCTCCGCCACGAGCCGACCTTCCCGAACAAGCGAGGCCAGCAGCTCGGAGTGGTGGATCACCTCGTACTTCCCTCCGAAATCCGGGTACTCATTCGCCAGCGTGTTGAAGCAGTGCGGGCAGCTGGCGACGATCTTGGTCACGCCCGCGTCGTTGAGCTCGGAGACGTTCTGCTCGGCAAACGCCTGGAACACGTATTCGTTGCCGATCCGGCGAGCCGGGTCGCCGGTGCAGCTCTCCCGAGGCCCGAGGATTGCGAAGTCGACGCCGGCGGCCTGCAGCAGCTTCGCCGTCGACTCGGCCCCGACCCGGGCCCGCTCGTCGAACGAGCCCGCGCACCCGACCCAGTACAGGTACTCCGGCGCCGGATCGCCAGGCTCAAGCACCCTCACACCGAGCGAAGCGGCCCAGTCCGCACGCTCGGACTGCGCCCGGCCCCACGGGTTCGAGGCCCGCTCGACATCACGGAGCATCGGCTCCGCCTCGGACGGGAAGTTCGAGTCGACCATCACAAGGTGGCGCCGCAGATCGACGATGTGGTCGATGTGCTCGATCGAGACCGGACACGCCTGCACGCACGCGCCGCAGGTCACGCAGTCCCACACCGACTCCTCGGGCACCGCCCCGGGGACCAGCGCCCCGGAGTCCTGCGCGAACACCTGGTCCCGCAGCCCCATGATCACGAGCTTCGGCGAGAGCACCTTCCCGGTGGCGAACGCCGGGCACGCGTCCTGACAGCGACCGCATTCGGTGCACGAGAACGTGTCGAGCACCTCCTTGAAGTTCAAATCCGCGATCGTCCCGGCACCAAACCGGATCTCCTCCTCGGGCACTGAGGGGTCGTCGAAGCGCAGCGGCTCGAGCCGGCCGCCGGGGCCCGTGCGCCCGAACCACACGTTCACCGCGGCGCTGAAGATGTGCAGGTGCTTTGACCGCGGCAGATAGGCCAGGAACGCCAGGATCGTCAGCACGTGCACCCACACGAACACCCGCTCCAGAACCTTCGTGGTACCGCCAGACCCGAATAACCCCGACAGCGCATTAGCCACCGGCGACCACGAGGCCGGCCACTCGTTCAGCCCCAGCGCGATTCGGCACGCGTGCCACAGCAGCAGCGACAGCGCGATCGTCGCGATCATCGCCAGGATCAGATCGGCCTCTCCGAGGTGGCTGCCGGCAAACCGCGCCGGCCGCTGGACCTTCCGGATCCACACCGCGCCGACGACTCCAACCAGCACGAGCACGGCGAACACGTCGACCAAGAGCGCATACCACCCCTGATGTCCGAGCCACGGCAGCGTCGACTCCTTATCGACGATCCCGATCATCGCGATCAGGATCGTCGGCAGCAGCACCAGGAACCCCCAGAAGATGAAGGCGTGGAGCAGCCCGGGGCCGAATCGCTGGAGCAGCTTGCGCTGCCCGAGGACGACCGTGGCCTCGCCGAGAACCCGGCGGCCGACGTGATCAGAGCGGTCGACCGCCGGCGCCGCCCGCAGCAGCCCGGCCAGGAACCGGGCCCTGACGAAGAACAGCGCTCCGCTGACCGCGATCGCGGCGGCCAGCGCCAGCGCGGCGACCAGCGACGCTATGTGCCCCTCGCCTTCCTGATCTCGGCCGAGATCGCCGGGACGACCTCGTGCAGGTCGCCGATCACGGCGTAGTCGGCGCTGGCGAAGATCGACGCCTCGGCGTCCGGGTTGATCGCGAGGAGCTTCTTCGCCCCCTTGCACCCGGCCATGTGCTGGGTCGCGCCGCTGATCCCGCAGGCGATGTAGATCTCGGGCGAGATCTTCGTCCCGGTCTGACCGACCTGGTCGGTATGCGGGCGCCAGCCGGCGCTGGTCACGGCCCGCGAGCACCCGACCGCCCCGCCGAGCAGTTCCGCGAGCTCCTCGATCACCGCGAACCCCTCCGCCGACCCGACCCCCCGGCCGCCGGAGACGACGACGTCGGCGTCGGCGAGCGAGACGCCGGCGCTGACGGTCGCGACGCGCTCGCGCACCGCCACGGAATCCTCAGGCGCGGTCAGCGTCCGCGCGTCGATAGCGTCCGAGGCGGCTGCCACCGCATGTGGTGCGACCGTCGCCAGCAGCGGCGATCCATGGACGACCGCCTCCTCTAGCAGGCTCCCGCCCCACCGCACCCGCACCACGGTCGCGGGATCGCCGGACGCAACCGACATGCAGTTGGCCGCCATCGGCAAATCCAAAACCGCGGCGACGTGTGCAAGCACCTCGTTCCCGCGATCGCTGCCCGGCGCGAGCACGACGCTCGGCGTCCCTTGCTCGATCTCCTGCACGATCGCGCGCGCCCACCCCGCCGGCGCGTACACCGCCTCGCCAAACCCCACGAGCTGGACGTCATCCTCGATCCCTCGAGCAAACGCCACCGCCTGCAGCGACAGTTCATCGTCGACGCCCTCGACAAACACGAGCGCCATCTACACCAGCCCCAAACGCTCGAGCATGCCGACGACCGCCGGCGCCGCCTCCGGCCCGTTCCCCAGCACCTCGACCTGCTTGCCCGACCCCGGCGGCAGCACCAGCCGCACCATCTCCAGCCGCGAATCAGGCCGCGCCGGCGTCGAGGAAACGACGGGCTTGCGCTTGGCCCGCAGCCGCCCCGGGACCGACGGATACCGGGGCAGGTTGAGCCCTTCCTTGACCGTGACCACCGCCGGCATCGGGACGACGTACACGTCACGCCCGCCCGCGACCTCCTGCTCGCAGCGAACGTCCGAGCCCTCAACCGAAATCGCCTTCACGCCTGTCACGCAGGGCAACCCCAAAGAACGAGCAACCCGGATCGCCACCTGGTAGTTGCCCGCATCCGCGGACTCGTTCCCGAACAAGATCAGGTCAAAACGGCTCGGCATCCGCCCTAACAGCAGCGACGATCGCCGCCGCCGTCGCCTGCGGATCCCATTCCGAGCCGTCGGTGATCAAATGAATCCCTCGATCCACCCCGATCGCCATCATGTCGCGGAGCTGCTCCTCCGCCTCGGGCGGACCGAGCGTCAACACCGCCGAGGAGCCCCCCAAAGCCTCAACGATCCGTACCGCCTCCTCAGCCCCACACTCCTCGTGCGGGCTGACCGTGAACCCGAGGTGGCGCGTCGAGATCGCCCGCTCGTCCTCGGTCAGGACGATCTTGCCGCCGGTCAACGGCACGCGCTTCACGCACACCAGCACGTTCATGAGCGGATGCGGGCGTTCTCCGGGTCGAACACGGCTGTCGAGTCGTTGGTCTCGACCGTCACCCGGTAGCGGTGCCCCATGTACTCGACCGCGAGCTGGTCGCCTACGACGGCGTGCTCGGGCGGCAGATAGCTCATCAGGATGTGCTTGCCGATCGACGGCCCCGACCCGGCGCTGGTGACGTACGAGCGCCGGCCCTTGCGGTCGATCAGCGACTTGCCATCGCGCGTCAGCACGGGCTCGCTGCCAAGCATGTATCGCTTCTCGCCGTTCCCGTCGGTGTGGTCATCGACGGTCAGCGTGCACAGGATCGCCGCCGGCTCCTCGTCACGGTGGCGCACGTGCGCCTCCCTGCCGATGAACTCCTGGTCCTTGACCTTGCCCCACGCCATCCCGGCCTCGACCACGTTGAAGTCGGCGTCGAGCTCGGCCCCATACGCGCGGTAGCACTTCTCGAGCCGCCCGGTGGTCCCGTACACGCCGATTCCGGCGGGCACGATCCCGTGGGGTGCCCCGGCCTCGGCGACGATGTCCCAGAGCCGTGCCCCCTGTTCGATCGGCACGTAGAGCTCCCAACCGAGATCGCCAACGTAGGAGATCCGCGAGGCCAGCACCTCGAGCGGCCCCACTTCGATGTTCTTGCAGCGCGCGAACGGGAAGCCCTCGTGCGAGACGTCGTCGCTCGTGATGCGGCGCAGCACCTCGCGCGCCCGCGGCCCCCAAAGGCCGAGCGTGCACCACGAGCTGGTCAGGTCGGACAGCTGCGCCGATCCGTCCTCGGGGAGGTGGTCGGCGAACCACTTCTTGTCGGACATCCCGTACGCGCCGCCGGTGACGACCCGGAACACGTCGTCGTCGAGGCGCATGATCGTCAGGTCCTGCTTGAACCCCCCGCTCGGCGTCAGGATCGGCGTGTACACGACCCGCCCCACCGCCACGTCCATCTGGCGCATCGCCAGCCGCTGGACTGCGTCGAGCGCGCCGGGGCCGGTGACGTCGAACACCGTGAACGCAGTGAGGTCCACCATCGCGCACCGGTCCCGCATCGCCAGGTGCTCCGCGTTGATGATCGGCGACCACCACCGCGAGTCCCACTCCGCCTCGCGGCGGACGATCCGGTCGGCGTACTGGTCGAGCAGCATCCGGTTGGACTGGTACCACTGCGGCCGCTCCCAGCCCGCGGCCTCGTAGAAGACGGCGCCCAGCTCGAGCTCGCGGTCATAGAACGGGGACAGCCGCACCTTCCGGTCGGACTCCCACTGCTCGGAGGGGTGGACGATCCCGTACATCTTGTTGAAGCCCTCCGACGCCCGGGCGGTGACGTGGCGGCGCGTGCGCTGGCACGGATACGCGCGCGCGACGTTTGACTCGAACACGTCGATCTCCGACTCGCCGTTCACCATCAGCTCCGCCACCGTCTTGCCGGCGCCGGGGCCCTCCTTGATCCAAATCGCCGACGCGGACCACAGGCCCCGCACCTCGGGCGTCTCGCCGAGCAGCGGCATCCCGTCGTAGGTCACCGACAGCACCCCGTTGATCGCGTACTTCACGCCGACCGACTCGTCACCCACGATCTCCGGCATCAGGTCGAGCGCGATCTCCATCTGCGGGTCGAAGTCCTCCTGGGTGAACGGCAGCTCGGTCGGCGTCAGCGCCGACTCCTCGATCGAGGGGATCTCGTCGGCGTCGAGTGTGATCGGCCGGTGCGCGTAGGAGCCGATCTCGAGGCCGGTCCCCTCCTGGCGCTCGTACATGTTCGTGTCCATGTCGCGGACAATCGGGTACTCGATCATCGCCTTGGTGTCCGCGAACCGCGGCGCGGGGCCGATGTCGATCATCTGGTGGACCATCGGAGTCAGCGGGATCGAGGCGCCGGCCATCTTGGCGATCCGTGGGCTCCACGCCCCACACGCGATCACGAGCATCTCGGTCTCGATCTCCCCGCGGCTCGTGCGCACGCGCCTGACCCGGCCGCGCTCGACGTCGATCCCGAGCACCTCGGTGTTCGCCGCCACCGTCAGCCCGTCGGACGCGGCCCGCTCACGCATGATCGTCGCCGCCTGCAGCGAGTCGACGACGCCCGCGCCGGGCGTGTAGAAGCCGCCCAGGATCAGCCGCTCGTTGATGAACGGCACGAGGTCCTTGACCTCTGCCGGGGTCATCAGCGAGACCGGCTCGATCCCCCACGTCTTGGCCGAGGCGACCCGGCGCCGAAGCTCCTCCATCCGCCCCTGGGTCCGCGCGATCTCGATCCCTCCGCTCTCCGTGAAGACCTCGAGCTCCTTGTACTGGCGAATGCTCTCGAGCGTCAGCGCGGTCATCTCCTTCGAGTGATCGACCGGGAAGATGAAGTTCGAGGCGTGGCCGGTCGAACCGCCCGGGTTCGGCAGCGGGCCCTTGTCGAGCAGGGTCACGTCGCCCACGCCGAGGAGGCTCAGGTGGTAGGCAAGGCTGTTGCCGACGATCCCCGCCCCGATGATCACTACGCGCTGGGAATCCGGCAACTGTCCGGACGACTTCGCCGCAGCAGCCACGTACCGTGATATATCAGACGCAGGTCAGCGGCGTCAACGCGGGGTCCCGGCGCGCGCATGCGCGCGCCGGCGCAGCCGGATGACGCGGGCGCCGCGCATAGAGGCGAGGCTGGACGCCGAGCGCGCGGCAGGCCCGCGCACATGTGGCCCGGCGGGGGTCGGCGCATGCGCCGACCCCTTCCAGGTTCAGTAGGACGGCGCCGAGCCGCTCGGCGCGCCGCCACCCATACCTGGGCAGTGGTGCGCGCCGCTCTTCGGGGTGCCTCTCGGCGGATGCGCCGGCGCGGTCGGCTTGGCGGTGCTGGTCGTGGTGGTGCTGGTCGAGCTCGCCGCGTTGGCAATTGCCGCGCCACCGCCGGCGAGCGCGCCGGTCACCGCGACCGCCGCTAGGACTCTTCGCATCGGATCCAACCTCCTTTGCTTGTGTCCACGGAACGATCCCCCCCGTCCGTCAGAGCGACGTAGGAGTCGGCTAAGAGTTGATCGCGACCGTCGCCGGCGTGCGCAGGTTGATCGTCAGCCGACGGTCCCGTCCTGCCGTCTGAACCGATGAGGTCGTTCCCCTCGCGGTCTTGACCATGATCCGGTAGCGCCCGTGGCGCTTGTACTCCGCCGGCGTGATCACGGTGGCGCTGCCGCTCCCGCTCAGCGAGAAGCCGCGCTTCCACGCGCCGGCGAGCGTGCTGAACCTCTCGACGTCGGGATGCAAGTTCACCCGCCAGCCGTACACCTCGTAGCTCGGCTCGGCGGACTCGTAGGTGATCCGCGCCGGCGGGCGCAGCGGATGCGCGAAGTCGCGCATCAGGGGGCCGATCGACCGGCGCAGATCGCGGGCCCAGTACGGCCAGCTGTGTGTCCCCGGCCCGTAGTCGTCGAAGTAGCTGGGAATCCCGAGGGCCTCGAGCCGCGCGTGGAACAGCTTCGTGAGCTGCTCGACGCCGGCTTCGATCGCCGAGCCCAGCGGATTGGGGCCCGTGTCCAGCGGCCCGAGCATGCCGTTCCCCGTGAACATGAACAGCCGCGTGTCGGCGAGGTTCTGGGCCAGCGTGGTCGGGTCGTGCGCGGCCCAGTTGATCTCCTCGGTCGTGCGCGGGCCGAACATCGAGTTCGCCGGGACGTCGTCGAGGGCGGTCTCGGTCAGGTTGATGATCGGCGTCACCAGGCTCCGCGCTTCGGCGTCGTAGGCGATGTCGGGCGCCCCAGAGAACGACAGGGCGAGCCCGAACACGTCCGGATGGCGGGCTGCATAGCTCATCGAGCAGAAGCCTCCTTGCGACAGACCGGCGATGGCACGGCCCCCGCGCGATCGGATCGTCCGCAGGTTGCGATCGACCCACGGGATCAACTGATCGATGTGGAACGTCTCCCACTCGGGGACGCCCCGCTTGCCGGCGTTCCACCAGTTCGTGCACCAGCCACCGCCGTCGTCGTTCAGCGCGATGTCCGGCATCACCACGATCAGAGGCTTGCCGGCCGTCGTCTGCTCGGCGCCCCCCATCGTCGTCCAATCCGCCGCCCCGCCGCTCGTGCCGTGCAGGAGGTACAGGACCGGATAGCGACGCTGGGGGTGGCGCGCGTACCCCGTGGGCAGCAGCACGCGGACGTTGGCGGGCGCCGGCAGCGCCTTGGTCGAGACGGTCAGCGCGAACAGCCGCGCATCGAGCCGCTTGACGCTCAGCACACGGAGGCCGTTCCCGCTGTGGAAGCTGAGCGCGTTGGCGCCCCCGGGCGCGACCAGCGCGACGAGCACCACGAGCAATCCGGCGAGGCGCCTCACGATGCGGGGAGGTTACCTCGCAGGTAATCGACGGGCGGCGCCTGCGCTGCGACCTTGCTCGGCATGAGCACTACAGAAATCACAGCCAGGTTGCCCCGGCCGCTCGCGTCGGCGCGGGCGAGCCGCTGGGCGCCACTTCCAGTCGTCCTGTCCGGCACGTTCATGGTCGTGCTGGACTTCTTCATCGTCAACGTCGCGCTCCCCTCGATCCAGTCGGGTCTGGACGCGAGCAGCAGCGCGATCGAATGGATCGCCGCCGGCTATGGCCTGACCTGCGCGGTCTTCCTGATCACGGGTGGCCGGCTCGGCGACAAGCTGGGCCGTCGCCGGACGTTCTCACTGGGGCTGGCACTGTTCACGGCCAGCTCGGCGGCGTGCGGATTGGCGCCGACCGCCTCGACGCTCGTGGCCGGACGTCTCGTGCAGGGGGTCGCCGGCGCGCTGCTCATGCCGAACGTGATGTCGATCATCAGCGTCGTCTACACCGGCGCCGACCGGGTCAAGGCGCTGTCGGCCTACGGGATGGTGATGGGCCTGGCCGCGGTCGGCGGGCAGCTGATCGGCGGCGTTCTGGTCCAGGCGAACGTGCTCGGACTCGGTTGGCGCAGCTGCTTCCTGATCAACGTCCCGATCGGGTTGACAGCGCTGGCGTTCGCGCCCCAGCTGGTGCCCGAGTCGCGCGACCCGCGCGCCCGGCGCCTCGATCTCGTCGGCACGGTCCTCGTGACGGCCGGGCTGACCGCGATCGTGCTCCCGCTCGTCGACGGTCGCCAGCATGGGTGGCCCGCCTGGACCTGGATCTCGCTCGGGATCGCGCCGCTGATCCTGGCGGCGTTCGTGGCCCAGCAGCGGCGGCTCGCGCGTCGCGGCGGTGCTCCGCTGATCGACCTGACCCTGTTCCGCGAACGGACCTTCAGCGCGGGCCTGCTCGCCCAGCTCGTGTTCTGGTCCGGCCAGGCGTCGTTCTTCCTCGTCCTGGCGCTCTACCTCCAGCAGGGGCGCGGGATGACGCCGCTGCACGCGGGGCTGGTGTTCACGATCCTGGCGGTCGCCTATCTCGCGGCCTCGCTGGGTGCGCCGGCGCTCGCCACGAGGCACGGGCGCAAGGTGCTCGGTGCTGGCGCGGTCACGCTCGCGAGCGGCCACCTGCTCCTGCTCCTCGCCGTGGCGCACGTCGGCGTCGGCGGCTCGATCGCGATCCTCGTTCCGGGCCTGATCCTGATCGGAGCCGGCATGGGGCTGGGGATCACGCCGCTGGCGACGATCATCCTGTCAGGTATGAAGCCCGAGCAGGCTGGTGCGGCGTCGGGAGCTCTGACGACCGTGCAGAACGTCGGCAACGCGCTCGGCATCGCAGTGATCGGCGTCATCTTCTTCGGCGCGCTCGGCGGCGGCACCGCCCACGCGTTCGAGCTGAGCCTGGCCGCCCTCGCGGCGATCCTGCTGAGCGTCGCAGCGCTGACGCGGCTGCTGCCCGGAGAGGTTCGGTCATGACCGCCATCGGTACGCTCGAACGGATGCACGAGAACCCCGTGGGCAGCTTGCTCCGTGACTGGCGCCAGCGCCGGCGGCTCAGCCAGCTCGACCTCGCGCTCGAGGCCGGGATCTCGACGAGGCATCTGAGCTTCGTCGAGACCGGCCGGTCTCGGCCGAGCCCGGAGATGGTGCTGCACCTCGCGGAGCAGCTCGAGGTCCCGCTGCGCGAGCGCAACCAGCTCCTGCTCGCCGCCGGCTACGCCCCCCGCTACGGGGCCCGCTCGCTGGACACGCCCGAGATGGCGCCGATGCGCGACGCGCTGGGGCGGGTGCTCGCCGGTCACGAGCCCTACCCCGCGATCGCGGTCGACCGCGGCTGGAACCTGGTCGCGTCGAACGCGTCGCTCGGGCCGCTCCTCGAGGGCGTCGCGCCGGAGCTGCTCCAGCCGCCGGCGAACTGCATGCGGCTGGCGCTCCACCCCGAAGGGATAGCGCCGCGGATCATCAACCTCGCCGAGTGGCGCAGCCACCTCCTGCACCGGCTCGAGCGCCAGCTGGCGATGACCGCCGACGCCGAGCTGGCCGAGATGCGAGAGGAATTGCTCTCCTACCCCGGGCCGGATCCGGATCCTCAGCTCGCCGATGGCAGCGAGATCATGGTCGAGCTGCGGTTGACCTCGGAGCACGGCGACCTGGCGTTCTTCAGCACGATCACGACGTTCGGAACTGCCTTCGACATCACGCTTTCCGAGCTCTCGATCGAGGCGTTTTTCCCGGCTAACGAGGAGACGGCCGACGCGCTGTTGGCGTTGGCCACCGCCTGAGGGTGATCAAAAAGCGGGGATATGCCCCGCTTTTTGAGCATCCTCCCCGCCGAGACCCGCCAGCGCTTCGCGCCCCACGCGCTGCAGATCCCGAAGGTAGTCGAGGTGCGCGGCCCAGCGGTCGCCACACTCGAGCTCGGACGCCAGCCGCGCCGTGTCCTCGTGCGCGTCGAGCAACTCATACACGAGCTCAGTCAGTGACTCGACCGGTGCAGAGCTCCGCTTCAGCATCTCTCCTACCAAAGAGGATGAACCGAGCGTCGGACGTTATGAGCCGACCGCCGCCGGCTCACCGACGGGCGGCCGCCGGCGCGCCGAGGGTTCGAGCGCCGGATTCTGCCAGCCGCCATCGCCGGGATTGAAGTTCGTCCCCGGCGGGACGATCTCGTCGATCCGGTCGAGGATCTCGTCGGAGAGCCGAACGTCGGCCGCCGGGAGCTGGGACTCGAGATGCGCCATCGTGCGCGGCCCGATGATCGCCGCGGTCACCGCCGGGTGGCGGATCACCCAGGCGAGCGCCATCTCGATCAGCGACATCCCCGACTCATCGGCTAGCTGAGCCAGAGCGTCGGCCGCCTCGAGCTTGCGCTGGTTGCCGGGCAGCGACATGTCGTAGCGGCTCGGGAGCATCTGCGCCCGGCGCGAGCTAGGCAGATCGGTCCCGAGCCGGTAGCGACCGGACAGCCAGCCGCTGGCGAGCGGGCTCCACGGAATCACGCCCATGCCGTACCGCTGGCATGTCGGGAGCACGTCGTTCTCGACCGCGCGGACGAGGATCGAATACGGCGGCTGCTCGCACACGAACCGCTCGCGCCCGCGCTTCTCGGCCACCCACTGCGCCTCGACGATCTGGCTCGCCGGGAAGGTGGAGGAGCCGATGTAGCGGACCTTGCCGGCGCGAACGAGGTCGGTGAGCGCACCGAGGGTCTCGTCGATCGCGGTATCGGCCTCGGGGCGGTGGATCTGGTAGAGGTCGATCCAGTCTGTTCGGAGGCGCCGCAGACTATTTTCGACCTCCCTGACAATCCACCGGCGCGTATTGCCGAACTCGTTGGGATCGTCGCCCATCGTGCCGTGGACCTTGGTGGCGAGGATCACGTTGTCGCGACGCCCGTCGGCGAGGGCCTTGCCGACGATCTCCTCCGACTCCCCGCGCGAGTAGACGTCCGCGGTGTCGATGAAATTGATGCCGTCGTCGAGCGCGCGGTGGATGATTCTGGTGCTCTCATCGTGGTCCGGGTTGCCCCAGGCGCCGAACATCATGGCGCCGAGGCACAGCGGGCTCACGCGTACTCCGGTCGTTCCCAGCGTTCGCAGTTCCATCCGCCCAGCTTACCCACGTTGGCCCCTCGCGCACACATGTACAAATTGGTAGATTCGGACCCGCCGCAGGGTTGAGCCGCAGGGTTAAATGACCACCGGACGGGGACCATGAAGAGCAGCCTCCAGATCGCCCAGGAAGCCGAACTCGAGCCGATCGTCGGGCTCGCAGAGCGCATCGGCCTTGACCACGACGAGATCGAGCCGTACGGGCGCTACAAGGGAAAGATCGCGCTCTCGGTCATCGACCGCCTGGCAAGCGCCCCTGACGCGAAACTCGTCTGCGTGACCGGCATGACGCCGACCCGAGCCGGCGAGGGCAAGACGACGACCCTGGTCTCGCTGACCGAGGGCCTGGGCGTGATCGGCAAGAACCCCGTGGCGTGCCTGCGCGAGCCCTCGCTCGGACCCGTCTTCGGGATCAAGGGCGGCGCCGCCGGCGGCGGCCTGGCCCAGGTCGTGCCGATGGAGGATCTGAACCTCCATTTCACGGGCGACATCCACGCGATCGGCGCCGCCAACAACCTGCTGGCGGCGATGCTCGACGCCTCGATCCTCCACGGCAACCCGCACAAGATCGACGCGCTGCGCGTGGAGTGGCGCCGTGTCGTCGACATGAACGACCGGACGCTGCGCAACATCGTCGTGGGGCTGGGCGGCCGGCCGAACGGTTACCCGCGCGAGACGGGCTTTGACATCACGGCGGCCTCCGAGGTGATGGCGGTGATGGCCGTTTCGCGCGACATCCAGGATCTGCGCCGCCGCCTCGGTGCGATCACCGTCGCCCGCAGCTACGACGGCGGCCACCCCGTCTCGGCCGAGGACCTTCAGGCCGCCGGCGCGATGGCGGTCGTGCTCAAGGACGCGCTCAAGCCGAACCTGATCCAGACGCTGGAGGGGCAGCCGTGCATCATGCACTGCGGCCCGTTTGCGAACATCGCCCATGGCAACAACTCGCTCGTCGCCGACCTGATCGGGATGAAGCTCGGCGACTACGTGATCACCGAGTCGGGGTTCGGCTCGGACATGGGTATGGAGAAGTTCTTCGACATCGTCTGCCGCTTCGGCGGGCTCACGCCGAGCGCGGCCGTGCTCGTCACCACGGTCCGCGCGATCAAGCACCACGGCGGTGCCGCCGACGACCCCCGCGAGGACGAGCTCGACTCGATGCGGGCCATCGAGATCGGCATGGACAACGTCCGCCGCCACCTGGAGATCGTCGAGGCGTTCGGCGTCCCGTGCGTCGTGGCGATCAACCGGCGGCCGGGCGATCGGGACGACGAGGTCGAGCTCGTCCGCCGGCTCGCGCTCGACGCCGGCGCGTTCGGCGCCGAGGTCAACGAGGCGTTCGAGAAGGGCGGGATCGGTGCTGCGGATCTCGCCAGCGCGGTCGTCGACGCCTGCGAGCAGCCGGACCGCTTCCGGATGCTCTACAGCGACGAGGCCGGGCTGCGGGAGAAGATCGAGGCCGTGGCGTTGCGCGTGTACCACGCCAAGGACGTCTTCTTCTACCCCGAGGCCGAGCGCAAGATCGAGCAGTTCGAGGGCGACGGGTTCGGCCACTTCCCGGTCTGTATGGCCAAGACCCACCTCTCGCTGTCTGCCGATCCGACGCTTCTGAACGCGCCCGACGACTTCACGCTGACGGTGCGTGACATCCGGGCCTATACCGGCGCGGGATGGGTTGTCCCGCTGTGCGGCGACATCACGCAGATGCCCGGACTCGGCAAGACCCCCGCGGCGGTGAACGTCGACATCGACGAGCACGGGCGCACAGTCGGGCTGTTCTAGGGGTGCATGCCGAGCCGCGCTAAGACGTTCGACGAGCTCCTCGCCGGCGTCGCGGCGGCCACCCCGGCCCCGGGTGGAGGCTCGGTCGCGGGCTGGGCCTGCGCACTGGCGGCCGGGCTGGTCGAGATGACGGCGCGGTTCACGCTCGGGCGGGGCGACCTTGCCGACCGCCACGAACGGACGGCGAAGATCGCCGATCAGGCTGCGGAGCTCCGTCGCCGCGCCGGCGAGCTCGCCGAGCGCGAGCTCCACACCTACGAGCCGGTGCTGGAGGCACTGCGCCTGCCCGCCACCGATCCCGAACGGCCGGCGCGCCTGGACGCCGCCCTCAGCCAGGCGGCGCAGACGCCGCTCGAGATCGCCCGCGTCGCCGGCGAGGTGGCGACGCTGGCGCTGGAGGCCTCGCGCGACGGCACTCGGCACCTGCGCGGCGATGCCCTGACCGGGGTGCTGCTGGCCGAGAGCGCCTGCCAGGCCGCCGCCCAGCTCGTGCGCATCAACCTCGCGAGAATGCCCCGCGACCCCAGGCTGGTCGAGATCGAAGAGCTGACCGAGGCCGCCGCGGCGACCCGCGCCGAGGCGCTGCGCGACGAGGCGCCCTAGAAGACGACCGTCGTGTTGCCCTCCTGCAGGACCCGGTCCTGGCAGTGCCATTGCACGGCCCGCGCGAGGACCGAGCGCTCGATCTCGGCCCCGAGCCTGACGAGCGTGTCGACGTCGTCGCGGTGGCTGACGCGGATCACGTCCTGCTCGATGATCGGGCCGGCGTCGAGCTCCTCGGTGACGTAGTGCGCCGTGGCGCCGATCAGCTTGACGCCGCGCTCCTTGGCCTGCTCGTACGGACCGGCGCCGGCGAACGCCGGCAGGAACGAATGGTGGATGTTGATGATCGGCACGCCGACGCGCTCGAGGAAGTTGCCGGACAGGATCTGCATGTAGCGGGCGAGGACGACCAGGTCACAGTTGCCCTCGAGCAGCTCGAGCAGGACGGCCTCGGCCTCGGGCTTGCTGTCCTTGTCGACCGGCACGTGGTGGTAGGGCGGGCCGAACCGCTCGGTCGCCTCCCGCAGGTCGGCGTGGTTGGAGGCCACGAGCACGATCTCGCCGTCGAGCTCGCCCCGGCGCCAGCGCCACAACAGCTCCTGGAGGCAGTGGTCGTAGCGCGAGACGAGGATCGCGATCCGCTTCGGCCGGGTCGCGTCCCACAGCCGCCACGTCATGCCGAACCGCGACGCGACGCTCAGGCCGAACTCCTCGGCCAGCTCGGCGCGCCTCGCGACCGGCAGCGTGAACTCCATCCTCAGGAAGAACTCTCCACCGACCGGATCGGTCGAGAACTGGTCCGAGCGGACGATGTTCGCGTCCCGCTCGAACAGGAACCGCGACACGGCGGCGATGATCCCTGGACGGTCGGGACACGCGATCAGGATGCGCAGCGTGTGCGCGGGCTCGGTCATCCCGATCAGTGGCTGACGGCGGCGGCCGCGAGCTCTGACACGAGCCGGTCCTCGTAGAAGCGCTCGAGGGCGAACGGGGCGATCAGCTCGGGTGTGCGGCCCGAGTGGGCCAGCTCCGCGAGCGTCTTGCCGACGATCGGCGCGGCCTTGAATCCGTACGTCCCCCACCCGGCGCTCACGTGGAAGTTCTCGACCTCGGTCTTGCCGAGGATCGGGCTGTAGTCGGGGGACAGGTCGCACAGCCCCGCCCAGGCGCGCAGCAGCCGCGCGTGCTCCAGCTGGGGGAACAGCTCGAGCGTGTGGCGGGTGAGGTCCTGAAGGAAGTTGAGCGTGCCCTGCATGCGGTAGGTCGTCCACGGCTCGATCTCAGAGCCCATCACGAATTCGCCTCTATCGGACTGGGAGATGTAGACATGCATCTGCGAGGAGACGATCACCACGTCGAGCAGCGGCTTGACCGGTTCGGTCACGCACGCCTGGAGGATATGGGTGGTTATCGGCAACTCGACGCCGGCCATCGAGCACACGAGCGTGCTCCAGCCCGCGGTGGCGCTGATCACCTGGCCGGCCGTGACCGTTCCGCGGTTGGTGCGTACGGCGGTGATCCTCCCGTTCGTCCGCTCAAACCCCTCGACCTCCGTGTACGGGTGGATCTCGACGCCGGCGCGGTCGGCCCCCCGCGCATAGCCCCAGACGACGGCGTCGTGGCGGATGATCCCCCCGGGCGGGTGGTAGAGCGCCCCCATGATCGGATATGTGGCGTGTTCGGAGACGTTGAGCGGTGGGCACAGACGCTTCACCTCGGCGGCGTCGACGAGCTGCGAGTCGATCCCGTTCAGGCGGTTGACCTCGGCGCGGTTGGCCATCACGAACATCGCCCGGTCGGAGTGCGCGAGCGTCAGGTGCCCGCACTGCGAGAACAGCAGGTTGAAGTCGAGCTCAGCCGACAGGCCCTTGTACATGTGGATGCTCTCGTCGTAGAAGCGCGCCCCTTCGGGCGTCTTGTAGTTGGACCGCAGGATCGTGGTGTTCCGGCCGGCCGCGCCCGACCCGATGTAGCCCTTCTCGAGCACGGCCACCCGTCCGGCGCCGAGCTGCCCGAGGTAGTACGCGGTCGCCAGGCCGTGCGCGCCGCCACCGACGATCACGATGTCGTAGCTGCCGGCGAGCTCCCCCGACCGGCGCCACATCCGGCTGGGACGGAACAGCTCACGCATCGGCGCCCACCGGACCTCCCCCGAGGCGCTCGGCGGCGTCGGCCACTACGCGCCACAGATATTCCCCGAGCGCCCAGCCGACCATCACGAGCAGTCGGTCCTCGGCCTCGCGCAGCACGTAGCCGGGCGTCCGCGCCACGGACCCGGGGCGGAACCCGCCCACGGGCGTGACCGTGTCTCTCACGTCGATCGCGCAGAAACGGGCCAGGAGCTCCGGCGCGCCCGGCCCGATCAACGACAGCGCGGCCAGTCCGCACGTGACGTCGACCACTGTCGAACCCTCGGCATCCGGCACCCCACCCGCTGGCTCGCCAAGCACCAGCATCCGCGACGGCGTCACCGGGCACCACCAGGCGCCGTCACGCTGCTCCGCGACCCCGCCCCGGAAGTCTTCGATCGGCGCATGAACCTCGAGCTTGGGCAACTGCGAGCGGTCAGCAAAGCCCACGCTCTCCCGAGCCCAGTCACCGTCTCGCTCGCCGTAGCCGACCGCCACGTTCCAGCCGCCCCGGCGCTCGAATTGGGCGCCCGCCTCGCGGGCCAGCCCCTCCATCGGCGAGCGGGCACAGATGGCCTCCGAGCCCGACTCCGGAGTCAGGAACGCGAGCGCGCTCACGACCGCAGCACCTCGCCCCCCGGGTCGAAGAACGGCTCGGTCAGGATCGAACCGGCGAGCCTGGTGCCGTTGTCGGCGATCGTGATCGTCGCGCCGTCGCTCGCGAGCCCCGCGGGCACCCACGCCATCCCGATCACGCGTCCAAGCTGGCGCGAGCGACGCGCGCTCGTGACCTGGCCGGCGGCGCCCCCGCGCTCGTCGAGCACGACCGCTCCCTCGGTCGGGATCTGGCCGTCGGCGAGCGTGAAGCCGACCAGCATCGTCTCGCCGGGGTGCTCGGCGACGCGCTCGAGCGCCCACTTGCCGATGAAGTTCTCGTCCTTGTCGAGCTTCACCGCCCACGGCATCGCCGCGCCGAACGGCGTCGACTCCGAATCCGTGTCCTGGCCGACGAGGATGTGCTGCTTCTGGAGACGCAGGATTCGCTGCGGCTCGAGCCCGAACGGCCGGATCCCCTCCGGTGCCCCGGCGGCGAGGATCGCGTCCCACAGATCCTCGCCGTACGCGGCCGGGAAGTGGATCTCGTAGCCGAGCTCGCCCACGAACCCGATCCGCATCAGCAGGCAGGGCACGTCCGCGACCCGCCCCTGGCGCGCGTCGAGATATGTGAACGCCTCCGGCGAGCAGTCGAGATCGGCCAGCCGGGCCAGAATGTCGCGCGCCCGCGGCCCGGCGAGGTTGACCGCCGACAGCGCCTGGGTCACGTCGCTGAGGTGGACGTCCATCCGCCAGTCGGCGAGCCACCAGGAGAACCATTGCTCGACCGCGCCGGCGCCACTCGAGGTCGTCGTCACGTAGAACGTCTGCTCGTCGATTCGGCTGAGCGTGCCGTCGTCCATGATCCGGCCGGCATCGGACGTGAGCACGCCGTAGCGCACCCGCCCCGGCTTCAGCGTCGAGATCCGGTTGGGGTACAGGCGGTCCAGGAACGCTCCCGCCTCGGGGCCGCGGACGAGCAGCTTGCCGAGCGTCGAGACGTCGATCAGCCCAGCGGACTCGTGCACGGCCAGGGCCTCGCCCTCGGGGTCGCCGTAGTCGTACGCGCGACGCCAGTCCCCGGCCCACTGGACCCGCGCACCGAGCGCTCGGTGGCGGCCGTGGATCGCCGAGCGCTTGGCCGGCTCGAACGGGCGGCCGGCCAGCGCCGCCAGCGGCACGGTCGACCACGGCGGGCGCGCGGTCGTCGTGCCGACCTGGGCTAGCCCCTGGCCGGTCTGTGACGCCATCAGCCGGATCGAGGGAAGCTGGCACATGCGGCCCTGGCACGGCCCCATCGTCACGGTCGTGAACCGCTTGCACAGCTCGATCGAGTCGTAGCCCTCGTCGATGCTGCGCCGGATGTCCTTTGCCGAGACGTCCTCGCACAAGCAGGCGAACGCGCGGTCGGGCCCCGGGTCCTGGAGCGCGGGGGGCACGGCCTCCTGGCTTCGGTCGAGGTGCGCGAGGCGTTCCCGGAGTTCGGTGAGGCGAGCCACCGCGCGCTGGTCGCCGAGCCCGAGCGCGTGGGCCACCTCGAGGCCGGCACGCTCGCCCGACGCCTGTGCCAGGTGGTGGTCTCCCTCGCCCGCGAGCTGGCCCGCGGCCCACACTGCCGGCGGCAGCTCGCTGATGCGGAAGTAGCCGCGCCGCTCGTCGTAGGCGGTTCGCGCCCCGGCCTGCGTGATCAGCGCCGTCGCGGGGGCGTCGCCGCCCGAGACGATCACGAGGTCGCACTCGAACTCACGACGCGCCGAGCGCGCCGCCTCGGACCCGCCGGTTGGGACGAGGACCGCGCCCCGGACGCCGGCGCGCCCGGTCGCGGCCGCCACGGTGAAACCGTGGAGCGCCTCTATCCCGTGCTTCTCGAGACTCGAGGCCAGCCGGGTCGGCGTCGGCCTGATGTCCGCGACGGCGAGCACGCCCACTCCTGCCTGCTGGAGGGCGAACGCCGCTCGGATCCCTCGGTCCGACGTCGTCGCGACCACGGCGCGCTCGCCGGGCTTGAGCCCGTACAGCGCGATCAGCCGACGCGCGCCGCCCGACAGCATCACGCCGGGGATGTCGTTGCCCGAGAAGACGAGCGGCTGTTCGATCGCTCCCGTCGCGTAGACGTGGTGGCGGGCGCGCACCTGGTGCAGCGTGTCGGCCTGCCAGATCGGGACGAGCCCGTCGAAGTGGCCGAGCGCCGGCGCCGAGCAGAGGATCTCAACCCCGGCCGCGCGGGCCTGGGCGGTGAGCTCGCGGGCGCTGTCGTGGCCGCCCTCCCACAGCAGCCGGCCGCCGGGCTCCGGTCCTTCGTCAGCCAGCACGACGTCGGCGCCGAGCTCGGCGGCGGCGATCGCGGCGGCGAGCCCGGCGCGCCCACCACCGATGACGAGCACGTCGGCATGGCGGCGGCGGTACTCGGTGCGCCACGTCCGCTCGGCCTGCGACTTCGGGAGCCGCCCGAGGCCCGCCGCGTGACGGAGCACCCTCTCGTACAGCGGCCACAGCCGCCGCGGCCGAATGAACGTCTTGTAGTAGAAGCCGGGGGGCGTGAACGGCCCGCCGATCGAGTCGGTCACCGACATCGCGTCGAACTCCAGGCTGGGGCGCGCGTTGAGATGCTCGACGCGAGCGCCCTCGCGGACGGGCTCGGTGCAGGCCCGGACCCCGGGCGCGCCGTCGACCGCGACCAGGCAATTCGGGCACTGGCCGGCGCAGCACATCAGCCCCCGGCGCCGGTGGTACTTGAAGCTCCGCGAGAACGTGCGGGTGCCGGCGGCGTACAGCGCCGAGCCGATCGTGTCACCGGCCAGCGCCGTGACGCGCTTGCCGTCGAACGTGAACGCGACCGTCTGGTCGCGGTCGATCCGCTCACCCGGCTGTGGTGCCAGCCGCTTCACGCCGCGCCACCGAGCTCAGCGGAAAGCCCGACCCTGAGGACTTCGTTCGTCCGGGTGTCGCGCTCGGCCTGGAACCACGTGCGGCAGCCGGATCGGTGGTACCACCACTCGCGCTGGACCCCCGCGACATTGCGGCGGAAGTAGTTGTACTCGCACAGCTCGCGGAACGAGGGGTGCCCGCGCGGGCGCGAGGTCACCTCACCCCCGAACGCAAAATCGGCCACCTCTCGGACGCCGCAATGCGGACACGTGAGCACGAACGACATGCCGCCCGCATCGTAGACAACACGGGCGCACCGCGCAATACTATTGCCAATGGCGCAACGCACGGACGACTCGAGACGGCGCCCGGTGGCGTCGGTCGCCCGGGCCATCGAGCTGCTCGAGCAGCTGCGCGACAGCGACCGGGATCTGGGGGTCAACGAGCTCGCGCGCCGGATCGGCGTCAACGCCAGCACCGCGTCGCGCCTGCTCGCGACGCTCGAGTCCGCGGGCCTCGTCGCGCGCGACGGGCAGGGGCCGTTCCGGCTCGGGCTCGGGCTCGTGACGCTCGCCGACCGCGTGCTCTCGCGGATCGACCTCCAGGCTCAGGCGCGCCCGATCCTGGTCGAGTTGATGGAGCGCACGGGCGAGACCGCGACGCTGTCGCTCCCGAGCGAAAGGGCGGCGATCACCGTCGACTCGGTGCCGTCGCGCTCGAGCGTCGTCAGCATGGCCAGGCTGGGGCGGCCGAGCATCGCCCACGCGACCGCGGTCGGCAAGGTGATGCTGGCCTTCGGTGGCGGCCCCTTCCCGCGCGAGCGCGATCTCGTCCCCCTCACCGACCGAACGATCACGACCCGCGAGGCGCTTGCCGCCGAGGTCGAGGCCGTCCACGAGCGTGGGTATGCCACGGTGTTCGGAGAGCGCGAGGTCGACGTCAACGCGATCGCGGCGCCGGTGCTCGACCGCGCCGGCGCGCTGGCCGCGATCCTCGGCCTCCAGGGCCCCGCCAACCGGGTCGAGGACCCGACGAGGCTCCTCGGGCCGTTGCTCGAGGCGACCGCGACGCTGACCCGCGCGATGGGCGGTCGCTCGTGAGCGCCGATCGGAGAGCGGGGCGCTGCCTGTGCGGCGCCGTCAGCTACGAGGTCCGCGGCTCGCTCCGCGACGTCCTGATCTGCCACTGCGAGGAATGCCGGCGCTGGCACGGTCACGTCTCGGCGTTCACCGCGGCTCCGAGAGAGCAGCTCGTGCTCGTCGAGGAGCGCGGCCTGCGGTGGATCGACAGCCCGGACAGCGATGCGCGGGCCCGGCGAGGGTTCTGCGGGGAGTGCGGCTCGAGCCTGTTCTGGGACGCGCCGGCGCGCGACACCATCTCGATCGCGGCGGGCACGCTCGACGACGCCAGCGGGCTGGCCGTCGCAGGTCACTGGTACCTGTCGCAGGCCGGCGGCTACTACGACCTGCCCGACGACCGGCTGCCACGCCACCCCCGCGGGAGCGAAAACCTCTGACCGCTCAAGGATCGGTGACAGAATGCCGCTCACGATGGGGGTGTCGCTATAGCGCAGAGTTCTCGCAACGACGCTGCGCCACAGCGTCAGTCGCTCGTTGACAGCGCCGAGCAGGCGCTGCGCAACTGGCTCGCTCCCGGACGCCATCGCCCCGGCGACAGGCTTCCGCCCGAGCACGAGGTGGCGCAGATGCTGGGGATCTCCCGCGGCACCCTGCGGACTGCGCTCCAGCGGCTCGAGGACACCGGCGAGATCGTCCGCAAGCAGGGCAGCGGCACATTCGTCGGGCGCGTCACCGTCCCGAGCCAGCTGGGTGAGCGGCTCGAGCGCCTCGAGCCCTACTCTTCGCTCGCCAAGCGGCGAGGGGTGACCCTCGCGGCGAGGAAGCTCCGGATCGAGGAGCGGGCGGTCGGCCCCGAGGTCGGCGAGCTCCTCGAGCTCGATCCGAGCACACACGTCCCGACGATCTTCCGCGTCCTGCTCGCGAGCGGCAGCCCCGCCGCGGTCATGTTCGACGTCGTCCATCCGGAGGTCGTGCTGCCACCGACCTCGCGGCTCGAGCGCTCGCTCGAGCGGGGCCGGATGGTGCTGGACGTGCTGATCGAGCTCGGGGTGCCCGTTGCCTTCGCCCGCACGAGGGTGATGCCGTGTCTGGTCACGCCGCGCGAGCAGGTCGGCAAGGCGCTCCAGATCCGTCGTACGACTGCGGCGCTGGAGCTCGAGGAGGTGATCTACGCCGGCGCCGGCGACCCCGTGGCCTACTCGCGGGACCTGTTCGTGCCAGACGCGCTGGACGTCCAGGTCATGCGTTCCCTGGACGCCACCAAGCCGACGCCGATTCGGTAGCCGGCCCCGGGGGTTAGTCCCGGGTTCTGGGGTTTTGACGGGTTTGGGGCCGGATCCGGCGGTTTCATGGTGCATAGGACGACAACGCCGGCGTCGGCGGAGAGCCTTGTCGATCTAGGCACACTCCTCATGCACAAGTCGACAGGCCTCGGCTGTGCGGGTCGGATTGTCGTATTAGGCACCACCAGAACCGGCGAAATCCGCCATTTCGCCCGCCGGGAGCCGCAAATCGGACCGGGAGAGCAACCCGTCCCCCTCCCTCCCTGCCGCCGTTAACCGAGCCGCCCGCCGACCAGGGCGAAGCCGGGTCACAACGACCGCCACCCGCGAACCCCTAGCTCCAGGGGTATGGACTATGCGAGACCGGGTGTAGGTCGCCAGTGCTGAACCGCTCGTAGCGGAACGGGTGCAGCAGCGCCGAGTGCTCGCCCCGGACGACGCGCGCGATCTCGCGGCCGACCGCGATCATCTTGTAGCCGTGGTTCGAGTCCGCCGCGACGTAGACGTTCGGCCGCATGTAGTCGAACACGGGGAAGTTGTCGGCGGTGAACGCGCCGACCCCGCCCGATCGGACCTGGCGGTAGAGGCGCCGGGTGCCGCCGAACCGCTCGAGGCAGTGGGAAAGCGCCGCGCACCACATGTCCGGGAAGCCGGGATCGACGGTCCCAGTGGGATAGGGATCGACGCTGAACTCGTGCCCGAGCCGGATCGGCGCCGCCCCGCCCTGGACGCTCGATCGGTCCGGCTTGAAGTAGATGCCCCACGGCCGGTCGGTGATCAGGCGCCCTTCGTCGTCGCGCAGCGGCTGGTCGCTGTCGACGTGGATGACCGCGGAGCTGCGCCCGTCGGCGGTGACGAACGTCGCGGGATCGACCACCACCTCCCCCTCCTGCAGGTACCAGTAGGTCCACATCGGCTGATCCGCGACCACGGTTCCGTCCGGCTGGCGGACGTCGAGGCGCGCGGGCAGGCCGAGCAGCTCCCACAGCGACGCGATCCACGGCCCGACCGCGACCACCACCTGCTCGACGGCGATCGTCCCCGCCGTCGTCGTGACCGCGGTGACCGCGCCGGCGGCGTCGAACTCGAAACCGAGCACCTCGACGCCGGCGAGCAGGTCAGCGCCGGCCGCGCGGGCCTTGTCCGCGAGCCCGAACATCGATTCGCGATTGAAGGCGTAGCCGCCGGCGCGCTCGTGCAGGCAGACGGTGATCCCGGACCCGCGCCAGTCGGGATAGAGCGAGCGCATGTGGGCGGTGACGTCCTCCTCCCCGATGTACAGCTCAGACGGGTAGCCGATCCGCTGCTGGCGGCCATGAACCGCGATCAGATCGCCCTCCTGCGAGGGCGGCCCGAGCGCGATATACCCGTTCCCGTGGTAGTGGAAGGCCTCAGGGTCGGACTCCCAGATCTCGACGCACGCCGCCATCAGGTCGGACATCGCCGGCTGGAAGTAGTTGTTGCGGATCACTCCGCAGGCGATGCCCGACGCGCCGGCGGCGACGCCGGTCTTGTCGAGCACGAGCACGCGCTCGCCCTCCTGCGCGAGATGCCACGCAGTCGAGAGCCCGTGCACGCCGGCGCCCACGACGAGTACCGGGACCGAAGTGGGGAGACTATCTGTTGCCAATGACGCAATACCTTTGCACTATGCGCTACACGAGGCTATCGTCGGGTCCAGCGGCGGTCAAGCGATGAGCCTTCGAACACAAGTGGTCCGGGTGCCGCTGGCGTGGGCGCTGGCGCCCGAGGCCGCCGCTCTGCTCGTCCGCGACGACGAGCGCCCGTTCGCGCTGATCGGGCGCTGGGCCGGCGGTGGCGCGCTGATCGGGTCTGAGCCGGTCAGAGTCGCGTCCGCCGAGGAGGACCCGTTCGCGCTCCTCGACGAACAGCCCCGCGTTGATCGCGGGCCGGAGGGCCGCCTCGATTCCGCCGTCGCGGGCGGCTGGTTCGGCGCTCTCCCCTACGGGCTCGGACGGCGGCTCGAGCCGGTCGGCCCCGCGCCACCGGCGCCGAACGCGCCACCGCCCGCCCCACTCGCGTTTTACGACCATCTCCTACGGCGCGATCCCGACGGCCGCTGGTGGTTCGAGGCGCTCTGGACCGAGCCGCGCGCCGAGGCGCTGCGCGACCGCATGCGCCTATTCGAGGCCCGAGCCAGAGCCGCGCCGGCGCCGCGGCCGTTCTCGACGCGGGCCTGGTCCGCGACCCCAGGTCCGGCCGGCCACGCGCTGGCGGTGGAGGCGTGTCGCGCGCGGATCCATGCCGGCGACCTGTTCCAGGCGAATATCTGCGTCCGGCTCGAGTCCCGTCTCGAGGGCGACCCGCTCGACCTGTTCGCGACGGCGGTCGGCACGCTCCGGCCCGACCGCGCGGCATTCTTCGCCGGTCCCGAAGGGGCGCTCGCGAGCCTGTCCCCCGAGCTGTTCCTCGAACGTCACGGGCGCGACATCCACAGCGCGCCGATCAAGGGGACACGCCCGCGGCCGTCCGACCCGCGGGGTTCGGCGGCCGAGCGCAGATCGTTGCTGAGCTCCGAGAAGGACCACGCCGAGAACGTGATGATCGTCGACCTCGTCCGCAACGACCTCGGCCGGGTGTGCCGGCCGGGGTCGATCGAGGTCGAAGCGCTCGGCGACGCGCGGCCGCACACCGGCGTCTGGCATCTCGTGTCCGAGGTCAGCGGCGCGCTGCGCGACGGTGTCGGAGACGGCGAGGCCGTCCGCGCCGCGTTTCCGCCCGGGTCGGTGACGGGCGCGCCCAAGATCGCGGCGATGAACGTGATCGCCGAGCTCGAGAGCACCCCGCGTGGCGTCTATACCGGCGCGATCGGGTTCGCGAGCCCGACCGCCGGACTCGAGCTGAACGTGGCGATCCGGACGTTCGAGTTCCGCGGCGAGTTGGCCTGGCTCGGCGTCGGCGGGGGCATCGTCGCCGACTCCGATCCGGTCGCCGAGGCCGCCGAGTGCTTGACGAAGGCGAGGCCGCTGCTCACCGCGATCGGCGCGAGCCTTAAGCGCGCCACCGCCCCGCCCGACGTCTCGCCACCGCCGCCGCGGCGCCTCGGGCCGGTGCCGGTGTCGAGGCCCGATCCGTCCGCCGGCGTGTTCGAGACGCTGCTCGTCGCCCGCGGCCGCCCGATCGCGCTCCACGAGCACCTCGCACGGCTCGCGCGCAGCGTACGGACGCTGTACGGCGCCTCGCTGCCAGCCGGCCTCGCGGCGGATCTGCTGACGGAGGCGGCTGGCGCCGGATCCGCCCGGGCCCGCATGCGGGTCGACTTCCGCACCCCGGCGCAGATCGTCGTGCAGCTCACCGACGCTCCGCTGCGAACGGGTGTAACGCGGCTCTCGGTGAGGACCGTCCCGGGCGGGATCGGGCCCCACAAATGGGCCGACCGGCGGTTGCTGGCGGCGCTCGCGGCGGACGCCGCCTCGGAGCCGCTGATGTGCGACCTCGACGGCCTCGTGCTCGAAACGGCAAGGGCAAATGTGTTCATCGTCGAGCCCGGTGGCCGGATCGTCACCCCGCCGGCCGACGGACGGATCCTGCCCGGCGTCACGCGCGCGCTGGTGATCGAGCTCGCGCGCGAGCTCGGCCTGCCGGTCGATGTCGAACCGATCGACCTGGCCCGCCTGGCGCGAGCGCGTGAGATGTTCCTGACGGGGTCGCTCGCCGGCGTGGAGCCGACGCAGCTCGACGGGCGGCCGGCTGGCAACAGCACCGTGACCGCGCAACTGGCGGATGCGTTGCAGGCCGCCACACACCTCGTACCGAGTCCGGCCCGCGCCTAGTGGGGATCGCGCTCGGCCTCGGCGCCGCCCTCTCGTGGGGCCTGGCCGACTACTTCGCCGCACGCGGCTCGCGGACAATCGGCGCACTCCGAATCGTGCTCGGATTCCACCTGGCGTCGATGGTTCCGCTGACGATTCTGGTGCTCGCGACCGGCGCGTTGGCGGATGTGAAGGCCGACCAGCTGCCGTTGTTCGTCGTACTGGGCGCGGTCGGCTGGCTCTCCTACCTGGCCTTCTATGGCGCGCTGTCGATCGGTCCGATCTCGGTCCTGAGCCCCATCGTCTCCGGCTACGCCGCGGTCACGGTGCTCTTCGCCGTGGCGATCAGGAGCGAAGTTCTGTCCCCCGGCGAGATCGTGGCCGTGGTCGCGGTGATCGCGGGAGCGATGGTGGCCTCGGCGAACGTGCGCGAAATCGCGCGCGCGACGATCGACCGCCGCGCCGCTCGCGGCTTCGTTCTCGCCCTGATCGCAATGGCCCTCCTGGGGGGCTTCGTGTTCGGCGTCTCCTATTACCACCACAGCCTCGGCTGGCTCGCGCCGATCTTCCTCGCGCGTGGATTCACGACGCTGTTCCTGCTGGCCCACGTAGGCCTGAGGAGTGGTGGGATCGGACTACCGCCGCTCCCCCGCGCGCTGCTTCCGACGTTCGCCCTGCTCGCGCTCCTGGACACGGGGGGCTACGTGTTCTTCAACCTCGGCGCCAATCACGCCGCCACTTCTGTCGTGGCGACCGCGTCGGCGCCGTACGCGGTGGTGCCGATCGCGATGGGCGTGTGGTTGTTCCGGGAGCGCCCGACGCCAGTGCAATGGTCCGGCGTCGCACTGATCATCGGCGGGCTGATCACGCTCGGGCTCAGCTCATAGGCGACTAGGCCTTCTCACCGATTGAACAAAATGGTATAAAGGCGCGTGGGTGCCTGTACCTATTTGTCCACCCCTGGCGTCGCCGTAGAGATATGCTGACTGACCAGTTCAGGGGCCAACAGGAGAGAGGAGATCCGCATGGCAATCGACGGCACCGGAGAGGCGACGCTCGCGCCCGAGACGACATTCGGCGGGACCGTCGCGACCGTGCTCGCGAGCGATCGGATCGTGCCTCCACCCGCGACGCTCGAGGAGGCTCGCAACGCACCCGGCCGCGCTGAGAAGATCGCGGAGCTGACGCACGTGATCCAGCAGCGCGGGATCAAGTACGTGTTCTTCCAGCAGGTGTCGGTCACCGGCCGCGTGATGGGCAAAGGCGTCGTGTCGACGTTCTTCCCGCAGGTCGCCGAACGTGGGTACCAGCTCGTCTACGGCGCCACGGCGAACCTGTTCACCGACCGTCTCGGCAACTACATCGGCTTCGGCCCCGAGGAATCGGAGCTGGCAGCGGTCGCCGACCTCGACACGTTCGCCGTGCTGCCGTGGGATGAGCGAGTCGCGCGGGTGTATTGCGACTGCTACGACACCGAGACCGGCGAGCTGCTCGACGCTGACCCGCGACAGAACCTCAAGCGGATCGCCGACGCGTTCGAGCAGGAGCTCGGCTACCAGTTCCTGATCGGGATCGAGCCCGAGACGATGTGGCTGAAGCGCCCCGTCGACGGTCAGGCTCCGGAAGGCCTGACCAAGCCCTACTGCTACCACATCCACCAGTTCGAGGAGCTCCGTCCGGTGCTCCTTGACGTCGTCGATTACTGCCAGCGGCTCGGGCTCGACATGAGCTACGGCGACCACGAGGACGCTCCGGGGCAGCTCGAGCTGAACTTCCGGTTCGACCGTCCCGTGCGAACCGCCGACAATTTGACGACGTACCGGCAGGCGTGCGCCGCCGTCGGACGCAAGTACGGCGTCTTGCCGTCGTGGATGCCGAAGCCGTTCACGGGCGTCTCTGCCAACGGTCACCACCACCACTTCACGCTCGTCGACGAGGAGGGGAACAACGTCTTCCACGACCCGGACGGGCCGGCGCAGCTGTCGGACCTCGCGCGCCACTTCCTCGGCGGCATGCTCGAGCACTTCGGCGCCCTGATGTGTGTCGGGAACCCGACCGTCAACTCCTACTGCCGAATGTGGGACACGGGCTTCTGGGCCCCGATCTACAAGAACTGGGGCTGGCAGAACCGCACGACCACGGTTCGCGTCGCCACCGGCGGCCGCTTCGAGTACCGCGGCGTCGACTCCTCGTGCAATCCGTATCTGACCGTCGCGGCGCTGCTCCAGGCTGGCCTCGATGGGGTCCGCCGCGAGCTCGACCCCGGTCCCCCACAGCAGGGCAACACCTATGACCTGCTCCAGCAGGGAGTCGAACTCGAGAAGGTGCCCGACAGCCTCGGCGACGCGCTCAAGGCGCTCGCCAACGACGAGGTGATCAAGAGCGCGATGCCGGGGCGGCTGTACAAGGTGTTCGAGCACTACAAGCGCGATGAATGGGAGCGCTACCTGGCGGCGGTGACCGACTGGGAGCGCGACGAGTACCTCGAGGTGCTCCCGTAGTCATGTGCGGAATCGCGGGGATCATCTACAAGAACGGCAACGGCGCGCACCGGATCGGCCGCGACATCACGAGCATGCTGCAGGCGATGAAGCACCGCGGGCCCGACTCGACGGGCTTCGCGCTCTACCACTCGCCGGGGCAAGAGCTGATCATGCGGATCAAGCTGGCCGATGCCAACACGCCGCGCGATCTCGAGTTCGCCGAGGATCTGCGCCGCCACCGGAGCGAGGTCGAGAGCCGTTTGCGCGCCGCGGGCGCGGAGGTCCGCAGCATCGAGGACGTCAACGAATACACGCTCAGCGCGACGCTCTCGTATCACGGCGACGTCAAGCACCTGGCGGACTACGTCGAGTCGGTGCCCAACGCCGAGGTGCTCTCGGCCGGGCATGCACTCGAGATCGTCAAGGACCTCGGCGACGCGAAGACGGTCTCCGCGGACTACGGCCTCGACGACTACTTCGGCAGCCACGGGATAGGCCACGTGCGGATGGCGACCGAGTCCGACGTCGACATCTCCAACGCCCATCCCTACTGGGCCTATCCGTTCTCGGACGTCGCCGTCGTCCACAACGGCCAGCTGACGAACTACCACCAGTGGCGCCGGCGGCTCGAGCGCGCCGGCCATCGCTTCGCGTCGGAGTGCGATTCGGAGATCATCGCCGTGTACCTGGCCCAGAAGCTCGAGTCTGGAACGTCGCTCGAGGACGCGATGCGGCTGAGCCTCGAGGAGCTCGACGGGGTGTTCACCTACATCTGCGTCTCGGAGGACGCACTCGGAATGGCCAAGGACGAGCTCGCCGCCAAGCCGCTCGTCCTCTATGAGGGCGACGACATGGTCGCGCTCGCCTCCGAGGAAATGGCCATCCGAGCCGTGCTCGACCATGAGATCGATACCTACGATCCGTATGAGGGTGCGGTGATGGTTTGGACTCGGTGAGCACCAACGGAGAGCCGCGCTACGACGCTCGCGGGCTCGTCGAGCTCGACGAGGTCGTACCTCGGGTCAGCGATATCGACGGTGACCGCGCGACGTTCGACGCGCACAATCTGACGACCAGGCGGATCAACCTCGAGCTCCGCTGGCTGCTCTACGAGCAGGGCGTCAAGGACGTGACCGTGCTCAACCCCGGCGCGCGCCACTCACTCGGCGCCGGGATTCTCACGCGCTGCCGGATCCGGTTCGAAGGCAGCATCGGCTATTTCGCGTGCGGGATCATCGATGGCCCGGAGGTGCACATCACCGGCCGCGTCGGCTGGTCCGCGTGCGAGAACATGATGTCCGGCGTCGTCGTGATCGACGGCAACGCCGGCTCGCTGATGGGCGCCGCGGTCCGCGGCGGCGACGTCGTCGTCAAGGGCCAGGTCGGCGCGCGCACCGGGATCGATCAGAAGGGCGGCACGATCATCGTCCTCGGCACCGCCGGATCGATGACCGGCTTCATGATGCAGCGCGGCCGCCAGATCATCTGCGGAGACGTCGGACCCGGCCTGGGGGACTCGATGTACGACGGCACGATCTACGTCGGAGGGAAGGTGAAGTCGCTCGGGATCGACTGCGTGCCGGGCGAGTGGACCGCCGAGGACACGGAGCTGATCGAGCGCAAATTCCGAGTCCACGACCTCGGCTCTCCCCCCTCCTTCCAGAAGTTCGTGTGCGGCAAGAAGCTCTACAACTACGACAACCTCGAGCCGTCCGAGCGAAAGCTCGTGCTTTAAGTGGTCCACTAGGAGGCTCCATGGCCGACGAAGCCGCCCCATCGCCCCACAACCAGCTCGGCCATAGCCGGATCTTCACCCCCGAGGTGATCGACGACATCCACGTCAAGTCCGAGCTCGGCCGCTACCGGATGCGCGGCTTCTCGATGTTCAAGAAGGTCCCCCACTGGGACGACTTGATGTTCCTGCCGGGGACGCTGACCCGATTCGTGATCGAGGGCTATCGCGAGAAGTGCGTGACCAGGACGGTGCTCGGGGCCCGGTTCGCCAAGAAGC
This sequence comes from uncultured Solirubrobacterales bacterium, assembly GCA_963759695.1. Classification (GTDB taxonomy): domain Bacteria; phylum Actinomycetota; class Thermoleophilia; order Solirubrobacterales; family Solirubrobacteraceae; genus Palsa-465. The sequence continues at coordinate 307,604 of CAVXAO010000015.1, forward strand.
CGATCGAGCTCGACATTCCGATCTACATCACGGGCATGAGCTTCGGCGCTCTGTCGCTGGAGGCCAAGATGGCGCTCGCCAAGGGAGCGTCGATGGCCGGCACGGCGACCTGCTCGGGAGAGGGCGGGATGATCCCGCCCGAGCGCGACCTTTCGACCAAGTGGTACTACCAGCTGATCCAGAGCCGCTATGGCTTCAACCCGCACCATCTGATGCTCGCGGACGCATGCGAGTTCTTCATCGGACAGGGGTGCAAGGTCGGTCTCGGCGGTCACCTGATGGGCCAGAAGGTGACCGAGCAGGTTGCCGAAATGCGCTCGCTGCCCGCGGGAATCGACCAGCGCTCGCCGGCGAGGCATCCGGACTGGCTGGGGCCGGACGATCTGAGTCTGAAGATCCAGGAGATCCGCGAGGCGACCAACTACGAGATCCCGATCCAACTGAAGCTTGGGGCCGCGCGCGTATACGACGACGTCCGGATGGCCGCCAAGTGCAGCCCCGACATCATCTACCTGGACGGCGCCGAGGGCGGCACGGGAGCCGGGCCGCACGTCGCGGCCGAGGAGACCGGGATCCCGCTGCTGGCGGCGATCCCGGAGGCCCGGCGCGCGCTCGAGGACGTCGGCCTCGTCGACGAGATCGACCTCGTCGTCGCCGGCGGGATTCGCAACGGCGGCGACGTCGCCAAGGCCCTGGCGCTCGGCGCGACCGCTGTCGCGATCGGCCACTCGGCGCTGATGGCGCTCAACTGCAACAAGGAGATCCCCGGCGTCACCGACTACGAGGGCACCGTCGGCGTGCCCGCCGGCCAGTGCTACCACTGCCACACCGGCCGGTGCCCGGTCGGAATCACGACGCAGGACCCGGAGCTCCGCAAGCGTCTCGTCGTCGAGGACGCCGCGACCCGCGTCTACAACTTCCTGCACACGCTGACGCTCGAGTGCCAGATGCTCGCCCGCGCCTGCGGCAAGACAGATGTCCACAGCCTCGAGCCGGAGGATCTGTGCGCGCTGACGCTGGAGGCGTCGGCGATGGCACGCGTGCCGCTGGCGGGAACCGATTACATCCCCGGCCAGAGCGAGGAGCGCGCGCTGAACGAGATCAAGCGCCTGCTCGAGCGGCATATCGAGAACCCGGTCGACTATCTGGCCCCCGAGGTGGAGCGCAGCAGGACGGCGGAGTCATGAGCCCCGAAGCCCAGCATCTGCCGGGCGAGCCCGAGAAGATCATCGGGATCGACTCCGAGTACCTGTCCGGCCACCGTCTTTCCTACCAGGAGGACATCTCGCTGATCGAGGACATCGACCTGATCGCAGCCACGCCTGGCAAGGACATCAATTGGCTCGAGGACGTGGAGCTGCTCCAGGAGGAGGGGATGCCGGCCGTCTTCGATCGCTATTCGAACTCGTTCATCAAGATCTACTTCGAGATCCCCGAGGGCCGCGAGGACGAGATCGCCCGCAAGGTGCTGATCAAGCACCTGCAGTCGGGCAACTCGTACGGGATCGCGCTCAAAGAGCGCCACTGCAAGTTCCCTCAGCCTCAGCTCGGACCCTGGGTCGAGGACTCGCCGACGGTTGGGACCGATTGGAAGGCACCGGTCCTGGAGGGCTGGGAGCCGCCGGCGCACTGAGTTCGACGCCGGCAGGGGACTGACAACATGATGGAGCCGCCGGTCGTGGTCGCGCTCAACCTCGAATGGGACGACCTCGGACCTGAGAAGGCAGCACTCGCCGCCGTCGGCGCAGAGCTCGTCACGCTCGATGAGCTTCACGCGTCGCAACTTGCGAGCGTTGTGGCCTTGCTCTCGGAAGGGGCGCGGGTCACGGCGCATGATCTGCGGCGCTATCCGCGCTTGAAAATCGTCTCGGAATTCGGAACCGGTTATGACGGCATCGATATCGAGGCCGCCCGGCAACTCGGTATCGCAGTGACCAATGTCGCCGGCTACTGCACGGAGGAGGTCGCTGACCACACCCTCGCGCTCGCACTCAGCCTGGTGCGAAGGGTCGAGCCGCTGAGGCGGCAAGCGCTGGGCGGCGACTGGACCGACATCGACACGGGCCGGGTGCGCCGCTGTGCGGACTCGAGCTGGGGCGTGATCGGCTTCGGGCGCATCGGTCGAGCGGTCGCCCGGAGGGCAAGCGCATTTGGCTTTTCCATTTGCGCCTACGATCCAGACCTGGCTGAGCAGGACATCAGCCGTGAGGGAGTACGACCGAGATCCCTGGAACAACTCCTTAAGGAAGCGCACATCGTGAGCATCCACGCGGCGCGAACGGGACAAGACGACCACATGCTCGATCGCCGGCGCCTGTCGCTGCTGGGCCCGGCCGGATACCTGATCAACGTCGCGCGCGGGGCGTTCATCGATGAGGACGCCCTCGCGGACCTCCTCGACTCCAGGGGGCTTGCTGGAGCTGCGCTCGACGTGCTGACCGACGAACCGCCGGGGCCGTCAAACCGTTTGCTGCGCCATCCCCGAACGCTCGTGACCCCCCACGTCGCCTGGTATTCGGACCGCGCAGAAGTCGAGCTTCGCACGCGAGGCATCCGCGCCGTTGTCGATGTTCTCAGCGGCGCCGTGCGCCTCGCGGCCGAGCGGATGATTCCGGCGCTCGCATGACCGCCGAGGAGGCACCGCGCAACGTCAGACGAGGGCCACCGATCACGGTGACGTGCGAGTGTGGCGAGCGGCGCGAGCTTCGCTACGGGGAACGCTGGCAGTGCGAAAGCTGCGGCCGCAGCTACGACACGAACCAGATCCCGGTCGACGAGTACGCCGCCTTCCGGCGTAGAAAGGTCCGCGACCGGATCGTCCCGACCGCCATCTTCGTGGCCCTGGCGGGCGTCGTGCTCTTCTTCGTCTTGATCGGTCGCCCGATCGGCTCGATCCTGATCGTGGCCGTCGTGGGGTACGTGTGGGCAACGTTTATCCGTCCCGCCCGTCGGCGCCGTCAGTACCGAGAGATCGCCGACCGGCCGCGCTGGAAGATCAGAGCCGACTGACGACGCTGAGGCTCACTCGTCCACGCGCTGGCGCGCGGGCGCTTCAGTGCACGATCAGCACGTCGGTGTGGGCCTTGTGCGATACCGCCTCGCTTACGCTCTGGCCGAGCAGGCGCCGGACGACGTTCGGCTCACGTGTGCCGACCACGATCAGGTCGGCGCCGCGCTCCTGCGCGAGCTCGGCGATCGTGTCGGCCGGGTTCCCGACCGCGGGCGCGTACTCGGCCGAGATGCCCTGGCCCTCCAGGTACGCCTTCGCATGCGCGAGCTCCTCGGCGTGCTTGGCCGGCGGATCGGTCGGATCGATCGGCCCGGCGGAGCGCCCGATGCTGACGGAGGTCGGGACGACGCTCGTGACGACGACCTCCGAGCCGAACGCTTTGGCCAGCTCCGCTGCCCGCTCCAGCGCGCGCTTGGACCCGTCGGTGTCGTCATACCCAACAATGATCTTCTTCATGATCGCTCAGCCCGCAACCGGGGCGGCCGGCGCCGGCTCTTCGAACCCAGTCGGCCAGTCGCCCTCCGCCGGCATCGTGGGCGTCTCCTCGCGGAAGTGGATCGGCTCGTGGTCCTGGACCATCCGCCGGAAGATGAACAGCAGCACGGACGCCGCGAGCACGCCGACCCCGATGGCGAAGTCCGTCCAGGTGCCATAGCCGTTCAGGTGCGGGGCGCCCGCCCCGACGATCAGCAGGAACGCGATGAAGAACGTCATGAACCACGCGATCGGTATCCAGATCGGGTGGAGCTTCCACGGTCTTGGCCAGTTCGGCCGGTCCTTGCGCAGCAGCAGGAAGCCGCTGACGGCGAGCACGTGGGCGAGGACGTAGCCGATGTTGCTCATGTAGAGGATCGCGAGGTTGCTCGAGATGAACAGCACGAGCAGGACGTTGACGACCAGATCGACCGTCATCGCGTTCCCTGGGACGTTCCAGCGGTTGAGCACGCCGAGCTGCTTGATCGTCAGGCCGGCCCTCGAGATCCCGAATAGGGCGCGGCTACCGTCGGCCGTCGATGCCGCCATCGACAGCACGAGGCTCGCGATCAGGCAGATCAGGCAGATCGTGCCGACCGTGTGCCCGGCGATCGTCTGGAACGCGCTGGTATAGAACTGACCCTCCTGGGTTGCGGTCGGCGGGACGCCCGTGACGCCACCGATCCCGAGCGGGAGCAGGATGAACGCTCCGACGACGAATATCGCCGAACTTCGCATCGCGATCTGCGTGTCCTGCTGAGTTTTGTACTCGGGGGCGAAGGTGGCGCACACCTCGCACGCCCACGACGACCAGCCGAGGATGAAGAGATAGACGAACACAAGCTTCCAGCCGCCCCACGGACCGGGGAACGTCGCATGAACGTTGCTCGAATGCCAATGACCCGTGAGGTACGGGAGGAACATGAAGACGACGAGAGCGATCATCAGCAGCCCAGCCGTCACGTACACGAGTCCCTTCATCGGGCGGATCCCGAAGACGTTGAACGCCCACACCCCGATGATCACCCCGATGGCGATGAAGTTGCCGAGCGTGAGGTGCACGACGCCGTCCCAGACCGTGAAGGTCGTGTGGGGGAACCATCGTGCCGAGATCAGGTCACCGATGATCTTCCCGAAGATCGCCAGCACCACCGACCAGCCGATCCAATAACCGAACGTCGCGATCGGACCCACAAACGTCGTGTACTTGCGCCACGCCTCGTTCGCGTACAGCGATATGCCCCCGGACTGGTTGGGGAACATCATCGCGGGCTCGATGTAGATCCACGTCAGGATCATCCCGATGATCGCCGAGACTCCCCAGAGGATCACGGACCCGAGGACGCCAAAGATCCCCAGCGTGTAGCCCAGCGATGCGAACAGGAACCCCGGATTGCACAGCGCGATGGCGAATCCGTCCCACCAGCGCAGGGACTTGACGAGGTGGCGTTCCTCGACGACTGCTTCGGCCATGCTCAACCTCTCCTGACGAGTGGGTCGATAAGAGCCTCCCGCTGTGCGCTTATACCAGTTTGTACAAAGTGGGTCAAATTGACTTGATCGTGCTTAACCCGGCTCTGGTGCCCGTGACGGCCCGCACCGGACCACGGTCGGGCTCCCGGGTCGGCCGCCGCTCGCGGGCGCGGTGGCGGTCCGCCAGCCGACCGTGGCCGCGCAGCCGCACCGGCGCCTGCTCGGCGTCGGGAAGCGGAGTGCCGCCCCGCGGGCCATTGGGCTTCTCAGGCGGCCGCCGCGGACCGTCTCCCCAGCCGCCGTCGGAGTCGGGCTCCGAAGGCGGTGGCCCCGTGCGGGACCGGCCGAAGAGCGCCGGCAGGAACAGCACCGCGAAGACGCACGCCAGGTAGACAAGTCCAATCACGTCGACTCCGCCGGACTGAGCCTTCCCGGGCATGCCGACAGGTTACCGTCCGCTCGCCCCCATGTGGAAGGGGTAAAATCGGCTTCGCGATGCCGAAGATGGTCGATCGGGGGCTCCGCTCGCCACGGCAAGCCGGCGCCGAGCGCTCGCGGGCACGGCCGGTGCTGCTCGGGACCCTGTCGGTGCGCGTTGACCCGACGGCCGAGCGGATGGCGCTGGACAGCGCGCTCGACGCCGGCGTCAAGCTGATCGTGGCCAACATGCTCGTCCTGCCGCCCTACCCGCTGACGCTGATGCTCGCTCCCGAATACGCCACGTTGCCGCACGAGGAGGATCGCGACGCGGTGCGCGCCACCGCTGACCGCGCGGCGGCGCTCGGCGTCAGCACCGAGTTGCTGCGGGTCTCGAGCCGGCGGCCGGTGACGGCGCTGCTCGAGCTGGCCGCCGAACGCGACGTGGGGCTGCTCGTGTTCGGCCCTGATCTGTCCCTGACGCCGCGCCGGCGGTTCCGCAGGGCGGCGCGGCGGGTCCGGCGCGACGCGAGCTGCCTCGTGTGGGTCGCGCCCGACGGCTGAGCATCGGCGGCCCGGACCGGAATCCGCGCTGTGGACATCGGCCGCCAAAAACGGTAGAACAGCGGGAGTCTGGACGAATTTGTCCGATCCGCGAATGAGGAGAGACACCAGTGGCGCGTGATCCGAAGTACGACATCCTGTTCGAGCCGATCCAGATCGGACCAAAGACGCTCCGCAACCGCTTCTACCAAGTGCCCCATTGCAACGGGGCCGGTTCGGAGAAGCCGGGCATGCAGGCGTACAACCGTGGCATGAAGGCGGAAGGTGGCTGGGCGGCCGTCTGCACCGAGTACTGCTCGATCCACCCGGAGTCCGACGACACGAGCCGGGTGTCCGCGCGGATCTGGGACGAGGGTGACGTCCGCAACCTCGCGGCGATGTGTGATCGTCTGCACCAGTTCGGCGCTCTGGCCGGCATCGAGATGTGGTACGGCGGCCCGCACGCGCCGTGCATGGAAACGCGCGCCACGCCGCGCGGCCCCTCGCAGATCCCCTCCGAGTTCGAGATCAACATCCATCCGCGCTACATGGACGAGGACGACATCGCCGAGGTCCAGCAGATGTACGTCGACGCGGCCCTCCGGGCGCGCGACGCCGGGTTCGACATCGTCTACGTCTACGGAGCCCATTCCTACCTCCCGCTGCAGTTCCTCTCGCCGTTCTACAACAAGCGCACCGATCGCTACGGCGGGTCGTTCGAGAACCGGGCCCGGTTCTGGAAGGAGTGCCTGGAGAAGGTGCGCGAGGCGGTCGGCGACGACTGTGCGATCGCCTCGCGGTTCGCGGTCGACACGCTGTATGGCTCCGCTGGGATCGAGGTCGGCGAGGATGGCGTTCGGTTCGTCGAGTACGTCGACGAACTCGTCGACCTTTGGGACCTGACCGTCGGCGACATCGCCGAGTGGGGCCAGAACGCGGGCCCGTCGCGATTCTTCGAGGAGAACCACGAGAAGCCGTTCACGGGCCAGATCAAGGCTGGCGACCACACCAACAAGCCGGTCGTCGGGGTCGGACGCGTCACCAACCCCGACACGATGGTGGCGATCGTCAACTCGGGCCAGTTCGACATCATCGGCGCCGCGCGGCCGTCGATCTCGGACCCGTTCCTGCCCAACAAGATCGAGGAGGGGCGGTTCGACGACGTCCGTGAGTGCATCGGCTGCAACCAGTGCATCTCGCGCTGGGAGATTGGTGGGCCGCCGCTGGTCTGCACGCAGAATGCCACCGCCGGCGAGGAATACCGCCGCGGCTGGCACCCGGAGAAGTTCCATCGCGCGGCCAACAGCGACAAGGGCGTGCTCGTCATCGGCGCCGGTCCCGCCGGGATGGAGTGCGCGATGGTGCTCGGCAAGCGGCAGATGTCAGCCGTCCATCTCGTCGACGCCAACAGGGAGATCGGCGGTTGCGTCAACTGGATTTCGCTGCTCGGCCATTCCGACGGCGCGGAGAACCTGGCCCGCGGCTCCGCCCGCGGTCTAGGAGAGTGGAAGCGGATCGTCAACTACCGCCAGATCCAGCTTGACAAGCTCTCGAACGTCGAGGTTCACACGAACTCCCGCCTGAGCGCGCAGGACGTGCTCGACTACGGCGCCGAGATCGTGGTCGTCGCGACCGGCTGCCACTTCGCGACCGATGGGCTCAACCCCGCCACGCACGCGCCGATCGAGGGCGCCGACACCTCGCTCGATTGGCAGCTCACCCCGGACGAGGTGGTCAGCGAATCCAAGCGGATCGGCAAGCGGGTGCTGGTGCTCGAAAACGAGGGCTATTTCATGGGTGCGTCGGTCGCCCAAAAGCTCGCCGGCGAGGGCCATGAGGTTCATCTCCTCACGCAGATGGGCGACATCGCCGGCTACATGGAGTACACGCTCGAAGCGCCGATGCTCCACCGCGACCTGCATCGCCTGGGCGTCGACATTCGCCCCTACACGATGCTCGAGAAGATCGAACCCGGCGTCTGTCATGCGTACAACATCTGGGACGAGGCTCACAAGGACGCGTTCGAGGTGGACACGGTCGTGCTCTGCACCCAGCGCCTCTCCGACGACGACCTCTACCGCGAGCTGAAGGCCGATAAGGCAAAGCTCGAGGCGGAAGGGATCGAGCAGCTGTTCCTGATCGGGGACGCGGCCGCGCCACGGATGATCGTCGACTCGATTTTCGACGGCCACCGGCTCGCCCGCGAGATCGACTCCCCTAACCCCGCTATGCCGCTGCCGTTCATCCGCGAGCGGCGCCTGTGGGGCGAGGTGTCGAACGACGACTACCGCGCGCAGCTCCTCAACACGCCGGACGTCGTCGTCGCGTAGCGCCGTATGAAGATCGTCGTTCCGGTCAAGCAGGTGGCGGCGCTCGATGACGAGTTCGAGCTGCTCGGTGATGGGTCGGGGGTGGATCCTGACGGGGTGGAGTGGGAGCTGAATGAGTGGGATACGTTCTCGCTCGAGGCCGCGCTCCAGCTCCGGGACGCCGCGGGCGATGATGGAGACGTCGTGGCCGTCACGGTGGGTGACGAGGAGGCCGAGGAGGGGCTCCTCAGCGCGCTGGCCAAGGGCGCGGATCGCGGGGTGCGGGTCTGGGACGATGGGCTTGAGGGCGCGGACGCGTTGGCGGTTGCTCGGGTGTTGGCGGCGGTCGTTGAGGGCGAGGCGCCTGAGCTGGTTCTGTGCGGGGTGCAGTCCTCTGATGCGGTCAACAGCGCGACGGGGGTCGCGCTCGCCGGCTACCTCGGAATGACGCATGTGGCGGTGGTGAAGGCGATCGAGCGGGATGGCCAGCGTTTGACGGTGGAGCGCGAGCTCGAGGGGGGCCTGGTGGAGGTGTTGGAGTTGTCGTCGCCGGCGTTGTTGACGGTCCAGACGGGGATCAACGAGCCGCGTTATGCGACGCTGCGGGCGATCAAGCAGGCTCGGGAGAAGCCGTTGGCGGTCCTGTCGCTGGCGGATGTCGGGATCGACGGCGCCGAGGTTGAGCGTGCCGCAGGGTCGCGCCGGCGCCGTCTGTCGTTGCCGGACAAGGGTGAGGGGGCGGAGATCCTCGGCGGCTCACCGGCTGAAGTGGCCGCCAGGATCGCGGACATCGTCAGGGATCGAGTCGGCTGATGGCGCGGGATCCTGGTCCTCGCGGAGGCGCGTCAAGGCGAGCTGCGCGACGTTTCGTTCGAGCTGATCGCCGCCGCCACCGAGCTCAAGGAGCAGGTCGGCGGTCCGCTCGCGGTCGCGATCATCGACGCCAACGCGGGCGCGCACGCGGCGGCGCTCGGTGGCGATGGCGTCGACGAGGTGCTGGCGGTGGGCTCGCCGGTCGGGCAGTTCGAGGCGCACGTCGCGCAGCGGGCGCTCGAGGGGCTGCTCGAATCCGAGCGTCCGCGGCTGGTGCTGGCGGCGCACTCGATCGACGCGCTCGGGTACGCGCCGGCCGTGGCGGCGGCGGGCGGGCTCGGCTTCGCGAGCGATGTCACGGCGTTGGGTTGGGAGGACGGGCCGATCGCGCGGCGCGGCGCGTATGGCGACAAGCTCGTCGCCGAGTATGAGTTCCCGGGCAAGGAATGCACGGTGTTGCTGCTCCGCGCCGGAACGTTCGAGCCCGTGGCGCCGGGGTCTGGGGGCGTCCCGGTGAGGGACGTTCGCCTAGAGCTTGACGGCGTTGCTCGCACCGAGCATCGCGGCTACCGCGAGGTGGCGGCGGGTGATGTGGATATCACGAAAGCCGACTTCCTGCTCTCGATCGGGCGTGGCGTGGAGGAGAAGGACAACGTCGAGCGCTTCGAGGAGCTCGCCGACCGGTTGGGCGCGACGCTCAGCGTCTCGCGGCCGCTGGTCGATGCGGGGTGGGTCCCGGGGTCCCGGCAGGTGGGCCAGTCGGGCAAGACGGTCAAGCCCCGCGTATATCTGGCGTTGGGGATCTCGGGGGCGGTTCAGCACCTCGCGGGGATGCGGACGGCGGAGACGATCATCGCGGTTAACACCGATCCCGAGGCGCCCATCTTCGGCGTCGCGCATTACGGTGCGGTGATGGATATGTTCGAGCTGGCTGACGAGCTCGAGCAGACGCTGGACTAACAGCATCATGCTTGCGCTCGCGTCGGTGGCCACGAGGCCGGTGTTCTGGCACTTCGTGGTGTGGCTGAAGGTCGTCTGGTACGTGCTCGCCGTGACCTCAGTGGTCGTGTTCGTCTACGGCGTAGCGCGGCCGCTGGTGAAATACCGCCACGGTCATGGCGGCGGGCTGCCGCCCGCCGGGCAGCTCCCTGGACTGCTTTGGCGGGGACTCCGCGAGCTGCTCTCGCACGCGTCGATCGGCCGGCGCGACAGCACCGCCGGATGGGCTCATCGGGGGATCTTCTACGGGTTCATCGTCCTGTTCGCGGGCACGGTGATCCTCGGCTTCGACACCGATTTCACGACCCCGGTGTTCGGGTGGAGCTACTTCCACGGCGACTTCTACCTGATCTACAAGGAGACGCTCAACGTCTTTGGGACGGTCCTGATCGTCGGTGTGCTGGTGATGATGGTGCGTCGCGCGTTTCTGAGGCCGGCGAAGCTCGACTACGCGCGGCCGGACCGCGCACCCGGCGATCCGCAGTACGACCGTCACCGGTATGAGGTCGGGGACTGGGTGTTCGTCGGCACGCTCCTGGTGATCGCGCTGACCGGCTTCTTGCTCGAGGGGGTGCGGATCGCGATGAGCGATCCGGGCTACGGCGGCACCCAGTTCGGCGGCTGGATCGTCGCCCAGGCGCTTACCGGGCTCAGTCACGGGACGCTGGCCGCCCTGCGCCACGGGCTGTGGTGGTTCCACGGGCTGCTCGCGATCACGTTCGTCGCGAGCATCCCGTACACGAAGGCCGCGCACATGCTGACCAGCTACTTCTCGCTCTCGTTCCGCGACCCGCTCGCGGGGAAGCGGCTACCCGCGATCCCGCCCGAGCGCGCGTCGGAGCCCGCCGGATACGCAACGCTCGCCGACTTCAGCGAGATGCACCTGCTCCAGCTCGACGCGTGCACGAAGTGCGGGCGCTGCCACGAGGCGTGCCCCGCGAACGCGACCGGCCGGCCGCTCTCGCCCCGCGACGTGATCCTCGAGCTCCGCGAACAGTCCAACGCGGCGATGCGCGGAACCGGGATCGGCGGCGTCATCGGCCAACTGCTCGAGGGCAAAGCCGACGGCGCCGGCTTCACGAAGCCGGTGATCGGCGAGGACGGCGTCCGCACCGAGACCGTCTGGTCGTGCATGCAGTGCAACGCGTGCGTGGAGATCTGCCCGGTCGGGATCGAGCAGGCGCCGATCATCAACCAGCTCCGCCGCCGGCTCGTCGAGGACGGCGAGCTCGATCCCGCTCTCCAGTCGACGCTCGAGGTGATCCACAAGTCGGGCAACTCGTTCGGCGAGAACAAGCGCAAGCGCGGCCGCTGGACCGCCGAGCTTGAGTTCGACGTTCCCGACGCGCGCAAGCAGCCGGTCGACGTGCTCTGGTTCGTCGGCGATTACGCCTCGTTCGACCCGCGCTCCCAGCGGGTCACGCGGTCGCTGGCCAGGCTCTTTCACGAGGCGGGCGTCGACTTCGGGATCCTCTACGACGGCGAGCGCAACTCCGGCAACGACGTCCGCCGCGTCGGCGAGGAGGGGCTCTTCGAGACGCTCGCCGAGGGCAACATCGCGACGATCTCCGGCTGCGAGTTCAACCGGATCGTGACCAGCGACCCGCACTCGCTGAACACGCTGCGCAACGAGTACCCACCGCTCGGCGGCGAGTGGCCCGTCGCGCACCACACGGGCTTCCTGCTCGAGCTCATCGACACCGGCGCGCTCCAGCTACGCACGATCCTCTCCTACCGCGTCACCTACCACGACCCGTGCCACCTCGGACGGATGAACAGCGAGTACGAAGCCCCCCGCGAGCTGCTCAGGCGACTCGGCTGCACGCTCGTCGAGATGCCCCGCAACCGCGACAACTCGTTCTGCTGCGGCGCCGGCGGCGGACGAATCTGGATCCCCGACACCCCCGGCCAGGAACGCCCGTCCGAGAACCGCATCCGCGAAGCGGTGGCGCTCCCCGACATCGAGCTGTTCGTCGTCGCCTGCCCCAAGGACGTCACCATGTACGAGGACGCGATCAAGACCTCCGGCAACGCCGACCGGATCGAGTTGCGCGAACTGACCGAGCTGATCGAAGAGGCGGCCATCCCTGAGCGGGTGCTCGCCACCGCCTGATGGCCGACCGACCCCTGATCGGAGTCTCCGCCAGCCTGCACGACTTCGGCGACTACGGCGGCGTGGGTGTCCATCGCCCGCTGCTCGCCGCCGGCGGCCTGCCGTTGACGCTTCCCCAGCTGCCCGATGCGATCGAGCCGGCGCTGGACGTCATCGACGCGGTGCTGCTCGCGCCGGGTCGCGACATCGAGCCGCACCGCTACGGACAGGAGCCGCACGCGCTGCTCGCCGCCACCGAGCCCCAGCGCGACCAGTTCGAGCTTCAGCTGGTGGGTCGCGCGCTGGAGCGGGGCCTGCCGGTGCTCGGCATGTGCCGCGGCGTCCAGGTCCTGAATGTGTCCCTCGGCGGAACGCTCGTCCAGGACGTCAGCCTGCTCTCCGAGGATCACCCGAGCGATCCCGGCTGGAGAAGCTGGAAGCAGGTCGAGCGCGCGTCGCTTCAGAACGCGCCACTGCCGCCTCACCCGCGGCACGAGATCTCTATTGCGCAGGACAGCATCCTGGCGCATGCGCTCGGTACGACCACGATCGACGTGAGCTCCTTCCACCACCAGACGATCGACCGTGTCGGCGACGGCCTTAACGTCGTCGCAGCCTCGGCTGACGGAGTTCCGGAGGCGGTCGAGCTGCCGGGCCGGACCGTGCTCGCCGTGCAATGGGAGCTTCAGGAGGAATGGCGGATTGACCGCCGCTTCCTCGGCGTGTGGGAGTGGTTCGTGGGCGCCGCGCGCAGCGCGCGCCTTGGAGCGCGAGGCTAGGACCGCGGGCGCTTCTTCTCGGTGTCGTAGAGCGGGAACGGTGCGACGGTCGCACCGACCGTTCCGTCGCCGAGCGCCACATCGACGCGTTGCCCAACGTTCACATGGTCGCGGTCGATCGCGGCCATCGCGATCACCTCACCGAACGTCGGGCTCTCGCACGGACTCCGTACGATCCCAGCTTCGACGCCGTCGACGGTCACCGCCGCGCCGTACTCGGGAACGTCCTCGCCGTCGATCCGCAGTGTGGTCAGCAACCTCGGTGTCCCCTCGGCCGCGATCCGCTCGAGCGCGTCGCGCCCGACGAAGTCATTGCCGGTCTTAAGCTTGATCACATTGTCGAGCCGTACCTCGAACGGGTCGGTCTGGTGCGGGAAATAGTCGATGTCGGGGAACAGCAGTCCCGATTCGATCCTGAGCGTCTCGATCGCCGAGAGCCCGATCGGCCGCAGACCGTGCGATTCGCCGGCCCGTAGCACGGCGTTCCACAGCTCACTCGCGTCTTCAGGCTTGCAGTACAGCTCGAAGCCGAGCTCGCCCGAATAGCCCGTCCGCGACAGCCACACCGGCACACCGCCGACGCTGACGCCATCGGTGAGGAACCGGAAGTAGCGCAACGCGTCAATGTCCGCGCCCTCGGTGATCGGCCGCAGAACATCTCGGGCCAGCGGGCCCTGCACCTGGAGATGCGGCATGTCGTCCGTCACGTCCTTCAGTTCCACGTCGAGGCCCCGGTCGGACGCGACTTTGCGGAACCAGTCGAGATCCGAGTCATAGCTCGTGATCGAGAAGCAGTGGTCCTTCGCGACGTGGAAGATGGTGCCGTCCATGATCATCTTGCCGTCCTCATCGCAGATGGCGCCGTAGCGAACCTGCCCGAGCTCGAGCGCCGCCATGTCGTTGGTGAACAGCGCATCGGCGAGCGCGAGCGCGCCGGTCCCGCGCATGTCCCACTTGCGTAACGCGGCCTCGTCCCACACGTTGCAGGCCGTTCTGGTCGCGTTGTGCTCGGCGATGGCATCGCCGAAGTCAGCGGCCCATGCCCAGCCCTCCCAGTCCGTCCAGCTAGCCCCCGCCTGACGCTGTACATCGTCAAAAGCGGTTCGGTGCAACTCGGTCGTGGACAACCCTCACCCCCAAATCATGGATGAATTTGTACAGCCGCAGCACTTATACCATGGCTAGCTGACCAGCCCCAGCCGCTGCGCCCGCTGGACCGCCTCGGTGCGGTTCCGGACCCCGAGCTTGCGATACACGGCGCTGGTGTGCTCCTTGACCGTGTGCTTTGACAGGTGCAGCGCCTCCGCGATCTCGGGGTTCGTCGACCCGGAGGCCATCAGCTCGAGCACCGAGCGTTCGCGATCGGAGAGACCCATCATCTCCGGCCGATCGTGGCGCTCGAACATCGTCTTCCCGAGTCCGACCAGCCGCACCGCGCTCGCGATCCGCCGCGCCGGCCAGTCCTTGTAAGCGAACCCCGAGGCGCCGGCGGCGCGGGCCGCCTGGGGTGAGATCTCGCCGGCGCCCGAGAACAGCAGGACGCGCGTGCGCGGCTCGGCGGTCCGGATCTGCTCGCAGATCTCGGCTCCGGACTCCTCGCCGAGGAACAGGTCGACGAGCGCCACGTGGGGCCGGTAGCGCACCGCCATCTCGACCGCCCGCGGGCCCGTGTGGGCGCTCACGCACCGCTCGACCCACGCCTGCTGGGTGAGCATCAGCCGAAAGCCCCAGTGGACGACGTCGTGGTCGTCAACGACCAGGACCGTCAGGCGCTCCGGGCTTCTCAGCTGTTCAGCCATCGCCGGGCACGACCAGCCGTACCTGCCAGCTGCCGGGCTCCCGCTCCCCGAACTCCACGACGCCGCCGCTCTGGAGGGCTTCGAGAGCAGCCAGCCGCAGCCCCATCCCCGCCTGGCGCTTGCGGCCGCGGACGCCGTCGTTGGCCACCTCGAGCACGAATGCCCCGTCGGCGCGCCCGACCCGCACGCTCACGCGGCTGGGGCTGGCGTGCTTGTGCGCGTTTCGCACCGCCTCGGCGAGCACGGACTGCGCGAGCGGTTCGAGCCCCGTCGGGACGTCACCCTCCTGTCCCGCTTCGAGCGTCACCCCCAGCTCGGGATGGACGCGCGAGAGCCGCTCGACCTCGGCCACAAACGTCGTTCGGGTCGCTCGGGGCGCGCGGCCGAGCGGGCGCTGCAGCGCGCTGCGGAGATCGCTGAGCGCGCGCTGTGTCTCGCTCGCGCACCGCTCGCGGGCGGCCGCGGGCAGATCGCCGTCGCCGTCGAGCGCCATCGAGACGCCGAACAGCCGCTGGATCACGCCTTCGTGGATCTCCCGGGCCAGGTCGATCCGTTGTTCGAGCTGCTGCGCCTTCTCCGCCTGGGTGGCGAAGATCCGCGAGACGGCGGCGAGCGCCGCCGCCTTTCCGAGCGTCCACATCAGGTGCACCTCGGCGTCGTCGAGCGGCGGCGCCGCGAGCAGCCGATCGGCCAGGATCACCCCGACCGCGCGGTCCGCGGCGACCATCGGAGCGCACACGAGGCGCACCGGTTCGGGGAACAGCGCCACGTACTCCGCCGGGATCTCTCCGGCGACGTCGCCGTCCACCTCGACCACCCGATCCTCCGCCAGGGCGCGGGCGGCGAACGACGCGGACTCGACGGTCACGTGAGCGGTCGCGAACTGCTCGATGTCGAGGCCGTGAGCTCCCGCAGCCCGCACTCGCCGGGTGGCCGCGTCGTAGCGGAAGATCAGGGCCCGGCGCATGTGCGCCAACCGGCACACGGCCTCACACAGCCGGTCGTAGAAGCCCTCGCCCGGTGCGGAGCTCTGCTCCGATTGCGAGAGGACTTCGACGAACAGCTCGAGCGCCCCGATTCCCAGACCGGCGGACCGGTCGACTCCGCCCGTGGTACTCATGGGGCTGGACGGATCAGGAGGCGCAGGCGTGCATCAGCCCGATCCGCAGCTCCTGCTGCGGCGCCAGGTAGACGCGCCAGCGCTGCTCGCACCCGGGGCACCAGCATGACACTGCGGGATCGTAGTCCTCCAGCGATGCTTCCCACGTGACCTGCTCGCTGCCGAGGCAGATCGGGCACGCGAATGCTGCGGTCACGAGTGCATCGGGATCGTCGGCGCGGAATCGAGCGGTGTCGGCGAGTACGGCCACACCGCGAGCATCCCCCGCAGGCCCGCAGCCAACAACTCGGCGCTGCCCGTAACCCCCCGGTTGGGGGGCTACGTCGCCAGCGCCTCGACTCTCGTGATCGGCTGCTTCCCCCAGCGACTCCGCGTGGCGAAGTCCAGCAACTGCTCCAGATAGTCGCCCAGGGGAGAGGCGCTGATGCCGCTCGGCTCGAGCCGGGCCCTCGTGACCGCGTCATCGAACACGGTGCCGACCGAGAAGTAGGGGAAGTACACGCTGCTCCCCTCGAGCGCGGCCCGGGCCGCGCCGCCGTCCTCGAGCGCCGCGAACTCGGGCGGCGAGAGCACGCGCGGCATCGGCCGCTTGAAGTACCGGCTGGCGGCGTTCGCGATCTCCCCGATCGTGCTCGCGTTGGCGCCGGCGGTCAGGTGATAGGTCTCGCCGATCCCGCCCGGCGACTCGCACAGCTCGTGGACGGCGTCGGCGACGTAGTCGATCGAGACGACGTCTACGGGTGCGGAGGTGATCGCCGGAACCTCGGTGAACAGACCGCGGGAGAAGGCCCGGAGCGGCCAGTAGAGGACGTTGAAGGCGGCGGTCCAGCCGCTCCGGCGGTCCCCGACGACAATGCTGGGGCGAAGGATCGTGAACGGCACCTCGTCCTGCTTGCGCACCAACTGCTCGGCCTCGAACTTCGACTGCTCGTAGGTGTTGCGGAACTCCTGGCTGACGTCGAGGTCACGCTCGCGGAAGCGACCGCGGTGGGTGCCGGCGACGTACGCGGTCGAGATGTGGGCATAGCGGTCGAGCCCACCTCGACGGCGCGCGTTGCCCGCGAACTCGAGCAGTCGTCGGGTGCCGTCGCGGTTGATCGCGCGCGCCTGGTCCAGTGGCTCGGCGAACGAGACCGAGGCCGCGGAGTGCACGATCGACGACACCTTCTCGGCGAGCTCGGCATAGCGACCCTCGCTCAGCCCGAGCCGGGAGGCCGTCAGCTCGGCGGCGACGGCCCGCACCCGTCCGGCATGCTCGCGGGCCCGTCGCGCGCCGAACAGGTTCGTCAGCACCCCTTCCATCCGCGCGCCTGCCGCCTCGTCGTCCCGGGCGCGGACGAGCGTCACGATGTCCTGATCGCCGCGGTCGAGGTAGCGCGCGAGGAGCTCCATCCCGACGAACCCGGTGGCGCCCGTGAGGAGGATCGTCCGCTTCTGGGTCACGAAGCCCCTCCGAGCGACCGAAATGCCCATGACAGTCGCTGGCGCGTCTGCGCCGGGGCGATCAGCTCGTCGACGTAACCGGTGCTCGCCGCGACCTGGGGGCGCAGCTGCGCGTCGGCGTAGCTCGCCGCCAGCCGCTCCCGGGTCCCGTCGGGATCCTCGGCGGCCGCCAGCTCGCGCCGGTGGATGATTCCCACGGCGGGCTTTGCGCCCATCACGCCGATCTCCGCCTGCGGCCACGCGAACACGTAGTCCGCGCCCAGATCCTTCGAGTTCATCGTGATGAACGCGCCGCCGAACGCCTTGCGCAGGATCACCGTCACGCGCGGCACCGTCGCCTCGGCGAACGCGTGCACCAGCCCGGCCCCATACCGGATCACGCCCTCGGTCTCCTGCTTCGTTCCGGGCATGAACCCAGGCGTGTCCACGAGCACCAGCAACGGGATCCTGAACTGATCACACTTGGATACGAAGCGCGCGCCCTTGCGCGAGCTCGCCGAATCGAGCACACCACCAAGGTAGCGCGGCTGGTTGGCGATCACGCCGACCGTCCGACCGTCGATCCGCGCGAAGCCGGTGACCAGGTTGCGTGCCCAGCCGGACGCGACCTCGAGCAGCCCGCCGCCGTCGGCCAGGCAGCGGATGACCTCGCGCACGTCGTATACGCGCCGCTGCTCGTCGGGGACGATCTCCTTGGGGTCGCGCGGCGGCGCCGGCCGGGCCGCGAGCACCGGCGCGGGCAGATCGCGGTGGCTCGGGAGGTAGCCGATGAGCTCGCGGGTCAGGTGGATCGCGTCGATCTCGTTCGACGCCACGAAGTGGCAGACGCCGTTTCGCTCATGGACGCGGGTGCCGCCGAGCTCAGCCGCCGTCACGTCCTCGCCGAGCGCGTCGCGCACGACGGCGGGACCCGTGAGAAACATGCTCGACTCCTCGGTCATCACCACCCAGTCGGTCAGCGCCGGCGAGTACGCGCCACCGCCGGCCGACAGGCCGGTCAGGACCGAGATCTGCGGCACGCGGCCCGACAGCTGCACGATCCGCCGGAAGATCCGGCCGTAGCCGCCGAGCGCGCCGACGCCCTCCTGCATCCGCGCGCCACCGGAGGCCACGAACCCGACCACCGGCGCCCGGCCGCGATCGGCGAGCTCCATCACGCGGGCGATCGTGTTCGCATGCGCCTCGCCGAGCGAGCCGCCGGCGAATGTCGAGTCCTGCGCGTAGCAGAACACCGGGCGGCCGTCGACGAGCCCGGTACCACCGAGGACCCCGTCGCCGGCGCGCGCCTTCTCGCCCATCGGGAGCGAGATCACCTCCGTGCGGATCACGTCGAGCGTCCCGCGGTCGCACAGGGTCTCCAACCGCTCCAGCGGCGACAGTGGCGCGTCGGCTCGTTCCGCGAGGGCCAGGCTCGTCATGCCGTCCCCCAGTCGACCACCGTCGCGCCCCACGTGAAGCCCGCGCCGAACGCTCCGAGCAGCACGCGGTCGCCGGCGGCGAGGCGCCCTTCACGCTCGCTGAACGCGAGCGCCAGCGGGAGCGTCGCGGCCGAGGTGTTGCCGTAGTCACCGACGCAGTCGACGACCCGATCGGCGGGCAGGCCGAGCCGCTCGCCGACGGCGCTGAGGATCCGGCCGTTGGCCTGGTGGTAGACGAACAGATCGATGTCCCCGAGCCCGATCGAGGCGGCGTTGATGACCTGGAGCGTCACCAGCGACAGTCGCGCCACGGCCTCGCGGAAGGTCTCGTGACCGCGCATCCGGATCAGGGGCTCGGACCTGTCCACGACGATGTTGTCGGCCCCGTCCCCGTCGGCGCCAAGCACAACGGGACCGATCCGATGTTCGTTGCTCGAGACGAGGACCACAGCGCCGGCGCCGTCGGCGAACACCGGCGCCGTGGAGCGATCGTCGCGGTCGGTGATCCGCGACATGAAGTCCGCGCCGACGACGAGCACGTTGCGCGCCCGCCCCGTCTCGATCTGCGCGCAACCCACCGCCAGCGCTGACAGAAAGCCCGTGCACGCCGCGCCGATGTCGAACGCGCCGGCGCGCGAGGCGCCGATCGCGTGCGCCACCAGCGGCGCCGCGTTGGGCAGTACCTCGTCAGCGGTCGTGGTCGCGACGAGCACGAGGTCGACCTGGTCGGCCCGGACCTCAACGCGCTCGAGCGCCTGGCGCGCCGCCTCGGCCGCGTGCGTCGTCAGCCGCTCCTGCGGTTCCGCCACGTGGCGTTCGTGGATGCCGGTCCGCCGGACGATCCAGTCCTCGTCGACCCCCAGCCGGGCAGCGATCGTGCTGTTGGGCACGGTGGTCGCGGGGAGGCTGACGCCGACCGAGGCGATCGAGGCGCCGGTGCGGGTCGGCGGCTCCTGCCCGAGTGGCTTTGTCGCGCTCGCGAGTGCGGTCACGACCGACACACTCGAGGTCGGGGGGCGCGAGCGCCAACGTGGGGGTGGGATAACCCGACAGTCGGGGGGCTGTGGCTCGGGAACGGGCGCCATCCCCGGTTCGATGATGCACAACACGACAACCTCGCGCCGGATGGCGAGGCGTGGCGACTTATGCACGAGGAGTGTGCTCAATACGACAGGGCTCGGATCTCGCGCCGGTGTTGACGCGCTATGCACCATCCCCGTGACACTCTCGGCACACTCTCGGCGCCAGCCCGCCACATCCCGCCACATCCCGCCACATCCCGCCACATCCCGGGCGCATCTACCTGCGCGAGCGCCCAAACTCCTCGGGGCGCGGCCCAATTTGGGCGATCAAGCAGGCAAGAGCCCCCACCGGCGCCCAGCGAACCGCCCCCCAACCCCCTCCCTGCTGTCGTTTACCGAGCCGCCCACCAACCCGAGCCGACCGCCGCCACGGCTGCCCCGCGGGCCGACACTCCACAGCCCCTGCTCGGACAAACGCCGGCGACCGCAGGCCGGCCCGCCACCGCCGGCGGCCGCAAACCCGCGACCGCCGGCGGAGTCCGGCTCGCTTACGCCGATGCCTCGACCTGGCTGGCCTCTTCCATCATCTGGTTCGTGTCCCAGACGGGCCTGACCTCGACCGACCCGCGGCCGATGTGCGGCATACGGCCCGCGTACTCGAGCGCCTTGTCGAGGCTGGGAACCTCGATCGTGTAGTAGCCACCGAGGTGCTCCTTGGTCTCCGCGAACGGCCCGTCGGTGAGCTGGAGCTCGCCGTCGACCTCGCGAACGGTGGTGGCGACATCGACGCCCTGGAGCGCGTCGCCGTTGACGAAGGCCCCGGAGTCCTTCAGCTCCTGCGTGAAGGCGCCCCACTTGGGGTGCTCGTCGGCGAGCTGCTCGGGGCTGGGCGTCGTGGAATAGATCAACAGCATGTACTGGGGCATCGCGCCTCCTTGGATTTGGACGTCTTACCGCTCGGTGTGCGGCTTCACGTGTATGACGAGCAGGGTCGTGTGATCTCGACAGCCCCGTGTTAATTGTTGCCTGCCGGCGCAGGGCGATAGCGTCCGCGCGAGATGAGTGACACCGCCGCACCGCTTTCCGCGCCCGGCCGGCTGGCCCGGTGGCGCCACGCGCTCAGCACGGTCAATCCGCCTTCCGGCGAGCTGGATCCGGTGTCGAAGTGGCTCGTCATCACCCGCGCCGGCGTCCTTCCGATGACGCTCACCGCCGGCGCGATCGCGGGGCTGCTCGCGGTGCGTCACCCCGACTTCGCGCTGGGCTGGTTCCTGCTCGCCTTCGTCGGGATCGTGCTGGCGCACGTCTCAAACAACCTCGTCAACGACCTGTTCGACACCGACGCCGGGCTCGACGCCGAGGATTACCCCCGCGCGCTGTACGCGCCGCACCCGATCCTGTCCGGGATGATCGACCGCGACGGCCTGGTTCGCGCCGCGGTGGCGGTCAACGTCGCCGATCTCCTGATCCTGGCCATCCTCGTCGGCGCGCGCGGACTCGTGGTCCTCGCGTTCGGGCTCGCCGGCGTGGTCCTGAACGTCGCCTATACGGCCCCGCCCCTGCGACTGAAGAAGCGCGGACTGGGCGAGCTCGACGTGCTGATCGTGTGGGGCCCGCTGATGATCGCGGGCACCTATTACGCCTCCGTCGGCAGCGTGCCGTGGCAGGTGTGGCCGGCGTCGATCCCGTACGGCCTCCTGTGCACCGCCGTCCTGATGGGCAAGCACATCGACAAGCTGCCCTGGGACGAGGCGGCCGGCGTGCGCACGCTGCCGGTGATCATCGGCGAGCGCCGGGCCCGGCGGCTGACCGAAGCGCTGATGGTCGGCTTCTACGTCGCCGTGATCGTCTGCGTGCTGATCGGGGCGTTGCCCTGGCCGGCGCTGGTGGCGTTCGGCGCACTGCCGCTGTTGACCCGGGCGCTGAAATGGCTCCGCCGTCCGCGACCCGAGCGTCCGCCACGCGGCTTCCCCGTGTGGCCGCTGTGGTTTGCGGCGTTCGCGTTCACCCACACCCGGAGGGCCGGGGCCCTGCTGGTCGGGGGACTGGCGATCGCGGCCGTGCTGGGACTCGGCCCCGCCTGGCTGCGGTGAGCCGGGGGCGCGCCCGCCACGGCGAGCGCGCCCAGTAGCTCATTTGGGACTACGCCCCCGGCAACACGCGGGTGTGCTCGATTTGCACGGCCTGGAGGTCGGACGGCCGGAGTCCGAGCAGCTCCACGATCGTCGGCGCTACCTGGGTCGTCTCTACCCAAGCGTGGTCCTTCGAGTGCGGAACCGTCCCTGGGGCGTAGACGAGCAGCGGAACGTCGCGGTCACCACGCATTGTCCCCGCCGTGCTCGGCGATCTTCGAGCCGGTCGTGTAGATCGTGCCGACCTGAGCGATCCCGAAGACGTCTGGGTGGTCCGGCTCGGACGTCCGGGCGCCGAAGAACCGCGCCGCCTGAGCTCCGCCGAAGATGCGCTTCAGACCGGAGTGCTGGACGGTGATCGTCTGCCCCGCGTAGTTGACCGCCGGGGCGGAGTGCGTCCAGAGGTAGTGCCTGACGAAGTCAGCCGCTACCTGCGAGCGGTCGGACAGCCACCACAGCAGCCCGTCGTCGTCGGCCTCCTGGACGACCAGCGTCTGGTTGCTGGGGTGGGTTGTGGCCCAGGCGGCGTTGACGCCGGAGATGATCGGACCGTCGTCGATCCGTTGGAGCTGGGCGTTGTTCAGCGGCGACTGGCCGTGCTTGGCGGTCAGGATGATCGCCGTCGAGCCGGCTTCGCCGTCCGCCTGGATCGTGTCGGCCATCTGCTGCAGGGAATCGTTGACGTAGTTGAGCGCGCTCTGCAGCAGCGGGCCGGGCACCTGCTGGCCGTTCACGGTCACGTAGCCGCCGGGGACGGGAGCGTCCTCGGTGTAGTCCCCCTGGGCGTTCGGGCCGATCAGCGTCGTCGGGGAGTGCTTCAGCTTCTCGGCCACCGAGACGGCCTGGAAGTTCATCCCGTAGATCGCGGGCGTGCCGAGCTTCGGCCCGGTGCCGGAGTGGTCGTAGCCGTTGATCCAGTTGATCACCGCCTGGACCTTGTACGAGTCGTACTGCTTGGTCGCGGCGTCGGTGGCCGTCCACGCGCCGTCCTCCGGGTACGGAACGCCGTTCGGCTCAACCGCCTGCGAGTCGATCTCCGGCCCGAAGAAGTCGTCGATGCTGTTGCCACCCGAGCCCGGGCCGTTGAACGACGTGTAGATCGCGTGCTTGTCAGACCAAGCGGTGCGCATACCGGCGTTGTGGATGACCTGGAAGATCGTGTTGACCTGCAGGTAGTCCCACGGCTGGATCGGCTTGCAGGTCGGGGGGTCGACTGGGTAGGTCGCCGGGTTCAGACCCGACTGCGGGTGGTCGGTCAGATTCATGATCAAGGCGGGGTTCGTGTCATCGCCGGGGAACGCGCCGCTGGCACCGCCGTTACCCGAGTAGATCGAGCCGCCCTCATCGAACGACGGGAACGTGTTGCCGCTCCCGTTATTTAGGAGGTCGGGCACGTTGGCAAGGTTGTCGTCCGGCGAGTCGTAGATCACGTTGCCACCCGGGACCGGACCCGAGCAGTTAGTGGTGCCGGGTGGGAACACGCCGTGGCTGTACTCATCGTCGTAGTAGATGCCGGTGGCGCGCGGGTCGCCGCCGGTCATCAGCGCCGTGCCGCCGGGATCGGAGTCGGAGGGATCTGACGTGTGGTTGTTGGTGAACTCGGCGCCGCCGGCGGCAAGCTTCGCGAGCTCCGAGTCCGGGTGGTTCTGGACGTACCAGTCGAGGTCGGACTGGTGCATGCCGTCAACCGAGATCAGCAGCACGTGCTTGATCGCGGTGGAGCGGCCGTCGTGGCCGAAGCCGTGACGGCCGTGGTGGTCAGAGTGCGCGGAGACCGCCGCCGCCGACAGCGCGATTGCTCCCGCGGCAACGGCCGACGCCATCAAGGCACCCCGCCATGTCCGTCCCAACATATTGAGAACTCCCTTGGTTCGAGGATGCAGACGCCACGACTTATATGGGCGCGGAAACGGCCCGACGTTGCCCCCGTGTAAACGGCCCGAAGCTTTAGGTTTGGCTAAGCGTCGCCTCTTCGCCCATCAGTGGCGCCACCCAACCAGCTCCAGAGGGGGCTCTGCCTCGAGGGCCCCACCGGGTGGCGCTATGTATCGCCGCCCCTCGGGACCTGATAGTTGTGCCAACAACTACCTGCTACGATCTCCGACATGGAACTTGGACTCGCCACGTTCGCCGATCTCAGCTCGGGCGTCAGCGCCGAGCAGCGGATGCGCGACCTGCTCGAGGAGGCCGAGCTCGCGGATCAGCTGGGTCTCGACGTGTTCGCCGTCGGCGAGCACCATCGCCCCGATTTCGCCGTCTCCTCCCCCGCCGTGGCGCTGGCCGCGATCGCCGCGCGCACCGAGCGGATCCGACTCTCGAGCGCGGTCACCGTGCTCAGCTCGGACGATCCGGTGCGTGTCTTCCAGCAGTTCGCCGAGCTCGACCTGATCTCCGGCGGCCGCGCCGAGATCATGGCGGGGCGGGGCTCGTTCATCGAATCCTTCCCGCTCTTCGGCTACGACCTCGACGATTACGACGAGCTGTTCGCCGAGAAGCTCGAGCTGCTCCTCCAGATCCGCGATGACACGTACGTCACCTGGACCGGCAAGCACCGCGCCCCGCTCCGGAACGCGGGCGTATGGCCGCGCCCCGTGCAGAATCCGCTGCCCGTCTGGGTGGCTGTCGGGGGCACGCCGGAGTCCGTCGTGCGCGCCGGCGCCCTCGGGCTGCCGCTCACACTCGCGATCATCGGCGGGCAGCCCGAGCGGTTTGTGCCACTCGTCGACCTCTATCGCCAAGCATTCGAGGCGGCCGAACACGACCCGTCGGACGCGCGGGTCGCGATCAACACCCACGCTTTCGTCGGCCAGAGCGTCCCCGAGGCGGACGCTGCGTTCGCCGGCTCCTATCTCGCGATGATGAACCGGATCGGCCGCGAGCGGGGATGGCCGCCCTCTGGGAGGGCGGAGTACGACGCTCTGCGCTCGCCACGCGGCGCGCTCGCCGTCGGGTCTCCCGAGCAGGTCGCGGAGAAGATCCTCTTCGAGCACGAGCTGTTCGGAAACGATCGCTACGTCGGGCAGATGAGCGTCGGAGCGGTCGCTCACGGCGACGTGCTGAAATCCATCGAGCTGTTCGGCACCCAGGTGGCGCCGGTGGTCCGGGCCGAGGTGCAGCGGCGCGAGGCCGCGGCCCTTCCCGCGGCTTCCTAGCCCCAGCGCGGGCCTCCTAGTATGAAAAGGATGCTGCTCTCCGTCCTCGATCAATCGCCGATCTCGGAGGGCTCGACGGGTGCTCAGGCTGTGCACAACACGCTCGACCTGGCCGCGCTCGCGGACCGGCTCGGCTACCACCGCTACTGGGTCGCCGAGCACCACGGCGGCCCGATGCTCGCGAGCGCCAGCCCCGAGGCTCTGATCGGACCGATCGCGGCCGCCACCGAGCGGATCCGCGTGGGCAGTGGCGGCGTGATGCTGCCCCACTACAGCCCGTTCAAGGTGGCTGAGACGTTCACGATCCTCGCGGCCCTGGCGCCCGATCGGATCGACCTCGGGATAGGTCGGGCCGCCGGCACGGACCCGCTGACCACGTTCGCGCTCCAGCGCGACCGCCGCCAGGCGGCGCCCGACGATTTCCCGCAGCAGCTCGCCGAGCTGCTCGCCTACCTCGAGGACGACCTCCCCGCCGACCATCCCTTCGCGCGCCTCGCTCCGGTCCTGCCCGGACGTCCCGCCCTCCCCGCGGTCTGGCTTCTCGGATCCTCTCCGCAGAGCGCGATCTGGGCCGCTCAGCTCGGCCTCCCCTACGCGTTTGCCGACTTCATCAACCCCGGCGGCGCCGAGATCGCGAAGCTATACCGCGAGCGTTTCCTTCCCGAGCGGGAGCTGAACGCACCCCGGACCGCCGTCGCCGCCTGGGTTCTGTGCGCGGACACCGACGAGCAGGCGCAGCACCTGGCCGCGAGCAGCCGGATGACGCTGACGATGCTGCGGCGCAACGAGCTGATCCCCGTGCCGCCGCCCGAGAAGGCGATCGAGTTCCTCGCCCGCGAGGGCAAGCCTGCCACCGGCAATCTCCCCGGGCGCCGCGGAATCATCGGCTCTCCCGAGAAGGTCCGGGCCGGGATCGAACAGCTCGCCGCCGAATACGGAGCCGAAGAGGTGATCGTGGTCACGATCACCTACGACCACGGCGCCCGCCGGCGCTCGTACGAGCTGCTCGCCGATGTCATGGACCTGCCTGACCGGCGTCGGCCTCACAATCAAGAGCCGACCGCCGTTCTAGGTACATGATCTACACAACGTTTGACACTCCCATCGGCGAGCTGCTGTTGGCCGGCGACGGCCGGGCGCTCCGGCGCCTGTCCATGCAGTCGGCCCCCCACCCAGTCGCAATCGACCCTCGCTGGCAGCGCGACGATCGCTGCTTTGCCGGGGCCCGCGAACAGCTCGAGCAGTACTTCGACGGCGCTCGACGCGAATTCGACGTCGAGCTCGACCTGCTCGGCAACCCGTTCGAGCTGCGGGTCTGGAACGCTCTGCTCGAGATCCCGTATGGCGAGACGGCCAGCTACGGGCAGATCGCGACGGCGCTCGGCGAGCCCGCCGCGGCGCGCGCAGTCGGACTGGCCAATGCACGCAACCCCGTCGCCCTGATCGTTCCCTGCCACCGGGTCATCGGCGCGGACGGATCGCTCACCGGCTACGGGGGCGGGCTCGAGCGCAAGCAGTTCCTGCTCGATCTCGAAGCCGGAGTGCTGCCGCTGCTCTCAGCCTGAGCGTTCGAGCGCTCGCGCCGCCGCACCGACAAAGCCCTGCGCCAGGCCGTCGCCGATCCCCCCGATGGGCAGGAACCGCGGGACCGAGAGGTTGGCGTCGAGCGCCACGTCGATCCGGGTCCGCAGCGCCTCGGTCACTCGCCAGATGACCTGGAACTGCTCCTGATCTGACGGGCCGTGCGAGAGCCGCATGAGCTTGATCGTCCCCGGGGGCTCGCTGACGACCGCCATTTGGAGGTTGAAGTCCCGTGTCAGCGGCCCCGCCACGACGTGGAGCCGCGTGTTCGCCTTCGTTGGCTGACCGCCGGCGTCGCGCTCGGTCACGTCGACCTTCTGCACGACCTCCGGGTACCACTCGGGGTAGCGGTCGACCGCCTCCAGGAGGGCGACGCACTCCGCCGGCGTGGCGGCGACCTCGACTGCCGCCGTTCCGCGTAGCTCCTTCACCTAGAGGGCCACTCAGTCGTCGAGCTTGTCGCGCTCGAGCGCCTCGCGGGGAAGGGCCTCGGGGTCCTGGTCCGGATGCGGCTCGCTGGTGCTGGTCGCTCCCGTCGGCGTGTGGGGCTCGTCGCCGTAATCCCGGTCGGGATCGTCGGGGTCGCGCGGGTCCTCGCGCTGATCGTAGGGGTCGGGCCACTCGGTCGGATCGGGCTCGCCCACCGGGTTGTTCAGCTCGTGATGGGGATCGCGTTCTTGATCGGGTGTCATGGCTCTTCTGCCTGCCCAGCGTATCGCGCGCGCAAACCCCCGTTGCGATACGTCCGGGCAGCCGCCTAGCGTCTGCGAACTAATGTTCGCCACCGCCACCGCCACCGCCGCCACCGACCAGGAGGCGGTTCCCTGGCTCGACGCGCTCAACCCCGAGCAGCTGACCGCCGCCACCCACCCCGACGGCCCGCTGTTGATCCTGGCCGGCGCCGGCACCGGCAAGACGACGACGCTGTGTGCGCGCGTGGCCTGGCTCGTGCAGCAGGGCGTCGCGCCCGAGCGGATCATGCTGCTGACGTTCACGCGCCGAGCCGCGCGCGAGATGCTGCAACGGACCCGGGCGCTTGTTCGGATGCCCTCCGGAGCCGGCGGGGTGCTGGGCGGGACGTTTCACTCGGTCGCGCACCGGTTCGTCCGGATGCACGCGTCCTCCCTCGGGTTGGCCGAGGGCTTCGCCGTGCTCGATCCCGGTGACGCCTCGGACCTGCTTGACCTGATCCGGGAGGAGCACGGCCACGCCCAGAGCAAGCGACGCTTCCCGCGCAAGAGCACGCTGCTCGACATCTACTCACGTACCGTCAACTTCCAGCGGACCCTGTCGGAGACCGTCTCCGAGGCCTTCCCCTGGTGCGAGGAGCACGTCGAGGAGATGGCGACGCTGTTCAAGACATACACGGCGCGCAAACGCTCGCTCGGCGTCCTCGACCTCGACGACCTGCTGCTCTACTGGCGCGCGCTCGCGGCCGACGACGTGGTCGGGGGCGCGATCGAGGACGCGTTCGACCACGTCCTGATCGACGAGTACCAGGACGTCAACGGCCTCCAGGTCGAGATGGTCCGCGGGATTCGCCGGAGGTGTCGCGGATTGACCGTGGTCGGCGACGACCTCCAGGCGATCTACGGATGGCGCTCCGCTTCGGCCGATTACATCCTCGAGTTCACCTCGCACTTCCCGGACGCCGCCGTGGTCACGCTCGAGCGCAACTACCGTTCGACGCAGCCGATTCTCGACACCGCCAACGAGCTCGCCGCCCAGGCGACCCGGGCGTATCAGAAGCGCCTGCGAACCGACCTCGAGGGAGGGCAGACGCCGGACCTGGTGTGGACCCGCGACGAGTCCGAGCAGGCCCATGAGGTCTGTGAGCGCGTACTCGCCGCCCGCGAGCAGGGGATCGACCTGCGCCGGCAGGCTGTGCTGATGCGCACCTCACACGACAGCGACCTGCTCGAGCTCGAGCTCTCCCGGCGCCAGATCCCGTTCGTCAAGTACGGCGGCCTGCGCTACCTGGAGGCCGCGCACGTCAAGGACCTGATGGCGCTGTTTCGGCTTCTCGGCAATCCGGGCAACGACCTTTGCTGGTTCCGGCTGCTGCAGCTCCTTGATGGCGTGGGGCCGGTCACCGCCAGGCGCACGCTCGACGTGATCGTCAGCGCGCCGGCCGCCGCCCGGCTCCAAGCGTGGGTCGAGGCCCGCGAGCGACTTCCCGAGGCGGCCCGACCGGGGGGCGATGCGCTGGTCGAGGCGCTCGCGGAGGCGGCCCGGACCCCCGGCGCCGGCGCCCAGGCCGAGCGGCTCCGTGACGCGCTGGCCCCGCTGATCAGCTCGCGGTATCCCGACGGCGCGGTCCGTCTGGCCGATCTCGAACAGCTCGTGGCCGCCGCGCGGGAGTCATCGGACCTCACCCACTTCGCGGCCGAGCTCGCGCTCGACCCACCGCAGTCAAGCGCCGATCTGGCGAAGCCGCCCCATCTCGACGAGGATTACCTGGTGCTCTCGACCATCCATTCGGCGAAGGGACTCGAGTGGGATGCCATCCACCTGCTCGCTCTCTACGACGGCAACTTCCCCGCGTGCATGTCCGCCGGGTCCAGCGAGAGCATCGACGAGGAGCGGCGGCTGCTGTATGTCGGCGTCACTCGCGCGCGCCGGCGCCTTCACCTGCACGTTCCGCTCCGCTACTACCACCGGCCCAAGGGGATCGACGACGCTCACGGGTACGGCAAGCCGTCGAGATTCCTGACGCCCGAGGTGCAGGCCACATGCGCCTCGGTCAGGGCGCACGGCGAGGTCGCCGGCGTCGCGCCGGCGAACCGTCCGGCGCGGAGGATCGACGTGTCGGTCGACGCGCTGTTCCGCTGATGGCCGAGCCCGGGCGCTGCGACGCGGTTGTCGTCGGCGGGGGCCACAACGGGCTCGTCGCCGCGGCGCTTCTCGCACGGGCCGGCCGCTCCGTGGTCGTGCTCGAACGCAGGGATTGGGTCGGCGGGGCCGCGGTCTCGGGGACTCCGTTCGCCGGCGTCGGCGCGCGGCTCTCCCGCTACGCGTACCTCGTGAGCCTGTTGCCGGCGACGCTCGTCCAGATGCTGGGACTCCCGGTCGAGCTGCGGCGCCGGCGGATCGCCTCCTACACGCCGCACGGCGCCGGCGGGTCGCTCGTCGATGACAGCGGCGACCCCCTGGGTGCGGACCCGACGGACGTCGAGGCCTGGCGGCGGTTCCACGCGATGCTCGGCGACGTGGCTGCGCGCCTGTTCCCGACGCTGATCGAGCCGCTGCGCTCCCGCGACGAGGTGCGATCGCTGATCGACAACCCAGCGGCCTGGCGCGCGCTGTTCGAGGAGCCGCTGTCGGCGGTGCTGGAGCGGACGTTCTCCTCGGACCTCCTCCGCGGGGTCGTCCTCACCGACGCCACGATCGGGACGTTCGCGCCAGCAGACGATCCGGCCCTTCGCCAGAACCGGTGCTTCATCTACCACGTGATCGGCAACGGGACCGGCCGCTGGGATGTCCCGGTCGGCGGCATGGGCGCGGTCACCGACGCGCTCCGGGACTGCGCCCTCGCCGCCGGGACGGAGATCCGCACGGGCGCCGAGGTGGTCTCGATCGCCACCGACGGCACGCGGGCGCACGTCCTGTGTGCCGACGGCGCCGAGCTCGAGTGCCGCCACGTGCTCGCGAACGTCGCCCCCGCCGTGCTCGCGACGCTCATCGGCGAGCCGGCGCCCACGCACCCCCCCGAGGGCTCGCAGCTGAAGGTCAACATGCTGCTCAGCCGGCTCCCCCGGCTGCGCGATCCGAGCGTCTCCCCGGGCGACGCGTTCGCGGGGACGTTTCACGTCAACGAGGGCTACGAACAGCTCGAGGCCGCGTTCGCCCAGGCCAGCGAGGGACGGATCCCAGACCTGCCGCCGTGTGAGCTCTACTGCCACTCGCTCACCGACGCGACCATCCTCACGCCGGAGGTGCGCGACGCCGGGGCGCAGACGATGACCCTGTTCGCGCTGCACATGCCCGCGCGGCTGTTCGCCGGCGATGGCGGCGGCGACAAGGCGAAGCAGGCCGCGCTCGACGCCACGCTTCGCTCGATCAACTCCGTGCTCGCCGAGCCGATCGAGGAGTGCCTGTGGCCGGCGGGCGACGGCACCCCGTGCCTGGAGGCGGTCACGCCCGTCGAGCTCGAGGAGCAGCTCGCCATGCCCGGCGGGCACATCTTCCACCGCGATCTAGCGTGGCCGTTTGCCGAGAGCGAGGAGGAGGTCGGCACCTGGGGCGTCGAGACCGGCCACGCCAACGTGTGGCTGTGCGGTGCCGGCGCCCGGCGCGGGGGCGGCGTCAGCGGCATACCCGGCCACAACGCCGCCCGCGCCGTGCTCGGCGCGGAGATGCGATCGAAGGCCTGAGCGGCTCAGGTCCCCGGCGTGCCCGCGCCCAGCGCGATCGACGCGTGAACCTCGCCCGCCGGGTCGACGATCCAGCGGTGGCGGCCGGCGCCGACGAACAGCTTCTCGCCGGGCTGGGCCGGGCTCCGGAACTCCATCTCCACGTCGAGCGAGTCGAGCTCCTCGCCTGCGAGCAACTCCTCCTCGAGCGGCTGCCAGTAGGCGGCGTTGTTGATGTGGTCGGCGACATCGGCCTCGGTCGCCCGAAACCGCCATTTCATGCTGGGCTCGAGCGCCTCTGGCGCCGAGTGGCGGAGCCGTGCCGTCACCCGCCGACCGTCGGCGGCGTCGCCGTAGGTGGCGATCTCCCGTTCGTTGAACGGCGCCGGCCGCTTGCTGGCGAGATCGAGGTGGACCCACAGCGACACGGCCTCGACGTCGCTCTGTCCCGTGTCGGCGAGGACTACCGACGTGCGCCGCTCCGCCCACATCTTCCCCAGCCCGCTGCAGAAGGTCGCCAGCTGATGCCGCTCACCGAACCGGGGGAAGCGGCTGATCCGCATCCGGGTGCGCCGCACGACCCACACCGCGCTCGCCGCGAGCCCCGCGTCCTCGACGTCGAAGTACGCGACGTCCTGAAGCCACCTCGCGAGCGCATCGAGCCGAACCCTCCCCGAGGGCGCGCAGTCGCCCAGCCCCGGCCGCTGCGACAGCGTGAACACCCGTCCGCGCTGCGGCGCGGCGATGATCTCGGTGAACGCGTGGCCCGTCATCTGGCCCGGGTGCGCGCCACGTTGCGCTCGAGGTCGAGTTCCGTGGAGACGCCGAGCTCGTGCAGGGCGTCATTCGCCTCCTCCAGGCCACGGGTGCCCAGGACTGCCCGGGCCAGCGGCCCGGTGGCCGCGATCGTCACCCCGATCGAGAAATAGAACGTGAGCGCAGCCATGGGCGTCAGCTGCACCTCGCGCGCGCCGCCGCGAATCGTGGCCGTACCCGACTCGCCTCGGAACGCGCGCACCGCCAGAGCGCTGGCCTCGGTCGGCACGAGTTCGATCGCGCCCTCGAGTCGCTCCGCGATCGGCTCGGTCAGGCCGCGGACACCGAGCAGCCCGCCGGCCGCCGCCACCCTCGCGAGCCGGTCGAGCACTTCGTCGGGGGTCAGCTCGGCGTCGCAGCCCAGGCCGAAGATCCCGCCGAGCACCGGGTTTCCGCCCTCGTGCAGGAGCGAGGCGGCTGCGAGCGTGAGCGCGTCGCACAGGGGACTGCGGAGCCCCGCCTCGTCGCCCTGTGCGAGCACGTCGCCGCCGACGTCGATGAACACGATCAAATCGCATCCAAGTCGCGCGCTCGCCCGGGCGAGTCCCTTCGCGATCGCCGCAGGGCCGTCGTGGACGTCGACGAGCACGGTGCGCTCGCCCAGGAACTCAGCCATCCGCGACTCCGCGAAGTACACGTCGCGGTCGCGAACCCGCGTCTCGGGTCCGGCGAGCAGCACCCCCGGCGCGAGCTCCTCGGCCCCCTCTATCTCGTCCACGCTCCGAGGGCCCGGCGCCGGATCGATCGCGCCGCGCTCCCACGTGAGCCCCCCGAGCACGGGTTCGGCGCCGTCGTATAGACGGGCGAACTCTGCGCTCGCCAGCGCGCCGACGACGTCCCCGCCCCCGCCCATGCCGAGGACCAGCGGACGCCTGGCACGGCGAAGCACGACCTCGGCGTCATCCATCGGCCCTAGTTCTAGCGGGTCGCAGATTCCACCACGCCCGCGGATGCACACGTGACCAGCGCGAGCCGGAGATCGTCGGGATCGATGCCTCTCAGGTCGGGATGGTCGAGATCGACGTCGACCGTCCGTCCGGCGGCGGGCTCCCCCGTCAGGCCGAGGCTGCGATTCCCGTTGTCGCAGAGGACCTGCCACAGATCTCCCACGGCCGCGAGCAGCCCCGCCCTGAGCTGGCGCTCGCGCCGCGACAGCGTCTCGAGCTCCCGCGCCTCTTCGAACGGATCGATCCGGACCTGGGAATCGCTGCCGATCGCCAGCGGCACGCCGTGCTGCAGATAGCTCATCGCCGGCAGGTAGCCGTCGCCCAGGTTCCCCTCGGTGGTGGGGCACGAGACGACGGTCGTGCCGTTGCGCGCGAGTAGCTGCAGGTCGCGATCCGACACGTGGATGCCGTGGATCACGCTCGTCTGCGGCCCCAGAAATCCCGATCGTTCGAGCAGCTCGATCGGCGAGCAGCCGTACTCGGCCTGACACTCCTCGAGCTCGCGCTGCTGCTCGTGGGCGTGGACATGGCGCACGAGCCCGTGCTTCTCGGAGTACTCGGCGATCGCCCCCAGCCACGACGACGACACGGCACGCACGCTGTGCGCCGCGACGCCGACGGAGACTCCGTCCCGCTCCGACGCCCACGTTCGCAGCTCGTCGACCCGGCTCAGGAACGTCTCCACGTCGGGGTCGCAGAACCGGCGCTGTCCCGCCACCGGCGGACGGTCCTTTCCGTCCCAGCCGTTTCGATGGTAGGCGGCGGGGAGGAGCACGATCTCGATACCGGCGACGAGCGCCGCCTCCGCGACCGTCATCGCCATCTCGTTGCGGTCCGGATACGGCGTCCCGTCGGGCTGGTGGTGGACGTAGTGGAATTCGCCGACGGCCCCATACCCGGCCTGCACCATCTCCACGAACGTCTCTCGCGCCAGCGCGTACATCGCCGGCGGGTCGAGGCTGCCGGCCAGCTTGAACATCTCCGTTCGCCACGTCCAGAAGTCGTCGGCGCGGTCGGGGCTCAGCCGTTCGGCCCGTCCGCGGAGGCCGCGCTGGAACGCGTGGGAGTGGGCGTTCGGCATCGCCGGGACCGTCGCCCACGTCGGCATCACACCGCCTCCACGCTCAGCTCGGCGATGGCGCGCTGCACAGCCCGGGCGGCGATCGCCGCGTCAGCGAGATCGACGGTCTCCAGAGGTGAGTGGCTGATCCCGGTCGCGTTTCGCACCAGCACCATTCCCGCGGGCGTCTCGTCGGCCAGGACGCCCGCGTCGTGACCGGCGAAGCAGACGACCTCGGGCACCGCGGCGCCGACCACGTCCTCGCTCGCGCGCCGCAGCTGCGAGCGAACGCGATCCGAGAACTCCACCCCGTTCGAGCGCGAGGCCTCGGTGATCGCGACCTCGACGGCGCTGCGCAGTGCGATCTCGCCGGCCTCCTCGCCGACCCGGCGGGCCCAGCTGTCGATCACGTTCGGATCGGGAGCCCGCGCGTCGAGCCACAGCCGGACGTGCGCGGCGATCGTCGTCGGCGCGTTCGGCTCGGCGACGATCCGCGACGTGGTGACTGTGAGCTCACCGGATCCCTCGGCCAGCTCCTCGGCGGCGACGATCAGGTGCGCGGCGGCGGACAGCGCGTCGCGCCGCTCGGCTCGCGGGGTCGTGCCCGCGTGGTCGGCGCGGCCGCGCAGGTCGACCTCGAGCCGGCGCCGGCTCGCCAGCGATCTCACGATCCCGACCGGCGCACCGGCGCGGGCCACCTCGGTCGTCTGATCGATGTGGATCTCGACGAAGCCGGCGAGCTTCTCCATCCAGCTCGGGGCGTCGGCGATCGCGGCCGGCTCGACTCCGCTGGCGCGCATCGCCTCGCGCAGCGACACGCCCTGATCGTCGTGGCGTTCCATCACGGTCTCTATGTCGAGCTTCCCGGCCAGCGCCTTGCTCCCGAACGTCGGCGTGTTGAAGCGCGCGCCCTCCTCATCGGCGAACGACAGGACCGCGATCGGCTCCGCCGAGCTCGCCGCGAGCTCGAAGGCGCACGCGACTCCGAGCGGCCCATCGAACCGCCCGCCCCCGCGCACGCTGTCAAGATGCGACCCCACCGCCCACCACGGTGGCCTGCGGTCGGGGCACGCCCACAGGTTCCCGGCAGGGTCGCGTTGCGAGTTCAGCCCCACCTCGGCGGCCTGCTCGGCGAACCACGCGCTCGTGGCGCCGTCCTCGGCGCTCCAGGCCATCCGCACCACCCCGTCTGCGCCGACCCCGATCTCGTCAAGTTCGCCCAATCGCCGGGCGATGCCCTCGGCGGTGATCATCTTGTGCCCACCCTCCACTCGCAATCGGGCCGGACGCGGACGAGCTCGCCGGCGGCGAACACGAGCGCGACCGGGTTGTGGCCGAACCGGTACGGGATCCGCTCGATCGGCCCGTCGAGCACGACCACGTCGCCGCGCTTGCCCGGTTCGAGCGAGCCGGTCTGCTCGGACAGCCGCAGCACCCACGCGGCGTTCAGCGTGCACGCCAGCAGCGCCTCACGGACTGACCAGCCGTACCGGCGCGCCGCCAGCCCGACGATCAACGGAAGCGAGACGATCGGGGACGTGCCGGGGTTGAGGTCCGTGGCGAGCACGCAGATCGCGCCGCGATCGGCGAGCGCGCGACCGGGCGCGGTATGCTCGGCGCCGATGAACTCCGCGCCGGGCAGGAGCACGGCGGCGGTCTCGGACTCGGCGAGTCCGGCGACGCCATCGGCCGACAGGCACGAGAGGTGGTCGACCGACCGCGCCCCGCACTCGACGGCGACCGCGGTTGAGCCGTTGTCGTGGAACTGCTCGACGTGGGCCCTCAGGTCCAGCCCGTACTCGGCCGCCAGCTCAGCCATCCCCCGGAGATTCTCGTTCGAGAACGCGATCGTCTCGACGTAGATGTCGAGCGCAGTCGCCTCGCCGGCATCGACCACGCGCGGCACCATCCGCGCGACCTCCTCCATCCAGCCGTCCGCGTCGTATCCGTCCGGGATCACGTGCGCGAGCAGCGCGGTCATCCGATCGGCGCCGAGCTCGGCGCCCAGCCGCAGCGCGCGCAGCTCACCCTCGGCTGACAGCCCGTAGCCGCACTTGCCCTCGAACGCCGTCGTGCCGTGGGCGAGCATCTCGTCGGCGAGAGCGCGCGACTGCGCAAGCACCTGCTCGTCGGACGCCTCCGCCAGCGCCCGCGCCGAGGACCGGATGCCGCCGCCTGTACGGCTGATCGCCTCGTAGGATTCGCCCGCGATCTTCATCGCGTACTCGCGCTCGCGCCAGCCTGCAAACGGCAGGTGGGTGTGGCAGTCCACGAACCCGGGGATGACCGCGCAGCCGGACGCGTCGATCTGCAGCGAAACATCGCCGGAGCTCTCGAAACCGGCGATCAATCCGTCCCGCACGAGCAACGCTCCCGGGTCGCACGCGAGCGACGCGGCCCGGTCGTGGCGCAGGTAGCGCAGGCCATCCTCGGGCGGTCGCAGCACCTGGGCCGCGCCGTTGATCGAGACGCCGCTCACCCGCCGGCCGGCTCGGGGTCGAGCATCGGCATCCGCAGGCCCGACTCCTCGGCGAACGCCAGCGCCTCCGGGTAGCCCGCGTCGGCGTGGCGGACCACCCCCGTCCCCGGGTCCGCGCTCAGCACGCGCCGCACCCGTTCGGCGCCGAGCTCCGAGCCGTCGGCGACGACGACCTGGCCCGCGTGGATCGACTTGCCCATTCCGACGCCGCCGCCGTGATGCACCGACACCCAGCTCGCGCCGCACGCCGTGTTCAGCAGCGCGTTCAGGATCGGCCAGTCCGCGATCGCGTCCGACCCGTCGCGCATCGCCTCGGTCTCGCGTTGCGGAGACGCCACCGAGCCGGCGTCGAGGTGATCGCGGCCGATCACGATCGGGCCCGCCAGCTCGCCGGAGGCGACCATCTCGTTGAACCGCAGCCCCGCGAGATGCCGCTCGCCATACCCGAGCCAGCAGATCCTCGCCGGCAGGCCCTGGAACTGGACCTTCTCGCCGGCCAGCCGGATCCACCGCGCGACGTGTTCCTGGTCGCCGAACAACTCGAGGATCGCTTCGTCGGTCTTGTAGATGTCCTGCGGGTCGCCCGACAGCGCCACCCACCGGAACGGGCCCTTGCCCTCGCAGAACAGCGGCCTGATGTAGGCCGGCACGAACCCGGGATACGAGAACGCCTCGGAATCTCCGTTCTCGAACGCGAGCCCACGCAACGCGTTGCCGTAGTCGAACGCCTCGGCGCCGTGCGCGGCCAGCTCGCGGATCGCCGCCACGTGTTGTACCGCGGACGCCCCGACCCGCTTGAGGTAGTCGTCCGGGTCACGCGCGCGGAGCACCTCTGCCTGCTCGACCGTGAACCCCGCCGGGATGTAGCCGTTGAGCGGATCGTGGGCCGAGGTCTGGTCGGTGATCACGTCGATGTGCACGTCGCGGCGCACGAGCTCGGGTATCACCTCCGCGGCGTTTCCGAGCAGCCCGATCGACAGCGGCCGCCCCTGCGCCGCCGCCCGCTCCAGCCGCGCCAGCGCGTCGTCGAGGTCGGCGGCCCGCTCGTCCAGGTAGCGCGTCTGTAGCCGTCGCTCGATCCGGCGCAGGTCGACCTCGATGCACAGGGCGGTGCCGCCGCACATCGTGACCGCCAGCGGTTGAGCCCCGCCCATCCCGCCGAGTCCCGCCGTGACGACGAGGCGGCCGCGCAGCGTCCCGCCGAACCGCTTGCGGGCCGCCGCCGCGAACGTCTCGTACGTGCCCTGGAGGATGCCCTGGCTCCCGATGTAGATCCAGGAGCCGGCGGTCATCTGTCCGTACATGATCAGGCCCGCGGCGTCGAGCTCGCGGAACTTCTCCCACGTCGCCCAGTCGGGCACGAGGTTGGTGTTCGCGATCAGCACGCGCGGCGCGCGGTCGTGGGTCTCGAATACGGCCACGGGCTTTCCCGATTGCACGAGCAGCGTCTCCTCGTCACCGAGCCGCATCAGCTCCCGGCGGATCGTCGCGTAGCTGGCCTGGTCGCGGGCAGCCTTGCCGATCCCGCCGTAGACGATCAGCTCCGCCGGGTTCTCGGCGACGTCCGGATCGAGGTTGTTCTCGAGCATCCGCAGAGCGGCCTCCTGCTGCCACCCCCGGCAGCGAGGCGGTCTCGCTCCCGCGGCCGTGCTCATGCTGCGCTCGATCCCAGCAGCTCGGCGGCGGCGTCTTGCAGCCGGTCGTCGCCCCAGAACAGCCGATCGCCGACCGCGATCGTCGGCACGCCGACGACGCCGAGCTTCAGCGCGGCATCGGTAGCGTCGCGCAGCGCCTGCTTGACCGCCGGGTTCTGGGTCGCGCCCGCGACCGCTGCGCGATCCAACCCGACCCGCTCCGCCACGTCGAGCACGTTGTCAGCGATGCTCAGGTCCACCCCGCGCTGGAACGCGCTGCGGAACGCCTCGAGCGCGAACTCCCGACCCACCCCGGCCGTGAAGGCAAAGGTGGAGGCGCGCATCAAGCCGAGATAGTCGGCGGGCCAGGGCTCCGGCCACCGGACCGGCGGGAGCCCATAGCCGGCGGCCCGGCGCTCGACCTCGGCCATGCCGGCCTCGCGATCGTCGCTGCGCCCCCAGGAGCCGCGGCCGTGGGCCTTGAACAGCGCGCCGAGCAGGATCGGCCGCCAGTCGATCGGCTCGGGCAGGGCCGTCTCCAACCGCTCCGCCGCCAGGTACGCATACGGCGATCCGAGGTCGAAGTAGAACGTGACGTCGGCCACACCGGGAACGCTAACGGCTCGGGGCGGTGGCTAGCATGCTCCGTCCGTGCGCGCCGTCTACGCGTCAGAGATCGACCCCGACAATCCCCTCGCCGGGCTCACGATCGGCGAGCGTCCCGAGCCCGATGTGCCCGCGGGCTGGACGACGGTAACCGTCAAGGCCGCGTCGCTCAACCACCACGACCTGTGGTCGCTGCGCGGCGTCGGCCTCCCTCGCGAGCGGCTGCCGATGATCCTCGGCTGCGACGCCGCCGGGCTCGACGAGGAGGGCAACGAGGTGGTCGTCCACTCCGTGATCACCGACGACTCGTGGCGCGACGACGAGACGCTCGACCCACGCCGCTCGATCCTGTCCGAGCGCTACCAGGGGACGTTCGCCGGCGAGGTAGCGGTCCCGCGCCGGAACGTACTGCCCAAGCCGCCGGAGCTCTCGTTCGAGGAGGCCGCGTGTCTGCCGACGGCGTGGCTGACCGCGTACCGAATGCTGTTCACCCGGGCGCAGCTCGCACCCGGCTCGACGGTGCTCGTCCAGGGCTCGAGCGGCGGCGTCGCCACCGCGGTGATCGTGCTCGCCACCGCCGCCGGCATCCGCGTCTGGGCGACCGGCCGCACCGAGGAGAAGCGCGCCCAGGCGCAGTCGCTCGGGGCCGATCAGGTGTTCGAGTCCGGGGCGCGGCTGCCCGACCGCGTCGACGCGGTGATGGAGACCATCGGCCAGGCGACCTGGTCACACTCGGTGAAGTCGCTGAGGCCGGGCGGCAAGATCATCGTCTCCGGCGCCACCACCGGCGCCTCCCCGCCGGCGGAGCTGAACCGGGTGTTCTTCCTCCAGCTGTCCGTGATCGGCTCGACGATGGGCACCCGAGACGAACTCGGGCGGCTCATCCGCTTCTGCGTCGAGCGCGACGTCCGCCCCGTGATTCACGCCACGATGCCGCTGACCGAAGCCGCGCGGGGATTCGAGTCGCTGCTCGAGGGCGACGTGTTCGGCAAGATCGTGTTCACGACGTAGCGGTCGTGGGCGTCCTGTCACTCGACCACGTGCAGCTGGCGGCGCCGGCGGGATGCGAGGCCGAGGCGCGGCGGTACTTCGGAGAGCTGCTCGGGCTCGTCGAGGTCGAGAAGCCCGAGCCGCTGCGCTCGCGCGGCGGCGTGTGGTTTCGGGTCGGCTCCCAGCAGCTTCACATCGGCGTCGACGAGCGCTTCGCGCCGGCGCCGAAGGCTCACCCGGCGCTGCGTGTCGGGCCTGCCGACCTGGACGCGCTGGCCGGGCGGCTGTCGGCGGCGGGAGCGAAGGTCGAGTGGGACGACGCGCTCCCCGGCGAGCGCCGCTTCTACTCCGAGGATCCGTGGGGGAACCGGATCGAGCTGCTGGCCGCGGCGCGCTGAGCTGACTGCTCCCCCGTCTAGGGAGCCCCCACCATGGTCAGGCACTTCGCTCCGGCGCGCGCGCCGATCGCCGCCGCCTCCGCCACCGACGCACCGGACGCGAGCCCGAACGTGAACGCGGCGGCGAACGAGTCGCCACAGCCGTAGCTGTCGCGCGGGCGGCCCGGCGGCGGCGCCGCCGGCCAGCTCCCCTCCGATTCGCCGGACCAGCTCCCTCCGTCCGCGCCATCGGTGGCGACGAGCAGGCGGGCGTGGCGCCCGACGCGCTTCGCCCACCCGACCTCGTCTGCATCGCGTTTGCTGAAGACGAGCGCATCGATCACCGGTCCGCCGGCCTGCTCCAGCGCATCGCGCGCCCGTGGTGTCGCGACCACCTCGCGCGCGTCCCGGCCGTGCGCAAGCGCGCCGCTGTCCCCGGCCGTGAAGTACACGCCGTCGGTGCCGTGCAGCAGCTCCCACTCAAGCTCGTCGCCGCCGTGGGGATTGAGCCGCTCGCCAATCGTCACGATCGTCCGCTCGCCGCCCTCCTTGAGCAGCGTCAGCGCCCGGCGGGTCGGCTCCTGACGCCAGGCCACGTGCATGTGAACGCCACGGTCCGTCAGCTCTGCGGCGGCCGCCTCGCCGTGGTCGTCGTGCCCGAGCGCCGTGAAGAAGTGAACCTCGGCTCCGAGCCCGGCGAGCACGACCGCGGCCACGCCGCCGCCGCCCGCCGCCCGCGTGAACGCGCGCTTGGCATGGAGCACCTCGCCCTCGACGGGCAACCGATCGACCTCGACGAACTCGACCCACTCGACGTGGCCGATGACCGCCACCCGAGTCACGAATCGAGCCTCTTGATGAGCCGGTGCGGGCGCGGGGTGAAGCCCGCCGCCTCGTAGAACACGAGCGCATCCGTGCGCTCCGGGTGCGTCGTCACTTCGACGCGAAAGCAGCCGGCGTCGCGCGCCGCCGACTCGACGCTCGCTACGAGCGCGTGGGCCACGCCCTGCCGGCGGTGATCGGCGCCGACGACGAGCGTCGTCAGTCGACATTGTGGCCGGGCTCGCTCCAGCAACACCACCAGCTGATAGGCGGCGACTCCAACGACCTCGTCACCCAGCTCGGCGACGAGCACGCCGCCGTCGTCACGCACCAGCACCCGCTCGAGTTGGACCCGGGCCTCGTCCACCGAGGTCGGATAGCCGAGCTCGTCGAGCAGTCCCGCGATGGTCTCGGCGTCACTCAGACGCGCGAGCCGGACTGTCTGCGTCAGCGGCTGCGCCATAACGTGATCCTTGCAATTTCGATGCGACGCTGTGCGGCGCCGCGGCAGCAGGATAGTGTGCGCACCAACGTCAAATCCAGGAGGGAGAAATGCCGCAAGCTAGGAGTGGAGGTTCGAGATCGACGTCGCGATCGAGAAGCACCTCCGGTGCCAAGAAGACGTCTGCCGCGAAGAGTACGTCTGGCGCCAAGAGCAGTTCGGGGCGCAGTCAGGCGAAGCGCTCGACCGCGACCGCCTCGAGCTCACGCGCGAAGACGACCTCGCGTTCGACGGCAAAGAAGGCTTCCGCACGTGGGGCCGATGCCAGCGTCGACGCCGCCGCACAGCGCGTGCGCAAGCTCAACGAGCGCATCATCTCCGCCGGAAAGGAAGCAGGCGAAAGTACCCTCTCCAGTTACGAGTCGGCGCTGAAGGCGATCGCCGGCGCGATCGAGAAGGGCCCGGGAAGCAGCGAGGTCGAGTGGATCTCGAACCTCGCCACCGCTCAGGCGAAGTTCATCCGAGACGTGACGACCGCTTGGACGAAGGCCGCGCGCGAAAGGCTCAAGTAGACGGGGTCGGCGGCGGCGGAGTTCGGTCCGCCGCCTCGATCGCCAGGCCTACATCGCCTCGCCGGGGCGCTCGAACACGATCTCCGGGATCACGCACGCCGGCGAGACGCGCAGCACGAACCGGAGCGCCTCGCCGATGTCGCTCGGCCGCAACATCTCCTCCGGGGGGATGCTGCCCTTGGCCCAGTCGGCCATGTCGGTGTCCACGAAGCCGGGGCAGAAGGCCACCGACTTGACGCCCTCGCCGGCCAGCTCCTTGTTCATCGCGCGGGTGTAGGCGATCACCGCCGCCTTCGTCGCCGAGTACACCGACACCCATGGCGACGGCGACTTCCCCGCCATCGACGCCATGTTGACGACGAGCGCGCCGCGGTGCTCGGCGCCGGCCTGCCGCAGCATCCCCATGCACTCCCGGTAGAACAGGACGATCGCTCGCAGGTTCACGTCGAGCTGCATGTCGACGTACTTGGTCTGGTGCTCACCGGCCGCCGCGCCGATCCCGAGGCCTGCGTTGTTGACGAGCACGTCGAGGCGGCCGAACCGGTGACGGTGAGCGTCCACGACCGCCCGGATCGCGTCCTCGTCGGCCATGTTCGCCGCCAGGTGCTCGACCTCGTAGCCGCGCTCGCGCAGCTCATCCGCTGCCCGCTCGATCCCCTCTGGCTTGCGAGCGGTGATCGTCAGGCCGTACCCCTCGTCCCCGAGCGTCTCGGCGAGAGCACGGCCGATGCCCCTCGAACCACCGGTCACGATCGCTGCACGGTCTGGCATGGAAGCGGGCCTTTCTACTGGAGGAGATTGGACGCGCGAGATTATTGGACAACCGCCGCGATGTGCGGTACACTCGCGTACCGTGACTGCGACAGCCGCCGGCGTTCCGACCGAGATCGCCGAGCTCACGCCGGCGCCCTCGCCCGCCGGCCCCGTCGGCGAGGATCTCGCGATCAGGATGCCGCCGATACGCGATGAGTCGCGCACCCTGGAGACGCTGCGCTTCGCGTTCAGCCCGCTGGCGTTCAGCCTCCGGGCCTACAGGGAGTTCGGAGACGTCTGGCAGCTCAAGCTGCTCTCGCGCGGCGAGCCCTTCGTCGTCACAGCGCATCCCGATCACCTCAAGTCGCTGCTCAAGGCCAAGCCGGAGGATGTGCCATCGCTGACCGGCGAGTCGCCGCTGCGACCGATCCTCGGTCCGAACTCGGTGCTGACCTCGGTGGGCGCGCGCCACATGCGCCAGCGCAAGCTGCTGCTGCCGCCGTTCCACGGAGAGGCTGTCCAGCGTTACGTCGACATGATCGCCGACGTCGCCGACCGCGAGATCGATCGCTGGCCCGTGGGTGAGCCGTTCGCGCTGGCGTCACGGATGCAGGCGGTGACGCTCAACGTGATCATGGCCGGCGTCTTCGGAATCGGGTCCTCGCCGCCACGGGGCTCGGCCGAGCGCCGGATGCGCGACACCATTCGGCGGTTGCTGCTCGCGTCGACGAATCCGGGCTACCAGCTGATCGAGCTCCGTAACGCGGGGCGCATTGAGGCGCGCGGACTGCTCAGGGCGCTGCTCAGGATCGTCGATCGCCATTTCTATGCGGTGATCCGCGAGCGCCGCGCCGCCGGCCCGGCGGACGGTCGCCACGACGTCCTGTCGCTGCTGCTCGAGGCACGCGACGAGCAGGGCGAGCCGCTCACCGACCACGAGCTGCGCGATGAGCTCATGTCGTTGGTGCTCGCCGGCCACGAGACGACCGCCAACTCGCTCGCGTGGACGTTCGAGCGCCTGCTGCGCTCGCCGGCCGCGTACGACCGCCTTCGAGAGGTCGTTCGCAGCGACGATCCGGCCGTCGATGAATACCTCGACGCCACCGTCTATGAGGGCATGCGGGTCCGGCCGGTGATCCCGTTCATCGTGCGGCTGGTCAAGCTGCGCTGGCAGTTCGGCGACTACGTCGTCCCCGCGGACACGCCCGTCGCCGTCAGCATCATCGCCCTCCACCACCGCGCCGACGTGTACCCCGAGCCCCACGTCTTCCGCCCCGAGCGGTTCCTCGACCACAAGCCCGGCACGTATACCTGGATCCCGTTCGGCGGTGGGATCCGGCGCTGCCTCGGGGCCACGCTGGCGATGGCCGAGCAGCGCGTCGTGCTCCGCGCCATCGCCGCTCGCACCGACCTGATCGCGCCCGACCCAAGGCCCGAGCATCCCCGCCAGCGCAACGTGACGATGATCCCGAGCCGAGGCGGTCGGGTCGTCGTCCAGCACAAGCGCGCCGCCGCCTGAGCGGCCGTTTTCGTCAACGGGCCGTCGCTGCCGGTACCTTTGCCTGGCATGGCCAGCGAGCAGACACAGACGCCGACGTCGGCGGAGGAGGTTCCCGAGCCCTCGCACCGCGAGCGGCTGATCGCCGCGATGGCGGCGTCGATCGACGCCAAGGGGTACCGCGAGACGACCGTCGCCGACGTCGTCGGCATCGCCCACACCTCCCGGCGAACCTTCTACGAGCACTTCGACGACCGCGAAGCGTGCTTCCTGGCCCTATTCGACGCGCTCAACGACGCGACGATGGACCAGATCGCCGCCGCCGTTCACCCGGACAGCCCGTTGGGCGAGCAGGTCGACCGCGCCCTCGACGCCTATTTCGACAGCATCCTCAGCCAGCCGGCGCTCTACCAGAGCTTCGTGCGTGAGCTACCCGGGCTCGGCCAGGCCGGCGCCGCCCGCCAGACCGCCGTGATCGAGCGATTCGCCCGGTTGCTGATCGGCCTCGTCGAGTCCGGCCGGCGCGAGCAGCCCGAGATCGGCCTGCGGCCGCTGACGATGGACATCGCGATCATGATCGTCGGCGGCCTCCGCGAGCTCGCCGTCATCTCGCTCCA
The DNA here is from genome assembly GCA_963759695.1 of uncultured Solirubrobacterales bacterium. Lineage (GTDB taxonomy): Bacteria > Actinomycetota > Thermoleophilia > Solirubrobacterales > Solirubrobacteraceae > Palsa-465. The sequence continues at coordinate 352,145 of CAVXAO010000015.1, forward strand.
GCAGCGCCGTGATATGCGCGAGCTGCGGGCGACCGCCGGGCAGACGGTCAAGGCGATCCTGAGCGGAACCCTGCTGGACGACTAGGCGCCACCGACTGGCGCCACCGCACTCCGAGGTGGGTTTGTCGATTCTGCGCCCGCGCCCTGAGTGGCGGTCGGCCCGGTAAAAGGCAGCAGGGAGGGGGTGGGTGAGGGCGCCGGCGGGGGGCCGGAGCGTCTGATCGACCTGATCGGCTGCCCGAACCCGCCATACGCGTCCCCAGCTACCCCACCCCGCGGGTTTGTGGCGGGAGTACGTCGAAACTCGCGGCTTTTCGCCACGAGTGTGTCGAGAATGTCACGGGGATGGTGCATAGCACGTCAACACCGGCGCCAGATCCGAGCCCTGTCGTATTGAGCACACTCTTCGTGCATAACCCGACAGGGCTCGCCATCCGGCGCAAGGTTGTCGTGTTGTGCACCATCGAAACGGCCCCCGATCGCTCCCGACCCCTCCCCTTCCCCAGCGCCGTTTACCGAGCCGACCGCCCGTCACTTCCGCGGGCGCCAAAAAGCGCCCGCGCGCCGAGAGTCGATAGCCACCGGGAAAACGAGCCTCGACCGCCACCGAGCAAACGCCCCGCAAAGGCCACCGCCACCGAGCCCCCGCCACCGCGCCACACCTCCCTTGCCGCCACCGCCGCATTCTGGTATCTTGGTACGCCCATGTACCAGGGCGCCACGACGGCCACCGGCAACAACCACAAGCCCGAGACCGAGCACTTCGAGATCGCCATCGCCGGCGCCGGCTTCTCCGGCCTCGGCCTTGCGATGGCCCTGAAGAGAGCCGGCTTGAATGACTTCGTGATCCTCGAGCGCGCCACCGACCTCGGCGGCACCTGGCGCGACAACACGTATCCCGGATGCGCGTGCGACATCCCGAGCGTGCTCTATTCGTGGACGGCCGAGCAGAACCCCCGCTGGAGCCAGGCGTTCGCCGGCCAGCAGGAGATCTGGGACTACATGCGCGAGGTCGTCGCCCATCACGACCTCGCCCGCCACATCCGCTTCGATTGCGAGGTCCTCTCGATGTGCTGGGACGGGGACCTCCAGCGGTGGGAGATCGAGACCGGCCAGGGCGAGATCACCGCCGGCGTGGCCGTCTCCGCCGTCGGCGCCCTCGCCGATCCGGCGATCCCGGACCTCCCCGGGCTCGACAGCTTCAAAGGCAAGGTCTTCCACTCGGCGCGCTGGGAGCACGATCACGACCTGACCGACCGAGAGGTGGCGGTCGTCGGCACCGGCGCCAGCGCGATCCAGTTCGTCCCCGAGATCCAGCCCCGCGTGAAGCGCCTGCACCTCTTCCAGCGGACGCCGCCGTGGGTGATGCCGCGCGCCAACCCCTCGATCCCTCAGGAGTGGCAGCGGCGCTTCGAACGCCATCCGAAGCTTCAGCGCGCCGTTCGCACCGCGGTCTTCTCGGTGTTCGAGTCCTTCCACGCGATGTTCACCCACCCGCAGCTCAGCAAGCTCACCGAGCGCCGCGCGCGCGGGCACATCGCCCGTCAGGTTGCGGATCCCGCGCTGCGCGAGCGGCTCGCCCCGACGTATCGCGTCGGCTGCAAGCGGATCCTGGGTTCCAACGACTGGTACCCCGCGATCTGCTCCGAGAACGTCGACATCGTCAGCGCCGGGATCGGCGAGATCACGCCCACGGGCATCGTCGACCAGGACGGGATCGAGCACGCCGTCGACACGATCATCTTCGGCACCGGCTTCCTGGTCACCGATCCGCCGATCAGCCACCGGGTCACCGGCCCAGACGGGAACACGCTCGCGGACACCTGGGCGGGGAGCCCCAAGGCTCACCTCGGGGTCGCGGTCGCCGGCTTTCCGAACTTCTTCATGCTGCTCGGGCCGAATACCGGCCTCGGACACAATTCCGTGCTGTTGATGGTCGAGGCCCAGATCAAATACGTCATGAAGGCGCTCGCGCACAGCCGCAGCCATGGCTACGCGACGATGGCAGCGCGCGCGGATGCCCAGGCCCGGTGGGTGACCGAGGTCGAGGCGGGCACGCGCGGAAGCGTGTGGACCGCCGGCGGCTGCGTCAGCTGGTATCTGGACTCGACGGGGCACAACTCGACGCTGTGGCCGGGCACGGTCCGCGCCTACCAGCGCCGGCTCGAGCGGTTCGAGCCGCACGACTACCACGTGGAGCGGCCCCACACGGCGCCCGCGCGCGAGCCGGTGGCCGCGTGAGCTCCGGCGAACACATCGTCGACGTCGGGCGGGGCGTCCGCCTCTGCTACGAGCGGCTCGGATCGCCGTCGGACCCGCCGCTACTGCTGATCATGGGGCTCGGGCAGCAGCTGCTGGCCTGGTCCGATGAGTTCTGCGCTGCCCTGATCGCCCGCGGCTTCCAACCGATCCGGTTCGACAACCGGGACATCGGGCGCTCGACGCACTGGCCGATGCGACCGCCCGGGATGGCGCAGCTCGTCACCCGCCGCTTCGATCCCGAGCAGTACGACCTCGGGGACATGGCGGCGGACACCGCGGCTCTGCTCGATGCGCTCGAGCTCTCGCCCGCGCACGTCGTCGGCGTCTCGATGGGCGGGATGATCGGCCAGACTCTCGCGGCCCGCTATCCGGACCACGTCCGCAGCTTCGTCTCGATCATGTCCTCCACCGGGGCCCGCCGGGTGGGCTGGGCCGCCCCCTCGACGCTGCGTCTGATGTTCCACGCTCCGCCCCGTGATCGCGATCAGGCCGCCGACCGCGCCGCCGTGATGTTCCGCCACATCGGCTCGCGCGGCGTTCCGTTCGACGAGCAGTACGTCCGCGACCGGGCCAAACGCGCCTACGACCGCGACCCGCGCGCGGCCTCGGGAACCGGCCGCCAGCTGGGTGCGATCGTGAAGTCGGGTGACCGCACGGCGGAGCTCGCGAGGATCACGGCGCCGACGCTCGTGATCCACGGCGATCACGACCCGATGGTCCACCCGTCCGGCGGCCGCGCCACCGCCGCGGCGATCCCGAACGCCCGGCTCGTGACGATCGAGGGCATGGGTCACGATCTCCCGCCGGCGCTGTACCCGCGCGTGGTCGACCTCATCGCCGGTCACGCAGAGCAGTCCGACCCCGCTGGCGCGCCCGCCACGGCCTGACCAGCGCCGCCGGGCGCCCGCCGCCGCGCGTATCCTCGAAGACGTCTATGGACGCAACGGAGACAAATCTGCGCGCGGCGATCGTGGGGGCCGGCCCAGCCGGTTTCTACGCGACCGACCAGCTGCTCGACGCCGGCTTCGACGTCGACCTGATCGACCTGCTACCGACGCCGTACGGGCTGGTCCGCTCGGGCGTGGCCCCCGACCACCCGAAGATCAAGTCGGTCACGCGCGTCTACGACAAGACGGCCGGGCGGCCCGGCTTTCGCTTCTTCGGGGGCGTATCGCTCGGCGAGCACATCACCCGCACCGAGCTGCTCGAGCACTACCACGCGGTCGTGTACGCGTTCGGCACCACCGACGACAACCGGCTGGGGATCCCCGGCGAGGACCGTCCCGGCTCCTACCCGGCGACCAGGTTCGTCGCCTGGTACAACGGCCACCCGGACGGCGAGGAGGAGGAGTTCGTCCTCCACGCCCGGCGGGCGGTCGTGATCGGCAACGGCAACGTCGCCGTCGATGTCGCCCGGATGCTGATGCTCGAGCCCGGGGAGCTCGCGGTCACGGACACCGCCGACCACGCCCTCCCGAAGCTCGCCGAGGCGAAGATCGAGGAGGTCGTGCTGCTCGGCCGCCGGGGCCCGGCCCAGGCCGCCTTCACCAACCCCGAGCTCCGCGAGCTCGGCGAGCTGAGCCGCGCCGATATCAACGTCGATCCCGCCGAGGCCGAGCTCGACGCGCTCAGCGAGCGCTGGCTCGAAGAGCACGGCGACGGGACCTCCAAGCGCAACGTGGCGCTCCTGGGCGACTACGCGCAGCGCTCTCCGACCGGCAAGACCCACCGGGTGACGCTGAAGTTCCTGCGCTCCCCGGTCGAGATCCTGGGGGAGGGCGAGGACGGACCCGTGACCGGCGTGAGGGTAGTCCGCAACCGGATCGAGCCTGACGCCGAGGGCCGGCTGCGAGCCGTCCCCACCGATGCCACCGAAACGATCGAGTGCGGACTCGTCCTGCGCTCGATCGGATACCGCGGCCGTCCCGTCGACGACGTCCCCTTCGATCACCGGCGTGGCCTGATCCGCAACGTCGGTGGACGCGTTTGCGACGAGGAGGAGCGCCACCACCGTGGCGAGTACGTCGTTGGCTGGATCAAGCGCGGCCCGAGCGGGGTGATCGGCACCAACAAGAAGGACGCCGCGGACACGGTGGCGCGGATCTCCGAGGACGCGGCCGCCGGGGCGCTGAACGAGCCGGTCGACCCGGACCCCGACGCGACCGCGGAGTGGATCGCGGCGCGTTGCCCGGACGCGGTCAGCTGGGAGGGCTGGCTGTCGATCGACGAGCAAGAGCGCCGCGCTGGAGAGCCGCACGGCCGCCCGCGGATCAAGCTCGTCAAGCTCGCCGACCTGCTCGCCGCGGCGCGCGCCGGCACCCCGGCGCGGTAAGGCACTCAGCCTCAGGCGGGGACCGCGGCCCGGTCCAGGCCGTACTCGTAGAACCCGCGCCCGCTTTTGCGACCGAGGCGGTTCGAGGCGACCATCCGCTTCATCAACGGCGGGGGCGCGTACTCGGGGCGCTTGAACTCTTCGTACAGCGAGTCGCACACGCTGTAGAGGACGTCGAGCCCGATGAAGTCGCACAGCCGCAGCGGCCCCATCGGATGGCCACATCCCAGACGCATCCCCTCGTCGATCGCGTCCGCGGTGGCGAAGCCCTCCTCGTACATCCGCACGGCCGCCATCAGATACGGAACCAACAGCATGTTGACGATGAACCCGGAGCGGTCCTTGGTCTCGATCGGCGTCTTCTGGAGCGCCTCCACGAACGAGCGGGCGGTGGCGACGATCGATTCGTCGGTGTCGAGCGCGACGACGACCTCGACGAGCTTCATCACGGGGACCGGCGAGAAGAAGTGAAGGCCGAGCACGCGCTCTGGATCCGTCACCGCCGCCGCGAGCTGCGCGATCGGGATCGATGACGTATTCGAGGCGATGATCGCGTCCTCGCCGACCAGCGCCACGACCTCCCTCAGGACCTTCGTCTTGAGCCCTAGGTCCTCGGGGACCGCCTCGATCACGAGCTCGACGTCCCGCACCGCCTCTACGTCCGCCGTGATGACGATCCGCTCGAGCACGGCCTCGGCGGCGGACGGCTCGATCTTGCCGCGATCGGTGGCACGCCGCAACGACGTCTCGATCCGCTGGCGAACCGACCCGAGCGCCCGCTCATCCACCTCGCGGAGGACGACATCGAATCCGGCGACCGCCACCGTCTCGGCGATCCCCGATCCCATCAATCCCCCACCCAGTACGGCTACACGTTCGATCTCCATGCACCGATTCTCTCACCCCGTAACCTCCGGCCCACGCAGCCCACCGACCGACAACTCCTTCTCAGCGTCGACTTCGAGGACTGGCACCAGCTCGTGCGCCGCCGGCTCGGGGTGCCCGACTGGGAGCGGGCCGGACCGGCGCTCGCGGCGCAGACCGATGCCCTGCTGGGCCTCCTCGACGCGCTCGACGCGAGGGCCACGTTCTTCATCCTCGGGATGGCGGCGCGCGCCCATCCCGGCCTCGTGGCAGACGTCGTCGCGGCCGGTCACGAGGTCGGGTGCCACGGCGACCAGCACCTGCCCGTCGGCGGCCAGCGGCGAGACGAGTTCGCGGCGGATCTGAGGGCTGCGCGGGAGACGATCGAGCGCCTCACCGGCCACACGCCGTCCGGTTACCGCGCGCCGGCGTTCTCGATCACGCGCCACTCTCCGTGGGCCTACGAGGTCCTCGCCGAGCAGGGCTTCTCCTACGACGCCAGCCAGCACGAATCGCCGCGGATCCGCGGCCGAATGGAGGCTCAGAGCGCCGGCCCGCATCCGCTCGCGCTCCCGGACGGGCGCACGCTGTGGGAGTTCCCGGTCGCCGTCTGCCACGTGCTGGGCGCGACCGTTCCGGTCGGCGGCGCGTCCTATTGGGCGATGCTGCCGGACCGGGCGGTCGTGCGCGGGCTGGGTCAGGCGGGACCGCTCGCGGGCCTCTACCTGCACCCGCACGAGTTCGATCCCAAGCCGCTGGGGGTCGGGCTTGCGCCCGGCGCCCCGTTCGCGCAGCAGATCAAGGGCGCGTTCCGCGCCGCCCAGCGCAACAACGCCCGCCGCAGCGCCACGACCACGCTGCGAGCGATCGCGGAGGAATTCGACCTCATCCCCTATGGTGACGCGTATGGCCGGCTCAACGGCGACGCCGCAGCGCGTCCGTAATCGGTTCCGCGACAAGGCCCGGCAGTTCGACGACCTCTACGAGGACGAGCGCCCCCTCGTCAGGCTGCTGCGACCTGGCCTGTTTCGCCGGCGCCAGCTGGCGGCGGACACGGTCGCCGCCTACGAGCAGCCGCGGGTGCTGGACGTCGGCTGCGGCTCGGGCCGGATCGGCGAGTTCGTGCTGGGCGCCGGCGCCTCGTATTACGTCGGCATCGACTTCTCCGAGCCGATGATCGAGCTCGCACGCCGGCGCCTCGCCGGCTACCGGGACCAGGTCGAGCTGATCAGCGACGACTTCCTGACGGCCACCCTGAACGCCCGCTTCGACGTCGTCCTCGCCGTCGGGCTGTTCGACTACCTCCCGAACGCGCGGGACTTCAGCGACAAGATGTTCGAGCTCACCGCCGCCGGCGGTTGCCTGGTCGCCTCTTTCCCGAGCTGGTCGCTGCTCAAGGGCCCGATCCGCAAGGTCCGCTACGAGTGGATCGGCGACTGCCCGATCTTCAACTACACCCGCCCCGGCCTAGAGCGGCTGCTCGCCGCCAGCGGCTTCAACCGAACCGAGATCCTCAGCCCAGGCCACAGCGGGTTTCTGGTGAAGGCCTACCGCGCCTGAGTGATCGCCGCCTGCGCCGCCGCCACCCGCGCGATCGGCACCCGGAACGGCGAGCAGGACACGTAGTCGAGGCCGGCCATGTTGAAGAACGCGATCGACTCCGGGTCTCCCCCGTGCTCGCCGCAGATCCCGAGCTTCAGGCCGGGGTGGGCCTCCCGCCCGACCCACGCCGCCAGGCGCACCAGCCACCCGACCCCCGGCGCGTCGATCGTCTCGAAGGGCGAGCGATCGACGATCTTCTGCTCGATGTAGGTGGGGATGAACTTCGACTCGACGTCGTCGCGCGAGAATCCGATCGCGGTCTGTGTCAGGTCGTTCGTGCCGAACGAGAAGAAGTCCGCGTGGCGGGCGATCCGATCGGCGACGAAGCACGCCCGCGGGAGCTCGATCATCGTCCCGACGGTGTAGTCCAGCCCCTCGCGCAGCCCGTACTCCGAGGCGACGCGGACGACGAGGTCGCGCATGATCTCGAGCTCGTGCTCGTAGGCGACGAGCGGGATCATCACCTCCGGATGGGGCGGCTGATCGACCGCGCGTGAAGCGCGCATGATCGCGTGCACCTGCATCTCGTAGATCTCGGGGTAGAGGATCCCAAGCCGGACGCCCCGCGTCCCGAGCATCGGGTTGCCCTCGTGGATCTCCTCGACCCGCGTCAGTAGGAGCTCGAGCTCCTCGAGGTCATCGGTCTGCTCGATCCGGGCGCGTTCGACATCCGCGCGCAGCTCTGGCAGGTCGCGCAGGAACTCGTGCAGCGGCGGGTCGAGCAGCCGGATCGTGACCGGCAGTCCCCGCATGGCGTCGAACAGACCGATGAAGTCCTTCTCCTGCAGCGGGAGCAGGTCCGCCAGCGCCGCGCGCCGCCCCTCCCGATCGGACGCCATGATCATCGCCCGCATCTTCGGCTGGCGATCCTCGGCCATGAACATGTGCTCGGTCCGGCACAGGCCGATCCCCTCGGCGCCGAGCTCGCGAGCGCGCACGGCGTCGCGTGGCGTGTCCGCGTTCACCCGCACCCCGAGCCTGCGGAGCTCGTCGGCCCAGGCCAGCACCTGGTCGAAGCGCTCGTCGACCTCGGGCTCGATCAGCCGGGCGCCGTGCTCGACGACCGCGCCGTCGCTCCCGTCGATTCCGATCAGATCGCCGGCGCCCCACACGTGGCCGTTGATGTGCAGCTGCTGCGCCTCGAGGTCGATCGCCACCGAGGCGCCGGTCACCGCGGGGACCCCCATGCCGCGGGCCACGAGCGCGGCGTGCGAAGCCTTGCCCCCCTCGGAGGTGAGGATTCCCTTGGCGGCAAAGAAGCCGGCGACGTCGTCGGCGGCGGTGAACGGACGGACGAGGATCACATCCCTGCCGGCGGCAGCCGCCGCCACCGCGTCGGGCGCCGTGAACACGATCTCTCCAGCGGCCGCGCCGGGTGACGCGGCCACGCCCCGCGCCAGCACGTTGTAGCCCTCGCCGGTGTCGAACGTCGGATGCAGCAGGGCATCGAGCCCTCCCGCGTCGATCGTCTGCAGCGCCTCGGCCGGGGTGAGCAGCCCCTCGGACACCGCGTCGACCGCGAACCGCACCGCCGCCTGCGCCGGCCGCTTGGCGTTCCGCGTCTGGAGCATCCACAGGTGCCCCTCCTCGATCGTGAACTCGGTGTCCTGCATATCCTTGTAGTGGGACTCGAGCGTGCGCAGGATCTCGCGCAGCTGCGCGTCCGCCGCCGGCATGAGGTCGGCGAGCTCGCGGATGTCGAGCGGGGTGCGCACCCCCGAGACGACGTCCTCGCCCTGGGCGTTGACGAGGAAGTCGCCGGAGGGCTCGGGCGCGCCCGTGACCTCGTCGCGACTGAACACGACGCCCGTCGCCGACGTGTCGCCCTTGTTGCCGAACACCATCTGCTGGACGTTGACCGCCGTGCCCCAGTCGTCGGGGATGCGGTTGATGCGCCGGTAGGAGACCGCGCGCTCGCCCGTCCACGACTCGAACACGGCCCGGATCGCGTGCCCCAGCTGCTCCTGCGCGTCCTGGGGAAACTCGTAGAAGCTCTTGAACCGCTCGACCAGCTCCTTCAGCGCCTGGACCGACAACTCGGCGTCGGTCTGAACTCCCTCCGCGCGCTTGACCGAGGCGATCGCGTCCTCGAACCGCTCCCCCGGGACGGCCTGCACGACGTTGCCGAACATCTGCACCAGCCGCCGGTAGGAGTCCCACGCGAACCGCTCGTTCTCGGTCGTGCTCGCCAGCCCGAGCACCGACCGATCGTTGAGTCCAACGTTCAGGATCGTGTCGAGCATCCCGGGCATCGACTCGCGCCCGCCGCTGCGGACCGACACGAGCAGCGGGTCCTGCTCGTCGCCGAACCGCCTGCCGGCGAGCTCCTGCAGCCGCCCGAGGCCACTCGCCACCTGCTCGGCCAGTCCCTCCGGCTCCGATCCGGCGCGCATGTAGGCGACGCACGCCTCGGTCGTGATCGTGAACCCGGCGGGCACCCGCTCGGTGCCCAGCACCCGGGTCATCTCCGCGACGTTCGCCCCCTTGCCGCCGAGCAGATCCCGCATCTCGCGAGACCCCTCGCCGAAGTCATATACCCACTTGGGCTCGCTCATGGGGAGACTCTACCCGCGTCTCGGCGCTAAGAGGTTCTTGTCCGAGATCGGCTATACAGTGTCGCGGCAACTGGCAGCTGGCCGGCGGCAGCACGTTTCGACGTGCTGGCCGGCGGCAGCACGTTTCGACACGCGCCGGCCCCGTATTCCGCTTTTGCACGCCGAACCATGCCGATGGTCGACATAGATCACTCTGCCCGCCTCGCGCGACGCGCCGCCGCCAGGCGGGTGCGCCTGCGCCGGCGCCGGCTGACCGCGGCCGCCGCGGGCGCGGTTCTCGGCGCCATCCTCCTGGTCGCTGTCGCGAGCGGAGGCTCGAGCGCCGACCGCGACCGCGCGAAGCCGGCCCCCGGACGCGCCGCTCAGATCATTCCCGGCGGTCCGCTCGCCCCGGCGAGCTTGGGCGGCCTCGCGGCACTGTGGGCTCCTGGCAACGTCGTCGGCAGCCAGCCGGGTACGGCCGCGGCGTACGCCGCCGCAGCCAGGAGACCGGGGCTGCCCGGCTATCTCCTGATCGCCGACCGCGGCAACAACCGGATCCTCGTCGTGAGCCCCCAGCGCGGGATCGTCTTCCTCTACCCAGACCGCGCCGACCTCGCCGCGGGCCGCCGGCTCGTCTATAACGACGACACGTTCGTGGAGCCCGGCGGCCGCTCGTTGATCGCCAACGAGGAGGACAACCACGCGATCGTCCAGATCGGGATCGCCAACCATTCGCTCGACGTGCTCTTCGGCCATCCGGGTCAGGCCGGCCCTGATCAAACCCATCTGAACACCCCAGACGATGCCTACGAGCTCCCGAACGGTGAGTTCACCGTCGCCGACGCGTACAACTGCCGGATCCTGTTCATCCGCGCGCACGCGATCGTGCGCCAGTTCGGACACTCGGGCGAGTGCAACCACGATCCACCGAACGCGTTCGGCCCGGTCAACGGCGACACGCCCGAGCCCGACGGCGGCGTGCTGATCAGCGAGATCCCGGGCAACTGGATCGACGAGATCGGCCCGGACGGGCGGCTCCGCTTCGCGGTGCAGGCACCCGTGTCCTACCCGTCGGATCCCCAGCCGCTCCCCGGGGGGCGGATCCTGCTCGCCGACTACGCCGATCCCGGGCACGTGCTGATCATCAACCACCGGGGCAAGGTCCTGTGGCGCTACGGGCCGACACAGGGACCGGGCCAGATGGATCACCCGTCGCTGGCCATGCCGCTGCCGAATGGCGACATCGCCGTCAACGACGACTACCGTGACCGGGTGATCGTGATCGACCCGCGTAGGAATCGAATCGTGTGGCAGTACGGGCACACCGATCAGCCCGGCAACGCGCCCGGCTACCTGAACGTTCCAGACGGAATGGACTTCGTCCCGATGGCCCCGAACGGCTCCCTGGACTGGGCTGCGGTCGTCCACCCGTAGCGATGAGCGGCTTCGTGCGCCAGACCCAGATCTACCTCGCGGGCGTCAGCGGCCGCCGGCCGCGGGTCCCGCTCGACGCCCGCCGGCTCGAGCGAGCCGCCCGCCGCGCCATGTCGCGCAACGCGTACGCGTACATCCGCGCCGGCGCCGGCAACGAGCGCACGATGTACGCCAACCGCGCCGCCTTCGACCATTGGCGAATCGTGCCGCGGATGCTGCGCGACGTCTCCGAGCGCGACACGAGCGTCGAGCTGTTCGGCCGCCGGCTCCGAAGCCCGTTCCTGCTGGCGCCGATTGGCGTGCTGGAGCTGGCGCACCAGGACGCCGACGCGGCCGTCGCCCGGGCCGCGCACGCTTCCGAGACGCCGGTGATCTTCTCCAACCAGGCCTCGCGGCCGATGGAGGAGGTCGCCGACATCCTCGGCCACACCCCGCACTGGTTCCAGCTCTACTGGAGCAAGTCCGACGAGCTGGTCGAGAGCCTCGTGTCGCGCGCCGAGCGTTGCCGGTGCGAGGCGATCGTGGTGACGCTCGACACGACGCTGCTCGGCTGGCGCACCCGCGACCTCGAGCAGGCCTACCTGCCGTTCCTCCGCGGCAAGGGCATCGCGCAGTACACGAGCGACCCGGTCTTCACCCGCATGATCGCCGAGCGGATGCCCGCGCCGCCGCCCGAGCAGCAGCCCAAGCCGAACCTGGCCGCCCTGCGGACGCTGATCGAGGCGACCGCGGCGTACCCAGCGCCGTTCGTGCAGACGCTGCGCGACGGGCGCGGGCGCGCCGCCGTCCAGCGGTTCATCGACATCTACTCGCGCCCGTCGCTCACCTGGGAGGACCTCGATTTCCTGCGCCGGCGCAGCGACCTGCCGATCGTCCTCAAGGGGATCCTCGATCCCCAGGACGCGATCCGCGCGATCGACGCGGGGATGAACGGCATCGTCGTCTCCAACCACGGCGGGCGCCAGGTCGACGGCTCGATCGCCACGCTCGAGGCGCTTCCCGCGATCGCCAAGGCCGTCGACGGCCGTATCCCGATCCTGCTCGACTCCGGGGTCCGCGGAGCCGCCGACGCATTCAAGGCGATCGCCCTCGGGGCCAGCGCGGTGCTGATCGGACGGCCGTACGTCTACGCGCTCGCGATCGGGGGCGAGGCGGGCGTCGGCGAGCTGATCGCCAACCTCAACGCCGACTTCGACCTGACGATGGGGCTTGCCGGGTGCCGCTCGGTGGCGGAGATCGGTCCCGAGACCGTCGTCCCGGGCGCGCCGCTCTCCTCTCACCTGTAGCCCCCGGCGCATGCGCCGGGGGCCCGGCGCCGCATGCGGCGCCGGCGGGGGCGCGCATGCGCGCCCCCGAACACCATGAATAGAATCGCCGCCCATGAGCGACTCCGAAGTCAAATTCCTGCTCGACGAGCGCGCGATCCCGACGCATTGGGTCAACCTCATGGCTGACCTCCCGGGCGACGCGCCACCGCCGCTTCACCCCGGCACCAAGGAGCCCGCCGGCCCGGACGACCTGGCGCCGCTGTTCCCGATGGCGCTGATCCTCCAGGAGGTCTCGCCGGAGCCTGAGATCGAGATCCCCGAGCCGGTGCGGGAGGCCTACAAGCTGTGGCGCCCGACGCCGCTGTACCGCGCATGGCGCCTCGAGCGCGAGCTCGACACCCCCGCCCACATCTATTACAAGTACGAGGGGGGCTCGCCTCCAGGCTCGCACAAGCCCAATACCGCGGTCGCGCAGGCGTACGAGAACGCGGCGGCCGGGATCAGGAAGCTGACGACCGAGACCGGCGCCGGCCAGTGGGGCTCGGCGCTCGCGTTCGCCTGCCAGCTGTTCGGCCTGGAGTGCGAGGTCTGGATGGTCGGCTCGAGCTACGACCAGAAGCCCTACCGCCGATCGATGATGGAGACCTGGGGGGCGACCGTCCACCGCTCGCCGTCCGACGTGACCGAGGGCGGTCGCGCTCAGCGCGAGCACACGACCGGGTCACTCGGGATCGCGATTTCCGAGGCGGTCGAGGTGGCGGCGCAGAATCCGGACACGAACTACTCGCTGGGCTCGGTGCTCAACCACGTGCTGCTCCACCAGACGGTGATCGGGCAGGAGGCGCTGGAGCAGATGGCGATGGCGGGCGAGGAGCCGGACACCGTGATCGCGTGCGTGGGCGGCGGCTCGAACTTCGGCGGGCTGACGTTCCCGTTCCTGCGCCGGGTGATCCGTGGCGAGGCCAAGACGCGATTCATCGCGGCCGAGCCGGCGGCGTGCCCGACGCTGACGCGCGGCGTGTACGCCTACGACTTCGGCGACACGGTCGGGCTGACGCCGCTGATGCCGATGTACACGCTCGGCCACGGCTTCGTACCGCCGCCGGTGCACGCCGGCGGGCTGCGCTACCACGGCGACTCGCCGCTGGTGTGCGGACTGGTCAAGGCCGGGCTGGTCGAGCCCCGCGCGTACCGGCAAAACGAGACGTTCGCCGCCGCCGTGCGGTTCGCGCGCAGCGAGGGAGTGATCCCGGCGCCGGAGCCGGCGCACGCGATCAGGGCCGTGATCGAGGAGGCCGAGGCGGCGCGCGAGGCGGGCGAGGAGCGCGTGATCCTGTTAGGCCTGTGCGGCCACGGCAACTTCGATCTGAGCGCCTATGACGCGTACCTCGCCGGTCAGCTCGAGGATCCCGAGTTCTCCGAGGACGATCTGCAGGCGGCGCTCGACGCGCTGCCGGAGGCGCCGGCGCTCGTCTAACCGGCGCGGCGCCGAGCGGATTGCCGGCGATCATCGCCACACCGGCGTTGTTGACGACGAGGTTGGCCGCGCCGAAGGGTCGCCGAGCCGGCGCGCCACGTCTCGGACAGCCGCCCTCGCCTCGGCGCCGAGCCGGCGGACGACGTCGCCGGCGGGCTCACCCGTGACCAGCGGATACGCCTGGCCGGCCCACAGGTTGATCGCCTCGCCGTCGCCGGCCTGCCGCGCCGCGGCCCGGATCGGCGCCGTCAGGTGGTGGACGTCGGGGTAGGCCGCCGGGGCATCGTCGCCGTGCTCGGCCATGAAGCGGTTGGCGATGCCGCGGGCCTGACGGCCGCTGAAGGCCCGGGTCAGCCGCGTGGGCCGACGCTCGCTGAGCGCCTGTCGGTGGGCCGGCGCGGTTCCAGCCTCGGGGGTCAGCATCAGCGCGCTTCCGATCTGGGCGGCGGCCGCGCCGGCGCACAGGACCGCGGCCACGCCGGCGCCGTCGACGATCCCGCCCGCGGCCACGAGCGGCAGGTCGACCTCGGCGGCCGTCAGCCGCAGGGCGACGAGCAGGCCGAGGTCCTCGGCGCCGGCGTCGTCGGCGAAGTAGCCCCGATGGCCGCCGGCCTCGAAGCCCTGGACGATGAGCGCGTCGGCGCCGGCGTCGCGCGCCTGTACGGCCTCCGCGGGGTTGGTGACGGTCACCCAGACGTCGGAATTGACGCCGTGCAGCCGCTCGACGACGCCGGGATCCGGAGAGCCGAACGTGAACGAGACCACGGCCACGCGTTCGTCTGCGAGCAGGTCGAGCTTCTCCTCGTAGCCGTCGTCGTCGTGGCGCGGGTCTCCGGGATCGACGTCGTACCGGTCAGCCTCGCCGCGCATGCGGGCGGCGTAGCGGTCGATGGCTACGCGGTCGCCCGCCGGCGCCGGCGGGGAGAACACGTTGACGCCGAACGGGAGGTCGGTGAGCCGGCGGTGCTCGAGGATGTCCTCGCGCACGGCGCCGGCCGTCTTGTAGCCGGCCGCCAGGAACCCGAAGCCCCCGGCCTCGCCGATGGCGGCGGCGAGCTTGGGCGTCGAAGGGCCGCCGGCGAGTGGCGCCTGCACGACCGGTTCAGGCAGCCGCGTCAGGTCCACGGGCCGTTCAACCTCTCCCCCCATGAGGGTTTGGGGGATCTTCTGCGATATTGGACGAAGATATCCCAACCCCCGCGTCTGGCTATCGCCGCGCCGCGTGCCACACCGATCCCGCCAGCAGCCCCGCCACCGCCACCGGCAGGATCCACCACGCCGCCAGGCTCGTCCCCGCCACCAGCGCCGTCACGCCGATCGCCACGATCACGCCGGCGGCGATCCGCCAGTCGTCGCCGACGACGAAGTCCCACAGGAACCGCAGGAACGCGTCGACACGGCTCACGCCCGCACCGCCTCGCCCCGGAGGCCGTGGGCGGCCGAGCGTCCCCGCCGGCGCAGCGCCACCACCAGCCCCAGCGCGAACGCCAGCGTCAGTGGGATGATCGCGAGCAGTGCGGCGTCGCCTCCCGGCCAGTCCGCGCCGGCGCCCTCCGCGCCCCAGAACATCCCGAACGAGGTCAGCATCACGCCGACCCCGAACTTCAGCGCGTTCTCGGGGACGCGGGCGAGCGGTGCATGAACCGCGACGCCGGCGATGATCACGACGAGCACGGCGGCGCCGGCGGCCGCCGCTGCGAGCCCGATGTTGTGCTGGTTGGCGCCGAAGGTGAGCACGATGAACACGACCTCGAGCCCCTCGAGCAGCACCCCCTTGAACGAGATCGTGAACGAGTAGGCGTCGAACCCGGCGTCGACCTCGCCGGCGGTCCGCGCGGCCGTCACCTCCTCGTCATAGCTCTCGAGCTCGTCGTGGAGCGCCTTGAAACCCGAGGCGCGCAACACCGCCTTGCGCAGCCACTGCAGCCCGAAGATCAGGAGCAGCGCGCCGACAATCACCCGCAGGACGTTGAGCGGCAGCGCGGTCAGCGCCGGTCCGAGCGCCGCGGTCAGCGCCGCCAGCACGACCACGGCCGCGCCGACGCCGGTGAACGTCGAGCGCCAGCTGCGGGTCACGCCGACCGCGAGCACGATCGTCAGCGCCTCGACCGCCTCAACGGCGCACGCGGCGAACACCGAAAGGGCGAGCCCGAGCTCTTGACCGCTCATCCCCGCAGGCGGTCGTCAACGGCCGCGAGTGCGGTCACGTACGTCACGTGCGTGAACAGACTCGTGGCGAGGTAGCCCGGCGGCCACCGCCACGGGGGCGGGGTGCGGCCGAGCAGGGGGAACAGCGAGAACGTCGCCGACATCAGCGTCGCGCCGAACGCGACGCTCGCCCACGGCTCCGGCATCCGGCGCCGGAGGATGCCGTGCCAGATGCCGAACACCGACCCGTAGCTCCAGCGCAGGGCCAGCCCGAGCTCGTTCTCCTCGCGCCCGGTGACGTGCGGCAGGTGCAGGATGTTGGCGACGATCATCCCCGGCACGAGGCTGTCGTCGTAATCGGCTGAGCCCTTGACCTCGGGCTGCAGGCGGTGCTCGAGCTTGTACGCGGCCGTCATCGCCGCCGTCCCGGCGGTCCCGGCCAGCGTGCTCCGCAGCGGCCACGGCAGCTTCTTGAGCGGGCTCGCCATGCCGCTTACTCTACGGCGAGCCAGTAGTCGGCCCACTGCTCGCGGGTCGCCCCGACCCGGTCGTAGACGGCCTGGGCCCGAAGGTTGTCGGCCGCGGTCTGCCAGTCCAGGCGGAGAGCACCGCGCTGCCGGCATCGGTCTCGACACGCCGCGATCAGCGCCTCAGCGGCCCCGTGGCCCCGCCACTCAGACTCGACGAACAGGTCGTTCATCACGCCGATCCTGCCACCGCAGTTTGTCTCCCACGTAAAGAACAGCGACGCGAACCCCATCGCCTCGCCGGAATCCTCGCGGGCGATGAACTGCACGCCCTCGCGCGCGGGGTCGGCGATCAACGCGCGGCTCATCGCCAGCAGCGCCTCATCACTCGGAGTCGAGTGGTAGAAGTCGCAGTAGCCGCGCATCAGAGGCAGGAGATCGGCGAGGTCCTCTTCGGTCACCGTGCGGATCTCCATCGCGCCCGAGTATCACAGCCGGCGGTGCCAGACACCATTTTTGCGGTGAGGTGTGGAGAATTCCCGCCCGTGACCTCGGCGCTCGGCGATCTCAGGGTCCTCGACTTCTCCCGCATCCTCGCGGGACCACTGACGACGATGATGCTCGCCGACCTGGGTGCGACCGTCACCAAGGTCGAGCCTCCGGGCGGCGACACCACGCGCAGCTGGGGCCCTCCGTACGACGAGGCCGGCGAGGCGACGTACTTCCAGTCGGTCAACCGCAACAAGGAGAGCCTCGTGCTCAACCTGACCGAACCCGCGGATCTGGAGCGGGCGCGCCGGCTGGCCCTTGAGGCCGACGTCCTCGTGGAGAACTTCCGGCCGGGGGTGATGGAGAAGTTCGGCCTCGACTACGAGCAGCTCCGTGAGCCTAACCCCGGCCTGATCTACTGCTCGATCACGGGGTTCGGCCGTGGCGCCGGCGAGACGCTGCCCGGGTTCGACCTCCTGATCCAGGCGCTCGGCGGCCTCATGAGCATCACCGGCGAGCCCGACGGCGAGCCGCAGAAGGTGGGCGTCGCGCTGGTCGACGTGCTCGCGGGCCTCTACGCCGCCGTCGGGATCCTGGCCGCGCTCCACCACCGCCGCGAGACGGGCGAGGGCCAGCGCGTCGACGTCGAGCTGCTGACGGCGCTGCTGGCGGGGCTGGTCAATCAGGGTTCGGCGTACACGCTCAGCGGCGTCGTCGCGAGCAGGATGGGCAACCAGCACCCGAGCATCGCGCCGTACGAGCTGCTGCGCACGGCGGAGGGCGAGCTGGTGATCGCGGTCGGCACCGACCGTCAGTTCGCCGCGCTGTGCGAGGTGCTCGGGGCGGACGAGCTGGCGAACGATCCCCGGTTCGAGACCAACCCTGTCCGCGTCGAGAATCGCGCGGCCCTCCGGGAGGCGCTCGTGGAGCGACTCGCGTCGCGTTCCGCCCAGGACTGGGCGGCGGCGCTGACCGACGCCCGCGTTCCCGCCGGCGTCGTCAACGACATCGCCGGCGCGTTCCGGCTCGCCGAGGAGCTCGGGCTCGAGCCGATCGTGCGGATCGCCCGCGACGACGGGACGACCGCGGCGCTGACGCGTGATCCGATCGGGTTGTCGGCGACGCCACCGACGTACCGCTCGGCACCGCCGCGGCTCGGAGAGCCGGGTCGGCGCGTCGACTAGCGACGGCTGCAACGCGAGAGGAGCGAGATGGACATCGGAATCGGGCTGCCCAATGCCGTTCGTGGAGTTGACCGGCGCGGCATCGTCGACTGGGCGCGGCGGGCCGAGGAGGCGGGCTTCTCCTCGCTCGGGACGATCGATCGCATCGCCTATCCGAACTACGAGTCGCTGATCTCGCTCGCCGCCGCCGCCGCCGTGACCGAGCGGATCCGGCTGGTGACCGACATCCTGATCGCGCCGCTGCGGACGAACACCGCGCTGCTGGCCAAGCAGGCCGCGACGATCGACGCCCTGTCGGGCGGGCGGCTCGTCCTCGGCATCGCGGTCGGCGGTCGGCCGGACGACTTCGAGCTCTCCCACGTCGATTTCCACAGCCGCGGGCGCACGTTCGAGTTCCAGCTGGGCGAGCTCAACGAGATCTGGGCCGGCGACGCGATCGGACCCGATCCCGCCAATGGCAAGCGGCCGACGCTCCTGGTCGGCGGACACACCGACCTCTCGCGCCGCCGCGCCGCCGAGCATGCCGACGGGTGGACGTTCGGCGGAGGCACGCCGGACCAGTTCGCCGAGGGCCTGAACAACCTCCGGGATTTCTGGAAAAACAGTGGCCGCTCCGGGCAGCCTCGAACCATGGTGCTGTTCTACTTCTCGCTCGGCGACGATGCCGTGGGGCAAGCTGAGCGGAGCCTCGGCGACTACTACTCGTTCCTCGCCGCGTACGCCGAGCAGGTCGTGAACTCGGCGGCCAAGGACGCCGACACGATCAGGGGCTACCTGGCGGCGTTCGAGCAGGCGGGCGCCGACGGGCGCCCGAGCTCGGACACCTCCGGGTCGTAGCGATCGGCCGGCTGCTGGAGCGTCCATGGAGCGCCGTGCCTCACAGGTTGACCGAGGCCATCCCGGTCTCGTCGTAGCGCGCTCCTGACACCTCCGGCAGCTCGGCCTCGATTCGGTCGAGATCGTCGGCGCTCAACTCGACGTCTGCCGCCTGCGCGTTCTCCTCGAGGTAGCGCCGCCGCTTGGTCCCGGGAATCGGCACGAGATCCTCGCCCTGGGCGAGCACCCACGCGAGCGCCAGCTGGGCGGGGGTGATGCCCTTCTCCTCCGCGATCTCGGCGACCTTCGCCGCGAGGCCGAGGTTGGCCTGGAGGTTCTCGCCGCTGAACCGCGGCCCGCTGCGACGGAAGTCGCCCTGCTCCAGCTCCTCGGGTGACTTGAAGCGGCCGGAGAGAAATCCGCGGCCGAGCGGCGAGTAGGGCACGAAGCCGATCCCGAGCTCGCGGCAGGTCGGCAGCAGCTCGGCTTCGGGATCGCGCGACCACAGCGAGTACTCGGTCTGGAGCGCCGTGATCGGGTGAACGGCGTAGGCGCGGCGAATCGTCTCCGGCGCCGCCTCGCTCAGCCCGATGTGCAGGATCTTGCCCTCCTGCACGAGCTCCGCCATCGCCCCCACGGTCTCCTCGATCGGCACTTTCGGATCAACTCGATGTTGATAGAAGAGGTCGACATGATCGGTTCCGAGTCGCTTCAGCGAGCCGTCGATCGACCGGTGGACGTGCTCGGGTGAGCCGTCGAGTGGCCCGACGGTCGCCATCTCTCCCGGGACGGCATCGTCCATCCGCCGCGCGAATTTGGTCGCGATCACGTACTCGTCGCGACGGCCCTTGATCGCCCGGCCGACGAGCTGCTCGTTCGTCAACGGCCCGTAGAGCTGCGCGGTGTCGAGGAAGTTGATCCCGAGCTCCAGCGCCCGGTGGATCGTCGCGATGGACTCGTCGTCATCGGTCGACCCGTAGAACGCCGACATCCCCATGCATCCCAGCCCGAGCGCCGAGACCTCGAGCGATCCAAGCTTGCGCGTCTTCATTGCGCCTCCTTAATTCGCGATTTCGAACTCAACATTGCTCTACCCAGCCTACGGCCCGGCGTGCGTAACTACGGTCCCGGGCTCCGGATTAGGTACCGATGTGACGCCCGGCGGTGCTGTGGGATGCTCGTACTGCGTTAGTCGACGAAAGGAGTAGTCATGGGTCGAATGGCGCTCATCCTCCTCGCGGCACTTGCCGTGTTCACGGCGGCCGCGTTTGGCGCACAGCCAGCGCCCACGTGGAACTCCGGCTACAACGGCTGGTGGCCCGCCGGCTTCGGCTATCCGCCCGTGACCGTGCACGCTCCGATGTATCCGTGCTCGGTGACCGGCTACGGGCCAACCTTCCATTTCCGCTCGAGCAGATGGACTCAGGACTATGGCGGCGGGACGAGCTGCGGCAGCGGGGTCGGCACCAAGTCGCTGACCATCTCCGGCCAGGTTCTCGGCCAGAACGGCCGCACCTGGCACACGATCGCCGGCTCGACGTTCACGGGCGGGCCGACGAACGGCAACCCGCTGCGCATGAGGCGCAATCGGGCCGCCTACCTCGGCCACGTCTACCGGACGGTCGTCACCGCCAAGCTGGTGGTGCCCAACGGTCATGCGGGATGCTCGCTGACCGGGACGTGCTCGCAGACGATCACGATCACGGCGACAAGCCCGCGGCTGGCTCCCTGACCCCAGACGGATGGCCCCGGGCCGCCCACCTCCGCGTGGACGGCCCGGCCATGCCCGAACGGTGCGGTGTCCAGTACGCGATTAGATCCTCGTCCGCGCACTGTCTAACGTGGGGAAGGAGCGATGAAGACCGCGTCAGAACCAGTCGAGCTCGAAGTCGGCGACCGAACGGTCCGGATCAGCAGCCCCGACCGCGTGTACTTCTCCGCGCGCGGCGAGACGAAGCTCGACCTCGCCCGGTACTACATGAGCGTGGGCGACGGGATCGTCCGCGCGCTGCGCGAGCGCCCGTGCATGCTCCACCGCTTCCCGAGCGGAGTCGACGGCGAGAAGGTCCACCAGAAGCGGATTCCCTCGGGCGCCCCCGACTGGATCGAGACGGTCCGGGTCACGTTCCCCCGCTACGGCCGGCACGCCGATGAGCTCTGCGTCACCGAGCTCGCCAGCGTGATCTGGGCAGTGCAGATGTCGACGGTCGAGTTTCATCCGTGGAACTCCCGGCGCCTCGACGTCGAGCGTCCCGACGAGTGGCGGATCGACATCGATCCGGGGCCGGAGTGCGATTTCGCCACGGTCCGGCGGGTCGCCCACGTCGCCCACGAGGTGCTCGACGAGCTCGGCGCCGTCGGGTGGCCGAAGACCTCGGGCGGGAACGGGTTGCACATCTACGTACGGATCGAGCCGCGCTGGGGCTTCGCCGAGGTCCGTCAGGCGGCGCTGGCGTTTGCCCGCGAGGTCGAGCGGCGCGCCCCGGACGACGCGACCACGACCTGGTGGCGCAAGGACCGCGAGCCGGACAAGGTGTTCGTCGACTACAACCAGAACGCCCGCGACCACACAATCGCCTCCGCCTACTCGGTCCGCGGCGTCAAGGAAGGCACCGTGTCGACGCCGATCAGGTGGGACGAGATCGACGACGTCAACCCGCACGAGCTGACGATCGCCACCGTGCCCGAGCGTTTCGCCCGGCTCGGCGATCTGCACGCGGGGATCGACGACGCCGTGTTCTCGCTCGAGGAGTTGCTCGAGTGGGCGGAGCGGGAGGCTCCCGCCGAGGGCTGAGCCCCAGCCCGCCGCGACCGGATCCGGCCGCGACCAGAAGGAATTCGTGTGCGCCGGCGTCATCTCGATGTAAGTCAACACCCCACTGAGCTTGTCAGCATACGATTGCATCGAGAGAATTGATCAAACTTCGACAAATGCAAGGAGGTGTGACGTTGCCTCTCTTGATCGGTGCTTCCACCGGTTGGGGAATCGGGCTCGTGCTCGGAATCGTCGTGGTCGTGGTGGCCGCGGCGATCGTGATCACGATCGTCGTCTTGGCCCAACGGATCGCCAAGGAGGCGCGGACCGCGGTCGACGGGGTCGAGAAGGTCCGCGAGCAGACAGTCGCGCTGAACGACATCGGGCGGATCAACGACTCGGGCGTGAGGATCCTGCATTCGGCGCGGGCGCTGAGAAAGGTGGCGGTCGGAAAATGATCCTCACCTACGCGGCGCTCTCCAACCACGGCGCCTGGACGATCGCGCTGATCATCGGGCTCGTTGCTGCGCTCGCCGTCGCCGCCCTGCTGATGATGCTGCTCCGGGCGACCGACGACATCAAGCGGTCCGTGGCCCGACTGCTCGACGTGGCGGGTCAGGTCGCGGGCAACACCGCGAACATCCCGCAGCTCGAGGCGACCGCACCCGTGCTCGCCCAGATCGTCGACGAAGCGGTGATTCAGGACGGCTACATGAATGCCCTGACCGACGGGTTCGGTGGCAAATGACCCTTTTGATCATCCTCAGCGTGATCCTCGCGCTCATCGTCGTGCTCGTCCTGGCCGGTGCGCTGATCCGGGTGCGCCAGGACCTCGAGACGATCTCCACTGACCTCGCCACCCTCGCCACCGCGCTCGAGGGCGTCGAGGCCGAGCACCTGCGCCCGCTCGAACCGGCGGTCAAGGCGATCAACGCCCAATTCGACGTGATCCTGAGCGCGCTTCCGGGAATCGCCTCGAAGGCCGCGATCGTCGCCGAGAGGAGGCCGACATGATCCTCGAGTGGATCGGGGCGATCGTGCTCCTCGTCGTGATATTCCCGGTCGTGGTGTACCTGCTGCACGGCGTCCTGCGCGCCGCCAACAGCATCGTGCCGAGCGTCGAGAAGATCGCCGTGGCGGCGCACGCCGGGTCGAAGGACCTGGACGCCGCGGCGCTGCTGCTGACCACGCAGGACCAGGCAATCAAGACGATCGAGACGGCCGCCAATTATGGCGGCTCGCTCGACGCGATCATCGACGACGCGTGAGGAGGGATCAGCGATGCCAGCAGCTGGTGTAGTGATGATCATCGCGGTGGTGCTGATCGTGGCCGCCGTCGTCGTGTACCTCGTCGGCGTGATCCTCGCGCTCCAGAAGATCACCACTTGGCTCGGCGAGGCGATCGCCGGAGTGGTCGGGATCATCGAGAAGAGCGCCCCGGTCGGCGACGTCGTGAACACGATCAACGCCAACCTCGACGCGGGCGTCGACTTGCTCGAAGGTCTGCTCGTCAAGAAGGCGGGGATGCAGGACGCCGTCGGCCTCGTCGACGGCCTCTATCCGGGCGCGGCGGCGGCCGGCTTCAGGAACTTCCCCGACAGCGCCACCACGACGGCGCCGCGGATCTCCGAGGTGTACACGAAGGGGACGCTGACGCTCGCGCGGCTCGGCCGCGAGGCCCCCGTCGCGGTGGCGAGCCCGAACGGCCCCGCGCTCCGCGACCCGCGCCACGGCAGCGCCGCCGCGCTCGCCCTGTACCCCGGCGGGCGGCCGACGCGAGGGCCATCGCCGTCGTTGCCCCGTTCGCCGGTGATCGGCACGGACTCGCCGGTGCAGTACGAACAGCGCGAGGACATCGGCCAGCCGCGCAAGCGGATGCCCGGCGCGACCGCGTCCGTCGACAAGGAGGAAGGCTGATGCAGACCCCCGGCCCGTTCGAGTACGAGCGGGCGACCAGCGTCGAGGGCGCGATCGCGTCTCTGGAGCGAGTTGGCTCCGGGGCGCGGATCATCGCCGGCGGGCACAGCCTGCTGCCGATGATGAAGCTGCGGCTCGCGAACCCCGAGCTACCTGATCGACATCAACGACCTCTCCGAGCTCTCCTACATCCGCGAGGACGGCGACGAGATCCGGATCGGGGCGCTCACGCGCCACGCCGAGCTGCTGGACTCGGAGGTGCTGGCCGGGTATTTCCCGCTGTTCCGGGACGCCGAGTTGGTGATCGCCGATCCCGTGGTGCGAAATCGCGGCACCATCGGCGGGTCGCTGTGCCAGGCCGACGCCGCCGAGGACCTCAGCGCCGTCTGCTCCGCGATCAAGGCGGCCGCCGTGATCCGGGGTTCGCAGGGCGAACGAACGGTCGCCATGGATGAGTTCCACGTCGGCCCGTTCATGACGGCCGTGCAGGACGGTGAGATGCTGATCGAGGTCCGGATACCACTGCGGCCCGGCGGCGGCAGCGCCCACGAGAAGCTCGAGCGCCGCGCCGGCGACTGGGCTATCGCCGCCGCCTCGGCGGCGGTCTGGATCGACGGCGGCACGATCGCCGACGCCGGAGTGGCGCTGAGCGCGGTCGGGCCCACCACGATTCACCTGACGCGCGCCGAAGAGCTCCTCCGCGGTCAGGCTCCCTCCGAGGAGCTGTTCGCGCAGGCCGGCGAGATCGCCGCCGCCGACTGCTCCCCCGTCCGCGACGGCCGTGGACCGGTCGACTACAAGCGCCACCTCGCCGGCGTCCTCACCAAGCGCGCCCTGCGCCGAGCGACGGCCCGCGCCCTGCAACAGGAGACCTAAAGGATGCAACTGAACATCACGATCAACGGTGAGCAGGTCTCGCGGGACGTCGAGCCGCGCCAGCTGCTCGTCCACTACATCCGCGACACGCCAGGACTCACGGGGACGCACTGGGGCTGTGACACCTCGAACTGCGGCGCGTGCGTGGTGCTGATGGACGGCAAGCCGGTGAAGTCGTGCACGATCCTCGCGGCGATGTGCGAGGGACACGAGATCTCGACCGTCGAATCGCTCGAGAAGGACGGTGAGCTCGACCCGATCCAGGCCGGTTTCCACGAGCTGCACGCGCTCCACTGCGGGTTCTGCACGCCGGGGATGCTGATGACGACGCGCGCGCTGCTGAACGAGAATGCCGACCCCACCGAGGCCGAGATCCGGATGGCGATCTCGGGCGCGATCTGCCGCTGCACCGGCTACAAGAACATCGTCGCCGCCGTGCGATGGGCAGCCGAGCACGAAGCCGCGAACAAGCAGGAGGTCCACTGACCATGGCCGTGACCGAAGAGAACCTGCCGAGTCCGACCACCGAGCGCCCGATCGGCTTCGGCCGCCTGAAGCGCAAGGAGGACGCGCGGTTCATCCGCGGCAAGGGCACCTACCTCGACGATATTCGCCTCCCCGGGATGGTCCACGGCGCGATCCTGCGCAGCCCCTTCGCCCACGCCAAGATCGTCTCGATCGACACGGCCCGCGCGCTCGCGCACCCCAACGTCGCCGCCGTGGTCACCGCCAAGGACCTCGAGACGCTCGGGCTGGCGTGGATGCCCACGATCTCCTACGACACGCAGGCGGTGCTGGCCGGCGACAAGGTCCGCTTCCAGGGGCAGGAGGTCGCGTTCGTGATCGCGACCGACGAGTACTCGGCGCGCGACGCGCTGCAGTTGATCGACGTCGAGTACGAGCCGCTTCCGGCGGTAGTCAACGCGCGCAAGGCGCTCGACCCGGACGCGCCGCTGATCCGCGACGACAAGGAGGGTCAGACCGACAACCTCGCCAGCCCGCTGTGGGAGGCCGGCGACGAGGAGGCCACGGACCGCGCCTTCGCCGAGGCCGACACGATCGTGACCCGCGACATCATCTACCCGCGCTGCCATCCCGCACCACTGGAGACGTGCGGGATGATCGCCGACTTCAACCCCAACACCGGCCAGCTCGACATCTACAACGGCAATCAGGCGCCGAACGCGCACCGCACCGTGTACGCGCACGTCGCCGGACTCGCCGAGCACATGATCCGGATCCGCTGCAACGACATCGGCGGTGGGTTCGGCAACAAGGTCCCCGTGTATCCCGGCTACGTGTGCGCGATCGCCGGCTCGATCGTCGCCGGCGTGCCCGTCAAGTGGATCGAAGACCGCTCGGAGAACCTCGTCTCGACCGGGTTCGCTCGCGACTACATCATGCACGCCGAGATGTGCGCCAAGGACGGCAAGATCACGGGCCTGCGGGTCGACGTGGTCGCCGACCACGGGGCGTTCGACTCGACCGCGCAGCCGACCAAGTTCCCGGCCGGTTTCTTCCACATCTGTTGCGGCTCCTACGACCTTCAGGCCTCCCACGTGAAGGTCAAGGCGGTCTACACGAACAAGGCTCCCGGCGGCGTCGCCTACCGCTGCTCGTTCCGGATCACCGAGGCCGTGTACCTGGTGGAGCGGATGGTCGGTGCGCTCGCGCTCGAGCTGGGCGTCGACCAGATCGAGCTGCGGATGAAGAGCTTCATCAAGCCCGAGCAGTTCCCCTACGAGACGACCACCGGCTGGACGTACGACTCCGGCGACTACGCCAAGACGATGAAGGTGGCGATGGAGATCGCCGGCTACGACGACCTGCTGCGCGAGCAGGCCGAGAAACGCGTCCGCGGGGAGCTGATGGGGATCGGCGTGTCGTTCTTCACCGAGGGCGTCGGCGCCGGCCCGCGCAAGCACATGGACATCCTCGGGCTCGCGATGAACGACGGCGCCGACCTGCGCGTGCACCCGTCGGGGAAGGCGATCGTCAGCATCAGCGCCCAGACCCAGGGCCAGGGCCACGAGACGACGTTCGCCCAGATCGTCGCCGAGGAGCTCGGGATCCCGCCCGAGGACGTCCAGGTCCGCCACGGCGACACCGACCGCACTCCGTACGGGCTCGGGACCTACGGCTCGAGGTCCACGCCCGTGTCCGGCGGGGCCGTCGCCGTCGTATCCCGCAAGGTCCGCGACAAGGCGCGCCAGATCGCCGCGACGATGCTCGAGACCCGGCCCGAGGACCTCGCCTGGGAGAAGGGACGCTGGTACGTCAAGGGCGACCCCGAGAAGGGCGTGCTGATCGAGGAGATCGCCGGGTACGCCTACAGCGGCAACCCGATGCCCGAGGGCATGGAGGGCGGGCTCGACGCCCAGGTGATCTACGACCCGCCGAACCTGACCTACCCATACGGCGCGTACATCGCGGTCGTCGACATCGACCCCGAGACCGCGGAGGTCAAGATCCGGCGGTTCATCGCCGTCGATGACTGCGGCGTGCGAATCAACCCGATGATCGTCGACGGCCAGATCCACGGCGGGCTCGCCGAGGGGATCGGGATCGCGCTCATGGAGGTGATCACGTTCGACGAGGAGGGCAACTGCCTGAACTCCTCGTTCATGGATTACCTGATCCCGACGGCGCTCGAGTGCCCCGACTTCGAGCTCGGCGAGACGGTCACCCCGTGCCCGCACCACCCGCTCGGGGCGAAGGGCGTCGGCGAGTCGCCGAACGTCGGCTCGCCGCCCGCGATCGTCAACGCCGTGATCGACGCGCTGCACCAGAGCCATGGCGTCACCCACATCGACATGCCGTGCACTCCGGCGCGCGTCTGGGCCGCGATGCAGGGCCGGCCCGAGCCACCGCAATGACGTACGTAACGGGCGGGGCCTCCGGGGAGATCCGGCATCTGATCCCGGACGTCGAGGCGCTCGCCCAGCGGCTGGCTGCCGTCGACTACCTCGTCGATGAGGGGCTCGCGACGTCGATATTCCTGGCCTTGCGACTCCCGCAGCCGCTCCTGCTCGAGGGCGAGGCCGGCGTCGGCAAGACGGAAGCCGGCCGGTCGATCGCGGCGGTCCTGGACACGCCACTGATCCGGCTTCAGTGCTACGAGGGGATCGACGCGGCCGAGGCGCTCTACGAGTGGAACTACCCCAGGCAGCTGCTGGCGATCCGCCTCGCGGAGGCGCGCGGCGGCGAGCTGCGCGAGTCGGATCTGTTCGGCCGCGAGTACCTGACCCGGCGGCCGCTGCTACAGGCGCTCGAGCACCCCGGGCCGCGCCCGGCGGTTCTGCTGATCGACGAGATCGACCGCGCCGATGACGACTTCGAGGCGTTCCTGCTCGAGCTGCTCGGCGACGCGACGGTCACGATCCCCGAGCTCGGCACGGTGCGCGCCACGCACCCGCCGATCATCGTGCTGACGTCGAACCGCACGCGCGACCTCCACGACGCCGTCAAGCGCCGTTGCCTGTACCAGTGGATCGACTACCCCGCGCCGGCGCGAGAGGTCGAGATCATCCGCCGGCGCGTGCGGGGCGCCTCGGAGACGCTGGCGGTGCAGGTCGCCGACGCCGTGGCGCGGATGCGCCACTCGGACCTGCAGAAGCCGCCTGGGATCGCCGAGGCGATCGATTGGCTCGCGGCGCTGGACGAGCTCGGTGTGGAGCAGCTCGATCCGGCTGCGATCGAGCGGACGTTGGGGTCGGTGCTGAAGTACCGCGAGGACCAGGAGCTGGTCAGGGCCGCGGGTCTGGAGGCGCTCGTTGCCGACTGACTCACCCGTCTTCCGGGTGCGGACGATCCACCTCGACCTGCCGGCGGTGGCCGGCGCGTTCAGCCAGCGACTGCACCGGGCGGGCCTGCCGATGACCGCCGAGCGCGCCGCCTCGTTCGCGCACTCGCTGACTCTGGTCCGGCCGGTGTCGCGCCGGCGCCTGTACTGGACGGCGCGGGCCGTATTCGTGTCAGACCGCGCCCAGCTCAGGACATTCGACGCGGTGTTCGCCGAGGTGTTCGGGTCGGGAGGTGCTGAGGCGCGCGCGGAGGACCTGCCGGAGCAAGTGCTCACGGCCCCGGCCCCGCCGGACGACCGGCCGGAGCCCGATCAAGAGGTCTCCGTCGAACCGTCCGACACCGCGCTGTCGTCGCCCGCCAGCGCCGACCGTGACGCGGGCCCGGACAACCCGGACGCGCGGGAGGTCGAGGTGCCACTCGCCCCCAGCGACGAGGAGCTGCTGCGCGAGAAGCGCTTCGACGCGCTCACCCCCCACGAGCTGGCCCATCTCTATCAGCTGATGGCGCGCCTCCAGGTGGCGACCCCGATGCGGCGCACGCGCCGCGCCGAGAAGTACCGCCACGGCGCGCGCATCGATCTGCGCCGAACGCTCCGCGGCAGTATGCGGACCGGCGGCGACCCGATTCGCCTCCGGCGCCGGCGCCGGCGAGTGCTGCCCCGGCGGATGGTGCTGCTGTGCGACATCTCCGGTTCGATGGAGCCCTACGCCCGCACGTACCTCCAGTTCCTGACCTGCGCGGCCGGCAGCGCTCGGAACGCCGAGGCGTTCGTGTTCGCCACGCGGCTCACGCGGCTGACCCGGGCGCTCCGCTCGCGCAATCCCGAGCGCGCGATCCAGAACGCGGCGGCCGCCGCGCCGGACTGGTCGAGTGGAACGCGCATCGGCGACGCGCTGAAGACGTTCAACGACCGCCACGGCCGCCGGGGGCTCGCGCGCGGCGCGGTGGTGGTGATCCTGTCCGACGGCTGGGAGCGCGGCGACCCGGCGCTCGTCGGTCGCGAGATGGAGCGCCTGGCGCGGCTCGCGCACCGGATCGTGTGGGTCAATCCGCGCGCCGCCGCGGACGGGTTCGCCCCCCGCGCCGGGGGAATGGCCGCAGCGCTCCCGTATTGCGATGCGCTGGTGAGCGGCCACAGCCTCGGGGCGCTCGACGAGGTGATCGAGGCGATCGCGGCCGCCGGGTCAGACGCGGAGAACGCGGCTCCGGCGCCGGCGCCGCCCGAGCCCGAGGAGGAGCCGTGGGCGAGCGCCACTCCGGTACAGGGGAGCTCGGTGGCGATGCCGAGCGGCTACGGCCCGAAGCGCGGACACACGACGCCGGGATGGAGCATCGGTGGCGACTGAACCAAGGACGTGCATCTATCCGGCCTGCGACCGGCCCGCCGTGCCGCCCCACCCGCTCGGCGGACCCCAACCGGCCTTCTGCGAGAAGGAGGAGCACAACGCCTTGACCGCCCACCAGGAGCGCCAGCGGCTGGCGCGCGAGGCGGAACCCGACGAACAAGAGGATCGATGAGGAGGTTGATTCGTGCCTAACGAGGCGTATCGGGCAGTCTTCCTGCGCGTGCACCCGACCGGGAAGATGGTGCTCAGCCTGACCACCGAGGCCGACGGCAACGAGGCCCGCTACGCACAGCTGGTCGCCGACCAGCTCGGCGTGCCCGCGCTCGACGTCAAGGTCGTGCCCACCGACCTTGACCGCTTCGGCGAAGGGCACGGCTACAACAGCAGCCCCTCGGGCGGGACATCGGCCGCGATCGAGAGCGCGACCGGCAAGATCCGCGCCAAGGCTCAGCTGCTCGCCGGCGTCGCCCTCGATGTCGCGCCGGAGAACCTGAAGTGGGCCAATGGCGCGTTCCTCACCGAGCGCGACCCCTCACAGATGAAGACGATCGCCGACCTGGCGCTGTACGCGCACGGGACCGGCGCCCTCCCGCCCGGGGTCGAGGGCGGCCTCGACGCCCAGACCGTCTACCGCGACTAGACCTTCTTCGCAGCGATTGTGATCCGCACCTCGTCGGCCACCTTCAGCGTTCCGAACAGGATCGAGTACGGCTTCAGCCCGAGATCGGTCTGCTTGACGATTGCCTCGCCCGTGAGCTTGCCGTTGGCGGTCGCGAGGTCGAACTCGGTCGGCACCGTCCGGCCGAGCGCTTCGAGGGTGCCGTGCACACGCAACCGATCGCCATCGGCGCTCGCCTCCACCGTGCCGGAGCGAAACTCGATCGGGGTCCGTTTCAGCACCTCCTCGTCGATCGACTGCCGAATGCTGGCCTTGTCGTCGTCGCCGAGTGATTGGATCCCGCCGCGTCCCTCCCGCACACGCAGCGATCCTCCGTCCGCGCTCAGCGCCACCGTGGTCTGGTCCGGGTCTTCGCCGACGTCGATCGTGGCGCTCCACGACGTGACCTCGATCTCCAGATCGTGGCCCGCCTTGGCGGCGGCACCCGTACGCGTCGTGTGGACGAGCAGCTCCGCGTTCTCCGGTCCGAACGCGTGCTTGCCTGGCTTGAGCGACATGACTGCGGCACCCTAGCCGAGCAGGGTGGTCAGGTGGCGCGCCTGTTTTGCGGCAGCAGACCGGGCGGCTCGGTGGAAAGGCAGCAAGGAGGGAGAGGATGGGTTTCTCTCGCGGTCCGATTGCGGCCCTGAGCGGGCCGATTTGGCGGATCTTCGCCCTTCGATGGTGCATAGCACGACAAACCTGCTGAACGGTCGGAGCCCTGTCGACCTGTGCACGAGGAGTGTGTCCAAGACGACAGGGCTCGCCGCTGACGGGGGAATTGTCGTGTTATGCACGATAAAACGACCCGGACCGGCCGGATCAGCCCGAAATCCACCCGGAACCACGCGACCAACCCCACCCTCCCCCCTCCCTGCCGCCGTTCACCGAGCCGACCACCGCCCAACGCGTGCGGGCGTCAGCGACAGGACTTCTTCGGCTCGACTCCTCGGCAACTCCGGCGGGCTCTGTCATAAGCTACGAGAGCAGATGATTGAGCTCGATCACCCTTTCACGACCCCCAAGCCGATCGACGAGAGCTGGAACTCGATCCTCGATCTCGAACGACTGGTACCGGCCGTCCAGGGTGGCAGCGTGATCGAGAACACCGGCCCCGACAGCGTCAAGGCCGAGATCAAGGTCAAGATGGGCGCGATGTCGATGACCTTCGCCGGCACGGTCACGGTGACCGAGAAGGACGAGGCCGATCACCGCGCGGTGATGCAGGTCAAGTCCAGGGAGGTCGGTGGTCAGGGCTACGCGAACGCTGATGTCACGTTCACGCTCGGCGACGGTGGCGGGACGATCCACACCGCGGCGCAGATCACCGGCAAGGCGGCGTCGATGGGCGAGGGCGTCGTCGTCAGCGTCCTCGACGCGCTGATCAAGGACTTCACCACCAGGCTGGGCGCGATCTGACCGAGGCTTGCGGCATGGCTCACAGGACGATGCGAGCGGTCCACGACGACGAGGTCCCGATCGACGGCGGCACCGCCGTTCAGGAGGACCCCGGCCGGCCAGTGTTCCGCGGCAACGGCGAGTACGACTACGTCTGCGTCGAGTGTGGCAACGTGCTCGCCGCGGGGATGGACCCCGAGTACATGACGAGGAGGGTCCGCGTCCGCTGCGGCCGGTGCCGGACAGTCAATATCTCGGCCGAGGTGCCCTACGCACCGGCCAGACGGCCAAGGGCTGGAAGATAGATCAACGGTTTGGTGTCATTTACAACATGATCAACGGCGAGATGGTAGATCGGATCCGGCGGCTGACGGACGACCGCGTGCCGTTCGTGATCGCCACCGTCGTGCGAGCCAGACGCCCGACCAGCGTTCGCCCGGGCGACTCCGCCGTCGTCCTCGGCGACGGGACGATCGAGGGGTTCGTCGGTGGCGTCTGCGCCGAGTCGACCGTCCGGCTGTACTCGCTGCGCGTGCTCGAGACCGGCGAGGCGCTGTTGCTGCGCCTCGTGCCGGGGGACGGGGGCAGCGACAGCGAGGACCCGATCGACGGTGCGATCGTCGAGCACAACCCGTGTCTGAGCGGCGGCGCGCTCGAGATCTTCCTCGAGCCACAGCTTCCCGCAGCGCGGATCATCGTCGTCGGCTCGGCGCCGATCGCGCTCGCGCTCGCCAAGCTGGCCGGCGCGGCCGACTACGACGTCGTCCAGGCGTCCTCCGGAGACGACATCCACCCGGGGGCCGGCGACGCCGCGGTGATCGTCGCCTCGCACGGCAGCGACGAGGAGCGCGTTCTGTCGGACGCGCTCACGACCGGCGTTCCCTACGTCGCGCTCGTCGCCAGCCGTACGCGCGGCACCGCCGTCCGCGACGCCCTCGATGTCCCCGACGAGCTCCGCGCGCAGCTGCACACGCCCGCCGGCCTCGACATCGGCGCGCGCACGCCGGCGGAGATCGCCATCTCGATCGTCGCCGAGATCGTCGCCGAGCACCACGCCCGCCCCGCCGCCGTCGCCTCGCCGGCCTCGCCGGCCGCCACGACCGCCGTCGACCCGGTGTGCGGCATGCAGGTCGCCGTCACGGCCGCCACTCCGCAGCTCGTGCTCGACGGCGAGCGCGTGTTCTTCTGCGGTGGCCACTGCCGCGACTCCTACGCGGCGCAGCACGCCGTTCATGGCGCCGGCTAGCCGGCCCTACGTCACCGGGCTCGTGCTGGCCGCCGGTGGCTCGACGCGACTCGGCCGCCCCAAGCAGCTGCTCCCGTACCGCGACGCGACGCTGCTCGACCACGTCCTCGACGTCGCCCGTGAGTGCCCGTTCGACCAACGGTTGTGCGTGATCGGAGGCGGTGCGCAGGACGTCCGCGCGACCGTCGAGCTGACCGGCCTCGACGTCGTCGAGAACCCCGATTACGGCGAGGGCTGCTCCTCGTCGATCGCGACCGCGCTCGGCGCGGTCGACCCTCGCGCCGACGTCCTCGTGCTGATGCTCGGCGACCAGCCCGGCGTCCGCGCCTCGACCGTCGCCGAGCTGGTGGTCGGGCGCGGCGATGCCCCGCTTGCGGTCTGCGCGTACGCCGACGGCCGCGGCCATCCGCTGGCGTTCGCGCGCAGCACGTTCGGCGATCTGGCGGCGCTGCACGGCGACAAGGCGGTGTGGAAGCTGATGGACCACTACGGTTCCGCCGTCGTGGACGTCCCGATCGACGGTCCGATCCCGCGTGACATCGATACGTGGGCGGACTACCGGGCGCTGGCCGGCTAGGCACACCAGTTACCTGGAGTACGGCAAGGCCAGCGGCCTCCATTGCCGCCGAGACCGCAATAGAGCAAACTCGGCGTGCGATGGCGTTGATACGACCCACACTGTCCGATCCGGCGACGTATCGCCGCCTGGTCTACCTGCTCTTGGGGCTGCCGCTGGGGGTGGCCTGGTTTGTGGCCCTGGTGACCGTCTGGAGCCTGTCCCTGGGCCTGATCGTCACGCCACTGGTGATCCCGCTGCTGATCGGCCTGGCCGCGATGACCCGCGGGTTCGGGACGATCGAGGCCGAGATCGCCCGGGCGTTGCTCGACGTCGGTGCCCACGCACCCGCCGACACCCCGAGCCGCGGCGGCTTCTGGGCCCGCTTCCGCGCGATGTTCGGCCCGAGCTTCTGGCGGACCCAGGCGTTCCTCCTGCTCAGAGCGTTCGTCGGGTTCCCGATCGCGGTCGCACTGATCAGCCTGCTCGGCACAGCTCTCTCGCTGATCTTCGCCCCGTTCTGGGTACCGTTCGTGCATGGCGGCGCGCAGCTGGGGTTCTGGCACCCGCACACGTTCCTGGGATCGATTCCGCTGGTCCCGGTGGGCCTCGTCCTGCTCCCGGCGACGCTGCTGCTCGTGAACCCCCTGACAGCCGTGTTCCGGCCGATCGTCTCCGGGCTGCTGCCCGGTCCGGCCGCGGTCCCGGGCGCGACCGGGAGCGGAGCCACGGCCCCCGCGAACCAGCTCGCCACCAAACCCGTCAGCCCGGCCGACCGGCGCCGAGCGCTCGAGATCCACGCCGCCGTCGACGGAGCCGTCGTGTCCCTGCTCGTGCTCATCTGGGCGCTGACGTCGCTCGGTTACTTCTGGCCGATCTGGGCCGCGCTCCCGCTCGCCCTGGCGCTGGGCATCCACGGCTGGTTGGTGCTCATCGCCGAGCGGCCCTCGCTCGTCGGCCATTTCCGCGGCAGTCGCGCCCTGGCTGATACCGCCGGGGTAGGCGGCGTCCTCGCGCTGTTCTTCATCGCGATCTGGGCCATCACCGGACACGGATACTTCTGGCCGGTCTGGCCGATGCTCGGGATCGTGATCGTGTTCGGAGCGGAGGCGCTCGCGGTCATGCTTTCCTCGCCCCGCCAGGCCGAAATGGCCCAGCGGATCGAGACCCTCGAGACCACCCGCGCCGGAGCCGTGGACGTCCAGGACAGCGAGCTCCGGCGGATCGAGCGCGATCTCCACGACGGCGCCCAGGCCCGGCTTGTCGCGCTCGGCATGAGCTTGGGAATGGCCGAGCAGAAGCTGGCCGAGGACCCCCAGCGCGTCGGCGAGCTGCTCGCCGAGGCGCGAATGGGCGCCGAGCAGGCGCTGCGCGAGCTCCGCGACCTCGCCCGCGGCATCCACCCCCCGGTGCTCGCCGACCGCGGGCTCGAGGCCGCACTCCAGTCGCTGGCGAACTCGACGCCGATGAAGGTCACTCTGTCCGTCGACCTCGAGGAGCGTCCGGCCCCGGCGGTGGAGAGCGCCGCCTACTTCGTGGCCGCCGAGGCGCTCGCCAACGCGGCCAAGCACGCACGGGCCAGACGGCTCGACATCACGATCGCGCGCACCGACGACCTCCTCGACCTGGACGTGGAGGATGACGGGGTCGGTGGCGCCAACCCGGAGGGCAGCGGCCTGCGCGGACTGCGGCGCAGAGTCGAGGCGCTCGACGGGACCCTCAGCGTAATCAGCCCACGAGGAGGACCGACGCGGATTCGCGCACAGCTGCCATGCGCGTCGTGATCGCCGAAGACCTCGCGCTGTTGCGGGACGGCATGACTCGTCTGCTCCGCGACAACGACATCGAGGTCGTGGCCGCCGTGGCCGACGGCGAGGCGCTCGTCCGCGAGGTCGTGGCTCTGAAGCCCGACCTCGCCGTCGTCGACATCCGTCTGCCGCCAAACTTCCGCGACGAGGGGCTGCGCGCAGCGCTCGAGGTGCGCCGGCGCGTCCCCGGCACCGCCGTGCTGGTGATCTCACAGTACGTCGAGCAGGCGTATGCCGAGGAGCTCCTGGCCGATCGCGGTGGCGGCATCGGCTACCTGCTCAAGGACCGGGTCATGCACGTGGTCGACTTCCTCGAGGCGGTCCGACGTGTCGCCGACGGCGGCACCGCGCTCGACCCCGAGGTGGTCGCTCAGCTGTTCCAGCGCCGCCGCGAGGACGGCCCGCTCGAGCGGCTCACGCCACGCGAGCGTGAGGTGCTCGAGCTGATGGCCGAGGGGCGATCGAACGCCGGCATCGCGGAGTCGCTCGTGCTCACGGTCGGAGCCGTGGAGAAGCACGTCCAGAGCATCCTGTCCAAGCTCGACCTGCCGCAATCCTCAACGGACCACCGGCGGGTTCTCGCGGTGCTGGCGTACCTCCAGCAAGAGGATTGACGCCGGTCCCAGCCGGCCGACCCCCGTCCCGCTTTCGGGTTATCCCCACCCCCAGACGCCAGCGGCCGTCCTGGTTGCAGCGCCCCTCCGGTGAGACCGTGACGACAGGCTCGAAACCACCATCGGAGGAGCACACACCATGTCTAAGTCAAACATCGCAGCACGCGCAGGAGCTTGGAGCGCACGGCACCGCAAGCTGGCGATCATCGGCTGGTTCGTCGCGGTCATTGTCGCCGCCGCCATCGGCGGGGCGATCGGCACCAAGACCGACACGCACGAGGGCAACGGCCAGTCGGGGCGAGTCGACACCTTCCTGCGCCATCACTTTCCGCAGACGAACAATGAGGAGATCCTGATCCAGGGACGGCAGGGACAGCTGGCATCCAGTCCGCAATTCCGGGCCGCGGTCCGGGTGCTCGCCACGCGCGACGCGCGGATCCCGTACGTCAGCGACGTCACGTCGCCGTACTCGCCCGGACAGCACGGCGCGATCTCCAAGGATGGTCACTCGGCCCTCGTCGGCCTCCAGCTCGCCACGAACGGCAATGTCGACAAGGTCCTCGCGGTCACAGCCACCGCGGCACACAAGTACCCGTCGCTGCGGATCGAGGAGTTCGGCGACGCGAGCTCCCAGAAGGCCCTGAACAAGTCGCTCGGACAGGACTTCTCGCGGGCCGAGACGCTGTCGCTCCCGATCACGCTGCTGATCCTGGTGCTGGCGTTTGGCTCGCTGATCGCCGCGGGCCTGCCGTTGCTGCTCGGTCTGACCGGCGTCGTCGGGACGCTCGGGCTCATCGGCCTCGTCTCCCAGCTGCTCCCGATGGACAGCGCGATCAGCTCGGTCGTGCTCCTGATCGGGCTCGCGGTCGGCGTCGACTACTCGCTGTTCTACCTCCGCCGCGAGCGCGAGGAGCGGGCGGCGGGCGCGAGCGACGACGCGGCACTGCGCGCCGCGGCGGCGACCTCCGGACGGGCGATCCTGGTCAGCGGCTTCACCGTGATGATCGCGATGGCGGGGATGTTCTTCGCCGGCTCGCGGGTGTTCACGTCGTTCGCCGTGGGGACGATCATGGTCGTCGCCGTGGCGATGGTCGGGTCGCTGACCGTGCTGCCGGCGATGATGAGCAAGCTCGGATCGCGCGTCGACAAGGGACGCATTCCGCTGCTTCACCGTCTGCGGCGCTCCGGGGCCGGCGAGTCACGCCTGTGGGGTCTCGTGCTGGCGCCGGTGATGCGCCGGCCGGGGATCGCGGCCGCCGTCAGCGGCCTCGCGCTGGTCGCGCTCGCCCTGCCCGTCCTGGGCATGCAGACCGCACTGCCCGGGGCCTCGTCGCTGCCGCAGAACATCCCGATCGTGAAGACCTACGACCGGATCCAGAAGGCGTTCCCCGGCGGATCCGAGCCCGCGTACGTCGGCATCCAGGCGCGCGACGTGCGCACACCCCAGATCCAGCGCGCGGTCGCCGAGCTGATCGGCGAGGCGAGCCGGACCAGGGGACTGCTGCACCCGATCACGGTCCAGCAGAGCAAGGACCACCAGGCCGAGACGGTCTCGATCCCGCTCGCGGGTGACGGCACCAACGCGACGTCGGACGCCGCGCTGGCCCGGCTGCGCGCGCTCGTGCCGCAGACCGTCGGCGCCGTTCGCGGCGTGCAGGCGGGCGTCACCGGCAACACCGCGGGCACCGTCGACTTCGACTCGACGATGAACTCGCACCTGCCGATCGTGTTCGCGTTCGTGCTCGGCGCGGCGTTCCTGCTCCTGCTGTTCACGTTCCGCTCGATCGTGATCCCGCTTCAGGCGATCGCCCTGAACCTGCTCTCGGTGGCGGCGGCGTATGGCCTGCTCGTGCTCGTCTTCCAGCACGGCGTCGGCCATCAGCTGCTCGGCTTCCAGGGCAAGAGCGAGATCACCTCGTGGCTGCCGCTGTTCCTGTTCGTGGTGCTGTTCGGCCTGTCGATGGACTACCACGTGTTCATCCTCAGCCGCATCCGCGAGGCCGTCGACCGCGGCGTCCCGGCCCGTGAGGCCGTGGTCCAGTCGGTTCGCAGCACCGCCGGCGTGGTCACCAGCGCCGCGCTGGTGATGGTCGGGGTGTTCGCGATCTTCGGCACCCTGAGCCTGGTCGAGTTCAAGCAGATGGGTGTCGGCCTTGCGGCCGCGATCCTGATCGACGCGACCGTGATCCGCGGCGTGCTGTTGCCGGCGACGCTCGCCCTGCTCGGCGAGCGGGCCTGGTACATGCCGCGCTGGACCGGGCTGCGCCGGTCATCTCCGGTGGCGGTCGAGCCCGCCGCCTGATCCAGGGAACGGGGCGGCGCATGCGCCGCCCCGAACCTGGCCGCATGCGGCCAGGTTGACGCCGGCGCATGCGCCGGCGTCTACATTTGTCCGCAGTGCCCGTCCTCGAAGCGCACGGGATCTGCAAAACCGTCGGCAGCGGGCGCGCCGCGCGACGCGTGCTCGACGACGTCAGCCTCGACGTCGAGGCCGACGAGGTCGTGGCGGTGCTCGGCCCCTCGGGTAGCGGCAAATCGACGCTGCTCCACCTCCTGGGGGCGCTCGACCGGCCGGACCGCGGGCGGATCGTGCTCTCCGGGCAGGAGCTGACGGCCCAGCCGGCACGGGCCCTGGCGCGCATGCGGCTGCAGCATGTCGGCTTCGTGTTCCAGTCGTTTCACCTGATCGAGGAGCTGAGCGGCGAGGAGAACGTGCTGCTGCCGGCGCGGCTTCCCGGCGCGCGCCGGGGCGGCGAGCGCCGCGCTCGGGCGCTGATCGACGAGCTCGGCCTGACCGGGATAGCCGACCGCCGCCCGCACGAGCTCTCCGGCGGCGAGCAGCAGCGGTTCGCGATCGCCCGGGCTCTGGTGAACGATCCCAAGCTGGTGCTCGCCGACGAGCCCACCGGCAACCTCGACCAGGAGAACGGCCGCGCCGTGCTCGAGCTGTTGCGCCGGCTCCCGGGGCGCGCGGTCGTGATCGTGACCCACGAGCCCGAGGCGGCGGCGATCGCCGACCGCGTGCTCCACCTCCACGACGGACGGCTGCACGCGACCGGAACCGAACAGGCGCGATGGCTGCAGGAGTCAGTCTGAGGGCCGCGCTGGCCGAGGCACGCTACGGCGTGCGTGTACGACGCCGGCGATCGCTCCTGACCGCGCTGGGGATCGCGCTGGCCGCCGCAATGCTGTCGGCGGCGATCGTCGTCTCGGACGGCCTCGGCCGGGGCTTTGATCGCGCCGCGCGCGCCGCCCAGCTCCCGGACATCATCGTCCGCTTCAACTCCGAGCCGACCGATCGGATCGCCGAGCGGATCGAGTCGCTCCCCGACGTCGCGGCGTTCTCACTCCGCCAGGAGGTGACGAATGTCTCGTTCTCTGCCGGCGATCACTTCAGCTCGAGCGGCTCGGTCGAGGTCGTCGGCCCCGGCCGCCGGGGGTACGCGATCGTCGCCGGCCACGAGATGTCGGACCGGCGGTTCGGAGAGGTCGTGGTCGAGCGCGGGCTCGCCGCCGACTGGGGCATCCGGCTCGGGGGCACGCTCGACGTAGCGGGCCTCGGCCCGCAGCGGGTCGTCGGCTTCTCGGAGAGCCCCGACAACGTCTCCTACCCGCTGGCCGTGCCGCGCGTGTACGTCTCGGAGGCGGCGCTGGCGCGGCGGTTCGGCGGCTCGCCGGATCCACAGGTCGATCTCGCGCAGATCTGGCTTCGCGACCCGCGGTACCTGAACGAGGTGCTCGTCCAGGCTCGCTCGATCAGCTACGGGCTCCAGGGGCTCCAGTTCGTGACCCGCTCGGGCGTGCGCGTGCTGCTCAGTCAGGCCGCCGGGATCGTGATCGACCTGCTCGTGGCGCTGTCGGTGATCGCGCTCGTGACCGCGGCGGTGATGCTCGCATCCTCGGCGCGGGCGGAGGTCCAGCGCCGGCTGCGCGCGATCGGTGTACGCCGCGCGGTCGGCGCCCCGCGCGGGTACCTCGCGCTCACGCAGGCGCTCGAGGCGATGCTGATCGCGGCGCCGGCGGCCACGCTCGGCGCGGTCGCGGGGACGTTCGCCACGTACTCGCCCACGAGCCGTCTGCTGATGCTCCTGAACGAGCCGGCGCCGGGGCTCGCGCTGCTGGCGCCGCTGGCGGCCGGGTGGGCGGCGAGCATCGCGATTCCGGTCGTGGCGGGGGCGTGGCCGGCGTGGCGCGCGGCGGGTCGGCCGCCGGTGGCGCTGCTGGGCGGCGGCGAGCTGGCGCGCGGCGCCTCTCCCCTGCCGCTCCCGCCCGGCCTCACGTCATTGGGCGTGCGGCTGGTCGCCGCACGACGCACGCGCTGGCTCGCCACCGCCACCGCGCTCGGGTTCTCGGCGGCGTTCGTCCTGCTCATGCTCGCGCTCGCCTCGGCGCTCGGCGCGCTCGAGACCGACCCGGCGGCGCTGGGAAAGCGCTACCAGCTCACGGCGCAGCTCCCCGCCTCGGCCGCCGCGCGCGTGCGCAGGATCCCCGGCGTCGAGGCCGTGGCCCCCCGCTACGAGGAACAGGCGCTCGACTCGTTCTCGCTCGACGAGACGATCAACGTGATCGCCTACCCGGGGACGGAGACGGCGAAGTTCGAGGCGCCGCCGCTCGTCTCGGGACACACGATCCGCGGGCCCCGCCAGGCCGTCGTGGGCGCCGGGTTGGCCGATGCGCTCGGCCTCGCTCCCGGCGCGACGCTGGCGATCCAGCTCGCTTCTGGCGACGAGCTGCGGCTGCGCGTTGTCGGCGTCGTCAGCTCGCTCGACCACGAGGGCCGCGTCGCGTACGTTCCCTCCGCCGCGCTCCTCGCCGGCGACCCCAACGCCCCTGAGGAGCTCGCGGTGCGCCTGCGCCCCGGCGCCAGTGCGACCGCCGTCAGCAACGAGCTCGGGTCGAGCGCCGCCGCCGCCACGGGCGCGATCGGCCGCGGGGTCCCACTCGTCGACACGCTGCGCTCGATCCTCCGGGCGATCGCGATCGTCGACGGCCTCGTGTGCCTGTACGCGCTGATCCAGGCGTGCGCCCTCACGGTCCAGGAGCGCCGGCGGACCGTCTCGGTCCTGCGCGCGTTCGGGGGCGGCGCCACCGCGGTCCGGCGGCTGCTCGCCGGCGCCGTCGTCGCGCTCGTCATCCCCGCGGCGCTGCTCGGGATCGTGCTCGAACGGGTCGTGCTGGGGCCGGAGATGTCGAGACTCGCCGCGAACTACGCCACGCTGCCCCTGGAAGCGAGCGCGCTGGAGGTCGCGGTCGTCCTCGGCGGACTCGTTGTCGCCGGCGCGGTGACGGTGTTCTGGGTCGCGCGGCAGGCGACGCGCGAGACCGTGGTCGCGGGGCTCGGGTCATGATGAGACGGATCACCAGGCGCGAAGCGCTGATCGAAGGGCTGGCCGGGACGGCGGCGATCGCGCTCGCGGGTTGCGGGGCAGGTTCCGAGCGCGTCTCGCCGATCGGGTCGACACTGGCCTCGACGTGGCGCGATCCCGCCGGCGTCGGCGTGCTGACTCCCGGTCCGGGCGAGCCGCTGATCGCGCGCACCGCCCTGGCCCCGCGGCGCGCCGCGACCCGCGTCCTCACAACCCTGGCACACGTCACCGACGCTCACGTGCTCGACGCCTCCTCGCCGGCGCGGGTGACGTTCCTCGACCGGCTCGGCGCGCCCTTCGAGTCGACGTTCCGCCCTCAGGAGACGCTCACGACTCAGGTCCTCGCCGGCGCCCTCCGCGCGATCAGGGCACGTCCGGCCCGACCTCGTGATCCAGGGCGGCGATCTGATCGACAACGATCAGGGCAACGAGCTCTCCCAGGCGCTGGCGGTGCTGCGCGGCGGCATCGTGCATCCCGGCAGCGGCCCCGACGGTTACTTCGGCGTGCAGCTCGCCAGCGACCCCGACCCGTTCTACTACCGGCCCGACCTCGACGCTCCCCGGCACCCGGGGCTGCTGCGCCAGGCCGTGCATTCGTTCGCCTGCTCGGGACTCGGCGCGCGATGGTGCCCCGTGCTCGGAGATCACGACATCCTCGTCGCGGGCGAGATCGCGCCGACGGCCGAGACCCGCGCGCTCGCGCTCGGCGACCGCGCCGTGTGGGAGCTGCCCTCGGGGTTGACGTTGCCGCCGGGGGCGTCCCTGGGCGCGACGTATTCGCCCGACGGGCCGCCGGCGCCCCAGCTCGTCGACCGGTTTCTGGCCCAGGCGCTGGCGGCGCCAAAGGTGCGGGTGCCGCCGGACCGGGACCGCCGCGAGATGTCGAGCTCCGAGGTGATCGGCCGACTTCAGGCGGCGTCCGGGGCGCGGTCGGGCGCTTCCGCGCTCGACTACAGCGTCGACATCGGCGACTCGCTGCGCCTGATCGTCATCGACCTCGCCCGCCGCGCCGGCGGCTCGGGAGGGCTCGTCCGGCCCGGCCAGCCGGCGTGGCTCGCGGGCGCGCTCGCCGACGCCGGCGAGCGCTGGGTGATCGCGGTCTCCCACCAGCCGCTCGAGAGCTCGGACGGGGGCGGACAGCTGCTCGCGCTGCTCGACTCGCACCCCCGGGTGATCGCGGCGCTCGCCGGCCACACGCACCGCAACCAGATCACGCCGCGGCCGACCGCGACGGGCGGCTATTGGCTGGTCAATACGGCGTCGCTGATCGACTACCCGCAGCAGGCCCGGGCGCTCCAGGTCGTCGAGACCGAGGGCGGCGGCGTGGCGATCCAGACGTGGATGCTCGACCACGTCGATCCCGGCGCCGGCTGGGCCTGGCCGATTTCCCGCGAGCTCTCGTACCTCGACGCTCAGGGCGGCCGACCGCAGGGGTTCATCGGCGGCCGGCTCGATCGCAACGTGGCGCTGTACGTGCCCGCGCGCCTGTCGTCTATCTCCTAGGCTCGGCGTGTCGCGTGGCTGGCGGTCGACTCACGGCCGCAGCGGGCGCCATTGCACGCGTCCCGAACCTGCATAGCACGACAATCCCGGCCAGAATGGCGAGGCCTGTCGAGCTATGCATGAAGAGCATGCGTAATACGACAGGGCTCGGGTCTGGCGCCGGTGTTGTCGTGTTATGCAGGTTCCCCGTGACACTCTCGGCACAAAGTCGCGGGTTTGGGTCGCCGGAGCAGCTCAACCGCGCGCTCTCGCGACCCGCCGAAGCCCTCACCCACCCCCTCTCCCTGCTGCCTTTACCGAGCCGTCCGCCAGCCAAGGCCGCAGGCGCCAAAAACGCGCGCCGCTAGCGGATCTGCATCCCCGAGATCGCGCGCGAGATGACCAGGCGCTGGATCTCGGAAGTGCCCTCGAAGATCGTGTAGATCTTGGCGTCGCGGTGCATCCGCTCGACTGGGTACTCCCTCGTGTAGCCGTTGCCGCCGAGGATCTGGATCGCCCGCTCGGTCGCCCACACCGCCACCTCGCCTGCCTTCAGCTTGCTCATCGACCCCTCGGCGTTGTCGAAGTCGTGTCCCTGACGCCCCATCCACGCAGCTCGCCACACGAGCAGGCGCGCCGCGTCGATCTCCATCTTCATGTCCGCGAGCGTGAACGCGATCGCCTGGTTGTCGATGATCGGCCGCCCGAACTGGACGCGCTCCTTGGCGTAGGCGAGCGCGTATTCGTATGCGGCGCGGGCGATCCCGAGCGCCTGGGCCCCGACCGTCGGCCGGCTCAGCTCGAACGTCCGCATCGCCGCCTGCCCGCGTGAGCCCTGCCCTTCGCGGGCGCGCGCGAGACGCTCGTCGAGCCGCTCCTTGCCTCCGAGCAGGCAGGCGCCGGGGACGCGGACATCGTCGAGGAACACGTCGGCGGTGTGCGAGGCCCGCAGGCCGTGCTTCTTGACCTTCGTGCCCATCTCGAGACCCTTCGTGCCTGGTGGGATCACGAACGACGCATGGCCGCGGGCGCCCAGGTCCGGGTCGACCGTCGCGACGATCACGTGGATGCTGGCGATGCCGCCGTTGGTCGCCCACGCCTTCTGGCCGTTCAGCACCCATTCATCGGAGACCTCGTCGAAGCGAGCGCGGGTCCGCAGCGAGGAGACGTCCGAGCCGGC
This sequence comes from uncultured Solirubrobacterales bacterium, assembly GCA_963759695.1. Taxonomy (GTDB): domain Bacteria; phylum Actinomycetota; class Thermoleophilia; order Solirubrobacterales; family Solirubrobacteraceae; genus Palsa-465. Next base: position 396,031 of record CAVXAO010000015.1, read on the forward strand.
GTCGGGCTCGGAGACGCAGAATGCGCCGACCTGCGGGTCGTCCTCGGTGCCGAAGCACCGAGGAATCCAGTCGCCCCACTGCTCCGGCGTCCCGTTCGCCCGGATCGCGGCGACTGCGAGCGTCGTCCCCATGATCGACATCCCGATCCCGGCGTCGCCCCAGAACAGCTCCTCGTTGACGATCGGGAACATGATCCCGCTGGCGTCGTACCAGAACTGGGCGATTCCCTCGAGGCTGTAGAGCCCGATCTTGGCCGCCTCCTGGATCACCGGCCACGGCGTCTCCTCGCGCTCGTCCCATTCCGCGGCGGCCGGCCTGACCGTCTGCTCGGCGAAGCCGTGCACCCAGTCGCGGATGTCCTTCTGATCCTCGCTGAGCTCGAGCGAGAACGCCGGCGGCGCGCCGCCGCGGTCGCTCGCCGTCGTCTCCCCTCCGGGCGTGGCTGCTTCCATGCCGCACACATTATTGCCCGCGAGTAGGCCGGCGGACACGCGAAGCCTGTACCGTCTCGCGGCCGATGACCGACTCTCACTCGGCCCACGACGCCGCTCCGGTGATCACGGGGATCGGCGCGCTCACGCCGCTCGCACTCGATGCCCCGGAGACCTGGCGGCTGCTCGTCGACGGCCGGTCGGGGGTGGCGACGATCGAATCGTTCGACGCCTCGGCGCTCCCGGTTCGAATCGCCGGTGAGGTCAAGGGCTTCGACGCCGAGGCGCTCTTCGGGATCAAGCGGGCTCGCCGCTCGGCGCGCGTCTCGCAGCTGGCGGTCGCCGCCGCGCGCGAGGCCGTGGCCGATGCGCGCCTCGACGTGACCGCGGACGCCGACCGGATCGGCGTGGTGATCAACACGGCGGTCGCCGGCGTTCCCGAGACGGAGACCAACGTCGAGGCGCTCGTCGAGCAGGGCTACCGGGCCGTGAGCCCGTTCTACGTTCCCTCCACGATCCCGAACATGCCGGCATGTGAGGTCGCGATCGACCTCGGCGCCCACGGGCCGGTCACCGCCAGCGCGCTGGCGTGCGCGAGCGGCAACGCCTCACTGCTCGAGGCCCGCCGTCTGATCCTCTCGGGCGAGGCCGACGTGATCGTCGCCGGGGGCGCCGACGCCGGGATCTCCGCAGCCATGTTCGCCGGCCTCGCGAACATGGGGCCGTTGTCCGAGCGCAACGACGAGCCCGAGCGCGCCAGCCGGCCGTTCGACGCCGACCGGGACGGCTTCGTCTTCGGCGAGGGCGCCGTCGTGCTCGTCCTCGAGTCGGCGGCCCACGCCCGGCGGCGCGGCGCGCGCGTCTACGGCTCGGTCGCCGGTGGCGCCCTCACCTCAGACGCATTTCACATCAGCGCCCCCGAGCCCTCGGGCGAACAGGCGGCTCGGGCGATCACGCTCGCGCTGCAGCGGACGGGGACGGCGCCCGAAGAGGTCGACTTCATCTGCGCTCACGGGACGGCCACGCGGGCCAACGACGTCGCCGAGACGCGCGCGATCCGCGCCGCGCTCGGCGCCGCCGCCGAGGACGCGCCGGCGAGCTCGCCGAAGTCGATGGTCGGCCACCTGATCGCCGCCGCGGGCTCGCTGTCGGCGATGGTCGGCCTGCTGTCGATGCGCGACGGAGTCCTGCCCCCCACGATCAACCTCGAGCGCGCCGACCCCGAGTGCGATCTGGACTACGTCCCACTCCGGGCGCGGCAGGCGCCCGTCCGCACCGCGCTCGTGAACGCGTTCGGCTTCGGGGGGCAGAACTGCGTGGTCGTGCTGCGCGCGCCCGACCACTAGCGGGTGGTGCCGACCGGCTCGGGCGACTCGGTCGGCGCCTCGCCGGCGGTCGCACCCTCCGCGGCAGCCGCGCTGCCCTCGATGTTGATGTGCGGCAACCGCTTGTCGATCCACGCTGGCAGGTACCACGTGGCGCGTCCGAGGATCTCGAGCACGGACGGCAACAGCACGCAGCGCACGACGAGCGCATCGATGAACACCGCCGCCGCCAGGCCAAAGCCGAACTCCTTGATCGCGCGCTCGTCTCCGAGCATGAACGACAGGAACACGCAGATCATGATCGCGGCGGCGGCGCTGATCACGCGTCCGGTGAACGCGATGCCGTCGGCGACCGCTCGGCCCGGATCGCGGTGGCGAACCCACTCCTCCCGGATGCGGGAGATCAGGAACACCTCGTAGTCCATCGAGAGTCCGAACACGACCGCGAACATGAGCACGGGGATCCACGGCTCGATCGGCCCCTTCGACACGCCGAGCACGTTCGCGAGCCATCCGTCCTCGAACACCAGGACCGTGGCACCGAGCGCGCCGCCGATGCTGAGCAGGTTCATCAGGCCCGCCTGGATCGGGATCACCAGCGAGCGGAAGATCACGAACAGCAGCAGCGCGGAAAGCACGATCACGATCCCGATGAACAGCGGCAGCTTTCCGGCGAGCACGTTCGAGAAGTCGATCGAGCCGGCCGTGAACCCGCCGACCAGCGCTTTCACGCCGTATCGGCTCTTTACCGGCGGCAGGACGTCGTGTCGCAGGTGGTTGACGAGGTTGGTCGTCGCGTCAGCTTGGGGAGCCGACGCCGGATAGGCCTCCATCACCGCGACCTTGCGGGAAGGCGAGATGCGCGGCGGGGTGACCGCGACGACGTCGGGAGTGTGGGCGACCGCGTTGCGGATCGCGGGGACGGCCGCGTCGTGTCCCGGGCCGGGAAGCTCGACGGCGACGAGCAGCGGCCCGTTGAAACCGGCGCCAAAGCCATCCGAGAGCAGGTTGAAGGCCCGGTACGTGCTCGTGTTCGACGGGTCGTTGCCGGCGTCGCTCGAGTCCAGTCGCAACCCCAGGACCGGTACCAGGAACAGACAGATCACCAGGAACGAGGCCACCGCCAGCGGCCACGGCCGTGACTGGACGGTCAGGCTCCAGAGGCGCCACGACGATTCACGCGGCGGGGCGCCCTTCTCCGCTCGGCGCCGGGTCCGGCGGCTCGGGCGCCCGACTTTCGCACCCCAGCGGGAGAGCAGCGCCGGCAGCACGGTCAGCGACGAGACGAGCACGAGCAGCACGGCGAGCACGGAGGCAATCGACAGCCCATACAGGAAGGTCACGCCGGTGGCGAACATCCCCAGCAGGGCGATGATCACGGTCGTGCCGGCGAGCAGGATCGCGCGGCCCGAGGTATCCATCGCCTGCACGACCGCCAACTCGACATCGCCGTTCTTTCGGAAGTTCTCTCGGAAACGGGTGACGATGAACAGGGCGTAGTCGATCCCGACCCCCAGCCCGATCATCAAGGCCAGCTCGGGTGAGACGTTCGACATGTCGGTGACGTGCGTCGCCAGCCCCACCAGCGCGATCCCCGTGATCAGGCCGAGGCCGGCGGTGACCAGCGGCATCCCTGCGGCGTATAGCGAGCCGAACGTCAGCAGCAGGATCACCAGCGCGGCGATCACGCCGACTGACGTCGCCGGACCGATGTTGAAGCCCTCAGCCTGCTCGATCACCTGACCGCCGGCGGCCACCTTCAGGCCGGCCACGTCGATCTTGTCGATCGCGGCGAGCACCGGCTTCCCCGTCGCGTCGGGCAGCAGGTTCGCGCGCTTGGCGTAGTTGATCGTCGCGAACGCGGTCCGCCGGTCGTGCGAGACCTCGACCGCGCCGGCACTCGTGTACGGGCTGACCACGCTGACGACGTGCGGCATGTCGCGCACCTTGGCCAGCAGCGGCTCGATCGCGCCCCGCACCTGCCGGTCCTCGACGGTTCCGATGGACGTGTGGAAGACGATCGTGTCGACGTCGCCGCTCTGCGACTTGAACTCGCTCTGCAGCAGGTCGCTGACGTGCTGGGACTCGGTCCCGGGCAGGCTGAAGTTGGTCGCGTACTGGCGCCCGACGGCGCCGGCGACCACAGTCGAGCCGACCGCAATCAAGATCCACCCGACGATCACCCACCGGCGATGGGCTATGCACCAACGACTGAGACCGACCATGCGCGACTCCTGGGAGCGAGGAAACCGAGGACCTTCCCCACTGTACAAATCGCGTGGTGCCCCTCTGTGACCGTCGTCAAACATCCGGATAATTGGGTCATGGAGAGCCGCCAGCTCGGAGCCTCGGAGCTCGAGGTCTCGCGCCTGTCGCTCGGGTCGTGGCGCACGTTCGAACGGATCGGCAGAGACGACGGGCTCGCGGTGATGCGAGCGGCCCGCGAGCACGGCATCACGTTCCTCGACGACGCCCGCTACAACGACGAGACCGGACGCGCGCCGATCCCGACCGGCTACTCGGAGGTGCTGTTCGGCGAGCTTTTCAGAGCCGCCGGATGGGACCGCGCGAGCACGATCGTCTCTAACAAGCTGTGGTGGGAGTTCTGGCCCGAGCAGGACGCCGCCGCCGAGCTCGACGGCTCGCTCGGGCGGATGCGCTTTGACTACATCGATCTGATCTACGCCAACCCGCCGCCCGGCTCGTTGCCCGTCGGGGAGATGGTGTCTGCGCTCGGCGAGTTGCTGTCGGCCGGCAAGGCCCGTGCGTGGGGGATCGTCAACTGGGAGGCGGGGCAGTTCATGGAGGCGATCACGGCGGCCTCGGACCAGGGGCTGCCGATGCCGTGCGCGGTGCAGCTCCCGTACAGCCTCGTCCGGCGCGACTGGGTTGAGAGCCCCGAGATGAGCGAGGCGCTACGGGCGTCCGGAGCCGGCCTCGTCGCCTCGTTCGTGATGGCCGGCGGCGTGCTCACGGGGAAGTACGACGCCGGCGGCGCCGGGCGGGGCTCCGGTCTCGATCTCGATCCGGCCGCCCGCGAGCGCGGCCGGTCGCTGCGGGCGCTCGCCGAGGAGATCGGGAGCAGTCCGGCGGCCCTGGCGATCGCCTTCGCGCTCGCCAACCCCGCGGTCGCGACGGTGCTGTTCGGCGCCACCTCCCCGGAGCAGATCGCCGAGAACGTCAAGGCGCTCGAGATCGACCGGGAGTCCGTCCTACGCCTCGTGGAGGCCGATCCACCGGTCGATCAGGAACCGGGCGATTGAGACCTGCGGGGGCAGCATGAGCTCGGGGTCCTCCCCCCGCGCGGCCCGGCGGACCTCGTCCAGCGAGAACCAGTGCACCTCCTGTAGCTCGCCATCGCGCGCCCTCGGCTCTCCCCCATCCGACTGCGCCTCGAATCCGAGCATCAGCGAGGACGGGAACGGCCACGGCTGCGAGCTGACGTACGTGGCGTCGCGCGCGACGATTCCCGACTCCTCGCGCACCTCGCGGACGACGGCCTCCTCCGCCGATTCGCCGGGCGAGACGAATCCCGCCAGCACCGAGTAGCGCTTCGCGGGCCACCCGTCGCGCCGCCCCAGCAGCAGCCGGCCCCGGTGCTCGACGGTCATGATCACGACCGGGTCGGTGCGGGGGAAGTGCACGGCGTGACACCGCGGGCAGCGCCGCGAGTAGCCCGCCTCCTCGATCACGGTGCCCGCCCCGCAATTGGCGCAGAAGCGGTGGCGCCGGTGCCAGTTCAGGAGCGCTGTCAGGTACGCGGCGAGCCCGGCCTCGGCGTGGGGGAGCAGGCCGCCGGCGTCTCGCAGCGAGACGATTCGCCCGCCGTCGGTCCAACCGGCGTCGGAGGGGAGCACGTCGAGGTCGAGCGCGAACAGCGCTCGGCCGGTGTGCTCGTCGAGGCCGAGCAGGATTCGCTCCTGATCGCCTCGCAGCGGCGTACGGAGCAGCGCCGGGCCGTCGCCGATCAGCACACCATCTCGGCCCGCCACGACCGCGCGCGTGGCGGGATCCTCGAGCATTCGCTCGACCAGTACCGGGTCCTTGCGCTCGCTCGTGGCCCGGTCGAGCGCCATGCCGGTGAAGGGACGACCAGTGGACATCACGTCGAATGCTAGGTTGCTGGCATGGCCGCAGTCGGCGTCCCCACCCCTCGCCGCGACTCGGAGCCGAAGGTCCGCGGCACCACCCGCTTCACCGCGGATCTGCCCGTTCCGGGCCTCCTGCATGCCCGGCTGGTGGTCGCGCACGAGTCCCACGCGACGATCGTGGCGATCCGGACCGACGCGGCAGCCGCGGTTCCGGGAGTCGTCGCGGTGATGACGGCGGCCGATCTCCCGATCGTCGCCACCGGGCGTGGGCGCCAATATGAGCCGCTGGCCCGCGAGGAGATCGTGTACGTCGGCCAGCCCGTCGCGATCGTGGTCGCCGAAACCGAGGCGCTCGCCGCCGACGGCGCGGAGCTCGTCGAGGTCGAGCTCGAGCCACTGAGGCCGGTGGTCGACCTCGAGGCCGCCGCGCGGCCCGGATCGCCGAGAGCCCGCGTGCACGAGCGAACCGCCGGCGAAGGATCCGACATCAGCGACGCCCACGCGTCGGTGGCCGTCGGCGGGGTCGGCGAGGACGAGGAGCTCTCCGAAAACGTCCTCGATACGGCGAGGCTCGAGCAGGGAGACGTCGATGCGGCCCTGGCGGCAAGCCATGTCGTCGTGCGCGGGAGGTTCACCACGCCGTGGATGTACCAGGGATACATCGAGCCCCAGACTGCGACCGCCTGGCTCGAGCCGGATGGGGAGCTCGTGGTGACCACGTCGACGCAGGCGCCGTTCGCCACGCGCGACGGCATTGCCGAACTCTTCGGTGTGCCGGTCGACCGCGTGCGCGTCCGCAGTGCGCCAATCGGAGGCGCGTTCGGCGGAAAGATGATGATCGTCGAACCGCTGGTCGTCTCGGCGGTCCTCGCCCTCCGCCGGCCGGTCCGCCTCGCCATGACCCGCAGCGAGGACATCGGGGCGACGAATCCCGCCGGCGCGGAGGTGCTCGAAGTCGAGCTCGGCGCCGACGCCGGCGGCCGGTTCACCGGGATCCGCTCGCGCGTGCTCGTCGATCGCGGCACGACCGCCGACTTCGGTCTCGAGTCGATCGCCGCGCTGCTCGCCAGTGGCCCCTACCGCTGGCGGGCCCACCATCTGACGGCCCTCGGCGTGGCCACGAACCGCGTGACGTTCGGCGCCTATCGCGCGCCGGCGGCGCCTCCAGCCGCCTTCGCCGTCGAGTCGCTGATCGACGAGCTGTCCGAGCGCCTGGGAATCGACCCGCTCGAGCTCCGCCTGCGCAACGTCGCGGGTGAAGGTGATCCGAACCCCGCGGGCAGACCGTTCCCGGTGTTCGGCGCCCGCGAGTGCCTGGAGCGCGTGCGCGACCATCCGCTGTGGGACCGCCGAGGCGAGCTGCCGGACGGCGAGGGCGTCGGCCTCGCCCTGGGCTGGTGGCCCGGCGGCTACGAGCCGGCGGCCGCGGTGTGCCGCCTCGATGCCGACGGCCGCTTGACGATCATTACCGGCGCCGCGGACATGACCGGCGTCGAGACGGTCTTCGCGACGATCGCCGCCGATGCGTTCGGCCTTGACCCCTCGCGTGTGCGGGTCGTCCACGCCGACACCTCGAGCTCGCCTTATGCCCCTATGAGCGGCGGCAGCAAGATCATCTACACGGTCGGCCGCGCGGTGGAGCGCGCCGCGGTCGAGGCCCGGGACCGGCTGTTCGAGGTCGCCGCCGAGGAGCTCGAGATCGCACCCGAGGACCTCGAGATCGTCGACGGCGCCGTCCAGCCCCGCGGGGCTCCGGCACAGGCGCTCTCGATCGAGGAGCTGGCGCCGAAGATCCTGCGCTTCGGAAGCCCCCACCCTCCGGTGGAGGGCCACGGACGCGTCGCCCAGCCACAGCAGGCGCCACAGGCCGCGGCCCATCTCTCCCACGTACGCGTCGACCCCGACACCGGCGCCGTCAAGGTGCTGGCCCACGTGATCGCCCAGGACGTCGGACGCGCACTGAATCCCGCGCTCGTCGAGGGGCAGATGCGCGGCGGCGCGACGCAGGGTCTCGGATGGGCGCTCCTCGAGGAGATGGCCTACGACGAGCACGGTCAGCTCGTCAGCGGGTCGTTCGTCGACTACGCGCTCCCGACGGCTGCGTTCACGCCGGTGATCGACACCGAGATCGTCGAGGTGCCGGCGCCCGAGGGGCCGTTCGGCGCGAAGGGCGTCGGCGAGGCGCCCGTGATCGGCGTCCCGGGGGCGGTGGCGAACGCGATCGCGGCGGCGACCCGTGGAGTGCGGCTGAAGCGGCTGCCGATGACGCCCGAGCGGGTGTGGCGGGCGATTGCCAATGGCGACGGTGGCGCTCCGGCGGAATAGCTCCTGACGTGGCGAGCCGGGGCTGTGGCCTCTCGACCCGCGGGCGCTGGGCGCCCGCAGCGTGGCGACCGTTAGGCTCGGTAAACGGCGCTGGGGAAGGGGGAAGGGTGAGGCTCGATCGCGGGATCCGGGGCCTCAAATGCTGCACAACACGACAACGCCGGAAAAATCGCCGAGCCCTGTCGTACTGAGCATGCTCCTCATGCATAACTCGACAGGCCTCGGGTCTTGGCGCGGAATTGTCGTGCTATGCAGGTTTCGGCCGGCCGAGCGGGGCGGTGGCGGGTGCAATGGCGCCCGATCGTCCCCCCTTCGTTGCCAAATGCCAGGCCGCCGCCATCCCGGGCTGCGGGCGCGAAGCGCCCGCGGGCTGAGTTACCACCGCCATCAAGCTCGGCAGCCGACAGCCACCGAACCGAGCGCGAAAGCCACACCACACGCGCGCGAATGCGCGCCACCTTATCCCGAGTGGCCCCCGAACTGCTTGCGCATCGCGGTCAGCGCTCGATCGGCGAATTCGTCCTTCCCGCGCGAGCTGAAGCGGGAGTACAGCGCCGCGGTCAGGACCGGCGCGGGCACGCCCTCGTCGATCGCAGCCCCGGAGGTCCACCGGCCCTCGCCCGAGTCCGCCACGCGGTCCGAGAATTCGCGGAGGTCCGGCGACTCGAGGAGAGCCTCCGCCGTCAGGTCGAGCAGCCACGACGCGACGACGCTGCCGCGGCGCCACGTCTCTGTGATCTCGGTCGTGTTGAAGTGGTACTCGTAGAACTCGGGATGCTCGAGCGGCGAGGTCTCGGCGTCGGACGTCCGCATCCGCGTGCCGACGTCGGCGTTGCGCAGGATGTTCAGACCCTCGGCGTAGGACGCCATGATCCCGTACTCGACCCCGTTGTGGACCATCTTCACGAAGTGGCCGGCGCCGTTCTGGCCGCAGTGGTAGTAGCCCTGCTCCGAGGGACTCGGCTCGCCGGTCCGACCCGGGGTGCGTGGCGCGCTGTCGACCCCCGGCGCGAGTGACTTGAAGAGCGGGCCCAGCCGTTTCACGACGTGCGCCTCGCCGCCGAGCATCAGGCAGAAGCCGCGCTGGAACCCGTACACGCCTCCGCTCGTGCCGCAATCGACGTGGTGAATACCCATCTCCTTCAGCGCCGCGGCGTGGCGGATGTCGTCGTGGTAGTGCGTGTTGCCCCCGTCGATGATCACATCGTCCGGATCGAGCACCTCCGCCACGGCGTTAATCGTGCGGGCGGTGATCTCGCCGGCGGGCACCATCACCCACACGGCCCGCGGCTTGTCGAGCTTGGCCGCGAAGTCCTCCAGCGAATCTGCCCCGGTCGCGCCGTCGGCGGCGATCGCCTGGACTGCCTGCGGGTTGACGTCATAGCCCACGCATCTGTGGCCGTCGCGCATCAGCCTGCGGACGATCCCGGCGCCCATCCGGCCGAGCCCCACCATTCCGAGTTGCATCGGTGTGTCAGTCGCCATGCCCGCTCCTGTTCTGGTCCGCGCTCTTGGTTTGCGATCTGTTCTCCGCAAACCTGGACCCTAAAACAAGCGCGTCACGCGAGCGGCGCGGGCGCAGGCGCCTCACCGGGGGCAACCGTCTCGCCGTGTGCCTGGCGCAGGGTGAGGTACAGCACCGTCGCGGCGAGGGCAGCCACCGGCGCGACCGCCGTGTCGACGGCCCACTGCACGAGCGCTCGGCCGAACGAGCCCAACCCTGACGCGATCAGGCCGGCGATGATGCTGACCAGGACAACCGCGAAGAAGATCCCGAGGATGACGCCGAACACGGCCCATCCATAGCCGCGGACGAGCTCCCGGCTGCGACCGAACGCCGCGAACACGCCCGGATGCTCGAGCACGGTCACCGGTGCCACGACGCACCAGATCGTCATCAGGTAAAGGCCGGGAACGATGAGCAGGATGAAGCCGATCCCGACGCCGATCGCGAACAGCACACCCACGCCCATCAGCGGCAGCAACACCGGTCCGACGCTCCGCAGCAGATCGCCGACGGAGTGATCGCGCTTTCCGTCCTGGAGGTCCTGCACGAGCTCGACGACCATGCCCTGGTACAGCGTGCTGAGGACCCAGAACAGCAACGCGATGAAAATCGCGGCCGCTGCCGAAAGCGCCAGATTGACGACGAACTGCACGGCGAACAGGATCACCGCGACCCCCAGCAATACGCCGGCCTGATCGCGATAGATCTCCCATACGCGCGACGCGACCGCGCTGAGGCTGACCTGCTGCGCTCCCATGACGACCCCTCTTTCAGAGTTCCCTGCTTGGCTAAACGATACTTCGCCGTCAACCGCCGGATTACTGCTCCGGAAGGGCAGGCTCTCCGCACTCGGGCGGTACCGTGCGGCCCAGCATGAGCACGCTCGCTGCGGCTTTCGCCCCCGAGCATCAGCACTATCTGCTCGAGGCTCGGCAGATGCAGGCTCTGTCACTCGCCGTGCACATCCCGCTCGTGCGCTTCGGGATCGCGTTCCCCGCGATGGTGCTGTTCATGGAATGGCTGGGGATGCGAACCGGCGACCCGCTCTATCGGACGGTCGCCCGGTGGCGAGGGCCGGTCAGAGCGGCGTCGCCGCCGGCCTCTTCTTTGACATCTTCAATATCTTCCTGCTCCTGATCCAGCTGTTCGCCGGCGAACGCCAGTAGCGGCTTCACCTGCGGCCGGACCGACCCTGAATTGCCATGGACAAACCATCACCCCAAGGCCAAGAGGACGCGCGGCTGCGAGATGCGGCGCAGCGGCTGGCCGACACGATCGCACCGTACCGCGTGCTCACCCGTGACCAGCTGGCTGGTCTCTCCGGCGCAGCAGACTGGTCTGACGTGACCTTCGAGGAGGCTCTGCAATGGGCAGTCGACCATGGCGTGCTGCGCCGCCTCGACGCCGACTTCTACGAGACCACCCAGCCGTAGGGCCACGTCCACACTTCAGGAAGGCGGCGGCTCCCCACACACGATGCCGGAGTTGATGGTCTGGGTGGGTGCGCCGAGGAAGGAGAAGACGCCCTGCAGCGGGACGATCGCGCCGGGTGGGCAGAGCGGCACCTCGATATAGCCGCGGCGGACGCGCCTGTGGTGAATCCGCTGGACGACCGTCGCCTTGATCGTGCTCGAGAACGACGTCACGGCGGTGGCGACGCCGGCGATCACCTCCAGATTCGGCGGGGTCGTGAGCGTCAGCTTGTACGCATAGAAGCGGCTCTTGACCGGCACCATCGGCGCCTGGATCGCCTGGGCGATCTTCAGCGGGGACCCCCCGGCGAGGAAGAACAGCACGCTCCGCCCCTTGGGCCCGTTGAACGCCGTTAGCGCCAGCGTCTCGGGCAGCCCGGCCCCGATCGCGGTCACGGTACCGCCGCCGATCCGCGAACCCTTCGGGCAGGCCTTCGGACCGATCTTGTTCAGGCGCGTCGCGTTGCACGACGGAAACAGCCGCGCGTTGACGACCGATCCGTGTCCGAAATAGATGACCGCCTGACTCACGGTCGCCGGCTGGCCACCGGCCGGAACCGTCTGGAAACGAGTCGTTATGTTCAGCCCCACGGACCGCAGCTTGCCGGAGGTGCTGGCCACGGCCGGAGAGATCGTGCCCGTGATCGACGCCTGCGTGGGCGCCGTGGCGGCCGCCACCGCCGGCGCCACCAACAAGGTCGCCAGCCCAGTTGCGAGCGTCGCCTTTCGAAGTGCTCCTTGCATGATCGCGATCCCCTTACCTCGGACTGGACGAGGGCGCGATCGTACAGATTGCCGGCGTTTTCGATCGCAGTTCATCCGTTCGCGGCTATCGTCCGCCGGATGAGCGCGAAATTCGTACACACATGCATTCGGGCCAGGGACATCGAGGCCTCTGTCGCCTTCTATCAACGACTCGGCTTCGAGCACCGCGGCCGGTTGAATTTCGAGTCCGCATACAACGTCTACCTGGGGCTCCCAGGTGACGGCGACGTGCTCGAGCTGACCGTCAACGTCGGGCGCGATGACCCCTACGACCTGGGCGAGGGCTACAACCACATGGCCCTGATCGTCGACGACCTCGACGCGATGCTCGAGCAGCTCGCGCTGGCCGGGATCCAGCCCGAGCGCCCGCCCTATGCGCCGGGTGGCCGCGAGGAGTACCGGATCTGTTTTGTCGCGGATCCCGACGGCTACCGGATCGAGCTCATCGACAGGGCCTTCCCCACCCCACAGGATCCGCCGCATCCGTCGCAGCAAACGCCGGCGGCTTAGCGCCGGCGGATCTTCGCCAAGTTCTCCCGTTACCCCAAGTTATCCGGTTGTTAGCGGTCCCGGGGATCCTCGGCCCGACCTGATCACCAGATCTCGTCACATCCACACCAAAGCTTGCGGACACGCGGTCCGCGGGCGAGGAGGGAAGGGTCCCATGAGGGCATCACGTTTCAAGCCGACGGCGTCGATGGTTGTGGCAATCGTGGCGCTTGTTGTCGCGGCGTCGGGCACGGCAATCGCTGCAGGTCATCTCGTCAATGGCGACAAGCTGATCAAGAAGGGGTCACTCTCGGGCAACCGCATTCGCGCCCATACGATCACGGGCAAGGAGATCAGCATGGACAAGCTCGGCACGGTCCCGAGCGCCACAACCGCGACCAACGCGACCAACGCGACCAACGCGACCAACGCGACCACCGCCACGACCGCGGGGTCCGCGCCGCTGTCGCGGCTCGACTACGAGTCGTCGACGGTTACGCTCAACGGTTCCGGGCCCGTGTCCGGGAAGGCCATGTGCCCGACCGGGCTGGACGTCGTCACCGGTGGGGCGAAGGTGGCCGACGAAGCCGACGACTTCGTGATCGACACCTTCCCCCTCGGCCAGACCGGCTGGCAGGTGTCAGGGTTCGGCGACGCGGGTGATGCGATGACCGTCTACGCGGTGTGCGCGCCGGCGGCCACGACAACGCCGTAGTCACAAGGCAGGGGCCATCCAGACGGCGAGCGGCGGCGCGGAGTTCTCGTGTCGCCGCTCGCACGCGTGCAGTGGCACGCCCGTGATCGCTTGGACGGCAGGACGCTCAATTCGTGCGGCACACCTGAATTCGGAGCCTTAAAGCGGCCCGCCTGCGCAGAGTAAGGTGAGCTCCACTTGGCAACGCAGCGCTCCATCGCAGGAAGGGAGAGGCATGTTCCAGCACAACGGTGACAAGTACTTCGTCGTCGATGCCCACACCCACTTCTGGGATGCGAGCCCGCCGAACTGGGTCAAGGGTCAGGAGCAGTACGCCAAGGGTTGGATCGAATGCTTCCACGCCTACATGGGCCTCGGTCCGCCGGAGACGCACTGGCCGCTCGAGAAGTTCATGAAGTACTCCGAGGAGGACTACGTCAAGGACGTTTTCGAGGACGCCGGCGCCGACGTCGCGGTGTGCCAGTCCACGTACCTGAAGGAGTGGTACACCGACGGCTTCAACACCACGGAGCGCAACGCCACGCTCGCCGCCAACCATCCCGGCAAGGTGATCGTCAACGGACGCTGGGACCCGCGCGAGGGCGAGGCGGGGCTCAAGCAGCTCGAGGAGGACGCCAAGCGTTACAACCTCCAGGGCGCCAAGGTCTACACGGCCGAGTGGTATCGGGGCTCGCGCGGCTGGACCCTCGCGGACGAGGCGTGCAAGCCGTTCTTCGAGAAGTGCAAGGAGCTGGGGATCAAGAACATCCACGCCCACAAGGGCCCGACGATCTGGCCGCTCGACAAGGACGGGTTCGACGTCAAGGACATCGACGTCGCCGCCACTGACAATCCCGAGCTCAACTTCATCGTCGAGCACGTGGGGTTGCCGCGGATCGAGGACTTCTGCTTCATGGCCACGCAGGAGCCGAACGTCTACGCCGGGCTCGCGGTCGTGCTCGGCGGCCTCATGTATGCCCGCCCGCGGTTCTTCGCGAAGGTGATGGGCGAGCTGCTGTTCTGGGTCGGCGAGGACAAGATTCTGTACGGCAGCGACTACGGGATCTGGGAGCCGAAGTGGCAGGTCGAGGGCTTCCTCGACTGGGACTATCCCGACGATCAGTACTCCGACTACCCGCGCGTGACCGACGCCACCCGGCGCAAGATCCTCGGGCTGAACGCGGCCAAGCTGTACGGGATCGACGTGCCGCCGGAGTTCCGGCTCCCCGACGACGCCGGCACCCCGGGCGCGCAGGACGACGCGCAGCTGGTCGAATCTGCATGACAAGCAAAGAGAGCATCCTGCGGGCGCTCGACGAGGTGATCGACCCCGAGCTCGACGAGCCGATCACCACGCTGCGTTTCGTGAGCTCGTGTGACGTCAGCCCCGACGGAGACGTCACGGTGACGATTCGCCTGCCCACGCCGCAGTGCGCTCCCAACTTCGCATTCCTGATGGCAGCCGACGCGCGCAAGGCCGTGCGCCGGCTGCCCGGGGTGCGCAACGTGAGCGTGCGGCTCGAAGACCACTACACCGGGCAGGAGATCAACGAGGCGCTGGCGCGTGGCGACGGGTTCATGGGCGCGTTCCCCGGCGAGACCGCCGACGACGATCTGGCGGCGTTGCGCGAGCTGTTCACTCGCAAGGCGCTGCTCGCGCGGCAATCCGCGGTGTGCAAACGACTGCTCGCTGGGGGCAGATCCGCTGCCGAGGTCGTTCGCCTCCACGTCCGCGACCTGCCCGCCGGCGCCGACGCGCGACGCTGCCTCGCGCTTCGTCACCAGCTGGGGATCGCCTGCGATCCCGAGGCGCCGGCGTTCGTCTCGGCCAATGGCGAGCCGTTGATCGAGTCGCAACTGGATCGCTGGCTACGGATGGCGCGGCTCGTGCGGACGAGCCTTGAAGCCAACGGCGGCATCTGCCGCTCGCTACTACAAGCCCGCTACGACCTGGCGGAGGAGGTTGCCCGATGAAGGCCGCGAGGCTGCACGCCTACCACGAGCCGCTGAAGCTCGACAGCGTCGAGGAGCCCAAGGCCGTCGGGCCGCTGGACGTCGTCGTGCGGATCGGTGCCGCTGGCCTGTGTCGGACCGACCTTCACATCCAGGAGGGCCAGTGGGCGGAGAAGTCCGGAGTGACGCTGCCCTACACGCCCGGCCACGAGAACGCGGGCTGGGTTGAGGAGGTCGGCTCCGCGGTTACGAATGTGGAGCCGGGTGACACTGTGATCGTCCACCCGTACATCTCGTGCGGCCTGTGCGGGCCATGTCGCCGGGGTGACGACATGCACTGCCTGAACGGCTCGTTCCCTGGAATCGACCGCGACGGAGGCTTCGCCGAATACCTCCTGACGTCCGCGCGCTCGGTCGTCAAGCTGGGCCCCGGACTCGAGCCGAAGGACATCGCGGCGCTCGCCGATGCCGGCCTGACCGCGATCCACGCCGTCAAGAAGGCGATCCCTGTGCTGAGCGCCGGTACGCACGCGGTCGTGATCGGGGCGGGCGGCCTCGGGCACATCGGGATCCAGTGCCTGAAGGCGATGACGCCGGCCGAGATCATCGTGATCGATCCCTCCGAGAAGGCGCTGGCGCTGGCCGGCGAGATGGGCGCCGATCAGACCGTCAAGGTCGATGGCACACACGTGGATACCGTCAAGGAGATGACCGATGGTCTCGGGGCCGAGGCGATCATCGACTTCGTCGGCGAGCGGGGAGCGATCGAGGACGGAATCGCGATGATCCGCGACGGCGGCTTCTACTACGTGATCGGATACGGCGAGGACATCAACATCCCGACGATCGATGTGATCTCGCGTGAGATCTCGTTCATCGGCAACCTCGTCGGTACCTACACCGACCTCGTCGAGTTGATGACCCTCACCGCCCAAGGCAAGGTCAGCCTGCACACGAGCACCTACCCGCTCGACGCGATCAACGACGCGATGGCGGATCTCGATGGCGGGCGGCTCCAGGGTCGAGGGATCCTGGTTCCGGCGTAACTGATCGCTATGCGCGCCGGCGGATGGTGGCGCACGCCGTGGCGGTGGCCACCAGATCGCCGACCGATTGACCTTCGAGCACGTCCCAGTACGGCCCTCCGCGAATGACACCTTGGGCGGATTGGTTCGGGCCCGGCACCGGCACAGCCTATTGAGAGCGCCAGAAGATCTGCGTCATGGTGAGCGGTCGCTCGCGTATTGCGCGCCCCACCTCTCGGAACAACTCGCCAACAAGGCCGCGCCTGGGCACGGCGCGGTTGAGCTCATACAGCCAGTGACGGTCGAGCCCGAACGTGAGCAGACCGCCGCTCAGCTCCACGAGATCGGCGAGCCGCAGGGCCTCAACCTCGGGACCACGCCGGAGCTGGTTACGAAGCTCGTGATGGTGATCGATCGCCACGGCGCAGAGTTCGATTCGCTCGGGATGCCAGCCGTATGCCGGCAGCATCTCGCGCGCGAGCGCCGCGCCATCCGCGGTGTAAACGCCGCCGCGCGAGGCGCCCGGATAGAGACCGATGTCGTGCAGGATTGCGGCGACGGTGAGCACCTCGCCGTCGATCGTCCAACCACGACGGGCCCCGAGCTCGGACGCGATGTGCCGGGCGCGCAGGCAATGCCGCTCCATCGGCCCGTCGATATCGCCCGTGGCTTCGCGCAGACGCCGCAGCGCATCGCGCTCCGCCGGCGTCACCGCTAGCTCGTCAAACTCCTCCACCCGGCGAATCATCGCACCGGCGGCCCCTCGTGTGGCTCAGCCGCCGACGCTGCCCGCCAGGCCGCTCAGGTCCTGTACCTCGCCCGACGGTGGGATCGCCGGCTGAGGCTGAGGGCCGTAGTCGCCGAGATCGACCTTGACGGTCTCCGTCATCGTTGGACCGGTGGGCGCGCTCAGATCCATCGACATCTCGAAGCGCCGGACGAGGTGCCCGGAGTCGACCCACACGTCCACCGGAATCTCGTCGGTGCCGGTGGCCTGCTCGATGGCCGAGAGCGCCTGCTGGACGGCGGCCCGATCCGCCGACGGGACCGCGCCGACGAGATGGTCGAGGCTCAGCTCCGCTCGATAGTGGGTCGTCTCGACACCGTCGACGCGCTGGCCTCCCTCAGCAACGACGCTGTCGGACACCGAGCGCAGGGCCTGGAGAACATCGTCTGGATCGCTCGTGGTCGGGTTGCTCCCGAGCGACGAAAGCCCCGGGATGCCCGCGAGCTTGGTCAGATCGATCTTGATCCACCGCTTGCCCCCCGTCGGCATCGCCGAGGTCAGCGCGGACGGCAGCTTCACGTACACCACGGCTCCGTCCGTGACCATGTCCATGTGGAGCGTTCTGCTTCCCAGTGCCTGGACGACCTGGGGCTCGTCGCCGAGGTTCATCGCCAGAGACAGCGACGTCGCGTGATCCCGGAGATCGACAACGCCCTTGCCGGTGGCGGTGATCGGCGAGCTCAACTCGGACGACGTCATCTCCAGCGACATGTGCATCCGGTAGCCGGCCACGTTCGATGAGAGCGTTGCCGCCTGCGCCACGGGGTCGCTGTTGAGGTGCGTCCCCTTGGGCCCCAGGAAGAAGAATCCGAGCCCCGCCAGGACGACCACCGCAGCGCCGCCGGCGAGCAGCCGCGAGCGGCCGCGGCGGGCAGGGAGCGCAGGCGACCACGGCGGGGGCTGCTGCTCCTCGACCGCCGGAGCCGACGGGGTTTGGGTATAGCCAGGCGGTGGAACTGACGTGCTCACGGTGCATAGATCGGCAGCCGCGAGCCGTTTCTGACTTCTATGACCGGGTCCTCAGCGGACCGATGAGGCGATCGCCCGCGTCCCGGCAACGATGAGGACGGGTCCGATCCCTACCATTCGTCCTCGACACGTGAGCACGGAACAGGACAAACCGACCACTTTCCGCGCAGCCCTCGAGCCCTCAGCTTTGAGGGCGGCACTGGTGCCGCATCGACCGGTCTTCGCAAATCCCTGGGATTCCGAGGCCGACATGTTCGCGTGCGTCGTGGCCGTCAGCTTCCTCGATCCCCTGCTGCTCTGGTGCGGAGGCGAACTGATGGGCTCGATCTTCGGCTTCAGCTCGCATTGGCCCATGGGGATCTTCATCGTCGCCGCTCTCGTCGGTGCCGCGGGCTTCATCACGATCGTCGGGCGGCAGCGGACAAGCCGCTCGGTCGACATCCTGGCGATCGCGGCGTGGCTGGTCCTGGGACTGGTAGTTGCGCCCATCATCGGATTGGCGCTACCCGCAGGGGTTGCCATCGCGTGCTACGCGGTCCTGCTGCTTGCGATCTTCGTCTACGTCCTGCGCTTCGGTCACTGGGAGACGGCGTTCCTCAGCACGGTGAGCTGGCCCGTGACGTGGAGCTTGCTGGCGGTGTTCTTCGCCTACAGCGCGCACACGCTGATCCTCTACCAGTAACGGATGCACTAGGCGGCGCGCAGCGGCCCGCCGCGTGACGGAATTCACGCCCACGGCGAGCCCGTCTGGTTTAAGCTCGGCTCTGAGAGATCATCCGCCCGAGGCGGATGATCGGTTTCCATTGTCTGGGGACGTCGGGGCGCGCGAGATCGAGCAACACGGGCGATCGCGCGCGGGCAGAGCACACACACCGTCAAACGGATCCTCCGGGGAGGTCACCGTGGTACCAATCGCCGAAACCGATTCCAACTTCGTCTTCGAGGGGATTCCACCGATCCCGGAGGTGGTTCCTGATGTCGGAGGTCACCCCGCGGACCCGCTGGGACCGCTGGCGCAGCTTCCCGGTACATGGACCGGCCACGGTTTCAACACGATCTGGCGGCCGCACCATCCCTCGAGCCAGGACCGGTTCCTCGAACTGAATCTGACGTCGGAGACGCTCGTCTTCACGAAGATCAACGGTCCGATCCCCAACCGGGGCCTGCTGATGCCCGACATCAACCTGTTCGGCATCACCTACATGCAGCAGATATCCGAGACGAGCAGCGGCACCGGCTTGCACATCGAGCCCGGGATCTGGGTGCACGTGCCGGCGACGAGCAACCCGAACGAGCCGACGACCGTGGTGCGGATGGCCTCGATCCCCCACGGCACCGTAATCCTCGCGCAGGGCGAGACGCAGTTCCTGAACGGAGGCCCTCCCCACATCCCGGATAACAACATCATCCCGTTCCCGATCGGCACCAATCCCCCACCCAACTCCGCTTTCGGGCAGGGCGAGCAGGAGTTCCCCGAGCTCAACCTCAACCACACGACCCAGTTTCGCCACGCCTCGCCCGGCGTGACGCAAGCGATGGTGCGCAATCCCAACAGCGTCATCCAAGCCGCGCTCCAGGGGCAGACGATCAAGAACCGAACGTTCATCCAGATCACGAGCTTGCACAACCCGATCAAGGGCGGCGGCACCGCCAACATGGCCTTCCTCACTGCCGCGGCGAACCCTCCGGGCGGAAACGCCAACGCTGTCGAGGTCGACGCCACCTTCTGGATCGAGACGGTGGCAGGAATCGGAGGCCACCCCGACAAACTTCAGCTGCAGTACACGCAGCTGGTGCAACTGGATTTCAACGGGCTTCGCTGGCCGCACGTGACCGTGGCGACACTGCAGAAGCAATGAGCTGACGGGAGCGACCCGCCACCGGGGGCGGTTACCTCAGGGCAGCCGACCCGACCACTTGGCCGACCCCACCGCCCCGAGGAGCAGGAGCACGACCCCGCCGATCGCGAACTCGGCTGTGACCTCGCGCTTGCGGGTCACCTTCCCGAGCTGGTTGCCGAGATGCCTGTAGATCGAGCTGAGCTCGTCGGCGCTCTGGGCGTTGAACGTGCGACCGCCGGAGAGCTCAGCGATCTGCGCCATCAGCTGCGGATCGGGAGGCACCGGCACCGGAGGCCCGAACCCGCCGGGGTTGGGCAGCACGCCGTCCGGCGTGCCGAGCGCCACGGTGTAGATCGGGATCTTCTCCTGGGCAGCGAGGCGAGCGACGGTCAGTACGTTCGCACCCGTGTTCGCATCGCCGTCGGAGAGGAGCACGACCGCCGATGGCGGGTGCTTCTTGTTCGTGCCGTGGAGCAGCTGCAGCGCGAGCTCGAGCGCGTCGCCGGTGTCCGTCGCGCCATTGGCGACCTGGCCGTTGATGATCGCTCGCGCCGAGGTGTGGTTGGAATCCGGCGCCTGCACGCCGTCGGGCGAGCTCCCGAACGCGACCGCGCCGACGCGCACGCTCGACGGCAGCTGGTCGATGAACGTGTTGGCCGCGCGCTCGGCTGCGGCGAGTCGGCTCGGCGCGACGTCCGTCGCGGCCATCGACCCCGAGTGATCGGTGACGAGCATCACCGACGCCTCTCCGACCGATGCGCTGTAGCTCACATGCGGGCGCGCCAGCGCGAACGCCAGCGCCGCGATCGCCGCGAGCGCAAACGCGGCGGGCAGAACGCGCTGCCAGGAGGAGCCGCGCTCGACGGCGAGCTGGAGCGTCGAGACCGCTGGGAAGCGGACCGCGTAGCGCTTGGCCCGACGGCGAGCGCGAATCGTCGCCGCGATCGTCAGCGGGATCAGCAGGAGCCCCAGCAGCCAGATTGGCGACGCGAAGTTCATCGCAGGTGGCGTCCGAGCGCGAGTAACCAGTCCTCTTCGGTCGACAGCGCCACGTGATCGATCCGCAGGCGGCGAAGCTCGCGGGCCACCGCCTCGCGCCGCTCGCGCTCGAGCTCGGCGAACCGCTGGCGCACGCGCCGCCGGGACGTGTCGACCTCGATCCGTACGCCGCTCTCGGGATCGACCAAGGCAAGATGTCCGACCGCGGGCAGCTCGGCCTCACGCGGATCCACGATCTCGACCCCGAGCACCGAATGCCGGACCCGCAGGGAGCCAAGCGGCCGCTCCCAGCCCCGCTGCTCGCGGAAATCGGAGATCACGACCACGAGCCCCGGTTGACGGGCCAGCCGGCCCACACGTCGCAGGGCGCCCGCCATACCCTCGGGGTCGTGCTGGCCATCGGGCGCGACGCCCTCGGCCAGCATCCGCCGCAGCGCGACGATCCCGGGCTTGGAGCCGCGCGCCGGCAGCACCCGCGGCACATCGGCACCGAACGCGACCAACCCGACGCTGCCCGCCCTGCGGACGCCGAGGCGACCGAACACGAGCGCGACGCCCTCGGCCACATCCGCCTTCAGGCGCAGCGCGGTGCCGAACGCCATCGACGGCGAGACGTCGAGCACGATCCACGTCGTGAGCGCGCGCTCGGGCACGTGCGTGCGCACGTGAGGCTGGCCGGTGCGGGCGGTGGCAGACGGATCGATGTGGCGCACGTCATCGCCGATCTCGTAGGGGCGCAGCTGGGCGAGCTCGGTCCCGGCGCCGACCCCGGCCGCCCTGCGGTCGCCCGGCAGCATCCGCGCGATCAGGCGGCTGATCGCTACGTCGAGCGCCTCGATCAGTGGTTGCGGCAGCGGACCCGGGCCCTGCCGGGCCGCGGGCGGCTCTAGACGCGCCGTGCTCACCCGGCCCTCGCCACCGTCGGCGCTTCGTGGATCAAGTGCTGGGCACCCGGCTCGGGCACGGCCGCGAGCACCCGCTGAAGGATCTCATCCGCGGTAACCCCCTCGCTGAGGGCGTCGTAGGAGAGCACGAGCCGGTGGCGCAGCACGTCGGCAGCGAGATCGCGGATGTCCTCGCACGCGACGTGGCCGCGGCCGCGCAGGAGCGCGAGGACGCGCGCACCCTGGACGAGGCCGATCGGACCGCGCGGGCTGGAGCCGAATTCGATCAGCGAAGCGATCTCCTGGAGGCCGTGCTTGGCCGGGTGGCGGGTGGCGTCGGCGAGCTCGACCGCGTACCCGATCGCCTCGCGATCGACGAGGACGGTCTGGGCCGCCACGGCATGCCGGCGCAGGTCATCGAGCGAGAGCCGTTCGCGCACGTCTGCCATGGCGCCGAGGCTACGACCGACGACCGCCGCCTCCTCGCCCATGCTCGGATAGTCGACGAGGATCTTCATCAGGAAGCGATCGACCTGCGCCTCGGGCAGCGGATACGTGCCCTCGGACTCGATCGGATTCTGGGTCGCCATCACGATGAACGGCAGTGGCACCGGGTACGTCTTCCCGCCGATCGTCACCTGCTGCTCCTGCATGACCTCGAGCAGCGCCGACTGGACTTTGGCCGGCGCGCGGTTGATCTCGTCGGCGAGCAGGAAGTTGCAGAACACAGGACCGAGCTCGGTGTCAAAGCCGCCGCTGTCGGGCCGGTAGACGCGCGTGCCGACGAGATCGGCGGGGACGAGGTCCGGCGTGAACTGAATCCGGTTGTAGGAGCCGCCGAGCACGGCCGCCAGCGTCTTCACGGTCAGCGTCTTGGCCAGGCCGGGGACGCCTTCGAGCAGCACGTGCCCGCCGGCGAGCAGGCTGACCAGCAGCCGCTCGAGCATCGCGTCCTGACCGACGATCACGCGCTTGATCTCGTACAGCGCCTCTTGGAGGGCTTCGCGCGCTTCCGCGCGCTGGTCTCTGGTCTGGTCGAATTCGTTCATCTGTCCTCCGTAATTGCTCTCTTCTAGATGAGGCGGCCGAACCAGCGGAGGGTCAGGACACTGCCGACCAGCAGCAGCGCCAGGCCCACGCCGGCAAAGCTCGCGGTGATCTCTTGCTTGACTGTCTTGTGACCGAGCTTGGCCTCGAGGTGCGAGTACACCGCCCGCAGGCCGGCCGTGTCAGAGGCGGTAAACGCCTTCCCGCCGGAGACGCTCGCGAGCTGCGCGAGCTCCTGCGGGCTCGGCGGCACGAGCACGGTGACCGTTGTGCCGCCCTTCGTGATGGGGATAGTGCCCCGGTAGGTACCGAGGGCAACCGTATAAATCGGGATGTGCAGCGACGCCGCCTCGCGAGCCGCGGCGATCGGATCGCTGCCGACGTTCGAGGCGCCGTCGGAGATCAGGACGATCGCGCCGGGGGGATGCTTGCCGTCGATCAGCGGCACGCTCCTGATCTCTCGCAGGGAGGTCAGGATCGCGTCACCGATCGCCGTGCCGCCGCTGGTATGCAGCTGCCCGAGCGCGGCCCGGGTCAGCGCGTGGTCGGTCGTCGGCGACTGGAGCACGATCGGCGTCTTGGCGAACTCGGTCACGCCGACCTGAACGCCGCTCGGAATCGTCGCCAGAAACCGTTCCGCGGCGCGCTGCGCCGCCACCAGGCGGGTTGGCGCGACATCGGTGGCCTTCATCGAGCTGCTGACGTCCTGCGCGATCATGATCGCGCCATTGGTGACCGGCACCGCCACGCTTCGCTGCGGACGCGCCGCGGCACCGATCAGCACCGCGAGCGCGAGCAGGAAAGCGAGCATCGGCACATGACGGCGCCAGCGCGGACGACGCGGCGCCACCGATTCCGTCAGCGCCGGCGTGACGAATGCCGCGGCTGCCCGAGTCCGGCGGCGCTGCTGGCCGCGGTACCACCAGATCAGGAAGGGGATCCCGAGCAGCGCGAGCAGCACGAAAGGGGAGGCAAAGCTCATGGGCCCGAGTGCGGCTGCATCGCGAGCGTGGCCAGTGTCGAAAACATGGCCGGCCCCCGGTTGAACTGAATCTGCACGGTGTTGCCCGCGACCAGTCCGTTGAGCGCCGCGTTGACGTCGCCGACCGACTGCACCGGTTGGTTTCCGATCTGGGTGATCACGTCCCCAGGCTCGAGGCCGGCTGTCGCGGCCGGGCTACCGGAGGCGATGCTCGTGATCACCACGCCGCTCCCGGAGGGAACGCTGTCCATGTGGGTGATGCCGAGCCAGCCCTGGCCAAGACTCGCGGTCTGTGAGCCGTTCCCGGATCCGGCGAGCGATGCAACCGCAAATGCGACCCCTACGCCGACCAGCGCCACGAGCAGTATCGCCACGGCTATGCGGCGTCCGCCTCGAGCCCGCCGCCACGCGTTTCGGATCGCCGTGCGCGAACGCGTGATCAGGTGGGCGAGCCCCCGACGCAGGTCGCGGAGCGCCGCGACGATCCGCGCTCGCAAGCTCGGACGCGCCGGAGCCGGAGGCGCCGGCTCCTCAGGCTCGGGGGACCGGGCGCGGCGTTTGGCCAGCTCCTCCGCGGCCGCCGCGGAATCGAGCTGCCAATCGCCAGACCACAGGTGCCGTGGAGAGCCCATCGCTCGTGCCGAAGCTATGCAGCGTAAGTGAGATCTTCTTAAGAACCGATTCCGCCCACCCCGGGCGCTCCGCCCGCGGCGAGCGCGTGTGCTCAACGGTAGCGGCGACTGTGGGGGGTTCGGGGGCTGTCGGATCTACTTGGTCGCGACGCCAGTTGGGCGTCTCATCCGTCCCGTGTTGCAGTCACGGTGTGAGGACGATCTTCAGCGCCTCGCGGCGATCGAAGATCGCGTACGCCTCGGGGGCGTCGTCGAGCGGCATGTGGTGGGTAACGAGCGGCGATGGATCGAGCAGCCCGTCCGTCAGCATCGAGAGCACATGGTCGAGGTGGGCGATGACGTTCGCCTGACCTCCTCTGATCGTGAGCGATTTCAACCAGGCCAGACCCAGGTGGACCTCGCCTCGCTCGGCGTAGACGCCGATGCACTGGACGCGGCCGCAGCTCCGGGTCAGGCGGATCGCCATGTCGAGAACGTCGGCGTTCCCCACCGCGTCGATGGCGACATCGACGCCGCCGCGCTTCTCGGTCAGCCGGCGCACCTCAGCCTTCACATCCTGCTCGCCGAGGTGAAGCGGGATGGCCCCGAACGACTGCGCCAGCGCGAGCCGCTGCTCGACCGAGTCGATCGCGATCACCCTTGCCCCCTGCAGCTTCGCCACCTGGACCGCGCACAGGCCGACCGGGCCGAGGCCGAGCACGGCGGCCGTCTCCCCGGCGCGCAGTCCGCTCTCGAGGACACCGTGGTATCCGGTTCCCATCACGTCGCCGGCGAACAGCGCGACATCGTCCGAAACGCTCTCGGGCACCGCGCGCAGCGCCAGGTTGGCGTGCGGCACGAGCGCGTACTCCGCCTGGGTGCCGGGCAGCGACCCCATCGTCCCGCCGAGACCGAAGCTCCGGGCTTCCATGCATCGGTGGTACTCACCGCGGATGCAGTGAAAGCACGTGCCGCACGCTGTCAGAAAGCAGCCGGCGACGCGGTCTCCGACCTCCACCCGGCTGACGCCCTCGCCGGCCTCGATGACCGTTCCCACGTACTCGTGCCCGATCGTGAATCCCGGCTCGATCTTCAGCCGGCCGTGGTAGATGTGCAGATCAGAGCCGCACACGCCGGTGGCGTCGATCCGCACGATCGCGTCGTCGGGGGCGGCCAGCTCCGGCATCGCCCGCTCCTCAATCGTGACCCGCCCGGGCTCCTGAAATGTCACGGCTCGCAAAGTTCTTCCCAACCCGATCAGTCGATTTGCGCGGCCCTAACCATAAACCGGCGAGTGGCGCGGGCTCGCCGGCGCCGGGGTCGTCGCTCGACCGTACCCCGGGCACGAACAAAGCCGCGAGCGTGACGACGCCACCGATGCAGCCGGCGGCGATCAACGTGCTCCGCGCGCCGATCGCGGCGCTCACGGGACCGGTGAGCGCGAACGACAGCGGCAGCAAGCCGATCGAGATCAGCCAGTCGAGACTCGAGACGCGGCCCAGCAGCGAGGTTGGCACCCGGCGCTGCTTCGCCGTCGCCCAGATGATCGTGCCGGCGGTCTCGAGCGAGTTGAACGCGAGGCTCGCGAGCATCAGACCCCACAGCGCGTGAGCGAGTCCGTAGCCGGCGACGGCAAACGTGGCCACGGTCCAGAACGTGTACATCCAGGTGATCTCGCGCCGGGGCAGCCCACGCTGCGCGAACCCGATCGCGCACGCCACCGATCCGAACCCGCCCGCCGCGAACACGAGCCCGAGGCCGGCGGCGCTGGCGTGCAACTCGTTCTTGACCACGAACGGCACGAGCACCTCGGTCGGGCCCATGAACAGCAGATAGGCGATCGCCGCGCTCGCGAGCGTGACCCACAGCCACGCGTGGCGCCGGACGAACTCGAAGCCCGCGCGAATCTCCCCGGTGACCGACCTGTGCTCCTCGTCTCTCACCCGCGCCCGGGCCGTCATCGCCAGCAGGAAGCCGGCGGAGAGGGCGAACGAGGCGGCGTCGAGGGCAAACCCCACCCCCACCCCGAGCTGCGCGATCACCAGGCCACCCAGCGCCGGTCCGGCCAACCTCATCGCGACCGGCCGGACGAACTGGTCGAGCGAGTTCGCCTGGGCGAGGCTGTCGGCCGGGAGCAGCTCCGGGACGATCGCGTCGAATGCCGGATTGAAGAAGGCGGTGCCGACGCTGTAGATCGACGCCAGCACCACGACGTGCCACAGCCGAAGCCCACCGGTCAACGACAGGACCGCGATCGCGCCGACCGCGATCCCGCGCAGGATGTCGGCCGCCAGCATCACTCGCCGGCGATCGAACCGGTCGCTGATCACCCCGCCGAGCAGCAGGAACGCGATCGTCGGCACGGTCATCGCGATGCCAACGACCGACAGCGCGGTCGGGACATTCGACAGCGCGTAGACCTGCCAGGCCAGCGCCACGAAAAAGATGCCGTCGCCGAGCAGCGAGACCGACATCCCCGTCCACAGCAAGCGGAAGTCGCGATACCTCAGCGGCGCGAGCAGACGGACGCGGCTGTAGCCGCCGGCGCGGTCGAGCGCCTCGTAGCTATGTTGCATCGCTCGGATGCGAGCCGTTGGACCGCAGCATCCGAGGAAGTTCGAGCGTGTCGGGGCGCCGCTGGAGGTACTCGACAGTGCTGCTCGAGTCCATCGGCTTGGCGAAGTAGAAGCCCTGGCCGAGCTCACAGCCGAGTGCGCGCAGCGCCGACCACTGCTCCTGAAACTCGATCCCCTCGGCGACGACCGAGAGCTCGAACGTCTTCCCGAGGCCGATCACCGCGGTCGCCAGACCCGAGTTCACCGGCGAGGCGCCGGAGCTCAGGAACGACCGGTCCATCTTGATCACGTCGACCGGGAAGCGATCGAGGTAGCCGAGCGAGGAGTAGCCCGTGCCGAAGTCGTCCAGCGCGATGCTCACTCCGAGCTCCTTGAGCTCCGCCAGGCGCTCCTCGGACAGGTCGGTGTTGTTCATCATCACGGTCTCGGTGATCTCGAGCGTGAGGCTGCGCGGGTCGAGCTTCGACTCGGCGAGCGCGTCGCGCACGTCGGCGACGATGTCGCTGTGGTGCAGCTGGTTGACCGAGATGTTGATGTTCATCGTCAGCGGCGGATCCGCGCGAACCTGCTCCTGAAGCAGCTTCGCCTGCCGGCACCCCTCGCGCAGCACCC
The DNA here is from genome assembly GCA_963759695.1 of uncultured Solirubrobacterales bacterium. Taxonomy (GTDB): domain Bacteria; phylum Actinomycetota; class Thermoleophilia; order Solirubrobacterales; family Solirubrobacteraceae; genus Palsa-465. The sequence continues at coordinate 423,417 of CAVXAO010000015.1, forward strand.
ATCGCCCGATCGGAACGATCAATCCGGTCTCCTCCGCGAACGGAATGAACTCGACCGGCGGCACCAGCCCGCGCTCGGGGTGGCGCCAGCGCACGAGCGCCTCAACGCCGCACACGCTCCCGTCCTTGAGCCGCATCACCGGCTGGTAGAAGAGCTCGAACTCGTTGTTGACGAGCGCGCGCTGGAGGTCGGCGCGGAGCTCCAGACGCGAGAGCACGTCCTGGTGCATCGCGGGCTCGAACAGCCGGTACGCGTCCTTGCCGTCGCGCTTGGCGATGTACATCGCCGCGTCGGCATTGCGGATCAGCTCGTCGGCATCGAGCGTGGAGTCGTAGTTGACGACCGAGATTCCGAGGCTCGCCTGGACGATGATCTCCTTCTGGTCCAGGCGCAGCGGCATCTTGAGCAGGTCGACGATCCGCTCGGCGACCTCCGCGGCCTCCTGTGGCCCGGTGGTGTCCTCGAGCAGGATCGCGAACTCGTCGCCACCGAACCTGGCGGCGGTGTCGCTGACACGGATGCTCGTCGCCAGACGCTTGGCGACCTCGAGCAGCACGCGGTCGCCGGCCGCGTGACCGAGGCTGTCGTTGATCGTCTTGAAGTCATCGAGGTCCAGGAAGATGACGGCGAGTTGGAAGTGCTCGCGCCGCGCCCGGGCCAGGGCGTGCCGGACGCGCTCGTTGAACAGCGCGCGGTTGGCGAGCTTCGTGACCGGATCGTGAAACGCCTGATGCTCGAGCTGCGCCTCGAACGCCTTGCGCTCGCTGATGTCGCGACCGTTGAGGACGATCCCCGAGACCGCCTCGTCCTCGATCAGGTTGGTGTGCAGGATCTCGAAGTGCCGGACGGTCCCGTTGGCGTGGCGCAGCGTGCACTCGATCACCTCGGCCTCGCCCTCACCGTGACCCGGCCCGTCCGCGAGCAGGCGCATCAGACGGGTGTTCTCGGCGGGCACCAGCAGCCGATCGAACCTGGTCCCGAGTACATCCTCGGGCTTGTAACCGAGCGCGTGCTCGATCGACGGGCTCTGGTAGATCACCACCGAGTTCGAATCGAGCACCGTGATGAGATCGTGGGCGCGCTGAACCAGCGAGCGGAAGCGCGCCTCGCTCGCCGTGCGGTGGAGCTCCTCGGTGAGAGCGTTGCTCTCCAATGCGAGCGACACCTGGGTGGCGAGGGACACCAGCCCACCGCGCGCTGATGGGGAAATTCGGCACTCTCCGGCCGCCAGCAGCAGGCCGCGAGTGCGCCTGTCGCCGTGCAGCGGAAGCTCGACGACCAGAACGTCGGGTGCGTCGGCGGGCAGGCGGAACGAGGTTCGCTGCCGGTCCGTCAGTGATCTCACCTCGCCGTCGTAAGAGCCGACGGCCGCGAGCAGCATTCCGGCGGCACGTGGCTCGATCGACCACCGCGCGACGCCGTCCGGAGATCCGGCCTCGGGCGCCACCACGTCGACCAGCTCATCGTCGATGAAGCACAGCCTGCCGACGGTCAGCTCGTCCACGAGCGAAGGGACCGCGCCGAGGGCGGCGTCGTAGATCTGCTCGCGTGACGTGGCGGCGACGATCTCGGCAGCGGCCGCGGCGAGAATCCGCTCACGTGCGATCGAGCGCTCGCGCTGGCGGATCAGCCCCGCCATCCGCACCACCACGAGCGCGAACAGGACGGCCGACACGGAGATCGTGGCGATCAGGTCGACATCGCCGCGCCGGACCTCTCTGGCGATCTCGATCCCGGGCGCGATCAGCGTCGCCGCGGTCAGCAGCCCCAGCCGCAGCCAGGTCAACCTCGGCTGGCGCTCGGGCGCCGGCTGATCGAGCTCCCGCATCGATGGATGAAGCGCGGACGCGCCCCAGAACAGATAGAAGGAGATCCAGCCGACGTCGAGGATGATCTGGTGGGTGTACGCGTTGTCGAGCGTCAGGATGCCGTAGATGAAGTCGGTGACGAGCAGCGTGACGATGCTCAGCGCCAGCAGGTAGAACGCGGGCTGGCGCTTTCCGCCGTCGACGGCGAGCCGGATCGCGGCCGCCAGCAGGAGGATGTCGCCGAGCGGATAGGCGATCGAGACGAGCTTGGGCAGCAGCGTCAACGAGTTGTCGTGAACGTAAGGCGCGATCAGCGCGATCCACGAGACGAGCGAGAGGCCGAGCGTCATGATCAGCGAATCGATAAGGCTCGCGCGATCCGGCTCCGGGTTGCGGCGCCGGACGAGCAGCAAAAGCCCCGCCATCAGCGCCGGGTACACGGTCAGGTAGATCGCGTCGCCGGGCGACGGGAACGGCACATCCGCGTGGAACAGCTTCGGATAGCTGTAGGTGTAGACGTCGCCCAGCCAGAACAGGAATAGCCCGAGAACGAACAGCCACCACGGGAGCTTGTACCGCGGCCGGTTTCTCCGGATGCCGACGATAACGGCGACCACCCCGGATAGGCCGAGCAGGTTGATCACGGGACCGCTGCCGGCGAACGGCGGGACCAGCGAGTAGAGGAGGGTGCCGAAGCCCCCGCCGATCAGATACAGCTGCCAGAGCGGACGATGGCGCAGCCGCAGGCGCCCGATGAGCTGTCTGAGTCGCACGCTAGGCCGCCCGGACCTGCGCCTCGTCCGGTGCCCCCGCCATCCGCAGTTCGCCCAGCGCGGCCAGTTCCTCGATAGCCGAGCAGAGCACGTCGACCTCGGCGTCCGTGTTCGCCGCCGTCAACTGGATCCGGAAGCCGACGTCTGCCTTCGGCACGAGCGGGAACGCCGCCAGCGTCACATATACGCCTCGGTCGAACAGCATCCGCCCGACCGCGTCGATCCGCTGATCGTCTCGCAGGGGGATCTCGATGATCGGGAAGCCACAGCGGTTGGGCGTCTCCACGCCGAGCGCGGCCAGGCAGTCGAGCACGCGCCGGGTGTGCGCATACAGGACGGCCCGCAGTTCGTCGCCGCGCCTGTCGTTGACGTCGAAGCCGGCGAGAACCGTGGCGAGCGAGGCGACCGGCGACGGACCCGAGTACAGATAGGGCGAGGCCGCGACCTTCAGAAACTCCTTCAGCGCAGTTGGGCAGGCGATGAACGCCAGCAGCGACGAATACGCCTTCGAGAACCCGGCGACCAGTATGAGGTTGTCGTAGCTCTCGTCGAAGTGGCGGACGATGCTGTTGCCTCGCATTCCGTAGGGGCAAGTCTCGTCCGGACTGCGCTCCCCGATCACGCCGAACCCATGCGCGTCGTCCACGTAGAGCAGGGCTCCCTGCTCGCGCGTCACCCTCGCAAACTCGTGAAGATCGGGCGCGTTGCCGGTCATGCTGTTGACGCCGTCCAGGCAGACGAGGCGAACGGGGTCGCGCTCGGCGCGTAGCAGCTCCTCGAGGTGGCCGGCATCCTCGAACCGGAAGCGCTTCACGGCGGCACCGCGAGCGCGGGCGATCTGGCAGCCGTCGTAGATCGTCTTGTGTGCGCGGGCGTCGATGAAGATCGTTCCCGACGCGGCGAGCAGCGGGATCACGGACATGTGGATGTGGGTGATCGTCGGCAGCACGAGCGCGTCCTCGCTGTCGAGCAGCGCCGCCAGGCGCTCTTCGATCTGCTCATAGAGCGCCGGACTACCCAGCAGCCGCGACCAGCTGGGATGCGTCCCCCACGCCTCCAGATACTCCGGAATGGCCGCGATGATCTCGCGATCGAGGTCGAAGCCGAGGTAGTTGCAGGAGGCGAAATCGGCGAGCCAGTGATCGCCGACGCGGATCATCCGCCCGTCGACCTCGCTGATCACTGCATCCATCATCGGATGGAATGCGGTCAGCGCCGACAGATCGCGGAACATCTCCAGCCAATGGTCCTGACCCGCGGTGGCGGATCCCATGTCACCAGCTCCATCCGGTCGACCCGTCGGGCAACGGTCCGGTGGACCGTGCCCGCCCATTGCGGGCCAATATCGGTTTGAGGCGCAAATTTCTTGAGCCCCCGCGGGGATTTCAGACCGTCGAGCAGTGACCCATCGTGCGCACATATGCTGTGCCCATGTCCGGGCGAGTCGTCGTCGTCGGGGGCGGCATCACCGGATGTTCCGTCGCCTACCACCTCGCACTCGCGGGTTGGCGCGACGTGGTCGTGGTCGAGAAAGGAGAGCTGACGAGCGGCTCGACTCACCACGCGGCGGGGCTCGTGACCCAGTTCAATCCCTCGGCGACGATGATGCGGTTTCGCCGCTACAGCGTCTCGCTGTACAACGAGCTCGGGGTGTTCAACACCGTCGGCAGCGTCCGAATCGCATCGAGCCCGGACTCTTTGCGCGATCTGCAGCGCGCGGTGAGCCGCGCCCAGGCGCTCGGGCTGGATGCATCACTGCTCGGGCCCGACGAGGTCCTCGAGCGGCTCCCGTTCGCGTCGCGCGACTCTCTATACGGAGGCGTCTGGATGGCCGAGGACGGCCATGTCGACCCCCACATCACGACGCACGCCGTCGCCGATGCCGCGCGCGCCCTCGGCGCCGAGTTCCGGCTGCGCACTCGCGTGACGGGGATCGAGCTCGGGCGGCGCCACGAGGTCCGCGCCGTCCTCACGACCGACGAGAGGATCGAGACCGACCACGTCGTGAACGCCGCCGGGGTGTGGGCGCCCCAGGTCGCCGAGATGGTTGGCGCCCGTCTGGTGTCGGTCCCGGTCGACCACCAGCACGTCCTGATGCAGGCGGTCCCGGGCGCCGAGATACCTCGCGGAAGTCCGTGCTTCCGCGACACCGACAACCTCGTCTACGGCAAGGACGAGGCCGGCGGGATGCTCATCGGCGGATACGAGCAGAACCCGACGACGCGGTGGAGCGACGGCGTGCCGTGGGACCACGGCGCCAGTCCGGTCGAGTCGGACATGGACCGGTTCGCGCCGTTGCTCGAGGGCGCGATCAGACGCTTCCCCATTTCTCGAGAGCTCCGGCGTCATCCGGCTGCTGTGCCATCCGGACGCGATGACGCCCGACGGGAACCCACTGCTCGGCCCGATGCCGGGGATCCCCGGCTTCTGGGTCGCCGCCGGCCTGTCGCTCAACGGATTCGGTGGCGCCGGGGGGATCGGGCGCGCCCTCGCGGAGTGGATCACCGAGGGGGAGCCTTCGCTCGATGTGACCGCCTACCGCGCCTGGCGCTTTGGGGCGTCGTATCGTGATCCATGTTTCGCGACCGCGTGCGCGCGTGAGGCCTATCGCTACTACTACCGGCTTCGGTATCCGCTCGACACCGACGAGTGGGGACGGGGTCTGCGATCGAGCCCGCTCCAGGTTCGGCTGCAGGAGCTCGGAGCCGTCTTCGGGACCAAGAACGGATGGGAGCGACCCGATCATTTCGAGCCGGGCAATCGCTGGCGTCGGAGCGCCGCCGATCAGCGACGCTTCGGCTGGGCGAGGCCGCCGTGGTTCGAGCGCGTCGCGAGCGAGCACCGGGCGTTCCGCGAACGTGTCGGGATCATCGACATGACGTCGTTCGGCAAGATCGAACTGAGCGGGCCGGGCGCCCTTCCCCTGCTCGACCGGGTCTGCGACAGCCGGATCGATCGGCAACGCGGAAGCGTGATCTATACGCAGTTCCTCAACCGCCACGGCGGAATCCTCGCCGACGTGACGGTGACACGGCTCGGCGAGGAACGGTTCCGGGTCATCACCGGCGCCGCGACGGTCGACGGCGACCGGGGCTGGCTGGAGCTGTGCCGGCGGCCGGAGGACGGTCCGGTCGAGATCCGCGACTGCAGCGACGAGCTGGCGGTGATCGGCCTCTGGGGTCCACTGGCCAGAACCGTGCTCGCCGCGTGCACCGACGACGATGTGTCCAACGCGACGATCCCGTTTCGCCGAGCCCGGTCCGTCGATGTCGGCGGGGCCACCGTTCTCGCGCAGCGGATCACGTACGTCGGCGAGCTCGGCTACGAGCTGTACATCGAGACCGGTTGGGCCGTGCAGGTGTGGGACCGGCTGATGTGCGCCGGCGCGGAGCACGGCATCACGCCCGGCGGGTACCGCGCCCTCGAGACGCTCCGGCTCGAGAAGGGCTATCGCTACTTCGGCACCGACCTCACTTCGTCGGACACGCCGTTCGAGAGCGGGCTCGGCTTTTGCGTCGCGCTCGACAAGGGCGAGTTCAACGGCCGTGCTGCGCTGATGGACGCCGGCGCCGAGCGACCCCGGAGACGGCTCCGCACGCTGACCGTCGGGGGCGATGGGTACCTGACGATCTACGGCGGCGAGGCGGTCCGCCGCGAGCGGACGATCGTGGGCCGCGTTCGCAGCTGCGGCTACGGGTACACGGTGCGCCGCAACGTGGCGCTGGCGACCGTGCCCGCGGACCTCGACGAGGGAACACGGGTGACGGTGGACGTGTTCGGCGACGCGGTGCCCGCGCGGATCGAGCGAGACGTGCTCTATGACCCCGACGGAGAGCGGATCCGTGGCTGAGATCCGGGCCATCGTGCTGGATTTCAGCGGAACGCTCGCGCAGGACGATCACCTGGTCGCGCCGCTGCACGTGGAGATGTTCTCTTCACCGGGTGCCGCTGCCGCAGATTCTGGCGCTCGGATCGACGGATGAGAGGAGCTGAGGACGGTGGACGAGGAGCTGAAGCGCGTCTGCGATCAGGTGCCGGAGCTCGCCTCTCCTGACCGGCGCGCGGAACCGATCTCGGGCGGGATGACCAACCGCAACTACCGCGTCACTACGAACGCCGGCGACTACGTAGTCCGGATCAGCGTCCGCGAGACCGGAGAGCTCGGCATCGATCGCGACAACGAACACCACAACTCCGTGCTCGCCGCTGCCGCCGGCGTGGGAGCGCCGGTCCTCGCCCGGGTCCTGGAGCCCGAGGCGCTCGTCGTCGGCTTCGTCGAGGGGGTGACGTTGTCGCCTCCCGACTTCGAAGACCCCCGCCGCGTGTCTCAGCTCGCCGCGGCTCTGCGCCGCCTGCACGCGGCGCCGCCGTTCGCCCGCGATTTCGACATGGTCGGAGTCCAGGATCGCTACCACCGGATCGTCACCGAGAACGGCTATCCGCTGCCGGCGGACTATGCCCGCTATGCCGAGCGGGCGCGCAGGATGGGCTCCGTGTTGACCCGCACGCGAGAGCGGACGGCGCCGTGTCACAACGACCTGATGCCCGGAAACTTCATCGAGTCCGATGGTCCCGGGAGTCACGTCTGGGTCGTCGACTACGAATACTCGGGGAACAACGATCCCTGCTACGACCTCGGTGACGCGATCAACGAGCTCGAGCTCGATCCGGACGGGGCCGAGCAGCTCGTGACCGAGTACCACGGCGGCCCAAGACCGAGGGAGCTCGCGCGATCCAGGCTGTGGTCGCTGATGTCGAAGTACGGCTGGAGCCTGTGGGGCTCGATTCGGATCGGCACGACCGGCGACCCCGAGATCCGCGAGTGGGCGCAGGCGCTTTGGTCGCGGGCCGTCGACGAGTTCGAGTCGCCGGAGTTCGAAGAGCTGCTCGCGCGGGCGTCCCGCTAGAGCGCGAGCTGGAACTCGATCTCGCGGCCGCGGCTCGCTCGGGTGCGGAAACCGAACCGCCGCAGCAGCGACCGCGCCGCCGAGTTCTCCCACAGCGCGATGGCGGTGAGGAGCGCCACCTCGTTCGCGCGGGCGCGTTGGACTGTGATCTCCGTGAGCGCGGTACCGACACCCCTGTTCTGGAACTCGTCCGCGACCTCGACGGCCAACTCGGCGACTCCGGCTTGACCCGGCACCTGCACGTACCGCGCGATTCCGACGATGGAGCCGTCACGCTCATCGACGGCGGCGATCGCCTCGTGACGGACGTGGTCGATGTCGGTCAGGTAGGTGAGCTCACGACGCGTCAGTTCGGGCTTCGGCGAGAGGTAGCGCCGGTGACGGGACTCGGGGCTCAGCCGGTGAAACAGGCCGGCAACGCCGTCGCGGTCCTCGCGGCCGAGCGGCCGAAGCCGGATGGTCGTGGCGTCAGCTAGTGCGCGTCTCATGTCGCCCAAGACGCGAGCACCACTCGGAACCTTCCAGGAAGGATCGCCATGCCTCGTACGTCCCGATCCATGGATGCTCAACTTCGTCCGAAATCTGATGTCTCTTCCGAGGCGACGGCGGATGGCGCGCCATCCCGCGCCGACGTTCGTGTTCGCGGATCTCGTCGGGTTCACCGCGCTCACGGAGCGGTGCGGTGACGAGACGGCGGCCCGGGTCGCGCACGAGTTCCGTCGCACGATGTCCGCGCTCAGCCGCGAGCACGGCGCGTGGCAGGTCAAGTCGCTGGGTGACGGCGCCATGATCTGGGCCCCGGACGCGGCGAAGGCGGTCGCGCTCGCCGCGCGGGCGCTCGAGGAGGTCGGTACGAGGACCGACCTCCTGCCGGTGCGGGTTGGCGCCCACACGGGTCCGGCGGTCATGTGCGGCGGCGACTGGTATGGCAACACGGTCAACGTCGCGTCGCGCCTCGCGGACCAGGCCGAGCCCAACGAAGCGCTGATCAGCTACACGACCCACTTGGCCGCCCAGCACGACTCGTCGCTGCGGTCCAGCCGCGAGTTCTTGCTGCACGGGGTCGAGCACCCCGTGGTCGCCTGGCGGCTCAGCCGCTCCCCCCTATAGCCGACCGCGGCAAATCAGGGACGACTCAGGGAATCTCCCGATACCGGACTTGCCTCAGCGCCGTCAACCTGACGACATGGCGACGTTCGTACTCACCCACAGGCACAAGCCGGAGGAGTGCGCGATCGCGGTCGCCGCGTGGAAGGGCTTCGCCAGTCCGCTGCGCCACGGACGCCCTCTGGGCTCGTGCGCGAGGGGCGGCCACTGCCTGTGGTGGACCGTCGAAGCGGCCAGCGAACAGGCGGCGCTGTCGCTGCTGCCTCATTACGTCGCGCAGCGGACCGTTGCCGAGGAGGTCCGCGAGGTGCCGCTGCCATGACACTCCTCGAGGACTCGGCGAGGCGCGATTCGCCGCGCCTGCTGGATCGGAACGGTCTCTCGGATCACATCGACCAGCTCTATCGCGCGGCTTGGGCGCTGTGCGGATCGCCACACGACGCCGAGGACCTGGTGCAGGAGACGTTCGTGAACGTCCTCAAGCGTCCGCGTCTGCTGCACAACGACAACGAGATCGGCTACCTGATGCGCGCGCTCCGGAACACGTATGCCAGCTGGTACCGGAGCAACGCCCGCCGGCGAGGCGACCGCCAGCTGATGGAGGATGATGCGCCCGCCAGCTCCGAGAGCGACTTCAGCTCGCACGAGGTGATGAAGGCCATCGCCACCGCCCCGCCGCAGTATCGCGACGCTGTGATCGCCGTCGACCTTCTGGGCCTTTCCTATCGTGAGGCAGCGCGGTCCCTGCGGACCCGCGAGGCGACGGTCACATCGCGCCTGCACCGGGGGCGCCAGCACGTCGCGCGCGCGCTCAGCCTGAACTAATCAGACTCGGTCGCCGTCACCGCCGCCGCGTGCGCCTCGACGCCGGCACCCTCGCCGGCCATCACCGCGGCCAGTGCGGCGCGCGAGCGCAGTCCGAGCTTGTCGTAGATGTGCCCGAGGTGGGTCTCGACGGTTTTTTCGCTGAGAAACAGAGCCCGTGCGACATCACGGTTTCGCTGGCCCGACGCGACCAGCGTCGCCACCTCCCGCTCCCGCGGGCTCAGTGCGTCGATGCCCGATCCGGCGGCGACCCGTCGCCGGCGACGTGGCGCGCGACGGCCGAGCCGACGCAACTCGAACGCCGCCGCGTCGGCTTCGCGCCGAGCGCCCAGCATGTGCAGCGTCCGCTCTGCGCTCTCGAGATCGGCTATCGCATGCGTGGTCTCACCGCTGCGGCCGAGCGCGGTTCCGATCACAGCACGGGCGCGGGCAGCGAGCAGCGGATTGCCGGCGGTAGCGGCCAACGGGATGACCTCCGTGGCCACGGCAATGGCGCCGCTGGCGTCGCCGCGGGCGAGCAGCACAGCTCCACGAGCGTTGAGCGCGGTCGCGAGCCGCTGCGGCAGCGCGGTCGCCCGCGCACGTGCCTCGGCGGCCGCCGCCACCTCCGCCGCGGCATCCAGATCGCCGAGCGCGAGCTGGGTCCGGATCAGTAGCTCCCAGCCGTGTCCGCCACGAAGGTCGAGCAGCCTCTGATCAGGACCGGCCTCAAACGCCGCCAGTTCGGCCCGAGCGGCCTCTGCGTCTCCCGCCGCGTGCAGGGCGGACGCGAGATGGAGCCGCGACAGGCTCGAAAAGAAGTTCATGGCGACGGAGTCCGACCGCGCCACGGCCTCCCGGGCGCTCGCCAGCGCTCGCGTCGTGTCGCCCGCGCACGAGCACACCATCGCGTCCGCCCACAGCGCCCAGACCGTGAACTGATCGTTTCCGGTCAGCACAGCCGCATCGGTCGCCGTCTCCGCGACCGCCATCGCCTCCGTGATCCGTCCTTTCATGAACAGCGCGTTCGCCTGGAGCACGAGCTGGCCGGACACGTACGGCCCCTGGCCGGTCATCTGGGCTAGGCGGAGCCCGCGGGTCGCGCACTCGAGCGCGATGTCGGTCTGTTCGAGCAGGGCCGCGGCTTGCGCGACGTAGCCGGTGACGTCGATGTATTGGGCCAGCTGCCCATCGGAGAGTGCGTCGTTGGCCGCCTTCGCCTCGCGAAGCTCCGCGAGTCCGTCCGCAGGTCGGTTCAGCGACGTGCTCGAGACGCTGCACAGCGCCGCGGCCCAGCTCGTGACCAGCTGCTCGTCGCGTCTGCGAGCGAGCGCCAGCACGCCCTGGGCGAGGTCGGACATCTCCGTGAACTCACCGCGCCAGTAGTGGTCGAGCGCGAGCTCGAGCGTCAGGCAGAGACCTTCCGGGCTCTCCGGCGGCAGGGCTTCGAGCATCTCCGCCACCAGCGCGCGCGACTCGAGCGGACGGCCGCTCATCCGCCGGGCGAACACGATCTTCATGACGAGCTCGGCGCGATCGACGACGCGCTCCGGTGCCAGCAGCGTGCTGGCCTCGTCCAGCGCCTCCAGCGCCCGGTCATAGGCGCCGGCGTCGGTCAGCGCACTCGCCGCCTCCGCCAGCAGCGACAGGCGCCGGTCGCCGCCGTCCTGCGCGGGCAGCAGCCGAGTGGCGGCGAGCAACCAACGCCCCGCCGTCTCCGGGGCTCGCGGCGCGGCATCGCGCCCCGCCTCCAGCAGCAACGCGATCGCCCGCTCATCGCCGGCGGTCGCCGAGTTCTCGACGTGGTGCGCACGGGCGCTGGCGGGACCATGGGCCGCGGACAGCGCCGTCGAGGCGCGCGAATGTGCCCCAATCCGCCAGCCGTGGGGCATCGCGTCGTACACGGCGCGGCGGACGATCGGATGGCGGAATCGAAAGCGCCGGGGTACCTCCGTGGGCCTGATGAAGTCGAGCCGGAGCAGCACGTCCAGCGAGTCGAGCACGGCGGGCACGTCGCGCTCGGCGATCGCCGCGATCAGCTCGGGTTCGAACGGATCGCCGGCAACCGCGGCCGCTTGCAGCGCGAGCCGGGTCGGAGCCGAAACCGCGAGCAGCTCCTCTTCGATCGCGGTGATGACCGCGCGCGGGACGGCTTCGGGCAACGGCTCGGGACCCGGCCTGTCCTGGACCTTCGTCGCGTGGCCGGACCGCGCCAGCTGTTCGATGTAAAAGGGATTGCCACCGCTTTCGCGATACAGCATCGCGCGCGTCCCCTCGTCGACGCCTCCGCCGATCAGCCGCTTTGCCTCCTTCGGGCTGAGCGGCGCGAGCTCCAATCTGGTGCCGAAGCCGCCACGGGCAGTGCCCTCGAGGGCGGCGACGAGACGGGTGGGAGCGTGGCGATACGCGACCGCCATCAGCAGCGGTCCGCGGAACCGCCGGAGAAGATGCGTCATCACCTCGATCGACGCCGCGTCTGCCCAGTGGACATCATCGAGCGCGAGCAGCATCGCTTGCCGGCGGGTCAGCCGCTCGAGCACGCTTCTGATCGCGTAGTGCAGCCGGTAGCGCTCCGCGCCCTCGCCCGGTCTGCGGACGCCCGGTTCCTCCGCCCGGGGGAGCGAGGGAAAGATCGACGCCAGCTCCAGCAGCACGTCCTCCTCGAGCGTGCGGAGCGTCGCGGGGTCGAGCGAGCCGAGGAAATCGTTGAGCGCGTCGACGATCAGTCCGAACGGGATGTCGCGCTCAAACTCGGCCGCGCGCCCGTCCAGCACCAGGTAGCCGCGGGCTTCGCCCCGGCGGCGCAGCTCGTCGAGCAGCCGCGATTTCCCGATCCCCGGTTCGCCGATGATCTGCACGAACCAGGGCTCCGATCCCGCGACCCTATCGAGCGCTCGTTCGAGCTCAGCAAGCTCGTCGGCACGGCCGACCAGCCCACGAACCTCATCTGCGTCCATCTTGACTCCCCCAGAAAGCTCGAACGGAGCGTACTGGGTAGCGGCGAGCGCTGCACAAACAGATCGCGTTGGAAGGATCGGCAACGGGCGCGCGTCTGTGGCCGTACGCGAATCCGTAAGAGCAATGAGGAGGTACTGATGTCGACCCATACTGACTACGTTCGAAGGAGAGTTCTCCACGCATGCGTCGTTGCCGGCGCGGGCCTCGGTGGGCTGCTTGCCTTCGGGACCGACCCGGCGCTGGCTTCCTACGATGCGCAGGTCCAGAACGGGACGCTGCAGATCACCGGCAACCGGGACAGCGACAAGCTCGCGCTGCGCCTGGCGCCCGGCGATCCCAACACCCTCCAGGTCGACGTGGGCGACGACGGGACTGCCGACTTCAGCTTCGATCGCAGCACGTTCACCGCGATCAACGTCCAGGGGCGCGGCGGCGATGACGAGATCCGGATCGATGACAGCTTCGGCTCGTTTGCCGATGACGCGGTCACGCTCGACGGTGGGGCCGGCAATGACACGCTGATCGGTGGCGACGGCAACGACACCCTGATCGGCGGACCCGGCGACGACCAGGTGATCGGCGGGCGCGGCATCGACACCGCCCTGCTCGGCAACGGCAACGACACCTTCACCTGGAACCCCGGCGACGCCAGCGACACCATCGAGGGCCAGGGCGGCCACGACACCCTCCAGTTCAATGGCTCAAACGCAGCCGAGAACATGGACGTCTCCGCCAACGGCACGCGTGTGCGGTTCTTCCGCGACGTCGCCAACGTCACCGAGGACATGGACGGAATCGAGAACGTCAACGTCAACGCGCTCGGAGGCGCCGACACCATCCACGTCGGGGACCTCACCGGCACCGACCTGAAGACCGCCAACGTCGACCTCGGCACGCCGCCCGGCAGCGGCACCGGCGACGGCGCAGCCGACACCGTGATCGCCGACGGCACCAACGGCCCCGACCACGTCCAGGTCGGAACCGTCTTGGGCAACGTCCTCGTCACGGGCCTGCACACTCAGCTGCAGATCGGCGGGAGCGAGGTCGCGAACGACACGCTGAAGGTCAACACCCTCGGGGGTAGGGACCGCGTAACCGTCGCACCGGAGGTCAGTCAGCTGATCAACCCGGTCGTCGACCTGGGCGCGGACCAATAAGTGGGGGCAACGGAGGGCGTCGTCGCCTAGCCCCGCGGCGACGCCCTCTTCATTTCCCGGTCTACCTCTCCTGCCGGATGAACCACTCGATCGACGGGGCGATGAGGTGCGTGAGGCCGAGCGCCAGCGCGCCTCCGACGATCCCGTTGCCGGCGAGGTTATGAGCCGCCCGGTCGAGTCCGGCCTTCAGCGCCCCGTCGATCGTCTGCTGGCTCCACTGGATTCGCTTGGTGCCCGCCGACGGAACGAACGACAGGACGAGTTCCTCGCGGGTCGTGTGTAGCTCGCACGCGGCACCGTCCAACGTGGCCCGAGCGAAGCGCTCCACGGTGCCGTTGATACCTCCGCCCGAAGGGCCGGCCGACGCGGTGCACGGGTCGCCGAGGCGCGGCTGACCGTAGGAAGTCGCGCCGAGTGCGAACTCGAGCGCGATCAGCGCCACTGCCGCCACCCCGAGCGCTGCGAGCACGAACCGTCCGGTGCGGGTCGTCATCGGTGCGCGCTCCGGCGGGCGATGAGGATCGGGAGGAGCGCAAGCGCGGCGAGCAACGCGCACAGCGCAAGCGCCCGGCGGAAACTGCGCGTGAGAGCGTCCTTGAGCGCTCCGACCAGCGAGTCGCGGGTCTGGCGGAGAACGGCATCGTGCGCGGCTCCGCGCTTGTTGAACGGCTCCGCGAGGTCGGGCACCGTACCCTTGGGCGTGTGCTCGAGCGCCGTGCGGAGGTCGAGCACGATGGGCACCTCCGTGCGGATCGGGACATCAGCGTTCAAGAGCACCTTGGCGCCACCGAGCAGCGCGTTCGTGGCGCCGGTCTGCAGGTCGCTCGAGAGCACCGGCGCGACCAGCACCAGCGCCAGCACCAGCCCGACGTGCCGCGCACCGATCGTCACGGTCCCGTCGTGGACGAGCCCGTCGTCGGGGGTGATGGCGCCGCGCGTGAGCACCGGGACCGCGAGCCCCATCCCCGTGCCGCACAGCCCGAGCGCGACGATCACGATCGGGATGCTGGTGGCGGGCAGCAGCGCCAGCGCCACCAGCCCGGCCGCCAGCAGCACCGCTCCGGCGCCGGCGGCCGTCCACGCCGAGAGCTCGCCGGTCAGCCGGTGGGCCGCGAGCGCCGCGACGGGTAGCGCGCTCACAACGGCGGCGCCGGCGATCGGCGACAGCCCCCAGATTGAGACCAGGAGCAGGACGGCGAGGAACAGCGCACCCACGAGTGCGCCGAACAACAGCCCGAGGCCGACGTTGGGCGCGATCCGCCTCGTCGCGCCCGCATCCGCATGCGGATGAGCGTGGGACTCGAAGGCAGCCACGAGCGCCACGAGCGCGACGGGCGCCTGGAAGACGAAGATCGCCCGCCAGTCGAACAGCTGGGTGAGGATCCCGCCGAGCGCCGGCCCGAGCGCCGCGCCGAACGTCCCCGCCGCGATCCACGTCGCCACGCCGCGGGCTCGGGACCCGGTGAGGACCGAGAGCAGCGCGAGCGCGCCCGCGAGCAGCATCGCCGCCCCCGCGCCCTGTACGCACCGGAACACGATCAGCGCCGGGAGGCTCCAGGACCCGGCGGCTCCGACGGAGCCGGCGCAGAACACGACGAGGCCTCCCCGGCTCAGGTTGCCGACATTCACGCGCCTGATCATCGGGATCAACGCGAATGCGCACACGGCCAGGACGAGGTTGTACGAGGTGATCACCCACGAGATTCCGACGATCGAGGTCGCGAACCGCGAATACAGATCGGGCAGCGCGAGCACCACGATCGACGAGTCGGCGAACGCCACCGCGACCGCCACCGCGACCGCGATCGTCAGCAGCCGCCTGGGCTGATCCCCGAGCACGGTTCAATTATCCAATCGCGCCACGGCGCGTCGGGCGACGAGGCCGTCCCAGCTGGCGGTGAGCCCGCTGCTTGCATGGCCACCGTTTGGGGGCGATGGCAGAATTGGACCGGGAGAACGAGAGACGACGTCGCCAACGAGCACCGGGGCGCCTCACGATCCAATGGCCGCGCGGAAGATAATAACTGCGCTGTTCTGCGATCTCGTCGGGTCGACCGCGCTCGGCGAGGAGCTCGATCCCGAGGCGCTACACGACGTGCTGGGCCGTTGCTTCGAGGAGATCCGGACGACGATCGAGCGCCACGGCGGCACGGTCCAGAAGTACGCCGGCGACGCGGTGCTCGCCGTCTTCGGGATCCCGCGCGTCCACGAGGACGACGCGCTGCGCGCCGTTCGGGCGGCCGATGAGATCGGCTGGCGGTTGCCGCGCGTCGCGGAGGAGCTCGGCCTGTCGCTCCGCTTCCGCACCGGACTGAACACGGGCCTGGTGCTGACCGATGAGGGCAGGACGCTTGCGATGGGTGACGCGGTCAATGTGGCGGCGCGTCTGGAACAGGCGGCCCGGCCCGGCGAGATCCTGCTCGGCTCCGAGACGCTCGGCCTGGTGCGCAATGCGGTTGAGGTCGAGGCACTCGAACCGCTCACGGTGAAGGGCAAGGCGGACCCGGTCCAGGCGTTCCGATTGCTGCGCCTCGATCCGGTCGCCCCCGGGCTCTCTCCCCGGGCCGACTTCTCGCTCGTGGGACGGGAGTACGAGCTACGTCTCCTGCGGGCGGCGTGGGATCGCACGCTCGACGGATCCCGCTGTCAGCTGTTCACGTTGCTGGGCACGGCCGGAGTCGGGAAGTCGCGACTCGTGGATGAGCTGCTCGCGCGGCTCGGAGATGCAGCGACGATCCTCCGCGGCCGGTGCCTGCACTACGGCGAGGGCATCACGTTCTGGCCCATCGCCGAGGCGCTCGCGCCGCTGGGCGAGAGCACCAAATCGATTCGCGACCACCTCGCGAGCGGCGGCGCGGCAACGCCGGGGGAGCTGTTCTGGGAGGTGCGGCGCTACCTGGAGTCACTCGCGGAGCGCCGCCCGGTGGTCCTGCACGTCGACGATCTGCATTGGGCGGAGACGATGTTGATCGACCTGCTGAACCACATCGTCGACCTCTCCCAGAGCACGCCGATCCTCGTGCTGTGCGCCGCACGTCCGGAGCTCCTCGAGGAACATCCCGGGTGGGGCGGCGGCAAGCGGGGCGCGACCACGGTGATGCTCGAGCCGCTCGCGAATGCCGAATGCCGGCAGCTCCTCGAGCAGCTCGGGAACGAGCTCAGCCGGCAGGCCCGCGAGCGGGTGATCGAGACGAGCGAAGGGAATCCGTTGTTCCTTCGCGAGATGGCGGTTCTGGCACACGAGGGAGGCGAGCTCGACGTCCCGCCCACGATCCAGGCACTGCTCGCCGAGAGGCTCGAACGACTCCCCGCTGAGGAGCGGGTGCTGTTGGAGCGGGGCGCGATAGAAGGTCAGGTGTTTCACCGTTCCGCGGTGGCGGCGCTGGCCGAGAGCGGCTCGACGACGGACGTCGAGCTGCCACTGGCCGATCTGGTCCGCAAGGATCTGATCCAGCCCCACGCGGCGAACGTGGCGGGAGACGAGGCCTTCCGTTTCCGCCATCTGCTGATCCGCGACGCGGCCTACGAGCGGTTGCCCAAGGCGACCCGCGCGGATCTCCACGAGCGCTACGCCCACTGGCTCGAGGATACGGCGGTCGACTTCCTCGAGGTCGACGAGATCGCCGGCTGGCATCTCGAGCAGGCGGTGCGCCACGAACGGGAGCTCCGCCGGGACGTCGATCCACGGCTGATGCGAGACGCTGCACAGCATCTGTACGCCGCGGGTCGGCGCGCAGGCGATCGCAGTGACCTCGTGGCGGCCAGGAGCTTCCTGGACCGGGCGCTCTCGCTGGCCCCCCAGGGCGACACCTTGCGGTTGCAGATCGGCGTCGAGCTGGCCGATCAGCTGATCGAGGCCGGCGACCTGGCACGGGCCGACGAGCTGCTCGTCGACGCCGAACGCGCCGACCCGGAGTTCGTCACGGCATCGCTCACCCGGCTCGAGTGGCTGGTGTACGCGAAGCCCGGCGAGGCTGCGGCAGTGATCGAGGCGAACCTCCCGCGGATGCTTGAGCGGCTGGCCCGATCGGGGGACGATCGCGGGCTGGCCAAGGCGCACATGCTGGGTTTCTGGCTGCGCTGGACGGCTAACCGGGCAACGCTCGCGGCCGAGCAGGCGAGGCTCGCGGCGCAGCACGCTCGCAGCGCCGGCGACATCGGATTGCGGTCGCGGGCGCTCGCGTGGTACGTGGCGACACTGATGTACGGGCCAGCGAACACCGCGGCCATGGCTACCGAGCTCGCCGCGATCGAGCAGGAAGAGCCCGGACCGTATCTGGCGGCGTTCGTCGATCTCGGGCGGGGCGAGGTAGCGCGACTAGTCGGACGATTCGACGAGGCTCGACGGCTGACAGGGCACGCGTTCGAGTCTTTCCGCGCGCTCGGCACGCAGACGATGGCCGCCGGCTCTGAACAGTTCCGGGCGTGGATCGAGCTGTCTGCCGGAGACGGGGCGGCGGCGATCGGGGCGCTCCAGCGGGCCGACGCGATGCTCGCCGAGCTTGGCGAGCGGTCGCTGCGCTCGACCATACAGGCGTTGCTGGCTCGCGCTCAGGAGATGGAGCGCGCCCCCGGCGAGGCGCAATCCGCGCTCGAACTGGCCGAGGAGCTGAGCGCACCTCAGGAGGCGATCAATTACGCGATCACGCATGAGGTCCGCGCTCGACTGGCTCTCGCCGCCGGGGACCTGGAGGCGGCTGAACGCTGGGCTCGGAGCGCTGTCGAGTACGCGTTCAAGACCGACTTCGTCGAGCACCACGCGGGGGCGAGGCTCGGGTTGGCGCATGTCCTGGCGGCACGTGGCCGTACGGAGGAGGCAAGGTCCGAAGGTCAGCTGTCATTGCGGCTCTTCAGTGCCAAGGGAGACCGTCGGGGCGAGGAGGTGGCGCAGGCGCTGCTCGACGGCCTTGTTCTTTAGATCCAGTGGAACGCACAAAACAGCCTGACCACGTTCACCTCGTGCTGAGGCGGTTTGCATCCCGGCAGTACCAAATGCAGCTCTTGGTCGGTGTTCTCGTGAACGACGATCTTCACGTCTTTCGGAACCTCAAGCCCCGCTTTTCTCAGCTCGTCCTCGGGATGGTCGATCAGCTGCTGACGAAACACAGGGTCGTCTAACGCCCTGATGCCAATCTCCTCAAGGATCTGAAAACCTTTTACCTGTCCGGGGTCAAAACTCATCGTTCGCCTCCTCAGCCGGGGTTTGGGACACGGCGCTCGCAATCTGGAAGCGCGAGAACCAGCCCTCGAGCTTCGCGTCGGTGGGGATCTGGTCCGGTGACCAATCGCAACAGATCTGGGTGGTTCGGTAGCAGCCGATGGCGATTGCGGTTCGATCAGGCGCCGGCAGGCGTGTAAAGAAGGCGACGCCCTCGTCGACATGCTCGAGGTCGAGGTCGCTGGAATGGATGCGCACGCCGCTGGCCGCGTCGACGCCCGGAGGCAGGATGGCGGCCAGATCTTCGAGCCACTCGCCGTCGAGGTTGAGCACGCGTCGCTCGAGCGTGTACATGTACCCGAGTAGCTCGACGGGGGTCTCGCCTTCTGCACAACGCTGGGCGTACTCCAGGGCGGCGGCGACGGTCGGGGCTGGCCGTATGTCCAGGACCGCCGCCTGGGCGTCGTAGCCGAGCGCCGCCAGGTCGTCGAGCGCGTACTGATCGTGCCCGTGTTCGTCTTCGAGCTTCTGGCGGGCGAACCCGGCGAGGTCCGGCCTCGACATTGCTTCGAAGCGCTCGATGACGTCGGGCCATACCGCGAGGCTGTGGTGGGCACAGTGCCACTGGCTCACGAGGTTCCACGCCCAGCGCCTAGGCGTGAGTGGCGGCTCCTCGATGCTCGGCGCCGCTCGCTCCGCGGCGGCGATCGCGCCGTCGACCAGGTAGCGCGTCGTCTCCTCGGTCGCCGGCTGGCCATCCGGCATCGGCCCGCTCAACCCGAGCGCACCGAGCGTCCCGAAACTGCCCAGGCCCGGTTGCTGGACCCATGCACCACGGCTCGAAGCCACGAGAACTCCGTTCCCCCCGAGGTGCACCCATTGCACCGACATTGAGGCAACCCTAAGGCTCGCGGCGCCAGCAGGTCAAGGCGCGTTAGGTGGTTGTTATCGGATGTGAGCGCGCCGTTACCGGCTGCGGCAAGAGTCGCCGTGGAGTCAACACGACCTCGTGACACGAGGTCGAAGGCAAGGAGGGTGGCATGACGCACCGCAAGTGGAGGCTGAGTCCATGGGCGGCCATGGTCGTGGCGATGATCGCTTTGATCTGCGCCATCGGCGGGGTCGCCGCCGCAGCTCCGTCCGGGCACGCGAAGGCGCACGCGGCGAAGACACGCAGGGGTCCGCGCGGCCCGCGCGGATTCACCGGACCGGCTGGGAAGGCGGGGCCCGCGGGACCTCAGGGGCCCGCAGGACCTAAAGGCTCACAGGGTTCACAGGGGCCACAGGGCGCCAAGGGCGCTCAGGGTCCGAAAGGCGACACAGGTCACCAGGGTCCGAAAGGCGACACCGGTGACCAGGGAGCGCCGGGTACGGGCACCGTGTCGGAGGATCTCCAGTTCTCATCGGACACGCCGGTCTGCATCGACGGCAGCTGTCCGCAGGTCAATACCGGAGCCGCGATGTGCCCGACAGGTGAAGTTCCCACTGGAGGGGGATTCATCGAGGACCAACCAGGGTTCGTGAGCACAACCTTCGCCAGCGCTGTCGTATCTGACAGCGCGGGAGACATGGGCTGGGGCGCGACCTTGGCTGACATCGACGCATCGAACAACGGTGGCTTCGTGGTCGAGGCCGCATGTGCACCGAGTTCAGCATCGGCGGCTGCCAAGCTCAGGCAGTCCGCCGTGCCTCTGAGCCGTCTCAAGGCCGAAGCGGAGCACACGGTTCACGTTCGATAGCTGACGCAAGTTTGGAAGCCGTGGGGAGTCGATTTGGCTCGTATCGTATGCCCCACGGCTTCCAAGGTCGACTAGCCCGTCGCTATCGCTGCGCCGCGGCCCAACGCGACGGCCGCGCCTTCGAGCATCGAAGTGGCGCGGCGGCAGCTTCGCCTGCTCCCGGGCGTGCTCTCAGGCAGAGAAGTCTTTGCTAGCTGAGGCACGTAATCGAGGATTAGCCGACTTCCGCCGGCCTGCATGTTTAGTCAGCCGCCCTCGCTCGGAAACGCTCTTGTGCTCGTGCGCGGACCCTTCGTCGTAAGTTCGGCCGCCGTACGCCTTACGACCGAAGCTCGTCGACGTCGAGGTCGGCCGGTAAAGCCACTTCTTGCGGCCGCACACCAACGTGGTCGTTCCAAGAGGCGAACGCCTCACCGTCGCGTCCGTGATGCTCTCCGGCACCGCCTAGGGCAACCAGCACCACTCGGCCTGGACCGCGGTTCACCAGCTGACGGCGAAGCGCCGGCGCGACGCGAATCAAGTCGCCCGGCCCAAGTTCATGAGCTTCCCGCTCGACGATCAGCGTGAGGTTGCCCTCCACGACGAGAAACACCTCCTCTTGGCGCTCGTGCCTGTGGATCCGCCCCCGCTGTCCCGGTTGGAGCACGATCTGGTTTAGACCGAAGGCCGTCACGCCCAGCTCACGCCGCAGGGTGAGGAAACGCTCTCCCGTCTCTGGGTTGAGCCGAGCCCTACTGACGCCCTCTTCCATAGATCGTCATCTTGTCACCGGCGGCCTGCAGGCGACCTCCAGCCGGCGCGCCCTCGCGGCGGATGAAGATGTCCGGCGGCGGGCCCCACCGCTCATCACGGATCGTTCAGTTCGATCGTGCCGCCGCCACCCTGCGTCGGACCTGCTCTGTGATCTCGTGCCCGGGTCAGGCAATTAGGCGGATTGCCCGGGTCCGCCGCCACTAACGGAGTGGATTTTGTCGACCGCGCGATTCGCCGAGCGAACGCCGAAGTACGCGCCCACGATCGCGCCGATGACTCCGAAGGACGACGTGGCGAGCGCGACGATGGATTGGCCGCGCGTGTTGTCGCTCGGAAGCTGCGTCAGCGCAAAGAACATGATGCCCAGCAGCACAAGCAGTCCGACGGCCGCGACCATCACACCGGACATCGCGTTGAACCAGCTCTCCTCGTTAGAAGTCGACTCGACGGCCACACCCTTCTGTGCAGCCGCGGCACGTGACCCGTTCTGCTCCGCGAGCACACGTTCCACCACACTTCGAACTGCCGCATCATCCGGCAGCTCGCTCGGATCGGCTAATGAGGTCTTGCCCTTTCCCGAACCCATCTGGCCGTTTGCCATCACGACGCACCCCCTCGAAGTACTCAACTCTCACGGCGTTTCCCGTGCCGTTGCCCAACTGCGACAACGTACATCGGCGCTGAGCCCCCGCCATGTGTCATTAGTCACACGCGGGTCGGCCGTCAGTGTGCCGGGAGGAGCATGGCGAGGGTTGCGGCGGAGCCGGCGGCGATGATCGCGACCGCGCCGGCTACCGGAAGCAGCGCGGCGTCCCCCGGAAAAGGTGTGGAAGCGTCAAAGCTCATCGCCGCGATCGCGATGCAGGCGATGCCGACCTACATGAGCAGTGCTGCCAGCCGCTTGTCGAGACGCTTACTCAGAGGCAGCGCTAGCGCGACAAGCGCGCCGGCGGCAAGCTCCCAGGCCCGCGTGAAGATGGAGTAATACGCGGAGGACGGAGATTGTGGCGTCTGCAGGACCGAGCCAAGGAACGAAAGCGTCGCCACTACGCCGAGGATCAGGATGACCACCCGCAAATGCGGGGGCGCTCGGTTGCCGGATGTCGAAGCGCCGTTGCTTCTGGCGTCTGCGCGAGCCGCCTTGGTGGTTCGACGGCGGAGCCGCAGCCAGACGAGCGACGACGCAACCAGAAGTAGCGGCCACACAAGGTAGAACTGCTCTTCCACCGAGAGTGACCAATAGTGCTGCACCGGTGACGGAGGAAGGTCGTCGTTGAAATAGTTGGCATCCCTCGCGGCGAAATGGATGTTCGCTCCGAACATCGTTGCGGCCCGCGCATCACCGAACACCCGCCTCGCCGCGAGCGGCGTCAGTAGCAAGCCTGATGCGACAACGGTGACGATCGTGACCAACGTCGCCGCCGGAAGGATCCGCCGAGCCCTCCTCGCGTAGAACCCCGCTCACGATCAAGAGACGCAACCCCGCGGCCGATCCGAAAGGCCGCGACGAGATTGACGGTGACGCCGGTCCGGAGCGGCGGCTGTCTATCGACCCAGCGCCACCGCGCGACCGGCGTCAGCTGAGGCGTACAGGGCCTCGATGGCCGCGGCCTGTCCTACCGCGTCGTCGCGACCGAGCAGGGGTGCGCGTTCTCCGTTGATAGCCGCTGCGAAGTCCTCGAGCTGGAGCTGATACGCATCCGGCCCCTCCGTGGCGATGCGCTCGGTCTCGCCGTCGCGTTGGATGAGGATGGCCGGTTTCTCGGCCTCGCCGCTCATCCATGGGTCGTGGACCTCCATCGTGCCGTCGGCGCCGACCAACTCGAGGTGGTCGCGCTGGGGCACGTCGAGCCCCGCATCGAACTGCGCGAGTACGTCGTTCGCGAAGCGCATCGTGCCTGAGAAGAGAAGATCGACGCCGTCGTCGTTCAGTCGCTGCTCACCGTAGACGCGCGTTGGCTCACCCGCGACAAAGCGCGCGAAGTCGACGCAGTAGCAGCCAACGTCCATCAGCGCCCCGCCCTCGAGCTCGCGAAAGAACCGCACGTCCCCGTCTTGGTCAACTCTGAAGCGCTGGGAGGCGCGGATCAGCCGCAGAGGACCGATTGCTCCGGCTTCCAGCAGCGACTTGATACACGGCGTCTGTGGATGATGGCGGTACATGAACGCCTCGGCCAGGATCCGTCCCGCCCCGTCCGCCACGTCAAACGCTCGCCCGGCTTCCCGGCGTGACCGGGCGAGCGGCTTCTCGCAGAGGACGTGCTTACCGGCCGTCAGCGCGCGCTCGGACCATTCGACATGCAGCGCATTGGGCAGCGGTACGTAGACCGCATCGAGGGCGCCGTCTTCGAGCAGCGCATCGTAGGAGCCGTACGCGCGTTCGATGCCGTGCTCAGCCGCGTACCGCTGTGCGCGGGACAGCTCTCGGCTGGCAATCGCGACCACTTCGAGGTGCTCACAAGCGCGAGCAGCCGGAAGGATCAAATCGTTGATCCGCGCGGTCGAGAGCACGCCGAGACGAATGCTCATGGGTGGCGGCCCCGCGTCCCGCCTAGAGCCCCGCGTGCGTCCGGAGCCAGCGTCGGTTGCGGATCTGCGCCTCGACAGCCTCGTCAAGCGGCTCGTCGTCGCGCAGGATCCGATCTTGCTCGACGACGATCCAGCCCGTGTATCCCGTCTCCCTCAGCGCCGAGAAGAAGCCGTCCAGGTCGACGTCACCTGCGCCCAGCTCGCAGAAGATCCCCCGCTGCCACGCCTCGAGCGCATCGGCGCCGTCGCGTATGACCGACTCGAGAACATCGAGGCGAACGTCTTTGACGTGGACGTAATTCAAGCGCGGCCCCCAACTGCGGATCGCGTCAATCGGGTCGTTACCCCCGAGGAGCAGGTGTCCGGGATCAGCCAGCAGCCCGATATCTGACGTCTCGAGCAGGCGGTCGATCTCCCACGGGGCTTCGACGTGAGTGGAGGTGTGTGGGTGGAAGGAGGGCTCGAATCCACGCTCGCGCACGAGATCCTCGGCCCGCTTGAGACCCTCCAGGAACCGGGCCCAGCCGGCGTCGTCCAGCCCGAGCGACTGGTCGTCCTGTCCTTTCCCCGGGTTCGCCCAGCGTGCTTCGGAACCGCCATCTCCAAAGACCGGGTGGGCATCCGTCCCTCCCGCCGCGGCGAACAGCGAAAGCGTCTGGTCGAGAGCGGCGAGATCCTCGTCCCAGTGCTCCGGCTCGCTGAAGCGGACCGGACACCAACCGCCGGTGAGCTCGAGCCCGTGCTGATCGAGCCTGCGCCGCAGCTCCTCTCCCTCGCCGAGATAGCCCGGAACGCCGAGCTCCGTTCCCTCGAACTCGGCGCTGGACACCTCGTCGAGGTACTTCTCGGGACCGGGAACATTTGGGAAGACGCCGACCGTCATCTCGAAGGCGCCATACGAAAGCGGCGCATTGCCCACCCGCAGGGTGCTCATGAAAAGGAGACCTCGACTTTCACGGCACCGCCTCTACGAAACTCATCGAGCGCGTCAGGCAGGCCGTCGATGGCGACGCGGTGAGTGACCATCGGGGAAAGATCGACCACGCCGCGTTCGAGCACGCTGACGGCCATCGGCATCAGGTCCGGGCCGCCGATGAACGACCCAAATATGCTCAGCTCACGACGCGTGATGCGCTCCTGGGCGATCTCCGACCGCGCGGTCGTGTCCATGCCAAAGAGCACCACGCGCCCGGCCGGACGCACCACGCTCAGAACCGTCGGCAGCTGCGAGCCGACCGCATCGACGGCGATGTCGGCGCCGATGCCATCGGTCACATCGAGGACCTCACGAGCAACATCAGCCTCGCTCGGATCGAGCGTTTCCTCGGCGCCCAGCGCCCTCGCCAGCTGGGCCCGTGGGGCCGCCGGCTCGACGGTGATCACGCGCGCCCCAGCTGCGGCGAAAAGGGCGGTGAACATCAGCCCCGCCGGTCCGGCTCCGAGCACGACCGCGGTCTCGCCGGGAAACGCATTCGCAAGCCTCACCCCGTTGGCAACCGTCGAGAGCGGCTCGGCCAGGACCGCCACTTCGGCCGGGACCTGAGACGAGATCCGGTGACAGACGGACGCTGGCACCCGCACCCGTCCAGCGAGACCGCCATCCTCGTAGATGCCGATCGTCGTCATATCAGGGCATTGATTGGGGAGCCCTCGACGGCAGTACGCACACACACCGCACCCGATATTCGGGGCTACGACAACACGATCACCGACGGTCAGGCCAGCTTCGGGGCCGGCTTCTCGCGACGACGCCGAGAATCTCGTGCCCCAGGATCACACCCGGTGTCGCGGGATGGGCCTGCGGCCGCTCGAGGATCTTCAGATCGGTTCCGCAGATTCCGCATGTCTCCACGGCGAGCACCACGTCATCCGGCCGCAGCAGCTCAGCGCGAGGCCGCTCCGTGATGTCGAGCAGGCCCTCCCCCGCGAATACCGCAGCAGGCATCGTCAGCGCTGTCGTCATCGCTCTCCATTCCGTCGTGGCTGCTCCTGGACGCCGACGGCGGCGGGTGCCGGTTGCAGCGGCGCGCTGACCTCGCCGACCTCCTCCCAGCTCCGCGACTCGCACGACCGCGCGATCGCGTCGAGCACTCGAGCGGCGGCAGCCATCTCCTCCACCCCAGGCGCCCGCTGGACTCCGTCAACGATTGACTCCAAGAACAGGAATGCTTCGATGACCTTCAGGTCGTTGTAGCCCATCGGGAGCCCGGCGCCGGGCTGGAAATGCGCGAAGTCGGGATGGTTGGGCGACATGTACACGGTCGAATAGCCGCGATCGCCGCTGGGAAGCGGCAGACACACTTCGAGCTCGTTCATCCGCTCAAAGTTCCACGAGACGGCACCGTCGGTCCCGTTGGCTTCGAACAGATAGCGAGCCTCAGGTCCAACGGCCACGCGGCTGGACTCGATCGTGCCGAAGAGGCCGGTCTCGAACTCGACCAGGGCGGCAACCCGGTCCTCGTTCTCAACCTCGGCGAGCTCGCCACCTTCGGCCACCGTGAAGTGCGTGCCCGTCCCCATCTCGAGTCCCGGCCGCTCCTGAATCACCGTCGACCAGCGACCGGTTACGCGGGCGATCGGGCCGAGCAGATATTGCGCCATGTCGACCTCGTGCGACATGAGGTCGTAGAGAATCCCGTAGCCGGCTAGCTCGCGGGAGAAGCGCCACGAAAGCGCCCCCTGAGGGTGACTCGCATAACTGGCGAGGAACTGTGAGCGATAGTGATTGATCGCGCCAAGCCGATCCGACGCGATGAGCTGACGCGCATATTGGACGGCCGGCACGTGCCGATAATTGAGCCCAACGACTGTTCGTACTCCGGCCGCGGTCACGCCGTCGGCGGCCCGCACCGTCTCGACGGGAAACCGCCCGAGGGGCTTCTCCACCCAGATGTGCTTGCCCGCCTCGGCCGCCGCAAGCGCCATCTCACAATGCATGAAGTTCGGTGAGGTGATGCTGACCGCGTCTACATCGGGATGTGCGAGCACCTCCCGCCAGTCCGCCGTCCAGTCCTCATAACCAAGCCCGACGGCCGCGCGAGCACGTTCCTCCGTCGCGTCGGCCGCAATCACCAACCGTGGCGAACCCTGGCAGGTCGGATAGTGATCACGTACTCGCCTGTAGGAGGCGGTATGCAGCTGACCCATCCAGCCGACGCCGAGCAGGCCGATCCCGATCTCAGCCAACGCCGGCAGCCTCCTCGAGCGCCACCACGCGACGCTCGCGCCAGGACCTGTCGCAGGCGACGGCGACGCGCAGCGCGCTCAATGCCTCCTCCGGGGGACAGAGATTGGACCCGCGGCCGAGCACGAGGTCAACGAAGGCCGCCGTCTCGGCGATGAACGCGTCCCTGAACCGATCGAGGAATCCCCGATACGGGTCGGCGGGCGGCGGCGGGGCACCGGGCTGCACCGAGTGAACGGGGGTCCGGCCGTCCACTCCCACCACGATCGAATCGCCCGAGCCGAGGACCTCGGCACGGAAGTCGTATCCGATCGGGTCGTGGCGGGAGCCGGTGATGACAACCGGGAGCCCGTCGTCCATCGTCAAGACCATCGCCGACGTGTCGACGTCATCCTGGCGGCCGTAGGCCTCCCAGGCCCGGACCGTGCCGGTCGCAAAGACCTCTTTGACTTCGCGGCCGGTCAGCCACCTCGCCATGTCGAAATCGTGGACGTGGAGATCGCAGAAGATCCCGCCGCTGGTCGCGATGTACCGCTCGTCGGCCGGCTCGTGGTCGTGAGCACACATCCGCAGCGAGTAGAGCGTCCCGGCGGTGCCGGTGGAGATGAGCTCCCGCGCTCCGCGGAAGCCGGCATCGAATCGTCGCATGAACGCGATCTGCAACTCCACGCCTGCTTTCCGGACTAACTCGATCGTCGCCTCCGTGTCGCCGAGATCGATCGAGATTGGCTTCTCGCAGAGCATCGGCAGCCCTCGCTCCGCTCCAGCCGCCACGTGCCCGGGGTGTTCCGCGGTGGCGGTCGAGATCACCAGCGCATCCAGCTCTTCGTCGAGGACCTGGTCGATGGTCCCGCCGCGCCCGCCGATGGCGTCGCTGAGCTCGCGGGCACGCTCGGAGTGATGGCTTCCGACGAAGACCTGCTCCACCTCCGGGTGCTCAGCCAGCGCTCGGGCCCGAAAGGCGCCCATCCGACCCGTCCCAAGCACACCAACTCTCATCTATGTAAACGCTTGCACACGCGAGGATCGATTGCAAGCCCACGCGGCGGCGGGGCCGTGCGCGGGAGTGAGCGGCATCCGATGAGTGGTCCGCTCAGTCGAACAGCAAGGGTTCGAACGGACGCTCGAGCACCGTGTCCAGGTTCGAGAGGACCTTCGCGAACGCATCCATATAGGCCTCCATCAGGGAGCTGGACTGGATGATGATCGGATGGTCTTCGGAGCCGAGGATGAACGACGAGTCGAGGACTCGCGAGGCGACCGGATACTCCGCGGGGTCCCAGTCGAGCAGCGGCTCACGGTCCAGCGCCGGGAACCAGGGTCCGTACACCTCGTGACGAAACGCGGGGTACGCCGGGAGCGGCTCGATCTGCCAGAGCAGCGCTTCAACGCCTTCCGCCCGAAGGGCCCGAATCAGGCGGTCCCGAAGCTCGTTTGCCGGTAGGTTCACGCCGAGCGCTACCCGATCGATCCGAACGCGGTACTTGTAATAGACCGACGTGCAGTCCGCAGGCACGTAGGGCGGCACCGTCCCGCTCAGCGCCGAGAGACCATCGTTGAGAATCGCCGCGTTGCGTTGGGCGTTTTGGGTGTAGTCGTCCAAGCGCCGGAGCTGGGAACGAGCTACCGCCGCGGGCAGTTCCTGGCACCGATAGTTCCAACCGAGTCCGTGGGACACGTACGAGTTCACCCGGAATTCGCCAGGGCCGAGGTCCGGCACGTCCTCGCCGCGATTGGAGAAGCGCCGCGCGACCGCGTGTACCTCGGGGTCGTCCGTCACGAACAGCCCCCCTTCACCCGCGGCCAGGTTCTTGGTCTGGTTGAGGCTGAAACCAGCGCAGTTCGCCAACGCGCCGGCCTTCTTGCCTTTGTACGTCGCCCCGTGCGCCTGCGCCGCATCCTCGATGACGGCCAGGCCATGCCGGTCGGCAATCGCTTGGATGGCGTCCATATCCGCCGGGAGACCGTGTAGATGGACCGGCATGATCGCCGCCGTTCGGTCGGTCAGCCGCTCCTCGATTCGAGCCGGGTCGATGTTGAACGTCCGCTCGTCGATGTCGCAGAACACCGGCACGGCACCGTGATGGGCAACCGCCGCAGCCGTGGAGATGTAGGTGTAAGCCGGGACGATCACCTCGTCCCCCGGGGCGATCCCCAGGCTCGCGAGTCCGGTGTGCAGCGCCGCCGTGCCGGAGTTGGTGGCTATGCAGTAATTGACGCCGAGGTACTCCGCCCACTCGCGTTCGAGCCCGGCGACCGCGGGGGCGTTTGCGCCGCACAGCACGCCCCGGTCGAGAACCGCGAGTACCTCGGCGCGATCCTCGTCGGTGATGTCGGGCCACAGCGCATGATCCTCTACGTCGACCAAAGGGGGTCCGCCGTCGAGCGCAAGCTTGTCGGTGATAGCCATCCGGGAAATATACAAACGTTTTCATCGACGTCAAGGACCAAGCCGCCCCTGGCCCGACGGCTAATGGATCACCGGTTCCTGTACCCCGGCGCGCCGTTCCAGGAAGTCGAAGTCGCACCCGAGATTCGCCTGCGTTACGTGCCGAACGAACAGCTCGCCGTAACCGCTCAACCCAGTCGGTGTCGCCGCCGTGAAACCCGCCCGGCGCCGCGCCATTTCCTCTTCGGGGACCAGCAGGTCCAGCCGCCGGTTCGGAACGTCGAGCTCGATCTCATCGCCGTCGCGGACGGAGGCCAGCGGCCCCCCGACCGCCGATTCCGGCGTGACGTGCAAGACGCATGTCCCGTAGCTGGTGCCGCTCATGCGCGCGTCGGAGATCCGCACCATGTCGCGGACCCCCGCCTCGAGCAGCCGTCGCGGGATCGGCAGCATCCCCCATTCGGGCATCCCCGGCGCTCCGACCGGGCCGGCCCGCTTCAGGACCAGGACCGAGTCCGGCGTGACCGGCAGGTCGGGAGCGTTGATTCGTGCCTCGAGATCGGCCTGATCTTCGAAAGTGACTGCGGGACCGCGATGCCGCAGAAGCGCCGGGTCGGCGGCGACGGCCTTGATCACCGCACCGTCGGGGGCGAGGCTCCCGCGCAGGATTGCCAGCGCGCCGCTGGGACTCACCGGGCGATCGAGGGGGCGGATCACCTCACGGTCGTACACGTCTGCTTCGGCGCACGCCTCTCCGATGCTGCCGTTTGCGACGGTCCTCGCCTCCAGCTCCAGCGTGTCTCGCAGCTCGCGCAACAGCGCCAGGAGCCCGCCGGCGTAATAGAAATCCTCCATCAGGTACCTGCCGCCTGGCCGGATGTCGGCCAGCACTGGAGTCGAGCGAGACAGCACGTCGAACCGATCGAGCGAGAGATCCACCCCCGCCCGGCGAGCCATGGCAATCAGGTGAATAACGGCGTTCGTCGAGCCCCCGAGGGCCAGCACGGTGATGACCGCGTTGTCGAATGACTCGGGCGTCAGAAGCGGTGCTCGGCGTCCGACCCTCCCAGACGAGGTCGACTATCGCACGGCCGCACGCCGCCGCCATGCGACCATGACTGGCGTCGACCGCGGGAATTGAAGACGCTCCGGGCAGCGTCAGCCCGAGCGCATCGACCGCCGCGGTCATCGTCGACGCGGTCCCCATCGTCATGCAGTGGCCGGCTGAGCGCGCGATCCCGTCCTCGAGTTCACGCCAGGCGCACTCGTCGAGTTCGCCCGCCTCCCTTTCGGCCCAAAGCCTCCACACGTCGGTTCCGCTGCCGACAGGTTGACCCCGCCAGTTGCCGCGCAACATCGGCCCGGCGGGCAGGAAGATTGCCGGCAGGTCCACGGAGATCGCGCCCATCACCAGCGCGGGTGTTGTCTTGTCGCAGCCCCCCATCAATACCGCGCCATCGATCGGATAGCTGCGAAGTACCTCCTCGGTCTCCATGGCCAGGAGATTCCGATACATCATCGCCGACGGCTTCTGAAACTGCTCGGCGAGTGACAGGACGGGGATCTCCAACGGAAAGCCGCCCGCGGACCACACGCCATTCCGAACCTGTTCGGCCCGCTCGCGGAAGTGCGTGTGGCAGCAGGCGATGCCGCTCCACGTGTTGAGGATGGCGATCACCGGCCGCCCGCGAAAGTCCTCCGCGGAATAGCCCATCTGCTTGATTCGCGAGCGGTGACCGAATGCCCGCAGCGAGTCTGGGCCGAACCACCGATGGCTGCGCAGCTGGTCCGGCGAACGATTCATCATCGCCACCCGGCCCTCAGGAGGCTCCGTGCAAGACCACCGTCTTCAGCTCGGTCATTCCCTCGACGGCGTACCGCGGCCCCTCCTTACCGATACCGCTGCCCTTCAGCCCGCCGTACGGCATGAGATCGGCTCGCCAGAGCGGCGTCCAGTTGACGTGGAGGTTCCCGGCGTCGACCTCGCGCGCAAAACGAATCGCGTTCGACAAATCGCTGGTGAAGATGCCGGCCGCGAGACCGAATCGCGTGGCATTCGCCAGCTCGATGGCATGATCGACGTCGCTGGCCGTGCTGACGGCGACCGCTGGACCGAAGAGCTCGTCTTGGCTGAGCGGGCTCCTCGGGTCCACGTTGGCGACGATGGCTGGCGTCAGCACGGAGCCATCGCGCTCGCCACCGGTAACAATCTCCGCGCCATTCGCAGAGCCTTCGCGAAGCGCTGCTTCAACGCGGACCGCGTCGCCCTCCGAGATCAGTGACCCGAGGGTGGTATCCGGCTCCGAAGGATCGCCGACCTTGATCGCCTCCACCCTGGGGATCAGGGCATCGAGCAGATCGCCGACCACTCGTTCGTCGGCGACCACCCGCTGGACTGAAATGCAGACCTGTCCCGCATTGGTGTAACCACCGATGGCGATCGCGCCTGCGGCGAGTTCGATGTCGGCGTCCGGCAGGACCACGACAGGGCAGCTCGCGCCAAGCTCGAGCGACAGGTTTTTCACGCCCGCGACCCGCGTGATCCGCTCGCCGGTCTCTGAACTGCCGGTGAAGCTGATCTTCCGAACACGAGGATCGGCGCAAAGCGCGTCGCCCAGTACCTCACCCGCGCCCGTCACGCACGAGATCGCTGCGGGGTGCAAGCCGGCCTCCAGAAGGATCTCGCAAAGCTTCAGCGCAGTCAGAGGAGTCTGGCGCGCGGGCTTAAGCACGACGGCGTTGCCGGCCGCCAGTGCCGGTCCAACCTTGTGGACGACAAGCAGCGCCGGAAAGTTGAACGGAGTGATCGCGACGACCACCCCGCATGGCTGTCGTAGTGTGAAGCCCAGACGACTCGTTCCGCCGTTCGGTGCCGCATCGAGCGGCAGGCTGTCGCCGTAGAGTTGCGATCCTTCAAAGCCGGACAAACGCAGGAGGTCACCGACGCGCGACGCCTCCCCTTTGGCCTCTCCGATCGGCTTGCCGGTTTCCCCTGAGATGGTCCATGCCAGGTCGTCGACGCGCGCGTCAGCAATGTCACCGGCGCGGCGGAGGATTGCCTCGCGCTCGTACGCCGACAGCTGACGCTGGTGCTTTGCGCCACGCACGGCCGCATCGATCGCGCGATCGACGTCAGCGACGTCGGCCACCGGGACGGTCTCGATCACTTCACGGTTGTAGGGGGAACGCAGTTCCTCCTCCTGCCGGCCCGAAGTCCATTCGCCGGCGATGATCATTCGCATGGGTGACCCCGCTCGCGGCGGCGATGGCTTGGCGCCGTCGCGAATCGAGTTGCCCGCACGGACGCGCTCAGCCGAACCACCTCTGGTTGACGAGCCCGTCCTCGTACGCGGCACGCTTGGCCGCGATGGAGGGCTCGGCCGAGAACTCCGCCGGTGCCACGTCCCACCAGGCGCCCGACGGCGGGAGGAAGGTGTGGGGTTCGGTCGGCACGACGATCACCGCCGGCCCCTTGGCATCGCGGGCGGCAGCGACCGCGTCACGCAGCTCGTCCGGGTTGCTCGCGGCGAACGCCTGAGCGCCCAGACCCGCCGCGACCGCTCGCAGGTCAAGCTCGACGTAATCGCCCTCGAGCGGACCTTCACCGATCGCCCCGACACGGCGACGCAGCTCGTTGCCGAAGTGGTGGCCGGTGACGTTCATCTGCAGACGGCGAATGACCTGGAAGCCGTGGTTGTCAGAAATGACGATCGTGACCTTGAGACCCTCCTGGGCAGCGGTCGCAAGCTCACTCGGCTGCATGAGAAAGGCCCCGTCGCCGACCAGCGCGAGCACTTCACCCTCGGGTTTGGCCAACCGGACGCCGAGCGTTGCCGGTACCTCGTATCCCATACACGAGAAGCCGAACTCGAGGTGACAGTGCCGCCCGCCCGTAGCGTCCCACACCTTCTGAAGATCGCCGGGTGGGCCGCCGGACGCCGCGATGATCGTGTCACCCGGACGGGCGAGCTCATTGAGGATGCCGATCACGGCACCCTGCGTCATCATCCGATCTCCCGATGCGCTGAGCGCCTTGGTTCTGAGCGAAAGCCAGTCGTCCTTGGCGGCGCGTGCCTGCACCACCCAGTCTGTCCTCGGCCGCATCCCGGCGTGGCGCGCCGCATCGCGCAGCGCGTTCAGCGCCAGCTTGGCGTCGGCCTCGACAGCGACTGCGCCCTGTTTGCGCGCGTCCTTGCCGACGACATTCACAGACGCGAACCGCACGCGCGGGTTGCGGAAGATCGACTGCGACGCCGTGGCGAAGTCGGTCAGACGCGTGCCGACATGCAGCACAACATCGGCGTCCGCAGCCAGCGCGTTGGCCGCGGGGTTGCCCTCCAGGCCGATGCCGCCCACGCCCCACCAGTGGGCGTCGGCCACAGCCCCCTTGCCCCCGAACGTCTCGGCCACCGGGATTCCGAACTCGTCGGCCATCTCGGCGAGTTCGGCCTGTGCCTCGGAGTAGAGCACGCCGCCGCCCGCGATGATCAGCGGCCTCTCGGCTTCGGCCAAAAGCTCCGCCACCGCCGCGATCTCATCCGGATGTGGCGCGGGACGACGGATCGGCCAATCCCGCTCCTCGAAGAAAGCTGATGGAAAATCAAACGCCTCGGTTTGGATGTCCTGCGGCAGGGCGATCACGACTGCCCCCGTCTCGGAGGGACTGGTCAGTACGCGCATCGCCTCGGGCAGTGCGGTCAGCAGCTGCTCAGGGCGTGTGATCCGATCGAAGAACCGCGCCACCGGACGGAAGCAGTCGTTGACACTCACGTCGCCGGCGCTCGGGTGCTCCAGCTGCTGAAGGACCGGGCCCTGCCGTCGGGTGGCGTAGGTGTCTCCCGGCAGCAGCAGCACCGGCAGCCGGTTGATCGTCGCGAGCGCGGCTCCCGTGACCATGTTCGTCGCGCCCGGTCCGATCGACGAAGTAACGGCCAGCGTTGCGTTGCGCAGGCTTGCCTTGGCAAACGCGGCGGCGATATGGACGAGGGATTGCTCGTTGCGGCCCTGGATGTAGGGAAGGTCATCCTGATACTCGTCCAGGGCCTGGCCCAGCCCGGCAACATTCCCGTGACCGAAGATGCCGAGCGTCGCCGGGACCAGACGCTGCCGCCGACCGTCTCTGACGCTGTACTGACACCCCAGGAATCGGACAATCGCCTGGGCGGTGGTCAGGCGAACCTTCTCCTGCGCAGCGGCTACGTCGCCGCTCGACAGTGCGGTTTGCAACGCGTCAGCACTCATCGGCGGGACCAGGCGGAAACGTTTGCACAGAGGCTGGCCCCCGTCAAGTCAAGCCTCACGACGACGGCGGCGCCGTGGATTCGCGGACCACCAGGCTTCCGCTCAGCAGCTCCCAGTGCATGTGAGCCTCGCTGCGCATGTGCTCGAACAGCAGCTCCATCGCCCGTGCCCCCATTTCGTACTTCGGGGCGCGGACCGTCGTCAGGGCCGGCTCGAGCAGCCGTGCCAGCATGATGTCGTCGAAGCCGACGACCGACACCTCACCCGGGACATCGATCTCCAGCGTTCGAGCCGCCCGAACCACGCCGGCCGCGAGTAGATCGTTGAAGGCGATGATCGCCGTGAAGTCACGGTCGTTGCGGAACAGATCGAGTCCCGCGGCGCGCCCTTGTTCGAAGGTGTCGCCACCGTACGAGACCGAGCACAACGTCAGGCCGGCCTGCTCCAGGACCGTCCGCACGCCGGCGATGCGAAGAACCGTCGCGAGCGTCGAGGGGCCAGCCAGGAAAGCAATGCGACGATGTCCGAGCTCGATCAGGTGCTGGGCCGCGATCTCCCCGGCGTTGACATCGTCGAAGCCGACATGGGACAACCGGGCCGCCAGGCGATGACGCTGCTCGGCCTCGAGGAGCGTCGCGACCGGAGCCGAGCGTGCTCCTTCGAGCTCCAGGGTTCCCACGGGCGGGTCCAGGCCAACGACCACCGTGGGCAGCCCCATCGCCCGGGTCAGCCGGGGTTCGGCCACCCCCGCGGACGTCGTCACGATGATCCCGTCGACGCGGTTACCGAGAAGTACCTCGAGCGTCTGGCCAGCGCGTACGGGATCCCCATACCCGCTCGCGATCAGGACCGCGAAACCATCCTCCGCTGCCCGCGGCTCGATGCCCGCCGCGACCTCGGCCCAGTAGGGATCTCGGATCGTCGGGACCAGGAGTCCGATGGTGCGCGAGATCCCCGTAACGAGAGCCCTGGCGGCGTGGTCGGGCCGGTAGCCGAGCCGGCTGGCCGCATCCTCAACCCGCGCCCTGGTCTCCGGCAGGACGCGGGGGTGACCTTGGAGGGCACGGGTGACGGTTGCCGCCGACACCCCGCTCAGCTGCGCCACATCCTTGATGGTGACCGGGCGTCTCCTCCGTGCCGTACGGAGGCCGGGGCCAAAAGACGAATCAGGAGCCATGAGCGTTCAAGCGCCTCAATTCTCGCCTACGCCATGGACGTGAGCGCCTTGACATCGCGCGCGCCTGCGTGAAATCGTTTGTACATTCTCGAGCCAGAATATCCGCGAAGCCAACCGGGCGGGAGACCGCCGCAGCGGCGCTGTCTCGCGGTCTCGACCATGGGGCATTCGGCGGCGCGCTTGCTCATGCGCTCGTGCATGGCTGGGAGCTCCAGACGGCGCTTGAACTGGCCAACGCCGCGGGAGCGTTGGCCGCGTCCCGGCTCGCACTGCGCCGACGACCTCGGGACGCTTAAGGAAATCGAATCCCTTCTGAACATCTCGCCCCGACACGCCGCGTGACCCTGCTCGTCCATCCCGATGCCACCCCGGCCGAAGACGGAACCATCCTGCGCGTGACGCCGTCGTCGGCGGGATGGGAGTACGTCGGGTTTGAGGTCCTGAGCTTGGCCGCTGACACGGTTGCCGAGCGCGACACCGGCGAGCGCGAGGTCTGCGTGGTGGTGATCTCCGGGGCGGTGAACATCGACTCCGAGCACGCCAGGTGGGACGGCATCGGCGGCCGGCAGGATCCGTGGTCGGGTCCGCCGGACGCCGCCTACCTCCCGCCAGGCACCGCGTTTAACCTGCGGGCGTCCGCGGGCACGGAGGTCGAGGTGGCTCTTTGCTGGGCCCCAGCCCACCACGGCGCCACGGCACGAGTGCTGCCCGGGCCAGAGATCGAGCCGGAAACGCGCGGCTACGGCATCTTGGAGCGGACGATCTACCCGATCCTCATGGGTGACCGCGAGGCGGAGTCGCTATTGGTGGTTGAGGTCATTACCCCGGCAGGCCACTGGTCCAGCTACCCACCCCACAAGCATGACCGCCACGACCCACCGACCGAAACGGCCTTGGAAGAAACGTACTACCACCGCGTCTCGCCGGTGCGGGGCTTCGGACTGCAGCGTGTGTACAGCGACGACCACACCCTGGATGAGACGTTCACGTTCTCGGACCGCGATTGTGTCCTCGTGCCACGGGGCTACCACACGGTATCCGCGCCGCCCGGCTACGACCTTTACTACCTGAACGTGATGGCGGGGCCTGTGCGCCAGTGGGCGGTGCTGACCGACCCGGATCACGCCTGGATTCTTGCTCGCTAGTGCTGTAGCGAATTCAGTTTGCTGGCGCCGGTGTCAGCGACCTCATGAACTCGACAGCCCGCCTGACACCAGACTCTCCAGGAAAAAAGGGATCCTCGTTCTCAATGCTCAGCTCGTCGTTGTAACCAATCTCCTCCAAGGCTTGGAGGAAGGCGGTCCAGAACGTTGCCGAATTTCCGTCTCCGACAGTTCGAAAGACCCAGCTTCGGTTTCCGGGATCGTCCCATGATCGGGGATCAAGAACTCCGCTGAGCGCTACCTGTTCGTCGAACAGCTGCGTGTCCTTCAGGTGGACGTGGAATAGGGAGTCTCCGAGCGTCCGCACGACGCGGACCGCGTCCATTTGCTGCCAGAAGAGGTGACTCGGGTCGAGGTTGACACCGATTTCGGGACCGATCGCATTCCGGAGCCTCAGCAGCGTCGGTACGTTGTAGACGAGGTGTAACGGATGCAGCTCGAAGGCTATGCGGTTCACGCCGTGGGCCCGAGCGAAGTCAGTGAGCCCCTGCCATACCTCCAGCGCCTCCTCCCATTGGCGCTCTCGGAGCTCCTGCGTCTCAGGTGGCCAGGGGAACCAGATCCAGTTGATCGTCCTGGCCTCGGGCGAGTCGCCAGGACACCCGGACATCGTCACGATCTTGTCGACCTCGAGTTCCTCCGCCAGCCTGATCGAGTCCTCGATGAACCGCGCCTCCTCCTGAGCGCGGATCGGATGCATCGGCCATGCCGAGCAGTTGATCGCGGCGAGTCGCAGCCCGCGTGAGGCGATCGCTCCCGCGAAGGCGGCCCGGGCCTCAGCGCTTCCGAGCAGCTCGTCGAGTCGCACGTGTGGTGCGCTCGACTGACCCCCCGTCGCCATCTCCAGCGACTCGATGTCAAGGCTCACGGCGAGGTCGAGAGCTTCCTCGAGGGTCAACTCGGGAACCGAATCAGTGAGGAGACAAAGCTTCACGGAGCTGCTCTATATCACGCAACGGAATGCGGCATCACTCTGCGCATCCGTGTCACTCGGCCTGATTCACATATGCAACAGCGGACCCAGATCACCTTGATCTCGGCGTCGACCGACGATAGGCTGCCGCGCCCTCTGGGACGCGACCCGCACCACGACATTCTCTTCGAGCCCGTGCGGATTGGGCCAAAGACGATGCGGAATCGCTTCTACCAGACTCCGCACGCGGATGGCCTGAATTCGCAGTTTCCCGGCGCGGAGGCGGGATTCCGTGGCATGAAGGCGGAAGGTGGCTGGGCCGTTGTCAACACAGGTATGACCAGCATCTCGCCCGAGTACGACCACTCGGGGCGGGAGGTCGTGTCAAGGATCTGGGACGACGCCGATGTACGCAATTGGGGTCTGCTGTGCGACCGAATCCACGAGCACGGCGCTCTCGCGGGGATCGAGCTGATGGCCAGCGGAGCCCACGTGACCGGCTACGAGACACGCCTGCCGGCCGGAGCCGTCTCACAGGTAGCAGACGACTGGCTGTTCATGGGCTCGTCGTTCCAGATGGATCGAGACGACATCCGCCGCGTCCAACATCGCTACGTTGCTGCAGCTCGCCGCGCCAAACACGCCGGGTTCGACATTGTGAACGTGATGGGAGCGGAACTCGTCGCGTTGCCAATGACCTTCCTGATGAGCCGCTACAACCGGCGAACGGACGAATACGGCGGCAGCTTCGAGAACCGCGCGCGCTTCTGGCTCGAGACCCTCGAGCAGGTTCGTGCTGAGGTCGGCGACCACTGTGCCATCACCGCGCGCCTGTGCATTGACACCCTCGACGACAGCGAGCAGGGCGTTCGTGTCGACCATGAGGGCGCGGGGTTCGTCACGACCGCCGACCACCTCGTCGACTTCTGGGATGTCGTGGTCGCCGGTGAGGGCAACACCTGGGGAAAGGACCTCGGCCCCTCCCGGTTCTATGAGGAGAACTTTCAGAGCGAGTACGTGTGTCGCATTCGGCCCCACACCACCAGGCCGATCGTCGCGGTGGGCCGCTTCACCAGCCCGGACACCATGGTGCAAGTTATCCGCAGTCGGCAGCAGGACATCATCGGCGCCGCACGCTCCTCGATCTCAGACCCTTTTCTGCCGCAGAAAATCGCCGAGGGGCGGATAGACGAGATCCGCGAGTGCATCGGCTGCAACGTGTGCGTATCACGCGTCAACACCGCGACGCGGATCATCTGCACTCAGAACGCGACCACGGGTGAGGAATACAGGCGCGGCTGGCATCCGGAGCGCTTCGCTCCAATCGCGAATGATCTCTCCCGAGTCCTGGTCGTGGGCGCCGGGCCCGCGGGACTCGAGTGCGGGATCGTCCTGGCACGACGCGGCGTCGAGTATGTCCATGTGGTCGACGAGGCGAAGCGACCGGGTGGACATATGGAATGGGTCCCGCGTCTCCCCGGTCTCGCCGAGTGGGCGCGCGTCGTCCATCACCGTCAGACGATGGCTGACAAGCTACCCAATCTCGCGATTATCCCGAAGAAACTCCTCACCACTGACGAGATTCTCGACTACGGCGCCGAGCTTGTGATCCTCACCACCGGCGCGGCCTGGGCACGAGATGGTCTCTCGTCGGTTACCCGAGCAGCCGCTTCCCGGGGCAGATGCTGACCAGCCGCACGTACTGACGCCGGACCAAATCATGGTGGACGGGAAAGAGCCCGATGGCGAGAGGGTCTTGGTCTATGACGCCGAGGGGTACTTCATGGGCGTAAGCCTCGCTGAGAGGTACGCGCGGGAAGGAAGGCACGTGATCTACGTGACCCCGCGCAGCGCCATCGGCGCCTACATGCATCACACCGGCGAGGACCAGCTCATGATCCCGCTCTTGTCCGACCTGGGCGTCGAACTCTTCACCGAGCACGCCGTGACGGGCATAGCTCCCGGTTCCATCTCCGGGCAGCCACGCATACACGGTGGCTCGCCGCTGGCGTGGAAAGCGGATTCCATCGTTCTCGTTACGCAGCGGAACCCGCGTACCGAGCTCTACCGCGAGCTGAAGGCTCGATCCGATGAGTTCTCCGCCGCGGGTATCCGGGCCGTATACCGAGCCGGCGACTGCGTCAGCCCCCGCCAGCAGGTTGCCGACGCGATCTTCGACGCCCATCGCCTCGCCCGTGAGATCGACTCCCCCGATCCGTCCGTACCACTGCCGTGGATCCGCGAGGAGCGGTTCATCGGAACCTCGGACGCCGACTACGACTCGATGCGTCCTCAGCCAGCCCTCCCGGCACCGTCGCGCTGATAGAGCGCGCCGGGCTGCAGCGTCCTATCCGCTCCTCACCGCTCCCCGCCCGCCGCCGCGCCAACCTCCGCGCGACTTGGATTCTCGATCGGCGCTCGATCCATATGAGCTTGCGCGATCGAGCGGCACAGCATCACATCGTGCAGGCCGTCCTCCCCGGGAGTGAGAGGTGCGCGATCGTCGCTGATGGCGCTATGGAGCTCGACCAGCTCACGCTTGAACGCTTCCTCGTACGAGACGACCTCCACCCGTGACCACGAGTGTGGACTTCCAGCCTCGCCCCCTTCGACCGTCAATTCACTTGGCATGTCCCGTAGGAAGGGCGAGGGCAACGTCAGCGTCAGCCGCTCGTCGGGAGCCAAAAACATGAATTCCTGCCGGTACCGCGCAATGCCGGTAAGGAGATCGACCCAGGACAGGTGACACTCTACGTCGCCAAATGTCATATGCACGGCAACGACACGCGGGGAGAGATTGGCGAAAGTCACGCTATCCGGCTCACCGAGCGCCCCGCGTAGCGCGTTGAATTCATGGACCAGATTGTCCAGGAGCATCCATCGATAGCAGTAGCGAGTGTTGTCATCGGCTCCCGGCAGCGCGGCGTCAAGCCTCCTGGCGTCATCCTCCCGAAGCGCATCGAGCACGGAGGCGGACACGCCGCTCGGTGGCACGAGTGGATAGTGTCGCACGTAGGGCTCGAAGGGTGACTCGAGCGTCGTGACGCGCACCATGCGGAGGTCCTCGACATCGGGCAGAAGCTCAAGCAGGCGCTGATATGCAGGGTCGTAGCGCTTCATCGTTCCGACCATCAGACGCACGCCAGCACGGCTCGCAGCGTCAATCATGGCCCGGCCCTCAGAGGGACTGAGACACATCGGTTTTTCCACGAAGACATGGGAACCCGACTCCGCAGCCGCGATGGCGACCGGGGCATGACTGCCGGACGTCAGCACGAGCACCACGTCCAGGTTCATATCCACTACGTCCTCCCACCGGCTCACAGCCTGGCCGGCGCCGAATCGGTTCATACATGCCTCGGCGACGCTCGTAGAGAGATCGCACACCACCGCCAGCTCGTACTTGTCGTCGAGCTCTCTCAGGTGCGGCAGGTGCATCACCTGGGCGATCAAGCCGCAGCCGATGACGCCAACTCTCAGGCGCTGCGCCATAGTCTTACGCTCTTCCCCTCGTACTCGTTGGACGCCTCGTTATCGCGGCTAACCGCCGCTTCATGCGCGGGCCGACGCCGCGGGCGCAGCCTCGGTCATCCTCTGAGCGCGCTTACCGCGCACATAGCGGCTCGCGTTGCGCAGAAGCCGAGGAATGACTAGCCCCAGCGCGGTTATCCCCAAGGATATGACGATCAGCAGCGTAGCCACGGCGTTGATGGCCGGAGTGATGCCAAACTTGATCTGCGTATAGATGTAGATCGGCAGCGTTATCTCGGGCCCGATGATGAAGAAGGTGATCACGAATTCATCGAGCGACAACGTGAACGCGAACAGCGCGCCAGCGAATACCGCTGGCCCGATCAGGGGCAAAATCACGTAGCGGAATCGGCGCAGCACATTCGCGCCAAGATCGCTCGCCGCAAGCTCCAGAGAGCGATCAAAGCCCTCCAGGCGGGACGCAACGATCAGCAGGACGAACGGTGTCGTGTAAACAGCCTGTCCAATGACGACCGTCTCCGTCGACAGCTGAATGCCCAGTTCCTGTCTCAGGAAAGTCAGAAGACTCACGCCGATCAGCACGCCCGGGATCATGATCGGCAAGGTGAACGCGATCCGGAATCCCGTGCGGAACCGAAGCCGGCTCCGGACGAGTGAGAACGCCGCCGCCGTCCCAACCACCGTGGCGACCAGGGTGACCTCAACGGCCACCCGCAACGACGTCTTGATGGCAGATTGCAGGTCCGGACTGGTGGCAATGCTCGTAAACCAGTGCAACGTCCAGCCGGTGATCGGAAACGTTCCGTACCGATTCTTGTTGAAGCTCAGAAGTATGAGAAGGACGATCGGGCTGAAGAGGAAGAAATAGATCACGCACGCCCAGCCGGCGAGGGCGCGCCGCGACCACCGCGCGTGCCTTGACGCAATCTCTACCGCTGCCGGCTCACCCGCCATACATGTCCCCACTTACCTCCAGCGACTTCCGGAACACCAGCAACAGGATGATCACGACCGCCGCGATCAGAATCGC
The DNA here is from genome assembly GCA_963759695.1 of uncultured Solirubrobacterales bacterium. Taxonomy (GTDB): domain Bacteria; phylum Actinomycetota; class Thermoleophilia; order Solirubrobacterales; family Solirubrobacteraceae; genus Palsa-465. Next base: position 465,699 of record CAVXAO010000015.1, read on the forward strand.
GATTGCTGCGCCCTCCGCGTATTGCGCCTCCTGGAAGAAGTTATCGATGAGGTTGCCGATCATGACGCCCCGCGTGCCTCCGACTAGCTCCGGCGTCAGATATTCCCCAAGAATCGGGATGAACACGAAGATGACGGCCGTCGTTAGCCCCGGCTTGATCTGAGGCAGCATCACGCGCCGGACAGCCTGGAGATGCGTCGCGCCGAGATCCATCGCTGCGTGCAGCTGCCTCCAGTCGAACCTCTCCAGCGCTGCGAACAGCGTCAGTGCAGCGAATGGAAAATAGAGATACGTCAGCACGAAGATGACCGCCGGACGGTCGTACAGTAGCCAGGAAGGGGTACTGAGACCGAACACTCCGAGGAGGCGAGAAATAGCGCCTTCGTTACCCAATATGATCGTCCATGCGGTGACGCGGAGAAGGTAACTCACCCAGAATGGAAGGATGACGAGAAACAGGAGCGGCCGCTGCCAACGGCGGCTGACGTATCTCGCCAGCCAGTAGGAGAACGGAAACGCCACCGCGAGGGTCAGCGCGGTCGCCGCGGCCGTCATCCACAGGGTGGTCAGGAACGTATTGACGTAGACCGCCGTCCCGAATACCTCCTTGTAGTTCGCAAGGGTCCACGCATGCTCTACCTGGTAGCCATTCTGAGTCCAGAAGCTGTACGCGACGACCAGCGCCATCGGCGCCAGGAAGAACACCCCGAACAGCACCGCCGCCGGCGCAAAGCCCAGATACTGGGACGCTGACCGCAGGCGCCGCCGAGGACTGAATTTGCGGGCAGGGGCCGCCGCGACGGCCGTCGGTGAGCCGCTCGATATGGGTGTCGTCGAGGAGCTCACAGAACGGCCGTCGATCTTGCGGGGGCAATACCCATCAGAGGTTCCGCCTCAGCGGCAATCCACCCGCTAGGCGCCGAACACCGAGTTGAACGCCGAGATGTACGCGTTGGGGTTCTTCGACGGGCCCTTGAGGTGCGCCTTAAGGGCCTCCTCTGGCTGGTTGTAGAGGAGTGCGTTGGCGACGTCGCCTTGACCCTGATTCACCAGCATCTTGTACGCCTTCTCGTTGAACCACGCCTCCTTGAACTCCTTGAAGAGCGGCGGAATCCATTCGGCTTTGCCCCACGCGTTGATGAACTGTTCGAAGCGGTCTGCATTCTTCGTTTTCATCTTCTGCTCGGCGTCCAGCCATCCGATGACGCCTTCCTTGGGCGTGGCTGCCAGGATCGTCGGTCCGCCTGCCTCTTTCACCCGAATGTCGGTGCCGAGGTTCTCGGAGGTGAACCACGCGGACTCGTTCGTGAGAGCCTGGACGACGCCGGTGTTCTGAGAGACGAGGGTCAGGAATGCCGGCTTGGCCGCCTTGAGAAACTCCGTGGCTCGACTGAGCTCGGACGAGTTCATGTTGTAGGGATCCTTGGCACCAGTCGCCAAGCCAGCCTCGGCGACAATGTCGGTCGGCTGGTTCTCACGGACAAATTTGCCGTGATACTTCGGATCAAGTAGCACTTCATAGGACGTGGGCGCGGGCGAGACGAACTTTGGGTTGTAGTAGATGCGCAGCGCCGACCACGCGCGCGGATAGGCCAGATATCCAGCGCTGTTGTTCCAGATTTGGAACTCGCGGGCGACGGAGTAGAGCTCCTGGGAGACGGGAATCGAATTGATGTCAAACGGGTGCGTGAGCCCCTGCTGGAAGTAGTAGGGGACCCAGAGAGCATCCGCGGACACGATGTCGTACTGGCCGCTCTGTTGAGCCTTGATGAACATGCTCGCGTCGTCTGATCCAAGCGTCACATTGACGCTGATACCCGTGTCCTTCTTGATTGCGGGCAGCTGGGTCTGGGGGTCGTAGTGGTCGTTCCAGGTGAGCATGTTCAGAGTCACCGGACTGTTGGTCGCGGCGGCTGAGCTGCCGGTGGAACTGGAGCTGCTGCTACTACCACACGCCGCCAGCCCTAATGCTCCGACCCCAAGCGCCCCGAACCGAAGCGCGTCGCGCCGGGTGATCAAGTCGTTAGTCATCTCTTCTCCCTCCGCATGGATTCATGCTATCCGTCGTGAAATAACACCGCGGCTTCGGCCTCCCAGCGGAGCTGCACTAATACGTTCTCTCGTACCTGCTCATGTAATTCGGTGGGCATGTCGACGATGATTAGATCATCGGCGGCCTGGCAGTCGATGCTGGCGCGGGTGAAGCTCCCCAGAAACGTCACCTGGACCACCTTGCCCAAAAGACCTGGATCGTTGGGCGGAACTGGTGCTAGACGAATCGATTCCGGGCGCACCATCAGCGTCCCACTGCCCGAGTCCCGAGTTCTCGGCGCCGGGAGCGGGATCTTGTTGCGCGAGGTCACGACCGCGCCGTCGTGCCACTCGACGGGGATTAAGTTCGACTCGCCGATGAAGTCGGCGACGAAGCGCGAGGCCGGCTGTCTGTATATCTCGTCTGCTGTCCCAATCTGCTCTACACGTCCCTCATTCATGATCGCGATGCGATCGGCCATCGCCATCGCCTCGCCCTGGTCGTGGGTAACAAAAACGAAGGTGGTCCCGATCTCGCGTTGAATCTGCGAGAGCTCGACCTGGAGACGCTTTCGAAGCTTGAGGTCCAGCGAGCCAAGCGGCTCATCCAGCAGCAATACCGCCGGGCGGTTGACCAAGGCGCGAGCGACCGCGACACGCTGCTGCTGGCCACCTGAGAGCTGAGCCGGATAGCGGTCGGCGTATGTCTCGAGTGCCACCATCCGAAGCGCCTCGAGCACGCGCGCGTCGATCTCGCGACGCGGCACCTTGGCCATACGCAGTCCGAAGCTGACGTTGTCCCTGACGTTCAAATGAGGAAACAGTGCATAGGACTGGAAAACGGTGTTGACCTTCCGCCGGTGCGGAGGGGTCGTATTGACCACCTCGCCGCGGATGCGGATCTCACCCGTGGACGCCACCGCGAATCCCCCGATCAGGTTCAACGTCGTCGTCTTGCCGCATCCCGACGGTCCGAGAAGGCAGAAGAACTCCCCCTCGCGTATCTCGAGGTCGAGTGACTCAACCGCCGTGTGAGCGCCGTACCGCTTGGACACGCCAGAAAAAGCGATCGCCGGTGCAGCGGCCGCTGGTTGCTGATCGGTGGGGGTCGTCTGGGCGGTCACCAATGTGACAGTCCTCCGATCATGAGCTCGGCGCCCGATGCCTGATCTCCTACCGCCGCGCGACCTCGTACCTCGCGGGCGATCTGATCCCGCGCCTCCTGAAGTCCGTTCAGGACCGTGTCGCGCGCCTCATGAAACCGTGCCTCGTCCATCGACACGCTGATTCCGACGCCGCGTCCCTCGATTTGCCCGAGAGACGCCGTGACAGCGATGCAGCAGCGACCGGCGACGGCCTCACCGTGTTCCTCGGCGTGTCCCGTATCGCGGACGCGTGCGAGTTCCGAAACGAGATCGTCGAGTCCGGTGATGGACTTTTCCGTAATCGCGGTCAGTCGGCCCTGCTCCCCGAGCTGTGGCGCGAAGATCTCGCGCACCCGATCGTCGGTCTGGAGCGCGAGAAGTGCCTTGCCCAACGCGACCGCGTTGGCCGGCAAAAGCTTTCCGACGGCTGAGAGGGCAAACACCGACCGCCGACCTTCCTCGCGTATCAGATACAGAACCTGGTCGCCTTGAAGGACCCCGAGGTTGACCGTCTCCTCTGTCCGCATCGCCAGCCACCGGCAGACCCGGCGCGCCGATGCCATCAGGGGCATCTGAGCCGCGAACGCGCCGCCGAGCTCGAGCGTTGCCGGCCCCAACGTGTAGTGACCGTTGTCGCGCTTCGTTACATAGCGCCGCGGCTCGAGTTCCGCCACGACGCGGTAGACGAGCGATTTCGTGTGCCCGGTCTGTTCCGACAGATCGCTAAGTGAGAGTTCGACACCCTTCCGGGCTAGGGCGAGCAGAACATCCGCTGCACACCCGGCGGCGGGAGCCGAGTATTTGGTCCTACCGTTCACTGACGCGACGCTCATCGGTTCGCGACCGCTTCAGCTCGGGCCCTGATGGGAAACGCGGCCGCGCGCGCCGCCGCCGCCAGAAGCGCGGAGTCGGATGCGACCGCCACGAACGTGAAACCCGCCTCGACACACTCGAGCGCACGATCGCGATCGGGTGCCAGAATCCCCGCCGAGATCCCGGCGGACTGTGCCGCGCGCACGACCGCCGACAGCGCAGCGCTGAACTCGGGCGCTGCGAACATTCCCGGCACGCCGAGCGCGTGGGACAGGTCAGCCGGGCCGACAAAGAGGACATCGACGCCCGGAACGTCCGCAATCGCCTCCACCTCCGCCAGGGCCCCGACGCTCTCAATCTGAACGACGCCCACGACTTTGTCGTTCGCCGTGTCCACTGAATCAGGTCGCATCCCGAAAGCGCATGCTCGGTTGTAGGTGGCCACTCCCCTGTCGCCCTGCGGCGGATACCGCAGATGGCGGACGGCTGTGGCGACCTCCTCTGCGCTATCGAGGCGCGGGAACATCACGCCGACGGCACCCAAATCGAGCACTCGCCCCGAGCGGATTCTCTCCGCGCTCTCGACACGAACAATGACCGGTACCTGATGGATCCCCGCCGCCAGGATCTGCCCTACCAGCGCGTCCTCCCCCCCGGCGCCGTGTTCAAGGTCGACGACCAACCAATCGAAGCCCGCGAGAGCACACGTTTCGGCGGCCAATACCGATCCAAGGTTGACGAACGTGCCGAGAGTGGGTTCGTCTGACCCTACGCGGGCGCGCAACGATGAACTCACGGAGGCCCCTGACGGCAGGCCAAGGGCAACAAAGCAACTGCCAGGACGAACGACTGCTGGTGCGCGCGCCCGCGTGGCCGCGTGCGCGGCTGCTGATCCGCGCCGCCGCGTGCCCGGCTGCGGGGCTGCTGATCCGCGCCGCCGCGTGGCCGAGTACGCGGCTGCCGGTGCGCACCGCCCCGCGCCCGAGTCTGGGACTCATATATGAAACCGTGTTTCATGGACCCCGTTGCGAGGGTCTTATATCTCTTGAAATGGCGCCTGTCAACCGTTGCCCACGTCCGTGAAATCGTTTACACTCGCTCGTTGGTGAAATCGGCGAGCATTCCCGGTTCGGGGTCATCTGCAGCGACCGACCGTAGGCTTGCCCTCCTCGGTGGTGCTCCGATCGGGGTTCCGGCGAAGCCGCATTACCCGCGGTTCACCGAGCAGGCACGTCGCGACGTCGACGAGCTCCTGCGCGAGGGCGACATGGTCGGCCTCGGCCGAGCTCACCCATGGATCGACGCGGCCGAGCACGCGATTTCAGAATGGCACGGCGTTGACTATTGCTTGACGACGTCCTCGGGCCATGCGTCGCTGCACGCCTGCCTCATGGGTCTACAGATCACGGGCGGTGCCGAGGTCATCACGACGCCGTACACGTGGGGAGCCTCGACGTCCCCGATCCTCTACAACAACGCGCTTCCGGTGTTCGCCGACGTCGACCCCGATCGTGGCCTGCTGGACCCCGACTCGGTGCGCGAGGCGATCGGGCCTCGAACCGAGGCGATCCTCGTAACGCATATCTACGGCCAGCCGGCAGACATGACGGCGTTGTGCAAGGTCGCGTCCGAGCATGGTCTTGCACTGATCGAGGATGGAAGTCAAGCTCACGGCGCAAAGCATCGCGGTAGGCGGGTCGGAGGCTTCGGAGACGCCGCCGGCTTCTCGTGCATGGGAGGCAAGCTCCTCGCCACCAGCGAGGCGGGTTATCTCGTCACCGACCGTGACGACGTCTATTGGAACGCGGTGATCAGCTGCCAGCACGCCGGCGGGACTGAGCATGCGGGTCGGGCAGCCGAGGACGGGTTCCCCTCCGACCTCCGCCCGTACATGGACTCGCTCCACTACACATACCGCCTGAGCGTCCTCAACGCGATTCTGCTTGTCCACCAGCTCGCCAAGCTCGACGAGGAGAACGCGAACCGGATCCAGAATCGCGCCTGGTTCGTCGACGCGATCGAGGGGGTTGGCAGCGTGAGCGTCCCGGAGTACCCGGACGGAGAGCCGGTCTACCACATCGTCTCGCTCAACTTCATGGCTGAGCACGCCGGCATCTCCAAGCAGACGTACGTTGCGGCTTTACAGGCGGAGGGAGTACCTGCATTCAGTTACATCGAGGTCCCGATGCATCGACTCGAGCGGCTGCGTCCTGGCACCCAGGCTCCGCGGACGATGTGGGCGGAACGCCTCGCGCGCGCTGGGATGAACTACGCGGCGCTTGAACTGCCCGGTTGCGAGGCCAAGGTCGAGCGCTCCTTCGAAATGAGCTGGAACTGGATCGATAAGGATCGCGAAGCGATGAATCGCCTTGCTGCGGCGTTCATCAAGGTTGAGGAGCAGCTCGATGCGCTTCGCAGCTACGAACGGTCGTTGCGATGACCCCAGAAACTGACCCCGGCGCGTGCCGTCTATGACAACCGGAGGTCGCGTGCGAGTCGCGGTAGCCGGTTTGGGTGGGATCGGACTCATGCACGCGCAAAACGTCGCGCGGCACGACGGATCCGAACTCGTGGCGGTCGCAAGCGGGACGCCGGGGCGCGCCGCCGATGTGGCCGCCGAGCTGGGCGCCGGCGTGGAAGCGTTATCGCACGAAGACCTGGCAGTTTCCGACGACGTCGAGGCAGTCGTTCTCTGCTGCCGGGCCCGCGAGCATGTCAAGTACGCGGTGCCGTTGCTCGAGGGCGGCAAGCACGTTCTGCTCGAGAAGCCCGGCGCGACGACGCTGACTGATCACGACGGGCTTCGGGCGGCGGCCGAGGCCGCGCCCGACAGGGTGCTCCAGATCGGCTACATGCGCCGCTTTGACCCGCTGTTCTCGGAGGCCCACCGACTCGTTAGAGCGGGCGCGATCGGCCAGCCGCTGGTGGTCCGGATGACAAGCCGCGACGAGGAATTCCCGGCCGGGGAGGATCCCGCGGATACCGGTGGGTTTCTGCTCGACATGGCCGTGCACGACTACGACACCGCATGCTGGATCCTCGGTCAGCGGCCGGTTCGCGTTTCGGCGGAACGGCAGGCGCTCGTGCATCCTCAACTATTCGAGGTCGGCGATCTCGACAATGCGATCGTCACCGTCACCTTCGACGGCGGTGGGCTCGCGACCTCGCATATTTCTCGCACGTGCGCATTCGGGCACGACATTCGGGCTGAGATCATGGGTAGCGAGGGATCGATCTTCGTCGGCAACGGCGCGGACGGCCCCGGCGTGACGATCCTCGACGCGAGTAGCGGAAATCGGTTCCCTCGCGACTACCAAGCCCGCTTCCGCGATGCGTTCCGCGCGGAGATCTCCCATTTCGTCAACGTCTGCGCCGCGGCTAAGCGCGGTGACGCCGCGTTAGCAACTGGCCCGGGCTCATCCGGCGTGGCTGCCACGCTCGATGACGATCGCCTGGCCGTGGAGACGGGAGTCGCCGCGCGCGCCAGCGCGGTGCAGGAACGCGCGTTGACAGTGGGAGAGGACTGGCCTTGGCCCGCAGGTCAAACGGATGATCCGGAGGTACAGCCGTCTCCCGCGGGCGATGCGACAAAACGGCCCGTCCTCCGATGAGGGTCAGCGTCAAGGCCGCCGTGATGAAGCGGCCGGGTGTCATTGCCCTGGAGCAGTTCCCGCTCCCTGAGCCCGAGCGTGGCGCGGTCCTCCTCGAGATGTCGATGTCCGGCATATGCGGAACCGACAAGCACACCTTCCGTGGTGAGACGTTGCAGTATGCGGGGACGCCGCACGAGCGACAGGTCGAGTACCCGCTGATCTGCGGCCACGAGAACGTGGGGCGCGTCGCAGCGACCGGCGGGGAGGTGCTGGATAGCGAGGGGCGGCCACTCCGCGCCGGAGACCGAGTCGTACCGGCTGCGAACGTCAGCTGCGGACACTGCTGGTACTGCCAGAACGGCCTCCCGTATTACATGTGTGAACGGCTTGAGGACTACGGCAACAGTCTGAACTGTGCGCGCTCACCCCATCTGTTCGGTGGCTGGAGCGAGTACATGTACCTCCTCCCCACAACCAAGCTTTTCCGGGTGCCGGAGGATCTGCCGGATCACGTCGCGGTGCTTACCGAGCCGATGGCCGTCACCCACGGCTTCGAGCGTGCACGCCGGCTGAATGACACCTTTGCCGAGACGGTCGTCGTCTATGGCGTCGGACCGCTCGGTATGTGTCACGTGATCAAAGCGCGACTCATGGGAGCCGGAAAGCTGATCGCCATCGACCGGTTCCCAACCCGGCTTCAGCACGCCGCTGAGTTCGGTGCCGACGAACTGCTCGACGCGGCCCAGGCTGATCCGGATGAGCTCGTCGCGCGGGTCCGGGAGCAAACCCGTGGCCGCGGAGCCGACATCGTCCTCGACTGCAGCGGCGTTCCCGAGACGTTCCTCAGCAGCCTCCGCATGGCGCGTGTGGGCGGGACGGTGGTCGAGGCCGGGGCTTTCGTCGACATGGGCCCGGTGGAGGTCAACCCCAATGCCGATATCTGCAGCAGGAACGTCGCCGTGCTGGGGATTGGGGGAGAAACGGCCGAGTCGTACGTACCGGCCATGGAGCTACTGACCCGAAATCTTGACCGCCTGCCGTTGGAGAAGTTCGTCTCGCATCGCCTCCCGCTAGAGGAGGCAGAACGCGCAGTCGAACTGGCACAGCGAGATGAGGCGATGAAGGTCGTGCTCTCGCCGGCGGTGGCGTGACCCCGCTCATCGACTAACGGACAGACGTGTTCGTTGATCAGCTCGTACGGCGGAACGTCGGTCTGGCCACCGCGGCAGTTGACCTGCACCAGGCCGGCGAGCTTCCCCCCTCGACGTACCTGATCGACTTGGATGCTCTCAGCGAGAACGCCACAGCGCTCTGCCAGGAGGCACGGCGGCTAGGTCTGTCGGTGCTCGCGATGACGAAGCAGTTCGGCCGAAACCCGGTTGCAATCAAGACGCTGGAGCGCGCTGGGGTGGAGAGCTTCGTCGCGGTTGACGTGGCAGATGCCCAGGCCATCAATCGCGCTGCCGCGCATCTCGGTCACGTCGGCCACTTGGTCCAAATTCCGAAGCGCGCGGCCGCGGAGGTAGCGGCCATGCAGCCGGATTACTGGACAGTCGTCGACGAGACGAAGGCCGAGGAGGCCGGGCGGGCGGCCAGCTCGATCGGCCGAACGCAGGCAATTCTCGCCCGGGTGTTCGGTCCCGACGATCTCGTCTTCGCGTCCCATGCCGGCGGTTTCGCCGCGGGCGATATGGCGGCGACGGCACGCGAACTCTCGGCGATCGAGGGCTGCCGCTTGGCCGGCGTGACGACGTATCCCGCACTGTCGTTCAATGGCGAGAGCAACACGGTAGAGCCGACCCCGAACCTGGCCACCATGAGACGCGTGGTGACGGGACTTGAGAGCCTCGGTTACGGGCCACTGGAGGTGAATGCCCCCGGAGTTACATCCACATCTGTTCTCAAGCTGCTGGCCGACGCAGGTGCCACCCAGGTCGAGCCAGGCCACGGCTTCACTGGGACAACGCCCCTCCACATGGTGATGGACCTGGTGGAGCGGCCCGCGATGGTCTACCTCAGCGAGATCTCCCACTTCGCTGGCGACTACGCCTACTGCTTTGGCGGCGGCCTCTACGCCGAGTTCGGCTACCGCTACGCGGAGCTCGGCTATCACGGCACCGACACGACGCCGGCGATCCTTAAGGCACTCGTTGGATCCGACTCGGCTCGGGCGCTCGGGCAGCGAGCGATCGCTCACCTCACCGACTACCACGCGATCGACTTCTACGGCAGGCTAACGCCCGAGGACGGCATAGCCATCAGGCCCGGGGACAGCGTCGTCTTCTGTTTCAGAACTCAGGTCTTCTACACGCGCGCCCTCGTTGCCCCGATCAGCGGAATATCCGCCGGCCACCCGCACGTCGAAGGACTCTTCGATTCGGCGGGGCATGCGGTGTGATCCGCACGCGGGCTTCGCCCGAATCCTTGGAGCGCTAGCTGCCCGCCCCCGGCGTCTCGGCGCCGGCGGCCTGCTGCGACTCCCCTCCGGTGGCTGACTCGCCTGCGGGAAGCGCGGATTGCGGGGCGGCGGGTCCCACCTCGGCCTTGAGCTTGGCGAACTCGTCATCGACGGCGCTCTTGGCGCCGAGCTGATCGAGCTGGCGGTCGATGTCGTCCTGCGGCGGACCTAGCGAGGTCAGGTCCTCGAACGTCCCGGCCTCCTCTAGCTCGCCGACCGCCGACGCTCGCGCCTGCATCTCGTCGGTCTTGTCGATCGCCCGCTGCATCGCGGCGCCGACGTCCGCCATCGAGTCGCCCACGCCGGTGGCCGCCTCGGATATCTGCACCTGCGCCTCGGCCGCCGAGTACTGCGCCTTGATCACTTCCTTCTTGGATCGGAACTGCTCGATCTTGGTCTGGAGCTGCTGTTCGGCCGCGGTGAGCTTCTCCTGCTGCGACTCGAGCTCGGAGATCTGCTGATCGAGCGAGCTGACCTCGCCGACGATCAGCTGTTTGCGCTCGAGCGCGGCCCGGGCAAGATCCTCGCGGCTGGCGGACATCGCGTCACGCGCCTGGCCATCGAGCTTGTCCGCCTGCTGGTGGAGGTTCTGCTCCTGGAGCTGAAGCCGCTTCTTCGCCGTGACCACATCCGCGATCCCCTTCTTGACGTTCTGCAGATCCTCGAGCTGGCGCTCGTAGGCGTAATCGAGCGTCTCGGCGGGATCCTCGGCATGATCGAGCATGTGCGAGATCTTCGCCTTGGTGAGTGTCGAGATGCGACCGGCTAGTCCAGGCATCGGTTCTCCTAGGGATTGTTGTCGGGGCCGAGCCGCGTCACCGCGTGCTCTGCAGCTGAGCCTCTAGTCGGTTCAGGGCCTCGATCCGCTTCTCCAGCGGCGGATGGGTGGCGAACAGGGCCGTGAGCGACCCCTTTCGGCGGGCCGGGACGATGAAGAACGCGCTCATCTCGCTGGCGACGCGAAGGTCGCGGTCGGGGATCTGCGCCATCGTGCCGCTGAGCTTCATCAACGCCGAGGACAGCGCGCTCGGCCTGCCGGTGAGCACCGCGGCCCCCCTGTCGGCGGCGTACTCGCGGTAGCGCGAGAGCGCCCGTAGCAGCACGAACGACACCGCGTATACCGCAATCGAGACCAACAGCACGACCGCGAACGCGTTCTGCTGGCTGCGGGCGCGGCCCCCACCAAAGAAGAATCCGAAGCGTGCCACGATCGCCGCGATCGAGGCGAAGAAGCTCGCGATCGTCATCACCATCACGTCGCGGTTGATCACGTGCGTGAGCTCGTGTGCGAGCACGCCCTCGAGCTCCGCCTCCGAGAGCAGCGACAACAGTCCGGTGGTCACGCACACCGTCGCCGTCTTCTCCGAGCGGCCCAACGCGAACGCGTTCGGCATCTGCGCCTGGACCAGTGCGATCTTCGGCTTGGGGATGTCGGCCTGCACGCACAGCCGCTCGATGATCGAGTGCACCTGTGGCGCCTGGGCCGGGGACGCCTCCCTTGCGCCCATCGCCGCCAGCGCGATCTTGTCCGACGCAAACATCTGAGCCCCGAACACGACGGCCGCGATCAGGACTACCGCGCCGATCCCCACACCGGCGCTGATCGCGACCACGATCAGCACGACGTAGACCACGCCCAGCAGGAACATCGTCAGCAACATCCGGGCCTGCAGCCCGGTGTCTCGTCCAAAGTTTCGTTGTGACATCAGAACTTCAACCTCCGCTCAAAGGGCCAAACCCTCATCACACTTCTTCAAGCGTACTCCGACCCGCGAGCGCGCTTCGCACCTGCCGGACGGATTGCCTCTTCAGGGTTCGCTCGGCGATCTCGTGGGCGCCCGCTCGCGAGACGGCAACGCCGTCCGACTGTCTGTCCATATCCGCCGCAATTGATGGTTTCGGCCGTTGGATTGACCGAAGACGGATTGGTGCGCAAGGGGCCCACATACACCGGCGCGCTCGTCGGGGGAACCATCGGGAGCTTCGTCCCCAGCCTCTGGGGAGCCGGCCAGCTCACGATGTCATCGGTCGTGTTCTTCGTGATCGGTGGGCTCTTCGGGATCTGGCTCGCATACCGGTTGTTCGTCTGACCCGCCACGAACGGCTGGCGGCGTCACCGTCCGCACGCGTCGGCGCATCCGCTCGTGCCGCCGCCGCATGACGAGCGCCATGGGATAGGTTGCCTCGGAGGACGCGATGATCCGGTTCGACAAAAGCCTTCGCGCTGAGCTCGCCGCGAACCTCGCTGCCCACGAGCGCCGGGAGCACCCACTTAAGGAGCGGCGCCACGCGGCAGTGTCAGTTGTACTCGTCGACAGCGATCCCGAGTGTCGCGACGCCGAGATCCTGGGCGTTGCCGGGGGGGCTTGCCTGCTTCTGTGCCAGCGGGCGTTGGGGATGACCCGGCATGCTGGCCAGTGGGCTTTGCCCGGCGGCAGGATCGAGCGCGGCGAGACCCCGCTCGAGGCCGCCCTGCGTGAGCTCGACGAGGAGTTGGGCGTGCGCCTCGAGCCGCAGAGCGTCGTCGGCTGGCTCGACGACTATGCGACACGCTCGGGGTACGTGATCACCCCCGTGGTGCTCTGGGGTGGCGCCAACCCGGCTCTGAAACCTGCCCGCGACGAGGTGCTCGCCGTCTACCGACTCAGCCTTCGCGAACTCGTCGACGCCGAGCCCCGGTTCGTCGCGATTCCCCAGAGCGATCGCCCGGTGCTGCAACTGCCGCTCGGCAACGAGCTGATTCATGCCCCCACCGGCGCGGTCCTCTTGCAGCTGAGGCAGGTCGGACTTCTCGGCCGGACCGGCGAGCGGGTCGACGCGATCGAGGAGCCGGTTTTCGCCTGGTCCTGACCCCTACGGCCACGTGGCGCCACACGATCAGGCCGAGCGCTCACGCGACCACCGAGCGCAGGCTCGCCCGGGTAGGACGTACGCTTGTGGGGTGCCCCTGCCCCGTTTCCGTAAGTCCCCTAAGGCGAAGGAGCCGGCGGTAGCCGTCGGTGATCCTCGCCTGGAGGGCTGGGACACCGTGAGCACATTCGAGGACCAGGCAAGCGCTGTTGCATGGCGCGATCGGCTACGTGAGCTGGGGATCGATGCCAGCTGCGTCGCCGACCACCCGCTGGACCGCTCCGGTCGCGGCGACATCTATCTCGTCGTCCCGCCCGAGCAGTGGTCGCGGGCCAACGAGATCGTCGAGAACCCTGAGGATTGACCGTCACGAGCCGTGCGGCTTGCGCGATCCGCCCTCGGTAAGACGGAAGATCGGGTGATCCGGCGCGATCCGTCGTAGTTCTTCATCTGGTGAATCTGGGCCGACGCCGCCGAAGAACACCCCCACCTCGAATTTCCACTTCTTCAAGTAGGCCCGCAATAGCGGTGGCTTATCGTCATCCGCGAGCTCCACGGCGCTAAACGGCTCCGTGCGTCTACCGACGCGCAGCCTGCCCTGACCACTGGCACGGAGGTTCTTCACCCACTGCGTCTGACCTCGCGGGGCCACCAGATATTCGGCGCCCTCAAAGCTCAGGAGGTTGACCGGCGTCTGCCTCCATTCCCCGGATGTGCGGCCCTTGACCTCCAGAACACGGGATCCGTACACGCTGATGCCCATGCGCGTGAGCGCGGCCACGAGCCGATTGAAAACGTTGGTCGTGAACCATCCCGGACGTTGGTAGTGCTCGGCCACAGGGCCATTGTGTCGCGATCTCGCCCTCAAGGTCCTGCGCGATGGGTCCGATACGGGCGGCAGGGAACACGAAAAAAGGAGTCTGGTCGTATGACCGAGCAAATTGAGAGGGTATGTCCGGGGTGCGGCGCGTCCGCGAGCGATTTCCGCTTTTGCCCGTCGTGTGGCCGGTACCTGGGTTCGTTGGCCGTGGTCTCGGCTCCGGCTGATCGGCGGGCCGATGCAGCGAGCAATGTTGGCGGGGCGTCAACCGTCCGCGGTTCGGACGCCAGCCCTGAACGATTCAAGCCCGAGTACACGCCTCCGGCGGCGACGGCCGCCGCTCTGAGGGCGATCGAGATTCCGGCCCAGCCTGACGCTTCCGTGGAAGACTCCGCGCCCGGTGCCTCCGAGAACGGCCATGATCGGTCCGCGTCCGATGACACCCCTGCCCAGACGACTGTGGCGCGTTTCCAGACGACGGAGCTTTCACGGCGGGCTGACCCAGAAGCCGCTGAAACGAACGACGACGTTGCTCCACAACCGCCGGAGACTCTGCGGTTCGGCTACGTGCCGACCGTCGTTCCAAACCAGGCGCATAACGGAAGCGACATCGCTGGCCAGGGCTCCGCCGCGGACGATGGCGCCGATCGGTCCCCGGCCGACGACGCTCCCGCCGAGGCGGTTGCCGCAAGTCAAGACCGCGCGCAGCTGTCTGAGCAACCTTTTCCAACAGACCAACCTCCCGCCGAAACCGAACGCGAGAGCCCACCTGTAAGCGCGGTTCCGCCCCGTGATGACGGTCAGGCCCGTCCGCGGCACTACGCCTCGCGACCGGTCGCACCGATCCGGACTGCGCCGGAACCGAGCAACCACCGCGTGGCGTTTGTCTGCCTCGCTGCGGTCATCGGACTGATCCTGGTCATGCTCAGTCGGGGCCGTCGCGACCACGCCTAGCCTCCGGGTCGGCGCCAACCGTCGGTGGGTGGCAATTAGCCACCGATACCGGAGGGCCGCCACGGGCTCATGAGTCCCCAGCGCATGGTGTAGTGCCTGAGTTGATTGGTTTGCGGTCTGCCAGTAGGGTTGTTGGTAGTTGGGTGCTGGGTGGAGAGGTGGGGGTGGACCGCGTGGCGGACTTGTGCGTTGGTGACCATCAGGGTTGACGCGATGGTCACTGATCATCTCGCGAGCCCGGTGGATCGTGATCGGCGACTGCGCCGACGTTTGGTTTTGCCGCTGGCTGCGTGCGCTCTGTTGGCGCTACCCCCGGCTCTTGGCGAGGGCTCGGCCGCGGCGCCACGAGCGTCTTGGGCGATCCGGAGTGTCCAGCGCGTGGCGGGTTCGAAAATCACGGCTGCTGCCAGCGACCAGCCCCTGCCAGCCTCGGTGGTCATCGGGCGTCCTGAGCGGCGGATTCCAGGGTCGTATCTGGGGCTATCGGTGGAGTACACCGAGCTTTCTCGATTTGAGCGGGCGGGTGCCGCGTTGGACCGCACGATCGCGCTGTTTCGCGCCGGCAACAGCGCGCGGATGCTGTTGCGGGTAGGCGGCGGCTCTGCCGATCGAGCTTGGTGGCTCAGGCCGGGTGAGCCTCGGCCGCCCCGCGGAGTGTTTGCCTTCGGGCGCCCGTGGCTGGCTGCGCTGGCGGCGATGGTCGCACACGACCGTTTGCGGATCCTGCTGGATCTGAATCTGGCCGTTCATTCACCGGCGCTGGCCGCCAGCTTTGCCACCGCGGCCGCCGGCACTCTGAGATCGGCGCTGGCCGGCGTCGAGGTCGGAAACGAACCGGACCACTACGGGCGTCAGCCGTGGCTCGACCGTCAGCTCGTGGCTGCGAGCGAGGCCAGGATCCCGAGGCACTGGACGCGCGGCTACACGCCGCTTGACTACGAGCGCGACTATCGCGCCTATGCATACGCGCTCAAAGGGGCCGTGCGCCGGCTGGCGATCGGCGCGCCGGAGATCGCCTCGCCCGCGGTCAGATGGCTCGAACCGCTGGTCGGCCTCGGCCGGCTAGCACCCTCCTTCGTCTCGGCGCACCGCTATGCCTCGTCGAGCTGCTGGCCAAAGACCTCGCCTCGACACCCCTCGATCGCACTGCTGCTCTCAGAGGGGGTCACTGCCGGTTTGGCCGCGTCGCTTCGCCACATGATCACCTTCGCGTCCTCTCACGGGATCCCACTGCGCGTGAGCGAGCTGGGGAGCATCAGCTGTGGTGGAACCTCCGGAGTCGCCAATGCGTTTGCCAGTGCACTGTGGGCACCTGACGTACTCTTCGAACTGCTGCAGGCGGGTGTGAGCGGTGTCAACTGGCATCTTCGTCCTTACGCCCCCAACGCCCCGTTCGCGCTCACGGCCGCGGGAATCGATCCCCGCCCTGCACTCTACGGTCTGGCGGTCTTCGCCCAGATGACCGGCGGGCGACGTGCCGTCCTCGAACAGTGCACTGTCGACGCCCCCGGACTGCACCTCAAGGCATGGGCGGTCCGCCACCCACGTCAGCGCACGTTGCTGCTCATCAACAAGGGCCGCCGTGCGGCGGCCGTGACCGTGCCCGCTGGGGCGGCACGATCAGCATCGCTCGCGCGGCTGACTGCCCCCAGTGCCGCCGCGACCCGGGGAGTTCGTTACGCGGGCCGCTGGATCGGCTCTGACGGGAGGTGGCACGGCCGCCAGCGGCTCGTCAAGATTCCGATCCGCGGTGGTGTTGTCCGCGTCACTGTGCCCGGAGTCAGCGCGGTAGTGATCACGCTGTCAGGAACGTTCACTCGTACCCTTTACGCTGCTCGCGCCGAGAGCAGTACCGCGCTGTAGCCGGGTACGCGGATTCGATACGTGCCGGCGCGGGGCCGGGCAGTCGCGAGCCGCTCGTGGCCGTGCCAGCGTGCGTCGGCGCCGATCCAGCGGCCCGCCAGCGTAACGTCGGTACTCGTGCTGACCGACGGCGCCAACAGCCGCTCGAGGCGCGCCACGCCGGTGCCGGCTCCCATGTTCACCGAAACGCTCGCCTGCACGGGGCCTTTGTTGATCAATAGCACCCTGGCTGCATGCGGGACGCGGATCGCCCACGCCTTGACGTCGGCGCCGGGAGCGGATGTGACTTGCGCTGCGACCAAGCGCGCTCCCCTTCCCAGCATCTGCGCGAACAACGCCAGCCCGTACAGCTCGGGCAACGGTTCGATCGCGCCCGCCTCCAGCTCAAACGGCGAGTTGAGCCTGTGTGCGCGGATGTGCCAGTCGACCCCATCGACCCCGGCGTGAAGCAGTTCGAACAGTACGTCCGGCGCCCATAGCGCGCTCGCGAACGAGTTGGTAACCCCCGGTGGCCCGGCGCAGCTGGCCGAATCGATCTCGCTCACGATCAACGACATGCCCGCCTGGTGGGCGAGCGCGACCGCACCGTGCAATCCGGCGGCCAGCCCCGCCGAGGAGCGCTCGGCGAGGAGCAATGGGATCCGCGGATAGAGCCGGGAGTTCGGCGGCCGGCAACTCATCGGATAGCGGTGAACCGTGAGCGCGACGGGCCTCAGCGGTCCAAGTCCCGCAAGCACTTCGAGCCAGGCGGGTGCCGAACTGGCCACCTCGGGACCGAGGAGTGCAACGCCCGGTAGAGCGGCGTCCAGCGCGTGGGCATAGCCCAGATAGTCCTGCTGGTAGCTCGACGGCGAATAGTCGGAGGTCCACGCGCCCGGGGTTGACGGGAGCGTGCTTGCTACCCGCTCTGAATCAAACCACGGCTCACGACCGTACAGGTCCGGCTCATCGCCGATCGCCGCCCCCGCGAGGCCGGACGGCGCGAGCGCGCGAGAGACCGCCTGAGCGAAGTCGGCCGCCATCGATGGCGAATGCACCGCCAGATTCGTCGCCAGCGACACCCGCAGACGATCGCGCATGGCCAAGCCCGCCAACTGCCTGACCCAGTCATCCCCGATCTCAAACACTCCCGGAGGCGCCGGCTGCTGCGACGCATCCCAATAGGCCTCGTCCGCAGAGTATCCACCGACGCGCAGCGGCATCGACCGCTCCGAACCAGGGCGCAGCAGCGACAGCGCACGGTCGAACGAGACGCCCGCGTGCGCATAGCTCGTCAGTTCGCTCACTTCAACCCCGAGCCCCAGAAACGAAGGCGGGATGGGCGTCGACACATCCGTCAGACGTACATGCACCGCCAGTGACCGTGACCCAGCTGGCGCCGCTCGCACCCGTCCGGCGATCGCACCGTTTGCAAACCCCGGCGCCAGCAACAACAACGCGGTGCTTGCCGCCACTGGACAGACCCACCACACAACCCGGTCCCGCAACGACCGCCACCACGAAACGCGCCCTCGCATCGCCGCACCGTAACACCGCCCATGTCGTGACGCTCCCACTGGGCGATCGGCCAAACGCCAGGCTTCCCAGGGGCCGGAGCGCTCCCAATCACCATAGGATGGACGGCATGTCATCCATCGAAGATCTCATCCAGTCCATCGACGGCCGCATCCAGCAAGCAAACGGCGAGATCATCTCGCTCCAGAATGCGCGCTCAGTACTCCTCTCTGACGACTCCCGTCCGCGCCCGTCCCCCAAGCCCAGGGCGAAGCGGACAGCCCGACCCAAGGCCAACAGCGCAACCGAGGTTCTGCTTGCCGACAACGCGGAGCGAATCCTCTCGGAGGATGGCAGCCTAACCACGGCGGCACTCGCCAAGCGTGCCGGCGCCGACCGCGATCAGGTGCTGGACCTGTTGCGCACCCTCGAGAACGCGGGACGGGTGCGCCGTACGGGTCAGCGCAGGGCGACCCGCTGGCACGCGATCACCGATGAGGACAGGATCCGTGAGCGAGCCGCGGAGCTGGCGAGCCGCAGCCGGCGCGGCGGCGAGTAGTTCCTGCCGGCCGGCGCGCGGCGAGGCCGCGTGCAGCGCCGGCGAGCTCAGTGCCATCCTGCAGTAGGAGACGGCCGCTCTCGACGATGAGGACGTGGCGAACTTGGCGAGAGCGGTGACAAGCAGGTCTGCGAGGACGGGGCGTTCCCTCACCCAACCTACACCCACGTCACAGTCGCACCCACCTCCGCGACGCTACGTCTCGGGGCGCACAGCGAGGAATCTCAAGGTCGGATAGGCGCCACCGGTTCTCCCGTCTAGCCGGCGCGCTCGGCCGAGGCCAGGCCTCGCCGAGCAAAGGCCGCGAAGACGAACGACGCGCCGGCGAGCCCCAGGAAGGCCAGGGCGACCTTGACTGGCGAGCCGGCTAGGAGGCCACGGCCGGCCTCGAGCACCGCGGTGGCCGGGTTGATGTTGGCGACGTCGTGGATCCAGCCAGTCAGCAGCGAAAGGGGCACGTAGACCGGCGCGAGAAAGAGGAGAACGAACACGGGCATCTGAATGAGCGCGCCCGCCTGCTCGGTGCGCAGGAACATCGCCACCCCGCACGCCCATAGCGCTGAGACGAGATTCACGATCACGCCCAGACCAAGTAGTCCGAAGAGGTCGATCCCGCTGCCGTACACGTTCATGCCCGCGATGATCGCGGCGACGGTCACCACGGTCCCGGTCAATGCCCAGCGCAGCAACGCGCCGACGGTGTAGCCGGCGATGATGCCGCTGCGCCGCGGGGCGCTCAACAGCAGCCGCCGGGCAAATCCCGAGTCGAAGTCGCGCGCGATGGCAAAGCCGGTGAACACGCCCCCGAACGCGGCGGACTGTAGGAACACGAAGACAAACTGAAACGCCGTGTAGCCCGGCCGGTAGTGGAAGTTCGGGATGTCGGCGATCCGTGACAGGCCACCCGCGAACGCGATCAGGAAGAACAGCGGGAATATGATCGATGGCACGAGGATCGCCGGATTGACGAGCGTGTTGTGGATCGAGCGCCAGGCGACACCCCGGGCGACGTTGACGAAGCGCATCACGGTTCTGTCCGCCAATCGCTCATCGCCGCGCCAGCCGCGTCCTCATCGCCGCCTCGGAAAGGCCGAGCGTGATCACGAGCAGGATCAATGCAAAGCCGAACCCCAGCGCCAGCGCCTGGAAATCCCAGCCTTTGATCACCAGACTGCGCAGCGACTCGATCAGGTAAGACATGGGGTTGTAGGTGGCGACGTCCCGAAACCAGGGGGTCTTGATCAGGTTCCGGGGCAGGCTCGAGGAGCTGAGGAACAAGGTCACGAACAGCAGCGGGAAGATGCCCTGGACCGCTTCCCCAGTGCCGAAGCGAAGGGCCAGAAACCCGCCAAGGCTGGCGAACGCGAACGCGATCAGGATCGACAGGCCGAGCAGCACGAACGCGCCGCCGACGCCGCTGACGAGCGTGACACCGGTCGCGAGCCCGACGAGCAGATAGGCGAACGCCTGCACAGCCCCGAGCACGAGCGCACCACCGAGCTGACCGATCAACAGTGCCTGAGTACGGAGCGGGGTGAGCGCCAACCGGTTCAGGAAGCCGCTCTCAATGTCGCGGGCAAGGTCGACGCCGGCGGTGATGGAGACGAACATCGCGCCCTGCACGAACGTCATGGCGATCAGGAAGTCCCGGTAGTTGTGGGTCGGGAAATGCGGGATCCGCGTCGCCGGGCTCAGGGCCGACCCGTTGATCGCAAACAGGATCAACGGAAAGACCATCGGGAAGATCAGCAGCCCGCGCTGGCGCACGGTTCGAACGACGGCCCGCCGCGCCACGGCCAGCGTCTGCTCCACGAGGCCCGCTTCGGCCGAGAAGTTGCCGGTGCCCACCCGCGGAAGAGCTGCTTCAACCGCCACGTTTTCTCCGCCCACGCCCCTGCGTTTCGGGTACCGCCTCGGCGACAGCGCCGTCGCCTGACCCCTCGAGCTTGCGTCCGGTCTTGGCCAGGAAGACGTCGTCGAGTGAGGGCTGGTGGAGCTGCAGCGTGTCCACCCTGAGATTCGCGTGGTCGAGGATACGAACGATCTCAGCCAGCTGCGACTCCCCGCCGGGCAACTGCACGGTCACGGCACCGCGGCCGTTGCGCCGCATATCGCCGAACCCCGAGAGCAGTTCCGCCAACCGGTCTGAGGCTTCCGCGTCGGCGGGCGTCACCTCGACGCTCGGGCTGCCGATCTCGGCCTTGAGCCGGGCCGGCGTTCCCTCGGCAACGATCCGCCCGTGGTCGATGATCCCGATCCGGTCGGCAAGCGCGTCGGCCTCCTCGAGGTACTGGGTCGTGAGGAACACGGTCATGCCCTCGTCGTGGGCGAGCCGCGCCACCTCCTCCCAGAGAGCCGCCCGACTCTGGACGTCGAGTCCCGTCGTCGGCTCGTCCAGGAATAGGATCCGAGGCGAGTGGACCAGAGCCAAGGCGAGATCCAGGCGGCGCTTCATCCCTCCCGAGTAGCCTCCGACCCGGCGGTCAGCCGCCTCCGTCAGCCCGACCCGCTCGAGCAGCTCCTGAGCGCGCCGCCGGCGGTAATCGCCGGACAGGCCTTGCAGCGTGCCCTGAAGGAGCAGATGTTCGCGGCCGGTCAGGATGGCGTCGAGCGCTGCCTCCTGGAGCGCGGCCCCGATCACCGCCCTCACCTGCGCGCCCTGGTGCACGACGTCGTATCCGCCCACGCGCGCGCAGCCGCTGGTCGGGGGTAGGAGCGTGGTCAGCATCAGGACAGTGGTCGACTTGCCGGCGCCGTTCGGCCCGAGAAAGCCATAGATCTCCCCGGGCGAGACCGCCAGGTCGATGCCGTCGACCGCGCGAGGTCCCTTGCGGAACTCGCGGACGAGGTTCTCCACCTCTATCGCGGCTCGCTCGGCCGTCGGGGACTGCTCGGACACCGCCGGCCGTTCAGTGATCGCACGTCCGTCCGCCATGCCGGACACTCTAGCAAAAGGTTGATGGCGCAAAATGTTGAAATTGGCAACTATCCATTCATCAATAGGATCCCAGCGACCGTGCTTTCTGGTTGGGCGACCGAGGCTTGTCCACGCCCGCCAGGCGGGGGGCCCGGCTACGTGCACGTGTGGTGTGGATTCGTGGCTCGTGGGCGAGCAATGGTGTTCGGCGACCCAGGTCCGCTGATTGCGCCGGCGCCTGATGCTTGGGCGTCGATGCGTGATCCAGGATCTCGGCTTGCAGCCTTTTGAGCGCGGGTCCTGGCTCCAAGCCAAGCTGTTCCGCAAGCTGGACCCGAGTCCGTTGATAAGCCTCGAGCGCGTCCGCCCTTCGCTGGGAGCGGTGGAAGGCGAGCATCAGCTGCGCGGTCGTGCGCTCGCGGAGCGGATCCTCAGCCAGCAGCTGCTCGAGCTCGCCGATGAGACGAGCGTGCCTTCCAAGTTGCAGGTCGGCGTCGATCCGAGCATCGAGTGCGAGGCGCCGTAGCTCCTGCAGCCGGCGGATCTCAGGCTGGGCGAAGTCCTCGAAGGTCACCTCCGCCAACGGAGGCCCGCGCCACAGCGCGAGCGCGTCAGAGAGCATGTCGGTGGCGAGCGCGGGATCGCGCGCGTCCAGCGCCCGGACTCCGCGCTGCAACCGCACGGCGAACAGCTCAGCGTCGAGTTGGTGCGGCTTGATAGACAGCAAATAGCCGCCGCCGACCGTCCGCACGACTGGCTCCGCCGATCCGTTCCCGGGCGCCAGCGATTTGCGAAGCCTCGCTATTGCCATGCGGAGACGGTTGTCGGTCGCCGAGCGACCTGGCTTCCAGAGCCTGTCGATCAACGTGTCGTTTGAGACCGCGCAGTTGGCGTGCAGGAGTAGGAACGCGAGCAGCGCGATCTGCTGGCCCCCGCCAACGATCAGTCGGCGCTCGTCGCTCGAGACCTCAATCGGCCCCAGAATACGAAAAGTCGTCATCCGCGTGTTTACATGTGTTCGTTGCGATGTCGGCGACCATTTGGCGGCTCGTTTGGAACCGGCAGATCTACGACCGGCCGACTTTCGCGTCACAGGCACGACCTGGCATCGGCCGAGCGGGTTGTGTCTTTTGCCGGTGGGGGTGTTACGAAGTGACCGCGACGGGTTCGTCGCCTCGTTCGCCTGGCGAGCCGAGCTCGACGGCGAGCGCATCAGCCAGCTGGTCGCGTCGGGTGATCCCGAGCTTGCGGTAGATCCGGCTCAGATGCGCCTTGGCGGTCAGGGTCGTGATGACTAAAGCCTGCGCGATCGCCCGGTTGGTCAAGCCTTCGGCCGCGAGCCGGGCGACTCGAAGTTCGGCTGCGGTCAGAGCGTCGCGTCCGGTAATCGCGTCGCGTCTGGGTTTTGCCCCCGCGGCGACGAGCTCCGATCGAGCCCGCGCGCTGATCCGCCGCGCTCCGAGGTGGTGGGCGAGGTCCAACCCGCGCTCTAACACCGTGCGCGCCTTAACGCGGTGCCCGGCGCGCCGCAGCGCGGCACCGTAATCCGTGAGCGCCCGAGCGAGCTCGAGCGGCGATTCTGACCTCTCGAGTGTTTCGACAGCTTCTGCGAGAAGTGAGAGCCCTTGGTCGTGGTTCTCGACTAACCCGCAGACTCGTAACGACATCCCGAGCATTCGTGGGCGTGCGAACTCGCGCGCGAGCTCGAGCTGCTCGGCGGCGATCCGGCGAGCCTCGTCCGTCTTGCCGAGTGCCGCGTACACGAGCGCTGCTTCTGCCCGCCACGGAGCGTCGCCCAACATGACCAGGCCAAAGCGCTCGCACCGTCGCCCCGATTCCGGGAGGTCGTCGAGAGCCTCCTCGAGGCGTCCCTGCGCGTGACGCAGCCAGCCCCGCGCCGCGAAAAAGCGAGCGCCGTCGACGGAGCGCGACGCGCTCGGATCCGGGCACAGACGCAAGGTCTCCTCGGCAGCATCGAGGGCATCTCGCTCGAGCAGTACCCTCACCAGGACGCCAACGGCGAGCACACGCCGCATCCCCTCCGCGCGCTCGAGTGCCCAGCGCGCGTCCGCCTCGGCGTCGGCCAAGGCACCCGTTTCGACTGAGGCATATGCTCGCCAGACCGCGATTCCGACCCTCTCCCAGATCGCCCCTTGGCGACGGGCCGGCACGATCAGGTCATGGCACAAACGACGTGCGTCGTCATAGCACTCGACGAGCATCAGGACGATGATCAGAGGCATGCAGATGTCGAGCGGCGGCGGATACGGCTTGCATGCGACCGCTCGCTGGGCCAGCGAGTGGGCCTCAGACGACCGGTTGGCGCGTGCCGCGTACACCGCCAGCCCAACGAGCAAGTGCACGGGAGGATCGATTACGTCATCCAGGCGAGCCCGCAGCGACTCGGCAAGCTCGATGGCCGCCGGGGCGGTTAGCTCGTTCCGCATTCCGATCCGCGCGATCCGTGCGTCGAGACGCATCGCGAGGCGCGGGTCGACGTCCGCTATCGCCGCGCGGGCGGATCGGAGCACCTCTACGCCCCGCTCGTTCTGATCGCTCACGGCGAAGGCGAAAGCGAGCAGGTCGCTGGCTGCGATCACCTGCGTCGTATCATCACCCGCCGCGGCGAGCGCCTGCTCGAGATGCTCGAGCGCATCAGGTTGCCCCGCGCGCCATTCGGCGGTCCCGAGCATCAGCAGCAACTCCCCCCGAGCCCCGTCCTGCCCGCCCTCTCCCAACGCTCGTCTGACGTAGCTGGCGGCGATGTCAGGCGCCCCGCGATCGAGCGCTTCGCGCGCCGCGCTGCACAGACGATCGGTTACCCACGAGTCTCCGGCAGGCGCGCTCGCCAATAGGTGCGCCGCCACCCGCCCGATCGGTCCGTCACGATCGACAAGCGTCGCCGCGCGCCGATGCGCGAGGCGACGTGCTCCTGGCGCCAGATCCTCGGTGACCGCCGCGGCGATCAGCGGATGAAAGAACTCGAGGGGCCGCGATGGCGCCAATATCTGTGCCTCTGCCAGGCGATCGGCGGCGAGCTCCGCGGTCTCTGGATCGAGCTGGGCGAGCTCGGCCGCGAGCCCCACCTCGGATCCGGGGCCGAGAATCGCGACCGCCTGCGCCAACGCCACCCCGTCGGTGCCGCTCCGGCCGAGGCGAGCCAGTACCGACGTTCCCACCGCGCCCGGTGCGATCTGCCGAAGCGCCGGCGTGCTCTCGCTGCGCGCGGGCAATCCCTCCTCGCGCGCCGACTCGAGCAGCTCGATCACGAACATCGGGTTGCCGCCCGTCAATTCACTACACGTCAAGCAGAACTCCTCATCGGCCGTGGCGTCGAGCCGCGACCGCACGAGTGCCGCAACCCCCGAAGAGCTCAAAGGCCGAAGCGAGAGGCGCTCGCTCGCCGCGTCGGCGAGCAGGCTGGCGAGCTCGGCACGACCGCTATCCGGACCCCGCGAACGTAGGCCCAGAACGACTAGCGCCGCAAGCTCACGGGTTCGGCGGGCGAGGTAGCCGAGCCACGCCAGCGAGGGCTCGTCGGCCCACTGCAGGTCATCAACTAGCACCACGAGCGGACCGAGCTCGCATCGGTTCGCGCACAGCCAATACAGCCCGTGGATCGCCGCGAAGGGATCCGCCGGAGCCTCGCCAGAGTCCAGACCGAGCGCGCGGGCCCCGACGTGCGCGAGACCATCCACCAACCGCCGGCGGTCCACGCGATTTGCTGCGCGCAGCATGGGCTCCAAGAGCTGACGCGCGACGCCGAAGGCCATTTCGGACTCGAACTCCGACGCACGTGCACGCAACACGCCCAGACCGCGCGTCTGCGCGAGCGTCCCGGCGGCCGCGAGCAATTCACTCTTTCCAACCCCCGGGGCGCCGTCGACAAATAACACCGCGCCAGTCCCACCACCGACGCTGACAAGCAGACGCATTACTGTCGCGAGCTCCGCGTCGCGCTCGATCAAACGCTCACCGGCTCCCGATGCGTACGGTCCCACGCTTAGTTCTCTGCCAAGCGACTCCCGACCAAACTAGCGGGAAGCGCACACCACACCCACACCCCGACATCACGGACAGAGCATACGCGGGCTCCTTGGCCGTGACCACCGCCTCGCCACGGGTGACTATCCGATTGGATCGGTGGCCGCGAAGTCTGATGCGACGGCGCTGTAACTGCTGCCGACGTGTGTACCGGCGACGTAAAGGACGGAGCTGTTGCCAGGCGATGCTTTACGCAGCTCCCCTTGGCGGAGGTACACGCCGTGGTCGGTCCCCTCGTTCCAGTCTCGATAGAGGGTCGCCTCGTAGGTCCTGGGTAGGACGTTGATCCCGTCGATCCAGACCTGCACGAACCCGAGCATAGGGTCGCTTGACCATCTGACGTGGAAGACGAAGTCGTACCAGCGTCCGGGCGTGAAGTCACCGAGCCGGTAGCTGTTGTAGACGGTCCCCGGGCAGTTGTCGGAGCCTCCTTGGTCGGTCTGGTTGATGCCGCCTCGCACCCCCAGAAAGAAGCCAGGGCGGGTCGGGCTGGAGACTTGGAAGAAGGCGTTGGGGCTGCCGCAGTGCCCGCCGGTTCGCTTCCACTGTGTGAAGATGGTTTGGGGGTGTGTCTGGTTGGGGTTCTCCGTTGGGCTGGTGAAGCCTGGGTCTGGGAAGTACACCGACCAGCCGTACCAGACCCCGCTGCCGGGGTAGCCCTGACTCTGTGCCTGGGTGGCCCTGACTTCGGTGCGCTGCTGGTCTGGGTCGGTCGGATCGGGAGAGGGATCGTCCGCGCCGATCTCGAACCTGCCGGCGTAGGCGTCCGGGAATCCTGGGGCGGGTCCGACCGTGATCCGGCCCGGGAGCGCGTCGGAGCTGAGCACGCTCCACTGACTGAGATTCCCGGTCGAGAAGTCTCCGCTCCAGGGGCTCGCGGTCGCCGGCGGGGCTGGAGCCGCGGAGCTCGCTGTGCTGGAATGGGACGGCGGGATTGCCCGCACGAGCGCCAGATCGCTCACGTGGATCAGGTGCCGGCAGAACTCCTGCCGCGCGGGGCGCCCGGCGCGATATGAGATCGAGACGACCTGCCGGCGCGGCAGGAGCAAGCGTCGCGTGGGATAGCGCCGCCGGCCCCTTGTTGGGCGGCCCGCGGCGTACGAGAGCGACAGCTCATGCCGGCCCGCCGGCAGCGACAGACGCGCCTCATAACCTCGCCACCTGGTACTCGAGACAGGAGTTGAAAGTACTTCGCGTCCATCGATCGCCAGCGACAGCCGAGCACCCGCATCACAGCCCGAGGTCTTCGCGCGCAGCGAGACGCCTGTCAGCGCCGGTGTATCGAGTACAACTCGGACGGTCCCATGCGGCAGCAGGACCACGTCCCGATCGAATGCTGCCGCCTCTCGTCCAGCACCGAACCCCAATGCCATAAGCGTGGCGAGCGCCGGGCCGAGCGCCCTGAGCGTGATCATCACCGTTCATCCCCTCCTTGACAGGACCGATTGACCGGTCGAGTGTCATTCGGAGGTGCAGCCCTTCGCATCGGCTGCCCGGGTTGCGTCTTTTGACCTAGAGCGGGTTAGGAAATACCTGGATCGACCCGTCCCCGGGCGTCTGTGGGAGCGCGAGCGGTCAGGCGAGGGAGGTGGCCAGGGCCGCCCGGCTGGTGCGGCTGCCGATCGCGAGAATGGGGGAGGTCACGTGCGACCGACCTCCCCGCAGTTGAGTGATGAGCCGCAAGTCACGTTCATTGGGGCGAGTCGCCTGCTGGGCCCTCGCGACGCGGGAACCCATTCTCACCGCGTGATGAGCTCGAGCAGCCGGTCGCCGAGCGCCGCAGCCACCATCCCGCTGCCGAGAACCCCGACTCGCATCAACGGACTCCCAGCCGTTGTGCGACAGGATCGATCGAGAGCTCCATGAGGAACTGCAGCGCGCTGGTTGGCAGGTAGCAGAGCATCTGCGCGATCACCGCCTTGCGCGCCCCATTCACGTCCGACCAGTCGGCGCTGCCGACGGCCTCGATGAACGTAGTGATGTAGGCCCGTTGCCAGTCAAGCGCCTCGGCACCGCACGGCTCGCCGTGGCCGGGATGCAGGGTCACTCCGGCAGGCAGCTCTTCCTGGGCCCGGGCGAGGTTTTCGAGCCACTGTTGGTGGAAGCCGTCCGCCAGGTAGGAGTGGTGGCGGTCGTAGACGAGGTCGGCCGAGAACACGTGCCGGTCTGGGTTCTCCAACGCCCAGATACTGTCGTGCGGTGACTCGTTCGGGCCCAGATCCGTGACCCGTAGTGCGATTCCATCCAGCGAGACCACTTCTCCGTCGATGACCGCCTGATTGGGGAACGCCCGCTGCGCAGCCCACTCGTCGCCGAACATCGGCCTCAAGATCTGCTCCTTGACGGGATCGTCGCGGCGGATGACCTCGCCTACGCCTTCGGTCGCGAAAACCGGGACGTCGAGGTTGCGCACCACCTCCACCAGGCCGCCGTAATGGTCCGGATGCGCGTGCGTGATGACCACGCCAAGCAGCGGCTTCTCGAGCTTCTCCACCGAAGCTCGCAGCGCGCGCCCGTCCGAGACCGTCAGTGTGGCGTCCACCACCACGGTCCCGGCGCGGCCCTCGATGATGTACGCATTGACGGGCGTGCCGGCGCCCGTCGCGTGAAAGCGATGAATCAGATTCGATGACATGGCCGGGACGGTAAACGGGTAGGCACTAATTGACAAGTAGGTACTTGAAAGTGCCCATAGGAACTGATAGAACCCATTCCTGAATGGACAGGGTCGATGGCGTTCAGCCGAATGTGCTCAGTCAGAACTGCGAGTCCCGCGAGGCGCTCGAGCGCATCGCCGATAAGTGGGCCTGCCTAATCGTGTACGCCCTGCTTGATGGGCGCCGCCGCCACGGCGAACTCAAACGCATGATCGAGGGCATCTCGCAGAAGATGCTCACCCAGACCCTCCGCAGCATGGAAGCCGACGGCCTCGTCACGCGCACCGTCATCGACGTCATCCCGCCACACGTCGAATACGGGCTCACCCCCCTGGGCCAGACCCTCTCCGACCCACTCGTCGCGATCTGCCGTTGGGCGATGGATCATCTGCCCGAGATGCAGGCCGCTCACGAGGCCAACTCCCGCGTTGCTGCCCTCAGATAGGCTCCCCGTGAGCTAGCCGTCAGCGCGCACGGCGGTTTCGACCGGCCGCTGCGCGCCTCGGGTTGGTGCAAGAAGAGCATCACGCGCGTGAGCGCCGGGTGACTTCCGCGAGACGGACCTCGATGAGTTTCTGCACGAGCGCCTTGGGCAGCGGTCGATCGACGGGGAAGTGAAGGGAGCTCTTGGTCATCTTGTAGCCCTCGAGTTCACCGCTGAGTTGCCCGAGGACCGAGCCGCTGAACGGCAGGTAGCTCAGGTGACTCTTGAACGCGGCAAAGCCGGCAATGGTCTGTCCGCGCACTCGGAACGCGGGAACCCCGTAGGAGATGACCTGATCCGCTTCGGGCACGACCTCGAGGATCGTCCGGCGCAGCGTCTGAAGCGTTCCGCGCTTCGGCTCCGCGAGAGCCGCGACGTATTCGTCGACCTGTGCACGGCTCATTTCACTCCTCCTGTCCATGGTGGCGGTCCGCGTGCTCGTAGATGCTGACGTGTCGCCAGCTGGACGGGGTGAACCGTTCGCCGTGCCAGCCTCCCGTTCTGTCACGCAGCCGGAGACCGGAGATCCTCGCCATCAGGTCGAACTCAGCGGGGTGGGCCAGGCGGAGGCTGATCGCACCGAAAGAAATGCCGTCGGCGCTGATCCGCACGTGGTTCTCGTCCAGCAGCTGTTTGACCGGGTCATAGCGGCCGATGTCGAGGGTCACCTGGTCGGCCGCGACGCGTTCGGCTTTTACGAACTGGTGACCGGGTCGGGCCGGAGCGGTCGGCACACGGCACTCGACGACGAAGGCGCCATCGTCGGCCAGGTGTCGCGCTGCGTTCTCGAAGCAGCGGACCTGGTCGTCCTGGCTGAGGAGGTTGCCGATCGTGTTGTAGACCAGGTAGACAAGCCCGTATCTGCGCCCCATGCGGGCGCGAGACATGTCGCCGATGACCACATGCACGTCCTCACCGTCGGGCTTCTCGCGCATGCGGTCGACCATATGGTGGGACTGCTCTATCCCGTCGACCCGCACACCCGCACGCATGAGCGGCAGGGCGATCCGGCCGGTACCGATCGCGAACTCAAGGGCGTCGCGTCGACCGGCGAGCTGTGCGAGAAACGCCACCGTCTCCTCCTCGTCGCCGCGAGTCTCGAGGACGTCGTAGCGCTTGGACGTCTCGTAGCCAAAGCTGGTCTTCGGATCGAAGCCTTCCATCAGTGTCCCCTCGCAGTGAGTCGCGGTGGCACCTGCGAGGTTCGAAACCGCCAGTACACGCGCGGCGACCGATGCGTACGCCCATTGGGAGTCTCGCTGGGGGCGCCGTGCGCCGACGCCGCCAACTCCGTGGCGAGCCTCCGATCGGCCGCTTCCCTGAGCAGCTGACCCCGACGGATCAGAGCGAGCTGGTATGCGGTGTGGCTCATCGTGCTCTCCTTTGTGGGTTTTGAACGTGGCTCACACGTCCACTTCAATCGAGAACCCGACGCCCGCAAACAGATGTAGTGTATGGCTAAATGGTCCGCGTCGAGCTTGGCGTCGAAGACCTCGCGAACACGCGCTTCGGGATCTCGCCCATCGCGGAGGCGGTGCACAGCCTGCGAGCGCTGGTCGACCCGAGCCACCACACATTCCACCTCCCGTGGCTTCGAGCGGTCCGCGGCCACCTCGACGCCGGCGATGTCGAGCTGCTGCAGTCACTCGTGGGAGCGAGCCGGATTCCCCGGGACTTCCGGGGGATCCCCAGCCAAGCCCTGCCGGACTTCCTCACGCCGCGTCCGACGCGGTTCATCGTGCGCTTTGAAGATGAGCTGACCGCGGTTCGCGAGACGAAGGCGACGATAGTGAGACGTGACCTGCTCGCCACGCACGCGCCCGATCCGGTGCCCGAACCACTGCGACCCGGCACGGGCCCCGACAACCGCCCGACGGTCAGGCTCCGGAACGCGATCTGCGACGCTCTTCATCGTTACTGGGAATGCGCTTTGGCTCCCAATTGGTCGGAGATGCGGCTTGTGCTCGAAGCCGATACGACCTATCGCGCGGGACAGCTGGCCACGGGTGGCGCCCGCCTGCTGTTCGCCGACATACACCCTAACGTCCGGTGGGGCGACGGCGTTCTGAGCATCACCGAGATGATCGACCACCACACCGTTTCCGCGGCGGGCCGTGGCCTCCTGCTCATCCCCTCGATCTTCGCGAACAAGCCGGTGCCTCCGCTCGACTCCACTGAGCCACCGTCGCTCGCCTATCCCAGTCGTGGCATCGCCACCTTGTGGGCTCCTGCTTCACAGCCCGATCCCACTGCTCTGGTCGACCTGCTCGGGCGGACGCGAGCGCTCCTGCTCCAGATGCTGGACGAGCCACTACCCACCGTCGAGATCGCCCGTCGCCTCAAGGTGACGCCCAGCGCCGTCTCACAACACCTCCAGGTTCTGCACGCCACCGGACTCCTCACCCGCGCGCGCGACCGTCGTCACGTCCTCTATCGCCGTACGCCGACCGGCGATCAGCTCACCGCGGCGGCGGGCGACACGCTCTCGTCGCTGGCCTGAGGAGTCGGTACCACCAGTCGAAGGAGGAGTAGACGGGGGGAAACCGACCTGCTTCGCGTTCATCGCAGATCCACGAAGAGTGGGATGTCTACATCTCTTAGTGTGAAGCTCGGGGAGCGCTCCTCTCTCTGAGCCGAGCGAAACCCTCGAGCCCGCCTGAACATTTCGGTGGTGCCCGGGACCGTCATGACCTCGCGCCTCGATGTTGCGGCGTGGAGTGGTTTTCGCTTCTCGTGATCGGGCTGGTCACAATCTGCGCACTGGTTCGTATAGCGGGGTATGAGCGTGTTGGAGCTGTCGGACGAAGATCTGTTGGCGAGTGGCTCGGCGGCGGATTTCGGTTCCTTCTATGACCGCCATCTCGATGCTGTCCTGGCTTTCGTCAGCCGGCGCACGCGCCAGCCGGAGGCGATGTTCGACCTCACCGCTGAGACGTTCGCGCGAGCGCTCGAGCATCGAGCGCAGTACCAACCGGAGAAGGGCCCGGCGGTCGGCTGGTTGCTGGGAATTGCGCGCAATCTGATTATCGACTCGGCGCGGCGCGGGAAGATCGAGGCGGAGAGCCGGCTGCGGCTGGGGATGGCCGTGGTTGAGCTTGACGACGAGCAGCTTGCCGCGATCACAGAGCGCGGTGCGCGTGACCTGCGTGCGGCGCTGGGGTCGTTGCCCGAGGAACAGCTTGCTGCGGTCATCCGTCGAGTGGTTCTTGACGAGCCGTACCCCGTGATCGCGGACGGTCTGCAGTGTTCGGAGCAGGTCGTCCGGAAACGAGTATCGCGCGGCCTAGCGACGTTGCGAGCGAACCTGGAGGATCAGCGATGACGGATCCGTTTGCAATCCTGCGCGACGAGCTCGTCAGCGCGGCAGCCGCACGCGAGCACGTCGCGGCGCCAGCGCCGCCGCGGTGGTGGGAACGGCTGGCGGGCCGGCTTGGATGGCGCTCACACCCGCTGGCAATCGTGCTCGGCGCGCTCGTCGTGAGCGGCTCTGCGACCGCGGGCGTGATCGCGCTCACGAGCAGCCCCTCGCAGCCACTCGCGGGCAAGGTCCCGGGGATCGTCGAACCGGCGTCGCTGGCGGGCTACGAATACTCGATCTCGGTCACCCCGAACCTCGCCGCCGGCGAGGCGTTCTGGAACACGTCGATCTCGTACAGCAAGAACGGCCGGTTCGGGTCCGGCGAGGGTGGCGGATCACTGTACGCGACGCGCTCGAACCCGCTGTTCGGCGGGGTCGGCGTGACCGGCGGTTCCACTCCGCCACGCGGAGACACGGTCGGCTACGTAATGACGGCGCCCTACGTCGCCGCCGTACGCGTCGGCGATCGCACGATCCGGACGTTCAGCTCGCCCGATCTGCCGGCCGGCGACCGGGCCGCCGTGTTGTTCCTCCCAGCGGGCTACCCCAACCTCGTCCTGGGGTGGCGGCCGGGCCAGCCGATCCGCTCTCACGAGACCTTCCCCCTGCCCGGGCAACGTCCGCTCAGGATTCACACGATCGCGATTCTCCCGATCGATCGCAACGGGAACGTGATCGCGACCAGATATCGGATCCCGTACAGCCCGTTCCCAAGGTTCTGGCAGGCGCCGAGCGCGGTCACGCCGAACATCAGCGAGCCTCCTTACCACGGACCGACCCATCCGCTTCCGGGGGTATGCGAGCTGGCGCAGCGCGGCATGCGCGCGCTCACGCCTGAGTGGGGGCACGTGATCAATGTGATCCCGAGTTACCCGGACTCGGTCGGGACCCTGTTCGTGTCGTGCGTCGACACCGAGTACTACCTGCACGGCTGGGGGCTCGGAGCGGGGGTGCTCCTCGACGCCCGGCGGCCGGGCCGCGTGCTCGGGCAGATCCCCGGGGGGCAGCCGGTCGCCGGCCACCCCGGCACGGTCAACGTCCCCAACGGCGGGCTGACCGCGCGGCGGGTCGCTAACGCGTGGCTCGTCGTCGATGGCGGGTCCGGCCTCGCCCAGCGGCTTCAGGCGCTGAGCGCGCTACGGATCGCCAAGCTCGACCTCCGTCACGTCAGGTCGGACGGATGATCGCGCGGAGTCATCTCGCTCGCGTTCGCGCGGAGACACATGCACTCGAGCGCGTTCACGCGCGTCGACACGCGACTGTGCTGTTCACGGACATCCAGGACTCGACCGCGCATCTGGTCCGGGTCGGCGATTACGCCTGGAGTCGCCTGCTGGAAGCACACGACCGCACCGCGGCGAGGCTCGTAGACGGGCACGGTGGGCGGCTGATCAAGACCACCGGCGACGGAGTACTCGCGCTGTTCTGGGATGCGACTGGCGCACTGCATTGCGCGCGGCGCTTCATGGCAGAGGCAGCCGGCCTCGGGATCACCGTGCGCAGTGGACTGCACTCCGGGGAATGCCTGCTCGCCGCCGGCGACGTTTCCGGGCTGACGGTTCACATCGCCGCACGCGTGGCCAGGCTCGCCCACGGAGGTGAAGTCCGAGTCTCCCAAACCACACGCGAACTGCTCCACGGGACGCGAGATGAGCTGACCGACTGCGGTCGACATCGACTCAAAGGCGTACCCGGCCAGTGGCGACTGTTCGTCCTCACCGCAACCTCAGGAAACCTGGCGATCTCAGCCTGACTCAGGTGGCGCGGTCGGGAGCGGCGCCCACCAGGACCGTGAGACGACGATCGCGAGCACTTGGCGGCGCACGCAAGTTGGAATCGTGCGTTCGCAACCGTGTCGACGACCGCGACGGGAGTTGGTACATCGTTGACCCCCTCTTTTACGAGTGGCTTCGCCGGCCCTCCCCGCTAGCCAGTAGCTAGTACCGAGTGGGCAGGTACAACTTTGTACCGTATACGCGGTACAAACCGGACCCGATTTCCACCGACAACCTGAGGCGGAAGCAAGGGGTGACTCCGCCGTGAGTCAGCCCAGAGCAGGGAGCACGTGCTCGATGACAAGCTCGAGCTGGGGCCGATCATCGCCGACGGGACTCACGAGAAGCAGGTCCGCCCCAGCCTCTCGCACCTCGAGCAGCGCGTCGACAACGTGCTGGGGGCTTCCGCTCACCGCGACCTCAGGAGGAACGGCGGGTCCATACACCGCGTGGAACCATTCGCTGACCTCCTGTGGCGGACGGTCGATCGCCACGTACACCCGCTTCCCGATGGGGAACGAGCTCGGGTCGCGTCCTTCGGCTTCCAGGTACTCGCGCAGTTGCGAGACCATGGCTGGGAAACCCGCGGACGGACTCGAGCCCGCGCCTAACCATCCATCCGCCAACCTGGCGGTACGCCTTAACGCTCGAGGGCTCGAGGCGCCGAACCAGACAGGCATCGGACGCTGAAGTGGCTTCGGTTCCATTCGCGCGCGCGTCAGGGCGACGAACCGCCCGTCGAGGTCCACCTGGGGGTCCTCCCACAGGTGGCGCATGACGACGAGATACTCCTCAAAGCGGGCAGCCCGTTCATTGGCTGCCACGCCGAACGCGTCCCAGGGAAGCCCGGCCGCACCGATACCCACGCCGAGGGTCATACGCCCGTCCGACAGGTGGTCAATCGTCGTTACCTCGCGGGCCAGACGGACTGGCTGGTGGAGCGCCAGGATGGCGACAGCCAGACCGAGGCGGACCGACCTCGTATGACTCGCTGCGAACGCCAGGGTCGTGAGCGGCTCCAATGCCGATGCGCCCCCCAGCTGGTGCTCCATCACCCACGCACTGTGGAATCCCGCAGCGTCGACCTGCCTGAGCATCTGAGCGAGCTCGGGCCCTCCGGGCGCGCCGGTAGTTCGAACGTGTGGGATCTGGATAGCAACAGGCATGGGTCTCCTAGTCCCGCGAACCAACGCGCCGGTCGACCGGCAGCCGGCTTGAATCATTTCTAACAAATGAGCGGCGGCTGGAGCGGCGTCCTTTCGGCCTCCGGGGACCGGCAAGCCGGCGGTCACACCGCTCAGATCGAGCCGTTCACGACGGACTGGTGAAGCCAGGGTCGTGGTCGGGACCGCGCCGCAGCACGATCGCCTGATCGCCGAACAGGGCCCGCACCTCGAGCTGGCCGCCGAGGGCATGAACATAGTGCGCCAAGGCCGCGAGATACAGATCCTCGCGCCGTTCGCTCTCTGACAGGGTCTCATCGGCCGTGTCAAGCGCGGCCAGTACGACGGCGTGCTCGACGCCCCGCTCGTACAGCGCTCGCGCGATTCGCTCTTGCGCGTCCATCAGCCGCGCATAGATCTCAGCTCGTGCCTCGTTCACCGGCTCAGACGCGCCGCCGTCGTTCCAGCTTCTCGTTGGCTCAGACACCAAGCCTCCTTTCCGATGCTTCGCTCGTGATCGAGGTAGAGGCGTTCCGCAAGGCGAATGTTTTGCGGATACCAGCGGCTCCACTGACCGGCCTTATCGCCGCCGACGAGCATGACAGGGTTCCGGTTGGAGTCGAACGCGAACAACACCCTTGTGCTGCGGTCGATGCGCGCCTCTTTCAGCTTATGAAGGCGCGATCCATGGATGACGTCGACGTGGGGTCGTCCAAGCGTCGGCCCGTCGCGAGCGACGCGGCTAATCGCACCATCGACGTGCCCTCGGCGCTCAGAGTCCAATCCGCTCCGCCAGCGCTGGAACTCAGCCGTCGTTTGGATCCGGCGCGCCTCGACCCGCACCGGCCGCCGCTGCGGGTTCCCGGCCAAGACGCCCTCGACGATCTCTCAGGTCTTACTCGTCCTCACTGGCCAGTGGTCGCTCACCACCCCGACCATCCATCTCCTCCAGAGGAACCAGGAAGATGTTTTCCGCGATTGATTCGGTGGCATCCCTGACGATCGCTGCGGCAACCATCACGTCGCGACGGGAGCGCCGGCGCGCAACGTCGATCAGAACGCCGCGTATTAACGAATGGGCGACGGTCGGAATCGGGACAGCGTCCGGGGCGGATTTGCCGGCGGCATCGCACATGATCATGTGGGCCATCATCTGGCTCAGCACGGCGCCACAGTCGAGGAGTTCGCTGACGAGCTCGTCGAGCGCATCGTGCGGTTGGGGAGGAGGAGCTTGTTCGGTCATATGAGCAAGAGGCGCCAGACGCCTGTGTTCACCCCCGGAGCTCTGACCTCAGACGGGGTCGAAGGCACATCAAGCCCTTAGCACCAGGACCTCGGGTCTCTTGGAGGCCTCGCTTTCCAAGCTTTTGTGACTGGGCGGGCCGCTACGTCAGGGCGCTTCGCTGCCGGCGTTCCAGCCTGCGACGAACACCTCCAGCGCGTCGGCGTCCTCGACATCGATGCCAGCCGCCTTCGCGGCGGTCATGAACTGCTTCGCAGGACCACCAGCCGCCGGATCGCTTCCGCGCTCGATCATCTCGGCGCGCCAGCGGGGGATCGCCATCCTGGTCTTTTCCACTGCCCAATCGGGCGTTCCCGCTTTGCGTCCAGCGAATCTCACCCAGGCGTCGAGCGCCGAGGGCAACCGCTCGAACAGGCCTTGGCCAGCCAGCACCTTCCTCGGAATCCAGTCGGCCATGAACAGCTCTACGACTACCGGGCTCCAGCGCAGTGGACGGCCGTCGACATAGTCAGCACAGAAGTTGATTGACAGCGAGGCCGCGTAGGCCTCATCGCTGTCCGGCACGAACTCTTCCCCTTCCGGCGAGGCCAGGAACTCGCCTAGCAGCCGATCCCGTTCCTCACGAGCCATCTCGGGCTCATCCGGCACTGAGACGTAATCCGGTGCCTCATCCGCTCGGAGCAGCGCCATCGCGCGTAGCGGCGCGTACTCCTCCGACACCGGCGGATCCAAGGTTATGTCGGTGAGCTCGATCGCCGCGTCTATCCGTCCCGCCGCGACCCCTGGCGCGATCCGCTCGAGAGCCAACGCACCGTCGAGCTGCGGATGCTCGCGCATCACCTCGGCAACGCGATCGATCGAATCGGCGAGCAGGATGTCCCTGGCGATCAGCCCGAGGTTGTTGTCGATCTGCACCCCGATCGCATGCGTGGCGCCGTCCCGGTGCCGCGCTTCCAGGAATACGGTCGACGCGTCGTCATAGACGTCCTCTCGCATCACCGCGGCATCGGTGATCTCGGCTTCCCCGACGTCGCTGAACCAGACCGGCGCCGCGCCGGCCACTACGCCGTTCAGGCTCTCAGCCAGCTCACCGGCACGCCTCCCAAGCTCGCCGTCGTCCACGATCGAGATGACGCTCAGAGCCGTCCGCGCCGCGTCGCCACCCAGACCGGCGACCGCCGCAATCAACGGCTCGCCGAGCCGCAACGTGGAGTTCGGCGACGCCGCCTCCACCAGCGGCAGGCTGTACCGCTGGCTCCACAACATCCCGAGCAGCTCGGATGCCCACAGTTCGGCATCGAGCGCGCTCGTGAGTCCTTGCGCCGCACGCACGATCCGGCGGGCAACATCTTCCGGACCAGGAGCCCGACTCGAACGCCTAGCGGCGTCGCGCTCGCGACGGGCCGCGGCCTTGGCGGGATGACCACCGGGTCCACGGTGCCTCTTGCCCTTGCTCACCCTGACCCAAGCGTAATGCCCCGGCCTGGATGCGCGACGGACGAATCCCGCAGCGTGCGGAATTTGCGCATCACGAGCGCGCCCCCGCTGCGCGGTCTGCTTCCAGCCGTCGCGTGCTACCAACCCAGGTGTGTTCGGTTGGGCGCGTTGTGGTCGGCGTCGGCATTAGGTTCCGCTACGTACCCCTACCTCTGACACCGGCCATGGGCCAGACGTGCACCCACGCAGCCGAAGAGCCAGAGCTCCATTACCAGCTCGAACTGGGCGGCTCGCACTTGGCTGTCGGGCCGCTGGCACGCGTCGCCGGCGCGGAGCGGTCGCTGACACCCACATCCATCGACACCCTTCGAGCCCCCGTCCAGTCAATAGCCCAATGCTCGGAGCCGACGTACCACTCTCGCATTCAATAGCAATGGGTAGCTTTGATCACTCATTGCCCAGGGTCGTGCTCAGTTGACGATGGGTGGGCGTTCAATTTACTGAACGAATAGGTGTACAAAGTTGCGTTAGCCTCATCAAAGCGGTAGGTTCCGCATGAAGGTTGTCGTCGGCAGCACGTGCTGGAAGCGCGTGCGGGGGTGAGCCGTGAAAAGCCATCGCACCTTGTGACCTCTCCAGGCCGCCGCTGTGAAGCGGCGGAATCCCGCTTACGACGTGGACTTGACGCGCACTGCGGTCGAGTTACGAAGGGATGGTCATGACCAGCAACCAAGATCCGCCGCGGGCGACCTGCGAGCAGCCATAACGCTCACCGCTTGACATGACCCCGTTGCGCTTCGCAGCACCTACCCCGCCAGAAGGCATATGTAGCTGGGTGCCCTCCCAACCAAGGTTTCTCGTGCCGCCACGCCCACGCCTTCTGACGCCGCTCACCAGCGGCGTCCTGGTGTCAGCAAAGATCGTGCCCGCGGCGACCGAGGTCTCGGAGCCACATGCCCACAGGGACGCGGCCCGTCGCCCGCATGCCACGAGCCCCCATCGACGATAGCCAACCAACACGAAAGGGTGTACTGGACATGACAGATTGCTCGAAGTGCGGTAGTCCGGTTAGTCCGGGCGACACGTTTTGCGACTCCTGCGGAGCAAGGACGGCAGAAGCACCTTCAGCGCCGGCGCCCGAGGACCGTCCTCCGCTACTGCCACCACAGTCTCCGCTCATGCAGCGCAGCTTCTTCCGGTCACTATTTGATGTCTCGTTCACCTCGTTGATCACTACACGGGTTATCAAGGTGCTGTATGTGCTCATCATCATCGTCGACGCGCTAACGACACTCGCCTACGTCATCATCGCCTTCCGCATCAGTTCGACTGCGGGCATACTCGTTCTGTTTCTGATCGGCCCGATTATGTTCATTCTTTACCTCATCATCTGGCGCGTGTTGCTTGAGTTGGTGATCGCAATATTTCGAATCAAGGAGAACACACAGGAGCTCGCGGCTCAGGGTCGACATGTCTCGTTGAGAGACCACGTACGGCCGGCTGCGAACACGCTCGCCCCCGCGATTCACGGCGATCGATGATTTGCGACTCATCCCGGACGAAGGCATCGAGACCTCCTTCGAGCGGCTTCGAGTGCATTCGGCTCCGACACAGACGAGGGGAGAGATAGCCGAGACACGTAGCAATCCGCTCGCCCGCCGGTCGGTCAGTCCGAAACGCGCGGCGCAGTGCGTCGGCTAACAACCGAACTCGTCGTCATTAGTTCGAGATGAACGGCTTGTAGGCGAGCGCGATAACCACGATGATCGCGTCGATTACGCCGGAGACCGCAGCCGGGCTCGCTGTGGGGCTATCACGTTCGCGAGATGCTCGGGAGTCTATGGAGCAGCTCCACGGCGCCTAACCGTTACGCGGGGTCGCTGCCCGCGGCCGGCGAAAGCACTCGCTGTGTCCCGTCAGAGCCAATCCCCACATGATGCGCCACATCGTCACCCAACCCGCACGATGCGAGCTCTCGTCGCAGGCCGTTGGCGACCGCGGATGCCGCCCTCGTGAAGACCGACCGTCAGACGTCGCAGCCGCTCGCTCGTAAATGAAATCTCGCCCTGCGGGCCGGACCTCACAGACGGCTGCGCCTCCAGCACCAAACATAACGGACGGAAATGTGTCTCTGTCCGAACAGGGTTCCCGCCGAAAACGCCGCGGTTTCCTGCTCGCGTCCGCTCGCCGATGCGATGGGCCGCTCAAATCTGGCCTGCCGTGTATGCGGGCGTGTTGTGGCGCATGGCGACTGGATTGAAGATCGCCAAGAAGGCTTGCTTAAGCTGGGTCGCCCGCTTATCAATGCTGGCAGAACAGTTCAGCCCGCACGTCGTGTCGGCCTGTAGCGAATAGCGTTCAGCGGCTTGTAGGGCGCGGACGCTGGCTGAGAGCTCGGGGTCGGGGTGCAACGCGCCCAACTCCTGCAGGACGCTGCGGCGGTTAGCGATCGCGGCGGTGATGTCGCCGTTCGCCAACGATTGCCGGCCGCTCCGCGCCAGATTTAGAATGGAATCCAGGCTCGCGAGCTGACCTGTCGTCTGGACGGAGGACGTTGTATCGGTGCTCGCCCCGGTAGTCCCGGCGGGAGCCGCTGATGGCTGCGGCGTTGAAGCCGCTGGGGCAACGGTAGCGGGTCTTGTTGGGTGTGTCGGGCCAGCGGCGGCAGGCTTTGAACTGTTGCTCCCGAGCGCGAGAGCCAGCACAGCCGCAGCGACGAGCAAGACCAGTCCCGCTCCTGCCGCGAGGACGCGTCGATTATCCAGG
This sequence comes from uncultured Solirubrobacterales bacterium, assembly GCA_963759695.1. Classification (GTDB taxonomy): domain Bacteria; phylum Actinomycetota; class Thermoleophilia; order Solirubrobacterales; family Solirubrobacteraceae; genus Palsa-465. The sequence goes on from CAVXAO010000015.1 coordinate 506,123, forward strand.
TGCAGTCGCGGCCGACCACGGAAGGCTGATTTGCTTGGCGTTGGCGGATCAACCGGCGACATGGTTACCGGCGTGCTGACCGGCTGAGTGTGAGGCGGAGGCGCAGGCATCCCGGGGACTGAGGCTGCCTTCAATGCGGAATCGGGCGTTCGGGACACTCGCGACTGCGGTTCAGGCCCGGACAGGGCCGCGGGCTCGATGGGCGCCGTCGTGGACGCCCCGGTCGGAGCACGCATCACGGACACTGCGGAGGAGGGCGTTTGACTCTGCGCCGGCGCCTGTACTGCAACGACAGCGGACCCACACCCAGGACAGAACTGTGCGCGCTCACGCAGCGAGCTGCCGCAGTTAGCACACGCATTTTCGCTTGGAGGACTCACCAGGAGGACTGCCGAGGAGGGCGTTTGACTCTGCGTCGGCGCCTGTACTGCAACGACAGCAGACCCACATCCGGGGCAGAACTGTGCGCCCTCACGCAGCTGCTCCCCGCAGTTAGTACACGTACTCCCGTGCATGTCTCTCCCTCCTACCCAAACAGGATTCGGCGATCAGCGGCGCGGACCGCGGCTCCGCATGATCATCCGTTGCTCGAGCTCGACCATCACGCCTCCCGTGATCATCATCGACCCGGCCTATCGAACGATTCCACTCGGCCCCCTGCCCATATCTCCTAAACGACTTTCGCGGCCCGGAGCATCTGAGCTTCTTGGCAAGATTACTTAACGCTAACGAAAGCTACCACCCGGGCGCAATGGGGAAAGGCGATTTCACGTGGACGCCGCGAGTACCGCGGCTCTCTCTCCGATGAGATCGTGCGGCGCGGGCTGCTCTGGCGGCGCGATGGTTGTGGCCCTACGTGGCGGTCGCGGCGCCGGCGCCGAGCTTCCCACGCCGAAGCCGACGTGAGCAGGTGGACTTGCCCCAGCGTGTCCATACGGCGGGGATCGATGCTGGGTCCGGGCAATCGCGCATAGCGAAACTCACGGAAAATAGTGGACCGTTTTGAATCGCCAAGCGTCGGTGAGCCAGCGGGGTACGAACTCACGCAACGTACGATCTAGCTCAGTCCCCGACGCGTCGCCGTACTTCGCCCACAGCCGCTCCCGGGAGCCCATCGCCGCTGGGTAGTCAATGTCGACGTCGCACGCACGGATCGGGCACCGTTAAGCGGATCCATTCTCGCGTCGACCTTCGCGCCCGGGCAGAGGCCGGGGCCGCTTCCCCATTCGCGTGAGGGGAGCGACCAATGCCTCGCCCCCTGCGCAAGGAGCAGCGCTCGGGGCGTGCGGCGTGAGTCACACCTCGCGCTGGCGTGCATATGACCGGGCCACAGCTGCAAGCTGTTGCCAAGATCGGTCGCAGACAATGCATTACATTGGGCTCGAGCCGCGTATCAGAACACGTTGTTCCCGCTCTGAGTAGCAGGCGAATTGGCTATCGGGCCCCGAGCGCATCTCGGGGAGTCTAAGTCTATTGTAGGAAGGTGGCAACCAATGTTGGGGCGGGTCAAGAAGATGTCGCGGCGCTGGCTGATCATCGCCGTCGCCGTGTCGGCGTCGTGGGCATGGCCGCGCCGGTGAGCGTCGCGCTCGCGTCGCCGTCGTCTAACACGACTACGCGCTCCGCGCACGCGGTGCCGTACCTCGTGGCTCTTGAAGAGCCGCGGCCCAGTAATCAGGTCGTGAATGTTCCGGAGGACCCAAATTTCGGAAACGACCCCGGCCAAAGTGCAACCCCATACGGCGGGGGCGGCGGGGGCGGCAGGGGAGAATGGATTTTGTACGTCGCCGGCGGGGCCGTGGTATTGACGGGCATTGCTTACTTCGCCCAGGGTCAGAAGAAATGAACGCCCCGGCGCGCGCGAGGCCGCAGGCAATCGGCGTCTTCGATGCTCGACAGCGTCGCGAACGGTGGCTAGTGAAGACCAACTACACGCATCGCGTCGTGGTGTTCGATACGGCGGTAGTGATGGTGGAGGTTGCCCCGATACGCGACCTTGCTGTCGCTGCGCTCAAGTACGGTTCGCTGCCTCTGCACCTCGTTCCGCATGCGAAGCCGGTGGAGTACCTGGCACTGGCTCTGCTCCGCCTTAGTCCCGAGCCGGGCCTTGTTGATTCGAAGTGGGCGCAGATCCAGAACTTCACGCCCGACGGACTCGAGGCGGCGTTCCCGCATCATGTTCATGGGCTAGACAACGACCAAATCACCGCAGCCGTGCTGAAGCGATTCCCGCCCGCTGAGCTCGAGTTGAGATACAACAGCTCGAAGTACGCCCGGGAGATGCAGCTATGGCTTTCGCTTTCTGGGGCGCTTCCGCTGGACAATGTCAGCCACGTTATGTCAGAAGTGCTCGGCGATAGATTCAGGGAAGCGGCAGCGGGAGAGGCGCTCTGGCGAACTGCCCGCAACCTGTTACCCGGCCGCGGGTTGATTGTGACCACCAGGTAACGTGTTCGTCGTCGACGCCGGCCGGACGACGACTCGTCTGAACAGTCCGCCTGTGCGCGGCGTCTGACGTGGGTCACATCGGCCCAGCGCCGACTCGGCAGATCCTGCGAGCTCGGGTGGGTGGAAACGCGCTGCGACGCCCCTCCATTCAACCCCCGGTTCGGTCGAAGAGGCACCCATAGTGGGTGTAGAACACCGTCGAGGGCGGGTGATCGGTGTCAGTCGAGCGAGCTACGGGAGACGTTGTCCCGCCGATGGGTCGGCTCTTGACCCGGTTCCGACCCCCGCGATCGCCCTGGACGAACTGGAAGATGAACCTTTCGCGTCCAGCGACCCGTACTCGCCAAGGGCCACCATCACGGCGCCGCCAATCGTAGCCCGACCACCACGATGATCTTGAACACCACGGGCACTTTGACGCGCCTAACCGCCGGGGTCAGGCCGCCGAGACCGCAGCGCTAAGGACGAACACGGCTTCCGGCAACGGCTGAGGAGTTGGTCCGAGGAAGTGGTGCGTCGCGATGGTCACGTGTGACGTATCCACGCGACGACGCGTCGGGCGGCCGCAAACAGCCGGTTGCGCGCGGGCTCGGCTGGTTCGGAAGATTGCGTCAGCGGGGTTCGAGAGCCGGCAAGGTCCTCCTGCGTCGCGCGCCGCATCAAAGCTTCCTCAGCCATGAGCTGATCGATCTCGATGTTTCTCCACGCCATTGCCTGTCTGTCGTATAAGAGCGGCGTGGTCGACGCCTGATACGCGGGGTTGGAAAGCCACCGGTTATTGAGCTTCTGTATCAAAGCGGCCGCGGCTCGCTCTTACGGACAGTTACACGTTGAAGGGCTAGGTCCAAAGGAGCTCAGTGTCCACTCACATCGCGATCCACTTGTGCCGCATAGACCGTGATGCCGTCGGAGCGAATCACTTCCCTGGACATTCGCGGCCTGCGAGGCCGACGCTAACCGCGAGGCCGCGTCTCGGCTCGCGCGTCGCTCTGACGCGCGCCTGAAGCGACCCACGCACATCAAGCCGTTCGAGTCGCCGTGTGACCGGCGGCGAGAGGAGAAGTCATGGTTTGCCGGGGCGTGCCCGCCCGGAGGCGGGTCCGCTGCAAATTCATATTGCCGGCCTTACTGCTGGTGCTGGCGATCGACAACGTTCCCGCAGCCGCCACCGCGGGCCTGGTGGCGAACAATCCGATCGGCGTGCACTCGATGCTCTTCCTCACGCACCCGTTCAGCGCCAAGCAGGCGATGTTCGAAGAGGCCGCCGCGGTCGGCGCGTCCACGATCCGACTCGACATCGAGCTTTCAGGCGTGTTCACCAGCCCCACCGGGCCACCCGACTGGAGCGGCGTCGACCAGTACATGTGGCTCGCAGCCCTCTACCACCTGCGCGTGCTCGCCGACCTGATCGCGCCACCCTCCTACGAGGTCGACTGCCCACCGGGGACCCTCGCGGCCGCCACCGACACCTGCCCACCCAGCGACCCCTCACGGTGGGGCCGTCAGGCCGGCATCATCGCCGCGCACACCCGCGGGGTGATCGACGATTTCGAAATCGTCAACGAGCCCGACGGACACTGGGCGTTCCTCGGCACACCCCAACAGTACGCCGCGATGCTCCAAGACTCGTATGACGCGATCCACGCCGCCAACCCCGACGCCCGAGTCGCGCTCGGCGGCCTGATGAACATCGGCACCGCCGGCCAGGACTGGATGAACGCGATGCTGGCAACCCCCGGCACCGACGTCCTGCACAAGTTCGACATCGCCAACATCCACGTCCGCACCCCGCCCGCTGAAACCACCGCGGTCGTCTCCAGTTGGCGACGGTACTTCTCAGAAAGAGGGTTCAAGGGACCCCTCTGGGTGACCGAAACCGGCTATCCAGCCGACCCAACCCAACAGACCGATCCCGGCTACCAAGACGGCCCGGCCGCCCAAGCCCGCTACCTCGCCACCGCGATCCCCGACATGATCAAGGCCGGCGCGTCAAAGGTATTCGTCACCGAACGCGACACGCTCACCGGGCCCTACGCGTCCGAAGGTTTCCTCCAAACCCCTGACCCCCTACCCGCCTACCCTACCTACACCCGCCGGCCCAGCTTCTACACCATCCAGCAGCTCGCCCAAGAAAACTGGCAGACAGCCTCGAGCTCCCAGACCCACCCCCAAACCGCCACACGCAAGCACGGCCGAGTACACACCAACAAACCAAAAAGCTGCCAACGCCATCACTCACTCTGGCACCATCACCATCGCAGGCACGGCCACGCTCACAACACCAGCTGCCCCACACACCAAACGAACTGCCGATGCCTCACCCCACCACGACGCACCCACTCCCGCGACGAGCGATGATACGGACACAGCTCGCGGTGAATGGTGGTGTGACGACAGTAGAATTCATGCCGTGTCGGCTCCGATCTTCACGCTCGCCTCCGTGGCCGAACTTGAGGTGCGTCTGGAGGCCGAACGCACTGGCCTCCCGTTCGTCTTGCTCCGCGACGACAGCGGCCATCAGCTGATCGTCACTCTCGATAGCGAGGAGGTCGTGATCGGCCGCGAGGTGGACCGTGGGATCCGACTCGATTGGAATCCTCAAGTGTCTCGGGTTCATGCCGTCCTGGGCCGGGTTGGCAACACCTGGACGCTCACGGACGATGGTCTGTCACGGAATGGGACCTACGTCAACGGGAAGCGAGTGGTCGGGCGTCGGCGGCTCGCTTCGGGCGACGTAATCCGGTGCGGCGAGGTCGACATTGGCTTTTTTGACCCGACGTCGCCACGAGGTGAGCAAACTCTCATGGCTCCTGACCGTTCAACGGCGGTGCAGATCCCACCGTCGCAGCGACGGGTGCTGGTCGCGCTCTGCCGGCCGTTGCGCGACGCGCCGTACGCCCCTCCAGCGACCAACAAGGCAATCGCCAGCGAACTGTCGCTGAGCATCGACACCGTGAAGACGCACATGCGGCGACTCTTCGAACTGCTGGGCGTCGACGAGCTGCCTCAGAATCAGAAACGCGCTCAGCTCGCTTGGAAGGCCCTCACGTCGGGCCTCGTGACATCGCAGGACCTCCTCGAGGCGTAGGGGCCCACCGAAGCGCTCCCGGGTAGGGGTTCCGCGTTGCTTGACGCGACGCTTTTGCCGCGCATATCCTGCTTTCGGACCATCATGTCCGGGGCGCGCAACGGAGCCGTGAGCACGGGGAGAGGTCGAGCAGCGAGTCGACCGGTACTGCGAATGCTCAGACGCGCCTGCGTATGACCCCCGATCGCGACACGACGCTTCCTGCCGAGCAATCAGGCTCGGACTCGAAGAGTTCCGGACAGGACGCCACGACGCTCTCGATTGGGCGATATCGAGTTCTGGAACCGCTGGGGCGAGGGGCGAGCAAACGTGTGTTCCGCGCTCGCGACGAACTGCTCGAGCGGGACGTGGCGCTGGCGCTGATCACCGGCACGGGCGCGTTAGGCCCGCTGCACACCCGATTACTCCGCGAGGCGCGCGCTGCGGCCCGGCTTGGCGACCATCCACACATCGTCACGCTCCACGACGTCGGCGAACACGATGGGGTCACGTTCCTGGTATCGCAGCTCGTTCGTGGCGGGTCCGTTGCGCAGTGGCTACGACAGTCCGAGCCGAACGGACTGCCGCTGCCAGACGCCATCAGAATCGCGCGCGAGGTCGCAAGCGCGCTCGCCCACGCCCACGAACAGGGCGTGGTTCATCGCGACATCAAGCCCAGCAACATTCTGCTTGCGGAGGACAGAGCCGCCTTGCTCACCGACTTTGGCATTGCCCTCCTGACCGATCGCGCCCGCGTCACGACTGAGGGAGCCGTGATCGGTAGCGCGGCTTACATGTCGCCCGAACAGGCTCAGGGGGGCGAGGTCGACAAGCGAGGCGACCTCTACTCGCTCGGCGCGACGCTGTTTGAGATGGTGTGCGGTAGGCCGCTTTTCCAGGGCGACGCGCTCGCGGTCCTTTCGCAGCAGGTACGGCAACCGCCGGCCGACCCGCGCGCCTTCAACGCCGCTGTCCCCCCTCGGCTTGCGACGCTGATCCTCCGATTGCTCTCGAAACGGCCTGCGGACCGCCCCGGATCGGCCCGTGAAGTCGAGCAGACGCTAGCCGAGATTATCGCTGCGGGAACAGCGGCGGACGACGCGAGCCGACCGGTCTCCCTGCCGGTGCAGCTTGCCGGCCCGGCGGAGCGGCCGTTCGTCGGCCGCGATCGCGCGATGGAGGCCCTGCGTTCCGGCTGGCTGCGGGCGGCTGAGGGACGGCCGAGCCTGCGTCTGATCACCGGAGAGCCGGGCATCGGGAAGACCCGGCTGGCGGCGGCGTTCGCCGACGAGGTCCAAGCCGAGGGGGCGCTCGTGCTCTACGGTCGCTGCGACGAGGATCCGTTGATCAGCTATCAGCCCTTCGTCGAGGCGCTGCGTGAGCTCATCTCCAGCCAGCCAGGGCTCGAAACCGCACTCGATCCGCGGCTCGAGCCGGAACTGGTCGAGCTGGGCAGGCTGGTACCAGAGCTGCGTCGATCAGCTCCGGCCGAGGAGGCGCCGGCGACCGGGGGTTCGGAGCGCTATCTGCTGTTCGAGACCGTCGTCGCACTGCTGACCGCCGCGACGGCGACGCGCCCTCTGCTGTTGGTTCTCGACGATCTCCATTGGGCTGACAAACCCACCGTGCTCTTGCTTCGCCAGCTGCTGCGCGCGCCTGCTGGGAAGGCGATGGTGCTCGCCACGACCCGGCCGGACGGGCTGAGTGAAGAGCAGCCCCTGTCGGCTGTGATCGCGGACCTGCATCGTGAGGAGGACGCGACCCGGCTGGAGCGCGTAATGCTCGATGGCCTCGACGAGGCCGAGACCGGCGCCTTGATCAGCGCGCGCGACGAGCGACCGATCGACGAGGAGTTCGTGAGCCTCCTCCACGGAGAGACCGCCGGCAATCCATTCTTCATCGAGGAGGCGATGCGTGCGCTCCGCGATGTGGATCTATCGACCGCAGCCGGCGCGGCCTCGGCGCTGCGCTCTGTTGGTGTTCCAGCGGGAGCCAGAGAGGTGATCCAGCGCCGCCTCGCCCGGCTGAGCCCCGAGGCTGTCGAGCTGCTGACGAGCGCCTCGGTGTGTGGCCGTGACTTCCGTCTCGGCGTAGTCGCCGAGCTCGTGGGCCTACCCGTCGGGCGGCTCCTTGGCCCGCTTGATGAGGTGATGGCGACCGGCCTCGTGGTGGAGCCGATCGTCGACCGCTTTTCGTTCTGCCATGCGCTTGTGCGCGAGGCGCTCTATCTCGGCATAACCTCCGATACCCACCGCGCGCGCTTGCACCTAGCGGTCGGGGAGGCTCTCGAGAAGCTTGGCGATGGCATTGCGCCGCCGTCCGAGCTGGCCCTCCACTTCCACGCCGCGCGTGCAGTCGGAGGGGCGGAGAAAGCCGTGGTGTATGCCCATGCTGCCGCAGAGGCCGCCGCGTCCGCGCTCTCCTACGAGGAGGCGGCGAGCCACACCTCGCGTGAGCTCGACGCGCTCGAGGAGCTCGGACCCGATCATGAGAGGGAACGGGGCCGGCTCCTCCACTCGCTTGGCCTCCTGCAGTGGCAGGCCGGAGATCGCGCTTCGGCGCAGGCGACGTTCCTGCGCGAGGCGGAGCTCGCCCGGGAGCTTGGCGATGCCGATCAGCTCGCTCGCGCCGCGCTCGGCTTTGGCGGGCGTTATTACGATGCCGAGCACGTCGATTCGGTGCTGATCGGCCTGCTCGAAGAGGCGCTCGCCGCCCTACCGCCTCGGGACGGCGCAGTGCGCGCCGAATTGATGGCGCGGCTTGCTGACGCGCTGCACTTCACCGATCCCGAGGGACGCGCGGTGAACCTCAGTGGAGATGCGCTCTACATGGCCCGGCGCACCGGGCAGCGGGCCGCGCTGCTCGCCGTCATCGGCGCCCGGCACGGCGTCCTGTTGCACGCCGCCCACGCTCGCGAACGGCTCGCCCTAACTCGCGAGTGGCTTGAACTCGCCGAGGAGGCCGGTCATCAAAACGAGAAGGCACTGGCCCTGAACTGGCATATCTACGACCTCGTGGAGTCCGGTGACGGGGCCGCGGCACGGGACGCATACCGGCAGCTCGACGAGCTCGCCGAGCGACTCCGCCAGCCGCAGTACCGCAATTTCGCGACGGCCTGGGAGTTCAACTGGCTCGAGACTGCCGGGCGGTTCGCAGAGGCGGAACTCAAGGCGATCGAGTCTTACCGATACGCGCGCCGAGCCCAAGTGACCTACGCCAAGAGCCTGTTCGCGGGCCAGCTCTTCGCCGTGCGGCACGATCAGGGGAGCCTCGGCGAGGTCGCGGACCTGGTCGCGCCACTTGTCGGCGAATACCCCACACTGAGCGCATGGCGTGGCGCGATGCTGGTGGCACATATCGCCGCCGGCGAGCTCGAGCGGGCGCAGTCGGAGCTCTTCCTCCTGTCCCGGGACGGGTTCTCAGTCATCCCGATGGACGGCTTTTGGTTGGGCGCCATGTGTCTGCTGGCGGAGGGTTGCGCGACCGTGGGCGACGCGGCGACCGCGGCCGAGCTCGTCCGCCGGCTGGAACCGTACGCCGACCTGAATGTGGTGGTGGGACTCGCGTTCTGCCTCGGTCCGGTACATCGGTTCCTGGCCGTGCTGAGGGGTCAACTCGGTGACTACGAGACGGCTGAGCGGCATTTCGTCCTCGCGATCGAGCGCAGCCAGGCGCTCGGCGCGGCGACCACCGAGGCGCAGGCGCAATGCGAGTACGGCGAGCTTCTCCTCCGGGCGGGTAAGGGTGGCGCTCGCGCACAGCTTGAACAGTCGCGTGCCACAGCAGAACGGCTAGGGATGGCGGCGCTGTTGAGCCGAACTTCGGACGCGCTCGATCGCGTAACGACCGAGGGTTAGCCGCGACCGCGGGCGCGCGGGTTGGACAGGCCGGCCCGCGCGGCTCGGACGCCGACCCGGAGCAGCTCGGCGGAGACTCGAACCGGCGGCCGGCCGAGCGGGATCTCGCCGATCCAGCCCGGGATAGTCGCCCCCCGATCGCGGGCGACCTGGTTTGCCTCGTCTGCCAGTTCGTGGGGGACGCCATGCTTCCCCAGACCGGTCTCCATCCATCGCAGCATTGCCTGGTATCCGACGAGGAAATCGGTTGCCCGCAGTCGCTCCGAAACAAATCCGACCGCCGCTCCAGAAAGTTCAGAGTCATCGCGAGCCGCCACGACGTCCACGGCCACCGGGTGCTTGTCCTCGAGGCCGGCGGCGGCCCGAACCGACTGCCTGAGAAGACTCTGGAGGTCTTCCTCGACAGGCTTCGGCTCGCCGCCGTGCAACTCCGCGTTGTCGTCTTGAATCCCGCGCACCAGTTCGGCAAGCATTGGCTTCGCGGACTCGTTCTCGCGCAGAAGCTCTTCGAGCGTCTCGATCAGGGACTCCGTCCAGGCGATCCGAGTGTTCGTCCTCTCGACCTTGTGCAGGTCCTCATAGAGGCTATGGGTCACCAGGATCCGCAGACCACGTGCCAGCGTCGTTCTCCAGCGCGGCGACTTCATTTGGCCAGTCCAAGCGTCATCCTCAGCACTGGGGGCGTTCTCGGGGCACGGCCGGACGACGAGAACTACCCGTTGCTGGAAGCCGCCCTCGGCGCGAGCGCGGATGCGCTGGAGACAGCGCCCGACCGGCTCGCGGTCGACGAGGCCACCGTCGGCGTACCACAGCTCCGTCGGAGGCGCTGGTGCCGATGAGCCCTCGGACACCGCTGGGAGGTTCGAGACGCCGCGTCGCAGGTATCCGTCGCGCTGACGTGATCGGTCAAGCAGCATAGGTGGGAAAGCGAGCGGAAGCGACGCTGATGCGACCGCGGAATCGATCGCAGCCGACCACTCCTCGGTCAAGCCCGTGAGGTCGTCGGGACCGAACCGATGCTCCGCCCAGTCGATGTAGCTCGTCGCCGAGATCGCTCGCCGGTCCGGAGACGTCGAGCGAGCTCGGATGTTCTGGAGCGGAACCGCGCCTGGTCCGTGAGGCTGTGGAATCTGATACGAGAAGCCGCGCAGGCAGGTGAGCGAGAACTCGAGCTCGACGGCCGACGGTTGCGCCCGTCGCCTGCGTTCCTCCGTGACCGCGGCCGGGAGCAACATCTCTCCGAGGAGATTGTGGGCGACCTCGCGAGCGCGCTCGAGGTTCAGGGGCGCTCGCACATCCCCTCTGCTCAGCTTGGTCAGACTCGGCTCCGAAACCCATGCTCGGCGGAGCGGTGCGACCGGGTCTGCCCCGGTCAGTAGGGCCGCGACGGCGACAACGGCGGTGAGCGAGCCCGATGAGGCTCCCGTCATGACGTCCACGGCCGCCGCCTCCGGATCACGTTCGTTGATGCACTGCAAAGCGACGAGAAGCGCGCTGAGTGCGCCCGCCTCGAACGTCCCGAGTGCGGCCTCGCCCGGAATGGTCAGCGCGATGCTGAGCTGTGCCACGTCGGCGTATCTTGACGGACGGAGCGCCGATCGCCTAGGGTGAGTGCGATCAGCTGTGGCGGGCGACACTGACCAGAGCGCGGACGACAGATACGGATCAATCCTCCGGCTGACCACGCTGTCTCCCGTTCGTCAGGATCGACTCGCCGCGCTCCGTCGTCGACTGGCGTTCGTGGCGTGGGCTCCAGGAGTCGGGCGACCGCTGCTCGAACTCGAAACGATCCATTACGCCCGCTGGATTGTCTTCGGCAGCCTCCCTCATCCAGATGGCAGCGACCGGCGGTGGTTGCTCAACTGGAACTACCTGTTATTCGCCGCTACTTATGATGGCCCGGGCGACGTTTATCTGAACACCTTCGCAGATATCCTGCCGCTGCGAATCGCAGCACTGTTCGGTGACTGCTTTGGCTTCGAAGCCAGGGTCGAGGACGCTCCGGGCGCCGACGGTCGGGTGTTCGCGGCCTATGCCTTTCGGGACTTCGTGAAGAAGAACGCTCTGTGCGACGTCGATTCGTACACCGCAGTCAGAGCCACAGTGAGGACGATTCGTCAGGCGCTTGCGATCAAACGTGCGGCGCAGCGCGGCGATCGCTTGCACGGAGCTGCGCTCGAGCGCATCCAGAGTGAGGTCAGCTCGATGGCGCTTGGCCCACCGCCGACTGAGCCCGGATTTCGTGACGCGGTGCTCGGCCAGTGGGGCCGGGTAGCCCGCCCCGCGCGCGCCGTGAGTCCCCTGACCGTCGTCGCCCCCCTAGATCACGAATGCGACACACGGTCGCGAATGTTGAGCCGGCTCCCGGACACGGTATTCGCCCGCCTCGTGGTGCTCCCGCAGACCATGCAGGACGACCTCGGCCAGCAGCATCCCGACCGGCTGCCAAAGGACTATCTGGTCTTTATGAGCGACTACTACGGGCGGCTCGCGGACTACATCGAGGTGCTCCGCGCCCAGCCGGTGGCCGAGTCAATCTTCGGGCGATGCGCCGGATTCCCAGGGACGCAAGGACGTCAGCGCTTTCGCGACTGGATCCTGACTCACAGCATGAAGACGCAGTACTACGTCGCGGGCTATCCAGCGACCCCGGTCGATGAACTCAAGCACCTGCTCGAGGTCCGTGCCGAGATCGCACGCTGGTCGCTCGGAGAGTCCGAAACAGTGGACGAGTTGCGCATATGAACACTTGGGTGGACTTAAGCGAGGTCCAGGGCAACGTGGTGCGCAGCTACGGACCAGGGGCCCGCGCGGCTCGATATGTCTTCCTGAAGGCGCCCAAGCTCACGCCCGACACGCGACACGTGCTGCGTCGCTGGCTCACTGAGGTCACGTTCGGCGATCCACGGCTCCGGAACGTCGCCCACTCGAGCAACGATCCGTGCGAGAGCACCAGGGCTTGCGAGGGCACCAGGGACGTCCAAGATGACCATGCTGCTTTCGTCAATATCTCGTTCACCTTCAAGGGTCTCGTCGCGCTTGACATCCCTCCCTTGGAGCTAGAGGGACTGCCTCGCGATTTTCGTGAGGGCGCCGCCGCACGAGCGCCGCAACTCAAGGATCGTTGGCACGAGCGCCGCGATGTGATTCCCCTCGATGATGCGCACATGATGCTGTCAGTCCACAGTCGATGCGCTGAGGATGTGGAACGCAGGTGGCGGGATCTCCAGGAGGTCAACGAGCAGCTGCGTTCCCCGTTTGAACTCGTCCACGCACTTGACGCATGCTTCTCGCAGGACCCGCAGGAACGCGAGGGCTTCGGGTTTGCCGACGGCCTTTCGCAACCAGCGGTCGAGGGCGTGGACACCGACGCTGTGGGCGATGGCGTCTACGCGGGTGCGCACCCCCCGGGCCCCGCTCTGCGGAGGCAGGCCAGCCTGATGCTCGAGGACCTTGGACTGCGGGCGCTGTCACGGAAATGGCGCCTGATCAGGACGGGAGAGTTTCTGCTCGGTTACGAAAATGAGGACGGACGCCTACCCCAGGGCTCCGACACTTCACTGGGCCCGCACAGCACCTACATGGTCTACCGAGAGATCGATCAGGAAGTCGAAGCATTCGATAGCTATGTGGAGGAATCGGCCGCCCGATTGGGCCTAACCCAGGATGAGCTTCGCGCCAAGATCGTCGGGCGTTGGCCGAACGGAACGCCAGCCATCCGCCGCCGCCCCGATCCTCCAGGAGCCGCAATCCGTCGGCGACTGAATGACTTCCGGTACGGCAACGATCCGAACGGTTACGCGTGCCCGCTCGGCGCTCACGCCCGCCGAGCAAATCCGCGCGACGCTCTGCCGGGTGGCGCCGAGCAGACGATGCGACATCGCATCATCCGCCGCGGGATGCCATATCACCGGGGGGGAGACAAACTCAGGCCCGAGCGACAGGGTCTCGCCTTCGTCTGCTTCAACGCCAGCATCAAGAACGGATTCGAGTTCATCCAAGGGAACTGGATCAATGACGGTCAAGCTTTTGGGCTCGGATCTCAGCGCGACTTCATGGCCCAGGACTGGGAAGAAGGTGGAAGGCCCACCAAGATGGTGATACAGGGATTCCGGCCGACGATCCTCGAACCGCCATGCGAACCGTTCGTGAAGGTCCGGGGCTGTGCGTACCTATTGGTTCCTTCCCGACGCGCTTGCACATGGCTCGCAGGCGTCCTCACAGAGCCATGAGCAGTTTTCCGGCATCAAGGTCCCGTGTGACCCCTCGACGACGGCCGACTGACGACGCCCGCACCGTCCGCATCGTAAATGCGTTACGCGAGGCCACAATTGACTGCGAGCTTGTCCTCCCGTGGGGTCCGCCGATCCGCATCGGAAGCGGTCCTGTGCGCTTTCGGCTGGTGCTGCAAAACGAGCGGCTGCTCCGAGCGCCGATCACGCAGCTGTCGTTGGGACGTGCGTATGTCCAGGGTGACATCGACATCGACATCGAGATGACCGGCGATCGTAAGACTTTCGTCGAGAACGCAATGTCGATCTTCGGAGTCCGCGACGTCGTGCGGTCAGGGACGTCGGTCGGCCAAGCCATACGCCTCGCCGCGGAGCTCGCGCTGTCGCGCCCGACGCGCGTCAACGCCCGCGCAATCGACCACCACTACAGGCTGGGCGACGACTTCTATCACACGTTCCTGGACCCCAAGTACCACTTCTACTCGCAGTGCATGTTCGGCGCCAGACGCGAAACCGAAATGGAGCTCAACGATCCGGGCGGCGCGCTGACTGCGGCAGCCGAACGCAAGCTCGACCATATGAAGAAAGCGCTCGGCCTAAGAGAGGGCATGCGCATCTTGGACATCGGAGCGGGGTGGGGCGGTCTCACGAGGTATTGCTATGAGCACGGCGTGCATGTGACGTCACTGACGATCTCGGAGGACTCGGCCAGCTACGTTCGTGAGCGCCTCGAGGACGAGCACAGCGAGGTGATCCTCGAAGACCTGCTCGAGCACCGAAGACGCGAGTACTACGACGGGGTGGTCATCTTCGGGGTTATCGAACACATCCCGACTTACGCCCGCTTCTGCCGGCGAGTCTGGGACGCGTTGAAGCCGGGCGGTCGTCTCTACATGGACGCCTCGGCAACGAAGCAGAAGTACGCGTCCAGCGCGTTCACGAGGCGCTACACCTGGCAGGGTCCGCACTCCTGCCTCGCTCTTCCCAGCATGGTCGAGGAGCTGCTGTTCCACGGCTTCGAAGTCGTCGAGGTGCGACGCGGCACGCGCGACTATGAACGGACGATGCGGGCGTGGGCATTGCGGCTCGATGACAGCCACGAGGAGATCGCCGACCGCTGGGGCGAGTACGTCTACCGAACGTTCCGCGTGTTTCTGTGGGGAGGCGTGCAAGGTTTTCACACCAACCGGCTGCAGGCCTACACCCTGGTGGCTGAACGCCGTGAAGACGAGGGACCACGGCCAGGTCGGCTACGCCGCCTGGGCGACTTCGCCGCCTCGTTGCGCTAAGCCCAACTCACACGCTCTGTCGCCTGTGCGGTGGCCGAGCGTTCGGCGCCCCCGGCTACGCGTGTTCGGTCCACTCGTCCAGGTCCGAGTGCGCATCGTAGGCCGCCGGCAGGTGCACGTCGTAGTGGCGTGCGCCGGCGACAAATCTGCCGACAGGCATTAGCACCCTGCGCTGCAAGGCGAACGACCACGTGTTGCTCTGTCTCGCCAGCCGGGACACAGGGATGAGGTACGTGCGCGCCCGCGTCACGTCTCCCACCGCGAGGATCAGCGACCACGGAAGCTCCCCGTCATCGTCGCGCCCGTCGCCGAGGATCGCCGCGAGCGTTTCCACGTAGCTCTCAGCTTCTTCCGACGCGGGGGTGAAAGACTGCCGCAGCTCGAGATCCTCACGCCCGTCGTTGTACGGATTGACGTGTGGGACTCCCGGCGGCACGAAGAGCGTCGAGGAACCCCTCGCGCTGAGTCGAAGTTTGTCGCCGTCGATCTCGGCCTCCGCAACGCCTCTCATGACTCGGAACCGTTCCGCGAAGTCAAGGTGGACGTGGGCAGGAAAGCGCCCCATGTCGGGCTTGAACCGCCGCACGACGGCGAGCGTGCCGGTCCGGGTCTCGTCGTCGGACCGAGCGTCCCGCCGCAGACCGGCCCCCGTCCGTGGGCTCACAATCCATCCCTGCTCCATCGCCGAGTGAAGCGTTCGCCGCGTGGCTGCCCGACGCCATTTCACAACTGCGCAACCTACCCGCAGGACGCCCGCCGCGCAAGCAGAGATCGCTGAACGCCGGCGCTCGGCTCTGTTAGTCCAGATCATGTATCAGAGTCCGTGCCGCGGCGCTCAGATTAGCTCGATCGCCGGATTCGGCGACAGGGGTGACGCCATCACCCCTTGCTTCACCCCTAAGACCCAGCTTTGCCACCTTGATCACCCCAGGGCGGCATGCGTTCACCCCTAGTGCGTCTAGTCGTCAGGACCGCGTGACCCGATGCTCGGTGCCAGTCAGTCACCGATAACCGGAAGGTCACGCAATGACGGTAACAGTGAACAGTCAAACCGCCCACCAGCCGGGGTGCGAGCAGCTTGCGCGATTGGTTCGGTCGGCGGCGGCAGGCGATGAACAAAGCTGGGTCGCACTTGTACGGCAGTTCGACAAGATGATGTGGGCGATCGCCCGCGCCCACCGGCTGCGTCACGCAGACGCCGCCGACGTCGTGCAAGCGACGTGGCTGAAACTGCTGGCCCACATCGGCAATCTCAACGATCCTGCCCGTGTGGGGGCGTGGCTTGGCACGACCGCCCGCCGCGAATGTCTGCGCGTGCTGCGTGATGGTCAAAAGCGAGTGCTGTTTGGCGACGACACGCCCGATCTCGAGTCGGCGGACACGCCGCCTGAGGCGGAGCTGCTGATCGAGGAACGCGACTCGGCGCTGTGGAGCAGCTTCGCACGCCTGCGGCCCAACGACCAGGTCCTGCTCCGCCTCTTGATGGCGGACTCACCTCCGAGCTACCAAGAGATCTCCGACGCCATGGAGATCCCGGTCGGCAGTATCGGCCCCACGCGGCAGCGAGCACTCGATCGGCTCAGGGATGAGCTCCAGTGCACGGAGTCACTGACGCTTCTAACGGCCTGAGAGGACGTGAACATGACGGACAAGCTCCGACACGAGGTTGTAATGATCGGCAATCGCCTGCTCGACGACGCCTACATGGCGTGGGTCGTCGCAGAAAGCGAGTGAGAGTGGGCACTGCAGGCTTGGTTCCACGAGTCGTCGAGCAGTTGCCCTGAACGCTACTGGGCGTACACGGCAGCCCTCGACCAGGAAGAGGCGGCCGCGCACGATCTAAGTAGGTCTCGGGGCGCAGTTGTCGTTTGAACCCGCGAAGTCGACAAGCGGCTCGAGACGTCCGGCGAACCGAAAGAGATGTATCAGGATCGAAAGTTTTGACTCAGCCTTATGAGACTGGTGCGTGTCCCGCGCGCAGAGTATCAGCGTAACGCGTCGAGCCTCACAACTGACCCCCCCCGCATCATGACTAGTTCACAGACACTTACTACGCCGCTACAGCCTGGCACGGCCGTCGCTGGTAGCGCGCGCGAACGCGATCGTACCGTCGGGTCGACGACGCTTGCCAGGCGCAAGTTCGTGACCGTCATGTTTGTCGACATCCAAGACTCAACGGATCTCAGCAGGACGATCGGGCCCGAGGCGTGGTGGTCGGCGATCGCCGACGTGTTCGAGCTGATGTGCGAGGGCGTGTACGAGTTCGGCGGCTGGGTGGCGAACTTCACCGGTGATGGGATCGCGGCCGTGTTCGAAGCCCCGATCCTGACTGGTGACCACGCTGGCCGCGCATGTGATTCTGCGCTTTGGTTGCGTGAGGCGATGCGCGCGCCCGCGGCCAAACTCTCCAGCGACCACGCGCTCGAGCTGTCGATCCGAATCGGGATCAATTCGGGCGAGGTTCTGACCGGGACGATCGGCGATCGATACAAGCGTTACTTCACGGCAAATGGATACGCGGTTGCTTTGGCAAAGCGGATGGAAACGCTCGCGCTTCCAGATCGGATTTACCTGACCGAGCACACTGCTGCGCTCCTCGATGACGCGCACCCACTTCATGACCTGGGTGCGTTCGAGGTCAAGGGGACCCACATGCCCGTCGGCGTCTTCGAGCTGCTGGGGAGCGAGGCCCCGTGGTGAGCTTGCGCTCGGCCGATGGGCGGCTTCGGCGGACCGCGGGTCCGCGGCAGGGGCGGCCGCCGAGCGCAACCACCCTTAACCAACCAAAACAACGTGACCAAACGCGTCACACAATCAACACAAGGAGGGACCGGAGATGATCCATCCAGTCCACCGCCTCAAATCCGTGCTCGCGGTGACGCTCGCGCTCACCGCCTGCACTGCCGCCTCGGCCGCAGCGAGGCCCAACCTGAACCCGACCGGCACGCCACAGGCTCAGGGGCAAACAGGTCCCTGCTCGGAGGTCTGCTCCGGAGGCGGCCCGGGACAGCGTCCGCAGCTGAACGCCGGATCCGCGGAGCAGGGCGCGACGCTCCCGCACAATCCGCAACATCATGTCGTGTTCGTCTCTAGCGGACCCACCTCTGGCGACAGCTTCGACTGGGGCGATGCCGCGGTCGGCGCCGGCGGGGCGATCGTCGTCCTGCTAGTCGCCGCCGGCGGCGCACGCGCGACCGCGACGCGCCGGGCCCGTCACGCCGGCGGAGCCGCGTGAGCGATAGCAATTTGAAAAGGTCAAGAGCGTCTCCCGTACGGCGGGAGCGATCGTCTCAACTCGGATTTGCCGGGCGCTGGACGCCCGGCAAATCCATCCGAGGTCCTGCGTGAACCCAGCTCGCCCGCAGTGCGGTCCGTGTGCAATCGCCAAAATTATTACCCACGGGGCCCGCGAGGCTTTAGCCTACCAACGAGGTTTCCGAACCGGGGTTGGTGGGTTCGGAGGAAACGTCTGGGCCTGCCATCTTCATCGTTCGGCAAGACGTATGTCGAGCAAACGAAAGCGACGATCGTGCAAGCGCAAGGCCCCTTTCTTGATTCCAGTCACGTGTAGGAACGGTGCGAAATGAAGAACAACGGTCGTGACGAGCTATGGGATTCCGCGACGTGGGCGGATCTCGACAAAGCCGTGTTGGAAGAGGTAAAGCGGTCGAGGGTGGCGCGCAAGGTGTTCCACACGGAGGACGTGAGCTCGACGAATGGCCCGCCGCCAAGTTGGGTGTCGACGGCCCAGATCGGGAATCCTCCCGGAAGAACGGACGTTCGCTTCATCCCCGAAGCGCCGGCTGAGCCGTTCGTGGAGATCGCCGTGCCTTTCTGGCTGACGCCGGCGCAAGTCGACGCGGAGAGCACTCAGCACACGGCGCGGGCGCTCGCGCGCGATGCAGCAAGACAATTGGCGACCGCGGAGGACAACATCATCTTTCACGGCAACTTTTGGACTCCGCCAGCGGGGACGATCGTCACGAATGGGCCGCCGGCCCGCTGGTTGGCCGATCCGTTTGCGGCCGTAGGAATCGCAGCCGCGGGCGGACGTGCCCAGAACCTGCTCAACGCGGTCACAATCGCATCGACGAACATGACGGGCGCGGGCTGGCCCGACCCGTATGCGCTGATCCTGGGCACAGGTCTGTACGAGGATTCGTTGTCGCCGCTGCTGCCGAATTCAGCAGAAACACCTGCGGATCGACTGGAGCGTCGACTGCAACATCATCTGATCAGCGCCGCTTTGCCTCCGCGTAGCGGCCTCTTGGTATCGCTCGCGGGCGACCCGACGACGATCTACACGGCCCATGAGGCATCGACGGCCTTTACCGGGGAAACCGGCGACGGTGCCCACTGTCGGTTCCGAGTCTTTGAGCGCTTTCAATATGCAACCAGGGATGTTGCGTCGATCACGTTCCTAGTGTGAACACTGCGGGCGTCGCGGGCGCCGACGCTGAACAGTCCGATTGAGAACACGTGGCGCGACGACCTGATCGCTGTCCCGCCCGAGCGCGCGATAACCGCAGTTGATGTCCGGACGGCCCGGACGATGACTTGTGCTGTACTCGCCACGCGATCATCGCGAGCAGTAGAAACCCGCGCCGCCACCAACCTGTAGGCTCGGCTCATGATCGCCGCGGGCGCTTGTCCGGGCCAGTATGCACGCGCATTAGCGTTGAATGGACCGCTTCGACTTGGCGGATCCGAACTGAATGCCTGCGGCTTGCCCACGGGTCGTGGGGTACCTGACCCGTCGTCGGGCCTGCTACGGGGCTGCACCGCGAGCCGAGCGATATCGGACGCGAACTGCGTGAATCCAATGACCGAGTGCGCCGAACGCAGCGTGTTGCACAACTGCCTGAGGGCGGGGGCCGGGACCCTTTGCCCCGGCCCCTGCCCCGGCCCCGGCCCTCGGGCAGGTGGCTCTCGGCTCAGTAGCGCGGGCAGGGCGGGATCGTGATGATGACGGTGTTACTCGTAGCGCCGTCGTTCGTTGCTTTGATCGACTCGGTTTGCCAGTCTTCGGTGTTGATGCTGCCCTGGCAAGGAGCGGTCCGAAGCAGGACCGGTGGCCAGACGCTACTGGCATTGATCGGTTCGCTTACGAATTCGGGGGTCCAGCTCGTCCCCCCGAAGTACGTCCACGTGGCGGTGAACTCGACGCTGACCGTGGAGTTGGCGGCATAGCATTGGTTGCCCGCCGAGATGTATTGGCTGCTCAGCCCGCTGATCGGGGACGTGTACGTCGTCAGCTGGATTTCTGGACCCGTTTTGGAGCACGGTTGGACGAAGTACGCGCTCGCTGGTGCAGCGGCCACCGCGGTTGCGGCCACCGCTACCACGGCGAGGCCCGCGAGCCGCGCCGCGATTGAACTAGACACGAGTAGCTGCACACGTCGCGGCTTGGCCTCGAAAGACATGGGACTACCTCCCTTTGCTGTTACTGCGGATTGGTGTATCTGGTGACGCGGCCGTTCCCCACCGGTAGCTTGCGCCGGTCTCGTCGCGCGATGCGTCTCAGGGAAGAGGGCGGGGAGGACCAGCTGATACATCTGAGATGACGGTCGCGCTGTTGCTCTACCCCTCTTCGCAGGTTGGTCGGGACCTCAGCGACTTGCACAATCCTTGATCTCGCTAGCGCAAACAGCAGCCAACGGGACGATCTCTTCCAAGGGGGAGCGTTCGTGCGGCTCGCGGGAGCCAGCGCAATCGCTTCGCCACCTCCGGGCCTTTTAGTGGCGGGCGGGATTCGAACCCGCGACCTTCGGGTTACGAGAGGCTTCGAGGGGTTGAGCTAGGTGACACAAAAGGCCTTTTGTGATTTTGCCTGAGGCTGAATGAGGCTGAATTTGCCGATCTCGTTACACGGTTTGTTACACGGAATTGATCGGATCTGGCCGGGGCGCCGACTCGCCCAGCAGGTGTGTTCTGGTCTAACTTGGTTGCGCGAAGACGATGTCCCAGCCGTGTCCCAAGAGCGCAATGAGGTGGGGGCGATCTCCGCGAATTCCGGCTCAGGCCGGAAGCTCGGTGTCGCTTCCCGTGAACCCAAGCAACCTGCGACTTCGGGCGGCACGGTCGGCCACGACGTCCAGAAGCTTGCCGGGCATGCCGCGGTCCAGGGCGACGATGTCGGCGGCGCCGACGGCATCGGCGAACGCATCGGGCGCGACGCCAGCCAGCTTGCCTACGCGATCGGCCAGCGCGCTTTCGTCCAACCCGAGGTTGCGGGCCGTTTGGGGCCAGGGGTTGCCCTGAAGAGATACTCGGAAGTCGCCGCCGAACTTCATCGCGAAGGCCCTGATGCAGGGCGGGCACGCCGTGCTTTCTACGCAGCCGCCAGCCGTTCAAGCTCCGAGAACCGCTCCAGCGACACAACCACGGCCCGCATCCGGTTGCGCTGCGTGAGAACCACCTTCTCGAGCTCGCCGCGCTCCAGTGCGTCGATCAGCCGGTTGAGCTCCCGCATCGCCTCGCGAACGGTCGAGAGCTCGTCGTTGGCGACGCGGACGGCGGCTGACGGGTGATCCATTGCATGCCGAAAGGTAGACGGCAGCTCGGACGGCATCGCGTCGCCCGCGGGCACGGGGTGTGACAAAAGGCGTGACGAATCCGTCGCGTCCGTTCCGTCCGACCGGCCGTTCACGATGTGTTCCCGATGGAGGCCGCTCGCAGCCAACAGGGTCAGGGTCCCGAACCGACGCCCGCCCCACCGCTGCTGGTCGAGGCCGGCGCCGAGGCGCCGCAGCCAGGCGGGCGGGTGCGCGCCTTCGCCTACCTGGACACCGAGAACACCCACCGCTACCGCCAGCTGATGGGTGTCCTACTCGCGAACAAGCGCCGGTTTGGGCTGCGGATGGCGCCGACGCAGATCGCGACCCACCTGTGGGAGCGCTTTTCGATCCGCTATGACCCGCCCGAGGCGCTCGAGCGCGACCTGGAGGCGCTGTGCGATTGGGGCGCCGTCGACAGCTATCAGGACAACTCCCGCGCCTCCTCGACGCGCGAGTTCAAGCGCAAGCGCTTCACCTACGACATCACCGCCGCGGGCGAGATCGTCGAACGCGCGGCGCTCGCGGTCGATCGCCTGTCCGAGCGGATTGGAGCGCTCGAGCGCTCGCAGCTGCCGGAGCTGCTCGACACGTTGATCGCGCTCGCGACCGAGGCCGAGCGCAGCGACCCCCGACCGGGCAAGCTCGTCGCGTTGTTCAACGACGTCGCCGCCAAGCTCGAGCGGTTGCGCTCCGACACCGGCGACTTCATGCGCGACCTCGGCACGGTGATGGCCGACGAGCACGCGGTCGAGCTTGAGCCGTTCGAGCGCTACAAGCGACGCGTGATCGATCACCTGCAGGGGTTCCGGGCCGAGCTTCGCCGGCTCGACCCGCAGTTCAGCTCCGCGATCGACCGCGTCGAGGCGGTCGGACCGGCGCACTTGGTCGCGATCGCGGCCGCGAGCGACGAGCCGCCGGTGTTCGGGCTCACCGACGACGAGGTTGCCACGAGGCGCGCCGAGGGGCTCGCGGAGGAGTGGAACGGGGTTCGCCGCTGGTTCCGCGGCGGAGCCGGCGAGGCGCCGCCGTGGCACGAGCTCGATCGCGCGCTCGGCGACGCGATCGAATGGATCATCCAGTCCGCCCAGCGTCTGATCGATCGCCGCACGCGTCGAGTGGACCGGGCCGCCGAGTATCGCGCGCTCGCGCTGCTGTTCGATCGCGCCGAGACGGCCGGCGACTGCCACGCCCTGTATGCAGCGGTGTTCGGCCTCTACCAGCCACGTCACTTCTCGGTCCCTGAGACCGACCCGGAGCTGACTTCGTCAACGGTGTCGTGGTGGCAGGCGACGCCCGCGCCGGTCGAGGCGACGCTCTACCGCCCCGGCTCGCGGCCGCCAGGGGCCGGGCGGGCGTTAGAGCTGCCCGACCACACGATGGCGCGCCAGGCGCTCGCCGCCCGCCGCGAGCGGGAGCGCCGGGAGTTGCGGCGTGTCCAGCGGCGGTTCACCCGCGCGGGGCCGCTGCGACTCGACCAGCTCGGCCGTCTCGACGCGCTCGAGTTCCGCCACCTGTTGCGCTGGCTCGGGCGGGCGCTCGACGCCGCCGCAGATCACAGCGGCACCCGGCGGGCAGAGTCTCAGGATGGGCTCGTGCGGCTCGAGCTGCGCCCGCCGCCGGAGAGTGATGAGCTGATCGAGATCGCCACTCCCGGCGGCACCCTCGCGGCCCCCAACTACGAGATCGGGGTGATCGCGTGCTGAGCGCGCTCGACGATCGGCTCGCGGCCGAGCGCGAGCAGGCGGCGAGGGCGCTGCTGATGCGCCCGCTGCTGACCGCCGAGAGCGATCCTGAGTCGTTCACGCTTGTGCGCCGCCACGGCGAATGGCTGACCGACCGCTTCCGCCATCTGCTCGGCTACCGGCTAGCGATCCGCGGCGACCATGCGCGTCTGTACAAGCGCGCGCGGCTCGCCTACCGCGACCGTCCGGCGAGGATCAGACCCGGCTCGCTCCG
Organism: uncultured Solirubrobacterales bacterium; assembly: GCA_963759695.1. Lineage (GTDB taxonomy): Bacteria > Actinomycetota > Thermoleophilia > Solirubrobacterales > Solirubrobacteraceae > Palsa-465. Next base: position 529,529 of record CAVXAO010000015.1, read on the forward strand.
TCCCGGTCCCGAGGACGGCTGGCAGCCCTTCGGCCGGCGCCAGTACGTGCTCTTGGCGCTGGCGCTGGCGGCGCTCGAGGCCCATCAGGGCCGCGCGCAGGCGCTGATCGGCGGGCTCGCCGGCGAGGCCGCGGCGCTCGGCGCCGAGCTCGGGCTGCGTGTCGACTTCGACCGTCGCGACGAGCGCAAGGCGTTCGCCGATGTGCTCGAGCTGCTCTGCAGGCTCGGCGTGCTGCGCCAGCGTGACGGCTCACGCATTGCGTTCGTCGCCCGCGACGAGGCGCTCGAGGAGGCTCTGTTCGACATCGAGCACGCGCGGCTCGGCGACCTCAAGGCCACCCCCCTGGCGCTCACTGGGATCGAACGGGTCGAGGAGCTACTCGACGAGGACTACCCAGCGAGCGACGACGGAGATCGGGCCCGGCGGCGCCACCGGATCGCGCGGACGCTGGTCGAGGAGCCCGTCCTGTACGTCGACGACCTCGAGGCCGCCGAGCAGGACACCTATCGCTCGCAGCGACACCGCCTCGAGCCCGAGCTCGAGGCATTGACCGGGCTCCAAGCGGAGCGGCGGGCGGAGGGCTCGGCGCTGATCGACGCCGGTCGGCGCCTCAGCGACGTTCGCTTCCCGACGCGATCGAGCGAGAGTCTGCTGGCGTTGCTGGCGTGCGAGCGCCTGCGTGCGGCGACGTTCGACTGCGGGCGCAACCCGCTGCCGCAGGGCGAGGTCGCTGTGCTGATGGAGGAGCTGCGAGCGCGGATCCAGTCCGACGCCGGGCCCGAGCTCGGTCGGGCGGCCCTGGCGTTGCTCGAAGCCCACCGGCTGATCGCTCCCGAGGAGCCGGCGCAGGTTCGCGTGTTGCCGGCGACCGCACGCTTCGCCCGTCCGACGCTGCGCACGACGGAGCTCGAGTGATGAGCGCCACAGTCCTTCACCTCGAGACGGCCGGCCGCCCCGAGCGCTTCCGCCTTCACCGGGCGGGCCTGATCGGGCTGTACGAATATGAGGACGAGACGTTCGAGTTCGAGCGCGGCCGGCTCCTCCTGCGCGGACCGAACGGCAGCGGCAAGTCGAAGGCGCTCGAGCTGCTGCTGCCGCTGCTGCTCGATGGCGAGCTCCGCGCCGAGCGCCTCGACCCGTTCGGCGGTCGCGGCCGCTCGATGCGCTGGAACCTGATCGGCGACCAGGAATCGCGCGCGCCCGCGGTCGGTTACTCATGGCTCGAGTTGCGGCGCCAGGACGACCAAGGGGTCGAGCATTTCCACACGCTCGTGCTGATGGCCCGAGCGAACAAGGGCGAGAGCGGCGTGCACTCGTGGTTCGCGCTGCTGACGGCCCAGCAGCCCCCGGGAGCGGAGCTGCGCGGCCCCCGGATCGGCATCAACGCGTCGCTGACGGAGGGCCGGCATCCGATCAGCCGGTCGGCGTTCGCTGAGCTTGCCGGCGAGTTGATCGACTCCGCCTCTGCGTACCGAGAGCGCGTCAACGCGCTCCTGTTCGGCGTCCCGCAGGATCGCTATGAGTCGATCGTGCGGCTGTTGCTGTCGCTGCGCAAGCCGCAGCTCTCGCAGACGCTGGACCCGCAGGAGCTGTCGGCGCGGCTGACCGAGGCGCTTCCGGAGCTCGACCGCGACGCCGTACTCCGCGTCTCGGGCCGGCTCGACCAGCTCGACCGGTTGCGCACCGAGGCCGCCGCGCTGCGCGAGGTCCGCAGCGCCGTCGAGAGCTTCGCGAGCACCTACCGCGACTGGGCGCGGGCGGCGCTGCGCGAGCGCGGGCGCGTCCTGATCGAATCCGTCCGCACCCGCCGGCAGCACGAGGACAGCCTGACGCGCACCCAGGCCGCGACCGCGGCGGCGGGCGAGCGGAGGGCAGCGCTCGCGCTGCGCCGCGGGCAGCTCGAATCCTCGCTGGCGTCCGCGCGGGGCGCCGAGCGCGAGCTGCGCGCCTCGGACGACTGGCGTGACGCCGAGCGGCTCGAGGAGCTCCGGAGGCTCGCCGAGAGCGCGGCTCTGGCGGCGGCCGAAGCCGGGGCCGAGCTGGACCGCGCACAGGCGGAACGGGCCGAGCTGCTGGGTGCCGCGGAGCATGCCGACGCCGCGCTCGCCGAGCAGCGGACCGTGGTCGAATCGCTGCTGCAATCGTGCTCGGCCGAAGGCGACCGCGCCGGCGTCGCCGCCCACGCGGCCGCCGTCGAGGGACTCGTCGATGAGGGTCGCGACCTGCCGGCGGTGCGGGCGCTGCTCGAACAGCTCGCCGCGGCGCGAGCCGAGTCGATCGCGGCGATGGCGAAGCTGGCGCGCGCTATGCGCGGGGCCGAGCAGGAGTTCCGCGCGTCGCGCTCGCGCTTCGAGGACGCCGAGGCGGCCCAGCGCGAGCGACAGGCCGAGCGAGCCACCGCGGCCGAGCGGCTCGAGATGGTGCGGGGCGAGCTGATGCAGGCGCTCGACGGATGGCTCGCCGGCCTCACCCAACTGCCGGTCGACGACGCCTTCGCCGACGAGCTCGCCGATCTGACCGCGCGTGCCGGGGAGCCCGAAGCGATGGCGGCGCACGAGCTTGCGGCCGACCGGGCCGGGGTCGCCGAGCAGCGGCTGGGTGAGCAGCTGGCCGGCGTGGGCGCGGCCCGCACGGCGCTGTCCGCCGAGCGCGAGCCGCTCGCGGCCGAGCACGCGCGGCTGTCGGCCCACGAGGACCTCGTCCCCGAGCCGCTGCCGTTCCGCACGGCCGACCGTACCGGCCGTCCGGGCGCGCCGCTGTGGGCGCTGGTCGACTTCGCCGACGGGCTCGACGGCGGGCAGCGGGCCGGTCTCGAGGGCGCCCTCGAGGGCGCCGGCCTGCTCGACGCCTGGGTGATGGCCAACGGGACCGTGCTCGACGCCGACGACGCCGTGCTCGTGGCGCCCGCCCCGGGCGCGATCCCGGTCGCCTCCGGCGGGGGTCGAACGCTCGCCGACGCGCTCGTCGCGCTGCCCGACGGGCCGGTTCCGACGGCGGTCGTCGAGGGCGTCCTCGCGCAGGTGGGTATGGATGAGAGCGCGCCGGCGCCAGGCGACGACCGCGCCGCCGTAGCCGTGGACGGTCGCTTTGCGCTCGGTCCGCTTCGCGGGCGCCACCGGGTCGAGGCCGCGCGCTATATCGGCGCCGCGGCCCGCGCCGCCAACCGCGCTCGCCGGCTCGCCGAGCTGGCGCGCGAGCTCGGGGCGATCGAGCAGCGCGACCGTGAGCTCGAGTCCCGCGCAGGCGAGCTCGAGGGCGCCATCGCTTGCCTGCGCGAAGAGCTTCGGCGGCTCCCCGACGACGCGCCGGCGCTGCGGGCGTACGTGCGGCTCGAGCGCGCTCATGACGAGGAGCGACGCTCGGCAGCGGTGACCGCTGCCGAGCAGCAGTCGATGGCGGCCCGCGCCGACGAGCTGAGGCAGGCCCGGGAGCACGCGCTGGCGCACACGCGGGAGCATCGCCTGCCCGCGCCCGAGGACGAGGCCGGGCTCGCGGCCGTGCGCGATGCAGTCGGCTCATACCGGTCGGCGTGCGGCGAGCTGATCGGCGCGGAGCGCCTCGCCCGCGAGCTGGAGCGGGGTGCCGGCTTCGCGCACGATCGCGCCGATAGCGCCGACCGGGCGCTGACTGCTGCGCGGGAACGCGTTCGCCTCTGCGAGCACGACGCGAGCGCCCGCAGCGGCGCCCATCGCGAGGCGGCCGAGACCGTCGGCGCCAGCGTAGAGCAGCTGCGCGCACGGCTCGCCGCGCTGGAGGCGGAGGCGTCCGGTGCCGAGCGTGGGCTGCGCGACGTGCAAGACCAAGACGTCGCCGCCGCCCGGGAGGAGGCGGCGGCCGAGCGCGACGTCGTCCATGCGCGGGCAGCGGTAGCCGAAGCAGAGCGGGACGTCGCCGGCAAGCACCGCCGAGTCAGCAGCCTCGGCCGGCTCGGGAGCCTGGTCGCTCGCGCTTGGCGAGGGCGCCCCAGAGGGCCACATGGACGCCGGCAGCTGGCCGCTCGAGCGCACGCTAGCGGCGCTCCGCGACACGTCCCGGGAGGCGCTCGCCACCCGGAGAGGGTTCGACACGCTCCTAGCGGACGTCGATCGCGAGGCCGACGAGCTCCGCCACCGACTGTCCGCCAGCGCCGACTTCGAGGTCAGCCGCGAGCGCGTCTCCGAGGACCCCGAGCTCACGCTCGTGCAGGTCCGGCACGGCGGCCGGAGCCACCCGATCGGCGAGCTCGACCGCTGGCTCGAGGGCGAGCTAGAGGCGCGCGAGCGGACGATCGCGGAGGAGGACCGGCGGCTGTTCGAGTCGTTCCTGGTCGGCGGTCTGGCGGACGCCCTGCGTGAACGGATCGGCGGCGCCGGCGCGCTCGTGGCGAGCATGAACGAGGCGTTGAGGGATTGCACCACCAGCTCCGGGATGAGCATCGAGCTCGAGTGGCGCCCGCGCGCGCACGACGACGCCGGCCTGGGCGAGGCGGTCGCGCTGCTGCGCCGGGACGTCGCGCTACTCACCGACGACGCCCGGGGGCGACTCGTCGAGTTCCTGCGCGGGCGGATCGAGGACGCGCGTCATTCGCTCGAGCAGGGGTCGAGCACCGAGCACGTGATGGCGGCGCTCGACTACCGCGAGTGGCACGAGTTCCGGGTGGTCCAGCTGAAGGAGGGCCACCGCGAGGTGCTGACCCGCCGCCGCCACCAGCAGGGCTCGGGCGGCGAGAAGGCGGTCGCGCTGCATCTACCGCTGTTCGCCGCCGCCGCCGCACAGTTCGCCGCCGCCGCGCCGACCTGCCCGCGGATGATCCTTCTCGACGAGGCTTTCGCCGGGATCGACGAGCGGATGCGCGCGCAGCTGCTCGGCCTGCTCGAGCGCTTCGACCTGGATTTCGTGCTCACCTCACACGAGCTCTGGGGGTGCTATCCGGAGCTGTCGGGTCTCGCGATCTACCACCTGCACCGCGAGCCGGGTATTCCGGGCGTCGCAACCGCGCACTTCCGCTGGGATGGCAGGCGGCGAGTCGAGGTCTCGGAAGCTGCATGAGTCCGGAGACCGTCACGTACCTCTCCCGGCCGGGATTGCGACGGGTGCTGTTCGCCGCGCGGGAGCGGTTCGAGCGCAACGGGGGTCCGTACGGCAGGCTCCAGCTGACAGAGCTCTCTCCGGACGAGGCGCACACGCTGAACGGCCTGCTCACGCCCCAGCGTCCGTTCGCGCCCGGCGGCGAGGCACGGATCAAGCTTCCGCGGTTGGACGCCCAGCTGCGCAACTCGCGGTTCGCGATCTCGCTCGAGGACGCGCTGGTGGCGATCGACGGCCCGCTTGGCGACCGCCGCGCCGAGCGTGCGGCCACCGCCGCGGCCCGGGACGCTGCGTGGGCGCGCGTGCTCCGTCACCCCCAGTCGAGCCGACCGGAGCTCGCGCCGTGGCTCGAGCATGCCCGCCGCCGGCACGGCGCCGCATCGCCCGAGCGCACCGCCGTGATCCTGCGCGCCCTCGACGTGCTCTCGGTGCTCCCGGCCGACGGTCAACCGCTGGCCGCGCTCGCCGCCTCGAACGCGGGAGGTGACGCGCACGCGCTTGACCGCAACCGACCGCTTGGCCGGCTCGTGGCGGCGGCCCTGTTCGCGCTCGAGGAGGCGCCGCCGCGCGAACCCGCGTCAGCGGATGAATGGCGTGCGGTCTGGGCGCGCGTCGGCATCAGCTGCGACGAGCTGTCGTGCACGGCGCTCACGCTCGGCCTGCGGCCGCACCGGCTCGCACGGGGCTACCTCGCGGCACGATTGCGCGCCGCAGCGCGCGCCGGCAAACCGCTGGTGCTGACCCTGGCCGAACTTCGTGCCGAACCTCCGCGGCTCGCTGGCGACGTCCTGTTCACGTGCGAGAACCCGTCGATCGTCGTCGCCGCGGCCGCCGAGCTCGGCGCTCGCTGCCCGTCGCTGCTCTGCACCGCTGGCTGGCCCAATACCGCGGTCGCGTTCGTCCTCGACGCCGCCGAGGCGGCCGGCATGGAGATCCTCGTGCACGCCGACGGCGACGAGGCCGGCGCCGCGATCGCCGGGCTGGTACTGAAGCGCACCCGAGCCCGACCGTGGCGCACGGTCGACGCGAGCGCCGGCATCCACGAGGAGTCGCTGCTCGACGAGCTGCTTGCCGACCTTGGCAGCGGCTGGGTGGGCCAGCGACGACTCGCGTGAGCGTGGGCCGCGCCGGGCGTGTCCACCCTAGGCGGCGTCGCCGAGTTCGTCCATGTCGGTCACCGAGACGGTGTAGCGGTAGCCGCCGTGCAGCCCGCCGAGCTCGTCGAGCTGGTCGAGCGACACCGTGTAGTGGAAGCCGCCGCGGCCGACGGTGCGCTCGAGCGTCGCCAGCACACGCTCGGGGTCCTCGTAGGGACCATTGACGTAGTACGGCTTGCCGTCGCGGCCGAACGTGATCGCGCTCGGTCCCGACCACGGTCCCAGCAGCCTGCTCGCCCGTCTGAAGTCCCGGTGGGGCTCGAAGCCGAGACGCCGCGCGTACTGGACCGCCCCGAACACGAGGTGCTGGGCGAGCTCGACTGGGATCGGAATGCCCGGCGATCCCCACTGAGCGAAGTACACGCGCTTGAACTCATCGAAATCGCGCCTGGCCATCCGCTTCGGCCCAAGCGCGTTCTTCACCCCGAGGCACCACGTGTCGACCAGGTAGCCGCACACCGACAGGCGGTGGTGCCCGTCCGGCGCGGCGACCAGCACGAGTGCGACCCCACTGTCGCTGGCCCCCGTGGGCGCGCCAGCGTCGTCTGGCCAATCGGCCGTGCCCTCGATCCGCAGCCCATGGCGCCAGCCAGGGCTGACCCAACATTGGATCTGGCTCCCGGCCGCACGATCGTTCGTGGCGCCTTCTGCGGTAGCAGTCGAAGCGCTGTCCCGCTCGCACGCCACAATTCGCACGAGCCGCGCTGCCTCTGCCTTGCCGAGGCCCAAAACGCGCGCAATCTCAGCCGGCGAATAGCGTCGCCGCCGCAACCCGCGGACCGCCTCAAGTAGTTCCTCATGCTCCATCGCACCAGTTGTACGTGCCGCCTCGGACGGAAACCCAGCGCGCCTCGACCTCCTGCGTCCGGACGAAACGCGCCCCGATCCCAGGCACAGCCGAGCTCGGCACAGCGACAGACATCCCGATCACCGACTCTTGCGGTCTCACGCGCCGCCCCTCGCACGCCTGGTCCGTCAAACCTTAGAACAGGTCATGGCGACCGGCCTTCGGGTTCTTGACCCTCAGGTTATGAGAGGCTTCGAGGGGGTTAGCTACCTGTCGTTTTGCAGGACTTTTCTGATTTTGGGTGCGGCTGAATCAGGCTGAATTTGCTGACCTTGTTACACGGTTTGTTACACGCTTTCGGGCCGCGGGCGGGTTTACGCTCCGCCGCGTTGACGACGCGATGCGCTTCTGCGACGGGTCATCCGTTGGAGATCGCGTAGGAACGCGTCGAGGTCGTCCTGCTCGATCTCCGGAACGGTTCCGTTGCAGCAGGGGGGTCGGTCGTGGTCGGCTGGCGGGTTCTCGAGGCCGAAGAGGTCGTGCAGGATCGTCCAGATGTCGGTCTGACGGTGGCTGGGCTCGCGCGGCCCGACGTACAGGATGACCACGCGAGTCGGTTGTCCGGCTGCCTCCGGCGGTTGCATCGTGAACGCCAGCCGGTAGCCGCGGTCGAGGTGGACGCCACAGACGATTGGCTCGAGCGGCCCGGCCAGCCGGTACGCCCTGAGCTCGGGAGCGCACGGGTCGCGACTGAGTTGCGCGTATACCCGCTGGTAGCCGGCTCTCTTGCCGGCCAAGTCATCGATGAGCTTGCGCACAGGGCGCGGCGTGACCACCTGGAAGTCCGACACGCCGCGAGCTGCGTTAGTCCTCAGGTCCGAACTCGTCGGTGGGCGCCGCGGCGACGAATTCCCCGCTTGCGAGCGCGCGGAGTCCAGGACCGTAGAGCTTCTTGAACTCGCGCTGGTAGACCGAATCGTCGCGCTGTAGTTGGTCGACGACGGCAACGATGAGGTTTCGTTCCCGCCCGCGTTCACGAAGATCGGAGATCCGCTCTGCGAGGTCAAGCGCGGTATCGCGAGGAACGCGCGGACGGCCGCTCGGTGCTCGTTCGACCGGGACGATGCGCTGCTCGATCCACTTGTCGAGCGTCGGCACGCTTACCCCGATCACCTTCGCCGCCTGACTCTTGCTCATGGTGTCGTCGAGATCGCTACGAAGACCGTCGATGACCGGCTCGAGCTCCTGGCGCACGTCTCCGCCCCTGCGCGCCGCCCGCCGGAGCGCGAGGATCCTTTCAGCGGTTCGTTCGGTGTTGGTCGTTCGCCGCATGTGTAGCCTCATCCGATGATATCGAACTTTGTGAAAAGCGATCCATTTTCATAAAGTTAGAGGCCCGGTTTCCGGCGCGCCTGATGAACGATCGTGCGGCCAACGCACGCCCGGTCGGCCACGAAAAGCCCAGGTCTCGCTCTCTCCGCGGTTCAGACCGAAGCAGTCTTGAGAATCGCGTCGATGGCCATCGATTTGAATGCCGCAATCGAGGATGCCGAGGCGCAGATCGCCGAGCTCGATCGGCAACGCGAGGCCGCGGTCACACGGCTTGCCGAGCTCACCCATCTCCGGGAAGGACGCGAGCGGTCGGCGGATTGCGGAAACGAACCCTCGCCAATTGCCAAGGCTAGGCTGTTCGCTGATCTGTTTCGGGGCCGGGAGGACGTGTTCGCTGTTCGCTGGGAGAACGCGACCAAGGGCCGCTCGGGCTACTCACCACGATGCGCGAACGAGTGGAAGCCAGGAATCTGCGCCAAACCGAAGGTCCGCTGTGGTGCCTGCCAGCGCCAGGCGTTCGCCTCGCTGGACGTGCAGCAGCTCCTTGCGCATCTCCGCGGCCAGCAAATCATTGGGATGTATCCGCTGCTGGCCGACGACTCGTGCCGGCTGCTGGCGATCGATCTCGATGGCCACGGCTGGCGGGCGGATACGAAGCTGCTCGTCGACGCGTGCCGGTCGCTTGGCGTCGAGCCCGCTGTGGAGCGTTCTCGGTCCGGCAATGGCGCCCACGTGTGGTTCTTCTTCACGGACCCGGTACCCGCAGCAGACGCACGCCGGCTTGGTTTCGCGATCCTGACAGGCGCGATGGCACGCGGCGCAGCCGTCGGCGTCGAGTCCTACGACCGAATCTTCCCGAGTCAAGACGTGCTGCCGACGGGCGGGTTCGGCAACCTCATCGCGCTCCCGCTGCAGCGGGGCGCACGCCACCAGGGCAACACCGAGTTTCTCGACAAGCAGCTCAAGCCTTACCCCGACCAGTGGCGCTACCTGGCATCGATTCGCAAGATCACCCCCGATCAACTTGCCGAGCTCACAAGAGACGCGGACGGAGATCGAGCCCTTGCCGTGCGTCCCGCCGACGATCAGCCTGATCCGCCGTGGCGGCCGCCGAGAACTCTGCGAGAACGACTCGCCGAGACGCGGCTGCCCGAGCAGGTCGGCGCAACCATCGCGGACCGTCTCTACATCGACCGCTCGGGACTCCCACCGGTGCTCGCCCACGCGCTACGACGCCTCGCGACGTTCTCCAACCCGATGTTCATCGAGAAGCAACGGATGCGACTGCCCGTCACGCGGACACCACGCGTGATCGGATGCTTCGACGACGTCGGCGGATACCTGGCTCTGCCGCGCGGCTGCCTGCCAGATGTCGAACGGCTGCTCGAAGAACTCGACAGCAAGCTGACGGTGGAGGACGAGCGCGTCTCCGGCGAACCCATCGACGTCAGCTTCCAAGGTGAACTTAACGACTTACAGCGCGAAGCGGCGGCGGCGATCGCAGGCCATGACATCGGCGTGCTCTGCGCCCCGCCGGGGTGGGGCAAGACCGTTCTGGCGACGAGCGTGCTCGCCAGCCGGGGCCGCTCGACGCTGGTTCTTGTGCATCGCGGACCGCTCGTCGAGCAGTGGGTAGAGCGACTCTCCGAGTTCCTTGACGTTCCACCCAGGTCGATCGGACGGATCGGTGCCGGCCGCCGACGGATCACCCACCGAATCGACATCGCGATGGTCCAAACGCTCGCGCGGCGAACCGATATTCGCGAGTTCCTGCGCCCGTACGGTCACATCATCGTCGACGAGTGTCACCACGTACCGGCCGTGTCGATCGACGGCGTGCTTTCAGCGGCGTCGGCGCGGTTCATCACCGGTCTCACCGCGACGCCGTACCGCCGTGACGGACATCAGCCGATCATCACCATGCAGTGCGGCCCGGTCCGCCACACCGCTCGCGTCGAGACCAGTCGGCAAGCCGACATCCAAGATCGCCGGGTATTTCGTAGAGAGACGGATTTCAGCCCCCATGAGCTGCCGCCAGAGCCGTCGATTCAAGAGATCTACGGTGCCATCGCACGCGACCCCGATCGGCTGAAAGTCGTCGTGTCGGACGCCCGCGACCTGGTCCGACAGCGACGCGCGCTGATCGTGCTCACGGAACGCCGCGAGCACCTCGACCGGCTTGCCGACGAGCTGTCCGGCGACATCTGCGACCTCGTCGTCCTCCATGGCGGGGTCAAGCCAAAGGCCCGTCGTTCGGCCCTCGCGCGGCTCGCCGAGGTTCCAGACGAAAAGCCAAGGCTCGTACTCGCGACTGGGCGTTACATCGGCGAAGGCTTCGATGACCCCCGGCTCGACACACTTCTCCTGACGATGCCGATCGCATGGAAGGGCACGGTCATCCAATATGCCGGCCGCCTTCACCGCGCCCACCCGGCCAAGCGCGACATCCGGATCTACGACTACGTCGATTCGGAGATCCCCGTCCTCAGACGCATGTACGCCAAGCGCCTACGCACGTACACGGACATGGGCTACACGACGAACGACCAGCTCGCAGTCCCCCTCGACACGGCGTTCGGATAGCCTCGACGACAGCGACGCTCATTGTGGTTGCCGCGCCGCTCAGCTCTTTGCGCCTGCGAGTCTGACTCAGGCCTGCGCCCGGTGCCGTCGGCTACCGCCGAGGACAGCACTCGGCGCCCTGGGGCGCAAGAACTCGAAGGTCGGCACTCAGACGCTCCAACAAAGGCGGCTGTTTGCGGCCAGATTGCCGTTGCAGCACGACACCGATAGGTGCGCGTCTAACACAAAACGTGTTAGACGCGCAATTCCGCACCCGGCTGGTGCGAAAGAAAAGCAACCCGATTTCCAGGCACTTCTATAGCGGGGGCGGGATTCGAACCCGCGACCTTCGGGTTACGCCTCCCTGGGGTTGCCTAGGTGTAACCGTTCAGTCCCTCGGGCCGCTCAGGTGAGCGCGGGGAATGGATCGCCGCGGGCGTGCCCGGCGAGTAGTTCACTGAGGTAGGTGAATAGTGAGCGGTGTTGGAGGCGGCAGGTCGTGGCGGCCGAGAGCGCACGTTCGGCGAATCGCTCGCCGGTCTGGCTTTGGGTGCCGAGCGAGAGTTTTCGGTGGATCACGGGTCCGCGGAGCGCGCGCTCAGCGGGGTTGTTGGTCGGTTCGATCCCGTCGATCCGGGTGAAGGTCCAGAGCGCGGGCCAGACCTTGAGCAGGTTGTTCGCGAACTGGCGGTGCCAGCGATTGCGGGACTTCTTCGGTGAGGCGTTCTCGAGCAGCTCTCGCAGCTCGGTCTGGATCGGGGTGATCTCGGCCTGGAGTCGCTCGCGGTCGTGGTGCTCGTGCTGGTAGGAGCGCCAGGCGACGAACACCTGCTTGGTGAGCGGGACACCCTTCTCGCCGAAGGTCTTCTGCTCGCCCAGCCCGTCGGCGTGTCGCCGGAAGTCGCGCTGCAGATGCGACCAGCACACCTGTCGCTGGTCGGGGTGAAGATGGCTGTAGCCGTTCCAGCGGTCGGAGATCACGATCCCGGGATATGTGGTGCCGATCAGCGCGTTGAACTGCTCGCGGTTGCAGTGCTCGGCGATCTGAAAGAACGCCGCGTCCGGCGTGGTCGCGGTCCACAGTGCGCGGCCCTCCCCGCGGGTTCGCCAGCCGGTTTCATCGACATGCACCGCGCTCTGATCCAGTATCTGGTCCTGCAACTGCAGATGCGGGCCGGCCAAAGCGTCTGAGGCCCGCTGGCAAATCGCGTCCGCGCTGCCGGTCGACAACGCGACGCCGAACAGGTCACGCACGAGCTCGCAGATCCCGCGGCGAGAGACACGGTACCGGGCGGTCAACGTCACGACCGCCGCCTGCAACCTCGGCCCGAACGCGCAGCCACCGATCCCATCGGGCAACCGGGCGCTCGTCCGCGCGCGACACTCCGGGCAGCGCAACTGATGCGTGCGATGCTCGGTCCAGCGCACGCTGATCGGCGGCAACTCCGCGATCTGATGACGGCCGAACTGTCGCCTCGGCCACCGCTCCTCGCGGGTGAACGCGCGACCGCACCCGCCACACCCCTCGGGGTAGTGATCGACGATCTCGTCAATCTGATCCTCGGGCCGCAGCTCACGCCCTGCGCCTTGGTGCCCGCTCTGCCCGCCAGCCTTGCGCTGCTCGCCCTCCCGTCGCATCAACTCCTTCGCCTTCGCGCGCGCCTGCGCCCGGCGCTGCGCACGCGTCTTCGGCGGATCCAAGGAAGGCGGCCTTGACGTTGTCCGCGAGTCCTGGCGCGCCTGCGCCTCCAACCGACTCAACCGCTCCTCCAACGCCTCTACGCGAGCGGCAAGATCAACAATGAACTGGACACACGTCTCACGACCCGCGTCATAGATCGCCTCCGCCTCTGACCGATCCATGACCGCAAGATTCGCTGCACAAAGCAGGAATCCCTGCCCCAGGCCCCGACGACTGAACGCTTACCCTAGGTCTCGATTTGCAGGGGTTTCGTGATCTTGCCGGAGGTTGTGTGAGGCTGGATTTGCCCGTCTTGTTAGACGGTTTGTTAGACGCTTTCGGATGTGCTCGGCGCGCTGCTCGAGCGCAAGGGAAGGGTACTCGGAGTCCGCGCGGATCCGGACGCGGGCGTGATGCCCGAGATGCCCGTGGCGGACGCCGAGCAGGCTCTAGCGACTGACCACGCGCTTCCAGCGCGAAAGATGGCGTGCTGCCGAATCACGCCTGAAGCGGTCAGCTTGACGTCGCTGCCGCTTCGCTCGAACATGGGCAGTCCCGGGCCGGACCCGCCGGTTCCGCGAAGGTGCTTGCACCTGACCTGCTCGTGGCTAGCGGTTTGCGCGAGTCGCATATCTGGCGAAGAGGAGGGCCCGACGCCTGGCCGGCCCGGCATCACACCTGCGACCGCAGCAACGCGATACTCCAGCGGGCTGTGCGATGGGTGCGATCGGCGCCTCGCATGTCGGCGCCTTCATGATGTAGAGGAGACGCCGATCAGGCTGGGCGACGCGCTTCCAGACGGGGGTCGCGTTGGCCGCCCTCGTAGACGTAGTCACCATTATCCGGCGCGATCACTTCCCCCGCTAGGGGGTTCCACTCGTCCGCGCTCTAGAAGTAGTTCATGACGACATCGAACAGGTTGGTACCCGGCGTCACGTCGAAAGCGTGGTAACTCTTGACCGAATTGTTGATGCCGCTGGACTCATCTTGGGCCGCATACCCACAAGCGTTTAGGTTTTCGGCGCTACACGCGTTGAGTTCCTGGAGGAAGGTTCCGCCTCCGCCTCCGCCCCCAGCAGCCTGATATCCCTCAGAGCTCTGACCGCTCGGATCCTGGTGGGTTGTTGGCTGATCATTGACGTATAGGTATGGGCTGATCGCCGGAAGCTCCGGCTTCGGCGTGAGGGGATCCGTGGTAGTGAACGTGCCGGTGCTTGTATCGAGTTGGCGAGCACCGACGTGGTATAGGCCCGTGGGGTCGAGGTACTGAGCGTCGTACCGCAATGCGATGCCCGGCGCGCCGCCTTGTGTGTTCGCGGTGAGCTGGTTGCCGAACGGGTCATAGCTGTAGGTGGCCTCAGTATTGCCGGTCGATGAGATCAGTCCGACGACGGAGCCTTGCTCGTCGTGAGCTACGTAATAGTCGCTGCCGCCAGTTCGCATTGAGATGAGCCCGGCGCCCCAGACGTAGCGCCGAACCGTGCTGCCCGATTGCTGCTCGAGCACCAACGACGGCACGGGCGTAGTCGTGTCGTACACGAAGTCGGTGGTCTGTCCGCCGCTCGAAGCGCTGGACCGGTTTCCGTCGCCGTTGTAGGTGTACGTGGTGCTACCCGAGGCGGTTGCGAGCTTCGTTAGCTCGTTTGCGGCGTTGTAGGTGTAGCTGGTGGCTCCCGCGGCGGTTCGGCGTCCGTCCGCATCGTAGCTGTAGCTGGCCGTGCCGGCTGCGATGAGCTGGTTGGCGCTGTTGTAGCTGTAGTTGGTGGGGCCAGAACTGTTGACCAGCTTAGTGCGATTGCCGTCAGCGTCGTAGGTGTAGGCGATCGCTCCTTGCGCGCAGGTAGTCCCGTAGCACGCGTTCGTCAAGCGCTCATTAGAGTCATAGCTGTAGGTGATCGTTCCCGAGTTCGTCACGACCTTCGTCGGGTTCCCTGCAGCGTCATACATGTAGGCATAGCTCGTTAGCGTGCTCGAACCGTTGGTGTCGGCGATCGAGTTCACCCGGCCCGCTGGGTCGTATGTCGCGGCTTCGGTGTAGCCGTTGGAGGCAGGCAGCGTCTCGCTGGTGAGCTCGGAGTCGGGGTTGTAGGCGTAGGTGGTGGTCTGCCCGTCCGCGGCCACGGATGCGAGCTGTCCGTCGGTGTCGTAGGTGTAGCTCACGGCGCTGCCATCCGGGTATGTTCGTGATGTGATGTCCCCATGTTTGTCATAGGCGTACGAGAACGTCCCTGCAGCGTTCTTCATGGCCGTGAGCTCGCTGCGCGAGTTGTAGCTGTAGCTCGTCGTGCCGGTCGCGTCGGTCATCTTTGTGCGGTTCCCCTGCCCGTCGTAGCTGTAGCTCACCGCTGGCGTTGAGTCCGAGTATGAGATGCCGGTCAGCCGGTTGTCCGCGTCGTAGGTGTCGCTCGTCGTCGTCCCGATCGCGTCTGTGACCGATGCTCGGTTGCCGTCTGCGTCGTAGCCGTAGGTGATCGAGTGGCCGAGCGGGTCGGTCTTCTTGATGAGCCTGTCGACCGAGTCGTAGCTGTAGGTCGTTTTGTTCCCGAGCGGGGTCGTGATCGACGTTCGGTTGCCGTTCGCGTCGTAGCCGTACGTCGCCACCGCACCGGACGGATCCGTGACCGAGACCAGCTGGTTGTCGCCGTCATAGCCATAGGAGGTGGTCTTTCCGTTCGGATCGGTCAGTGCCGTGCGGTTCCCGACTCCGTCGTAGCTGTAACTGGTGGTGTTCCCGTCTGGGTCCGTGACGCCGGTTAGCCGGTTTTCCGCGTCGTACCTGTAGCTCGTCGTGTAGTTCGACGGGTTGCTGCCTGAGGCGTTGCCGCGGGGCGAAACTTTCCCGATCACCCGGCCGGCGGCGTCATAGCTGTATGTTGTCTTCTCGCCCAACGGCGAGGTAGTCGACGTGAGCTCGCCGGCTGCGTCGTAGCCGTAGTTCGTGGTGTTTCCCAACGCGTCTATGATCGCAGTCGCTGCGCCGGTGGTGGGATCTCGTGTCTCGGATACGGATGCCCCGTCCGCGTAGGTCGTCTTGACGAGATTGCCGTTGGCGTCGTAGCTGTAGCCGGTTGTGTTGCCGTTAGCGTCGGTGTGGCTCGTGACGTCGTTGAGCGAGTCGTAGGTCCACGACTGCGTCGCTCCGGAGGGCAGCGACGTGCTCGTCACGTTCCCTGCCGCGTCGTAGGTCTTTGTGGTGCTGTTCCCGAGCGGCTCGGTGATCGCGGTTTGGTTTAGGTTGGCGTCATACGCGTACTTGGTGGCGTTGCCGGCGGGGTCGATTCGTTCGACGAGTACGTTTCCGCTGTAGACGTCCTGCCATTGGTTGCCAGCAGGATCCGTGTAGGTGGTTGTGCCGTTCGCGTAGGAGAAGGTCGCGGTACCTCCGAGCGCGTTGACCTGCTGGACCACTCGGCCTGAGCTGTCGTAGGTGTTCGAGACGATCGTCTTGCCATCCTCGTTGGTGATCGATGCGAGCAGCCCTTGGGCGTCGTACGTGTAGGTGGTGGTCTTGCCCTGCGGATCGGTGACCGACGTCAATTGTCCCGAGCCGTCGTAGGCATAGCTGACGGTTCGGCTCAGCGGCAGTGCCATGGCGGCCAGCAGCCCCTGGCCGTTGTAGGAGAACGTCACCTTGCGGCCAGCGTGGTCTGTGACCGACGCTAGCTGGCCGGACCCGTTGTAAGTCAGCGCTAAGCCGATCCCATTGCAGTCGGTCTCCGACGTCAGCTGCCCGGTGCTGTTGAAGACGAGGTGCTCTTGGTTCTGGCGCACGAGCAGCCAGCCGCCTCCGCTCTGGGATGTCAGGACGGAATGGGCGCCGACGCTGCCGGAGTAAGTCCCATCGCTGTTTTGCGTGTAGGTCGTTTGCTGCCCGTCCTCCGAGTTGAGCACGACGACCCCGCCAGACTGCTGCGTCAGAAACACGTTCATGGAGTCTGTCCAGCCCGGCCCCAGCGGCCCCGAGTACGGGTTCAACGAGGTGTAGGAGCGGGTGAACGTCATCGGCACGCCTAGGCCCGGTACGGATGCGTCCGTCTCGGTCGTGTTATAGGCGCCGGTGGCTGTGTTGACGGGCTCGGCCTGATATCCCGACGGGTTCACGGAGTCGTATGACGCGCCGGCGCCGTACGTACCGGGCGCCACCGCCGGCGGCGGTGGACAGTAGACGTAGCCACCGGCCGTCGTTCCGGAGGAGGTCGGTTGCCAGGATCCGGACCAGCTGCCCCCGGTTGAGTAGGTCCCGTACGGAAGCGTGCCACCGCTCACGCCACTCAGCGGCCCTGAGATCGACCCGCCGGTCACCGCGGTGATGCTCGCGCCGCAGCCGGGCTGGTAGCCGGAGGTGCCGAAATACACAGAGAGGCTGGAGACATTGACTGCTCCGCCGATCCGTAGCTGCCCAAAGCCCCCGGTTCCGTCGAGTTCGAGCGTCCCGCTTGGGGTACCCATCGAGATAGCTGTGACGATCGCGCCGGGGGCGAGCACCATGTCGCCGCTGAACGTCGCCGGCGGTAGGGATAGCGAGTGATTGACGTCGAGCGTGCCGTTAATCGTGACCTGGCCGATGCCACCGAGGGAGGAGAGCTGGGATTGGACCGTCCCCTGGAGCACCAGCTTCGAGGACGCCGCCCCCGTCACCGTCGACCCGGTGTTGAAGTTGAAGTTCGCCCCGCCAATGTCAAGCTCGCCGCTGGCGACGTTCAGCGACCCCGAGTCCTCGGTGTCCAGGCAGTTGTAGGGATAGCCAATCTGCACCGGGCTGCTCCCGGTCCCCGACACCCCATTCGTCGTCACCGACCCGGTGTTGTCGAACTCCCCGTTCGGGATCGCCGACGTCGTCGCCGTCGCCGCCTGCCCACACGCGCCCGTCAAATAGGAGCCGACCGCGAACGACAGCGACCCGCCATTCACCAGCTTCGCGCCCCCACCCACCCACGGGCTCGCGTTCGCCGGCACCGACCCCGACCCGTTGTTCACCAACGAACCCGCCTCCACCTGCCCGCCCTGCAACACCAACGAACCACCCGACGGCACCGTCAACGACCCCGAGTCGTTCCACACCCCGGCGAACGTCAACGACGGCGCGGTCACGTTCCCCGCCCCCACCGTCTGCCCATTGAGCACCACCGGCTCCGGCAGCGACGTGCTCGACGCGTTGAACCCGACCGTCCCCTGGAGCACCAGCTTCGAGGACGCCGCCCCCGTCACCGTCGACCCGGTGTTGAAGTTGAAGTTCGCCCCGCCAATGTCAAGCTCGCCGCTGGCGACGTTCAGCGACCCCGAGTCCTCGGTGTCCAGGCAGTTGTAGGGATAGCCAATCTGCACCGGGCTGCTCCCGGTCCCCGACACCCCATTCGTCGTCACCGACCCGGTGTTGTCGAACTCCCCGTTCGGGATCGCCGACGTCGTCGCCGTCGCCGCCTGCCCACACGCGCCCGTCAAATAGGAGCCGACCGCGAACGACAGCGACCCGCCATTCACCAGCTTCGCGCCCCCACCCACCCACGGGCTCGCGTTCGCCGGCACCGACCCCGACCCGTTGTTCACCAACGAACCCGCCTCCACCTGCCCGCCCTGCAACACCAACGAACCACCCGACGGCACCGTCAACGACCCCGAGTCGTTCCACACCCCGGCGAACGTCAACGACGGCGCGGTCACGTTCCCCGCCCCCACCGTCTGCCCATTGAGCACCACCGGCTCCGGCAGCGACGTGCTCGACGCGTTGAACCCGACCGTCCCCTGGAGCACCAGCTTCGAGGACGCCGCCCCCGTCACCGTCGACCCGGTGTTGAAGTTGAAGTTCGCCCCGCCAATGTCAAGCTCGCCGCTGGCGACGTTCAGCGACCCCGAGTCCTCGGTGTCCAGGCAGTTGTAGGGATAGCCAATCTGCACCGGGCTGCTCCCGGTCCCCGACACCCCATTCGTCGTCACCGACCCGGTGTTGTCGAACTCCCCGTTCGGGATCGCCGACGTCGTCGCCGTCGCCGCCTGCCCACACGCGCCCGTCAAATAGGAGCCGACCGCGAACGACAGCGACCCGCCATTCACCAGCTTCGCGCCCCCACCCACCCACGGGCTCGCGTTCGCCGGCACCGACCCCGACCCGTTGTTCACCAACGAACCCGCCTCCACCTGCCCGCCCTGCAACACCAACGAACCACCCGACGGCACCGTCAACGACCCCGAGTCGTTCCACACCCCGGCGAACGTCAACGACGGCGCGGTCACGTTCCCCGCCCCCACCGTCTGCCCATTGAGCACCACCGGCTCCGGCAGCGACGTGCTCGACGCGTTGAACCCGACCGTCCCCTGGAGCACCAGCTTCGAGGACGCCGCCCCCGTCACCGTCGACCCGGTGTTGAAGTTGAAGTTCGCCCCGCCAATGTCAAGCTCGCCGCTGGCGACGTTCAGCGACCCCGAGTCCTCGGTGTCCAGGCAGTTGTAGGGATAGCCAATCTGCACCGGGCTGCTCCCGGTCCCCGACACCCCATTCGTCGTCACCGACCCGGTGTTGTCGAACTCCCCGTTCGGGATCGCCGACGTCGTCGCCGTCGCCGCCTGCCCACACGCGCCCGTCAAATAGGAGCCGACCGCGAACGACAGCGACCCGCCATTCACCAGCTTCGCGCCCCCACCCACCCACGGGCTCGCGTTCGCCGGCACCGACCCCGACCCGTTGTTCACCAACGAACCCGCCTCCACCTGCCCGCCCTGCAACACCAACGAACCACCCGACGGCACCGTCAACGACCCCGAGTCGTTCCACACCCCGGCGAACGTCAACGACGGCGCGGTCACGTTCCCCGCCCCCACCGTCTGCCCATTGAGCACCACCGGCTCCGGCAGCGACGTGCTCGACGCGTTGAACCCGACCGTCCCCTGGAGCACCAGCTTCGAGGACGCCGCCCCCGTCACCGTCGACCCGGTGTTGAAGTTGAAGTTCGCCCCGCCAATGTCAAGCTCGCCGCTGGCGACGTTCAGCGACCCCGAGTCCTCGGTGTCCAGGCAGTTGTAGGGATAGCCAATCTGCACCGGGCTGCTCCCGGTCCCCGACACCCCATTCGTCGTCACCGACCCGGTGTTGTCGAACTCCCCGTTCGGGATCGCCGACGTCGTCGCCGTCGCCGCCTGCCCACACGCGCCCGTCAAATAGGAGCCGACCGCGAACGACAGCGACCCGCCATTCACCAGCTTCGCGCCCCCACCCACCCACGGGCTCGCGTTCGCCGGCACCGACCCCGACCCGTTGTTCACCAACGAACCCGCCTCCACCTGCCCGCCCTGCAACACCAACGAACCACCCGACGGCACCGTCAACGACCCCGAGTCGTTCCACACCCCGGCGAACGTCAACGACGGCGCGGTCACGTTCCCCGCCCCCACCGTCTGCCCATTGAGCACCACCGGCTCCGGCAGCGACGTGCTCGACGCGTTGAACCCGACCGTCCCCTGGAGCACCAGCTTCGAGGACGCCGCCCCCGTCACCGTCGACCCGGTGTTGAAGTTGAAGTTCGCCCCGCCAATGTCAAGCTCGCCGCTGGCGACGTTCAGCGACCCCGAGTCCTCGGTGTCCAGGCAGTTGTAGGGATAGCCAATCTGCACCGGGCTGCTCCCGGTCCCCGACACCCCATTCGTCGTCACCGACCCGGTGTTGTCGAACTCCCCGTTCGGGATCGCCGACGTCGTCGCCGTCGCCGCCTGCCCACACGCGCCCGTCAAATAGGAGCCGACCGCGAACGACAGCGACCCGCCATTCACCAGCTTCGCGCCCCCACCCACCCACGGGCTCGCGTTCGCCGGCACCGACCCCGACCCGTTGTTCACCAACGAACCCGCCTCCACCTGCCCGCCCTGCAACACCAACGAACCACCCGACGGCACCGTCAACGACCCCGAGTCGTTCCACACCCCGGCGAACGTCAACGACGGCGCGGTCACGTTCCCCGCCCCCACCGTCTGCCCATTGAGCACCACCGGCTCCGGCAGCGACGTGCTCGACGCGTTGAACCCGACCGTCCCCTGGAGCACCAGCTTCGAGGACGCCGCCCCCGTCACCGTCGACCCGGTGTTGAAGTTGAAGTTCGCCCCGCCAATGTCAAGCTCGCCGCTGGCGACGTTCAGCGACCCCGAGTCCTCGGTGTCCAGGCAGTTGTAGGGATAGCCAATCTGCACCGGGCTGCTCCCGGTCCCCGACACCCCATTCGTCGTCACCGACCCGGTGTTGTCGAACTCCCCGTTCGGGATCGCCGACGTCGTCGCCGTCGCCGCCTGCCCACACGCGCCCGTCAAATAGGAGCCGACCGCGAACGACAGCGACCCGCCATTCACCAGCTTCGCGCCCCCACCCACCCACGGGCTCGCGTTCGCCGGCACCGACCCCGACCCGTTGTTCACCAACGAACCCGCCTCCACCTGCCCGCCCTGCAACACCAACGAACCACCCGACGGCACCGTCAACGACCCCGAGTCGTTCCACACCCCGGCGAACGTCAACGACGGCGCGGTCACGTTCCCCGCCCCCACCGTCTGCCCATTGAGCACCACCGGCTCCGGCAGCGACGTGCTCGACGCGTTGAACCCGACCGTCCCCTGGAGCACCAGCTTCGAGGACGCCGCCCCCGTCACCGTCGACCCGGTGTTGAAGTTGAAGTTCGCCCCGCCAATGTCAAGCTCGCCGCTGGCGACGTTCAGCGACCCCGAGTCCTCGGTGTCCAGGCAGTTGTAGGGATAGCCAATCTGCACCGGGCTGCTCCCGGTCCCCGACACCCCATTCGTCGTCACCGACCCGGTGTTGTCGAACTCCCCGTTCGGGATCGCCGACGTCGTCGCCGTCGCCGCCTGCCCACACGCGCCCGTCAAATAGGAGCCGACCGCGAACGACAGCGACCCGCCATTCACCAGCTTCGCGCCCCCACCCACCCACGGGCTCGCGTTCGCCGGCACCGACCCCGACCCGTTGTTCACCAACGAACCCGCCTCCACCTGCCCGCCCTGCAACACCAACGAACCACCCGACGGCACCGTGAGCTTTCCGGGTCCATCGAACGTTCCGCCGAACGTCAACGACGGCGCGGTCAGGGAGTCATCGACGGACAGGGTGCCACTCAGCGTCAGTGCTGCCGAGCTGGTGGAGGCTGTCTTTGTATCCGTAAGGGTCAGGCTGCCGGTGATGGTGAGCCCGCCCTGGTTGTCCAGGCCGTCGGTGGTCTCTGTGCTGGAAAGCGTCACGGGCAAGTTCTTCGTTCCAGCCGGGATGCATGCCCAGTCAGAGGAACCGGGCACTCGTCCCGAGGACCAGTTGGTTGCGGTTGACCAGTCCGAACTTGTTGCGCCGGTCCAGCTTTCTGTGCAGGCTCCGGGCGTTGTGTTGATCGTGAAGGTGCTGGCCGACGAGCTGCCGGTGCTCCCAGCGCTGTCGGACTGCGACGCCTGCGCCGTGTAGGTCCCGTCCGCCAGCGTCGAGGACGCCTGCACCGACCAGCTCGCACCGCTCGCCGTCGCCGTCAACGTCTGCACCGGGCTGCCCGACACGCTCGCGCCGCTGTAGACCTTCACCGTGATCGTCGAGGAATCCCCGCTCGCCGCGCCCGCGGCACCCGAGAACGTCGGCTTCGCCTGATTGACCGTCGCCCCATTCGCCGGCGAGGTCAGCGTCACTGCGGGCACGTGCGTATCGATCGTGAAAGTGCTGGCCGACGAGCTGCCGGTGCTCCCAGTGCTGTCGGACTGCGACGCCTGCGCCGTGTAGGTCCCGTCCGCCAGCGTCGAGGACGCCTGCACCGACCAGCTCCCGCCCGACGCCGTCGTCGTCAGCGTCTGCACGGGCGAGCCCGAGATGCCCGAGCCCGAATAGATCTTGACCGTGACCGTGGAGGAATCTCCCGCCGCGGTTTCCGCGGCCCCGGAGAACGTCGGTTTGCTCTGATTCGTGGAGCTCCCGTTGGCCGGGCCGGTCAACGACACGGCGGGCGCCGTTGCCTTGATCGAGAACGTCGCCGGCCTGCTCGTGCCCGTGTTTCCGGCGCTGTCCGATTGCTCGGCTCGCGCGGTGTAGGTGGCGTCGCCGAGCCGGGTCGTCGCTGCGACCGACCAGCTGCCGCCGGACGCGGTTGCCGTCAGCGTCTGCACGGGCGAGCCCGAGATCCCAGAGCCCGAATAGATCTTGACCGTGATCGCGGACGAATCGCCCGGAGCCGTCCCCGCTGTGCCCGCGAAGGTTGGCTTGGCATTGTTCGTCGCGCTCCCGCCCGCAGGACGTGTGAGCGTGACCGAGGGTGCGGTGGTGTCGACGGTCCACGAGGCCTGCGCCGGGGTCGGGTCAACAGTTCCGTCCGCGTTGACGGCGCGGACTTGGAACGAGTGCGGGCCGTCTGAGAGTGCGCCGTAGCGCTGGGGGCTTGTACACGACAACCATGGGCCGGCGTCAAGGCTGCACTGAAACGAGCCGTTCGCGAGGGTTGATGCGAATGTGAACTGGGCCGACGAGGTGGCCGTCAGGCCAGAAGGTCCGCTCGTGAGCGTGGTGTCAGGAGGCGGCGACGGCGTATGGGTCCCGCCACCCGGCACCGAAATCTTGCCCACGGTTCGGCAGTTGTTGCGCTGGACGAATCGCTGGATCTGGCTACCAACGTCGAGGCAGATCATCAGGTCGTAGGCGCCGGGCGCCGTGCCGCCGGGCAACCCGACGTTCAGCACGACCTTCTTCTTGGCGCCCTTTGCCAGAGCCGGGACCGAGAAGGGCGCGAGTCCGGTCAGTCGTCCGCCCGACGCGGGACGCAAGCTCAACGCGCCCTTGGTTGAGCGAACACGCTTCTTGGCGACATTCGCGATCATCGTCGAGCCCGTGATGCGAACGCCCGCGTTTACCCGCACGCGGGTTTTGCGCAGCACCAGCGGTAGCGGCGCGATGCGCTTCACCGTTCGCGGCGCTCCGGCGTTCGCGATTTGGCTACCTAGCGGGGTGATACCGGCGGCCACGCAGAAGACACCCAGACTTCCCGCCAGCAGCACGAGGCGCCAACCGCCAAGGACCCGGGAAGTGATACTCATAGTCGCCCGCAACGCGGCCGTGGCCATGCGCAGCGGTACTCGCACAGATCGGACCAATACCGCCCAAATCCAGGCCGAGCTGCGCCCCGTTAAGTTCTGCCCCACCAGGTTCCTTCCTGTGGCAATCCATGCCGCCGCATATGCGGCCCAACACTCAACGCTAGCACGACACCAAGTCTTTTGAACTGAGTCGTTGGAGTGCTCGTCCCGCATCGTGTCCGCCACGAACCGCTGGAACGCTCACGTCCGCTGCGTAGCGCCGCGACGTCCGGGGGAGTTCCGCGGTTAGCCGTGCTTACGCCCACCGCAAGCAGCACAACGGCAGTGCGGCTCCGTTGACCAACTGCTGCTGTTGGTGCGAAGCGGCCACAGTCCATCGACGCTCTCGCTACCGGGCTACCGCTCTCGGATATAGAAGCCACGCTGGTGTGGGCGTCGAGGCGTACGCGCGCGCAACGGACGCAGGTCTCCGGCCCGCGGGCGGCGCCAGCCTCGCACATCGCCAATGGCACGACGGCGGGGCCGGTTTTCCGCTGGCGAGCAGTAGCGCTTCTATGCGCTGAGGTCGCTGTTGCTGCTGAACACTGGAGGCGGTGGCTCGCTCGCACAGCTGGATGTGGCCCCGGTTTAGGCCGGATACGTCAACGCTGATTCATCCGGAGAGGCCAGCCGCCCATTCCCGACCCGGCTAATGTCCCACGGTCGAACCGGCCGGGCTCGGCGCCCAAGGCCGCGGGCTTCAAAGAACCCGACCTACGCCAAAGCGTGGCGGGGTTCCCGCATGGGCGAACCCCTCCCCAAGGAATACGGCTTCTTGCGGTGCAAAAACCCGAAGGTCGGCACTCAGACGCTCCAACAAAGGCCGCTGTTTGCGGCCAGATTGCCGTTGCAGCACAGCGCCGATAGATGCGCGTCACTAACACAAAACGTGTTAGACGCTCAATTCCGCACCCGGCTGGAGCGAAAGAAAAGCAACCGATTTCCAGGCACTTCTATAGCGGGGGCGGGATTCGAACCCGCGACCTTCGGGTTATGAGGGGGCGCCTCGCTGGGGTTAAACAGGTACCGATTTGCAGGGCTTTTGTGATTTTGCTTGAGGCTGAATGAGGCTGAATTTGCCGACCTTGTTAGACGGTTTGTTAGACGCTTTCGGTGCAGACAGTCGTTAGTCCGCTGAGGTGCCACCACATCCTCCTCGAGCCGGAGATCTTCGAAGGCGCCGTCAGCCTCAGGCGCGTGCCGGTCGCCACTTCCCCGCAGTTACGGCTGGTGGGCGACGGAGAATCAGGTTGACGCGTGCTTCGGCCTGACTCCTCAGGCTGGGCCCCTTGCTCGCTTCGACGGTACGGACCGCAGGTAGTAGTCTGTCAGAGACGTACCAGAGAAACCATCCTAGAGAATTCACCACAGAGATGACGACAGTCCGAGAAGTCCGAATCGCCGGCCACCCGTTCGTTCTGCGCAGCAGCGACGTCGTCCGTGCCATGCGAGAAGTCGATCCCGAGCCCATCGCAAGCCACTATGTGGTCATCGGCACCCGGCGGTTTCCACCGAAGCAGATCATCGGCGAGCTCACCGGCCTTGACCGAGCCGACTTCACCACCCACCAGGCGAGACGAACCCTCATCCGCCTCGGCTTTTCGGCAGGCCGCAGGCCTGGGCGGACAACGGGGACCATCTCGGCCCCTTCCCGCCACAAGCCGGTGAACGCCTCCCGACCTCTCGCTGACCGCTTGCGGCCGTTGGCTGGCAGCTGGGTCGCGATCAGGGATGACGACATTCTGCATTCGACGGAGTCTCCGCAGGAGCTCGTCGCATGGCTCAGCCGGCACGGACAGAAGGCGGACAGCATGTTCCGAGTGCCGGAGGACGAGCTGACCGCGAGCGGGCTCGCGCCTCAGTGAGGTTCGCGTTCAGAGACATCCCGGATCCCGGCACGGGTGGCGTTCGCCCGCGTCCCATCGTTGACGTTATCGTCGAGGGGCTCGATATCGCGCCCCAGGCGTGCCTCCTCGACAGCGGCGCGACGGCAGTGCGCTTCGGCGCACACGTCGCAGAGATCTGCGGGATCGACCTGCGGGACGCGCCGCGAACGCGCCTCGCAGTCGGCGGAGCGGTCGTCACCGCGCTCATGGCCGAGGTCACTCTCGAGGTCGACGACGGCTCTCAGCAGTACGCGTGGTCAGCGCCCGTCTGGTTCTGCGAGCCATGGGCACCGTCGTTCGGACTCCTCGGCCTGACCGGCTTCTTCGACCATTTCACGGTGACGATTGCCTCTTACCAAGAGTGGTTCGAGCTGACTCCACCCAGCTGAGCGCGCCCTGCCCTGGCCCTACGCCGCATCACCTAAGTCGTCGAGATCGGTCAGCGAGGCCGTGTAGCGGTAGCCATCGCTGAGGCCGTCGGCTTGACCGAGGGAGACGCTGTAGTGGAAGCCGCCACGACCGACAGCGCGCTCGAGCGTCGCGAGCACTCGTTGTGGGTGGTCGTGAGGCCCGTTGATGTACAACGGCTTGCCATCCCTGCCGAACGTGATCGAGCTCCGGCCATCCCACGATCCCAGGGCCCGCCCCGCCCGCCGGAAGTCGGGGTGCGGCTCGAAGCCGAGGCTCCGTGCGTAGTCGACGGCGCCGAGTACGAGGTGCCGGGCGAGCTCGAGCGGGACCGGGATTCCCTCCGACTCCCACGGTCCGAAGTACTGGCGCTTGAAGGCGTCGAGTTCGCGCTGGCCCATCCGCTGTGGCCCGATCGTGTTCTTGACCCCCAGACACCATGTGTCGACGAGGTAGCCGCACACGGACAGCCTGTCGCGCCTGTCAGGCGACGCGACGAGCACGCAGGCGACGCCGCTGTCGCCGGCTTCGCTCGGCGCACCGGCGTCGTCTGGCCAATCAGAATGGCCGTCGATTCGCAGCCCGTGCCGCCAGCCAGGATTGACCCAGCACCGAGTCTGACTCGCGACCGCTTCGCCGTTGGCGTTACCGCCGGCAGCGGCCGTCGCTTGGCTCTCCCGCTCGCATGCCACGACGCGTACGAGTCGGGCAGCATCGGCCTTACTGACGCCCAGCGCGCGAGCGATCTCGGTGGGCGTGAACCGCCGCGCTCGCAGCGCGCGGACCGTGGCAAGCAGCTCCTGTTCCATGAAGTGACTTCTACGGAACGCTGCGGACGGAAGTCGCGATCGACTTGACTACGCGCCTCGCGGCCCGTCTGCCCTTCAAATCGTCGGTGCATGGATCTTGAGTGAGCTGCTCGTCTACCCGCTGGTAGCCTGGCTCGCTTGCCTGCCAAGGCGTCGATCAGCTTGCGCACGGGGGGGGCGTCACGACTTCGTAGCCAGGCACGCACGCGACCCGCTAATCCTCAGGCCCGAACTCGGCCGTTGGTGCCGCAGACACGAGCTCCTCGCTCGCGAGGGCGCCTAGTCCAGGGCCGTAGAGCTTCTCGAACTCGCCTCGATAAGTGGAGTCGTCTCGCTGCAGCTGGTGAACGGCGGCGACGATCAGGTTTCGTTCACGCCCGCGCTCACGAACATCGGAGACTCTCTCGGCAAGGTCGAGCGCGGTGTCGCGCGGAACGCGCGGGCGCCCGCTCGCTGCGCGCTCGACCGGAACGATGCGCTGCTCGATCCACTTATCGAGCGTCGGCACGCTCACGCCGATGACCTTCGCTGCCTGGCTCTTGCTCATCGTCTCATCCAGATCGCGACACAGACCGTCGATGATCGGCTCAAGCTCATTGCGCACCTCTCCGCCTCTGCGAGCCGTCCGTCGCAGCGCGAGGATGCGTTCTGCTGTCCGTTCGGTATTGATTGTTCGTCCCATGCGAAGCCTCCGCACGAATATACGGAACTTTGCGAAAAATAGGCTTTTTTCGCCAACTTACGTCATGCGTCGGACCTCCCGAACGGCAGTCGGGCGCTTACGCGCCAGCCTGCGGACACCGAAATCCCTGGTCTCTGCTTCCCTCGCGGTTCAGACCGACGCAGCATTGAGAATCAGGTCGATGGCCATCGACCTGGACGCCGCTATCCATGACGCCGAGGCGCAGCTCGCTGAGCTCGATCGGCTCCGGGAGGCTGCGGTCCTGCGACTTGCCGAGCTCACCCAGCGTCGCGCAGCGCGTGACCGCTCGGAAGGGCCAGGAGCGGACCCCTCGCCAATCGCCAAGGCCAGACTCTTCGGCGACCTGTTTCGAGGCCGCGACGACGTATTCGCTGTTCGCTGGGAGAACCTTGCGAAGGGGCGGTCCGGCTATTCACCGCGCTGCGCGAACGAGTGGAGGCCCGGGATCTGCGCCAAACCAAAGGTTCGATGTGGTGCGTGCGATCGCCAAGCGTTCGTCCCCCTTGATCTGCAGCAACTGCTGGCCCATCTTCGCGGTGAGCACGTCATGGGGATCTATCCGCTGCTCCTGGACGATTCGTGCCGGCTCCTGGCAATCGATCTCGACGGCGGCAGTTGGCGAGCGGACACAAAGCTACTCGTCGAGGTGTGCCGGTCGCTTGGCGTGGAGCCTGCCGTGGAGCGATCCCGATCCGGCAACGGCGCCCACGTCTGGTTTTTCTTCACTGAGCCGGTGCCGGCGGCGGACGCGCGTCGACTCGGCTTCGCGATCCTGACCGGGGCCATGGCCCGGGGCGCGACCGTCGGGGTCGAATCCTACGACCGACTCTTCCCAAGCCAGGATGTGTTGCCAACGGGTGGATTTGGCAACCTCATCGCACTGCCGCTCCAGCGGAATGCTCGCCAGCTCGGAAACACCGAGTTTCTTGACGGCCAGCTCAACCCCCATCTCGACCAGTGGCGCTACCTCGCGTCGGTTCCCAAGATCACCCCGGACCGTCTGGCCGAGCTCATCACAGACTTCGATGGAGACCGCGCCCTGGCCGTCCGCCCCGCTGACGACCAGCGCGATCCGCCCTGGCGGCCGCCGCGGACGCTGCGACAGCGGCTCGCGAATACCGAGCTGCCCAAGAAGGTCGACGCGACGCTCGCAGACCGCCTGTACATCCACCGCTCCGGACTCCCCCATGCCCTCACGCACGCCCTCCGGCGCCTCGCGACGTTCTCCAACCCGATGTTCATCGAGCAACAGCGGATGCGTCTTCCCGTCACACGGATACCCCGCGTGATCGGATGCTTCGAAGAGCTCGACGAATACCTGGCGCTGCCACGCGGCTGCCTCGCAGACGTCAAACAGATGCTCGACGAAATCGGCAGCCAGCTCGTGGTTGCCGACGAGCGCGTCGCCGGCGATGCCCTCGACGTCCAATTTCAGGGTGAACTCAACGACTCGCAACGGCACGCGGCGGAAGCCGTTGGCGGTCACGACATCGGCGTGCTTTGTGCACCGCCTGGCTGGGGCAAGACCGTTCTCGCGACGAGCCTACTCGCAAGCCGCGGGCGCTCCACGCTGATTCTGGTGCACCGTGGACCGCTTGTTGAGCAGTGGGTCGAACGACTCTCCGAGTTCCTCGGCATCCCACCCAGGTCGATCGGTCGGATCGGTGCCGGCCGCCGACGGCTCACCTACCGCGTCGACATCGCGATGGTTCAAACGCTCGCACGGCAAGCCGACGTCCGCGAACTCCTTCGCCCGTACGGTCACGTCATCGTCGACGAGTGCCATCACGTGCCAGCGGTGTCAATCGACGGCGTTCTCTCGGCGGCCTCGGCGCGCTTCATCACCGGTCTCACGGCAACCCCGTACCGCCGCGACGGCCACCAGCCGATTATCGCCATGCAGTGCGGCCCAATCCGGCACACGGCCCGACCGGACACCCGCGGTCAAGCTGACCCACAGGACCGCCGGGTGATACGCCGAGAGACGAACTTCGACCGTAGTCAGCTACCGCCCGAACCGTCGATCCAAGAGGTCTACAGCGCGCTGGGACGCGACCCAAATCGCCTGCAACTCGTTGCATCGGACATCCTCGACCTTGTGAGACAAAGACGTGCGCTGATCATTCTCACGGAGCGCCGCGATCATCTCGACCGTCTTGCGAGTCACCTATCCGTCGACGTCCCAGACCTCGTCATTCTCCATGGCGGCGTCAAGCCCAAGGCCCGCCGCGCCGCGCTCGCCCAACTGGCCGGGGTTCCGGACGGTGAGCCTCGGCTCGTACTTGCAACCGGACGCTACATCGGCGAAGGCTTCGACGACCCGCGGCTCGACACGCTCCTTCTGACGATGCCGATCGCTTGGAAGGGCACGGTCGTCCAGTACGCCGGCCGCCTGCATCGCGACCACCCTTCGAAGCGCGACATCCGCATCTACGACTACGTCGACTCCGACGTTCCTGTTCTCAGGCGCATGTACGCCAAGCGGCTCCGCGCGTACGCGGACATGGGCTATGAGACGAACGACCAGCTCGCCGTCCAACTCGATACCGCATCCGTCCGATAGGCTCGCTGTCAGCGGCGGCCTCTGAGTTGCGCGCTGTTCATTCGCAGGAGCGTGGCCACTTAAATTCATGGCCTCGGAGCCCTCGAGGGCCAACCTTCGGGTTCTTGCCCGCATTCGCAGGGTTGTTCTGATTTTTGCCTGAAGCTGGCTCAGGCTGAATTCGCCCACTTTGTTACACGCTTTGTTACACGGTCTTGACCTGACGGAACGAGTGCCTGACCGGGGCGGCGGCTCGCCATCAGCCACGCGGGACAGGATTGCACCTACTTCCAGAAGCTTCGCGGCGTGCTCCGCCGGCTCGCCCTCCAGCGCCGCCTTTCTCAACGGCGGGCGTCGGCGCAGTTGGGGTCGGCGCAGTGTTGTTGAGACCGGGAGCCGCGATCGTGGCGAAGGCGCTGGAACGGTGCTTGCCATCCATGGAAAGCTGTCGTCAGGCATGACCTCGGATCCTCTCGACCCCGGCCTGCGCGAAGCGTTGGTGACGACGGCGCTGCGGACGCGGCTGAACGCGATCGATGCGAAACGGGTGGAGTGGCGAGGGCTCGACGTTGCGGAAGCCCGAGCATTCGTCATCCGACAAGCCGAAGCGCTTGTCGCCGAATGGCTTCGGACCACAAGCGACGCGGACCCTGCAACGCTCGCAAACCAGCTCGCCGAGAGTCTCGGTGCGGAGCTCCTCGCTCGCTATGAGCTCGTCACACCGGCCGAGCTACTCACTGGCATCCTGCCGGTCTCCGACGGGCTCACGGTCCCGGTTCTGCCTCTCCGGCCGCAGGTGCCGCTGACCACGAACGAACTCCTGGTCAACGATCGCAAGCAGCCGTCGATCGGTTCCGAGCTCAAGGCCGAGCTTCAGAGCGCGACGCGCGTGGACTTGATCTGCGCCTTCATCATGTGGAGTGGCGTCGTAACGCTGCTCGACGAACTGCGCGGCGTAGTAGCTCGTGAAGGGGACGTTCGGGTAATCACTACTACGTACATGGGCGTCACCGACCCTAAAGCGGTTCGCGCCCTGAGTGAGCTCGGCGCCGAGGTGCGGATTGGCTTCGACGCCCAACGAACGAAGCTGCACGCAAAAGCATGGATCATGGATCGTCCGCACGGGCTGACCACTGCGTTCGTCGGCTCTTCGAACCTCTCGCGCACCGCGATGCACGCTGGGCTTGAGTGGAACGTGCGCCTGGCCGAGGCAGAAGCCGCGTCGGTCATCGAGCGCATGCGCGCCACGTTCGACACCTATTGGGACGACGATGCCTTCGAGGAGTACGAGCCCGACCGCGATGCCGAGCGACTCGAGCAGGCGCTCGGGCGCCAGCGGCAGGGCAAGGCGCAAGACATAGCGAGCGCGGGCTTCAGCGGGCTCGACGTGATCCCGTATCCACACCAGCGCCGGATGCTCGAGGATCTGATGGTCCAACGCGACCGCCACGATCGCCATCGCAACCTTGTTGTCGCCGCAACCGGCACGGGCAAAACCGTCATTGCTGCGCTGGATTACAAGGAACTGGTCAACCGGGCCAAGCGACCGCTACGCCTGCTCTTCGTCGCTCATCGAGAACAGATTCTTAACCAGAGCCGGGCGACGTTCCGCGCCGCCCTGAAGGACTCGAGCTTTGGCGAGATTCTTAGCGGTGGCCACCGCCCGCAGGACGGTCGCCATCTGTTCGCGATGATCCAGTCGCTACGTCGCAAGGACGTGGAGGCGATCGACCCCAAGCGGTTCGACGTTGTGATCGTTGATGAGTTTCACCATGTTGAGGCCCCGAGCTACGCGGCCCTCCTGGAGCACCTTCAGCCGGTCGAGCTTGTCGGCCTTACCGCGACTCCCGAGCGGATGGACGGCGGCGATGTCACAAGATGGTTCGGCGGCCGAATTGCAGTCGAGCTCCGCGTGTGGGAGGCGATCGATCGCGGCTACCTCGCGCCGTTTCAATATTTCGGCGTCTCGGACACTGAGGATCTCAGAAACCTGACCTGGCGCCGGGGCGGATACGACGTCTCGCAGCTCGACAATCTCTTCACGGGTAACAACGTCCGTGCCCGTCGGGTGGTCCAGGCGATCGAGGAGTGGCATGCGTCACCGAACACGATGCGCGCGCTCGGTTTCTGCGTGTCTATTGCCCACGCCGAGTTCATGGCCGCACAGTTCTCCGAGCTCGGCCTGGATTCGGTCGCAATCAGCGGGTTTACCTCCGAGGCCGACCGACGCAACGCGCTCCAGAGTCTCCGCGCCGGCACCATTCGTTGCGTCTTCAGCGTGGATGTGCTCGGAGAAGGAGTTGACGTCCCGAACGTCGACACCGTTCTCCTCCTGCGTCCGACACAATCGGCGACTGTGTTCGCCCAGCAATTGGGGCGAGGCCTGCGGCTCAGCGAAGACAAGGCGGGCCTTACGGTGATCGATCTCGTTGGTCAGCAGCACAAGCGCTTTCGCTTCGAGGATCGGCTGCGCGCGATCGTCGACGAGTCAAATGGGTCAATGCGGCGACAGGCCGAGGAGGGATTCCCGTACCTGCCGTCAGGGTGCTCCATCACGCTCGACGAGCAGAGTCGGGAGGTCGTGCTGAACAACCTGCGGCTCGCGGCGACCGCAGCGGTATGGCCAACGCTGATTGAGGAGCTGAAGGAGCTCGGCGACGTTAGCCTCGACACATGGGCCCGCGAGACTGGCCGGAGGATCAGCGACCTCTACCGCCAGCCGGACCGCAGTTGGACTCGCCTCCGGCGCGACGCAGGTCTCCCCACGGCACCCTCAGTCCCAGGCGAGGACGCCATCCTCCGCACCCTGCGCCGACTAGACCACATCGACGACCCGGAACGCACGGGCTTCTACTTCGACGTCTTGACCGAGTCTGAGCGGCCGAACTGCACCTCTTTCGCGACGCGCCAACAGCGTCTGCTGACGATGCTCCTTCGCGGACTCGGCGTCGATCTGAAGGGCGACTCGCTCGACTCAGCGCTCGAGCGCCTGTGGCCTCACTCCGCTGTCCGCGACGAACTCGTCGAGCTCTCTATGGCCTTAGACGACCGAAGCGAGCGCGAGGAGCGACCGCTTGAGGCCAGCGGTGACGTACCAGTCGCTCTGCACGCTCAGTACACGCGCGCCGAAGCCCTTCTGGCGTTTGGCGACGGCGCCGTCGGCGAGCCATCGACCTTTCGCGAAGGCGTTCGCTGGCTCCCCGACGCCCAGACCGACCTGTTTTTCGTCACGCTCCGCAAGTCAGAGCGATCATTTTCGCCAACCACAATGTACCGCGACTATGCCCTGTCGCGCAGCCTCTTCCACTGGGAGTCGCAGAACGCAACGCACGACGACACCCCGACCGGCCGGCGCTACATCAACCACGTCGCCATGGGCACAAAGATCATCCTGTTCGTCCGTGAATCGGAGACGCGAGCGAACGGTGCGGGCTCAGCGTTCACCTGCCTTGGGCCAGTCCGTTACGTCTCCCACGTCGGGAACAGGCCGATGCAAGTCACGTGGGAGCTTGATCATGGTCTCCCAGAGGCGCTGCTCGAAACCTCACAATTGGTTGCCGCGGCCTGACCCCAGGGGCAGTTACCTTCGAGCGTCTCGCAGCGCTCCTCGAACAGCCGAGACTTTTCGCCTATTGAACGGTCGGGCACGAGCCGGTCGCCTGCCAGCGGTTGAATGTCGCTAATGGCCTTCCGTTAGCGCCGCGAGCGCTCGTTCCACCTCCGAGCGGATGAAGCGTCGGTGACGGCCGACCTTCACGCTTGGAAGGAGCCCGCGTCTCGCGTAGCCTTCGACCGTTGACAATCGCATCTGCAGGAGTGCGGCGACTTGCCTTGAGGTCATCAGCTCGTCGAGAAGCGATCGACCAACGTCATCCGAGTCTCCGCCCTGGCGGTTACGTCGCTCAAGCTGGGTCGCCACCGAGTCACTCACCCGTCGAAGCTGCCCGTCAGCGTCGACGACGTTGGGTTAGTCATATACACGAAGTACAGCGTGAAGCACGCCGAGTCCCGCCCTTTGGCCTTCGTCGGGCTTCCCCTCGGGTTTCGATCTCCGGCCCTCAGCGCGAGCCGCGGCCGCCCCATGGACTCGGCACCCCCCGACTAGCCGCACCTCCCCCCTCGATAGGGGACTCGGACTTCACGTTCAGTCGGATCGCGATGCTGCAGCGCGCGCCGCCGGCCAGCCGCCGAACAAGTCGGTGACGACCGCCGCTGAGGGCCACTCACCGTCGGCCAAACGCTCGAGGGCGCCGCCCCCGCGACGGCGGGCCTGTGTGACTGACCAGTCGTAAGAGGATGGCAGCTGGCCGTATCGGTCCCACCACGCATTCATCGCGTCGAGCACCCGCTCCCGTGTCCAGCGCCGTTCGCTCGCGCCTGGGTGGCAGGCTTTGCAGTACGCGTACGCGTCCCCCTTGCCGTTGCGTGGCTGGGTGTACGCGCCGCAGCCGCGGCACACCCCGACGTAGCGCGCCTTGACCGCTCGGGCCTTCTCCCCAGTCGGATCGTAGAAGTAGGCCTTGACCGTCGCCGGCGAGCGCCCAAGGCGATCCGCGATCTGCCTGATCGAGAGCCCCTCGAACTCGCGATAGTGACGCGCTAAGGCAACCGCGCGGCGCCGCTCGAGAACCCGACCCGGTCCCGCAGTTGACGCCTTCGCGTCGCCAGTCACGCCGGGTCACGCTACCTCGCTCCATTGGCGTTCCCGTCGAGGTCGATACGCAAGTGCGGACTGACGGTTGGACTCCACCACGCCACACGGGACGAGAAGGATCGGAGGCTCGTCCCACTCGAAAGCACGTCCGGTCGTCGGCGACTGGGATCGTGCCAGTGCAACCGTCCCAGACGCCGCGAGACCAATCCCGTCGCCTGCGGAATGCGGCTCTCCGCGCACCGGAAGGATCGGGCTGCCAGTCGCAGGAACGTCAGCAAGCCGAACGGGAGGAACGGTGCTAGCTGTGTCGCCCGCCTTGTATGAGTCGGTACTTATCCGCTCTCTCTTCGCGAGCGCGAGCGCAGGATGGATGGTGGACGACCGGCACGGGCTGAAACGGAAGCATCTGCCGCGCTACCTGGCCGGTCACACAGAACAGATCCCGTCGCCGCCCACGACGAGGCCGAGCTGCCTGCATAACGAAGTGTCCGCTCGCGGGCCGGAACCGCGACGGACACCCTTTCCTTCCAGATCACGACCTGAGCCAGAAATTCGCACGAATCGAGCCTGATCGGCGTTCCTCCGCGGCCGCCACATTACCGAGCCCCGGGTCTCCCGCCACGAAACGTCAGACGGCGATCGCGACCGTCTCCATGCGGCGAGCGCGCGCCAGACGTGTACCCACTTGTCCACGGCCCGCCGCCACATGCCTGGGCTAGTCGGTCGGCGTTCGCCCCTCGGGGAGCTTTTTCCAGACCTCACAACCTCGCAGCTGAACTAAGGGCCGGCCACACAACATCCCTAGGTCGGACCGAGGGCACCGCCTCGACTTGATCTACTAATGCTTCACCTAGCACGGCGGGGTCTGCTCCTTTCCATGCTTGGTGGTTGAGGGCCCGCTGCGAAATGCCCTCCTTGGGACCCAAGTGGATTCCGAACGACTGCGCATGCGCAGACTCGGCACGCTGGGCGCTGATCGCGGCCTTGGTGTTGCCAGTGCCCGGACTTTACGCCGAAGAACGCACCCACGACCGAGCCGATGACGCCTCCGGCGCCGGTCGCAATGCTGGCGATGCTCGAGGAACTGTCAGGCGCGACTACGATCGGAAGGATTGACGATGACGGAAAGGGGGACGAGACCGACACCCACCGCGACCACGCCACCGTACGCGGGGTCGCTGAGTTTCCACGAAGCGCTGTTTGCAGTCGAGCCGGGCGGGTTAGGCGCTTCAGGAGGCTGTGGCGCTCCGCTCGTCACTGGATTCCTCATTTGAGTCTCGGCGATTGGGCCGCCAATTACGAGCCGGTCGGGTCGGGCTCGACGATACATCACTTTGGGCGATAAGCGCCGTCAGCTCGGACGCGCCGACCGTGAGCCAGGACGTCAGTTGAAACCGGTGCCGCAGCGTGTGGACTGCCACATCTACTGCTGCGAGGTGACTTCCGCGCTGCTGTAGAGCATCGCGGCTCCTTTTGAGGGACGCCAGCAGTGTTGCCGCCCAGTTGCTTCTCATTGGGCGTCAGTAGCACTAGGTCCGTGACTAGCGACAACGCCGTCAAGACCTGTGGCAGCTCTGTTATCGAATGTGAGCGGATCGTTATCTCGGCAAAGGAGACTGAGCGCTCGCCAATCCCGACCGTCCCCGTGGGTTTCGCAAATGTATGAGCGGATTTTGCACATGCGTATCGCTTGAAACGATGCATTTTGTGCACGGCAGCCATAGCCAGCTTGATGGGTGAGGTTACGTTGCAACCTGGGTCCAAGTCGGGGCCGAAGGACGACCGCGTCTGGGAAACGACGTCTGAGGCCCCGAACACCGGGGGGTGAGTCTCATGGCGCACGAAGCGCGGCTAGCGGCCGCGCACACCCGCATGGTCGGCACGTTTGTCCGTTGCCGCTCCAGGCCGACCGGATCCATCTGCGTCTTGACCATGGCGCTTGCCTTCGCGACCTGGCCGCCTTGTGACACGATTTCACGGAATGGGGACGGTGCGCTGCTTGACCCGCACCCGGGCCCGAAGCTGGAGCTAGGTGGCAGTCGACCACCCGACATACAGATTGCACGGCCTGGTCCGACAGGGTACGCGTCATTCTCGACGGAATGGTGCCGGAAGTGCTGCTTTGGCTGTTATCGCACGGGAGCGCGCTGTTATCGCCGTTCGGGATCCTCGGGGCCAGACCCGATCAGCGGATCTCGTGGCATGCACAGCTTGCAAGGCGACACTAATCAACTGCCTCGGCACCACGGCGCCCCGCGCCGCGCCAGCCGGCCCGCCCTCCAATGCGTCCCCGAATCTTCCGTGAGAGCGCGGGCAAGCTCCGGTATCTCGGCGTGGATCGCAGCGCAGCTTGCGTCCGCCCGGCTCGGACGGCGTTGGATCCGCGAGGAACGAGCTCGAGCGGGCCGGTGCGCTCGGCGCCTCAGATGTGCGGAGGGTCAGGAGCTGGCTCTGGGAGCGTCGAGCATGAGAGTCATCGCCGCTAGTTCAGACCGAAGCGACGCTCGATGTCCACCTCAAGCATAAGAATTCACTCATCTTCGGCCGACGATGCGTGCGTGGTCCCGACCGTGCGAGTTGTCGTCGTTGACGATGTCCTGATCGGCGCCGTCGCGCTGGCCGATGTCCTGCAGAGGGAGGAGTGGGTCGGCGAGGTCTCGGCGACGACTAACGCCGCGGCACCCGTGACGGAAGCGTCCGATCGGTCGGCGACCGTCATCGTGATCAACGCTGCGGTAACGCAAGCTCCGCCGGCCGTCTGCACGCTCGCACACGTCTGGAACTACGTGTGCTTCGGAGTTGACAACGATCCTCTTGCGGTGACGACCCTCCTCGAAACTGGAGCGCGCGGAATCGTTCTACGATCGGACACGCTCGAGGCGCTGTTGCAGGCCATCGTCGGTGTGGCGAGCGGGCGAATCGTCTGCTCCGACGCGGCGTCCGACCTGCTCATCGAAGGACTCAAGCTCCAGGCTCTGCGTCGGGAGAACGCGCGGCGTGCGCGAGCAGCGGTCGCAGTCCTCACATCGCGCGAGTACGAGCTGCTCCGGCTGATCGAGGCCGGCCTGACCAATCGCGAGATCGCCGAGCGGCTGACGCTCGAGATTCGCACCGTCAAGAACCACGTGCATAACATTCTTCAAAAATTGGCAGTAAGTCGTCGACAGGACGCCGTCGCCCGGCTCCGGTTGGACGAAGCGGCGGAGCCGGGGCCTCAGCTCCTCTTGTCGTCAGAGGCTGGTCTTGTGAATCAGGCGCGTACGACTCCGGTGCCATAAACGAGCCTATCGGCCCGACGGGCCCTGAGGACCTGCTCGGTTATCAGCGGACTGGCTTGCTCGTGATCACCGGGACACGGTGTGCCGTCGGAACGAGTCCGCGAGGCGCGGGTCTGATTTCCCGCTCAACGCAGCAATCAACGGGTCCGCAGGCTCCAGCGCGATACCTGCGTGCTCGGAGGTACTGAGCCTCACCTGCTCAGCCCGGCGGCGACAAACATTCTCAGTGCTCCGGAGCGCCGCAAGCG
Source organism: uncultured Solirubrobacterales bacterium (assembly GCA_963759695.1). GTDB lineage: Bacteria > Actinomycetota > Thermoleophilia > Solirubrobacterales > Solirubrobacteraceae > Palsa-465. The sequence goes on from CAVXAO010000015.1 coordinate 567,735, forward strand.
ATCAGAGACAGAGATTGTAGATCCGCGCTGCTGTGGCCGATCCCGCGACTGTGGATCCGGCCTAGTACCCATGGATATGGTACCCGACCGGTTCGAAGTTGTAACCCAGGGATCCTTGTGGCGCACCTGCAAGCGCCTTAGTCTCGTGACGGAGCGAAAAGTGTGTCAGTGACAATCGCCATCGCTCTTGCCGGAATACAAGACCAACTAGACGGAGCCCTTCGTGATTCACTCGCCACGCTGCGACACGACCCTGAGATCATCGTCGTGATCGAAGTGTCCGACGTGATCGATGACGTGTTGACGTTGCGCGAAGAGCATGATTTCGACGCGCTCGTGATGCTTATGCGAAACAGCATGGAGCTGCCGCGCGCCGCAGATCAGCTTCTCGGGGAGTACCCAGAGCTGACTATTGTGACCGTCGCCTCGAGCGGGACGAAAGCGTTTGTATACGAACTACGGCCGCAGCTGACGTTGCTCGAGGTGCCGGACGGCTCACTCGCTTCGGCGATCAAGCGCGCCGTTGGACGCCACCGTCGGTGAAAGGAGAAATCGTGCGAACGGTCAGCTTCGTGGGAACGGTTACTGTGAGTGACGGTCCGAGCATCTCGATTAACCAACCCCTGGACACTGAGATGTGCGAACTTGCTCAGCTAACGCTTGCCAAGGGCGACAGCAAGACCGTCTCATTCGGCAGCGAGAAGGCACTCCTCCAGTTCCTCTCCATCACGGCGAGCGAGCCAGGGCTCAAGTACCAGGTGAACGCGGCCGTCGACGATGCAAAATCGCCGACGCTCGACTATCCGCTCGTTCTCATTGGGCAGCGTGTGATCGCCGGCCTGGACGCGAACCCGATCGTTTCGATCTCGCTTCAGAATCCTCTCGATCACCCCGTGGATTGCGACGTCATCGCTGGGCGACCCGCAGACGGGAGCTAACCGATGCCGGCCACGCTTACCTATCCAGGCGTCTATATCGAGGAGATCCCGAGCAGCGTCCGCCCGATCACTGGGGTTGCCACCTCGATTACGGCGTTCGTCGGACTCGCGGAACGGGGCCCCGTGAGCGACCCTCAGACGCTCACCAGCTCCGCCGACTACACCCGCACGTTCGGCGCCGTCTCGAGCGCCTACCCGATGTCGGTCGCCGTCAGCGACTTCTACCAGAACGAGGGGCGGACGGCGATCGTCGTTCGTCTCACCGCAGCAGCGCACAGTGGCGCGGAGGCGACGATTGTGCTCGACACGTTGACGCTGCAGGCCGCGGATCCCGGCGCGTGGGGAAACGGGCTGCTCGCGCGAATTGAGAGCCTCCCTGCCCCACAGGGCTCTGAGGAGGCCGACTACGAGAGCCGATTCGGCGTCGCGCGAAGCCAGGGCTTCAACCTCTACGTGCAGGACACGGCGAACGGTCGCATCGAGACGTACCTGAACGTCGCGCTCAGCGGGACCAGGGCGCTTTCGCAGGTCCTCGAATCACAATCGAGCATCGTCCGTGTAGCCGCCGCCGGCCCCAATCCGCCGGCACCGACCGGATCGGGCTCCCTCAACGCCGTTACGCTCGGGGCTCCCTTCTCGGCGGCCGACGCGAATCCGGTGTACTGGATCCCGGCAAGCGGCGGCGTCGACAGCGGCCCGCTTGCGGCGAACGACATCGCCACAGGAGGAGGGCTGCGTGCCGCGCGCCAGGGGATCTATGCCCTCGAACGCACCGACCTGTTCAACCTGCTCTGCATCCCTGCTACCGACGACGCCGACCTGTACCCGCAGGTCTACCAGGCCGCGATGGTGTACTGCGCCGAGAGGCGCGCAATGCTCATCATCGATCCGCCCGTCAGCTGGAGCACAAACCCGGACCAGGCGGTCAGCAACGCGTTCAACCAACTGCCCACGCTGAACCTCACCGGGACGGAGGCGCGTAACGCCGCCATCTATTTCCCGAGAATGCTCAAGCCAGATCCGGACACCGGCCACCTCGTAGCGATGCCCGTCTGTGGGGCCGTGGCCGGCGTCATGCGCCCGCACCGACACGCAGCGCGGCGTGTGGAAGGCGCCGGCCGGGCTCGATGCCGCCGTGATGGGGGCGCAGGACCTCGTCGTGAGGCTGACCGATCTCGAGAACGGATCGCTCAATCCGGTCGGCGTCAACTGCCTTCGCGCCTTCCCGGTGTCGGCCATCGTCGTGTGGGGCGCGCGCACGCTGCGCGGGCGACGACCAGCTGGCTGACGCAGTGGAAGTACGTCCCGGTGCGCCGCCTCGCGCTGTTCATCGAGGAGAGCCTGTACCGGGGCACGCAGTGGGTGGTGTTCGAGCCGAACGACGAGCCGCTGTGGGCGGCAGATCCGGCTGAACGTCGGCGCGTTCATGCAGACGCTGTTCCGCCAGGGCGCGTTCCAGGGCACGACGCCGCAGCAGGCCTACTTCGTCAAGTGCGACGGCGAGACAACCACGCAGACCGACATCGACCTCGGCATCGTCAACATCCTCGTCGGCTTCGCGCCGCTCGAAGCCCGCCGAGTTCGTCGTCATCCAGATCCAGCAGATCGCGCCGGCCAGATCGCAGATCGTAAGGAGGCACTCGGATGGCCGAGTTCACCGTCAACCCGCACGCGCTTCGACCCGTACAAGAACTTCAAGTTCCGGCTGAAGTGGGACGGCAAGTACGTCGCCGGCGTCAGCAAGGTCAGCGCGCTGAAGCGCACGACCGAGGTGGTCAAGCACCGCGAGGGCGGCGACCCGAGCAGCAGCCGCAAGTCGCCGGGCCGCACCGAGTACGACGCGATCACGCTCGAGCGCGGCGTGACGCACGACACCGAGTTCGAGCACTGGGCCAACAAGGTCTGGAACTACGGCGCGGGGCTCGGCTGCCGAGGTCTCGCTGGCGGACTTCCGCAAGGACATCATCATCGAGGTCTACAACGAGGCCGGCCAGCTGGTGATCGCCTACAAGGTCTACCGCTGCTGGGTGTCGGAGTACCAGGCCCTGCCCGACCTCGACGCCAACGCCAACGCCGTCGCCATCCAGCACATCAAGCTCGAGAACGAGGGCTGGGAGCGCGACACCAGCGTGACCGAGCCCACCGAACCGTCGTTCGGCACGTAGTAATGACTGCAACAGAACTCCTCGACGCCTGGGAGCTGGGAGTAGAGCAGGGTCCAGTCGATCGGGCCCTGACGCTGCTGCAGCTCGGCGCGCCGATAGCCGGTGACCCGGCTCGGACGAGCATCGGCGTGCGCGACACGAGCCTCATGCGACTTCGACGGTGCCTGTTCGGGTCCGTGGTCGAGGGCACGTGCGCTTGTCCGGGCTGCGACGAGACGATCGAGCTGAGCTTCGACCTGGACGACGTGCTCGCGAAGGCCGAGACGGTGGCGAGCGAGGAGACGCGTTCGCTCGAGGGCGGGACGGTGCGCTACCGGCTCCCGACCAGCCAAGATCTGCTCGAAGCGCTCGCGCACAACGACGACGAGGATGCAAAGGCGGCCCTGCTTGCCTGCTGCGTCCTGGAGAGCCCTACGGACGAGAGCGTCGTCTCCGCGGCCGTCATCGACGCCATGGCCGAAGCCGAGCCCCTGGCCGACATCGTGGTCGCCGCGTCGTGTCCGGCATGCGAGCGCAGCTGGACCGAAACGTTCGACATCGGCTCGTTCCTATGGGCCGAGATCGGCGCGTGGCGCGCACGGTCACTTAGCGATATACACGCCCTCGCTAGCGCCTACGGCTGGAGTGAGGAAGCCATCGTCGCGCTTCCCCACGGCCGCAGACGCGCCTACCTCGAGCTGGTTGACGCGTGAACGACTACCTGGATCGGCTTCTCTCACGCTCGCGCGGCTCCCAGCGATCACTGCAGCCACGCCTCGGCTCGCGTTTCGAGCAGCGCGCCATCGCTTTCTCTGCCCCGCACCCCGTCGCCGACCTCGCGGACGCAGCTCTGATCCACGGCGAGGCGCTGCCCGACGTCGACTCGCTCGATTTGGCAGCGGCCGTACGCGCGGCAACGCCGAGCCGGGAGCGGGCGCGAAGCACGCGGGCCCGGGGCGCCCTCGACCCCGGTCACGGGCCGCCTTCGCAATCGAACGCGCAACAGGCCTCAGCTCCGATACCGGCGCTATCAGCCGCGAGGACCCCCAGGCAGGCGCCACTGCGCGAGCATCGGCGCTCCCAGCCAACTGCGAGCCGTGCCAACGGTCACAGCGCCGCCGCGGGACAGAGCAGCGACGCGAGGTCGCTCGCTCCTGCCGCGCCACACCGCACGCCGAGCGGCTGGATGCCGAGCGCAAGCACGGATGTCTCCGACGAACGCCTCGTTGACCCCTCGCCGGCGCGCTCGCGTCCCGCCCCGCACGACACGGCATCGCCGCGAGCTAAAAATCCGCCCGTTGCAGCGGCGGCAGCGGCAGCGGCCCTTTCTGCCGCGGGCGCCCCGGCGCTGCCCCCTCGCCCTGATGCAACCGAGCGCGAACCTCCGAGAAGCCCCTCCACACGCAGCGTTGGGCTCGGCATCGACCCGGTCTACGTCCAGCAGCGCGACGCCCCGCTGCCGAGCACACTCTCTGACCACCCCTGGGACGAGGCTGCGCCGGGTATGGCAGCGACGGGTTTCTCACCTGAGCGTCCTGCCGACTCCGTCCCGATCAACGTGACGATCGGACGCATCGACCTAGCGCCGCAGACGCCGAGCCCGGAGCCGCGAGCGCTACCGGTCAAACGGCTCGATGACTACGAGCGTCGGCGGGGCACGAGATGAGCGCCACGCCCACCACACAGGCCGCCCTCAAGCGTGCGATCCGCAGCCAGATAGCGAGCGAGCTCTCGACGACCAGTCTCGAGCGGCCCGAAGGACTTTCCGGCCGCCGCACGATCTACGCGGCCGTCCACCGGGCCGTCACGCGAGCCGTCTCGCAGGCACAGCGCGGGGGTGGAGTCCGGTGACCGCGTTCCCACGAGCGCCCCGGCTGCTCAAGGGGGCCATCGTCGCGCTGGACACAGCGCTGCCAACCCCGAGCGTGATCGTCTTCCAGTACAACCCGGAGTCGCTTAAACGCCGGCTCAATGCGCGGGCCAGCGGCTACGAGAGCCCCGGTCATAGCGAGCCCCTTAGGCTAGTCGGCCCGCCGCAAGAGATGATCACGCTCGAGATCGTTGTCGACGCCACCGACGGCCTCGAGATCGGCGACCCGATCGCGACAAGCTCGGGCGTCGGCTCCGCGCTCGCCGCGCTCGAGATCCTCCTCTACCCCAAGACGCAGGGGATTCTCAAGAACCTCATATCAGCGCAACAAGGGGCCCTCGAGGTCGTCCCGGCCGAAGCGCCGCTGACCCTGTTCGTCTGGGGCCCCCAGCGCGTCATCCCAGTTCGGCTGATGGCCTTCGACGTCATCGAAGAGGCGTACGACACCTCGCTGAATCCGATCCTCGCACGCGTTCAGCTCTCATTGACCGTTCTGAGCACCCTCGACCTGCCGCCCGACAACCCCGGGTATTCGCTGTACGTCGCACACCAGACGGCAAAGGAGGCACTCGCGCTAGCCAATCCGGCACAATCCGCGGAGGCAACCGGCGTCGCGATCGCCGCAAGGTGACGCGCATGTTCGCCCCCAACAGCAGATACCGGAACCTCGACGTGGCCACGCTCGCGTCGCCGGAGGGAGGGGAGATCCGGTATGTCCGCCGTCGCTTCTTGCCGATCGGCCCGCCAGCCGCGATCCTAGCCGTGCACGCCGTGACGGGAAGCGACCGGATCGACAACGTGACGGCGGCGTACCTCGGGGATCCCGAACTGTTCTGGGAGGTGTGCGATGCGAACGCCGCGACCCGACCGGACAAGCTCACTGCCGATCCAGGGCGTACGCTCATCATCCCGACCCCGGGCGTCGGAAGCGTGTGACGATGCCCTCGTCGCCCGTCACCCTTCGGCTATTCACGGGCACGGACACGCTCGCTCCGGCCGCGTTCGCGGTCATCGACGGATTCGTCGAGCTCGAGGTACGAAGCCGCGACCACGATCGCGACCTCTTCCAGGCGACGTTCGCGCTCGGCAAGGGAGCCGCTCCTGACTACACGCTGCTCACCGACGGGACCTTCGAGCCCGGCAAGCGGCTCGGCGTTGCCGTGCGCGTCGGCAGCGTCGACGAGACACTCATCGACGGGGTCACTACGGACCTCCAGCTCGTGCAGAGCAACACGCCCGGCCAGACACTTCTCGTCGTCACTGGCGAGGACCTGAGCGTGAAGATGGACCTAGAAGAGAAGAACGCGTCGTTCCCGAACCAGTCGGACTCGGACATCGTTGAGAAGATCCTGCGCTCTTATGGGCTGCGCCCAGACGTGACGGCGACGAACGACGCGCCGCCCGAGGAGGAGCGAGTGCCGATGCAGCAGGGCACCGACTACAAGCTCGTCAACCGGCTGGCGCACCGGCACGGGTTTGTCTTCTACGTCGAGCCGGGGACCGCGCCGGGCGACAACGTCGCGCACTGGGGGCCAGAGGACCGGGCGGCCGCAACCCAACCGCCCATCTCAATGAACATGGGACCCGACACCAACGTAGACGATCCCATCAACTTCAACTTCGACGCGCTACGTCCCACCTCGACCAAGCTCGCGACGCTCGATCCGTCCACGCGGGAGATCCAGCAACTCGACCCGCAGCCCGCCGATCTGCCACCGCTCGAGCTCACCGCGGCCAAGGCCATGCGCACGCTAATCGCCCGAGACTCGGCACAACTCTCCCAGCCGGAGGCGCTGCTCAGGGGCCGTGCGAGCGCGATCCGCGGAGCAGAGGCGGTGACGGCAACCGGGGAGCTCGACGCCGCCCGCTACGGGCACGCCCTCCGACCACGGCGCGTCGTCCCGGTCCGCGGCGCCGGCCTGAGCTTCGACGGCGACTACTACGTGCGCGAGGTCACGCATCGAATCCGCCTCGGCGACTATCGGCAGCATTTCACGCTAGCGCGCGACGGGCTCGGCGCCAGAAGCCAGCGGGTGAACACGTGAGCACCCTCTCCCCACAACTCGACCTCCACTCGCGCGACCAACCGACGCGCTTCTACGGCAAGTTCCGCGGCGTCGTCGCGACCAACGACGACCCCGACAACCTTGGCCGGATCCGGGCCCGAGTGCCCGACATCTACGGCGACGGCCAGAGCGGTTGGGCGCTGCCGGCCCTGCCCTACGCGGGCGACGGTGTCGGCTGCTACCTCGTGCCCCCCGAGGGGGCGCTCGTCTGGATCGAGTTCGAGCGCGGCGACACCTCGCGCCCGATCTGGAGCGGCTGCTTCTGGGGGAACGGTCAGCTGCCGTCCGAGGCCACCGGACCCGACCTCAAGGTGCTGAAGACCGCCGGCTGCACGATCACCCTAAGCGACACTGACGGCTCGACCAGCATCACGATCGAGACGGACAACAGGAAAGTCGTGCTCGACTCGAGCGGCGTCACGATCGACGGCGCCGAGTCAGCCATCGACCTGTCAGCCCTGACCCGTGTGACGATCAACGACGGCGCGCTCGAGGTCCGCTGATGCCCGGATACCTGCTGCACGAAGGCGCGACCGTCACCTGCTTCCACGGCGGCCAGGCGCTCCCAGTGATGGCGAGTCCGCGCGTGACCGTGAGCGGCCAGCCTGTCACGACACAGCCGGTCCCCTACTCCATCGCCGGCTGCCCCCTGCCGCCGCCGCCCATCGCCAACGGGCCCTGTCTGACGGCGCAATGGATCACCGCGGCGCTGCGCGTGACCGCCGACGGCGAGCCGGTGCTGCTCGACGTGAGCGAGGCTGTGTGCGCCCCGAGCGGCACCGGCCTGATGGTGATCGCCACCCAACCACGCGTGACCGGACTCTGATGCAGATCGACTACCCCCTGCGGGTCGACCATCTCTGCCGGACGGCGCTGACCGACGAGGACGAACACCTGCGCGACATGATCGAGCAGTTCCTGCTCACCGACCCCGGTGAACGGGTAAACCGGCCCGACTTCGGGGCCGGCCTGCGTCACATGATCTTCGAGCCCAACAGCGAGGAGCTCGCGGCGGTCCTTCGCCTCCGCGTCGAGGCCGGGCTGCAGAAATGGCTCGGGGACCTCGTCGACATCCGCGGCGTGCAGCTCGTGCAGGAGGACTCCACGCTTTCGATCCTGGTGCCGTTCGTCAGCCGGCGCACCGGCCGCAGCCAGTCGGTGACTGTCACGGGAGGGCGGACATGAGGGCGAGCCAGCTCGTTCCCAGCTCGCGAGCGGGCGCGGCCTCGACCACACGACCGAATGATGGTCTTCCGCTCGACTACCTGGCCAAGGACTACGAGAGCTTCCGCCAGCTGATCGCCGACCGACTGGCCTACACGCTGCCGGAGTGGAGCGAGACGCACGCCCCGGACGAGGGCGTCGCAATCCTCGAACTGCTCGCCTACGTCGGCGACCAGCTGAGCTACTTCCAGGACGCCGCCGCGGGCGAGGCCTACATTGCCACGGCGCGTCAGCGGCCGTCGATCCGCCGTCACGCACGACTGATCGCCTACCGCCTGCACGAGGGCTGCAACGCCCGCGTCTGGCTCTCGCTCAAAGCCACCAACGGCGACCTGGAGCTTGACCCCGGGATGGTGGTCTTCGCGACCGGCGAGCGAGCGGGCTCCCCGCGCGCAATCATCCATACGATCGAGCACGACGAGTCTGAGCTCGCCGGACGGCAGGTGTTCGAGCCGCTCAGCCCGGGACCCGGCGGAGTCGTCCGGGTGCGGGTGGCGCACAACGCGATCCAGCTTGAGGACCCGCTCGCCGGGGGCGCGACCTGCGCGAGGCTGCGATCGACCGGCCCACGGCTCGAACTCCAGCCGGGCGAGGTGCTGATCGTCGAGGAGCTCTCCGTCGAGGAGCGCTCCGACAGATCGCCGTTGCCTGGATGCGCCGTTGACACCACCCGCCGCCAGGCCGTGCGCCTGACGAACGTCCGGCACGAGGAAGACGGCTCGCTGCAGGTGCGTTGGGACGACGTCGACGCGCTGCGGTTCTCGCTCGAGGCGACCCGCGCAGGCGCGGCGGGAGGTGGAGGCATCGCGCGTGGCAACATCGTCCTGGCGCACCACGGCCGGCTGCTAGCCGGCGACACGGGCCGCTGGTGCCAGGGTGGCCCGCTCGGCGGCAGATACCGCCGCCTCGAACCAATCTCCTCGCCCGACTGGCCGGCGGTCTCCGCGCAGAGGCTGTCCTACGCTTCGCCCGCCCCGCACGACGAGCCCGCGGCACTTGCACTCCGCCAGGACCCCGACGCGGCGCTGCCGCGTATCGCTGCTGTCGAGTGGCACGATGTCGACGCTGCCTCGACGGCGCTCGCTCCGTCGGCGCGGCGCGTCGTATCGGGGATACGCATCCCGCACCCCGAGGACGACGGGGAGTCGTTTGACGCGTTCGTCGCCGCGCTGCTCTGGGAGCCTCGACACGACCTGCTGGCGAGCGGCAGGAACGACCGCCACTTCGTGGTCGAGCACGACAACCAGGGCTCACCGCACCTACGCTTCGGCGACGGTGTCCACGGTCGCCGGCCATCCTTTGCCGCTCCGACGCGGCTCGCCGCGACCTACCACGAGGGCAACGGCAGCGCCGGCAACGTTGCCGCCGAGTCGATCTGCTGGATCGGCTCGGCGGCACCCGACGACGCCGTAAAGTGGGTTTCGGTCCGCAACCCTCTGCCGGCGGAGGGAGGTACCGAGCCCCAGTCGCATGAGTCGGCGCGCCGGCTCGCGCCGCTGGCGATCACGTCGGGCCGGCGGCGCGCTGCGCGTGCCTCCGACTACGCTGACCTCGTCCTGCACGACCGGGCGCTCTCGGGCCTGGTGCACTCCGCGGCGGCCGAGCTGCGCTGGCGCGGGAGTCGCTACGAGGCGGTCGTCGCGATCGACGCGCTGGGGCGGGACCGCGCCGGGCCCAGGCTGCTCGGCCGGGTCGCAGGGGCGCTCGCCCCCGCCCGCACGCTGGGCCGCGACCTGCGCGTCGTCGAGGCGACCCACGTCAGGCCGCTGATCGCGGTGGCGCTCGACCTCGAAGATAGCTACGACGCGGCGGACGTCCTCGAGCGGGCGCGAAGCGAGCTCGAGCCCGGCACGACCGCCGACGGCAGGCCCGGGTTCTTCTCCCCGGACAGGTGGGTGCTTGGCCAGGCTGTCCACCTCAGCCCGATGGTGGCCGCCCTGCAAGGTGTCGCGGGCGTCGTCGGGGTGAGCGTTCAGCTCTTCCGGCGTCCCGATGCTCGACGAATCGACGGCGACGTCGCGACGACGATCGAGCTGGGGCCGCTCGAGATCGTAAGCATCACCCCGCTCGCCGCCGCGCCCCTACGTCGCGGCCCAGGGGTGATCGATCTGGCCGCCGGGTCCGCAGTGTGAGTGCGGTCCGCCAGCGAGGGACAGCTGTCCGGCGGCCATTCAATCCGCCCGAGCTGAGCGAGCTGAGCTACCGCGTCGGCACGCACGAGAGCTTTGTGCGGGCCATGCGCGCGTCGCTTGCGCGCAGTGACCCGATGCTCGCCCGCGGCTCGCTCGACGACTTCGCGCTCGCAGCAATCGACGCGTGGGGTGTGATCGGCGACGTCCTGACCTTCTACCAGGAGCGGATTGCCAACGAGGGCTACATGGGAACGGCACAGGAGCCGCGTTCGTTCGTCGAGCTCGCCCGGCTGACCGGCTACCGGTCGGACCCGGGCATGGCCGCAGAGACGCAGCTCGCGTTCACGATGCAGGACGGATATGCGGGCGAGGTCCCGCGCGGGACGCGAGCACAATCGGTGCCCGGAACGGGCGAGAAGCCCCAGTCGTTCGAGACCACCGTCGGGATCGAGGCGCGCGCCGAGTGGAACGAGCTGGCCGTGCGCACGGCGCGGCCGGCCTCCCTGAACCCGGACGATCTGGTCCCCCCGCCGGACCAGCACGCCGCTGCCCTCTACTTCAAGGGCACCAGCACCAACCTGAAACCGAACGACCCGCTGCTCTTCGTATTCAGCATCGAGGAGCAGGGCAAGCCCGTGACAAAGCTCTCGTTCGTCGAGTCGCTCGAGGCGGACACCGGGGCCAACCGTACGCGAGTCCTGGTCAAGCCAGTCCTGCCACCCGCGCCCGACGCCCAGAAGGCGCAGGCCCCGAAGATCGAGCAGGGGGCGAACGCTGCGGCCGAAAACGCCAGCTCCCAGCCGAAGGCCGAGGCTGCGACGACACCGCCGGAGCTCGCGCTCGTGCGCCGCGTCGGCGCGGCGATCAACGGAACGACGGCCGCGAATGGCGAGCCGGTCGATACTGCCGAGCCAGCCCCGGCGATCCCAGGCTTCGCGCCCCGCGCCCTGGAGGCATTCGACCCAGGGGTCGGTTCCGGCGTCACCGCGACCGTCGCCCAACCCCAGTCCGGCCCACCGGACGTCACCGTGTACGCGTTCCGCAACTCGGCCACGGTCTTTGGGCAACGCGCACCCCGGCAGCCGCGCTACGGCCGCGGCAACCGGCCGCTCCCGGACGACCGATCCACCGAGTGGAGCCCTGCGACGGATGAGGCCGAGAACATCCTGTTCCTTGATCGCGTCTACGAGGACGTCGGCCCGACCAGCGCCGTCGGGAGCCGCTACCTCGCCGTGGCAGTCGCGAGCGACGACCCCAACGTCCAGACCGTCGGGGCGTACGAGATCAGCGACGCGGCGAACCTTGCGCGGGACGCCTACGGCATGCGAGGCCTGACCACCAGGCTGACGATTCAACAGGAGCGAGTCGCCGAGATCCTGGTCCCTCCGCCGCCCGTCAAGCTGCATTGGTGGCAGACGCAAACGAGCCTCCTGCCCGAGGCCGGCTGGTGGGACCCGCAGGCCGTCAACCTTGATCCCGTCGCCACCTGGCTGCGCAAGGCGACCGTCTACGTCCAGAGCCAGCCCGTCGAGCTTGCGGAGATTCCTTTGGAGGATCCCGTCGAGGGCGACATTATCGAGCTCGACCAGGTGTACCCGAGCATCGAAGCCGGACGTCCGCTGGTGCTGACCGGCGAGGCGGCCGGCACCCCGGGTGTGAGGGTCGGCGAGACCGTCGAGCTTCAGTCGATCCAACACCAGGCAACCGGCACACCACCGCGGTACTCCACGTCGCTCCAGCTGACGAGCGCGTTGTCCCGGAGCTACCGACGTGACACGGTGAAGATCTTCGGCAACGTCGCCGCGGCGACGCACGGAGAATCGCTGCCGCAGCCCGAGGTGCTCGGCAGTGGCGATGCCACGAAGATGTTTCAGCAGTTCCCGCTCCGCTACACACAGCTCACCTACGTCCGCTCGGCAGACCCCGCGCCTGCATTGCTGCGGGATCGCCGATCCACCCTCGAGGTCCGCGTAGGCGACGTGGCCTGGAGCGAGACCGAGTCACTGGGCGACGCCGGCCCTGACGACCGCGTGTTTGTCACCTTCACGGACGAGACCGGGATCACTCAAGTCATGTTTGGCGACGGCGTCACTGGCGCACGCCTTCCGACGGGATCCGAAAACGTGACCGCGACCTACCGTCACGGCACGGGGCGCGACGGGAACATCTCGAACCCAAACCAGATCCGGCTGCTTGCCTCGAGCCCGCTGGGTGCGCGCGCGGTGAGCAATCCTCTGCCGGCAACCGGCGGGATCGATCCCGAACCGCCGCATGCGTTTCGGCATGGCTCGATCGCCGGACTGCGGTCGCTTGGAGCCCTCGTCTCGGCGGACGACTACGCCGATCTCGCCGCCTCGTACGCCGGCATCGGCCAGGCCCGAGCCGAGTTCGATGCGGACGCGGGAAGAGTCGACATCGTGGTGGCCGACTCGCTGGGTAGGACGCTACCGCCCGGCGTCGCGCAGGCCGTCCAAGCGTGGCTCCAAAGCGTCGACGAGAGCCGTCTGAATCTGCGCGTGCGGGGGGCCGACGTCCACCTGCTGGCGCTCACCGCGACGATCGGAACCGACGACCCGGCCGCCCCCGCCGACGTGATCGCCGCTGTCCGCGCCACGCTCCTCGACCGCTACGAGCTCTCCGTGCGCCCGCTCGGCGTCGGGCTGTATCAAAGCGATGTCGCCACCACCATCCAACTCGTCCGGGGCGTCGCCTACGTCGAGTTGACGCGCTTCGCCGAGTACAGCGCCGACGACGCGAGCAACCTGCGCGATTTGCCCGAGTCCCCCCGGCCGCGCTCGTCGGAGGCGGATCCAACACGCTCGTCGGCTTTGCCGACGAGCTACCTGAGACGCTGATCCTGTTGGCGGCCGCGACGTGAGCCCGACTCCGACACGAGTAGTTGACCAGCGTGGTCTGTATTCGCTGCTGCCGGAGATCTACCGCGAACGGGACGTCGCCGCCGGCTTCGCCCTGTATGACCTCATGGACGCGATCGCCGATCAGGTCGGCGTCGTCGAGAACGACATCGAGCAGCTGCTCGACAACTGGTTCGTCGAGACCTGCGAGCCGTGGGTGCTGCCGTACCTGGGAGCTCTCGTTGGCTACGAGCCGGTGCACCAGTTCGGCGAGCCATACACGCGTCCGACGGCGGAAGGCGAGCGACTGGCCCGCGTGCTCGTTCCCCGCCGCGAGGTCGCGGACGCGATCGGACTCCGCCAGCGCAAAGGGACGGCGCGAGGGCTCGAGGAGGTGGTGACGGCAGCGACCGGGTGGCTGGCTCGCTGCGTGGAGACCTTTGAGCTGGTCACCTCGACGCCAACCGCCACCTCGCCAGGCCGCGGCACGACGCTCGACGTGCGCGATCGCGCTGCGCTGGCGCGCCTGTCGCGCACCCGACTCGCCCCGTTCGACAGGGTGGGCCACACCGTCGGCCCCCATCGCGCAAGCGGGGGGTTCGACCTGACTGACATCGTGCTGTTCGTCTGGCGGCTCGAGGTCTACGAGCTCGCAGGCTCGCCGGCACACTCGGTCGGGTCGGACGGGACCGAGTTTTCCTTCGACGTGCTCGGCGCGGACACACAGCTGTTCAACCGCCCGCAGCCCCGCGATGACTCAAGCTCGCACGCGGCGGAGCACGAGCTGCCGATCCCGCTCGAGCGGGCGCTGATCCGCGACCGGATGCACGAGTACTACGGCTCCGGCCGCGCCTTCGAGCTCTTCGAGGGCGACACTTGGGAGAGCGCGAGTCCGATCGCGGCCGATCGGATCCGCTGCACCGACTTGTCGTCTGCGGGCGCAGCGCTCCCGCCGAGGTCGGCCCCGGTGGCCGGCCTCGGCGTTGCATGCGTCGACCCGGAGCGCGGACGCATCCGGTTCGCGGACGCGCCCGAGCGGCGGGTCTGGGTCCGGTACCACTACAGCTTCAGTGCCGATATCGGCGGTGGCAGCTACGCCCGCTCCAGGCCGACCGTCGCGCCAGTTGCGCTCCGCGCGGGCGAGCTCGCGAGCGAGCTGGCCACAGTCGCCTCCCACCAGTCGGTCGAGATCGTCGACAGCGACCGCTGCGCGGCGAGGCTCGACATCACGCTCTCCGCCAACCAGCTCCACGAGCTCCGCGCAGCCGACGGCGAGCGCCCCGTCATCGGCGAGCCGGCGCCGGGCGCGCCCGGCCTACGCATCGATGGAAACGGAGCCCGCGAGTTCGTCCTGGACGGCCTGCTCGTCATCGGCGGGATTGAGCTCGTTGGCAAGATCACGCGATTCGTGATCCGCGACTGCACGCTCCGTCCACGGGCCGGCGACGATGGCAGCACGGCTGCGCTCCGGATCATCGGTGATGTCCGCAAGGTCGAGATAGAGCGCAGCATCGTCCAGGGCATCGAGGCGGACCAACGCGCGTTCCTCGTCGAGGGCGAGGAGACGGTGGAGGAGGTGCTCTTCGAGCGCGACGCCGCCGGCCACCAAGTGCTCGTGGACATCGACGAGCAGAGCGTCGAGCTCGAGCTGGTCGAGCTTGAGCGGCGCGGCCCCGGCATGGTCATCGAGGCGGACACCAGCATCATCGACGGCTCGAAGCTCGCCCCGGCCCGGGCGCTTGATGCCGAGGACAGTGCGGTCAGCGTGTCGCTTCGTCGCTGCACCATTCTGGGCGACGTGTGGGGCGTCGATCGAGTCGAGGCGCTCGACTCGATCATCGACGGCGAGCTCGAGACACGAGCAAACGACGCGGGCGTCGAGCCCCAGTCGACCTACACCCGCGAAAGCGGGCTGCCGGATCCGGTCTTCGTGAGCCGTCGGCTCGGCGATCCCGGCTACTGCCGCCTCGCCGACGACTGTCCTGAGGAGGTCGCGACAGGCGCCGGCGACCGGTCCGAGATGGGCGTCTTTCACGACCTCTTCACCCCGCAGCGCAAGCACCTGCTCGAGCGTCGCCGCGAGGAAAGCACACCCCTCGCAATGCGCTCGTCGATCGTCTACGTGAACTGAGGAAGCGATGAAAGGAAATTTCACCCGAGACAGCTTCGACCCGACGCGCGGGTACACGCAGGTGCTGCTCGAGGCCGGACGGCCCGTGATGGACGCCGACTTCAACGAGCAGGGCGCGATCAACCGACTTCAGCTGCGGAAGTTCATCCAGGACATCCTGGGCGAGCATGCCGGCCCGAAGGAGTCCTTTGAGGTGCGCCGTCGAAACGGGGCGGACCAGCTCATCTGGATCGGCGCTGGCCACTACTACGTCGGCGGCGCGCTGGTGGAGCACGATCGCGAGGTGCCCGTTCCGTTCCCTCCCGCAGGCGGCGGCAACGGCGCGCCGGCCGCCGACGAGTACCTCATCTACCTCGAGGTCTGGGAGCAGGACGTCGGCCCGATCAGCGAGCCGGCGATCACCGATCCCGGCGTCGCCGACGTTACAACTGCGGTACGCGCCCGAACGGCGTGGCGGCCCCGCGTACGCAGACTCGCGCCAGATCTGTGCGACCCCGAACCGCCGTGCGAGCTCCTGCGCTGGGTCGAGGAGGTCGCGGAGCACGCCGAGCGCTGCATCGAGCGAGAGGCAAGCAGGCTACGGAAAGACGTTGCGGAGATCGAAGAGGACGCCGAGCAGGCCGCCGCCGCGGTCGACGAGTGGCTCGAGCAGCACCTCACGGCCTCAAACCGCCGCCGTCACGCCGACCGGATCAAGGAGCTTCACGAGGAGCACCGCAAGTACCGCAGACAGACTCCGTGGGCGCTCGAGCCGCCGAGCGCGGAAGAGCGCAGGCGCGCACTTGAGGCGATTGACGAGCTGCGCCGCCACTCGCCGCCCAGACTGCGAGCGACGCTTTCGGACACGTTCACCGGAGAGTCCTCGCTCTACCGTGTCGAGGTTCACGTCTCTGGGCCCCCGTCCGGCATACGCCTACCGGCGCCCGCCCGAATCAACGAGACCATGTTCTCGATCCGAGAGCTGCGCCGCGACTCCGCGGCCAATAGCCGGCAGACCGTCGTCCTCGACGTGCGCGCTGACGAGCCCGCGGCGCCGCGTGAGGAGGATTGGCTGGAGATCATTGACGGCGCGCTATCCGAGGGCGTGCTCGTGAAGGTAGCGTCAGTCGACCGCGAGGACGACTCAACGCTGATCGTGACGCTCGCCGACGACGTCGAGCTCGCTGACGATCTCCCGGCGCTCCACGCCATGGTGAGGCGCTGCGGAACGTTCAAGGTGTCGCGCGACAACGGCGCCAGCGTCCTCGGGATCCGCTCGGCCGGAGCCGACAATGCCGGCGCTTCGACGACCCTCATCCTTGAGGCTCCCGGGGCTGCCCAGCACGAGCTGGACCAAGGCGATTGGCTCGAGATCCTCGACGACGGGCTGTTGCGGGACGATCTGCCCGGTCCGATCGTGCAGGTCGCATCGGCCTCGCGTCAGGACGACTCGACACTGCTGGTGACACTCGCCCGGCCGACCGAACTCCCAGGCAACCCGCAGGTTGTGCACGCCTTTGTGCGGCGCTGGGACGGGGCGCCCCGACCGGTCGTCGCCGACAACGAGCTTCCACTCGACGCGGACGACCAGCCCTATTCGGGGATCGGGATCGAATTCCACGGGCGCCACGTCCGCAGCGGCGACTACTGGCTCATTCCGGTACGCGAGCAACTCACGCTCGTCTGGCCGCCAACACAACATGGGGACCCCTTCGTACCGGCGCGCGGCGAGCACAGTTTCGCGCCGCTCGCCCTTGTCAGCGGCTCGAGCGTCCGCGACCTCCGATGCAAGATCAGGCGGCTCACCGAGCCATGAGCCAGCGACACCACACGAGGCGCTTGGCGTGGCCCGCTACGTACACCGCGCTTGTTCTCGTCGCCTCGCTTGCGGCGACGACGCCGGCCGTTGCTAACACGCTTCGACCCAAGGTCGGAGCGCCCCCGACAACTGCGACCACCTCAGGTTCCACCGTGGCCCAGAACCTGCTCAGGGGCAGCTCGGTGCAGCTCGCCGACACGAGGATCGTCGGCACCATCGAGCTCCCCCCGGGCACGACGATCAATGCCCCGTTCACCTGCTCGCGCTGCGTGCTGACTGGCTCCGTCCAAGCCTCGGGCGTGACGTTCGCGGCGCCGGTCGAGTTCACCGGCAGCCAGATCGCCGGCGATTTTGAAGCGGTGGGCTCCCAGTTTGACGACGTGATCGTGCTTGGGTCGGACGGCACGCGCCGCACCAGCGTCCTCGGCGACGTACGGCTGGACGGGGCCGAGTTTGACCGCGGCGCCACCTTCGACCAGACGCAATTTCACGCGCAAGTCAACCTTTCAGTGGCGGCGTTTAACGCCCTCGTGTCCTTCACGGACAGCAACTTCGCCGGACCTGCCATCTTCGACCACGCGGCGTTCGGCGGGCCTGCCCTGTTCACGGCCCACCGGTCGGACCGCCCCAAGGCAACCACGTGCGCGAACGCATTCCACCAAGAAGCGAGCTTTGCCGGCGCCATCTTCGGAAGCGACGCGGACTTCACGGGCCGCTGCTTCGGCGGGCCTGCGACATTCACCGACGCTAACTTCCGCGGCCGCACGAGCTTCGCCGATACGAAATTCTCGGCCGACGCGAACTTCACCGCGGCCAAGTTCCAGCGCGGCGCGACATTCTCCAACGCCACGTTCGACAAGAACGCCACGTTCGTCTCACTGGACGTCGGCGGATCAGTCGGGTTTCCCGCAGCGGATCTGCGCGGCAAACAGCTGTCCTTCGCCCACGCGACTGGCTCGGGAACCATCTCACTGCAAGGCACCAGCCTGGCCAGGAGAGACGCGCTCGTCCTCGCAGTTACGTCCAAACCCAACGTGCTCGCCTCCGATACCTCCGTCGACCACGTGTCCAAATCGAATCGCGCGTCCGCGCTGCGGCTGGTGGAACAGAGCGCCACCAATTCGGGCGATGTCGGTCTCGCGAACGACGCGCGGTACCGGCGTCTCGCCGAGCGCCACGCAACGCTGACGGGACTGCCCCAACTCATTGACGGACTGCTCTACCGAGACGCTGCCGGATACCTCGTGAAGCCGACGCACCCTGCTGTCGCCCTGCTTCTACTCGTCGCACTCGGGGGCTTGCTGCGTTGGTTTCCCAGGCTCCGGGACGAGGGGCGAGACCTGCTGAAGAAGCTCAAAGGTTGGCAAGGGGTGTCCGGTCTCAAACCGCCGTTGATTGATCGCCTCCGCTTCTATGAGGTAAAGCTTGAGCGAGCGGTCGGGGCGCTACCGGGAGGGGTTCTGAAGTCGGCCGGCACGGCCGCGAGGCCGACGCCAGACATCTCGCTCGACAACCCCCGGTCGCCCACCGCGTACCTCAAGACGCTGCTGCAGTGGCTCGAATACCTGGGACAGAAACTGTTGCTCGTGGCGCTCGGCGTCGGCCTGCTCGCTCAGTTCGAGTCGACGCGCAAGGTCCTCCAAATGCTGGGGTTCTGACGATGGCGAACTTCCTCGCGATCGCAACAGTCACCGAAGGCCTCCGGCTGGAGCTGCAGGACGCCCTGGTGGCGGTCCCGGGCGCCGTGGCCCGCAATGTGCGACCCGAGTCGGCGGCTCTCCCCGACACCGGCGTCACTGTGTTTCTCTATCAGGTGACCCAAAACGTCGCCTGGAGGAACGAGGACCTCGCGACGCGCAACGGTGCGGGCGAGCTTACCCGCCGCCCGCGGGAAGCGCTCGACCTTCACTACCTCCTGACCTGCCATGGTAAGGACGACACGCAGGAGCCGGAGCAGATCATCGGTCTCGTCCGGGAGCAGCTGCACTCCCGCCCGGTCCTGACCGCTGACACGATCGCCCGCGCGAAGGCCGGATCCGCCTACCTTGCGGCCTCCAACCTCGAACAAGACCCGGAGAGCGTCCGGTTCACGCCGGATACGCTGAACGTGGACGAACTCTCGAAGATCTGGACGATGTTCCAGGCGCCGTACCTGCTGTGCACGCTCTACCGGGCGGGGCCGGTGCTGATCGAAAGCGACGTCAGCCCGACGCCACAGCAGATCGTTGAAACACGGAACGTCCGCGCCATCACGGGGTTCCCGATCATCACCGGCGTCGCGTCCCGCCGCGTCGGTCTCGGTCCGACAAGCCTCGTCATCTCGGGCGAGAACCTGCAGCCGGACACGTGCCTAGTCCGCATCGCGAGCGAGCCACCGACACCCGCGACACCCGGCTCCGATCCGGGCTCCATCAATGTCGACCTACCCGCGCAACTGCCGCTCGGCGCGACATCGGTTCAGATCGTCGAGACGGTCGACTTCGGGACAGCGACCGCGCCCCTCCCGCACGACGTCAACGCGTCGAATCGAGCGATGTTCGCGCGACCGCCAGAGATCACCGCCGATCCGCAGCTCGTGGCCGGAGCGCCACCGACCGCGACGATCCAAGTGCGCCCAGACGTCCTGCCGGCACAGAACGCCCATCTGTTCCTGCGCGACGTCAACGCCGCCCCGCCGACCGCCGCAGCAGCGTACAGGCTGCCCGCGCAGCCGCTCGCGGATGCGAGCGACACGCTGACATTTGACGTGAGTGCGGTGAACGCCGGCACCTATCTCGTATGCGTGATGATTGATGCGACAGAGAGCGTGTACATCGTCGATGCTCAACAGCACGTCACGGGCCCGGAGCTGACAGTGCCGTGAACGCAACCGAGACCAATGCAGCGATTGCTGCCGAAGAGCCATGGCCCGACTGGAACCGTCGGCTGCTGATGGACGAAGTCGAGACGGTGAAGCGCGCCCTCCAGGCCCGGGCAGACGGAGGAGTATGGGCCGGCGGCAGTGATCCGAGCCCTGTCGTAGGCGAGGCCGCGGAACGCCGCGACCCGAGATACACGCTCGAGCACCTCCAGCGAGTGTTCGAGCTGAGCCCCTTCGAGCGAGCGATAGTCGCCCTCTGCGCTGGATACGAGCTCGACGGCGCGGTGGCCGGGCTCTGCCAGGAGCTCCAGGCGGATCCTCCGAGGCCGTTCCCGACGATCGACCTCGCGCTCGCCTCGCTTCCCGAGCCTCACTGGAGCGTTCTGGAGCCGCAGAGACCGCTCCTGCGCTGGCGACTGATCAGCCTCGACTTGATGTCGCCGCTCGTCCGCTCGCGGCTTCAGCTCGACGAACGGATCCTGCGGTTCCTCACCGGCCTAGGGTCGCTCGATCAGCGTCTCTCGGAGCTGTCGATCCGCGCCGTCAGCGCCACGGCGAGCCTGCTGCCGGGCGAGCTCGATCGTGCTGACCAACTCGCATCGACGATCTGGCCACGTCGCAACGCCGAAACCGAAGAGCCTACTCACGAGAAAGCGCCGAGGAACAAAGATCAAGTTGTCATCGAACTGTCCGGCGAGGACATGACGCGCGCGTCCGCGGTCGCGGCCGTAGCGGCCGAGTCGATGCAGACGGAGGTCTTCGCGGTGCGCGCCTCCGACCTGCACCGCGACACGAGCGAGCTGGACCTGCTCGCGTGCCTCTGGACACGAGAGTTCGCCCTCGACGGGCGGCTGCTGCTGATCGAAGCTGACGACGACGGCGACGCCGCGCGGCGCTCGATCGAGTCGCTTGTCCGCCTGCTGGCGTCGGCTCCTCTTGTCGTCGCGTCGCGTCGCGTCGGTGTCGTGACCGGGCGGCGGGTGATCCGACTCGACCTGCCCTCGGTGGACGCCGCGGGCCGCCGCCAGCTGTGGTCTCGCGCGCTTGGCGCGGACGCGTCGGCCGCCTCAGCCGACCTCGGGCGCGTCAGCTGGCACTTTCGGCTGTCGAGCGACGAGATCGCGGCGGCGACCGAGGACGCGCGTACCACGCCGAGCACCGATGATCCGTTGTGGCATGCCGCCCGACGACAGGCACGCTCGCAGCCATGCGACCTCGCGACCGCCATCGCACCAGCTGCGTCGGCTGACGATCTCATTCTCCCCGACGACGCGCTGCAACTGCTCGAAGCGATCCGATTGAACGTCAAGTACCGGCACACCGTGTATGGCGAGTGGAAGTTCGCAGAACGCAACCGGCGAGGACTCGGGATTAGCGCGCTTTTCGCCGGACCCAGCGGCACCGGCAAGACGATGGCCGCCGAGGTCATCGCCAAGGATCTCCGCCTCGATCTCTGGCGAATCGACCTCGCCTCGGTCGTGAGCAAATACATCGGCGAGACCGAGAAGAACCTCAGCCGTGTCTTTGGTGCCGCCGAGGCCGGCGGGACTGTCCTGCTCTTCGACGAGGCAGACGCGCTGTTCGGCAGAAGGAGCGAGGTCAAGGACAGCCACGACCGCTACGCCAACATCGAGGTCAGCTACCTGCTGCAGCGCATCGAGGCGTTCCACGGCGTCGCGATCCTGACCACAAACATGGAGGAGGCGCTCGACCCCGCTTTCCAGCGACGATTGCACTTCATCGTGCGCTTCCCGTTCCCGGACGCGTCGCTGAGAAAGCAAATCTGGCGCCGCGTTTTCCCGGAGGACAAGTACGCCGACGCGCTCGATCTCGACGCGCTAGCCAGGTTGAACGTCGTCGGCGGAAGCATCCGCAACATCGCGGTGCAGGCAGCGTTCCTCGCAGCCGCGGACGATCGGTCGCGCAACGCTCCAATTGAGATGTGGCACGCCGTAGAGGCCGCGCGGCTGGAGTTCATGAAGCTGAAGATGCCCTTCGACACGCACATCCTGAAGAGATGAGGTTCGGGTGAGCAAGCAGCCCGCTAGTGCTCAGCAATCGAAAGGGGCATCCGCTTCAGCGATGGTCTCCTGCCGGCTGCAACAGCCCAAGACCATCGAAGGCCGTGCTCATCTAGAACGCGAGCCGGCATCCTTCGACGCCACCAACCTGGCGCGCACGACATTCACCGAAGGGGGTCAACCGCTCGCCCCCGACGTGTCCGAGGCGATGCAACGTCGATTCGGGGTCGACTTCCGTGACGTCAGGATCCATGTAAGTGCGGCCGCTTCGGCAGCGGCGGACCTGATTGGCGCACGAGCCTTTTCGATCGGACGGCACGTCGTGTTCAGCCGCGAGAGTTATCAACCGCGCAGCCCTCACGGTCGAGCACTCCTCGCGCACGAACTCGCCCACGTGGCAGACACGCCGAGCATGCCTAGCCCGAGTTCGCGCATCCGCTTAGGAGAGCCGAGCGACGTCGCCGAGCGCAGAGCCGATGTTCGCGCCACACGAGCGCTGGGCGGGTTATCGCCGTTGCGTTCGCCGTCGCCACAGCCCGAGTCCTCGACCGCGCTCGTCGTCCGGCGGCAGTTGATCACGCCACTTGCGCAGGGCGGTGGCTTTGGCGGCCTGATGGCGCGCGACCGCCTCGATCGGCCTCTTGTGCGCGATCGCGCAGAAGCCGTGCCGCTCGCGATCCAGGCCGGAACGAACGCGATCGCCAGTCTCAGCGAGGCTGACCTCGTCGGCGCCAGCGTCGACCAAAGGATCGAGATGCTTCGCCAGCTCGCATCCGCTACATGGACCGGCTCGTCTGAGGAAGACGCCATCCTGCGCGTTGTAGAGACCACGCCGGCATCGCAATCAGTCGCCCTGAATGAGCGACTCAAGAGAGAGCATGTCGGATCGAGGACCCTGCGCTCAGAGCTAGATCATGTTGTCGACCTCTCTAACAATCTCAAGTTGCACTCGGCGCTTACCACGCTCTACTTGAAGACTCTCAAGCCGTCACGCGGAATCGAAGCAGTGAGCACCGCTCCCATGCTCCCCTGGCATGATGTCATGGGATTCTTCGAAACGACTGCCGTCTTCTTTGCGAGTCCGACCAGTGACGGGAAGATCCGGGTCGAGTATCCCAATGTCGGCCTCCTGTCGCCGAATGACTTTGCCGACGAGACGCGCGACCTTTACGATCTACTCGTTCACGGTCGAGTCTTTGACCCAGAAGACATCGTTAGGGTTCACGACTACGACATCGACCGCATTGTTACTCTCACAGCGCAGGATCTTCTTGCGTACCAGCACACCGCCGTCCGCAACCTCGGGACGCACCTCGCGACAGTCGCGTCGTTCGCCGTTCCCGTAAGCGCGGCGGAAAGCGCGGCCGGCAAGCTTCTTGCTATCACCCTTGAACGAGTACTCCCTGCAGCCTTTCTCGTGGTCGATGAGAACAGGCATAACATCGTGCAGTGGTTCCCGACCTGGGGCAACCACCTCCTTAAGTTCATCGATCTGGCTGAGACAACAGTCAATATTTACGGCTTCTACCAGTTCGCGAAGCATGGAACGAGAGTCGTCGCCGAATGGAACCGACTTCGGTCCATGCGGAGAGCCATCAAGGCTCCATCACCCGATGCGGAACGGGCAGCAGTCGAAATCGAGCGTCGCTGGGAGGACGTGACGAAGACGATGGAGGAGCTTCGGCGCCGCGGCGGTCCAGTGACGGACGTTCAGCACGGGGAGCGCGTTCCGTCGGCGCCGGCTCCCGAGAAGCGCGCACCTTCCACGGCCCCAAAGACAAGACAGATCCAGGTAGATACAACGGCACACACCGATGCCACCGAGACGAAATACAAGTCGGGAAACGTCGTGACCGTCGAGCAGGCGCCAAGCGGCAAGAAACCGCCAGAATCGATGCGCGCCTACCCGGTCTCCGAGTACGGGATCTCGAAGCGAGTGCGCAAGAACGTGGAGATCGAGCGCCATGAGATCCTGCAGCACGCGTGGCTAGAGATTCATGGGTTGGTCAAGACACGCGGCATCGGCCGCAGTCGATACACCACTGTCCTCGAATTGCCGCATGACGTTCACACCGAGATCTCGAGGCTGCAGGTCGAAGCCCACCTGCACGACCGCGAGTTCCTGAAAACGCTGGGTGCGAGTGAGGTCATAGACAAGAACCTCGCGATCCTCAGAAAGGTCGGAGTCGACGACGCCACCCGCCAGAGGATCCTCGAGGACGTGACGGAGATGCTCGCCGGGATCGGAAACAAGGCTCCGCTCTAGAACAGTCGGCACAAGCCCCCGGCAGAGCTATTGACGGCCCTGTGGCTTTGCCATGTCGTTAGTGTCTCTCGGCTTCCGAGCAGGGAGTTGCAAGATCAATCGTTAGGCTTTGCCCAAGAGCGGCGCCAAGGGGTGTCGCACACGCAGACCGTGTAGCCGAGCTCGCCGGCGAGCGCGACGACGCCGTCGAAACAGGTTCTGGGTGGCTGTCGCCGCTGATCTCCGCGATCGGCGCGGTCAACGCCACCAGCTTGGCCGGCGGCCGTAGCGGCGGGACGTGATCCTGCGCTTGTCTCGTGATTCGACCGACCGGATACGTAGCTTGTGCGTCAGCGACGAGGAGGAGGCTGGCTGGCGTGGCTGGAGCTTTCGCGGTTCGAATGGAGCTGGATGCGGCGGGCCAGTCTGGCGCTCGGTTCGTGGTGATCGGACCCGGCGTTGGCCCGGGCGAGGCGAACGAATTCTTGGAATGGCTGGAATGCTCGGGGCGTGCGTCGTACACGCGACGGACGTATGCGTTGGGATTGGCGCACTTCCTGGGCTGGATCGATCGGCGCCGGGTCGAGCTGGTCGATGTCGATCGGCGCGTTGTCGGCGAGTATGTCGTCGCGTTCAGGGCCGGCGTTGAGGATGGCCTCGTTCTCGGGCGTCAGCCGCGGACGGTGAATCACCGTCTGTGCGTGTTGGCGTCTTTCTTCGAATTCCTCCTGCGGCGTGACCGGGATCGCGGGTTCGGTGTCTGGGGTGAGCGGCCGTGCCCGGTGCCGGTCGGGCGCTCGGCGATGGAGGGATCTCACGGAATGCCTGGCCGGGATCCGGTTCGTCGCGGCCGCAGCGGTGAGTACCGCCAGCGCGTTCCGGGGCGCCTGCCGCGACGCGTCGAGCCCGAGGTTGCGGCGCGATTGATCGACGCCGCCGGCTCCGAGCGGGATCGGGCGTTGCTGACGTTGTTGTGGCGGTCCGGTCAGCGAATTGGGGACTGGAGCAAGGTCCATGGTGAGCATGGCGTCCTCGGCATGCGGCTCGGTGATCTGGATCGTCGGTCGGGCACGATCGTGGTGCGGTTGAAGGGTGCGCGTGACGAGCATCGTGTGCCGGTGAGCGATGACTTCTGGCCTGTGTTCGCCCGCTATCTCGGGCAGGAGCGCGGGCTCGGCGGCCCGGAGGATCCGGCGTGGGTGATGTTCCGTCGGGGGCACGGCGCCCCGTTGACCTATTCCGCGTTCGAGCAATCGCTGCGGCATCTGTGCCGGAGCCTGGGTGTGCACGTCACAGCGCATATGTTTCGGCACGCGCTCGCGCAGGCGGTTGTCGACGTCGCCGGGTTGAAGGTCGCCCAGGAGATGCTGGGGCATGCGCACATCTCGACGACTGCGGACACCTACTCGCACGTCGACGAGCAGGCGATGGTCGCGGCCGTCGAACGCGCACGCGACCTGTTTGATCTCCGAGCCGCGACCCCGCGCGCCGACGGTGCCGCCGAGGGCTACCTGTTCCCGTATGACCCGTCGACGCTCGCCGAGCTCGACGCGGCCGCGGAGGGCGGATCAGCCGAGGAGCGCGGACGGTGAGAACGCCGTTCGCGTTTGTTGAGTCGGCGGACCGGCCGCATGATGGCGAGGCGCTGCTCGTTGCGCTCGAGTCGCTGGTCGATCGGCTGGTGATGGACCGCACCAGCCGGTCGAAGATGCGGCTCTCGACGCGAGAGCTTTGCGGAGTGCTTGACGGTCTGCCGGGCGAGACGCTGCAGGAGCGATGGTCGGTGTTTGAGTGGCGGGTCTGGCCGGATTGGCTGCGCGGGATCGGCCGCGCCCCTCACGATCGTTGGACGCATGGGGTGTGCGTGCTGATGATCGCGCAGGCTGCCCGGCCGAGCTGGCGGTTTCTGGAGTGCACCTATACCCGGAAGTGGGTGAAACGGCTTCCCGCCGAGGCGCCGCTGCAGGTCGCCGCCACACGGTTGCGCCCGGCGCTGGAGAACGTCGCGTGGGCGACGATGGCGTTGCGGGACAAGGCGCTGAAGAACGCGCTTCGGATCATGATGGTCGGCGGCTACCTGTCGTTGGAGGCGATCACCGACGATGATCTGCGAGCGGTGCCGGTCACGGTGTCGTCCGGCAGCGACGTCCTCGACGCTGCGCTGTGCTCGCTCGGTGTTCTCGACAGAACGCCGTTGCGCGGGGCGGCGCGACGGATGCGTAACCGTCGGCTCACCGCGGCGGAGCTCGCTGACCGGTCGCGGATCCCGGAGCGGTTTAGGGCCGCTCACGTCCTCTATCTCGACGTCTACCAGCAGCGCATCTCCGACGTCTACGCGACCACGCGTCACAAGCACAACTCGCTCGAGCATTTCTGGTGCTTCATCGATCAGCGCTACCCCGACGTCGGCGGGTGCTCGGAGATCCGACCGGCTCACGCGCGCGCGTTCATTCCCGAGGCGATCGAGCTCGCCCGCCGCGTGCAGCGCGGCCCACGCGCGGGTGAGGACCGTTCGACCGCGATGCAGTGGCTGACGAACATCCGCTGCTTCTTCGCCGACGTCTGCACCTGGGGTGCCGAGGAAGGCTCGCCGTTTGCGCAGCACGCGCCCGCAGCGGTGCCGCTCGAGCGTCACGACCTGAAGAACATCGGGTTCGAGAAGGTCCGCCGCCGCGCGCAAGCGCGGACCGCCGAGAAGGTGATCGATCTCGAGCGCGAGATCCCGAAGCTGCGCGCGCTCGCGATCCGCCGCTGGGACGAGGCCGAGCACGCGCTCGCCGACGCGCCGGCCGCGAAAGCCCGGCGGATCGCGGAGACAGAGACGTTCTGGGACTGGGCGGTGCTCGAGCTGCTGCTGCAGAGCGGGCTGCGGATCGAGGAGGCCAGCGAGCTGACCACGCTCGATGTGCTGCGCCGCCGCCATCCGGACGGGCGGACCTACTACATGTTGCACGTCAAGCCGTCGAAGTTCGACCGGGCGCGTGTGATCCCGATCGGCGACGGTCTCGGTCGGGTGATCGCGGAGATCATCCGGCACGTCAAGGCGTTCTACTGCAGCGACCGGGTGCCCGACTGCGACCACTACGACGCCAGCGAGAAACGCGCGCTCCCGCGCGCCCCGTACCTGTTGCAGGGCTGCGGCCACCCCAGTCCGCTCGCGTTCGCAGCGATCCGCACGCGCCTCGCCAGGCTCTCTCGGCTCGCGGAGCTGCGCCGCGCGGACGGCTCAGAGCTGGTCGTCCGTCCACACGACTGCCGGCGCGCGTTCGCCTCAGAGCACTTGAACAACAACACGCCGGTGCACGTGATCCAGGCGCTGCTCGGGCACGCGTCGCTAGACACGGTGATGGTCTACGCCAAGCTCTACCCGGCAACCCTCGTCGAGGAGTACCGCAAGACCGTCCGTGCGGTCTACGTCGACCATCACGGCACCGCCGCGTTGCGCAACCCGACCGCCGGAGAGTGGGCGGAGTTCCAGACCAGCTGCAGCATGCGCGACATGGGCACACACCTGTGCGCGCTCCCGACCGGCGAGCACTGCGCCCGCGGACTGGTGTGCCTCGGATGCGGGCACGCGCAACCGAAGCAAAGCGCTGCGCCGGTCTTTCGGCGGATGCTCGTCAGTCACCGCCGCACCCTGACGGCTGCTCGTGAGGGCGGCGAGCCGGCCGGGCAGATCGCCGCGCGCGAGCTCGAGGTGATCCGGATCGAGAGCGCGCTGCGTCGCGCCGAGGAACTCACAGGAGACGTCGCGAGCGCGATCGAAGCCGCCGCTTGACACCGGCCGCCGCGCCGGCGAGGTTACGCGGCAGATAGCGGTGCCAGCTCCATGGATGCCGCCGCGTGGTCGGCGTCGATCGCCCGCTCGACCTGGCGGGCGATCGTGTCGATCGTCTCGGCAAACTCGGTCACGGCCTCCAGAGCCCCGGTCTCACCCCACCCGGCGACATACGGGATCGTCTCGCCGTCGACCCGCAAGCCAACGCTGCTCGCCGCCAGAAGCGTGACCGTGTCCACAATCACTTCGGCCTGAGCCCGCGAATAGCGCTGATAGTCAACGCCGAGCGCATGGGCGGTCTCGTGGATCAAGGTCCGCAACTGCGCGTTCGCCGGCACGTTGACATCGACGACGATCCGCTTGTTCTGCGGATCGCACCATCCGCCCGCCGAGCCGTCGATCGCCTCGAACGTCACCGAGTATCCGAGCGACTCTGCGAACGCCTGGAGCGGGGCGAGCAGATGCGCGTGCGAGTCGCCCGTCAACGGCTCCCGGGGCGGCTCGAGCTCCACCGGCTCGGCTCCGTCGCGGATCTCGGTCTGCGAGCCGTCGAACACAAACGCCGTCTTGAAGAAGACGCGTCGCTTGCCGGGCTCCTCGTCACGCTGCTGACGGTCCTTCACGGTGACCGGTACCGGGGCGAGGATTCTCAACGCGACCTCACCCTTCCGCACGCATCTCCCGAGCCGCAGCCACGTGTGGAACCCGGCGATCCGGGACGGCACGATCCCGCGCTCATAGCACTGAGCTGCCAAGAGCATGCAGTTCGACGCCGAGTACGGGTGGAACATCGCTCGGACGCGCACCCATCGCGCCCATCCCTCGGAGGACAGCAATTCCTCTGCCGCGCGATGAAGGCGTTCGCGATCTTGACGGTGACGCTCGGCACGCTCGCTCTCCGACAGCTGCCGCGATGACTTGGCCATGATGGCTCCTTCTGGCTCGGGCCCGCCCGCTGCGGGCCTGTGCCGCCCCAACCGCAGCCCGAAGGGATGCGAAAATCAGGCGGGACAGGTCTGCGCGGGCGCCGCCCGGCGCCCGCGCCGTTTGCCTGACGAGACTGCTCGATCACCGGCAGATTCGAAGTCGTCCTTGGCGGGGGCACCGGATGGCCGTCTGCTCAGGAGCGGCAGATCTTCCAGGTTTCACCGACCGCTTCGGCCCGTTTGGAAATTCCGGTGCACCGTTTTGGTGGCGTGCGGACACTAGGGGGTGTGGAGCCTGCTGCTGAGAGTTGCGTCCCGGGGTCGGTCATGGAGAGCGACGTGGTGCTGTGGGAGCGGAGCCTGCGCGGTGATGGTCGGGCGTTCGGGGCGCTGTTCGATCGGCATCGGGACAGGGTGTTTCGGCATGCCAGCCGGGTGGCGCAGACGCAACATGACGCCGAGGACGTCGTTGCGTCGGCATTTCTCGAGCTCTGGCGTCGCCGAGGTGCCGTGCGGCTCGTGAATGGATCGGTGCTTCCATGGCTGCTGGGCACGACGACCAACCTGGCGCGCAACTCCGCCCGAGGCACCCGCCGCTACCGACGGTTCTTGGAAGGCTTGCCACGAGCGCAGGAACAGCCGGACGCCGCCGAGGTGGCCGTGAACACTCATGGGCTCGGGGTCGATCCGCTGCTGCGGGCGGGCCTGCAGTCGCTGGGCAGGACCGACGCGCAACTGCTCGCGCTCGTCGCGTTGGAGGGCTACGCAGTCGGTGACGCCGCCGAGTTGCTCGAGTTGAGCGTGCCGGCGGCCCGGACACGGCTGCACCGCGCTCGCTCCAAGCTCCGAGAGCGGTTCGTCGACGGGCCGCTCGAGAATGACTCAGACGACCAGAAAGGCAGGCGATGACAGTGCAGATGGACGAGACGTTCGCGAAGGCGCTGCGAGACCTCCTTGTCGAGCAGGTCGAGAATCACGGCAGCCCGGCTCGTCCAGCTGAGCCTCGGCGGCGATGGGCCGCAGCGCTGAGGCGTCCTGCGGCTCTCGGCTTGACGCTGGGCATTCTCGTCCCGGTCGTGGTTGGCGGGTTCGCGCTGGTGCTGCTCAGCGGCAGAGAACACGCACGGCTCGGCCTACCCCAGCATCGCCCCACCGAGGTGTCGGGCAGTCGGGTTGCGCCCGCCCTCAGCGTTTACGCCGCGTTCCGCCGTGCCCGGCGGGCGTCCGACGCGCTCTCCACCCTGATCCCAGCAGGGCAGCTCGGGCAGGAACACCTTCTGACGGGCGAGAGCCGGCGTGTGCTTGCCACGCACACGCAGGAATGGTGGTTGGTGCCCTCAGCAAACAACCCTCCGCAGGTGTGCCTGGCCGTTTTACAGCGCTCGCGCGTTGGCCTCGGAGGCGGCAGCGGGGCGTGCGAGCCGATCGGCGTGCTGCACGGTCTAACAGTCGGGACTGGAGTGAAGGCCGGGCAGCATCCGGTCGCGCCTACAGGCCCGTTCGTCGCGGACCTGGTACTGCCCATCCGTTACAGCGGCCTGCGGGTGCGCTTCGCCGATGGCCGGACGCTAGTCGTGCGTCCGAACGCTGACGGCGCGATCGCTTACACCACCCGCATGCACGTGACCAGCACCCAACTTGTCGTCGCGCCGAGAGTCGCCCCGGGAGGGAATGCGGTGACCAAGCTGGCGGCGCCGGTCACCGCCACTCACGCGGGGACCATCACGGTCCAGCTGGGGCGCCCGCCCGCGAAGACAACGAGCATCGTCCTCGATCTGACCTGTCTGAGCGCCGGCAAGTTCGCGTTCCCTGGCGGCGGGAGCGTCGATTGCGTCGGCGCGAGCCACGGCGGGACAGCGGTCGACACCGTGCCTCTCACGCCAGGCCATGACAGCACCACGATCACGGCGGCTCCTGGCGCGCGCTGGCGGTTGGTCGCAACCTACGCGAACGTCAGGACCACGAGCTGGCGCCGCAACGCGAGCGGCCAGACCTACGGAGACCCGAATCAGCACGGCACCCCAGACCTCATCGCCGTGATCGCCACGAACGGACGCAGCGGCTACGCATACGCCAAACAGCTCAATTTCGGACCGGGAGGGACGGCGCCCTCCACGCCCAACCACGCCCTCGCCGAAAACGGGCGCTCCTACACGATCACCGTCTACGAATCGGACGGCAAGACGCCGATCGGCAAGTTCGTAACCGGCGGCTGACGGACTACCTGGTCTCCGGCGACCGCCATCTCCTCGACCTCGAGGGAACCCGACCCCCGCGGGTGCTCACCCTCGCGAGTTCCTCGACCCGCCAAAGCGTGACTACGCTGCACGACAACCAATGCCTGACGCCATGTCAAGCTTCCTGATCGCGCGGAACCCCGACCCCGACAGCACCCTTCCGTCCCTGCTCAGGGTGCCGATCGACGGGGGCGTGCTGCTCAAGGCACGCGACCGCTGGCCTACGACCGCGCGCGTCTACTGCCACCCGCTCGAGGCCTGGCCCGCCGACGCCGAGATAGTCGAGCAGGTCGCGGTGCGCAGCTGCGCACCGCGCGGCGCGGCGATCGATCTGGTTCTCGATCGCGGACGCAACAACCGCTCACAGATCGTCTTCACGAAGCCAAGCCCGGGCCGCGCCAATGGGCGCCCGATGATCTTCTGGCAGACCGCGCGCACCGCGCAGCGCGCGCGTCCCGGTCAACGCGTCCCAACGCGCCGCGCCTCCGAGCTGGAGCGGCTGACGATCCTGATCGACACGCGCGAGCGCTACCCCTACAAGTTCGCTGGTCGCACAGTCGAGCTCGAGCGGATCGCGCTCGCGGTCGGCGACTACGCCGTGCGCGACGGCGAGCGGCTGATCGCCGCGGTCGAGCGCAAGACCCCGGACGACTTCACCAAGTCACTGGTCGACGGGTCGCTGAACTACGCACTGACCGAGCTCGCCGCGCTGCCGGCCGCGGCGGTCGTGGTCGAGGCGCGCTACGGCGCGCTGGTCAACCACCAGCACACCCAGCCCGGCTGGCTCCTGGAACTCGTGGCGCGACTGCAGGTCCGTTATCCGATGATCCCGCTCGTGTTCGCCGACTCCCGCAAGCTGGCCGAGGAGTACACCTACCGCTACCTCGCAGCCGCGCTCGTCCACCACACCCCGGACCACGCGCCGCCCAACGAGACGTCGTGACGATGCGCGTCGCCATGATCGGCGACATCCATGGCAGCCAGGCACTCGACCTCGATACGCCGCGCGCCACTGCGCACACGACCTGACACCCGGGGTACTCCGACGCGGCGCGCGGCGGTTGGAGCGCACTTCGCTCGGCCCTCGGGCCTCGCTTCGTGCGCCCCAACCGCCCGATCAACCGCCTGCCCTTCCGGCTGCCGGCCCCGAGAGCGCGGGCGCTATCGCTCAACGCGAACGATGGTCCACCTACGCGAACACGAGATAATGTGTCGAACACGCTGACGAGCTTGTAGGTCGCGCGCGGCATCTCGTCCGGGTCGGCGCCGGCTCCCGCTCCGGGCCCTTCCCGGCCAGATACTTCGCGACCGTCTTGCGATCCCGACCCGTGTGCCGGGCGATCGCCGACACCGACCAGCCCCGCCGCGCGAGCGCGTGAATCTCCACGTCGTCCTCCTCAGTCAGCATCACCAATGGCTCCCTTCAGACAGCGGCGTTGAACACCGCGACCCTGGAGGGAGCCCCCGACAGAACCGGTCGATCGACCCCGCCACATGGCTTGAGCTTGAGCAGCTGGGTGCGAAACGCATACCCGCAGCCGCCATCGACGGTGAGGTGGCTGCGGAGGAAGATATCGTGGGAGAGCAACGCCTGTTCACCATAAGGCCTTACCGCCACTCCCGAGCGGATGGACAGCGGCGATGTCACAAGATGGTTCGGCGGCCGGATCGCAGTCGAGCTCCGGGTGTGGGAGGCGATCGATCGGTGGTACCTCGCGCCGTTTCAATATTTTGGCGTCTCGGACACTGAAGATCTCAGCAACATGACCTGGCGCCGGGACGGATACGAGGTCTCGCAGCTCGACAATCTCTTCACGGGGAACAACGTCCGTGCCTGACGGGTGGTCCAGGCAATCGAGGACTGGCATGCGTCACCGAGCACGATGCGCGCGCTCGGCTTCTGCGTGTCTATTGCCCGCGCGGAGTTGCCGCAGCGCGAGAGCCCAGGTGGCTGTTACTGCAGCGAGCAAAGCAGGGAACCTACCGGCAGGTGTTCGTGCCTGCTCTATCGACGCCGGCGTCCGGGAAGAGGCCCCACAATCGCACCCACCGGTCAGCGCGATCGCCACCGTCAGCGCCCGCTACTCAAAGATCACGGAAACAATTGGCGCGCGAGCCGCGCATGTCTTGTTGCGACGTCGATGGCCGGCGCATCGCCCGGACCGGGCACTCCCGGCACGCCCATCCCCTTCGGGCCGCCGGCTTGATCCTCCTGAACCACGGCGGGCTCGTCTGCCTTCAGCGCCGCTGCCAGCGCACGTCCGCCCTCGGCGTCGCGTTGGTTCGCCGCAGCCTGCTGCTCGGCGCGCACGGCACGCTGGCGGTTGACGGTGGTGCCAAATAGAAGGCCGGCAGCCGCGAACCCGACCGCCTCGACGGACCCGAAGACCCAGGCGAGCCTGGCCCACCTGATGTCGCTTGTCCCCGACAGAGCGAGCAGGAAGATCGCGAATCCGAGCCATACCAACAATGCGGCACCAGCAGCGTAGAGCGCCACTAGTGCCGGCGCGGTCGGCTGGTGAGCGTCTGCTGTCGCCGGTGCTTGCGGAGCGGCCTCCCGAGTCTGGTCTTGCGTGCTCATCCGAACCCCCTCTGTTCGCTTGATTATTGACGTCTTGACAGCGACCTGGTATTTCGCGAAGCGGCCAACGATCGGAAGTGTGATCCACCGCATGACCCACTGCCTAACCTTGGACGGATTCCAGCTCGGACGGTCGAGCCCGGCAGCGTGGATGACCAACAACCTGCTGGCTACATCGATGTGCGGCGTGAGTTCTTGCAGCCTGCGGTGCAGTGCCAGCGCTGCATCGGCATCGGGTGCCTTCGCGTAGCCGTCCAACGCACTTGCCTCGAGTCGGCGCAGAGCTTGCCCGAAGCTTCGATAGAGAAGCGGCAGCCCCGCAGCCCCCAGGTTGGAGAGAGCACCAAGCGCACCGCGCTCGTCGCCGTGAGCCGCTGCCGCCTCGGCCACGAGGATATGGAAGTCTCCGACATGTGGATGGCGGGTAGCGAGCCGCGGTGCTGCCTCATCGACTTCCGTCCGGCCTGCAGCAAGCAACACTTGCAGCAGCACGATGGCCGCAGCCACGTCACGTACGTCATTCAGCTGTTCGGCGATCGGACCGCCGAACTCGAGTGTCGCAACGGCATCCTCGATAAGCCCCGCTTGCAGATACATCAGAGCGAGATCGGTCGGCTCGTTGAGGACCGACACATTGGCCGCTACGCCTCCACTCGACGCAAAAAGCTTGATGCCGGTCCCGTCGGCATACGCGACGTTCACTGGA
Source organism: uncultured Solirubrobacterales bacterium (assembly GCA_963759695.1). GTDB lineage: Bacteria > Actinomycetota > Thermoleophilia > Solirubrobacterales > Solirubrobacteraceae > Palsa-465. The sequence goes on from CAVXAO010000015.1 coordinate 602,247, forward strand.
AAAGCGTGAGGCTCTAGGAGCTGAAGGAACTGGACGCCGGAGTTGCTCGAAGTGAGCCGGAGGCGTAGCTGGTCGGTCGCCGCAACGGCAAGCGATGCGAGTGACGGCTCGCGAGAGCGCTCGTACGATCCAAGCGAGGACTGCACGAGGAAGCGTAACGCCACACGGTGTTGCTCCAGGGGGAGTGGAGGAAGCGTCCGTAGGCGAGCGCGTGGGTGAAGGTCGCCTTGGAGAGTGATGCGGGCCGATCCTCCGTTCTTCAGATCGGTCGACGCCTGTAGGATCCGACCGTCCGGCAGCGTGCTCACGAACGTCAGTGACCGGCGAGGGACCGAGTGATAGCGGCCATCCGCGGGTAGCACTCCCACCAATCTCCGGTCATCGGACCGGCATCTCACCGGTACCGCCTCCCGCGCCGGAAGCTCGATGGCAACCGGGAGCACGATGCTCACGGCTGCCGATGCCTCATCACCTGACATACCGGATCGGCACCTCCCACGTGTTGACGTGTGGCAGGATCAATTTCTGGTCCGACATGTCGAAACCGGGCGGAGGGGGCGGCATACTCACGAGTTGGAGGCGATACTTGCCCGCCTCGATTCTGACTTGTGACGGATGACTGTCGAAGGAAACGGCGCGATCCAGCTCATCCTGGTTGACGTTGACGAACCGATAAAGCGACGCGCGCGCAACCTTGGCATATGCGGCGGGAGTGAGCTCGATTGATACGTCGACTGGAACGACCCTCGGGTAGTGGAATCGAACATCTCGGGTGGTCCCCAATCCATCAGCCATTCCACGGACGTGCTCTCCATACGATGCCGCCTGCTCCTCGACCAACCGGGCGACCTCCTCGGTCAGGGCGTTTGCCGTGACGCACAGCTTCCCGTCACCGTCGAGGTCCGCGGCAGTCGTGAGCGCGCGGCGGAGTGCCCGGGCAAAGATCGTGCCATCGGACAGAACCTCATCATCCGACAGCGTCCAGGCCTGAATGTCTGGTGCGGCGCCGAAGAACACCTTGTACGCACGGCGCCGCACCGGCGCATCGCCGACCTTGATCGGCCTCAGACCTTGTTCACCGAGCAGGTAGCGTTGCGCAGCGCTCGTCGTCCGACACGCGTCTACGAAGAAGAGGTTCAGATGGGCCTGTCTCGACCCCATCACCTCGAAGATGAACGACAAGTCGATCGTCTCCTCGAGTCCGCTCCTCGCCGAATAACCCTCGAGGAGCAGATGCGCACCGCTCAGCGGCTTGTCCGATCCGTGGCCGGCGACGTACAGGAGACCTATGTCTGCAGGTGATTGATCGCAAATGTCCGCCCAATCTCGCAGCTCCTCCTTGACCGTGTTGCTGTCAGCCCCGCCATCGACCGTCCCGGCCGCGGACGTTGCGACTTGTGCCTCCCGATCGGTCGCCGGTGACACGAGCGTGCGAACCGATCCCAAGGCCACGTGGGGGTGGCGAAACCCCTCCTCAGGGTCCTTAAGCCATTCAGCGAAGCGCGCCGCCGAGATTGCCGGTCCCTCAAGAGATGCGACGCCCGTGCCGGCAGCATTCGGATAGTGGCCGACACCGATTACCAGCGCGTGCAGCTGCCCCTCGACGGGATCGATCGCATTCACCCGGGGCCTAGCGTAATCCGCGCGGCCCCCTCGCTGCAAGACCTCGGGCGCGATCGTCGTCTGCCGAGAGTTGCGAGGCTGATCAGGCCGGCAACCGCTGTGGCGCCGACCGATGAGAAGCTGCAGCCGGGGACCCCGTTGCCGTTACGCGACCATCGTTGCCGAACCGGCGTCAGGAATCTCCCACCATCTCCCTCTGCTGGATAGCGCGCACGACGGTGCTCCCCGGGCGCGCATCGCGGCCGGCGTCTCGTCTCCGTATGTGGCATCAGTAGCTGTTCATCCGTCGCAAGCAGAAGGTGACGTAGGACGGTTGGCAAGGACCCGCCTGCACCGGAGCCGGCCTCTTATGACGCCGTCTCGCGACGCTTCTCGGTGAAGCTGTCGAGACGGTCGGTGAGCTGGCAGGCGGGCGAGGTCCTCGTCGTGAAAAGGACCCAGATACATGCTCGCCAGGTACGTGTTCAGGTAGCCGCGGGCGATGAGACGTTTCGCCATGTTGGTCCCGATCCGTCCCAGCGTCGTCGGCACGGCTAGACGCCCCGGCCCATGATGTTCAACGACACTTTGCCAGGCGTCGCTGTCCGTTACAGCCTTGAATTGGTCGTAGTCAGCGAGGCGATCAAGCCTCTGTCGCTACTCCTGTAGTCTCCGTCGGCGGGGTGACGTGCTTCCGTGCGCCACACTTGATAGATATCTGCAACACAGGTCGCTAACCGGGAGTCGGGGTAGTGGGAGGAGACCCATGCAGCTCGGATCACGTCGCGAGACCGATTAAGTTCGAAGAGCTTGAAAGCTGGGTCGAGACAAACGTTAACCAACTCGAAGTCGAGTTCCTCAAGGCGATCGAAGCAGGAGACGAGGAGCGGGCTCGGCAGCAAGTCGGTCGCTTTGAGAGCAGCATCGCCCATCGCCTCGCGGCAATTCAACAGCAATTGATGGATATGGCAACGACGATGCTCGAAGAGCAGCGCGGTGGTGCTTCCGACAGCACTTCGGTCGATCTCGAGATTTGGGTTGAAAGGAAGCTTGACCACCTTCGAAGCGATTTCTTCGAGGCGACCGAAGCAGGAGACGAGCAGCAGGCTCGGCAGTGTGTCGCTTTCTTTGAGACCAGCCTCGCCCATCGCCTTGCTGCCTTTCATCGGGAAGTCATGGCCGAGACAACGGTGATGCTCGACGACCAGGTCAAAGCCCGGCGAGAATCGGAGCGCGGCTAACCCATCCGCATGGGTAGTTGGCAAGTGTCTGATTCAAACTGGTGACTCGCTACGATCCTGCGCGGTGATCCGCCGCGGTGCTGTTCGGCCGGCTGGTGTATTTCGTGCAGCGGAAGCTCCAAGCCGGTGGTCGCAGATGAGTCCACGCCATGCGCCTATGAGTTAGACGCTGCGGGTCGGGTGCGATACGTTTTTTGTGAGACCAGCACCGTTCAGGAGGCCCAATGACGTCGGACAACACGGCGATCGTCATCGCCTCGATCTCCGCAGCTGTATCGCTGACTGTTGCAGTCGGAGGCGAGTGGGCACGGCGGGGCCTCGCGAGCCGCCAAGCGGATCAGGCTAATGAGCTTCAGGAAGCTAAGCTGCGGGCTGATGCGGCGAACGCGCGCTACGCCGAAGAGGCGGCCCTGAGGGCACAGGACGCAAGGCTCAGAACTGAGCTGCGGACGGAGTTTATGGGGGAGGAAGCCGTCCGACGCCTGCTGGACAACGAGGATTGGACGCTTCGAAGCTTTGATGAGATCAGGCGTCGCGTCCGAGGCTTTGACGACGGCGAACTGCGAAAGCTTCTAGTGCGAGCCGGCGCAGTGGCCTTCGACCGAGCGGAGGACGGAGCCGAGATGTGGGGCCTCAGGGAACGCAATCGAGATCGACTTTGACGACTCGTCGGGGCAATGGTCATCACGGGCCGCGATCACGTGACGCGTTCCGCCGCGACTTGTAGTCAAAGATGCCTGTCCCTTCCCATATGGAGGGCACGTTCCCCGGTGGAGGGCAGACGGCCGGATCGGCTCAGTCGCCAAGCGCGCCCCGATGGACCGTTGGGTCCTCTGATCGTGTTGGCGTTAGACGACGGCGACGTCGTCACCAAGCAGTTGGATCAGAAGCTGCAGTCGAGCTCAACGAGCGAAGCCTGACCGCCAGGATCGTCCTATTGCCCACGTTGCGCGTCTGTCTTCCGCTGGTCGGGACGATCGCTTATCTGAGCTGGCCTGAGGTGTCAAGGCCGTGATGTGTGTGCTTGTGGTGGTGGAGGTTGTGTGCGTGGGGGTGTCGCCGGCCGGTCGTGGATGACCGGGCGTGGGTTGGCGGGATGGGGTGGAGTTTGGGTGTGGCTCCGTGGACGCCCTGCCTTATCTGGGTACGCGGCTGCCGGTGGTGGTGGCCGGTGACTTGATGGTTGATTGGTCGTTCCGGTGGAGCGACTGCGGCCGCTCTGTCTTTCGTGGGCCGCCACGCCGGGCGTGGGTGCCTCGATCGCTGCTGGAGCTGGCCGCATGCTGGGTACGCATCGTGGACGCGTGGGCTTGATCGGAGCGGTTGGGCGAGGAAGGATCGGGTGGGTCGAGCGCGGTGGGTCCGAGCGCTCGCAGCAGGTGATAGGAGCGGCGGGCAAGTTTGCGGGCGATCGTCAGCGACGCGCGGTTGTGCGACAGGCCGCGGTTCTTCAGCGCGTGGTAGTCGGCGTAGTCGGGGCTGCCCTTGTGCGAGGCGGACTGGGCGGCCTCATAGAGCGCCCAGCGCAGGGGTGCTGAGCCTTGGCGGGTGAGCTTGCCCAGCTGCGCGTGGCGGTCTGAGCGGTGAACACCGATGTCCAGGCCGGCCATCCGCACCGCCTGGCGGGAGGCGTGCATGCGGGTGACGTCGCCGAGCTCGACCAGGGTGACCAGCGAGGAGAGCTCCCCCATCCCGTACTGGCCCATCAACGCCTTGCACCCGTTCTGGTGTTGGGCCAGTGCGCGCAGGTCACGCTCGATCCCCGACAGCTGGATATCGAGCATGTCGATGATCTCCAACGCCACCCGAATCCGCTCCTGCGCGTCGACGGGCAGCTCGAGACCGTCAAGGAACTGGCGGCCGGCGAGCGTACGCAGCTCATCCGGGGCGCCGGCCACCCCATGGTGATACAGCGTCGCGCGGATCCGCTGGGTCCAACTCGTGCGCTCAGCCACCTGTTGAGCGCCGCTGAGTTTGGTCACCGGCGGGGGTGATGGTGCTGTTCGTCGTGGTCGTGGGGTTGGCAGGCTTCGCGCGTTCGTGAACGCGTGAGAGCCCTCCCGCCAGCTTGGTGGTTGCGTCGGGAGGGCTCTCTCTTGATGCCGGAGGTGGCACCCGATGTTGATCGTAGGCACCGAGCTGGTGTTGGTGGAGGCTGAGCTGGTCGGCGGGTTGTTGGGCTGTCCGTCGTGTCGGGGGGTGCTGGGCCCGTGGGGGTACGCGAGGGAGCGGGTGCTGCGCTGCCGGACGGGGAACAGGTCGTTGCGGCCGCGGCGGGCGCGATGCCGGGGCTGCGCGGGGACGCACGTGCTGCTGCCGCAGTTGGCGTTCTCACGCCGGCAGGACGAGGTGGCGGTGATCGGGGAGGCGATCGAGGCGAATGTTGCCGGTGAGGGGTTCCGGCCGATCGCGGCACGGTTGGGGGCGTGTCCGGAGACGGTTCGTGGCTGGCTGCGCGGGTTCGCCGGGCGGGCCGAGGAGATCTGGGCGCATTTCACGCGGTGCGCGGTTGTGTTGGATCTGGAGCTCGGGCCAGTGATGCCCGCGGGGAGCGGCGTCGCGGATGCGTTGGAAGCGATCGCGATCACGGCCAGGGCGTGGGTGCTGCGGTTCGGGCCGGCCGAGCCGTGGCAGATCGCGTCGAGGTTGTCGGGCGGGCTGCTGCTTTCCAACACGAATCGACCCTTGGAGACGCTGTCGTGAGTTGAGAGGGTCCCGCGCTCGGATGAGCGAGAGCGCTGGGAGAACCTGATGAACGAGGACCGCCGACGGGAGATCGGCCTGTTCCGCTACGCACTGATCCGCGACGCTGCCGACGCCGGGTTGTCAAAGGCGCAGCGTGGCCAGCTGCTGCGCGCGTTGGCGGATCGCGAGCATGTCGGGCCGGACGGTCGGCTTGTCCGGGTTAGCCGCACGACGCTGGGCCGGTGGATCCGCGCGTACCGTCATGGCGGGTTTGAGGCGTTGGTTCCCCAGCCGCGGGTCGTTCCGTTGCGCACGCCGGCCGAGATGCTTGAGCTGGCGTTCTCCTTGAAGCGGGAGCGGCCGGAGCGGACCGCGGCACAGGTCCACGAGATCATGCTCGCCACGACGGAGGACCGTGACCGTGTGCCGGGGTTGCGCACGCTGCAGACGCACCTCGCCCGCCAGGGGCTGAACGCCCGCGCCGACGGCAGAGCGCCGGGGAAGGTCTATGGCCGGTTCGAAGCAGCCGCGCGGAATGAGCTGTGGACCGGGGACGGTCTCCACGGTCCCAAGCTCGCCGACAGCGCTGCCCGGGCAGTGCTTGTCGCGTTCATCGATGATCACTCGCGGCTGTTGGTCGGGTGGCGGTGGGGCACCGGCGAGGACGTGTTCCGCCTGGAGGCCGCGCTCAGGTCCGGGTTGATGTCCCGTGGCGTTCCGGACGCGATCTTGGTTGATCGCGGCTCCGCGTTCGTGTCCTCACAGCTGTTGCGTGCGTGTGCCGTTCTGGGCGTCCGGCTGATTCACGCAAGCCCGCGGGCGGCTACCACGAAAGGGAAGATCGAGCGATTTTTCAGGACGGTACGCGATCAGTTCCTGGTCGAGATCGATGACGGCGTCGAGCTCGCGGAGTTGAACCGGCTGTTCTCCGCGTGGCTCGAGGTCGTCTATCACCGCCGCACCCACTCGGAGACCGGGCAAACGCCGCTGGCCCGGTTCGACACCGCCGGCGCGCCCCAGTTGCCGACCCCGGCGCTGCTCAGGGAAGCGTTCCTGTGGTCCCAAGAGCGGACGGTCACGAAGACCGCGACGGTGTCGCTGCACGGCAACCAATACGAGGTCGACCCGGCCTTGGTGGGCCGCAAGGTCGAGTTGGTGTTCGACCCGTTCGATCTCACCCGGATCGAGGTCTGCTACCAGCACCGGCCGTTCGGGCTCGCGACGCCATTGGTGATCGGCCGGCACACCCATCCGCAGGCGAAGCGCGAGCTCCCGCCGCCACCGACGGGCACCGGGATCGACTACCTCAAGCTGCTCGCCGAGCAGCGCGACGCCGAGTTGGGCGGGCGCCGCATCGACTACGCCAGCCTCGCCAACAACGACGGCGACGGCGACGGTCGTGACACCAACCAGCAGGACGAGGAGGAACAGTGAGTATCGACAGGTTGCGCAGCCACTACGGGTTCTCGAGGATGCCGTTCGGGAAGGACCTCGCGCCGGGGATGTTGCACGCGCACGGCGCGCACGCCGAGGCGGTCGCCCGGATGTCGTGGTGCATCAGCGAGCAGGCGATCGGCGTGATCAGCGGCGAATGCGGCGCGGGGAAGACAGTCGCGGCCCGCGCCGCCGTGGCGGGCTTGGACGCCTCGCGGCACACGGTGCTTTATCTCGGCACCCCCGGCGTCGGGTTGCGCGGGATCTACGGGCTGATCATCACCACCCTTGGCGGCACCCCGCGGTTTCATCACGCCGCGCTGATCCCCCAAGCCCAGGAGATGCTCGCCGCGGAGAGCGCGGAGCGCGGGAAGCACGTCGTGCTGATCATCGACGAGGCGCACCTCCTGGATGTCGAGTCGCTGGAGGGGATCCGGTGCCTGTCGAACATGGGGATGGACCAGACCGCCCCGTTCTGCCTGCTGCTGCTCGGCCAGCCGACACTCCGCCGCAAGCTCCGCAACGGCACGTTCACCGCGCTCGATCAGCGGATCGCGGTCCGCTACGCGATCGGGGGCCTGGACCTGAAGGAGACCCAGAGCTATGTGCAACACCATCTCGCGCTCGCGGGCCGTTCCGACACCCTGTTCTCCGACGACGCGATCGGCCTGATCCACAGCACCTCCCGCGGCCTGCCACGGCTGATCAACAACCTGGCGGTGCAGTCGTTGGTCGCCGCGTTCGCCGCGAAGAAGGGGATCGTCGACGAGAGCTCCGCCCGCGCCGCGGTCGCCGAGATGTCCGCCGAATGACCGAGCGCGTGCTGTCGCTGCTTGGCCAGCCTGAGGACCGGCAGCCGGGTGTCGAGCTGACTCTGCCGGTTCCCGACGGCTGGCCGGCACCGCCAGACCCGACGGCATATCACGGGCTGGCGGGCGAGATCGTCAACCGGATCGCGCCGAACACGGAGGCCGATCCGGTCGCGATCCTGTCCCAGCTGCTGGTCGCGTTCGGTGCCGCGGCCGGTCGTGGCGCATGGTTCCAGGTCGAAGCGACCCGGCATCACCCGAACGAGTTCCTGGTGTTGATCGGTGACTCAGCTCGCGCCCGGAAGGGATCGTCATGGGATCACGTGCACCGAATGATCGCCGGCGCTGACCCCGCGATCACCAGCAGGATCCTGACCGGTTTGAGCAGCGGCGAGGGGCTGATCCACTCAGTCCGTGATCCTGCCGGCCAGGACCCCGGCGCGAGCGATCGGCGGCTGTTGGTGATCGAACCGGAGTTCGTCAGCGTGCTCAAGAACGTCAGCCGCGAGATCTCCACGTTATCGCCAACACTGCGCTCAGCGTGGGATGGTCGCCCGCTCGCGATCCTGACCCGAACGGCGCCCGCGCGCGCGTCCGATGCGCACATCTCGGTGATCGGTCACATCACCGCGACCGAACTGCAGCATCACATCAACCCCGTCGAGCTCGCCAACGGGCTCCTGAACCGCTTCCTGCTGCTCGGCTGCCGCCGCGTCCGGCTGCTGCCCGAAGGCGGCAACCCCGACCCGCTCAAGCGCACCGGCCTGGACCGCCAGCTCGCGACCACGCTCAACACCGCCCGCCACGCCGGGCAACTGCGCCTCTCACCGACAGCCCGCCACGCCTGGGCAGAGACCTACCAACAACTCGCGCAGCCGCAGCCCGGGATCGCCGGCGCGATCGCAGCACGCGCCGAAGCGCACACGATCCGTCTCGCGCTCCTCTACGCGCTACTCGACACCGCCCCGCAGATCCAGCCCGTCCACCTGAACGCCGCGCTCGCGCTCTGGGACTACGCGCAACGCTCCGCCGTCTGGGCGCTGGAGCGCTCCACCGGCGACCCGCTCGCCCACCAGATCCACGGCGCGCTAACCCACCAGCTGCCCGGCGGGCTGACCCGCACCCAACTCCGCGATCTGCTGCACCGCAACCCCACCACCGCCCAGCTCGACCAGGCACTCGCCGCGCTCGCCAACGACGGCAAGATCACCAGCAGCCGCGTCCTCACCGCCGGGCGCCCCGCCGAGCTCTGGACCGCGGCCGCCCGCGCCTGACCCCACCACCAGCTACGCGTGAGTGGGTCGCATCGCTCGCGCGCCCACGCTCGCCCACCAGCACGCCTCGCGGGCCTCGACCAACCCTCGTGGCGAGCGATCAACAGCAAAAGCGAAGCGGTCACAAACACGCGACGCACAACAACCCGCCCGGGACCCCCGGCGCCTTCATTGCCGCCGTTCCCCGCCGGCGCCGGCGACAACCCCCTTTGAACGTTTCAACGTTCGAGCGTCAGACCAATGCATCACCACGAACAACAGCGCGACCATCCCCAAAACGAGCGGCGCTCAACACCACCAGCGTGTTGCGCAGCCGGGCGCGGGAACGCCACTGGCGCACATGCTCAGGCGGACACCACGCCTCCGGCAAACGCCCCTCGCACAACAGCTGGCGCAGCCACTTGGCATCCGCCCGGTCGGTCTTCGCGCGACGCTTGCGACCCCGCAACGCACTGGTCTCCACCGGCTCGGCCAGATGCGCGACCGCGCCGGTGCGCTCAAGCGCCCGGCACACGAACAGCCAGCCGGTGCACGCCTCCACCGCGACATGCACCACCCGGCCCGGGAACCGTCCCACCCACTGCTCGACAGCCGCCGGCGTGGAGTCCAGCTGACCACGCCACAACTCGCCGCTCACAGTGTCCAGCGCGTCAAAGGTGATCTGCCGGCGATGCACGTCAAACCCGGCGACGATCGCCCCAGGCGCGACGCCCAGCGCGAACGGGGCGCACACCACCGTCTGCGCGGTGTCACGCCCGACCGATGCCATACCGTCATCCACGGTCGGTACCTCCAGCTTCGAATGACCGGCGAGCGCGGGCTGCAACCGCGCACGCCTTTCAACCAACGTCGTTCGACACGGAGGACCGGCCACCTTCCGCCCGGCCAACCGGGACGCTACGACCCTGGCTGCTCATGTCATCTCTTCGTCCTTCCGCCGGCGGACGTCGCGTCAACGATGTAGCTGTGGTCGGGGGGCCCGGCGTCGCGCGATTGCTTGGCCACGATCTGGATCGTCAGGCCCAGCCCAGCCGCGCCGATCGCATTCATCCGGTCCGACTCGCCGGCACGCGCGCCGGGCGGCTGGCAGACGCCGGCACCCGCTGCATCAGGTAGCGCGCCCTTTGACACGCGCTCTCATGAGCCCCGATATCGGCGAAAAGGAGGGAGGCGTGAGACGACTCAGAGTGGCGGTGACAGCTGTCTACCGCGATGACCCGTAACGGTCGACGGACGAGTCAATGACTTGGATCCGCTTGCGCGACGGCCTGGCCAGCCAGCACTGGCATAACGGCTCGGGTCACTTCGAGGACGTCGCTTGTACGGGCCGGTCACAATCTGCGCACCGGTTCGTATAGCGGGGTATGAGCGTGTTGGAGCTCTCGGACGAAGATCTGTTGGCGAGTGGCTCGGCGGCGGATTTCGGCTCCTTCTATGACCGCCATCTCGATGCCGTCCTGGCTTTCGTCAGCCGGCGCACGCACCAGCCGGACGCGATGTTCGACCTCACCGCTGAGACGTTCGCGCGGGCGCTCGAGCATCGAGCGCAGTACCAACCGGAGAAGGGCCCGGCGATCGGCTGGTTGCTGGGAATCGCGCGCAACCTGATCATCGACTCGGCTCGGCGCGGGAAGATCGAGGCGGAGAGCCGCCTGCGGCTGGGGATGGCCGTGGTGGAGCTAGACGACGAGCAGCTTGCTGCGATCACAGAGCGCGGTGAGCGTGACCTGCACGCGGCGCTGGGGTCGTTGCCCGAGGAGCAGCTTGCTGCGGTCATCCGTCGAGTGGTTCTTGACGAGCCGTACCCCGTGATCGCGGTCGGTCTGCAGTGTTCGGAGCAGGTCGTCCGGAAACGAGTATCGCGCGGCCTAGCGACGTTGCGAGCGAACCTGGAGGATCGGCGATGACGGACCCGTTTGCAATCCTGCGCGACGAGCTCGTCAGCGCGGCAGCCGCACGCGAGCAGGTCGCGGCGCCGGCGCCGCGACGGTGGTGGGAACGCCTGGCGGGTCGGCTGGGATGGCGCTCACACCCGCTGGCGATCGTGCTCGGCACGCTCGTCGTGAGCGGCTCTGCGACCGCCGGCGTGATCGCGCTCACGAGCAGCTCCTCGCAACCACTCGCGGGCAACGTCCCGGGGACGGTCGAACCAGCGTCGCTGGCGGGATACCACTACTCCATCTCGGTCACCCCGAACCTCGCCGCCGGCGAGGCGTTCTGGAACACGTCGATCTCGTACAGCAAGGACGGCCGGTTCGGCTCCGGCGAGGGAGGCGGATCCCTGTACCCGACGCGCTCGAACCCACTGTTCGGCGGGGTCGGCGTGACCGGCGGTTCGACCCCGCCACGCGGAGACACGGTCGGCTACGTGATGACGGCGCCCTACGTCGTCGCCGTACGCGTCGGCGATCGCACGATCCGGACGTTCAGCTCGCCCGATCTGCCGGCCGGCGACCGAGCCGCCGTGTTGTTCCTCCCGGCGGGCTACCCCAACCTCGTCCTCGGGTGGCGACCGGGCCAGCCGATCCGCTCTCACGAGACCTTCCCCCTGCCCGGGCAACGTCCGCTCAGGATTCACACGATCGCGATTCTCCCGATCGATCGCAGCGGGAACGTGATCGCGACCGGATATCGGATCCCGTACAGCCCGTTCCCAAGGTTCTGGCAGGCGCCGAGCGCGGTCACGCCGAACATCAGCGAGCCTCCTTACCACGGACCGACCCATCCGCTTCCGGGGGTATGCGAGCTGGCGCAGCGCGGCATGCGCGCGCTCACGCCTGAGTGGGGGCACGTGATCAATGTGATCCCGAGTTACCCGGACTCGGTCGGGACCCTGTTCGTGTCGTGCGTCGACACCGAGTACTACCTGCACGGCTGGGGGCTCGGAGCGGGGGTGCTCCTCGACGCCCGGCGGCCGGGCCGCGTGCTCGGGCAGATCCCCGGGGGGCAGCCGGTCGCCGGCCACCCCGGCACGGTCAACGTCCCCAACGGCGGGCTGACCGCGCGGCGGGTCGCTAACGCGTGGCTCGTCGTCCAGGGCGGGTCCGGCCTCGCCCAGCGGCTTCAGACGCTGAGCGCGCTACGGATCGCCAAGCTCGACCTCCGTCACGTCAGGTCGGGCGGATGATCGCGCGGAGTCATCTCGCTCGCGTTCGCGAGGAGGAACATCCACGCCAGCGTGTTCGCGCGCGTCCGCACGCGACCGTGCTGTTCACGGACATCGAGGACTCGACCGCGCATCTGGTCCGGGTCGGCGATTACGCCTGGAGTCGTCTGCTGGAAGAGCACGACCGCACCGCGGCGAGACTCGTACACGGGCACGGTGGGCGGCTGATCAAGACCACCGGCGACGGAGTACTCGCGCTGTTCTGGGATGCGAGCGGCGCACTCCAGTGCGCGCGGCGCTTCGTGGCAGAGGCAGCCGGCCTCGGGATCACCGTGCGCAGCGGACTGCACTCCGGGGAATGCCTCCTCGCCGCCAGCGACGTTTGCGGCCTGACGGTTCACATCGCCGCACGCGTGGCCAGGCTCGCCCACGGAGGTGAGGTCCGGGTCTCCCAAACCACACGCGAACTGCTCCACGGGACGCGAGACGAGCTGACCGACTGCGGTCCACACCGACTCAAAGGCTTCCCCGGCGAGTGGCGACTGTTCGTCCTCACCGCAACCGCAACCCCGGGACCCTGCCGATCTCGGCCTGAGCTGGAGCCACGGCTCCCGCGGCCCTCTGGAGCGAAAGCTCGCGTCGGTCCTCCGGACGCTAGCGGCGCGATCGAGCGCCGACGACCAGGCGTCAGTCGAACGCGCTCGCCGCAACGAGGAGGTCCGCCACGACCTGCAGGCTCGAGAGGAACGGGTCCGGCGTGCGCGCATCGAGGACGCGCGCGTGGAACGGCTCCTCGCGGAGGGTCACGGCGTGGCGCCGCTCCGCCGACATCCGCGGCTACATCGCGGCGCTCGAACGGCAGCTGCCCGCGCTGGAACGCGACGAGCGAGCCGTGATCGCCGACTGGACGGCGTGGGCCAGGGACTGGGCCGCCCCGATCGGACCCCATCCCCCACACGTTCATGATCGTCGGCGTCGACGACGAGCGCGATGGGAGTTGATCGGTTTGGTGCCGGTAACACGTCTCCCGGCGGGCGGCGTCCGGGACCAGGCCGGACGCCTGGCGGCGGCTACCGCTCGGATCCCTCCGACACAGTCGAGGCGAACGCCTCGGCGACGAGTTGCGCGTCCTGCGGGCGGGACTCGTAGTGCAGGTACTTCATCGTCGTCTGGATGTCGGCGTGCCCCATCCATTCCTGGACGCGCCGGATGTCGGCCTTGGCGATCATCCTTGTCCCGAACGTGTGCCTCAGGTCGTGGAACCGCAACGGGCGAAGCCCAGCTCTGGCGAGCGCGTCGCGGTACCGGCTGCTGAGCGCGTCGCCATCTAGGGGAAGACCGGCCTCGCCAGCGAACACGAAGTCGTCGTCGCCGATAAAGCGCTGGCGCTCGCCAAGCCGCGCCAGCGCAGTGGCGACGTGCGGCGCCATCGGGACGGCGCGGACCTTTCCCGACTTCGGTGTCGTCAGCTTGCCCGCCGCGTAGCTCGCCCGCACTCGGATCGTGGATGCGTCGAAGTCGATATCGCGCCAGCGAAGCCCTAGCAGCTCGCCACGCCGTAGGCCGGTGAAGGCGGCCGTGAGGAAGATGGTCCCGTCGATCTCGGATGCGGCGGCCCGGACGAGGCTCCAGATCTCCTCGGGGGAGAACACCTCGATGTCGCCGCTAGGCCGAACGCGGTAGCGGTCGACGTTGGCGAGCGGATTGCTGGGCAGACCGTAGAGCTTGACCGCCCGGCTGAAGATCGCGTGCAGCAGGACGAGCTGGTGGTTCTTGGTCTTGTTCGAGATCGCCTCCCGGCCCTTGCGCGTCCCGGTCAGTCCGGCGCGCCAGCGCTCGATCTCGCGCTCGGTGATGTTCTCGATCAGCATCGAGCCGAATGCCGGCAGGAGGTGGGCGTTCAGCTGCGAGCGGTAGCCGCGGATGGTCGAGGGCTTACAGCCGCGATCCGCCTCGGCGAAGCGCAGGTACTCCTCCGCCGCCTCGGCGAACGTGACCCCCCGCCGGACGGTCGGGACGGTATCCGCGCGGTGGGCGTCCTCGAGCAGTTTCTCCCGCAGCCAGTCCTCGGCGCCACGCTTCGTGAAGTGGCCCTCCGGCGGGCGGCCACGGCCGGTCCACACGGGCCCGATCAGCTTCTGATGCTGGCGGCCCCACGGGTCGCGGTAGTAGGCGTAGTAGACCGGTCCGCGCTTTCGCTCGACCCGAACCACCTGTCCCGAACCCCACCGCATCAGGCCCCGATTCTACCCGACCTTTGTTAGATGGTTGTTAGATGTTTGCGGCCTCAACCAAATTCGCCTCACAAAAAAGGTAAGCGTTCAGTCGTCGGGGCCTGGGGCAGGGATTCCTGCTTTGTGCAGCGAATCTTGCGGTCATGGATCGGTCAGAGGCGGAGGCGATCTATGACGCGGGTCGTGAGACGTGTGTCCAGTTCATTGTTGATCTTGCCGCTCGCGTAGAGGCGTTGGAGGAGCGGTTGAGTCGGTTGGAGGCGCAGGCGCGCCAGGACTCGCGGACAACGTCAAGGCCGCCTTCCTTGGATCCGCCGAAGACGCGTGCGCAGCGCCGGGCGCAGGCGCGCGCGAAGGCGAAGGAGTTGATGCGACGGGAGGGCGAGCAGCGCAAGGCTGGCGGGCAGAGCGGGCACCAAGGCGCAGGGCGTGAGCTGCGGCCCGAGGATCAGATTGACGAGATCGTCGATCACTACCCCGAGGGGTGTGGCGGGTGCGGTCGCGCGTTCACCCGCGAGGAGCGGCGGCCGAGGCGACAGTTCGGCCGTCATCAGATCGCGGAGTTGCCGCCGATCAGCGTGCGCTGGACCGAGCATCGCACGCATCAGTTGCGCTGCCCGGAGTGTCGCGCGCGGACGAGCGCCCGGTTGCCCGATGGGATCGGTGGCTGCGCGTTCGGGCCGAGGTTGCAGGCGGCGGTCGTGACGTTGACCGCCCGGTACCGTGTCTCTCGCCGCGGGATCTGCGAGCTCGTGCGTGACCTGTTCGGCGTCGCGTTCTCGACCGGCAGCGCGGACGCGATTTGCCAGCGGGCCTCAGACGCTTTGGCCGGCCCGCATCTGCAGTTGCAGGACCAGATACTGGATCAGAGCGCGGTGCATGTCGATGAAACCGGCTGGCGAACCCGCGGGGAGGGCCGCGCACTGTGGACCGCGACCACGCCGGACGCGGCGTTCTTTCAGATCGCCGAGCACTGCAACCGCGAGCAGTTCAACGCGCTGATCGGCACCACATATCCCGGGATCGTGATC
Source organism: uncultured Solirubrobacterales bacterium (assembly GCA_963759695.1). Classification (GTDB taxonomy): domain Bacteria; phylum Actinomycetota; class Thermoleophilia; order Solirubrobacterales; family Solirubrobacteraceae; genus Palsa-465. The sequence goes on from CAVXAO010000015.1 coordinate 617,663, forward strand.
TCCGACCGCTGGAACGGCTACAGCCATCTTCACCCCGACCAGCGACAGGTGTGCTGGTCGCATCTGCAGCGCGACTTCCGGCGACACGCCGACGGGCTGGGCGAGCAGAAGACCTTCGGCGAGAAGGGTGTCCCGCTCACCAAGCAGGTGTTCGTCGCCTGGCGCTCCTACCAGCACGAGCACCACGACCGCGAGCGACTCCAGGCCGAGATCACCCCGATCCAGA
>CAVXAO010000016.1:0-89842 GCA_963759695.1 uncultured Solirubrobacterales bacterium
GAAAAGTTCGTCAACGATTTTCGTCCGCTTCTCGGCTCCTCCCCGTGTGGCCCAGTCGATGTCGCCCTTATCGATATGTGGGCCAGGCTGGTGCGAGCCCGCCGATATCGAGAGGCTGCTTCGGTCGCGGACTGGATGCGCCAGCGGGGCATCCCCCTGCGAACAGCGATCCGTCGTAAGCTCCTGTGGGCGTCTCGTCGCCGCATCACGTCCTTGGTGCCGTGTCTTCGCCCTCACATCCTCTAACCCGCCCTCATCGATGACGGTCGACGGTTCTCCTTGACACTCAGCCTCACGTGTCCGCGGAGTGACCGGCCGTTCGCTTGTGTTCGCCGTGTGGCAGATATGACTCGGCCCATGGAGGCATGCGGCCGATAAGATTCGCTAGCCGCTGCGTGTCAGTCCGGAAGTGTGTCCGAAGCGCGGCCGCGGCCTCTGGTGACATCGTCGACTCAACTCGGCGACGGTTCCGTAGATCAACTGACGCCGCCGCCCCCGCGAAGACCCGATCGAGCCTACGACGAGTGCGCCACGGCATCGCGTGCCAGCAGGTACGTGCAACGCTATTTTCCGAAATGGATCGCTGTGCGCGGTACAGGTTCAGCCACGGCAAGCGTCGGCTTGTTGCTCCCACTCGCGCACGCCTTTGCGTCCCGGCGATTGGCACGGTTGCAGGCTCGACACCGAGGCAGGCATAAATTCGCGCAAGCAGCTCCGCTGGGTCGCGCTCCAACTCTTCGGTAAAGAGCGCCAACACACCGTCATCTCCAAAGAGGTCATAGTAGGGCTCCAGGATCCGGCCGTACTCACCCCACACCACATAGCCGTGTGGCTCGCTCGGCTGCTCGCGCGCGTCGTGGAGCGAGGAAGATCCTAGCATTTCCTTGATTGCCTGATCGAACGGCCGCTGCTCCCACCCGAAGAGTACCGTCTGGCGATAGTGGGAAAACGCTCTCTCGGCGGGGTCCCGCAAAATCGCAATTAACCGGGCCTTGGGACAGGCAGCGTGGATACGCCTAGGCACCGTCGTCACGGGCGGGCTGTGTTGCTGTGGCACGCTACCAGGGCCGCCACTGAGCAGGCCCCCGAACATGTATTGCGGGGTGACCGTGCCCCAAAGCTTCGCGTGGTCAGCGAACGCAAATAGATGCCGGCAATAATCGTCCATACCACGGTCGTATCTATCATCGTTACTGAAGAACGGAGATTCCTTTTCAGCAGGCAGCGCCAATGCGGGGTGCTGCCTGAGATACTCGAACAATGTCGTCGTGCCGGCCTTCTGGGCACCAATTACAATGAAATCCAATGTCCGCTTCATTCGGGCGCAATTCCTTTTCGCCCGAATGCTACCGTGGCGCGTACCGCCGTCCAGTTGGCAGCACAAGCTGCCTGGGCCGGATCTGTCGTCCTAGCCTCCGCCCAGTGGTCTGCCTACAGCGACGACATGAAGGGCTGCGCACACCGGACGTAGTAGTACTCTACCGTCCCGACTTAGGGACACGGCGTCGACGAGGGCGGCGTAACCTCCGATTGCTGCTGGCTCAGGTCTACGCTTGGGTACCGTCCGTCGTCACCAGTAATCCGACTCGGAACCAGCGAACCTGCGCCCACTCCGGGCTAGGCGGTCAGGAAAGGGAAAGCCAGACCATCAGTCGTTCGCTGTAATCGGTCTGGCGCCCTAGCCCCGCCGCCGCAAACCGGAGCGGATAGCCGTTTCGATATCGACTCGGATTGCGCGCCGCCGTAATCGAAATGCCAGATCGCGCTCGTTGAACGTCACGGGCGAGATGCGATAGGAACGCAGCATGTGGCGAAACTGATCGTCGGCGCTTGGATCCATCTTTGAGAGGTCGTCCCACATCCCGTAATAGCCGTCGATGTGCGTGTACGCGCCCGACTGGACCAGATCGTCGATTACGAGCGGTTCGGCGCCCTCGATGTTCATTCGCAATACGACTGCCGCATCACGGAGCCATTCGCTCGCGAGCACCTCGGAGAGTCGTTGCGCAGCGACCACCTCATAATCGTCACCGCGACCTACTAGCAAGGAGCTACCTCGACCGTCTCCGCCTCCTTTATAGAGCCGCACGCTGTCCCCGCTGTGGTCTGGGCCAACGAGGGCTAGGTGGTGAAGGCGCAGATTGCTGATGTCGGCGAGTGCTGCTTCCGCGGAGAGGAAGCTGGCGCGGCTCGCCTCAAATGCAAACACGTGCAGCTCGTATCGGGCGCCGAACCAGCGCTGCATCCACCGGATCTCCGAGCCGTGTTTGTGCGTACCACAGTCGATGTAGAAGACCCTAGGCCTCGTCGTTGCGTGCGGCACAGGTCGTGGGGATGAGATCCGGCGTGCTAGAACCCGTCCGAGGAGGAGAACTGAGTCGGCTGCGACAACGCTCGCTACAAGCGTGTCCGACAGTCGCCCGCTCCCGCACAGTCTGCGGACGACTGACACGAGCCTCCAGTTCCACAGCTTCTGATGTGGATGCCACACAAGCCACCGGAGCCGTCGGCCCGTCATGCGGTCACGCTACCACCATGGCGCTCGCCGACCTCGTCATCCTTTCCACCGAACGCAGTCGAGGACCGTGAATCAGGGTCGCTTGTAACAAACGAGCATCACGTCTGATCCGTGTGGAGCAAGCGAGTCTCCAATCGTACTTGCGCCTCCACGAGACTGTCTGGGAATTCGAATGGTGTGGGACGCGAAGAGCCCGCCGCAGAGAGGACTCATTCTTCTACGTCGATTAGGATCAGAAGCGCGCGCACGGAAAGGCGATCATCAGATCCTCGACAACCTTTCGTCCCCATCTTCCGTGCACGACGCGGTGCTGCCCATGACATCGACGCTGATTTCGAGACGCGTGGCTTGTACGATCCGGAACACGACACGTGGGGGCGCAAACCGCGATTAGTGAGGGCGATAAGGAGGCTCCGTTCGATCGTGTAGCCTGGCGCGGGGGGTCAGCGCCCGAGGCTCGCAAACAGCTGCAGATACGCCCTCGCGCAGTCATCGATGTGGAAGCGCTCAACTGCGCGGCGGCGCGCGGCGGCGGCATGCTCGCGCCGCATAGAGGGCAGCTGCGCATAGGAGACGATGGCGTTCGCGAGGGCCGCAATGTCGCCCGGGGAGACGAGCGTGCCAGATACCCCGTCGAGGACCAGCTCGGGAAGAGCCCCTGTTCGGGTCGCCACCACCGGTTTACCACAAGCCATCGCCTCCAGCGCAGCTAGGCAAAAGGATTCGATCCAGGTATCGGACGGCACTATCGCGACATCACATCGATCCCAAAACCCTCCCACGTTGTCGATCATCCCGAGAAACTCGACGTTTTCACCGACGCCGGTGCGCCTCGCCAGCGAAGAGAGGCGGTTACGGTCCGGGCCGTCTCCCGCCACGAGTAGTCGCGCCGAGACACGATCGCGTGCCGCGGCTAGTGCGTGAATGAGGATGTCTACGCCCTTGCCCGGGATTAGGCGACCAACGAACCCCACGACGATACCGGCACCGTTTGTCCATTCCCGCTCCTCGTCACGCGGCGCAAGCTCGTTTGGGTCGACGCCGTTGTAGATACGAACGAGGTGGCGAGCGTGTGGTTGCTGCCGCATGCGTGCCAGCATGTGCTCGGAAACGGCCACCTCTGCGAGGTCCCCCCACGCTCCACTCGCCCGGCTGATGTAGTGGAATGCTTGGCGTGTGCGCGTCTCGCCGGGTGGCAAGATTGTTCCGTGCTTCGCCACGCTCGTGCGGTCGTAGCCAATTGTTCCGTGCTTCGCCACGATCGGGAGGTCGTAGCCGCTCATGCGCAAAGCCGCCCCAAAAAAGCCGCACTCGGGAAGCAGGACGCCGTCCGGGCCCGTACTTGCCACCGCGCGCGCAAACCGCCTAGGGTGGCGCAACACCTCCCGGCCGCGCGCAAAGCCGAGAAGGTGATATGGCAGCCCAGCCGTGGACAGGCGATCGACCAACGGCCCATCTCCACCGAGGATGACGAGTTCAGCGCATGAACCCAACCGGCGGAGCCGCTGTGCGAGCGCCAGCATAACGGTCTCTGCGCCTCCAATCTGCGCGCTCCACAGCACCAACGCCAGACGAGGCAACTCAGCCTCCGCGTCCAGCGATGATCTCCCTGGCATGCGGGCAGAACCCTCGCTCCGCGGTACCGTCCGTGTGACTGCTCTGCCAGCGAACGAATTCTTCAACACCGCGAAGCTGCATGCGCTTGCGTCGGGCGCGCCTGGACAACGGCCCGCCAGACGCCAGGAGCGCCAATGCGTCGTCTGCGCGGGCACGAAGCCAGTCGACCGCCGCCACCGCTCGGCGTGCCGTCGCTTGACCGTGCCAGGCGCTCAAGTACTCGATCCACCCAAGGTAAGCCCATCCGCCTGCAACAGTACGCAGCGAGTCCTCGCTCGCTGAGGAAGTCCCCTGTGTGTGCGAGGCGATGATCGAACGCGTCGTCCCCACCGGTAGTCCGGCGGCGCGATAGCGGCGGGCCAAGTCTCGATCCTCGGAGTAGAGAAAGAACTCCGGCCTGAATCCCCCGAGGCCCAAAAACTCGGCCCGCGAGCACAGCAGCATTGCCCCGGCCGGCCACCAGGTCGACCGACGCACGGACGCTTTGGGGAGCGCCGGTAGCTCGCGCGGACGCAGCGGGCCCAGCGCATGCTTGAGGACCTCGATCGGCCAGAATCGGTCAGGTAGAAGGAGGGGACCCGTCCGGGATCCGTCGCGGAACAGCGGCCCTTTCAAGCCAAACGGCTCCTGTGAGAGCTCCGTGCACAGGATGGCATGATCAATCTCGATCACCCTCACGTCCGGATTGACGAACACCACGTGAGAGCCATCCGCCGCTTCGGCGCCCTGATTACAGGCGCGGCCGAAACCGATGTTGTCGGCGTTTCGGACCGACACGACGACCGTCACCTCCTGGCTTCGGGTGATGGTTTCGTCGCTGGAGGCGTTGTCGACGACAAGGATCTGCGAATCAGGAAGGCGTCTACGAATCGAGGCCAAGCACCGGCCGACGACGTCCGCCGAATTGTGCGTGACCACTACCACTGAGAGAGTTGGCACCGCCACTCGACCGTCTCCTGCGTTCCCGCGATGTCGAGCCTCGCCCCCCACCGGCAGCCAGCTTAGCGTAGCCCAGCCTCCAGCGGTGTCTCGACGCCCGGTCGCACCGCCGAGTTGATTCCGAGTCGACGTGATTTGGATCGGTAAGGTTTGCCGCGTGCTGAAACTGGAGGAAACGCGCTTGGCTGCGCGCCTCGGAGGTCGCTGGCTCGGGCAGCTCGAGGCGCTCGCTCAGATGGCGCAGGGGAAGGGCTATGGCTCAAGCGTTGCCCAAGAAACCGCTGCCGTGCGTCAGCTCCTCGGCGATGCTGCAGATGAGAGATTGGTAGTCCTGGATGGCGGAGCGAACATCGGTAGCTGGACTCTGGCAGCACTACGCGCACTCCCCAATGCGACGATCCACTGCTTTGAGCCCAGCAGCGTCGCGTTCGCGAAGCTTGAGTCGGCTGTAGGTCCCGACCCGCGTGTCACTATCCACCAACTCGCGCTCAGTGACACGGACGGGGAAGCGATCCTCTACTCCGACCAGCGCGGTAGCCAGCTCGGCAGCCTGACCAAAAGACGAATGACCCGCTTGGAGTTCTCATGCACGGAACCGGTTCGCACGACGACCCTCCAGACGTGGTCGCATGTATCCGGGCTCAGCGCCGTCGATGTGCTGAAGCTCGACATCGAGGGCCACGAGTTGGACGCTCTGCAGGGAGCCGGACCATTATTGAAAGGGACGCGCGTCATTCAGTTCGAGTTCAGTCCCTGCAACATCGATACGGGAACATACTTCCGTGACTTTTGGGACTTCTTCACGGAGGCGGGTTTCCTTATCCATCGGCTGGGGCCTTCCGGTCTTTGCGCGGTAGATCGATACGGCGTGCGCGACGAGGTGTTCGTCATGACGAACTATTTCGTAACGCGCCAGCGCTCATAGCTTCGCCCGTCGGGCTGAAGCCAGACGCGCCGGTCCGATACGATCGCCAACCGGTGCGAGAGGCCCATCTTGGATATCTGCGCTGTCCCTCCTGTCGCGGGACTTTGCAGCTCGAGCAGGCGAGCCGCGATGACGCGGGGCGCATCGAGCGCGGACTGCTCAGTTGCCGCACGTGCACCACCACCTATCCCATCGACGGCCACATCCCCCGGTTCGTGGCAGATGAGGGCTATGCGGAAAGCTTTGGCCTCGAGTGGAACATCCATCGCCGGACTCAATACGATCAAGCCAGCGGCGCTGCCCTTAGTGAAAATCGGTTCTTCGCAGAGACTCAGTGGCCACGTCGCCTTGAGGGCGAGGTGATCATCGAGGCCGGCAGTGGTTCCGGCCGCCTCACCGAGCATGCGCTGAGCACCGGTGCGGTTGTCTTCTCGCTCGACTACAGCAAGGCGGTCGAAGCCAACTACGCGTCCAACGGCCACCACGACAACCTTCTCGTGGTCCAGGGAGATCTGTTTCGGATGCCTTTCGCGCAAGGCGCAGCCGATCGGCTTTTCTGTCTTGGAGTGTTGCAGCACACGCCCGACCCACCGGCGGCGCTTCAAAGCCTGACGCTGTATGTACGACCCGGTGGGCAGCTCGTTGCGGACATCTATGCCAAGACCATCGCGAAGTACCTTTTGGGAACCAAGTACTGGGTCAGGCCGGCGACCCGCCGCTTGCAGCCTGCTCAGCTCTACGATCTCACGTCGCGGTATGTTGATTTCATGTGGCCTATCGCGAGGCAAATCCGACGGATACCTAAGTTGGGAAAAGCGATCAACTGGCGTTTGCTCATTGGAGACTACGGCGACGTGATCGAGGATGATGCGGCGCTTCGCGACTGGGCGCGCCTCGACACATTCGACATGCTTGCTCCTCGCTACGACAAGCCCGCGAGGGCGAGCACCATCAGGCGGTGGTGTGCGAAAATAGGACTCGTATCGGTTGCCGTGGCTCAGAGTGACGACGTGCTAGCCATTCACGCGCGTCGCCCTGATGTCAGCGAACCGACCAGAGCGCGCCACTGCTCAGACCCCGCGTTGACAGTCTCAGCACATGTGACATTCCGCGATCAGTTGAATGACCCGGGACGCGGTTCAGGCGGGAGACCAATCAACGGATAGGAAGTCGGGTGATCCGCGTCGCGGTGGCCGTGGTGGCCTCTCGCGCGCGCGAAGTGCGTGTCTTGTAAGTCGGTGATTCTCAGAGGGACGTTGACCATCCTCGGCCGCACGGCGCGCAGCAAAGGTCATTCTGACGCGGGCACCACTTCGACCCGACCCCATAGCCCAGCGAGCGATTCCCGATGTCGCCTCCGGTCCGACTCATCGAAGCGCCATCGGATGATGCTGGCAGGACTGCCGGCCACGACTGCGCAAGAGGGAACATCGCGCGTGACCACGGAACCGGCTCCGATTATTGCGCTGTCTCCGATGCTTACTCCCTTGAGGACCGTAACGCGTGCACCAATCCAGACGTTGCAGCCGACGGCAATCGCTTCGTTGACGCCGAGCTGACGCGTATCCCGGTAGAGAGTGCCCGGGAGATCGAAGTTGTGATCGCCTCCCATCGCGCAAAATTCGGGACCAATAATGGTGTCATCACCGATCGACAGCATGACATTGGGCACGCTAATGAAACACCGAGGGCCGATGAAAACATCGTCTCCCAGTGCGATGTTCTGGATCCCGTCAAACGTGGACGTGAGCGGATCAAAGCTTGTGGTCGCCCCGCAGCGCGCGAAATGGTGCTTTAGAAGATACCGCGCGAATGGCCTGCCCGGCCAGAGCCAAAAGCCACTTCCCTTAGGCCGACTCCGGAGCTTAGCGCGAATGCTCGTCATATACTCAACTTCTGCGACTGGTAAGCGATCGTCCGAGAGGTGGGAAGGGGATCGCTCCACCATAGTTCGCCTCCCATACGAAAGTAAGCCGGGGCTTGAGGTGATGCGACTACCTCGAGCGGCGTGACCGCTGTTCTACCGCGGCAGCCGGTCCAAGGGCACCGATCTCTGGTACTAGAGCCCCGGCGCCCCCACGAGTGTCGGCGGACGAGCGTTTCGCGGCCTGGGCGGGCGCGGCAGACCGGTGATGGGTCGAAGGGGGCAAGAGGCCGGATGACATGGCTAAGCATTTCCGTCTGTGTACTCCCGCTGCCACAGCTCGAGCGTAAGCAAAGCCCACAGGCGTAGCGCATTGTCCTCGTGATCCTGCATCGTTGGCCGCGACGAGCCGCTGCACTTCCTCAGGCCGGAACAGCCCACGCGCTCGTACCGCCTCCACGGAGAGCAGATCGGCGACCATAGGCTTTAAATCGCCAACGAGCCAAGAGCGGAGCGGGGCACCGAATCCCGCCTTCGGTCGCCAGACGATGTCGCGTGGCAGAACAGGCTCCATCCCGCGCTTGAAGATGTACTTGCGGCTCAGCCGCCTGAGCTTGAGCTCTGCCGGCACGCGACCGCAAAGCTCGACCAGCCAGTCGTCGAGCAGCGGCACACGGACCTCTGTGGAAGCGGCCATGCTCATCTTGTCGGTGTAAGCGAGATTCAAGCAAGGCAGGAAGGTCTTCAGGTCCACGTACAGCAGCTGATTGAGCCAGTGCTCTCCGTTGGCATGGCGAGCGTAGGCACGGTGGTGCGCGAGGACGTTCTGCGCGGACGCATGGTGGTCCGGATTCAGGAGGCGGATGAGTTCGGCCTGGGTGTAGTACGACGAGTAGGTGAGGTAACGCTCGACCGGCGGACCGTCGATCCCCCGGATCAGCTTCATCAGGTTCCGCCGCGGCCCCCGCAGCCGGCCGGGGGGACCGAGCGTGAGCCGACCGTCTAGCCCTCGGCGCACCGCGGCGCGGACGGGCTGCGGGACCACGTCGACCATTCGGCCGATCCGGGCGGCCAGGTGCCGCGGGTATCCGGCGAACACCTCGTCGCCGCCCATACCGCTCAGAATCACGGTCAGTTGCTCGCGCGCTGCCGCGCAAATCAGGTACGTGGAAATGCAGGCAGGATCTGCGATCGGTTCGTCCATGTGCCAGATCAACTTCGGGAGCAGATCCACGACCTTGGGCTCGAGGATCTCCTCGTGATAGTCGGTGGCAAACCGCTGACCTATCCCGCGGGCGTACCGGAGATCGTCGGGGACGATGTCATAGGAGAGATCCGCTGCGCTAAAACCGACGGTGTAGGTGGTGACCTGCTCGACGGCCTTACTCATGAACGCAACGATCGCGCTCGAGTCGATCCCGCCGCTGAGAAAGCTGCCAAGCGGGACATCCGAGACCATCTGTCGCTGCACCGCGCTGGCCACTGCTTCCCGGACGATGTCCGCCCACTCCTGCACGTCGCGCTCCTCAGGCTCGAACGTCATGTCCCACCATTGGCGGATGGTCATGCGGCCATCCCTGAAGGTTGCGCAATGTCCGGGCTCGAGCTTGTAGATCCCGGCGAACAACGTATCCGCGCCGGGCACCCACAGAAATGTCAGATAATCCGGAACCAGGGTCGCACGCATGCGCGCCGGTGGGAGGGCGGGCAGCAGCGCTTTGATCTCCGATGCGAAATAGAGTGCACCGCGGTGTCGTGCCCAGTACAACGGCTTGATGCCCAATCGGTCACGCGCGAGGAACAGTTCTTGCGCTTCAGCATCCCAGAGCGCGAAGGCGAACATGCCGTTGAGTCGAGGCAGCATGTCGGGCCCGTGTCGCGCGTACATGGCGAGCAAAACTTCGGTGTCGGTGCCCGTTCGGAATCGCAGGCCCTCTTGCTCGAGTTCACGGCGCAACTCGCGGAAGTTGTACAGCTCACCGTTGTATGTGATCCAGTACCGCCCGTCCGCATACGACATTGGCTGTGACCCGCGGGAGGAGGGGTCGATGATCGAGAGCCGACGATGGCCAAGCGCAACGGGCACCTGGTCACCGTCTCCAGGGAAGAACCGAAGCCCTTCACCATCTGGTCCGCGGTGGGCGAGCAGCCGCGTCATTACTTCGATCGTCGCCGGGTCGGATCGTCCTACATAACCGCAGATTCCGCACATTCGAACGACTAACCGAGCTTGGTCGCGCCGACAGTTACCACGACCACCTACACCAACCAGAATTATCTGAGCGGGCGGCTCGGCGCTGAATGATCTCCGTAAGTGCCTGCAGATAGTCCTTGGCGACGGTCTCGGGCGCAAACTCGGCGACCTTGGCTCGGTTCGCCAGCGACATGCGCCGACGTAGCTGATCGTCGGCAAGAATCCGCTTGAGCGCTGCGGCAAGCCCGCTCGGATCACGCGGCGATACGAACAGCGTGTTCTCTTCCTCAACCAGGTGGTCGGCCATCCCACGCGTTCTCGTCGTCACCACCGGAAGGCCCGCGGCCAATGCCTCGGTGATGGCAGTGGGAAAGCCCTCGCGATAGCTCGGGAACACGAACACGTCGGCCGCGGCGTAGGCCTCAAGGAGGGGCTCGCCGGTCAGGTAGCCAGTCAGGTTCACCTTGCCATCGAGCCCGAGCTCATTGACACGCCGAGCAACGTCGACCGCGCTCGGTCCATCGCCGACGATGACGAGACGACAATCGCGATTTTCGGCCAGCCTCGCAAACGCCGAAAGCGTCTCGAAGACTCCCTTCTCCTTGATCAGACGCCCGACGAAGAGGAGCGACTTCGGCCCCTCATCGCAGTGATGTGAGCGTCCTTCTGAGATGCCGTTTTCAACCGGGGCGAATGGATTGGCGACGACACGGAAGCACCCGCGCGGCCAGAAGCTCTGTGATTCGCGCGCTTCCTCTGAGGACAAGACCAGCACCCCATCGCTGAGCGCGAACAGGGCTGCGCTAGCCAGCTTGAAGGAACGCCGCCTCGCCCCAACGAGAAGATCTGAGCGGCCGCCATGAAACTGCACGACGATCTTTGGCACGCGGCGCCTAGTGGCGGCAAGTAGCGGGACGTCGCGTAGCAGCGATCGCCCCTCGTGTGAGGTCTTGACGACCATCACGTCAAAGCTCTCCGAAGCGAGTCGCCGCCTGATCCGCTGGATGTCTGACGAACGGCCGATGAGCTTGTCGGCGACTGTTTCATGATCGCTATGGCGACCCCACGGCTCAGTCACGACATGGCAGCCCCGTGACCTCAGCCCCTCGACGAGGACGGGTGTGTGCTTCGGTAATGGACCGCGAACCATAGGGTGGGGGGCCAGCATCAAGATCCGCATCTCAGTCAAGCGCGTCCCGACACCAGAGCTCAAACATGAGCAGAACCCAGATAAGCGTTCCGAGGTTTCTTGCACCGTCCCGGTGGCGGAGAAGCATTCGCTGGACCGCTTTCGGATTCAGAAATCCCCGCCGCGCCACGTCTGGAGATACGAGCACTTCTCGTGCGTAGCCCTCGAGGTCGCCACGGAACCATGCTGCAAGTGGCACCGTGAAGCCTCGCTTCGGAGCTTTGAGGACCTCTGGCGGTAGCACGTCCTCAAGCGTGTCTTTGAGAAGTCCCTTGAGACGCCACCCAGGCATCCTACGATCGATAGGAATCGTGGCGACATGCTCGGCGAGAACATGGTCGAGGAACGGCACACGCACCTCGAGCGAGTTGGCCATGCTCATGCGGTCGACCTTGACGAGCATATCGCCAGCGAGAGATGTCTGAAAGCCGGTGTAGACGAAGCTCTCGAGCGCGTCCGCTCCGTTGCTTGCTGCATATCTCGCAAGCCAGTCGTCGACGATTGCGAACGGGTTCCCCCCTTCAAGCCGGCTGTTTAGCTCGGAAGACAACAGAGGATGTACCGCATCTAGCCCAGGCGCGGAGATCTTCCGCTTAAAGGCGATCTCCGGCGGAGCCATCGTGTCCGAGATCCGCTTGAGCAAGAGCTCGAGCCGATCGTTGAACGCTGCACTGCTAGTCCGGAGCCTGTACTTGGGCAGGGCAGCCAGAAAGCGTCGCAACAGCTTGGGAAGCGCCTGTGCATCTCCTGCGAGCTTCAGTCCGCGGAACAACGTGTAGCCGAGAAACTGTTCGTCCCCGCCGTCACCAGACAGCACGACTTTTACGTGCTGGCGGGCGAGCTTCGCTACGTGATAGGTCGGTAGAGCCGACGAGTCCGCAAAGGGCTCGTCAAAGTGGGCAACGACAGTCGGTAAGAGGTCGATTGCCTGGGGCTCCACAACCAGCTCGTGGTGTTGCGTACCGTACCTCGCGGCCACGATGCGCGCCTCCCTCAACTCGCTGTGTCGGGGGTCGGCGAAACCGATCGAGAACGTGCGGACCGGTTCAGGAGAGGCTTCGCTCATAAGTGCAACGAGTGCGCTTGAGTCAACGCCTCCGCTCAGGAACGCACCGACAGGCACATCGCTGACGAGATGTGACCGGACCGCATCGGTCAGCGCCCGCCGTAGCCCCGACCTCGTCTCGGGCGCCGTGCGTCCTCGATCAATGCAATCGCGAGGTGCCTCCCAATATTGGCGAATGTCGACGCCTTGGTCAGGCGACCACTGAAGTAGCGTCCCAGGTGCCAGCTTTCGGACGCCGGCAAAGATCGTTGCCGGCGGTGGAATGTAGCCGAATGTAAAGTACTGCCCGAGTCCGTCCGGATCAACATCCCGTCGCACCAGGCCCGAGCGGAGAACACATTTCAACTCGGAGCCAAAAACGATGCCCGCGCGATTTGCTGCGTAGTAAAGCGGTTTGATCCCGAACCGGTCGACGGCCAACAAGAGACATCGCCGGCGCGCGTCCCATAACGCCAAGGCGAACATCCCCCGCAGGCGCTTCAAACACTGGAGGCCATCGTCTTCGTACGCGTGCGCTACCACCTCTGTGTCGGAGCGGGTCGCAAAAAAATGGCCGGCATGCGCCAGCTCACGACGCAGCTCCCGATAGTTGTAGATCTCCCCGTTGTACACGAGGTGCACAGTAGAGTCCTCGTTAGTAATCGGCTGTGTTCCCCCCTCGAGGTCGATGATCGCTAGGCGTCTCATCCCCATCCCGACCCCGCCTTCAAAGAAGAATCCATCGTCGTCTGGGCCGCGATGGATGATCGCATCGGTCATTCGGCGTACCGTTTCTGGCTCAACGTGATGCACGCGCTCGGCGTGCAGAATGCCGCATATTCCACACATCACCGCGTCCTCACTGGGTACTAGTGGACGGCAGGCCGCTGCTCAGGTGTCCCTAACGCGGCTATCCACTCGACCGTTCTCCTCAGACCATCCACAAAGTCGATCTCTGGTTCGTAGCCGAGCAGCTCTTTCGCACGCTCGATGTCAGCGACACTGGCAGTCACTTCGCCCGGCCTTGGCGGACCGTAAGCAGGATCGACCGTAATGTCAAGCAGCTGCTCGAGCGTGGTGACAAGCTCGGTCAGCGTGAGGCTCCTGCCGGTAGCGATGTTCACGATCTGCCCCACCGCCCCGTCTGCACTTGCAGCCAGTAAGTCGCCCGGACGACGTTCTCGACATACGTGAAGTCATGCGAGGCCGTCCCGTCGCCAAAGACGGTCACGGTCCCACCGCTGAGGAGCTGACTAATGAACTTCGGGATCACCGCAGCGTAGCCCGAGACCGGATCCTGATGTTCACGAAAGACGTTGAAGTATCGTAGAGCCACCGTCTCGAGGCCGTAGACACGACAGGCGGCGACGCAGTACTGCTCAGAAGCGAGCTTCGAGACAGCATACGGCGATAGCGGCTGTGGCCGCTGCGCTTCCCGGCGCGGCATGCCGGGGGCGTCGCCGTACACCGAACTGGAGGATGCCGCAATCACTCGCTGCACTCCATGGTCGCGAGCCGCGAGAAGAACGTTGAGTGTACCGCCGATGTTCACCTCATTTGTGGCGATTGGATCTTGGACCGAACGCGGCACGGACGGCAGGGCGCCCTGGTGAAACACTAAATCGATATCTCTTGTCGCCGTTGCCACGCGTTCGTACGAGCGCAAGTCGCCCTCGATCAGCTCGATGTCCAAGCCCGTAAGGTTCCCCGCGGTGACCTGTGGAAAAGTTGTCGAGGACTCGAACCTCGTGCCCCTCTCCCAACAGCGCACGAACGATGTTAGAGCCGATAAAGCCAGCTCCACCGGTCACGAGCGCCCTCATTGCCGGGGAGCCGCCGAGCGGCCGTTGTCCGTATCGCTGTTACCAAATCGCACTATTCCTCCTCATTTGCTCCTTCCTGGTCGGTTACCTGAAGCGCAGGTCCATAGAGGAAGAACAAACGACTTCGACCCGGGGCCTACGAGCGTCATTCCAGAGCAATCTACACGCAGTGCAGACGTCGTGAGCGCCAACATGTCTCCAAAGCGACGAGCACCAAAGGTCCTCGGGCGCGGACGCACCAGGATAAAGCATTCAACCTGACAGGCCAGTGCTCGCGAGCGCCTCCAGCGTCACGGCCATCGTTTCCAGCGGTCCTGGGTCACTCAAGTGCTCACCATCAAGGGCACGGCGAAAGGCGACCATTTGCGCCCGATGACCTTTGTCGTGGTTGCGATCGCGTAGCACATGCCGACCCCGCTTCCCGCGAAGGTCCAGCCGCTTGTAATCGTGAAGAACTGCGGAAACGCCGGCGGAATGCGCCTCGACGTACTCCTTCTCGACGTCCGACGCAGACTCAGAGCCGTACACGATCGTCGCAATCGACTCATTAGCGAATGTCAGCGTGATCGAAAAGCGCTGAGCGAGGGCCAGCTGCTCCGTTCCAGCCGGCACAGCAGCCGAAACTCCTGTCGGTAGGTCTCCGAGGAACCAGCAGGCAAAGTCAACGAAGTGGCAGCCTTCGCCAACAAGCCTTCCGCCTCCTTCCTGGGGGTCGTTCAGCCAGTGGTCCGCATCGAGCCGACCCGCGGCCACGCGATAAAGAAGTTCAACTGGCCGACCGGGTGTCATTATGTGCTCACGCATCGATCTCGCGAGTGGCGCGAAGCGTCTGTTGAATCCGACTTGGAGCACCTTGCCTCGTGACAACTCGCGGAGTTGCGCGAGCTCATCTAGGCTGAGCGCAGGGGGTTTCTCAACGAAGACCGCCAACCCACACTCCAGCGCACGGATCGCGTAGGAAGCGTGAGATCCATGTCGCGAGGCTATGCACACAACGTCAACTTCGTTTGAGTCGAAAATCTCGTCTGGTGTGACGGCCCGAGCGAACCCAAATCGATCCGCCGACGCGAGCGCAGACAATCCACTCGCGCTCGCAATTAGCGACAGCTCGAATCCTGCCTCCCGAAGCGACGGAATGAGAAGCCGTTGCGAGAAGCTGCCAGCCCCGATCACCCCGGTCGCAGGATACGTGTGACGTTTCTCGACGGCACCCCTGTTTGCCATAAGTTCGCTTCGCTTGACTGGCAGCGAGCGAGGGTACGTTAGAACCATTCCTAGGGGGGAGGCTGGACCGCTAAGAAGCTCATCATAGGCGTGGCCTGCCTCGTCGACCGGGATACGCGTCGTAATAAGGTCATCAACGACAACCCTCCCCTCTGACAGCAAGGCTATGAAAGCCGCCAGATTGCGGCGCTCCGTCCAGCGTACGTACCCGATCGGGTAATCGAGGCCGCGCTCTTCGTATTCGCGGTCATATCGGCCGGGGCCATAGGACCTCGAGAGACGCAGGTCGAGTTCCTTACCGTAGTAGGAAGACCTCGGAAGTTCCATTCCCACGTCGCCGACGACAACAACATGGGCGCGGTCGCGTGCCAGGGCTCCCGCAAGCTGGATTGGATCATCCGCTTCGGTCGCCGCCGTGATGATGATCGCGTCGCAGTCTCGCGCCGCGGGCGGGAGATCATGCATGTCGAGCTCAGAGCGTAAGTGCGCTGTGGCAACTCCCGATGTTCGCGCTCGATCAACTAGATCGGCAACTATATCGACGCCCACGACATCACAGCCAGCTGCACTCAGGATCTTGCAGGTCAGCTGTCCGACCAGGCCTAGACCGACGACGGCAATGCGTTCACCGATCTGGGCCTGGGCCTGTCGAACGCCTTGGAGCGCGATGCTGCCAACAGTGCTGAAAGCGCCTGCCTCGAACGATACGGACTCGGGGAGCCTCACACAGAGATTCCCAGGCACGTAGTTGAGCTCAGCATGAACTGCGTAGCCACCGCCGGCACAGGCCACGCGGTCGCCTGGGCGAAGGTCCGATACGCGACCCCCAGCCTCAACCACAATGCCCGCGCTGGAGTAACCGAGGGCTGTGGGCTGATCCAAGCGCGTTCGCACCGCCTCGACAGTCGCCTTGATGCCATCCCGTCTGGCTTTCTCCATCACTTGGCGGGCTTGGTCCGGACGTGCCCGTGCCTTCCCGAGCAAGCTGCTTCGCCCGGTTGCCACGGTGCTGCGTTCGGTCCCGGCGCTGACGAGACTCGCCCGAACGTCGACGAGTACACCTTCAGGCGCGAGTATCGGTGGTGGGACGTCAACCACCTCGATTCGGCCATTGCGCATGCGCTGAGTGATTTGCTTCATTTGGCTGTCAGCACGGACATTGATCAACCCTGCCGATCTACGCGGTTGCAATCAGTTCGGTCATTGCCGCGAGCATTGGTGCCTCTACCCAGCGTGGATGGGCCGTTCGGTTGACCCAAAGCGGCAACCGCTGAAAAACGAATGCGCCGTCTGACCGGGCCATCCGGCGCAGAGCGTAGCTCAGGACCTTCCAACGACGGGCCGCGAGTTCTGGCTCAAACGGCGCAGCTCGCGCCAGTGTATGGATTGCTTGGGCAACGCACTGGCCGTCTACGGGATACCGCGAGTCAGGCGAGTATCGCGGGGTCCCATCTTCCTCGATCAACCGCCGAACGAGGAAACGTAGCCCGCGTCGCCACGCATCCTCTGCGGCAGACGTGCCGATGCCGGTGCATATGCACGTGAGCAGGGAATCGAGCACGTATCCGGTGTGGAACCCATCTACCCAATTGAGATTGTTGGCCTCTCCATAGAGCCACGATCCGTCTGCGCGCTGACGACTTAGGGTGTAATCCAGCCCCGGAACAACCCTTTGCGCGAAATCAGCGCGGCCGGCGACTCGTGTCAGACGAGCGAGTAGAGCACACACAAGCATGTTTGCGTTGTGGATTGGCGTTTCATCTCCCGGCAGGTAGCCAAAATAGGCTCCGCTGTCGGCTCAAGTCTGAGGCACCCGCCGACAGAAGAACTCGCCTGCGCCGAGCGCTAGTTCGATCCCTCTCTCCTCGCCCGCGAACTCGTATGCATCTAAAAGCCCAAGCGCTGCGAAGGCTGTGGCAATCGTGTTCGGCACGGTCGGCGGATAGAAGAGCACTCGTGTCTGGACCTCAAAGTGGTAGCCCCAACACGGCTCAGCAAATGCAGTGGAGCGGAGCGCATCGAGCGTTTCAACATAGCGGGCGACCTTGGTCCGCGCCTCCTGCCTCTCCAGAAAACCGTTCTTCGCGTAGGCCGACGCCAACAGCCCAAGGGTTGCGGGGCTCAGTCCTGGAGGAATCCCCAGGCACGACCGCAGATTGATCGGCGAGCGCTTGACAACCTGCGTCAGTATCCGGCGGCTCAGCGGGGACCTGCACGCTCGTCGCAAGCGCCTGGCATTTAGACCGTCATACGGGTCGGCGCCAGTCCAATCAGTCGCACTACCCCAGTCGTCGAGCCTACGCGCTGCACGGTATGCATCTTCAACGCTGGCAGACGCCTCCGAGCGCCCGGTGCGATCATGCGAAATCGTGTTCACGGGAGGCCAGCAGGTACGCGGATCAGTCGTTCCACGCGAGACGCGACCGACTTCAGGATCGTCGATGCCCGCGACCACGCCGATGGCGACGACTGCGCCCACCACGTCACTCGTCGGGCGCCACCGCCAAGACTGCTGTGTCTGACAGTCATGTTGGCAGCAACCGATGATTCCCGCGCCGCGCGACACCGACCGCCAGTGTCGCTTCCACAATTGCGGCCTCGATGGGCTTGGCACGACGACGCAGCTCACGCAACGGTGTTGGATTCGCTAATCGGGGCGTCATATGCTGCACTTGCCTTGCGGACGTCAACCTCGTCAACCGTCCTTCGCGCTCGAGCCAGGCGTCGGCTGCCGGAGTCTTGCCCGCGAACAAAGTCCACGTTGGTATTCCCATCAAGGCAGCCTCACGGGTCATAGTGCCCCCTGCGCCGATCATCGCATCCGCCGCATACATGAGGGACCTGGAGTCTGTCGCGGCTCTCCGAACCATGCAGTTTGAGAGTTCCAGCCCCTCGATTGCTTCGACCTGTTCGGGGTGCCGCGCAAGTGCCACACAAACCACCCCGTCCTGTCCACAGACCGTGCGGAGCACATCATCGAAAAACTCGTTGGCCGACGGATGATAGATAGCACGGCTTGGGGGAGTTCGCACGACTACAAGAACCCGCGGCCGAGAAGACAGCCCGATCTTGGCGAGGATCTCGGGATCCGGCTCGAAGTCGCCGACGTAGAGCTCTTCCTTGAGTCCTGGATAGCGCACCACCTTTCGGGGCGCAGCTCCCTGCCGCCGAACCGCGGTGGCGGGAAGAATGTCGGGCAAAAGCACCGTTCGTGCGAGACGAAAAGCAAGATGGTTCAGTGGCTGGTGCTCGTAGTCCATCGCGGTTACGACGGCAATCCCCGCAGCCCGAGCAGCTACGATCTGCCCGTACGAGTTATGCGAGAGCGCGACGTCGGGACGGGCTGAGGCGGCCCACCGCCGAAGGCTCATTATGCGCTGGCTCATCTCGCGAAGTTTCTTTGGCCGGCTCCTAGGACTCTGGCCTCCAATCACCGCTACCTCGTCGAGCCAGCGTTCTCGCGCGAGCTCAACTGTCTGCGCATTGTCGCGAGCCGTCAGGAGGACCTCATGACCCGCTTCAGTCAGCCGTCGTCCCACTGGGAAGAACAGAAGGGGATGCGGGGAGTTTGAGAGGTCAATCCAGATCCTCACACGGTCCGCCTCTCAATCGCCGAGACTAGTGCTCCAGCCTTCCCGCCGGTCGCCGCCAGCGTGCGGATTATGTACGAGACGACTGCCACGGCGCATCTCCAGTAGTCCGGCCTCTTTCAGCAGAAACCACGAACCGGTGGGAGCGGTTGGCTGCCGGGTCCAAAACCATATTCGTGGTTGGAGCCTCTTGCCCCAAACTCGATACCCGTCCTACCCTTGTCATCGCCGCCTTGTCATAGCAGAAGCCGGCCTCTCGGGTTGGGGGCGCGGCCGGCTGGAGGCTTGGTATGGGTTAGCCCGTCTGGAAGGGAGACCGGCATTTGACATAAAAAGGGGGCCTTCGACCCCCTCAACTCGTGATTGGAGCACGAGATGGACGCTTCGCTGGAGGCCCTCGTTGTGGCAACGTACGTGTTCGCGACGATGTTCCGCCTTCCTCGTCGGGGGCCGGTCAGGAAGGTCAGCGACGAGGAGATCGTCACGCTCGCGGTCTCCCATGCGATCTGCCGGATCGTGTCGGCTCGCCGGTTCTTGCGGATGATCGGTCGGTTGTTGGCGGAGTTCTGTCCCAATCTGCCCTACCAGACCCAGTACGACCGGCGGCTCAGGCGCCTGGACCCCGTGGGTCACTCCGGTGCAACTGATGCTCGCCGAACTTGTCGCGGAGCGGCAGGTCGGGCTTATGGACGGCGCGCTGATCTCCTGCGCCAACTATCCGGGGTGCGCGTCGCGCAGCAACTTCACCGGGCACGCCAGCTACGGCTGTTGCCCGTCCAAGTGCCAGTTCATCTGGGGAATGCGTCCGGTGCTGATCGTTGACCACAAGGGCGTGCCAGTCGGCCATGACCACGTCTGCCCCAAAGCCGGCCAGGAACGCGAAGCGGCGCTCGAGCTCGCCGCCGCACACCCCGGAAGCGTGCTGCTCGCCGACGGCGGGTTCTGGGCGGCGAATACCGAGGGTGAGGGCGAGGAGTCGTTGTTCGCGACCCTCAAACGCCAGATGAGACTCCTCAGATCACCTCGCCAAGATCCTCCCCGGATTGGTCGCCCGAATGGCGCAACGACACGTCGCCCTCACCATCTGGATCTAGCTCAGCACCCTAATCGGGCGACCACCAGGAGCACTCGCCGCCTATGACCGATGTGAACCAACATCAACTCTCTAGTGGTGGTGGTGATGATGGTGGTGGTGATGGCCGTGGCCATGACCGTGACCGCCGCCGTTGCCCGTCACCTGTAGCCGGTTGATGACGGTCTGGCTGCCGCAGCTCTCCTTCGCCACGACGCCCAGGGTCGTACCTGCCGCTCTTATTCGGGGCCGTGATCCGGATCGTGAACTTGCCGGCTCCGTGCGAGCCCGTTCGGATCACGTTCACGAGGACTGCCATGGCGTGCGATGAAGATCGTCACCTTGGCCGGGGCGCTCAGCGTGACGCTCACGTTGAAGCGCTGCCCGCGCCCGACCTTGCTCGGCGATCGAAGTTCACGATCGGGGCCACGAACTTCGTCATGAAGGTCTTGTCGGCGCCTTTGGTCCTGCCGTCGGGATTCTTCGCGACGATCCTGAAGTGATACGTCGTGCACGGCAGAAGCCCGCGAACCCTCGCCGAAACCGGCGTGGATGTCGGGGGTGGTGCAGTACGGGCTCGGAGGGCTCACTCCGGGCTGACACGCCCCGAGCGTCTTCGTCGGGGTGTCTGTGAACCGTACGCCGTCGTGGTGCCGTACTGGAAGAAGAATTTCGTCGGATCGCCGCCGGCGACGCCCGCGCCCGCCAAGCCGTTCAGCTTCGCCGATTTCGCCGCCACATGCGTGGCGCTGACGTGTCACCGCCCTCGGCTTGACGTTCTTGCAGTACGGGCCCGTTCCGCCGCCCGGAGGTGGCGTGTGCCCTGGCTGGCAAACGATCGTCGCGCCGGTCGGCACCGCCGATAGCGCAACGACGGCTGCCACAACCAAGCCGCCGAGCGAGACGAGCCGTCTGAGATCCCTCGTCATGTCAGTCCTCCTGATCGGGAGCTGCCCCCAAACGGGGCATCACGTTCCTACGCCGTGTTGCCCCCTTCGGCTGACAGCGGCGCACCCAAGGCGACCAAAGGTGAACGGAAACCGACGAGGATCCGTTGCTAATTCGTCACACCCACGAACAAAGGGCCCGCCGGCTGTCGCCGGCGGGCCCTGTCATGGTTCGCGACTTGATCGCTCGAGAGTCCTAGTGAACCTTCAACTTGTGTTGTGATGCTCTGCTTGCCGCAGCTCAGCTTCGCGGACACCTCGATCTTGTATTCGCCCTTCTTCTTCGGCGCCTTGATCTTCTTCGAGTGCTTCCCCGCCTTGAGCGTCCCGAAGTACGTAGGTCGTGAGGATCGATGGCCGTTCTTCTTCTTGATGAAGATCTTCACGCTTGCCTTGAAGTTGAGCGTGAACTTGACCTTGAACTTCTTCCCGTGCTTGACCTTCTTCGGTGTCTTGACGTCCTTGAGGGGCTTGGCGAAGCCCGTCTTGAACGTCTTGTCGCCACCGCCGATCGGCCGCCGGTGTGTCGGGATTGTTCGCGAAGAGCTGGAAGTGATACGTCGTACAAGGCGTTAGCCCCGATACGTTCGCCGACACCCCCTGGGTCGCTGGGGTCGTGCAGTACGGACTCGGCGCCGTGTGCCCGGGCTGACAGGCCCCGAGAGTCTGGGTCGGGGTCTGCTTGCCGTACGACGTCGTGGTGCCGTACTTGAAGAACCACTGCGTGGGATCACCACCCGTGACGCTCGCGCCCGCCGCGCCGTTCAGCGTCGCCGAGGTCCCCTTCACGCCCGACGCGACGCCCGTCACCGCCGTCGGCTTGACGTTCTTGCAGTACGGGCTCGGGGGACTGTGTCCCGGCGGGCATACGACGGTCGCGCCGGCGGGCGATGCCGAGAAGGCGACGACAGCTGCCGCCACCAAGCCCCCTAACGGGGCCAGCCGTCTGAGGTACCTCGTCATCTAAGTCCTCCTGATCGGGACCTCCCCCAAACGGGGCCGTTACTTCTTACGCGCCATTCCCTCCGCGGCTGACAACAAATCTGAAGATCACGCGCGACTGAATGCGCCAGCGTCGCCTCGCGCCCCGTGGCTACCGGCGGTTCTGGGGGCAGCTGGGCTCCCTCCACGATCGCCTTCGGTGCGTCCGCCGCCATCCAATGGGCGCGCTCCGCTCCGACCAGGTCGGCCAGCGCCGCGACGCCCTCTCCGCAGCTTCGTGATCGGTCGCCAAGAGCTGGCGCGATGCCCGTCGGAGGCCAGCACCTGCGCGAGACCCTCGGTACACAGGTGCTCCGCGAGTCTGCGAACGCCCGATCTTCGGCCAGCATCGACCAGCGCATCGGCATTCACCTGGAGAACCACCCCCTGGGTCACGAGATCTCGCAATCCCTGGGGATCACGCACGAACTCGACGCAGCGCTCGGGGTGGGCCGAGAGTAACCCGCACGCCCCGCGCCCTGAGCTCGTACAGCATCCGGTTGAGGCCGAAGACCCCGGCGGACGGAGACTCGACCAGTAGGTCGGTGCCGCGCTGCCCAAATGTCGCGAGCTTGAGTTCCTGATCGCTCGCCTCGACCGCCCAGACGAGCGAAGCCTCGGCACCGCCGACCAGGCGAACTGGGATGTTCTCGCGCTCGAGCGCGTCACGCACGTCCTGAGTGCGCTGCGCCAGCTCCTCGACGTGAACATCGGGAAAGTCCGAACGCAGATGGGGCGTTGCGGCCAGCACGGAGATCCCCGCCTCGGCCGCCGCGCGGGCCATCGCAAGTCGAGCCGTCGACGTCGGCCGGACCGTCGTCGATCCCAGGCAGGATGTGCGAATGGATGTCGACGTAGCCGTGCAACAGGAGGATTCTTCCCCGTCCAGCCCTAGGACGGCTCCAGTACGAGCTTCAGTCGCGTGAGCCGCGCCAGGACGGAGGCGGCGGACGGCGCCACGTCGGCCGGCAGCGCGGTCGAGCAGTTCGCGCCAACGGCGGATGAGCTTCGATCGCCGCGCGGACGCGCCCGACGCCCGTGTCGAGATCCCCGGACTGGGCCGCGCCCAAACCGGCCCAGAACAGCAGCTCATGATTGTCCGGCGCCAGCTCGCTCGCCTGCTGATACAGACGCGCAGCCTCGTCGTAGCGGCCGTCGTTCACCCGTTCGTCGGCCTCGCTCGCGAGCGCGTACGCGTCGTGGAGACGAACGAGCCGGCGCAGCTCGACGAGCGGGTCGGGATGATCCTCGACGTGCAGCGAGACCACCCTGTCCCACGACGTCGCCCTCGCCGGGCACGACGAGGATCGCCGCCGACTGACGGCCGCGCGCGTCGCCACCTTGGGCCTCCGCCGCATCGAGTGCCGCGAGCAAGCGCTGCGTGAGCGGCCCTTCCGCCGACCTGTAGGCGTCGAGCATCGCCGGCCAGATCCGCTCGGAGACCATGATGTTGGCCTGGCAGGAGACAGCGTCGCCGGCTACGTGCCCGGCGAATGGGATACAGGTCTCGCCGGTGTGCGTGGCGACGTTCCCGCGCGCGTCGACGACCGCCACCTGCCGGCCCGCGGAACCCGCGTCCTCGGCCAGGAGTCGGGACAGCGCCGACTGCGCGTCGAGCCCGGTCCTCATCAGTTCGAGCGCCCGCGGCCCGTAGGCGATCTCGGCATTCGCCTGCGTCGCCACGGCACCGACTCCGGGGAGCGCCCACGGGACGATCGGGCCGACCGCGAACCAGTGGGACTGCACGGCGACACCGAGCTCGCCCGTAGCCGGATCGCGCGCGACGATCGAATACGTCATGGCCCTACTCTGGCAGGCTTCGGCGGGTGGAATCAATCGCGGTGCTCGGCCCCGGAGGCGTCGGCGGGTTCATCGCGGCCGCGCTGACGCGGTCCGGCGAGGACGTGACCGATCGTCGCCCGCGATCAGACCGCTCAGCTGATCGGGCGCGACGGGATCACCGTTCAGAGTGTCCGACTCGGCGATTTCGAGTCGCGGCCACGGGCGACCCAAGAGCTCGTCGATCGCGTCGACGTGCTGATCGTGTCCCCGAAGGCCACCGGGCTCGAGGATGCGCTCGCGCGTATCCGCACGCAACCGAGCCTCGTCGTGCCGCTCCTCAATGGCCTCGAGCACATGCGCCTCCTGCGCGAGCGGTTCCCCGGACGGACGGCCGCGGGCGTGATCCGGATCGAGTCCGACCGGCCGGCGCCTGGCCGGATCATTCAGACCAGCCCGTTTCTGCGGGTCGATCTCGCATCCGATGACGCGCGGCTCGACCGACCGCTGAACAGGCTCGCCGAGACCCTTCGCCGCGCCGGAATTCCCGTCGAGATCGGGACCACCGAAGCCCAGATCCTGTGGTCGAAGCTCGTGCGCCTGAATGCTCTGGCCTGCACGACCAGCGCCTGCGACTGTCAGATCGGCTTCATCCGCACGGATCCGAGCTGGAGAGCTGCGCTCGAGGCGTGCGTCGACGAGACGGCCGCCGTCGCCAACGCGGAGGGCGCGAAGATCGATCCCGCAGCACTCATCGCCGAACTAGACAACGCCCACGCCGAGCTCGGCTCGTCGATGCAGCGGGACATCGCGTCCGGCCGCGAGCCAGAGCTGGACGCGATCCCCGGCGCTGTGCTTCGCGCCGGCAAGCGGCACGGGATCGAGTGTCCGACGATTGCGCGGCTGATGGCCCTGATCGCCGACCGTGCGGGGATCCCGGTGCCGGCGGCATGAGCTGCTACACGTCCCGAGCGAACGAGCCAGTCAGCCGCTCGCTCAGCTCTCTGAGCCTGCGGCGAGCGCCCGGATCGTAGGCCTGGGACTCGGCGCGGGACTCGCGCCGCCCGTTGTAGTAGCGGCCGGTGACGCCATCGAGGCTCGGGTCCACGACGAGTCGGAGGGTGGCCTCGACTCCCTCCTCCAGCGTCGAGGTGGCGCTGCGGATGGCGAGGACGATCTTGGTGGGCATGAACGTCGCCGGGTGCAGGCAATTTGCGGTGACTCCGCTGCCCTCGAGCCGTTCGGCGAGGTCGAACGTGTGCATCACCTGAGCCAGCTTGCTCTGGCAGTAGGCGCGCGTGCCGTCATAGCCGTGCTCGAGCATCACGTCGTCGAAGTCGATCGGCATCTGACCGGCGGAGGAGACGTTGACAATCCGAGCGGGCGCCGAGGCGACAATCACGGGCTCGAGCAGTCCCGTGAGCAAGAACTCCGCGAGGTAGTTGACCTGAAAGCGGAGCTCGTAGCCGTCCTGACTCTCCATCCGCCGGCCGTCGCCGGGCACCGTCGAGCCGATCCCCGCGTTGTTGACGAGTGCGTGCAGCGCTGGGTGCTCAGAGGCGATCTGCTCCCCCATCTCCCGGACCTCCGCAAGCGAGGCGAAATCGGCGAGGTACAGGCGGTGGCGGTCGTTGCCGGTCTGCTGGCACAACTCCGCGAGCGTTCGTTCGCCACGTTCGCGATCGCGCCCATGGACGAGCACGGTGGCGCCCGCTTGCGCGAGCTCGCCCGCGAGCGCGCGGCCGAGGCCATCCGTCGCGCCGGTAACCAGGATCGTGCGGTCGGCGAGCGCGGTCAGATCGCTATACCGGCGGCCGGACCTTGGGCGGAGTGAGCGGTCCCGGCGCGTACGCCGGCTCTGCTAGCTCCTGCTCGATCCCGACCGCTTCGACGATCTCCTCCTCTTCCTGCTCTTCGGACTCCTCGTCATGCATGCCATCGCAGAGGATCCGAAACGCGCCGGGCTGGCCACCGTCTGCCTGCAGGACGATCCCGGGAAGGATCTCCTCTCCCTCCTCCAGTCCGAGCCGCTCGATGTCGAACTTAGCCATCCCAATGCCCCAGGCGCTGTGGTCGGGGTTCGCGCGATCGTGAGCGGCGATCCCGTTCGCCAGTGCCTCGAGGAGCTTGCCGATTCTGGTCGTGTCCGCCATCGACACCTTTAGGGTACCCCGGATCGCCGCGCGAGCCGTGGCGCCGGCTCGCCTCGGTCCTGATGTCCGATTCTGTTCACGATCGGCGGCCCGTCCAGCCTTGAGTCACACGGCCTATTGCATTCTGCCGATCCTGCCGATACCTCTATCAGACTCCTCCTCATGTCTACTCCTCGATCGCCCCCAGCGGTCGAGGAAGCGGAGCCGCCCGATTTGGGCGGCTCTCGCGCTTCTTGGGGGGTGCTGCCCGTTGGGGGACGGGCTGCGGCGGCGGCGGCCGAGGCGGACTGCTGTGGGGGCGACGCCTCGGCCAAAGCCGCTGGGTCGAGCCGAGCGCCGGTATCGATCGGGCCCAGCAGCCCCGGCGGGCCGTGGCGTCCGGGCCTGTGGCGACACTTTGCCGATGCGCAGCGGGCGTCACGGACCGACGCTGGTAGTGGGGATCGCCTTCTTGACCGGAGGTGCCGTGGCGCTCGCCGGCGGCGGGCAGGCGTTCTGGCTGTGCGTTCCGGCGGCATTGCTGGCCTGCACGCCATCGGCGACGCGGGCAGGCGCGGCGCTCGGCACCGCGGCGGTGCTCGTGGCGGCGGTTGCGCCGGCGCTGGCCCTGATGGATCCGCTCCCGTCGCCGGCGCTCGCGATCGTCGTCCCGATCGCCAGCGTCGCGATCGTGGTCGCGCTCCGCGAGCGGTTCGAGCGCGAGCGCGCCGCGCTGCACGACCTCGCGCTCGGCGATCCGCTGACGGGCATCGCGAACCGCCGCTCGCTGCTGTTGCGCGCCGAGTACGAGATCGCCCGGCATACACGGGTGCGCCGGAGGTTTGCGCTGGTGATGATCGACCTCGACGGCTTCAAGCTGCTCAACGACCGCTTCGGCCACGCCGCCGGCGACGATCTGCTCCGCGAGGTCGCGATCGCTCTGAACAACTCGATGCGCGCCCAGGACACCGTCGCGAGGCTCGGCGGGGATGAATTCTGCGTGCTGGCGCCGGAGACGGGGGACTCCGGGACTGTCAGGCTGGCGACGCGCGTCGCCCAGGCGGTCGGGAGCGTCACCGCGGGGGTCGACGTGGTCCGGGCGAGCATTGGCGTCGCCATGTTTCCCGAGGATGGGACCACCGCTTCGGCGCTGTTGGAGATCGCCGATCAGCGGCTGCTGGATGCGAAGCGTGAGCGGCGGCGCGACCGGGTGCAGCGGCGCGCTGCCTGACCGTTCAGCTCACGCCTGAGTGGGTTACGTCGTGGCCATTATTCGTGGCCGTCGTGCGCTGGACCTGGTAGACCGGCCCGTGCGAGTTGCCGATCACGCGCAGGACGTAGGCGTCGCGGCTTGTGGAGTAGCGGAAGCCGAGAATCTTCAGCGTCCAAACACGCCGAGACGAGATGCTCCGACGAGGTCGCGGCGTGGTACGCGCCATCCTGGTTCTCCTTTCGATCGGTTGCTGGACAATCGAAAAGCAACACCTTCCTATATACACATGTACGTATCCGCCGGGTAAACCTGACCGCCCGGCGGTTAAGCACATGTTTGGCTAACGACCGCGCCGAGCTTCGGCACGCGGTCGGGGCCGATCAGCCCCGCTCGAGCACTTCGATCCGATAGCCGTCGGGATCGCGCACGAAGCACAGCCGCGATCCGCCCTCGCGAATCGTGTACGGGGGTCGCTCGGGCTCGATCCCCTGCTCCCCGAGGCGCGCGAGCATGCCGTCGAGATCGTCGGTCGTGATCGCGATGTGGCCGTAGCCGGTCCCGATCTCGTACGGCTCGGTCTGGCCGAAGTTGAAGGTCAACTCGAGCCGGGGATAGTCGCCGTCGTCGGGAAGGTTCATGAACACGTTGACCGCCTCGTCGCGGATCGGAATCCTGCCCTTCTCCTCGAAGCCGAGCGCGTTGTAGAACGCGACTGAGCGATCGATGTCGGTGATGCGATAACAGGTGTGGATCAGACTCATGGCCCCGAGCCTACCGGGCTGCGTCACGCCGGTGAACGCTCGCGCAATTAACGGCCATGAAGATCCGGTGGAGCTGGCCGGCCGCGATGGTGATGCTCGCGCTCGCGGGCTGCGGATCCGACACCGAGCGCGTGCAGCTTCCGACCCAGGCCCCGGCCGCGACCCCCTCACGGCAGTGCAACCCGCCGTCGCTCAGCCTGTCCGGAATGGCTTTCGCCGGCGCCGCCGACGGCTGGGTGCTCGCGGCCCGCAACCGGCCGGACGGCGCGCCGGGCGGCGCGGAGGTGCTGGCCACCCGCAGTGCCGGGGGCGCCTGGAGCTGCCAGTGGCAAGGTTCGCTGACGCCTGAAGAGGTCGTCGCCGTCGACCCCGACCACGCCTGGGTCTTGGGCGGCGCGGGCAGCGGCTGCGGAGACTTCCTGCCGGTGCGCCGCTGCAGCTCGGTGGTGCTGGGCACGACCGACGGCTCCACCTGGTCGCGCCTCTACACGACAGGCGAGGACATCGAACAGGTTGCATTCGCCAGTCCGACGGTCGGGGTCGCGGCCGTGCGGGACCGCGGTTGCCGCCAGCCCGGGGAAATGGCGCCGGCTCGGTGTCCCGGCGAGGTGCTGCTCACCGGCGATGGCGGTCGGCAATGGCGCGCCGTGCTCCGCACCGCAGACCCGGTCGTTGCCGTGGCCGCGTCCGCGGGAACGTTCTGGGCGGTCGAGAGCCACCTCGGCGTCGCCCCCAAGCTGGGTGGCCGGCCCGCAGACGTGGTGCTCGCGAGCCGCGACGGCGGGGGGTCCTGGTCGACCGAGGCGACGATCGACGCGTCGACGGCGGATCTGCTCCAGCAGGTGCAGCTCGTGAGCGCCCCCGACGGTCACCTGTTGCTGAGCGTGTTCGATCTCGACACGTGCGCCATGCACGGCTGCAGCCCCGATGACGTGTGGCGCAGCGCCGACGACGGGCGCACGTGGAAGCTCGCTGATCCGGTGGACCACGCCGAAGGATTCCCGGGCCCCGCCTGCGGCGTCGCCGGACAGATCGCGCTGACGTCTCGATCCGGAAGGGAATGCGTGGTCGGTCTCCGGCCCGCCGCAGGCCACGTGCGAGCGCCCCGCCGCGACCCTGTTCCGCACCGTGGCCGGCGGCTGGCGAGTCACGCACCGCTGGGCCACGTTCCGCCCGACTGCGCTCGCCTGGCCGGCGCCGTCGGTCGCGTACGCCCTCGGCGCCGGGGGGCTGGCGCGGTCCACGGACTCCGGGCGGACGTGGGTTCAGGTCTTCCCTGCGCTCGCCCCGACCGCCGGCATCGCCGCCGCCGGCGCCACGACGGCCTACGGGGTGCAGGACGCCACCGACCAGGGCGCTCTGCTCGCGAGCGCCGACGGCGGCGCCCAATGGGGCGTGCGAGGTGATCTCCCCGCGGCGCTCACGGGCGTCCGGTTCGTCTCGGCCCGCGAGGGGTTCGCGGTCGGTGCGGCGTGGATCGCGGCGAGGAACAGGCCGTCGTGGCAGCTGTACGCCGCCGCTGATGGGGGGCGGTCATGGGCGCTGCGCTCGACGCTGCCGGTGGCCGCCCGCGAACAGGTCAACGGTCTGTGGATGGCCGGCCCCCGGCGCGGGCTGATGCTCGTGTCCTCGGGCTACATCTGGCCGCAGATCGGCGGCGGCGTTGCGCCAGTGGTGCTGTGGCAGACGCTGGACGGCGGGCGGACCTGGGCCAAGCTGCGAGCGGTGCCGTTGCCGCCCCTCGGCACCCTCGGCGCCGCCAGCTTCCTAGCCGCGCGGGCCGAGTGGACGGGCTGGCTGGCCGACTCCTCCGGACTGAGTGCCACCGACGACAGCGGTCGCACGTGGCGCCTCATCTCCGGCGCCCCGAGCCTTGACGGCGTCGACCTCGTGAGCCCGAGCTTTGGCGTCGGGTGGAGCGGACCCACCAACGGCCGGATCCGCCTGTGGCGCACCGCCGACGGCGGTCGCCACTGGAGCCGCCTGCCACTCCCTGCCGCGCTCACCGGCGACGCGAGCCTCGCCGGCGCGAACGGCTCGCAGGTACCCGTCAGCGCCTCGTTCATCAGCCCCTCGGTCGGGTGGCTGATCGCCGACGGCGCCACCTGGCGCACGACCGACGGAGGGCGGAACTGGTCGGCCGCCGGCGCCTGAGCGGTGGATTCCGGCTAGCCGATTCGTCTCGGCAGCGCTCCGAGCGCCGAGCGAACGCATCACGGTAGGCTCCCGAACACATGATCATCGAGCGCTCGATGGACGAAAGCTGGCTCTCGAACACCTACCTGGTGGCCGACGAGCAGGGCTCCGAAGCGGTGATGATCGATGCCGGCGGGCCGGTGGCGCCGCTGCTCGACGTGCTCGACCGGATGCGGTTCCGGCTCACCCACGTGCTGCTCACCCACCATCACCACGACCACGTCGCCGAGCTCGACCAGGTGCTCCAGCGCCATCCGGGGACTCCCGTCCTGATCCATCCGCTCGAGCGTGAACTCGTCCCGGGGACGACGGGAACGATGGAGCCCGGCCAGACGCTCTACAGCGGCGCGCTCGAGATCGAGCCGCTGCACACCCCGGGCCACACGAGCGGAATGCTGTCGCTGCTGGTCAACGGCACCGACGTGTTCACCGGCGACACGCTGTTCAAGGGCTCGGTCGGTGGGGTGCGCGCCCCCGGTCACACCACCTACGCCGACCTGAAGTCCTCGATCATGGACAAGCTGCTCAAGCTTCCGCCCGAGACGCGGATCCATCCGGGCCACACGGATCCGACCACGGTCGCCGATGAGCTCGAGAACAACAAGTTCGTGCGGATCTGGCGCGGCCTCGACCCCGAGGGCTCCGAGCCGTGCACGGCGCTCGGCGAGCCGGCGACGTTGATCCTGCTCGGCCAGGACTACGACGGTGGCCACAAGGCGTGGGTTCGCTGGCCCGACGGGTCAGACGACATCGTGCCCGGCTCGCAGGTCCAGCGCTGATTTGCCCTGGGCCGCCGCGTCCCTAGCGGTTTATAGGTATTTATACTAGGATCGCCTATAAGCATATATAAATGGCTAGACTTCTCTAGTGCGATGCCTCGCGGCCCGGACACGCGCAACCCCTACACGCCCGATTCTGGCGTCAAGCCGCCTGCCTTGACCGGCCGCGACAAGGAGCTCGAGCACCTGCGAAGCATCATCACCCAGGTCAGCAAAGGCGGCACCGAGCGCCACGTGCTGATCACCGGCCTACGCGGTGTCGGCAAGACTGTTCTGCTGAATGAGTTCGAGGCAATGTGCACGGAGGCAGGCTGGTACGCCGACACCAAGGAGGTGGGGCGCACGACTCCGCTGATCACGCTCGTCATGCGCGTAGCGCGCACCGCGCTACTCAGCATGGACGCCAAGAAACGCGCCGGCGACAAGGTCCGCAGGGCCCTCCGGGCACTGAAATCCTTCGAGCTGACGTTCGGAGGCGTCGCTGCGCTGAAGATCGAGGTAGACGCTGCACCCGGTGTCGCGGACTCCGGGATCCTGGCCGAGGACCTGCGCGATCTGATCGGGGCCGTCGGCCAGGCCGCCGAGGAGGCCGGGCTCGGTTTCGCTCTGATCCTTGACGAGCTGCAGAACGCCGCCAAGGAGGAGTACGAGGCGCTGATCATGGCCTTGCACCGCGCCAAACAGAAGGCGCTGCCGGTGGTGTTCGTCGGCGGCGGCTTGCCGCTGCTACCCGTGCTGACCACGGACGCGAAGTCATACGCCGAGCGCATGTTCGTCTTCCCCAAGATCGGGGCGCTTACGCCGGCTGCAGCGCGGTCGGCCCTCGTGCTCCCCTCCGAACGCCAGGGGGTCCGATGGGACGAGGACGCTATTCGGCGCGTGCTCGAACTCACCGAGGGCTACCCGTTCTTCCTTCAGGAGTACGGCCGGCGCGTGTGGAGTCAGGACGACGACCCGACGATCACGCTCGACGACGTCAAGGCGGCCCAGCCGGTCGTCGAGGCCGACCTCGACGACGAGTTCTATGAGAATCGGATCGGCAAGCTCACCGGCAGCGAGCGCCTCTACGTCTCGGCGCTGGCGCATCTCGGAGATGGTCCGCAGCAGGTCGGCGCGATCGCCGACCTCCTCGGGCGCACCACGACGTCCTTGTCACCCCTGCGGGACGACCTAATGCGTGGCGCGGTCATCTATTCGCCGCGTCGCGGGTACGTCGATTTCACCGTCCCCCACTGCGCGAGGTTTGTGCGCCGCAACTACCCGTTCGACACATGAGGTCGAGCAGGGGTCTACCGTTCTATATTGGTTTATAGGCGATCTGGCTATAAAGATCTATAGCGGAAGGTCCCGACATTCCTTACGCCAATTAGCGTAACACCGATTGGCGTAACCTCACGTGTCGCTAATTCGGAATGATGTATTATGCTTGATGGCGTAACACCATTCAGAGTAATCGATCGGTGAGCGACCCTCCCGCCAACCCGTTCCGCTTCGGTGCGCTCGCGCTCGATGACGCCTTCGCCGATCGCGCCTCCGAGCTCGCGGAGCTGACCGCCGACGCGCTCGCCGGCCAGGACGTCGCCGTGTTCGCCCCGCGGCGCTTCGGCAAGTCATCGCTGGTGTGGCGGGCCTCCCAACAGCTCCTACGCAAACGGGCGCTGGTCGCACAGGTCGATCTGATGACGACGCCGACGCCGGGCCGGCTCGCGGACAAGCTGGCCCAATCGATTCACGAGGACGTGGCGTCGCGGCTGTTCCGGGCACGCGAGCGACTCCGCGTGTTCCAGGGTCTCCGGGTGACGCCGACGGTCACCGTTGATCCGGAGGACGGCTCGATGAGCTTCAGCTTCACCGCGGCGGCGGCGCCCGCGGACATCATGGCGACGATCGAGCGCCTGCTCGAGTTGCCTGGCCAGCTCGCCGGCGACCGCCAGCGACGCGTCGTGCTCGTGCTCGACGAGTTCCAGGAGATCGTCGGCATCGATCCCGGCCTCCCTCGCCTGATGCGCTCGGTCTTCCAGCGCCAGCCCGAGGTCTCCCACATCTACCTGGGCAGCAGGCGCCACACGCTCGAGCAGATCTTCAACGACGAGAACGAGCCCTTCTGGCGAAGCGCGAAGCGAACCGAGCTCGGGGTGATCGAACCGGACGCGTTCCGTCCGTTCATCGCCGAGCGGTTCGAGCGGACTGGACGCGCGATCGACGACCCGGCGCTCGACCTCGTGCTGGCGACGTCGCGCGGTCATCCCTACGCGACCCAGGAGCTGTGCTACTTCCTGTGGCAGCGGACCAGCGAGAGCGCCACGGCCACGTTCGCCGACGCCGAGAGCGCGATCGCGGACGTCCTGCGTTCCGAGGACTCGCACTTCGCGAGCGTGTGGGACAGCGCGCCGACGCAGCAGCGGGTCCTGCTACAGGCGCTGGCGGTCGAGGAGGGGCGCCCGTTCGCCAGCGACTACCGCCGCCGCCACGGCCTCCCGGGGACGTCGAGCATCCAGCGGGCGCTCGGCCGGCTGGAGGAGGCCGAGCTCGTCTCGCGCTCGGAGGGACGGGCGTGGATCAGCGAGCCGTTCCTGGCGCAATGGGTGCGCTGGAAGATCGGCTGACGCGAGAAAGGCGATACTGCACTCGTGCGGATCGCCGTGCTAGACGATTACCAGCGGCGGGCGCGTGAGTTCGCGGACTGGGACTCGCTCGGCCCCGGGGCCGGGGTCAAGTTCTTCCACGAGCCGATCGACCGCTCGGCGCTGGCGACGACGCTCGCGGACTTCGAGGTGCTCGTGCTGATGCGCGAGCGGACGGCGTTCCCGCGGGAGGTGCTCGAGCGCCTGCCCAAGCTCGAGTTGCTCGTGACGACGGGGATGGGCAACGCGTCGGTGGACGTCGCCTACCTGCACGATCGCGGCGTCGTCGTGAGCGGGACCGGCGGGACCGGCGCGCCTTCCGTCGCCGGATTGCCGAGCACCGTGGAGGTCGCGTGGGCGCTGATCTTCGCGGTCCTCAAGCGGGTGACGATCGAGGACCGAGCGCTGCGGGCGGGGTTCTGGCAGCTCGACCTGCCTCGCAACCTGGCGGGCGCGACGCTCGGCCTCGCCGGCCTCGGGCGCCTCGGCGGCGCGATGGTCGCCCCCGCGCGCGTGTTCGGGATGGAGGTGATCGCGTGGAGCGAGAACCTGACCGAGGAACGCACGGCCGAGCTCGGCGTGCGCAGGGTGTCGAGATCCGAGTTGCTGGAGAGCTCCGACGTGCTCTCGATTCACCTCGTGCTCAGCGACCGCACCCGAGGGCTGTTCGGGGCCGCGGACCTCGCGCTGATGAAGCCGACGGCAGTGCTGATCAACACCTCCAGGAGCCCGATCGTCGACGAGTCCGCGCTGATCGAGGCGCTCCGCTCGGGGACGATCGCCGCCGCCGGGCTCGACGTCTACGACCGCGAGCCGCTCCCGGCCGACCACGAGCTGCTCACGCTCGAGAACACGGTGCTGCTGCCCCACCTGGGGTACGTGAGCGAGCCCGCGCTGCGGGTCATGTACGAACAGGTCGTCGAGGACATCACCGCGTTTCGCGACGGGACGCCGATCCGGCTCGTCGGCTGAGCTGGACGTCAGCGTCGAGCGGCAACGGCGAGGCCGGCTTCAACTCCTCGAGACGCAGGAGCGTGGTCACGCGCGCAGCGCCGCCGCGCGTCGAGAGGCGCACGAGCACGCGCTGGAGCTCAGCCACCTCGCGCGCCACCACCATCAGCATCGCGTCGGTCTCGCCGGTCACCCAATCGGCCGAGATCACCTCCGGCATCTCGCGGACGGCCTGGCCGAAGCGCCGGTGGCTGGCTTCGTCGTGCCGCTGGAGGGCGACCGCCACGTAGACCTGGAACGGGAACCCGGCGGCCGTCGAGTCCAGTCGCGCGGAGATCCTCCTGACGATCCCCGACTCCTTCAGCCGGCGGACCCGGTTCAGGGTCGCGGCCGGAGAGAGCCCGACCAGACGCGCCAGCTCGACGTTCGAGCGGTCCGCGTCGGTCTGGAGCTCCTCGAGCAGCTGCCGATCAATGAAATCAAGCTCAGGCGCCACTTCACAAAATATTTCATCGTGTCAGACCGTATCTGTCAAATCCTGATCGGCGAAATGGCCAGATCCGTTCATCATCATCATTCGCATGAACACCCGAATTCGCCCAGCTCTGCTCTCGCTCGCCGCCGCCGGCGCGCTGTGGGGCCTGACCGTGCCGCTCTCGAAGCTGGCGCTCACGTGGCTGGGCCCGGGCTGGCTGACGGTGGCGCGGTTCGCTCTCGCCGCGCCGCTGCTGGCCTTCGCGGGGCGGCGCGGGCTCCGCGAGGCGCTCGTGCCGCGCGTCGCCCTCAGCGGCGCGGTTGGATTTGGCGCCGTGATCGTGCTCCAGAACGCCGGTATCGACCACACGAGCGTGAGCCACGCCGCGGTGATCGTCGGCGTGGTTCCCGTGCTGGTCGCGCTGCTGGTGGCGGGGCTCGGCCGGGGCGCGGGGCGGCCGAGCGACTGGGCGGGCTACGCGCTCGCGCTCACGGGGATCGCGCTCGTGGCCGGGGACGGCGGCGGCGGCGCCACGCCGCTCGGCGACGGGCTCGTGCTCGCTTCGGTCATCCTGTCGGCCGGGTTCATCGTGGGCCAGCCACGGCTGCTCGCGGGACGCGACGCGGCCGCGGTGACCGCGGTGCAGTTCGCAGCGGGTGCCGTCGTGGCGCTCCCGATCGCCGTGTTGATGGACGGGACGCCGGCGGCCCCGGCGTACCCCGCCCCCGTGCTCGCGCTCGGCGCGCTGGCCACAGTCGGGACGCTGCTGCCGTTCTGGCTCTTCGCGTTCGGACAGGCTCGAGTCCCGGCCGAGCTCGCGGGCGCGTTCGTCAACCTCGAGCCCGTCGTCGGCGCCATCGTGGGCTGGCTCGCGTTCAGCGATCCGGCAGCGGCCTGGCAGATCGCCGGCGCCGCCGCGGTGCTCGCCGGGATCGCGCTGAGCACGCTGCCGGCGAGCCGCAGCACCCGCGCCTTGGACCGGTCGCCGGATAGCATTCACAAGAGTGGCGAAGGACAACATCCCGACCTCGCGCGTCGGGCGTACGGCAAAGATCGGGGGGCTGGCGGCGGGCCAGGCGATCCGCCAGGCGGGCACCGTCGCTGCAAACGTCACCCGCACCAAGGAGGGGCGCCAGGCCGCGCTCGAGCGCCGGCACATCGAGGCCGCCGAGCAGATCGTCACCGCGCTCGGAACGATGAAGGGCGCCGCGATGAAGGTCGGGCAGGTGATGTCGTTCCTCGACGTCGGGCTCGTGCCCGAGGACTACCGCGAGGAGTTTCAGAGCAAGCTCGCGGCGCTGCGAGACGCGGCGCCGACGGTCAACTTCAAGGACATGCGGAAGGTGATCGAGCAGCAGCTTGACGAGCGGCTGTCGGACGTGTTCGACGAGTTCGAGGAGGATCCGATCGCGGCGGCCTCGATCGGGCAGGTTTACCGCGCGAGGCTGACCGACGGCCGGCTCGTGGCGGTCAAGGTCCAGTACCCGGGGGTCGCCGCCGCGGTCCGCGCCGACATGCAGAACCTCGGGCTGATCCTGCGGCTCGTGAAGCGGATCGCGCCGGGGATGGACCCGGCGGCGATCGGCCAGGAGATCCGCAACCGCGTCGCGGAGGAGCTCGACTACGAGCTCGAGGCCCAGAACCAGCGGACGCTGGCGCGGATCTTCCGCGGCCATCCGTTCATCGTGGTCCCGGACGTCGTCACCTCGCTGTCGCGGGAGCAGGTGATGGTCTCCGAGTTCGTCGACGGGACGGGCTTCGAGGAATTTAAGCGCTACCCGCAGGAGGAGCGCGACCGGATCGGGGAGATCCTGTTCCGGTTCTACTTCGGATGCCTGTACCGCCACCACCAGTTCTCCGGCGACCCCCACCCCGGCAACTCGATGCTGCTCGACGACGGCCGGATGGCGTTCATCGACTTCGGGTTATTCAAGCGGATGCCGCCGGGCACGGTCGAGCTCGAGATCCAGGTCACGCGCGCGGTGATCGAGGGCGACTGCGAGACGATCATGCGGATCGGCGCCGAGACGGGCCTCTTCCCCGAGCCCGAGAAGTTCCAGCCCCAGCGCGTCCTCGCCCATTTCCGCGCCGCCACCTCCTGGTACACGATCGACGAGGAGGTCGAGCTCACGCCCGAGTACGCGACTCAGGTGCTGATCGACATGAGCGATCCCCGCTCCGAGTACTTCGGCCAGCTGCGCCACGAGTCGGCCCCGCCCGACCACATCTTCGGCCGCCGGATGGAGGTGCTGACGCTGGCGGTGATCGCGCAGCTGCACGCCCGCGGGAACTTCCACCGGATCGCGCGCGAATGGTTCTACGGCGACGAGCCGGCGACCGAGCTCGGGCGCGAGGAGGCGGCGTTCTACGCCAAAGCGGCGGCGTAGAGAGCTTGCGCCCCGGGTCCGTTCAGTCCGCTGAACGTTCGACGCCAGTAACTTGCGTAAGCCTCATCACGGCTATACATTCCTCACCAGGAGACCTGCTCGCCGCATCGGACGCAAGTGCGGGTAGGAGCTGTTGACGGGTCGTCGGGGCATCCTGATCTGCTCGAGTTTCGTCTCTGATCGGGTTCCACAATGGAACCGGGGCCATCAGGAGGGGATCATCGTGGGCGACAGACAAGATCCGTCGAGCATCCGACGGGGCAAGCGACGCACCCGGACAGCAGCCGCGTTGCGACTGTGCGTTGTCGCGACCGCGACGGGCGTACTGGCCGCGACCCTGGCGATGAGCGCGTTCGGCTCTCCGATCGCGCTCTTCGTTCGTGCGCCCGAGCGCCAGGTTTCGCGGAGCGCCCGCGACCGAGCGGTCGCAGCCGGGCACGGAAGCAAGGCGAAGACCATATCTGCGGCCTCTGCATTCAGCCTGCCCTCGGCGACGCGATGCGTGAACAAACGCACGCTGACCTTCCACTTGCGCAGGCTCCGGCATGTCACCTGGCTGGGCGCAGCGGTGGAGGTCAACGGCCACGCGTTCGAGACGATCAAGCGCTCTCGAGTCACGAAGCCAGTGAAGCTCGTGGGCCTACCGGGCGCCGGCAAGTTCGTCCTCTCGATCACCGCTCGCGCCAACCATCGTCGCAGCGCCATGGTGACGCGCTCCTACCACCCTTGCTCCAAGGCACCCGGATCACCGACGCCGCCTCCCCCACCGCCTCCGCCGCCTCCCCCACCGCCGGCGTCGCTGCAGCCGGGGAGCTATTCCGGCCTCAACCCGCAGAACGATGCCGCGCTGACGTTCTTCGTCAACGACAAGGGAACCCAGATCCAGGACGTCGCCGTCAACACGTTCGTGACGTGCGCGCCCGGCGGGACCACGTTCAACGATCACATCGGCATCTCCGAGATCACTCCCAACGCCGACGGGTCGTTCGCCAGCACCACGCACGACACCGGCGTCTTCAAGGGCACCCCAGCGCAGTTCACCTACACCTTCAGCGGAAAATTCACCGGAACCAGCGTCAGCGGAACCCTCCGCGAGGACGTCAGCTACAACGGCGGCGTCGCCGAGAGCTGCACGACCAACACCCAGAACTGGACCGCGACCCGCGACAGCCAGCCGGCTCAGGTCTCCACCCCACCGGAGCCCGGCAGCTACTCCGCCCTCAACCCGCAGAACGATGCCGTGCTGACGTTCTTCGTCAACGACAAGGGAACCCAGATCCAGGACGTCGCCGTCAACACGTTCGTGGCGTGCGCGCCCGGCGGGAGCAAGTTCAACGATCACATCGGCATCTCCGAGATCACTCCCAACGCCGACGGCTCGTTCGCCAGCACCACGCACGACACCGGCGTCTTCAACGGCACCCCAGCGCAGTTCACCTACACGTTCGACGGCCACTTCCACGGCGCGAACTCGTCCGGCGTCGTGCGCGTCAACGGAACCCTCCGCGAGGACGTCAGCTACAACGGCGGCGTCGCCGAGAGCTGCACGACCAACACCCAGAACTGGACCGCGACCCGCGACAGCCAGCCGGCTCAGGTCTCCACCCCACCGGAGCCCGGCAGCTACTCCGCCCTCAACCCGCAGAACGAGGCCGTGCTCACGTTCTTCGTCAACGACAAGGGAACCCAGATCCAGGACGTCGCCGTCAACACGTTCGTGGCGTGCGCGCCCGGCGGGAGCACGTTCAACGATCACATCGGCATCTCCGAGATCACTCCCAACGCCGACGGCTCGTTCGCCAGCACCACGCACGACACCGGCGTCTTCAACGGCACCCCAGCGCAGTTCACCTACACGTTCGACGGCCACTTCCACGGCGCGAACTCGTCCGGCGTCGTGCGCGTCAACGGAACCCTCCGCGAGGACGTCAGCTACAACGGCGGCGTCGCCGAGAGCTGCACGACCAACACCCAGAACTGGACCGCGACCCGCGACAGCCAGCCGGCTCAGGTCTCCACCCCACCGGAGCCCGGCAGCTACTCCGCCCTCAACCCCAGAACGATGCCGCGCTCACGTTCACCGTCGCCAGTGGCAGCACCGAGATCGACAACGTCGCCGTTAACACGTTCCTCACATGCACGCCAGGAGGGGGGACCCTGTCAGATCATCTCAGTATCGCGTCGCTGGCGATCGGCTTAGACGGCTCGTTCAACACGACGTCAACGGCGAGCGGAACGATCGACGGCGACGCCGCGACGTTCACGTACATCTTCAGCGGCCACTTTCACGGAGCGAGCGAATCTGGAGTCGCGCGCGCAGACGGGATCATGCGTGAAAACATCACGTACAACAACGGCACTGCCGAAACGTGCACCACCAACGACCAGAACTGGTCGGCGACGGGTCCGTCTGGATAGTGTCGACCCGGCCGACCCCTTGCTGATCAGGGGTACGGGCCGACTGGGATCAGGTAGATAGCCAGCTCCGAGCCCTGGTGGCTGACCGTGGCGCCGGGCGAACACTTAGCCCCCGCAAAAGGAGCTCGGGCACCAGGAGGCGGCGTTCTGCTCGCGGGCAGCGGCGCAGCTCCCGAGCAACCTGTTGGGTCAGGAGGGACGTGGAAGCGGTCGTGAGGAGTGGCGGACCACGCTAGGTCGCCATCTCAGATGTCGATGACTCTGGCTCTGCCGGTTCGCCGTGCGCTAGCTCTGACCCGCTCTGGAAGCCGACTAGGAAGGGGATGACCGCGCTCCCGGTCTCGATGCGCGAGGCAATCGAGCGCAGGCGCTCGCCCACCGAAGCGACGACGCGCCCTGTCCGCTGCACATCGGGCTCGCCGGCGGTCACTGCAGCGGAGAGCTCTTGCTTTACAAACTCGGCGGAGATTGACGCGTTGAGCTTGACCACCTCGCGGACGTCATCGCGATCGAGGTCCGCGCCGGGGGCTCGCCTGGCGTGCTCAACCATCTCCGCACTCACCGTGGCGACCTCTCCGGCGACCTCCTGCTCGATGTCGCGCATCACCTGAGGCGCGAGGAGGCCCTCGAGCGGCCTGAGCTTCGCCGTCGTGGAATCGAGCGCCAGCTCACTTAGGCCCGCATCCGCGTCCGCTTCGGCGGGCAGCTCGATCCCACGCTCGGCCGCCACCTCCTGCACCGAGCGCGTCTGGCCTGCCCGCACTTCCTCCTCGGCGTGACGTCGCCGCTGTATGAACTCAGGCGCGGTAGCAAGGACCAGGTCCTGGAGCTGTTGCTGGTCGACGGCAACGAGCGCGCCGATCGGCCGCCCCTCGCGTGTGACGATCACGGGCTCACCCGTGCGCTCGAACTCTTGGATGATGCGCGAGGTGTCGCGCGACAGCTCTCTTATGCCAACGATCATCAGATACCTCCACGACTCATGTATCGACAATTGTATCGACATCTTGAGATGGCGGTGGCGGCGGCACGCATCACGTGATGGGCCCGAGGCGAGGGGGTCTGGTCCGCGTCCCGCGCCCCTCGCGTTCCGCGCCGACCACCCCGCCAACCGGTCCCGGAACGCACGGGGCGCGGGAGGCCGGGCCAGACCCCCTGGCGCGGGAGGCCGGGCCAGGCCCCCTGGCGCGGGACGCCGGGCCAGCCCCCCTTGCATTGCCGCGACTAACACTTAACCGCGCCAAAGGCCCCTCTCAGGGAATCCTCAGCTTCGCATTCAATAATCGCCGCGTGGACGAGCGGCAGGAACCGCTGCGGGTGCTCGTGGTCGACGACGAGCCGAACATCGTCGACGTGGTTTCGATGGCGCTCCGCCACAACGGGTTCGCGGTCGACGCGACGGACACGGGCGCGG
The DNA here is from genome assembly GCA_963759695.1 of uncultured Solirubrobacterales bacterium. Classification (GTDB taxonomy): domain Bacteria; phylum Actinomycetota; class Thermoleophilia; order Solirubrobacterales; family Solirubrobacteraceae; genus Palsa-465. The sequence continues at coordinate 41,058 of CAVXAO010000016.1, forward strand.
GGGCGCTGGCCCGGGCGAGGGAATGGCGCCCGAGCGTGATGGTCCTGGACGTGATGCTCCCCGACATGAACGGGTTCGAGGTCGCGCGAAGGCTGTCCGGAGAGCATCTCGGCGTCCCGATCCTGTTCCTCAGCGCCCGCGACGCCACCTCGGACAAGGTGCGCGGCCTCACCACCGGCGGGGATGATTACGTCACCAAGCCGTTCAGCATCGAAGAGCTCGTCGCCCGCCTGCGCAACATCCTGCGCCGCACGGGCGCGTTGACCGAGCAGTCGGGCCGGCTGACGTTCGCGGACCTGGAGCTCGACGAGGACACGCGCGAGGTATCTCGCAACGGCCACCCGATCGAGCTGACCGCGACCGAGTACCGCCTCCTCCGATACCTGATGCTGAATCCGCGCCGCGTGCTCACCCGCGCGCAGTTGCTCGATCACGTGTGGCGCTACGACTTCGCCGGCGACGCCCGGGTGCTCGAGACGTACATGAGCTACCTGCGCAAGAAGATCGATGCGGACCACGTGCCGCTGCTGCATACCGTGCGCGGGGTCGGGTACACGCTGCGTCTGCCGAGGGAGTGAGCGCGTGTCATTGCGAACTCGACTACTGGCCGGGATGCTGGGCCTGGTCACGGTCGCGCTCGTCGTCGCCGCCGTCTCGATCTACGCCGAGCAGCGCTCGTACCTGCTGACCCACCTCGACCAGCGGGTGATCGCGGCCGCCACTCCGCTGTCCTATCAGCTTGGGGTCGACGCCCGCCTGCTCACCCACCACGTCTCCCCCGAGGGCTCGACCAACCGGGATCACCCCGCGGTATCGCCGCTGGGCCGGGGCCTGGCCGAGTTTCTTCCCTCCGGCACCTACGGCGAGCTGGTCGATCCGGGCGGCCGGGTGCTCCGCGGGCCCGTCACGATCTACGACGGCGAGCCGGTGCTCCCCCCGCCGCGCTTGCCCAAGCGGCTTCCCGTGGCGTCGTCCGGGGGGCCGGCGCTGTTCACGGTTAACTCGACCCGCGGCTCCGGGCTGCGCTACCGCGTGGCCACCCTGCCGCTGATGACCGGCGCCGGAACGGTCGTCGTCGCCCTGCCGCTGCGCGAGGTCGAGCAGACGTTGCACGATCTGGTCGTGGTTGAGGCGCTCGTCGTCGGGGGCGTGATCATCCTCCTCGTCGGGCTCGGCTGGGTCGTGATCAGGGTCGGCCTGCGGCCGCTGCGCCACATGGAGCGCGTCGCCAGCGAGATCGCCGACGGCGACCTGACACGGCGCGTGAGCCCGTCCGGCACGCGAACCGAGCTGGGCCGGTTGGGGCTGTCGCTGAACAAGATGCTCGTGCGGATCGAGGAGGCGTTCGCCGACCGCGAGCACAGCGATGAGCGGCGCCGGCAGTTCCTGGCCGACGCCTCACACGAGCTCCGCACCCCGCTGGCGTCGATCCGCGGCTACGCGGAGCTGTTCCGCCTCGGCCCAGCGCAGGATCCGGTGGCGCTCAAGCGGGCCATGGCGCGGATCGAGTCCGAGGCGACCCGGATGGGCGTCCTCGTCGAGGGCCTGCTGCTGCTCGCCCGCCTCGATGAGCTTCCGGAGACCGAGCGCGTGCCGGTCGACCTCGGCGAGCTGGCCGCGCAGGCCGCCGCCGACGCGCGCGCGCGGGCCCCGGAGCGCACGGTCACGCTCGACCTGCAGGATCCGGTCCTCGCGCTCGCAGGCCCCGATGCGGTTCGCCAGATGCTCGCGAACCTGATCGGCAACGCGTTGATCCACACCCCCGAGTGGACGCGCGTCGACATCTGCGTTCGCCGCGAGCCGAGCCAGGCGGTCCTCGAGGTCCGCGACCACGGGCCAGGACTCCCCGCCGACGCCGGGGAGCGCGTGTTCGATCGTTTCTGGCGTACCGAGGGAGGTCGGACCCGTGGCGCGGGCGGCGCCGGTCTCGGTCTGGCGATCGTCCGAGAGCTCGTCGACGCCAGTCACGGAACGGTCGCGGCGGTCGGCCATCCCGACGGGGGCGCCCTGTTCACGGTCCGCCTGCCGGAGGCGGCCGACGAAACTCAGGAGATTCTCAGCGTTTCTTGGGGATCGGCTCAGACAGCGCACGCATAGTCGCGCCTGATCATGAGCCTCAGGGAGTCGTCGGCTCTAGTTCATCGGGTTGCGCGCACACGGGTGAGCCGGTTCGCGTGGGTGGCGTCGGTGGTGACGCTGTCCTCGACGCTGGTGCTCCTCGCGCTGTCGGACCACGACGCCGCGTCACGAGATGCCGACGGCCACGCCTGGCGGCAGGCGCACGCTCTCGTGACGGTCGAGCTGCGCGGCGCGACCCGGATCCCCCCGTCCTACTTCGGGCTCTCGACCGAGTACTGGGCGCTCGCGCAGTTCGATCGCCGCCCGGCGGTGTTCCAGCGGGTCCTGTCGTCGCTGCACGCCAGGGGGGACGGCCCGTTCGTCCTGCGCATCGGCGGCGATTCGGCTGATCACACCTTCTGGGACCCGCGCTCGACGCCGCTGGCGCCGTGGGCGATCGCGCTGACCCCGACCTGGCTGCACCAGCTGAGCGACCTCGTGGAGCGCGCCGGCCTGAGGCTGATCATCGACCTGAACCTGGTGACGGGCTCACCCGCCGACGCCGGCACCTGGGCGCAGGCGGCCGTGCAAGGCCTGCCCCACGGCACCGTGATCGGGTTCGAGGTCGGCAACGAGCCTGACATATACAGCCGCAGGGCGTGGCTCGCGAGGACCACCTCGACCGGGCTCGGCGTCAGGCGCCCGCCTGGCGATCTCGCCGTCGCGCCGCTGCCGACGGCCGTCACCTCGGCGATCTACGACGAGGACTTCGGCGCTTACGCGCAGGCGCTCGCGCAAGCCGCGCCGGGCGTGCCGCTGCTCGGCCCCGCGCTCGCGAATCCCGTGCTGAACGCGCGCTGGATCTCGAGCCTGATCGCGACGGGCGGGCTCGGCGAAGTGAGCGTGCACCGCTACGCCTTCTCAGGCTGCGCGAAGCCGAGGTCGCACCGCTACCCGACGATCGCGAAACTGCTCAGCGCCCGGGCCTCGGCGGGCGTTGCGGACGACCTCAGCGGCGCCATCCGCCTGGCCCACGGGACCGGCCTCAAGCTCCGGCTGACCGAGCTGAACTCGGTCGATTGCGGCGGCGTGCCGGGCATCAGCAACTCGTTCGCGACCGCTTTGTGGGCGCCGGACGCGCTGTTCCACACGCTTCGCGCAGGCGTCGACGGCGTCAACGTCCACGTCCGCCCGAACGCGATCAACGCCGCGTTCTCGATCGACGGCCGCGGGCTCGACGCGCGGCCGCTCCTCTACGGGTTGATCCTGTTCGCGAGGACGCTCGGGCCAGACGCGCAGCTACTCCCCGTGCGGGTGCACGGTGGCGCGCCGTCGGCGCTCGGCGTGTGGGCGGTCCGCGTTCGCGGCGGCGGGCTCCACGTGCTGGTGATCAACAAGAGCAGCCGGCCGGTGGCCGTCGCGCTGAGGCTGCCCGCGAGGGCCCCCGCGCAGGTCGAGCGCCTCCTGGCGCCGTCGGCGAGGTCGACGTCGGGCGTCACGCTCGACGGTCAGCGGCTCGGACGCGACGGGCGGTGGCTGGGCCACCGCCCGGGCGAGACCGTCACGCCCGAGCGGGGTCGTTATCAGCTCGAACTGCCCCGGGACAGCGCGGCGCTGGTGGGGGTGCACGCGGGGTGATCACCGGGCTATCCCTCGGCCACCGCGACGACGAGCTCCGCACGGCGCGCAGGATCGTCGAGCGCCACGGAGAGGATTCGATCGCGCCGTTCATCCTGCGCCCCGACAAGGCCTTCCAGTTCGCCGGCGGCGGGGTGCTCGCCTACCACGTGATCGGCGAGACCGCAGTCGTCTCGGGCGATCCGGTCGGCCCGGACGGCTCGGTCCCCCGCGTGCTCACGGAGTTCCTGGCGCTCGCCCGCGCCCGCGGCTGGCAGGTCGTCGTGTGGGGAGCCTCATCCCGTCACCTCGCGCACTACCGCGAGTTGGGGCTGGGCGCGCTGTGCGTCGGCGAGGAGGCCGTCGTCGACCCGGCGCGGTTCACGCTCGAGGGGCGGGCGGTCCGCAAGCTCCGCCAATCCGTGAACCGGGCCGAGCGCCGCGGGTGGGAGATCACCGCGTGCGAGGGGCGCGAGATCGACGCCGAACTGGAGCGCGAGATGGACGCCCTCGAGGTCGCCTGGCGGGCGAGGCGGCGGCGGCTGCTCGGATTCGCGATGGGGATGGGAACGTTCGAGCCCGGCGTCCGTCCCGGCGATCTGTACCTGCTCGCACGGTCGCCGGGCGGCGAGCTCGGGGCCGTGATGCACTTCATCGCCCACTGCGGAAAGCTGTCGCTGGACACGATGCGGCGCGTCGGCGAGACCCCGAACGGTCTCAACGAGGCGCTCGTCTGCCGGGCGCTCGAGACGGCCCGCCGGTGCGGCGTTCCCGAGGTGAGCCTCAACTACGCGGGCCTGGGTCACCTGGTTCGGCCCAAGCCCGATCGCACGCCGGCGAAGCGGCTCGCCGCCCGCCTGGCGGTCGCGCTCCTCGGCCGGCGATTCCAGATGGAGCGGCTCGTGCGCTTCAACGAGAAGTTCTCGCCGGAGTGGCGCCCGCGCTACCTGATCTACGAGTCGCGGCTCGGTCTCCCGCGCGCGATACTCCGGGTGCTCGAGGTCGAGGGATACGTCGGACAGCGCGGCGGATCGCGATCGCTCGACGGGGCCCGTCCGGCTCCGCTGGCCCTGCCGCGCGCCGAGCGCTCTGGCCTGGGCGAGGTGCCGTAGTTGCTGTTCTTCGGGATCAGGCGCGCGGTGATGACGGTGGCCGCTGTCGTCCTGACCGCCAGCGGGCTGCTCGGCGCGTACAGCTACGGGGAGGCCTACTACCAGCACCGCGGGTTCGTGACCGTGGCGCGGTTGCCGCGAGCGGGCAGGGGCAGGCTGCTGAACGTCCACTTCTACTCGCGCGCGCTCCACCGCCAGGCGTTCTACCTCGTCTATCTCCCGCCGGGTTACACGCGCTCGCGCCACTACCCGGTCTTCTACCTGCTCCATGGCATGCCCGGCCGCCCACAGGTGTACATCGACATCGCCAACTTGGACGTCCGGCTGGATAACCAGCTCAGCGAGGGCCATCTACGGCCGATGATCCTCGTGTTCCCCGACGGGCGGATCGGCGGGAGCACGTACTCGGACTCGGAGTGGGCCAACACGCCCTCCGGTCACTTCGAGGACTACGTTCTGAACGTCGTCTCCGACGTCGACAGTCGATTCTCGACGCTGCCGGATCGCCAGGATCGCGTGATCGGCGGCTTCTCCGCGGGGGGCTACGGCGCGATCAACATCGCCCTGCACCACCTGTCGGCGTTCGGCAACGTCGAGGTCTGGTCCGGCTATTTCACCGAGGCCCGCACCGGCGTGTTCGCGCACGCGAGCAAGGCCTACCTCAAGTACAACAGCCCGATCGACTACGTGCGAGGTCTCCGCCGGGAGCTCGCGTTCGATCCGCTGCGCGTGTTCATGTTCGTCGGGCGCGACGACGATGACAGCGCCCAGATCGTGCCGATGGCGGCGGCGCTCCAGCGCGCCCGCGCGAGCGTCACCTACGCGATCTACCGCGGGGGCCACGACTGGAGCGTCTGGTACCCGCGCCTGAACCAGATGCTGATCCTCGCCTCGCAGGACGTGACCCACCCGCTGCGTCCGCGCGAGCGGGTGCCGAACGACGCGCGGGTCCTCGCGGCGCACCGGCGCCGGGCCCCTCGCCACAGGCCGCGGGCACGCCGCCGCGGCCCGGCACCGCCGCCGGGACTCGAGGGTCCATCGGCACCGGCGCTCCGCCGTGGCTCGCCCCGTGCACCGGCTCCCCGCCGCTCCCCCGATCCCGCCGGTCCCGGCCGCGCAACGCTCCCAGCCGGCGCCGAGCCCTCTCCCGCTAGTGCCGGCGCTCGCGGTCGCGGGGGCGTTGGCGGTGCTCGCGGCGCTCTTCCTGGTGCTGCGCCGGCGTGGCCTGGCGGGCGCGCTGCTGCTGCCGGTGTGCCTGCTGGCCGGTATCGGTCTGCTCTATGCGCTGCGGAGGCTCGGCTGGTTCGCGATCGGTCCGCGCATCCGCGATGCCCTGCCGTTGCTCCAGCTGGCCGGGTTCGACGGTCAGCCGATCGGGCGCGTGGCGGCGGCGTGGCTTCCGATCGGTTACGTCTTCGGCCTCGCCGTTCCGCGCGCCAGACTGCTCTGGCTGGGCCTCGGGGCGGCGGCGTTCGGGGCGCTGCTGCTCGCGGCGGCGTCCAACGCCTCGTTTGCGCTGGCCGACAACCTCAGGCTGACGGCCGTCCTCTGGCAACGGCTGCCACCGCTCGGTCCGTGGCTCGAGGCCGGACTGTTCGCCATAGGAGCGTTGTTGCCGTCGGCGCATGCGCCGCCGGCCCGCGCCCCCATACCGTCTGATTTGGGGGCCGGCGAAGGGCGGCCTGGACGGGTGATTGATCGACGCGCGGCGACCCGGTTACGTACTTCGTCCAGTGAATTGACTTCGCCTCAAAAAACGTGACAAGGTTGCACAGATTCGCGGGCGCCGGTCTTGGACTGATGTGGGGGCATGGAGTCCAGTCCGGCGCCCTTGAATCCTTTTTTCTCTGCTCGCCAGGACTTTTTGGGCGTGGGTGGCGGTACCGTTCGCTCCGTGATCGAGGCGCCGAAGCTCGAACAAGAGGCCGAAGCGGTCTCGATCGCCTCCTCGCAGCCAGAGGCGACACCGGGGAAACCCCGACGGCCTGGCGAACGGGTCGCACGCGAGCGCTGGCCGTACTGGCCCGCGGTCGCGATGCTGGTCGTTGGCCTGCTGGTCACGGGCGTCCTGGCCTGGGTCTCGCAGACGAACTACAACAACAACGAGAAGCGACTGCTGCAACTGCGAGTCAAGGAGGTGGCGGCGGTGCTCGCGGCAGCTCAGCCGGCCATCGAAACGCCACTGGCGTCGGCCGCCGCCCTCGCCGACGCGACCGACGGGAGCGCCCACCAGTTCACCCGCTTCGCCACGCCGTACATCGGGTCTGCTCAGGGCCACTTCCTAAATCTGTCCCTGTGGAAAATGGGAGCGACCGGCGGTGGCCCGGTGGCGACGGTCGGCGGCACACCGCAACTGAGCGCCTCATCGTCCGGCGAGCAGGCGTTCCTGGCCAGAGCGGCGAAGTCGCCGATGCTCAGCATCATCGGGATGGCGCCGCCCTTCCTTACCCGCCTCGGCTATGCCTACCCGGCCGCCGATCGTCGCTTCATCATCTATGGCGAGCGCGCCCTGCCGGCCGACCGCCGATCGCGTCTGCAGAGCAAGCCCGCCTTCTCCGACCTCGACTATGCGGTCTATCTGGGGCAGTCGGTGCGCCCGGGGAACCTGCTGGTGACGAGCGCCGGCATCCCGCCGTCCCACGGCGAGCGGGCCAGCACGAGGTTCTCGTTTGGCAACAACTTCCTGACGCTCGTGGTGTCTCCGCGCGTCTCGCTGGCGGGGACGCTTCCGCAGCAGTTGCCGTGGATCATCACGATCGGCGGCGTCATCCTGACTCTCGGCGCCACCGCCTTCGCCGTCCGCCTGGTCCAGCGCCGGCGCTCCGCCGAGCACCTGGCGGGACGGCTCGACCGTGCCCTGAGCGAGAACCAGCGGCTCTACGCGGAGCAGCGGACGATCGCGCAGACGCTCCAGCACGCCCTGCTCCCCGAGGAGATGCCGGCGATCGCCGGCGCCGAGGCGAGCGCCCTGTTTGAGCCGGGAGAGCGCGGCGTCGAAATCGGCGGGGACTGGTATGACGTAATCCCGCTCGACGAGCAACGCCTCCTCGTGGTCGTCGGCGACGTCTCCGGACGGGGGCTGCGGGCAGCCGCGACGATGGCCTCGCTCCGCTACGCGATCCACGCCTACGCGGCGCAGGACGATCCGCCGGCCACGATCCTGTCCAAGTTGTCGAGGATCCTGAGCGTGACCGACGCCGGCCAGATCGCGACCGTCCTGTGCGTGCTGGTCGACCTGGGCGCGCGGCGGGTCACGATCGCCAGCGCCGGCCATCTCCCTCCGTTGCTGATCGCCGACGGCGACGGCGAATACCTCTGTTCGGAGATCGGCCTGCCGATCGGCGCGCAGACCGGTGCGGCATATAAGTCGACGACGATTCCGGCGCCGGCGTCCGCGACGCTGCTGGCGTTCACCGACGGGCTCGTCGAGCGCCGGGGCGAGGACCTCGACCGAGGGCTCGCGCGGCTTCGAGAGACTGCCACCGGCAACCACCTCGAGCTGCCGCAGCTCCTCGTGAAACTCGTGACCGAGCTGCGCCGCGCCCCAGCCGACGATGACACCGCGATTGTCGGGCTCCGGTGGAACGAGTGAGCGCCGATACAAATCCCGAGATGACCTTCGACATCGTCACCAACGGCGAAGGGACGACCGTGACGCTGACCGGCGAGCTGGACATCGCCAACATCGACCGCCTCGACGCGGCGGTGGCGCCCGTGATCGCACGGCATCCGGATCGGCTCGTCGTGGACGTGGCCGGATTGCGGTTCGCCGACAGCTCCGCGATCGCACTCTGGGTCCGCTGGTCGGCGACGGTCGGGGAGATCGAGTTTCGCGATCCCTCACCGCTGTTGCGACGGGTGATCACGTCAATGGGGCTCGAGGGAAAGTTCCGGCTCGCGCCATGACCAAGTCCCGCCGCTTCGCGAGTGAGCCCGAATCGGTCCCCGCCGCTCGGCGGTTCGCGACCGATGCCCTGCGGGGCGTCGCGGCCGACGTGCTGGACTCGGTGGAGCTGATGGTCTCCGAGCTCGCGACTAACTGCGTGCGCCACGCGAGCACGCAATTTGACGTGAAGATCTCCCGCCAGCGCGACACAATCCGCGTCGAGGTCACCGATCGCGCCGGCGGCACGCCGACGATGCGTTCGCCCGGCCCCGACGAGCCGACCGGCCGCGGGCTTCAGATCGTCAACATGTTCTCCGAGAGCTGGGGCGTCGATCTCCAGAGCGCGGTCGGCAAGACGGTCTGGTTCACGATCGCCGCGGGCTCGTCGGAGCCGGCCAGGGTCGCCGGCTGCTAGCGGTCGGGTAGGATCGCGCCCCGGACAGAGAGGAGAGGTGGTGCATGGCGATCGACACGCTCATGGCTTACGTCGGGGTGTACGACAACGTCGCGGACGCCGAGGCTGACTACCAGGTCGTGAAGGATCTGCACGTCGAGGCGGGGTTGATCGATGCCTACGATGCCGCCGTCATCGAGCGCCGCGAGGGCGGCAAGACCAAGATCGTCAAGAAGCACGAGACTCCCACGCGCGTTGGCGGCGTGCTGGGCGGCGGGGTCGGGCTGGCGACCGGGCTGGTCGTGGCGCTGTTCCCGTTCGCGGCGATCGGCGGGGGTCTGATCGCCGCCACCACCGCCGGCGGCGCGGTGCTCGGCGCCGTCGCCGGTCACGCGGCGGCGGGCATGAGCCGCCACGACCTCAAGGAGCTCGGCGAGCACCTCGACACCGGCGAGGCCGGCCTCGTCGTCGTCGCGGTGTCCGACATGGGCGCCAAGGTCGAGCAGGCGATGAAGCGCGCCGAGAAGTTGCAAGCCAAGGAACTCAAGGCCGACAACGACGAGATCGAGCGCGACGCCGCCTCGGCGAGCGAGAGCCCGACGTAGCGCGGAAATACACGTCAGCCCCCATTGCCGGAGGGAGACCAGGACGCGAGCCTGCTGAGACTGGGTGGCGCGTTCTGACAACCGACGAAGGGGACAAAAATGACGGAAGTAGCTGTCGGCCGACTTCAGGAGGAGTTCGCGGGCCAGTTGGTCCGGCCCGGGGACCCGCAGTACGACTCGCTGCGCCGAGTGTTCAACGGATCGATCGATCGCCGTCCAGCGGTGATCGCACGGTGCAGAGACGTGAGCGACGTGGTCGCGGCGGTCAACCACGCCCGCCACGAGGGGCTCCCGATCGCGGTCCACGGCGGCGGGCACGGAGTCGCCGGGCACGCCGTCTGTGACGACGGAGTGATGGTCGACCTGCGGCCGATGAAGGAGATCCAGATCGACCCGCAGCGGCGGGTGGCCCGGGCCCAGGCGGGCCTCACCTGGGGCGAGTTCGACGCCGCGACCCAGGAGTTCGCGCTGGCCGTGACCGGCGGGCGGATGTCGACGACCGGCGTCTCGGGCTTCACCCTCGGCTCCGGATCCGGCTGGCTCGAGCGAAAGATCGGGCTGGCCGCCGACAACCTGCTCTCCGCCGAGGTGGTGCTCGCCGACGGCTCGGTCGTGACGGCGTCGGAGAGTGAGAATGAGGATCTGTTCTGGGGGCTGCGCGGCGGGAGTGGGAACTTCGGGATCGTCACGGAGTTCGAGTTCCAGCTTCATCCTGTCGGGCCGACCATGCTCGCGGGGATGCTGGTCCACCCAGGTCCGCGCGCCGGTGAGGTGCTGCGGTTCTTCCGCGAGTTCATGGCGGACGCGCCCGACGAGATCGGCGCGGCCGTCGCCTTGATCACGGCTCCGCCTCTGGACTTCGTGCCCGAAGAGGCGCGCGGCAAGCCCGCCGTCGGCATGATCGTCACCTACGCCGGCGACCTCAACGACGGCGCGAAGGCCCTCGCGCCACTGCGCGAGTTCGGGCCGCCGGCGATCGACCTCGTCCAGCCCATGCCGTACACGGCCGTGCAGCAGCTGATCGATCCCACGACGCCGGCGGGGATGCAGAACTACTGGGGCGGCGACTTCCTCGCCGACCTCCCGGATGAGGCCATCGATGCGCTGTGCACAGCCGCGGCGGCTCCGCCCTCGCCGCTGAGCGTGATCCTGGTCGTTCCCGGCGGCGGACAGATCTCGCGGATCGACGACGACGCGATGGCGATCGGGCAGCGGCAGGCACCCTGGAACACCCACCTGCTCGCGATGTGGGCCGACCCGGCCGACGCCAAGGCGAACATCGATTGGCTGCGCGGTGTCCAGGTGGCGACCGCCCCCTACACGACGGGCCATGCCTGGCTCAACTTCCTCGGGGAGGAAGGCGAGAGCCGGGTCCGTCGGGCACTCGGCGAGGACAAGTACGAGCGCCTTCAGGGCATCAAACAGCGCTACGACCCACAGAACCTCTTCAACCTCAACCAGAACATCCGGCCGACGGCAGGATGATCCCCGAGTAACCGGCGGCCTTCTCTCTCCAGAGCGTGGGCGGCGGCGGTTGACACCCCCGTCGCCGCCCATGGAGAGGGCGGCGGTCGCGACTAGCCGGGCCCGCCGGCGTCGGCGGGCTCGCTGTTCTTCGCGCGGTAGCTCGCCTCCTCGCGCTCCCAAGCCTCCTCGGACGGTTGCTCGGCCCGCTCGATGTACTCGGGCTCGTCGCGCCCTTTCGCGAGCGGGCTCGTGTCGGCACGACCCATCGTGATCAGCCCGAACCACCCGACGCGGGTCGTGAGCTGATCGGCCACCAGGAACACGATGATCAGCGTGGCGACGGCGAACCCTGCCGTCTGAACTCCTGAGGGGCCGACGAACACAGCCACGATCGAAGCGGCGAGCAACACCAGCAGCACCACGCCGACCCGGGTAACCCGGAAACCCTGTTTCACCGCATCGACAGTGTAAGGCCCTAGCGCTGGGCGCCGACGATCCCCCGGATCACCTCGAATGCGCCGACGACGGTCAGGGCCCAGAACGCCAGCACCAGGAGGTTGCGATCGAGCCAGGCACGCAACCCTCAACCCAACTGGTGCAATCGTATCCGCGGGATCCGTCGACTCGCTCGGGGCGATCGCGTCCCTGGACTTTGCCGAGGGGCTGGCCGATACTGGCCCGCGGTGGGATCGATTCGCGGGGTTCCGGTCCGAGCAACGGTGGCGCGGTGTGCCTGCATCGTTGCGGCTGGGATCGGCTTGGCCTCCGGCTGCGCCAGCGGATCCGGCGACGGCCCCAAGGAGCTGGCCGCATTCCAGCGTCGGGCGCTGACGGCGATCTCGAACGTCACGCAGGCCGGCATCGGCTACAGCGGCCACTCGATGCTGCGCCTGCGGTACGGCATGCGGGCGAAGGCACGGGCGGCGCAGGCCGGCGCAATCAGGCTCGGCCGCGACCGAGCGCCAAGCGCGGTGCGATCGCTGAACGCGCGGGTCGTGACGGCGCTGTGGCGGCTTCATCGGGACTTCGTCCACGCAGGGAGGCTCAGCGTGAGAGCCGCGCTGGTAACCGATGCCGGCGATGTCCAACGACTGATCGGGCTGCGCTCGGTCGTGTCAGTCGTCGTCGGCATACTGACGGCCCGCAGCCGTCTGACCGGCCGGCCGACTCCAGTGACCGACGAATCTGTGTACGACCTTCCTCGCATCCCGGCCTCGGCCGGGGCGTTGATCTTCGACCAGGCGCGGCGACTGCTGATCCTGAAGCCCAACTACAAGAAGGGCTGGACGATCCCCGGAGGTCAGATCGAGCCGGACGGCGAGTCGCCGTGGGAGGCGTGCCGGCGGGAGGCCCTTGAGGAATGCGGGCTTAAGGTCGTCGAGGGGCGGCTCGTGTGCGTCGACTTCCTGCATCCGAAACCAAACCGGCCGGGAGGGATGCGCTTCCTGTTCGACTGCGGTACGTTCACCGATCGTCAGCTTGGGGCGATCGAACTCGATGCCGCGGAGATCGACGAGCACCGCTTCCTGGCGCTCGCCGAGGCGGCGGAGCTCCTGAGCGGGCCGGTCCGGCGCCGGGTAGCGGCCGGCGCCGGCGCCGGGGAGTGCATCTATCTCGAGGACGGCCGTCCGGTGCCCGCCGTTCAGCCGAGGAGCCGGCGCTAGGCGTGGCCGGGGAGCGGTCGGGCGGTAACCCTGCTTACAGCTGCGGCGGGCCCGGTGCTGTGTCTTGATGTGGCGCCCGCCGCGCCGGAAAGGCGGCCCGCTCCGTTGGACCGAAAACTGGCCGCAAGCGCACGGAAAACTGCGATGTTGACATCACCCTCTCCGGGTGATGCCATCATCGCCGTCTCAACGTGAGGATTCGCCAGGGACCGGCACGCTCTACCTCGTCGGGAAGGAAGGCATGCCCCAGGCACAGTCAGCAGCTACGCACGTCCACCGGATGATGGTCCGGCTCCACGGCCGGGCGGTCGCTTCAACGCCACGCAAGGCCGCGCTCGGATTGTCGTTGGTCGTGGCTGTGCTCGTTCATGCGGCGCCGGCGGTCGCCGACCGCCCGATGTCCACTCGCTTCAGCACCAATACCACCGGCAACATCGCGTTCGCGGCGAACACGCTGATGGTGTGCCCGGCCGCGGCGACCACCCCGTCGCCGGGGTGTACGGCCGCCCGGAACACGCCAGCCGATCTCGAGCGGCTCCAACAGCGGCCTGAACAACAACAACTACAACATGCAGTACGTCAACACGGCGCCCGGCACGGTGCCGACGCTGCCGGGCACGGGGTCGGGATCGCCGAGCTTCGACTCCTCCTCAGCGACGTTGTCGCTTCCCCCGACTGCGACGGTGCTGTTCGCGGGCCTGTATTGGGGCGCCGACACGACCAAGGGTGCGACCCAGACCAACGGCGGACCCACCCCGGCGGCGGCGCCGAATCCCGCCGCGCGCAACCTGGTCGGAATCCAGGTCCCGGGCGCGTCCGGTTACACGACGATCATGGCCTCGCAGGTCGACAGCTCAGCGCCGTCGACGCCGAGTCGCTACGGCGCGTTCGTCGACGTGACCTCGATGGTGCAGGCGGCGGGCGCGGGGACGTACAGCGTGGCCAACGTCCAGGCCGGCACCGGCGGCGACCGGTACGCGGGCTGGACGCTGGTCGTCGCCTATCAGGACCCCAACCAGCCGCCGCGCAACCTGACCGTCGACGACGGCTTCATCACCGTCCAGTCGGGGTCGCCGCCGATCACGATTCCGGTGTCCGGCTTCCGCACGCCTCCGTCGGGTCCGGTGCGCACGACGCTCGGGTTCGTCGCCTACGAGGGCGACGGGGGGTTCACCGGAGACAGCGCCACGCTGAACAGCACGAAGCTCTCCGATGCCGGCAGTCCGGCGAACAACTTCTTCGACAGCGCGATCAGCAACCTGGGCGTGAACGTCACCACGCGGAACCCCAGCGACCTCAACAACTGGGCGTATGACTCAAAGCTGGTCAACGGGAACGGGATCCTGCCCAACAACGCGACCTCGGCCAATATCGTCGTGACCACCAGTGGGGACACGTACTTCCCCGCCGTCGTGACGTTCGCCACCGATCTGTTCGCGCCGAACATCACGAGCTCGAAATCGGTCGCGAACATCACCCATCCCGGCGGCCCGGACCAGCGCGGTGACACCCTGCGCTACACGGTGTCCTACACCAACACGGGCTCGGACGCGGCGGCCAACTTCGTGATGCGCGATTCGATCCCGGACGGGACGACGTATATGCCGGGGACGCTGCAGATCAGCGGCTCCCAGGGTCCGTCGCATCCGACGGACGCGCTCGGGGATGACGCCGGCTGAGTACAACCCGACCACGAACGAGGTGGTGTTCCGGCTAGGGGTCGGCGGCAATGGTACGACCGGAGGCATGATCAGCGCCGGGGGACACCGACACCGCGACGTTCGACGTCACGATCAACTCGGGCGACACCCCCGGTCAGCAGATCGTCAACCAGGCGACCGCGACGTTCACCGCTTTCACGCTCGGAACGGCGTTCAACGACACCACGAACCAGGTGACGAACACCGTCTCCGCACCGTCCTGTCGCTCGCGAAGAGCCACAGCGGGTAACCTGATCGCCGGCCAGGCGACGACGTTCGCGCTCGCGGTTTCGAATGTGGGCAACCTCGGCACCGACGGCTCGACGGTCACGGTCACCGACCCGTTCCCGGCCGAGTCGATTCAGCTCGATCGCGAACGCCGGGGGCGACGGCTGGAGCTGCGCTATCGCGGGCCTGACGCTGACGTGCTCGCGCAGCGATGTGCTCGCCGCGGGCAACATTCCTACCCGCCGATCTTCGTTGATGGGACGGTCGCAGGATCCCGCGCCGGCGACGATCTCCAACACCGCGACCGTGTCCGGCGGAGGCTCGGCGCCGGCGTCCGGCAGCGATGGCGGCGGCCCAAGCGGACTGGCGGACCTCTCGATCACGAAGACCTCGACGAATCACGATGTCTCAACGGCGGCACCGTCACGTTCACGCTGAACGTCCAGAACGCGGGACCGTCATCGGCGCAGGACGTCGACGGTCAGCGATCCGATCGACACGACGTCGTTCAGCGACGTCGCCGCCCAGGCAAGTCAGGGCAGCTGCGACACCACGGTCGTCGTGCTCGCTGGGCACGATCGCCGCCCAACGGGACCGCGACGATCACGGTGACGGCCACGGTGCTCGCGCGCAACACGACGCTGACCAACACCGCGAGCGTGTCGAGCCCGACGCCGAACCCGAACCCGGCCAACACCAGCGCCTCGGCGACGGTCACCGTCCTGGCGACCGCCGACCTCGTCGATCGCGAAGACCGGCACGGCAAACCCGACCAGGGCGGCGCCGACAGCTACACCCTCACGGTCACCAACAACGGCCCGGACAGTGCGCAGGGCGTGGTCGTCAACGACACGCTGCCGAGCCAGTTCACCGCGACGAGCTACACCGCGTCCGGTGCCGGATTCACATGCACGCTGCCTACGGCTCCCGGCGGGACGGTCGTGTGCACGAATCCGCACGCTCCCACGGCTAGCTCGCCGGTGCAGATCACGATCACCGGCACGGTCGCCGCCGGGACCGCGGCTGACAGACGATGGCCGATGCTGCGACGGTCAGCTCGAACACCGCCGATCCCGACCTGACCAACAACACCGCCACGTTCGGCCAGCTGATCGGCCCCGTCGCCGACCTCACGATCGCCAAGGCGGCTCTCCAGAGCGACGGCACGACCCCGCTGCCGGTGACCAATCCGCTGGACCTGTCCCCGACCCATTCTTCTACGCGCTCGCCGTCACCAACAACGGCCCGGACGATGCCCCGGCCGTGATGGTCACCGATCCGCTGCCGACGCGGGATGACGTTCACCGGCACGGTGCCCGCCGGCTGATTCGGTTCCGCGGTGGCACGGTCACGTGCAACCTCGCGCGACGGTCGCCGCCGGGCAGACTCGGCTCAGTCAACATGGACGTGACCTCGGTCGCGTGGAGCGGCGGACACTGCTCCACCGAACACCGCGACCGTGTCGAGCACGACTCCCGATCCGGACCCAACCGAGCAACTACGTCGAGCACCACGACGATCGGCGTGGGCAACGTCGCCAACCTCTCGTTGACGAAGAACGTCTCCCCGCAGACGCGCGAACGTCGGCGACACGGTCACCTTCACGCTACCGGTGACGAACAGCGTCCCGATCGGTGAGACTGGCGGCGGCCCGCCGGGCTCGGCACGACAGGTGGGGTGGTCACCGACACGCTGCCGCCGGGGATTCAGTTCGATCGTCCGTGCCGAGCAGCGTGTGCACGGCGAGTGGCGAGGACCGTGACCTGCGACCTCGGGCCGGTGGCGCGAGGGCGGCAGGTCGTGACGGCGACGTTCATGGGCCGGATCGACGTCGGCTGCGCCGGGAACGCAGCGATCACCAACACGGCCAACGATCGCCAGCGCAGCCGCGGGAGGATTCCCGCGCTTCGCCGACTCGACCCCGTCCGACAACACCAACTCGGCGACGGTCGAACGTCAACCCCGAGGCCGACCTCTCGCTGACCAAGACCGCCTCGAACACCCACCCCGCGGTCGACGACGAAGTCGACTACACGCTGACGGCGAGCAACGCCGGGCCGAACGACGCCACGGGCGTGACGATCCACGACTCGCTGCCGGCCGGACTCGACTTCATCGACGCCTCGCCTGGGTGCGACAACGAGAACGGGACCGTCACTTGCGACATCTGGGCACGGTTGCGAGCGGCACCAGTGCGTCGGTGACGATCAGGACCCGCACGACGGCCGCGATCGCGGGGACGAGCGTCGGGAATCTCGCGTCGGTGACGGCCAACGAGCTCGACCCTGACCCGAGCAACAATCAGGCGAGCGGCGACGATCGACGTCCAGCCGCTCGTCGATCTCGCCCTGACGAAGGTCGCGTCGAGCACCGTCTCCACAGGCCGGCGGCACCGTCACGTACACGCTGTCGTTGGTCAACAAGGGCCCGAGCACCGCGACCGGCGTCAAGGTCACCGACCCCCTTCCCGCAGGGCTGTCCTTCGCGTCGGCGAACGCGAGCCAGGGGAGCTGTAGCGCCTCCGGGCAGACGGTCACCTGCGCGCTCGGATCGCTCGCAGCCGGAGGGACCGCGGTGATGACAATCACCGCACACATCGCGCCGTCCGCTGCGGGCAGCACGCTGGCCAACACGGCGCGGGCCTCGGCGGACGAACCGATCGCGCGGCCCGAAACGCTCGAATTCGGAGGCGTCGATAACTCCGACCGCCGGGCCTCCGCCCGGCGCCGCCGACCTGGCCGTCGTCAAGACCGTCAACCACAAGAGTGCGCGCGTCGGCGAGTCGCTGACCTACACGATCACGGTCACCAATCACGGTCCGGCCACGGCGGAGAGTCCGACGGTCACCGATGCCTTCTCCGCGAGCGTCAAGGTCAGTTTCGATCCACAGCTCCAGTGGCTCCTGCACGACGGGCCATCCGATCACGTGCAAGCTCGGCTCGATCTCGAGCGGTGCGCACGCGACGATCACGATCGTGGCCCGGCCGAAGGCTCTCGGGGAGCTGCACAATTCGGCCACCGTGGTGTCCGCGACGCCTGACCCGGACATGGCGAACAACGCCTCGAAGGTGGCGACGAAGGTCGGACCGGGGCGCGCCTCGCTGCGGCTGACGAAGACGGCGAGCGCGAGAACCGTGGCGCCGGGTCAGGCGTTCTCCTACACGATCACAGTGCGCTCCCTCGGACCGGAGTCGGCGCTGGCCGTCAAGGTCTGTGACAAGCTCGGCTCCGGGATGACGTTCATCACGGTCCCCGGCGCAACGTTCCGTCACGGCACCCCGTGCTGGACGATCCACTCGCTGGCGAAAGGAAAACGGCGCAAGTTCGTCGTCAAGGTGCGCGCTCCGATGGTCGCCGGGCCGCGGTCGTTGACCAACGTGGCGACGGCGAGCGCCGATGGCGTGCGCACACATAAGGCGCGCGCGAGGGTCGAGCTCGTCGGAGCGCCACCGCCGCCGCCGGGCGGCGGGGTGACGGGTTAGTGCCCAGCTGGTCGTGAGGGTGCGCGCCGGAGCGATCCTCCTCGCGCTCCTGGCGCTCGCGGCGAGCAGCCCCGCCGCCGCCGCCCGGCGGTCCCTTCCCGGTCGCTCCCACATCGCGGGTCGCGTGGGTTGCCCACATCGTGATCCCGACGCCCGCGCTGGCCGCCCCGGGGCGCGGTCGTCGCCGGACGACGATTCCGACGACGGCGAGCTGGGACGGCGGGCCGGTGGCGCTGCTGGTTCTCGGCGCCCGCGTGCTCCCGGACGGGACCACGTGGCTCCGGGTGCTCCTCCCGCAGCGCCCGAACGGGTCCTCGGCCTGGATCAACTCGAACCTCGTCCGGCTGACCCGCACGCCATGGCGCATCGACGTCTCGACGGAACGGCGCACCGTCACGCTGCTACGTGGCGGAAGGGTGCTCGACAGCTGGCCGGCCGTGGTCGGCAAGCCCTCGACGCCGACGCCAAGAGGCCTGTTCTCCGTCTACATGCGCGTGCCCCAGCCGAGTCCGAACGACTTCGTCGGCACCTGGGCGCTGATGCTGAGCGCGTATTCCGACGTGCTCCGCAGCTTCGACGGAGGGCCCGGAGAGGTGGCGATCCACGGACGCGGTGGCGCGAGCCTGCTCGACCCACTGGGCAGCGCACGATCGCACGGCTGCATCCGGATCGACAACAGTGCCGTCGACGTCCTGGCGCGCGACGCAGCCGAGGGCACACCGGTGCGGATCACCTGAGGCCGGGCGCGATCGCGGCGCTCAGAGGGTCACGAGCGCGATGCTGTAGGCCGGAACGTAGACGTGGTAGTAGCCGCCGGCGCTCGGCACCCGGTGCTGGACCTCGCGGCCCTGCCAGCGACCATCGCGGCCGATCGACATGCCCGCGAAGCGGACGCCGTCATGGGCGCGGAGGCTCGGCGCCACCAGGCGCCGGACGATCGCCGGCCCCGGACGGGCCGGAAGCGCGACGTTGGCCCCACGGCCACCCTTGTTGTCGAGCAGCACCCTCACCGTGTTGTAGCTCTTGACCCCCCACGCCTTGATGTGCACGCCCGAGGAGCCGTTCAGCGTCAGGTTGAGAAGGGTCGAGGGACCGCGCGTCATGTCCGCGAACACGGCGAGGCCGTAGAGCTCGGGAAGCGCCTCGATCCCGTCCCCCACGAAGTGGAAAGGCGCGTTGCCGTTCTTGGGCCGGACCTCCCAGCTGACCCCGTCGACGCCGACGTTGATCATCTCGAACAGTGCGTCGGGCGTCCACAACGCGGTCGCGAAGCTGCCGGCGACGCCGGCATCGTTGCCACAGCTGACCGTGTTGACCTCGGTCAGCCGCAGCGCCATGCCGTGTGAGTGAGCGAACGCCACCGCACCCGACACCGAGGCGGCGAGGCCGGCCGTCACCTGCTCGCTCAGCAGCCGGGAGATCGTCGGGTACAGGGGCGAGCTCTTCGACCAGCAGGTCGACCCGGCGTACCGGTGGATGGCGAGAAAGCCCGGATCGAGCCTGCCCAGCCCGGAGACGGCGTTCAGCCACGTCGGCTCGTCGGAGACGATGTCGGGAGCGCCGAGCGGGATCCCGCCGATCCTTCCCTTCAGCGCCCGGGCGTAGCTGGCGTAGTCCCGTCGGTAGTCGGCCGGCGAGTAGTTCCGCCACCACCCCGGCGGCGTCGCACGGCTGGTGCTGGCGACTCGCTCGCGCTGCAGCGGCGGCTGGAAGTGGTACTCGTCCGGCTCGTTCCCGATCTCGAAGCCCGCCAGCCGACCACGGGGCACCGCCTTCTCCAGCGCGGTTGCGAAGTCCGTCTCCATATCCGTTGAGTGGACCGCGAGATTGAGATCGATCAGCACGCGCAGGTCCTGCCGCCGCACGAACTGTCCGAGGTTCGCGAGCCACGTCCGTCCGATTGCTCTGACGCCGCGGGGCAGGTGCTTCTGCTTGTCCTTCTCGGCCGCGGTCAGCGGACCGGGCTCCCACAGCGTGTGGTCCGCCGACTTCCCTCCCACCCGGAGCGTCATCGGCCCGCCGTCGCGCGGGCGGATGATCGACGCGACCCGCCCGAACAGCACCCCGGCCTTCTCGTACACCGGGAGCTCGTTGTACTCCATCGCCAGACCGAAGAAGCCGCGCGGAATCCGGCGACTGCCGGCGTCGAACGTTACGGTGGCGGATGGCGCGGGAGGGCTGGCGGCCGCGCCGGCGATCGGGCCCGAGCGGTCAATTGCGGCGTGCGCGCCGGCCGCACTCGCCAAGCCGGCTGCGACGGCAGCGGCGGCGAGCACGGACCGAACCGGCGAGGGCAACCTCACGCCAGCCATGACCATCCCTCTTCGATTTCGCGTTCCCTCCGGCTCTCGGTTCTGTATCGCCCCTAGCCGCCGAAACAATAGTGTTTACGGACGTTGGCGGGCGCGCCGGTGAGCGAAAACCGCCTGTTTCAGGCGTTCGCCGGCGACGTGGGCGGGAGGTTGCAACTGTCGGAGCTGCGCTCGCCGAGGGCTAAAGTTTTCGGCAAGACTTCGAACTACGTGCACACGGATGCAGTGCACGAGCCGGGACGTTGTTCCTGCAGGAAGATCAGGAGCATTGCCATGACGTACCTCAACTGCCCACGTTGCCGGGCCACGTACCACAGCGGCGTCATCTACGAGTCCCTAGACAGTTGCCCGCGCTGCGGCGCGCCTCTGCGCCCCGAGCGCCCGAGCCTCCGGGACCACATCCGAGGCGCGCGCGTCCGAGCGCAGCTGCAGGCGCCCGACTGGGAGGCCATCACGAGCTCGCAGTACCTCCGCCACCACCTGATCCGGACGGATCCGGACGATCAGGGGGACACGACCGCGGCCGCCTGAGGTAGCTCGCTTCGGTCGGGGCGCTGGGTGAGCGTCGGCTGGGCGCCGGAGCGTCTGATCGACCTGATCGGCTGCCCGAACCCGGCGCCAGACCCGAGCCCTGGCGTATTGAGCACACTCCCCGTGCACAGCTCGACAGGGCTCGCCATCAGGCGCAAGGTTGTCGTGTTGTGCACCATCGAAACGGGTGCGATCGCGCCGGTTCCCGCGGCATATGGTCCCAGCGCCGAGGGCCTACAGCGGCAACGGGCACCTGGGAGCGAGCATCAGGCCGGCGATCGGGCGTGTGACCGTGAGCTTCTGCTGATCGAGGCACGTGTCGACGCTGACGGTGTAGATGCCGGGAGCCAGCCGGACGGCGAAGTTGCCGTGGACGACCACCCGGGTTCGGCCACGGGCGAACACGGCCCGATCCGAGCACCTCCGTGGCCGGTTGGCGAATATCGGCCCCACGCAGCTGCGGGCGACCTCGCCACTCACCGCCACCCGCGCCACCGGGCTCGGTGCGCTGCTGGTCGTGCTCGAGCCGCACCCGCCGACGGTGAGGCCGACGGCGAGCACGATCAGACCGGCTAGCAGCGGTCGGGAAGGCACGCGAAAGACGGTACTAACTCTGGACTGTACTGATAATTGTCTATATCGTGTGGGGCATGACAGACGAGGCTGGCTGGATCGAGGCGTGGCCGCTACCCGCCCTGCTGCGGGCGGCTCGTACCGCGTACGGCTCGGCGATCCGAGCGGACCTGGATGAAGCGGGCTGCGACGACGTTCCACGCAACGGGATCTACGTAATCGGGGCGATCGCGCGTACAGAGGCGCCACTGAGCGACATCATCGACCAACTCGGCGTGTCCAAGCAGGCCGCCGGCGCGCTCGTCGACACGCTCGTCACCCGGGGCTATCTCGAGCGGACGATCGACCCGGACGACCGGCGGCGTTTGAGGGTCTCCTTGACGGAGCGTGGCGCGGCCGCGGCGGCGGTGGTCCGCGCGGCGGTCGAGCGGATGGACGCCGCACTCCTCGCTCGGGTCGGGCCCGAGTACGTGGCGCACACGCGGGCGACGTTGGCGGCGCTGATCACCGGAGGCGAGCCAGGTGCGTGAGGGCGAGCCGTCGCCCACGGCGCAGCGGGTCGCCGCCTACCGCCTCGGCTACGACCGGCTACCGGCACCGTTCGGCGATCCCGATGCGGACGACCGCCTGGCGCGCGACGTGGCCGGGTCACTCGACTTCGACCAGCACGAGGCCATGGGGCGGTACCTGCGGTGGCGCACGGCGTTCTTCGACCGGGTGGTCGTCAACGCGCTGGCGCGGAACGTCCTCCAGGTGGCGACGATCGGCGCCGGCTACGACGGGCGGTCGCTGCGCTACGCCAAGCCGGGAGTGCGATGGTTCGAGGTCGACCATCCAGCCACCCAGCGCGACAAGCGTCTCCGGCTCGAGCGCCTCTCGATCGACGCCTCACACGTCACGCTCGTGGCCACCGACCTCGCCGACGGGGCGCTCGCCTCGGCGCTGATCGACGCCGGCTGGGAACCGGATGCGCCCTCGGTGATGCTGTGCGAAGGGCTCGTCGTCTACCTCGAGGCCAAGGTGCTCGAGGCGCTGCTGGGCGACCTGCGAGCGGTGGCGACGACCGGAACCCGGCTGGCGATGTCCCTCTCGATCCAGGCGAGGGACCCCGAGGACCTCGCCCGGCGCCGGCGCTTCGAGGAGGCCGTCGCGGCGCTCGGCGAACCCGCGCGCAACTGGCTGGATCACGAGAGCGCGGTCCGGATTCTGGCCGGCGCGCGCTGGCGCGGCGTGGAGGTGTCCGAGCGCGCCCAGCGCGCCGGGTTCGTCGTGGCCGCGCCGGTGTGGGAGACGGCCGCCGACGGCGTCCCACCCACGGCCAGCCGGATCGGCCGGTTCATGGAGCGGATGTACGGCCGCCGGGGGATGGCGGGCCTCGACGGTCATCTCGGAGCCATGTACGGCATCTCGGTCACCGGCCTGCGTGAACTCGACGTCGGGGTGTTCCGCGTGGAACGTGACGACGGTCCGGACTGGATCGCCCGCGTGTTCGCTCCCGAGCGCCCATTCGAGACGGCCGAAGGCGACGCCGAGATCCTGCGCCTTCTCGAGCGAGCCGACTTTCCGGCGGAGCGATGCGCCGACGCCGAACCGGTGACGAGCTACGAGGGGCAGGCGGTCCTCGTGACCCGGCACGTGGCGGGCAAGAAGCCGAGCGCGACCCCGAAGAGCTTCGGTCTGCTCGGCGATCTGCTCGGCCGGCTCCACACGCTTCCGCCGGCGAGGAGCCGGGGAGCGCCCCGGCGGTGCCTGGCACCACTGGGTCTTCGAGGGCGACCCCGGCGCCGAGAAAGCGGCGGCGCTCAGGCTCCTCGACGACGCCGAGGCTCGGGTCCCCGACTCGCAACGGTTGCTCTACGCCACGCTGCGCGCCGAGCTTTCGCAGGTCGAGACCTGCGACGGATTGCCGCGGGCGTTGATCCATCCGGACTTCGTGCCGGCCAACGCGATCGCCTCCCGCGCGGACGGGGCGGTGCTCGTCGACTGGAGCGGCGCGGGCCGCGGGCCGCGGCTGTGGTCGCTCGCATTCCTACTGTGGGCGGCGGGCTTCGAGAGCCTCCGCTGCGTGGACGCCGTGGTGGCGGCCTACGGGCGCCACATCGAGCTGACCTCGGCGGAGCTCGAGCGGCTCGCGCCGGCGATCGCCGCCCGTCCGGTGAGCTTCGAGTCCTGGGCGTTCTGCACGGGACGCAAACAGCTCCCGGCGGTGGTCGAGTCCCTCTCCGCGGACCGGGCTCGCGCCGAGAGCATCGCCGCTAACGCGGCCGCCGCCTTCAGACGTTCAGGCTGACCCGGCGGTCACCGGGGGCCGGCGTGTTGGTGATCAGCCTGAGTCCGGCATCGAAGCTCTGCCGCCGGCGGAGGTGGCCGTGGCGTTCATCCCAGGCGCCGCTCTCGAGGTCGCGCTGCACCGAACTGACGACGCGCTCGACGACCCGGGGGGTCATGCGGGAGAAGCCGGAGGTGCCGGCGCGGGCTCGGGGATCGAGGACTCGTTCCGGATGGGCCCAGAACGATCCGATCGTCCAGTCGGGCGTGTCGCGCGAGATCTCGAGCGTCTCGACCTCGGTGCTCCCTCCGAGCCAGCTCGCGACCCGATCCACGCTCGGGAGGATCCGGCTATCCATCTCCGCGACCTCGGGAAGGTAGTCCTTCATGAGCCACATCTCGTTGCTGACCTCGTGGACATAGGTGACGATCACCACGGGACCGCGGGCCACGCGCCTGAGCTCACGGACGCCACGCTCCTGTTCCTCGTCCCAGTGGTGGATCGTCAGGATCGCCATCGCCGCGTCGACGCTCTGATCACGCAGCGGCAGGGCGCCGGCGTCGGCGCGGATCGCCGGCGGCAGGTCCGGCGGGCGCTGCGCCGCCATGACATCGCTCGGCTCGATCGCGATCACGTAGCGATCGCGCGGCTCGTAGGAGCCGGCGCCGGCCCCCACGTTGACGACCGTGCGGGCGCCTCCGAGCGCGAGCGCGATCCGCCGCGCGTTCTCCGGATCCTCGCGGCGCGTGACGGAGTAGGTCTTTCCGATTTGCTGGTAGCGGGTCAGCGGACGAGCAGCCCTCCCTCGACGGCGGGGCCGGCGAACACGGCCACGCGGCCGTCCACTCGCGCGTCGATGCTCATCGAGCGCGAACAATATGCCCGGCGCTGTGACATTGTCGTAGCCCGGCGCCGGCAAACGAAGCGATCGGAGGTCACGTATGAGCGCCGGACCCGACCTTGGAGCTGTGTTCGATGGCCACGTCGCCGCGGAGTTCGAGGCCCCGGTGCTCGCGGTCCCCGGGAGCTCGGCGTGACGGTCGTCGCGCTGCTGGCCGCGAGTCTGATCGCCGTCGGGGCCGCTTCCGCCGCCACAGGCCGGACCGTGCCGGTCAGTGGCGACGTCGCTAGGAGCTGCGTCGGTCCGATCATCGCCGGCCGGCCGCCGAGGTGCTTCGATCGCGCCGTGTTCACCCGCGGTCGTCGCCGCGTCGTCGTTCATGGAAGGTTCCGCGTCCTGTTGCGTCCGGGCACCTATCGCGTCACCGTCGACACCTGCGTCGCCCAGGGGACGCTCACGGTCAGGCACGCCATCCACGGGCTGAGATTGGTTCCGCACTGTCCGATCCCCCTGCTCGCGACGCGAGCGCGACGATGACCGAAGCCGACCTCGACCCGCCGGCCTCGGCTCCCTCCGATCCCGCGCCTCCGCGTGCAGGTGCCGCGGCGGATGTCCCCGCGCTGAGCGACGCGCTCGCGGACGCGTTCGTCGAGGACCCGATCTTCGGGTGGCTGATTCCCGACGAGGACCGCCGGCGGGCGCGCCTGCGCAGGTTCTTCGAGCTCGAGCTGCGATATGTGGTGCTGCCGAAGGGCCGGATCTGGACGCCGTCCAAGACCAAAGGGGCGTCGCTCGAGCTGCCGCCCGGGGCGTGGCGGATGCCATTCACGACGCAGCTCGCACACGGCCCCGGGTTCACGCGCGTGTTCGGGATGCGGCTGCCGCAGGCGCTGACGTTGATCACGCTGATGGAGAATCGCCACATCCGCGAGCCCCACTACTACATCGCGTACGTCGGGGTGGCCTCCGAGGCGCAGGGTGAGGGGCTCGGTACGAGACTCTTGCGGCCAACGCTCGATCGGTGTGACGAGAAGGGGCTGCCCACCTATCTCGAGGCAACGAGCGAGCGCAACCTGGCGCTCTACGAACGGCTCGGGTTTCAGGTCCAAGGTGAGCTACGCCTCGGCAGCAGCCCTCCGCTCTGGCTGATGCGAAGGCCGCCGGCGAGCCGGACGCCTTGACACCGCGACGACCCATCTTGGTGCGGGCTCTGGTGGCGGGCGCTGCGGTGGCGGTGTCGCTGGCCGCAGCCGCGCGGGCGTCGCCGGCTGCGCCGCCACCGCTGTCCGACGCAGGATCGGGACCGTCGCTGGCTTCCCGATACGGCAGCGGTTCGTTCGGGTCCTGGGGGGTGGACGAGTTCGGCCTCCCCGTCTATCGCTACACCGCCGATGAGCAACGTGATCCAAACGCGCGCCAGGTCGAGCTCGACGGTGCGACCCGGGCGCAGCACCAGGTCGGCAACGACCACATCAAAGGGATGGCCTACAACGACGGCTACACGCAGTTCTGGAGCGAGGACCGCCTCTCGGAGTGGGCAAACCCCTACCAACCACAGAGCCGTCACTACGCGGGTGGGTACGGCTATCTCAACGTCGACGGCAAGGCGATCAGCACCCTGTACCTCGACCGTCCGGCCGGGGCTCGCGTAGAGCGTGAGTTTGGCGTGGGTTACTACCGCCGCGAACTGCGAGTCGATCGCGTCGCGATTGCCGAGGACGTATCTGCCCCGTTCGGCAACGACCCGCTGTTACTCCACGACGTCAAGATCACCAACGACGGCCCTCGGAGACGACGGATGAGCTGGTATGAGTACTGGGACGTCGACCCGTACAGTCAGACCTCGGGCGCACATGTCGCGATCACCAGCCCGAGTTGGACGCCGAAGACCCACACGCTCGCGGTCGCCCAGGAGGATCCCGGCGACTCACGCCCGTTGAGCATCTTTGCCACCTCGTTGTCGGGCCCGATTTCCGGGTTCGAAACGTCGTTGCCCCGCTTCTTCGGCGACGGGACGCGAGCGCGGCCGGCCGAGGTCGTCGCCGATCGCGTTTCCGATTCGATCGCCGCGCCCGCCGCCCAGAACCAAGTCAGCCAGACGGTGTTCGTGTTGCGCTCGTCGTTCACGTTGCGCCCGGGCCGGTCGGTGACGCTTCGCTACGCGTACGGGATGGCGCACCCGCCGCAGATCCCAAGACTGGTGTCACGGTATGCCCGCGCCGCCGATCCCTTCCGGGCCAGCGAACTGGCCTGGGCGCACTGGTTGCCGAAGGCGAGCTTCGGACGTCGCTACCGCTGGGTGGCGCGCGAGCTGGTGTGGGACTCCTACCTGCTGCGGTCGGCGACGGTCTACCAGGAAGGTTGCGGAGAGCACACGATCACGCAGGGGGGCGACTACCAGTACGCGCTCGGCCTCAACCTCGGGACCCGCAGCTGGCTGCACTACCTGCTGCCGATCACCTATTCGGATCCTGGACTCGCGCGTCAGATTTTGCGCTACTCGATCGGGCTCCAGCCTCCCGGCCCGCCCGCGGACGCCGAGCTTCCGTACGGCACGGGGGCGTTCTGCAAGCCGATCTACTCGATCAAATCCAACGACCTCGACTTCTGGCTGATGCTCGGCGCGGTCGAGTATGGCCTCGGCACGCGCGACACGGCGTTCTTTCGCGAGCGCCTGCCGTTCTACGGCACCGGTCAAGAGGCGACCGTCTGGCAGCACATCAAGATCGCGGTCGCCCACCAGGAGTCGCTAGTGGGCCCGCACGGTCTGTACGCGCTGCCGCCCGGGTTCTTCGGAGATTGGAACGACGCGAGCACGCAGTACGAGCAGCTCACCGAGTCGACGCTCGTCGCCGCCCAGCTGGCGTACATATATCCACGGTTGGCGGCGCTCGCCGACCGTCTCGGTGATGTCCGGTTCGCCCATCAGCTGCGCCGGCACGCCGACACCCTGCGCACGGTCATGCAGGGTCAGTGGACCGGCCGGGGTTGGTACTCGCGCGGGTACGCGAGGGCGCGACAGGTCGGCGCCGGCGTGATCTTCGGAGAGCCGCAACCGTGGGCGATCCTGGCCGGCATTCCGGAGCGGGCACAGGCGGCGACGCTCGTTCGCAACATCCGCCATTTCCTGGGGGGAGTCGGCGAGCCCGGTGGCCCATCACGGATCGGCGCGGCGATGATCCCCGCTTACAACGCCCCGGATATCACCGAGCGTGGAGACGGCGCGATCGTCGCGCTCGGTGCCGCCGAACCCGACTCCCCCGCGGCAAACGCGGCCGAGTGGCCCGGCGGCAGCTGGTTCGACATCGACGGCTGGCTGACGTGGGCACTCGGGTCGCTCGACGGGGAGCTCCCCCACGCGCGCCAACTCGCGTGGAACGAGTACCTCAGCGACACCCTGGCGGAGCACGCGACTGCGTTTCCGGACACCTGGGACGGCACGATCTCCTCCGACGACGTCTGCAACGGCTACTACTCACCCCACCCGGAGCTGTGCGGCAACGGCCTCTCCACCGCATTCGACGGGCAGAACAGCGAGCAGGCGACCTGGATGGTGATGGACGCGATCCGCCTTGCCGGCGTCACCCCGACCGAGTCCGGGTTCCTGATCACGCCGCACTTGCCGTTGGGGCGGTTCAGCCTGCGCCTACCCGAGATCGGGGTGTCCTCGACTCCCGGGCTGCTGCGAGGCTACGTCCGCCCGCAGCAATCGGGCACGCTGACGATGAAGGTCGCCCGCCCCGCCGGCGCCCGCCGCGGAATCGTCGCGTTTGCCAACGGGCGGCGCGTCAGGGCGGCCGTTCGCGGACATTTGGTCGTATTCGCGCTCCCGGCTCACGCCGGGCGGAGCGCCAGCTGGGCGGTCGAGCGAGGTTAGGTCCCTCGCCGGTCGTGGTCGACCGGCGGGAGGTCTCGCACCTGCTCGAGCGTGAGGCTGAGGCGGACACCGTCGTCGAGGCGGTCGACGGCGCTGATCGGGATCGCCACGGTCTTGTGACCCAGCACGTGCCCTTCCTCGAGGAGGAAGTGGGTGACGCCGTGGTCGCGAGGGTCGATGATCAGCCCGTGGACTTTCCCGATGTTCCCGTCGGTGGCGTGGACGTGGTCGCCCCGGCGGATCTCCACCTCCCCCAACGGGACGCTGTCGTGGTCCTCGATGCGGCGGTCGACATAGGGGCGTCCGTGGTGCCCACCACTCGTGTACATCGCGTAATACGGCCAGCTGAGCACATGGCTGGGGTCATAGGCGGATCCACCGATGTTCTCGGCCGGCAGGAAATCGAAGTCGTCGGCGTACTCGAACTGTTCGAACTGAGCCTTCGTGCAGTTGAGCACGATCTCGTTGCCGGCCGAGGTCACGCGATCGATCGGGACGAGACGGCCGTCCTTCTTGCCGTGCTCGGGCTCCACGGCGAGGTGGGTGATCGTGCGCGCGACGGGATCGATGACCACGCGGGCGAGCTTTCCGCACACGCCGTCGCTACAGGCGACCTCGCTCCCGATGTCGAACTCGGCCGTGTCGATCATGGCGTGAGCCTATCGCGCGCGGCGCCGGCGGACGACCGCCGAAGCTACTCGTACTGCAACGCCGCGAGCACGTTCAGGCGCCCCGCCCGGCGGGCGGGGATGATCGCGGCGACAAGGCCGGCGATGATCGCCGCGATCACGAACACGATCAGCGTGCCCCACGGCACGGTGAACGCCGCGAAATTGATGGCAACGCCGATCATCAGCGCGAGCACGACGCCAAGCGGGATCCCGAACGCCGCGCCTAGCAACGCGGTGATCACGCTCTCCTGACGGATCATCCGTCGCACCTGGCGGCGGCTCATCCCGATGGCGCGGAGCATCCCGAGCTCACGTGTGCGCTCGAAAACGGTCAGCACGAGCGTGTTGACGATGCCGAAGAGGCTGATGATGATCGACAGCGACAGCAGCACGTAGAGCAGGTTGAGCAGCGAGTTCAGCCCCTGCTCCTGGTTGCTCCTGAACTGTGATTTGGTCTGGAGCTTTGCGTCGGGGAAGCCGCCCAGCGCAGCCTGCAACTTGGCCGTGTTGGCAGATGTGACCCCACCTTGGATATTCACGAATGTGAATAGGTTCTGGGGGTTCTGGTAGGCCTGATCGAAGCGGGCGGTCGAGATCGTTACGTCCCCGTACGGAGAGCCACCCTTCGGCGGCGAGAACACACCTTTCAGTGTCAGATGCAACGTCTGGCCGGTCGGCGTCTCGACCGACAGCGGCGAACCGACCTTCAGATGCTTCGCTTTCGCATATGCGTTGTCGACGAACGCGCCGTCGCTTCCGAGTTGCGCGGGCGTCTGCGGGCTCCCGTACTTCCATTTGACGTCGATCACCCGACTGACGTTTGGCTCGACGCCGGTGACGTTGATGCGTGAGCCGAACGCCTTGCCATCCCCGCCGCGCACGCTGGAGACGACCGTGACGCCCGGCACGGTGTGGAGCGCGGCTGCCGAGGCGATCCCGATCGGGCTGAAGTTATTGCTCGCGGTGACGGCGTAGTTGGCCACGAACAGCTGGTTCACGGCGCCCTCGAAGCGCGACTTCAGGCCCGCCGCGAGCACCCCGACCAGGGTGACCAGCGCGAGCCCGATCATCAGCGCCGATGCGGTCGTCGCGGTCCGCGACGGATTGCGCAGCGAGTTGCCCTGCGCGAGTTCGCCGGCGCCGCCGCCGAACTTCTTCGCCGGCCAGCCGAGCACGCGCACCAGCGGCGGCACGAGCCGCGGGGCCAGCATCGAGACGCCCACGAACACGAGGACTGCCCCGATCCCGATCGACAGCAGCCGCAGGCCTGTCGAGAGCGAGCTCACGAGCAGGCCGATCAACATCAGCGCGAAGGCGGCTGAGATCGTCCCGATCGCCGGGTAGGCGCCAAACCGCTCGAACCGGCTCGGGGGCAGCACGGAGCCCTCACCGACCGCGGCGATCGGCGGTACACGCGTCGATCGGATGGCCGGGCGCAGGGCGGCGATCAGCGTGATCAGGATCCCGACGACGAGCGAGACGATGATCGTGCGCGTCTTGAACACGGTGCTCGTCTGCGGCAGGTCGATCCCGAACGAGACAAACAGCGCGTTCAGCCCCTTCGCGAGCGCCAGCCCGAGAAACAAGCCGACGACGGAGGCGAGCACTCCGATCACGAGCGCCTCCAACATGACGGAGGCCCTCACTTGCCGGCGCGTCGCGCCGAGCGTGCGCAGCGTCGCCAGTTCGCGCGTGCGCTGGGCGACCGTGATCGACAGCGTGTTGGCGATCACGAAGCTGCCCACGAACAGGGCGATGCCGCCAAAGGCGAGCAGGAAGTCCTGGAAGATGTTGAGGAACCCGGACGTGTCTTTGGTGGCCTGCTTCGCCTGGGCCTGGCCAGTTCGCACCTGAGCGCTCGCGGGCAACAGCCGCCTGATCGCGTCGACGAGTTTGGTGTCAGAGACTCCGGCGGCGGCGGCGACGTCGATCTCGTCGAGCTGCCCGATCTTATGGAAGAGCGCCTGGGCGGTCGGGAGCGTGAACACCGCGAGGGTCGCGCCTCCGAGCGAGGACAGGCCGGCGTACTTGACCGTGCCGGCGATCTTGAACTTACGCACGGGACCGCGCGCGACGACGCCGATCTCGTCCCCCACGGAGAAATGCTCCTTGCTCGCCGTGGAGGCATCGATGTCCACTTCGTTCGGAGCGCTCGGCCAGTTACCGCTGGTGAGCGACATCGGGTTGAAGCGCTGGCCGGCCGGGTCATAGCTGAACGCAAGGCTAGGAGCGCCGCCGCGCGAGATGACCTTGCCGTTGTGTCCGACGAGCTGCGCCTGATCGGAAACGCTCCCGTCGGCCGCACCGACCTCGGGGAGCGCGCGGACACGAGTCAGCAGTGACTGCGAGAGCGACGGCACCGTCTCCCCGTTGCCGCTGGTGTTGTTCGAGATCGCGCTCTTGCCGGTGATGACTGCGTCGGAGTTCTTGTAGGCCTCCGTGAAGACGGTCGTGAACGCCGCCTTGATGGTGTCGGTAAGTATGTACGTCCCACTGACCATCGCCACGCCGAGGACGATCGCCACGGCTGTCAGCGAGGCCCGGAGCTTGCGCCCGAGCAGCCCTCTGATCGCGACGCGCGCCATTACTGCAGCGTGGCCATGACCTCGAGCACCTCGGCGGCGCTCGCTTCGGTCAGCTG
Source organism: uncultured Solirubrobacterales bacterium (assembly GCA_963759695.1). Classification (GTDB taxonomy): domain Bacteria; phylum Actinomycetota; class Thermoleophilia; order Solirubrobacterales; family Solirubrobacteraceae; genus Palsa-465. Next base: position 72,986 of record CAVXAO010000016.1, read on the forward strand.
CTTGACGATCAGCCCGTCCGCGAGGAACAGGATCCGATCCGCGATCGATGCGGCCCGGGGCTCGTGGGTGACCATGACGATCGTCTGTCCCCACGAGTCGGCCGAGTCGCGCAGCAACTCGAGGATCTCACCGCCGGTCTTCGAGTCCAGGTTCCCGGTCGGCTCGTCCGCGAACAGGATCGTCGGGTGCGTGATCAGCGCACGGGAGATCGCGACCCGCTGCTGCTCGCCGCCGGACAGCTCCGACGGGCGGTGCCTCCGGCGGTCGGCGAGGCCCGTCTTCGTGAGCAGCTCGTCGAGCCACGCGCGGTCGGGCTTGGCCCCGGCGATCGTCAGCGGAAGGAGGATGTTCTCCTCCGCGGTCAGCATCGGCAGCAGGTTGAAGAACTGGAAGACGAAGCCGATGTGATCGCGGCGCAATCGGGTCAGTTTTGCGTCGTCGAGTCCATTGATCTCGGTTCCGGCAATCGTGACCGTGCCACCGGTGGGCTGGTCCAGTCCCGCGAGGATGTGCATCAGCGTCGACTTGCCCGAGCCGGACGGTCCCATCACGGCGACAAGCTCGCCGTTGCTCACTTCGATCGACACGCCGCGGAGGGCGTCGACGGCAGTCGCGCCTTCCCCATACCGGCGAGTTACATCACGCGCCTGAACGACGTGGCCGTTCTGCTGCGGTTCAACAGTCTCTGTGGTACCTGCGTCTTGTGCTCTCACGTTTGTGGGTATAGCAGTCGCCTCCTGTCAGGGTGAAGTGACCTTAATCACAGCCTCACAGTCCCGGAAGGACCAATTGCCGGTCGCGGAGCTGGACCAAAAAGCGGGCAGACGAAGCTGCTCCCGCCGGACCACCGCAATCCCCGGTTCCAGGGACGCGCGACTTACGGTACTCCGCGCGCCGACAGCAGGGCAATGGGCTCTTGCCCCCAGTCCGATAACTGACACCGGCGCGGCGTCGCTCAGCGGTGATGCACGGCCAGGCAACCGCCGAGCGCGCACGCCCAAGCAGCGCTCAGCCCGGTCAGATGCCACGGCCAATCGACCAGATTCGCGATCAGGAACACCGCGACCGCGGGGCCCAACAGCCATACGGCCGGGCGAGCGCGCTCACGGACGAGCACCGCGATCGAGCTCGCATACAGCGCCACGCCCAGGAGCAGCCCTCCGACGCCGAGCTCAGCGGCGAGCTCGAGCGGCAGATCGTGGGCATACAGGCTCGGGCTCGAGCCCTGGTGGACCAGCGACGCCTGGTAATACGCGCCCGACCCGGCGCCCGCCAGGGGCCGATCGAGCCACGTCTGGACTGCCGCCTTCCACTCCTGGGTCCGCCCGTGGGCGAGGCCTCCTCGACTCGGCGACCCGCCTGAGCCGCTGACCGTGACGATCCCGACCACCGCTGTCGCAGCCGCCACGATCACAACGGCCACGACCATCGCCCTCTGCGGCCGCTGACGACGCGCGAACGCCTGTGCCGGCAGCCAGGCCGCCGCCAAGCCGAGGCAGAGGACGCCAACCAGCACGAGCCGCGCCGCGCTGCCACCGGCACCGCGGGAGACGTGCTCTCCCAGCAGAATGTGCCCGCCAATCGCGGCGAGGACGATCAACACCAGCGCGGCGAGCAGCTCGCCGCGGTCCCGGGCGCGCGGCGGCCACGCCAGCGCGACCAGCGCGACTGCGGCCGCGAACGCCACGTCAAGGCGGCTGCCGGCGCAGCCGAGGACCACACCGGCCAGCGCCGCGCCCAGGGCCGCAGGCACCGCAGCGCGCCTCTCGCCGGTCATCTCGCGAAGCAGAACCGGGAGCGCGGCGACCTGGAGGAGCCCGAGTGCCGGCGGGTACTGGAAGGTCCCACCCGGCCGCCAGCTTCCGCCGATCCGCTCGGCGTCCGGCAGCGAATGCAGCGCGGCCGCGCTCAGGCCGATAACCGCCTCGACGCCAGCAAGCGCGGCGAGCCCGATCGCTATCGGGACTGGACCCACCCGCGCGGTCAGCGCACCCGCGGCGACTGCGAGCGCCGCGTAGGCGAATATCACAAGGCCGTCTCGCAGGCTCTCGCTCGCCGACCCGATCGTCCACGTCGCGCTCACCACCGCCAGCGCGCCGAGCGCCACCAGCACCAGCACGGGTAGCTGGCGCGCGATCGCCGTCACCTGATCGGGATCGAACAGGACCGCGAGCAGCAACGCGACCGCCGACAGCAATATGAGCACTGTCTGGGACCCGGCCGAGAAACCACCATCGTCCAGGACCGAGGCGGCGACAGCGGCGGTGACGGCCACGGCGACGGCCGCGAGACCAACCTCGACCCGATGTGTATGAATTCTCACATGCTGCGAGCTTGACAGGCGAGACGGGCAGTTTATAGTCCGCACGGTACCGGGGCGCGGGCAAAGCTGCCGGCAAATATCAGACGAGGCGCACACCTCAGGGGGTAATGACCATGTCGCGGCGCAAGGGCAACGGAGCCATCCGCGCTCGCGTGGTGGTTGTCGCATTCGCACTCACTCTCCTCGGTGGCGGCGTCGCGCTCGCCAGTCAGGGGGCTCGAGGTGGAGCTCACGGATCTACGAACCGTGACGCCGTCTACCAGCAACCTCAGACGGTCGTGCTCACTCAGTTCTCGCCGACGGTGAGAGGTAACGAAGGCATAACCCCCGGCGGGCCGACGACAGTCACAGTCACACTCAGCCGGTTGGGCAGAATCGTGGCAAACGCTTCCGGCCCCGTCAGCGCAACCGATGGCTCCTGGTCGGTCAAGCTCACTCCGAGCCTGACCGCACCTACTTCGCGGACGCAGGCCCCATCCATCGATCAGGATCAGATCGATGTCCACTACGCCGGACCGGGCGCTCCCGACGACCAACTCGTCGGCGGCCACAACGGGGGCCGTGGCGCACTGTTCAGTCTCCTGGACGAGGCCCGTATCAATGCCGGGCGGACGGTCGGGAACTTCCCGGACCAGGGGAACTGCACCGACGTGATCTTCGTCGTCAACGGTAAGAAGGTGACCACCGCCCCCAACGGCCGGCAATGCGAAGCGAGCTTCAGCCCGGCGATCGCCGACAGCGACCACGTGCAGATCGAGGACACCGAGCCGCTCTCCGCCGTGGCGGGAACCGGTCCGGGCCGTGTGACGCTGATCGGCGACGGGCCGCTGCCGCGCCCCGGCTTCGAGTCGGGCCCGCCGAACTGTGACGCCGACTACGTCGACGAGACGGTCACGTGCTCAGTCCTCAACGGTTTCACCTTCACCGCGACTCGCCTCCGAGGCAACGAGACCGTCACGCTCGAGTACTCCTCGGGCGACAGCTTCCAGGCGACGGCGACGATGCCGGGTGGCTTCCGGCCCGGTGACAAGATCGAGCTCAGGGAGCAGGGGATCGCGCGCGTGCTCTCGACGCTCACCGTCGACACGCTGCGGACCGACGCGCCGTCGTTCTTCTATGACGGTGGGGGGACCTTGGTCACCTTGCCGGGCGATGAGTCGAGCGGCACCTGCTCGCCGAACAAGTGGCTCGAGCCTTACATCTATTTCGAGCCGTTCGTTCAGGCATTGTGTAACGCCGATGGAACTCAGCCGGCCGACGCGTATGCGTTCGCGAGCTACGACGACACCTCCGGCGGCGCCACCTCGGTCGACATCCCGAGCTTTGAGTTTGTCGCCCCCCAGGACGGTGAATCGATCCAGAGTCCGTTCGTCGCCTACGCCGACACCGTCGGCACCACTCCGAGCAAGGAAACGCTGACTGTCAACGACCGGAACTCGGACGGCAGCAATGGCAGTCAGGTGGGTCAGCCGCACACGATCGACCCCGTGCACGGGGCCGAGGTCTCGGGGCTGTCCCCCGGGCGGTACAACGCAAACTGGGTCCTGACCGACAGCCACGGTGACACGAGCACCCTGACGACGCAGTTCATCGTTCAGCCCGGCGCAGCCGGTGTGCCCGGTCCCCGTGGCCCGCAGGGCGCCACCGGGCCGCGGGGGCCGCAGGGACCACCCGGCCCGGGGATCACCGGCGTGCGCTGCCACGGCAGGCTCGGCAAGCATCGGACCGTCAAGATCACGTGCAAGGTGAAGTCGAGCAGCGCCCGATCCCGGGTGCAGCTCGCGATCGCACTGACGCGCGGCCCTCGGCTGTACGCGCTCGGATCGCGAACGATCCGTGGTCGGCGACTGGACGCCGTTCTCCGGCTTGCCCGGCAGGTGACACCCGGCGTGTATCGGGTCACGATCGCGTTCATGAGAGGCGACCACATCGCCCGCCTCCACACCCGCGTGCGCCTGCGCTAACAGCGGGTGCTTTCAGCGCCCGCGGCCCTGATTGGCGGGGAAAGGGGCGAGATCGGCGCGATCGCGTCCTTTCGATGGTGTACAGCACGACAATCTTGCGCCGAATGGCAAGGCCTGGCGCATTGTGCACGAGGAGTGTGCTCAATACGACAGGGCTCGGATCTGACGCCGGCGTTGACGCGCTATGCACCATCCCCGTGACGCTCTCGACACACTCCCGGCACAAACTCGCCACATGCAGAAGTTCGCCCTGATCGGTCGCGTTGGGTAGGCGAGCTGCCGGCGAGCGCCAGGATGTGACGCCGCCGGCGGGAACCTTAATTGAGGGGGTATCGCGTGCCTTACGGACGACGGAGACGAGGCGTTCGCGCGCGCATCGGGGTGGTGGTTCTGGCGACGACGATGCTCGGTGGCGGTGTGGCCCTGGCGAGCGGCGCGAGCGCCCGCCCGACGGGACACGAAACGAATCGCGACGCGGTCTACGGCAAGAGCAAACCGCCGACGGCGACGACCAACGCCGCCACCGGCGTGACGGCGACCGCGGCCACGTTGAACGGCGCGGTCGGCGTCGGTATGACCAGCACGAACACCGCGGAGAACACGAGCTATGGGTTCCAGTTCGGCACGACGTCGAGCTATGGCCACCAGACAGGCGGCGGGTCGGTTTCCTCGAACCAGTCGGTGTCGGCCGCAGTTGCCGGGCTGGCCCCGTGCACGCCGTACCACTTCAAGCTGGTCGCGAATAGCGCGAGTGGCACGGCCGCCGGCAGCGACCACAGCTTCACCACCGTCTTCGCAAAGCCGATGTCGACGGTCAAGGCGCCGAAGAAGGCCAAGCACAAGCATCGGCTCAAGGTGGCGATCTCGCTGACGACCTCCGCCACCGTGACGGTCGTCATCACCCACCACGGCCACGTCGTGAAGACCCTGAATGAGGGCGCTCGGACGGCCGGCGCGGTGACGGCGACGCTCAAGGCGCCGCGCAAGAAGGGCAAGTACGGGCTGCGCGTCGTGGCGAAGGAAAGCTGCGGCCAGCAGACCGTCAGCAAGCAGCTGAAGGTCGACTGATCGAGGGTTGCGGTCTCCGCCCCGGCGAGGGCGGAGGCCGCCGCCCGGTCAGACCCGCTGGATCTGCATGAGGCTGGTCGTCCCCGGCTTGCCGCTGGGAAGGCCGGCGGTGATGCCGACGCGCGCCCCCGGCTTGACCCAGCCGAGCTCGACCACGCGGCGGGCGGCGTCGGCGATCAGCGCCTCGGTGACTTCGTGGCGCCGCATCGAGCCCGCCTCCACGCCCCACATGAGCGCGCACCGGCGGACCGTCTCCTTGCCCGGCGAGAGCGCGAAGATCGGCACCTGGGGACGGTGCGCGGAGATCAGCCTCGCCGAGCGTCCCGACAGGGTCGGAACCACGAGCGCCGCGAGGTGCAGCTCCCGCGCGGCAGTGCACGCGCTGTAGGCGACCGTGTAGGCGGGATCGCGGGCATCGCGGCGCACGCGATCCTCGTTCCATTCCCGGTACGGCAACTCGTGCTCGGTGCGCTCGGCGATCGAGGCCATCATCTCCACGGCCTCGACCGGGTAGGACCCGACCGCCGTCTCCTGGGAGAGCATCACCGCGTCGGTGCCGTCCAGGATCGCGTTGGCGACATCGGCTACCTCGGCACGCGTCGGACGCGAGGAGTTGACCATCGAGTCGAGCATCTGCGTGGCGGTGATCGAGGGTCGCGCGAGCTGTCCGGCGAGACGGAGCAGCCGCTTCTGAACGAGCGGCACGTTCTCGATCGGCAGCTCGATCCCGAGGTCGCCGCGGGCCACCATCACGCAGTCGGCGGCGCGGATGATCTCCTCCATCGAGTCGACCGCCTGGGGCTTCTCGATCTTCGCGATCAGCGGCAACCGCGTGTGCTTGCGCACCGAGGTCACGTCCTCGGCGGTCCGCACGAACGACAGGGCCACCAGATCGACCCCGATCGACTCGCCGAAGCGCAGCATCTCCAGGTCCTCCTCGGGCACGGCCGGCAGGCCGCGCGTCGAGCCCGGAATGTTCAGCCCCTGGCGGGTGGCAACGCCGCCGCCGATCTCGACCTGCGTCTCGATCTCGCCGTCCGCCTCGCGTACGCGTGTCACGCGCAGGCGAATGGCGCCGTCGGCGAGGTAGATGATGTCGTCCGGATCGACCGCGCCGGCGAGGCCGTTCCAGCTGACCGACATTCGCTCGGCGTTGCCCAGGAAGTTGTCGCCGGAGCACAGGATCAGCGTCTCGCCGGGCTTGAGCTCGGCGATATCGTCCTCGAGCGCGCCGACGCGGATCTTCGGCCCCGGCAGATCCTGGAGGATCGCCACCTGGCGCCCGACCTGGGCCGACGCGGCACGGACGCGCTGGGCGTTCTCGGCGTGGAGCTCGCGGCTGCCGTGTGAGAAGTTCAGCCGGGCGACGTCCATCCCCGCGTCGACCAATCTGACCAGGGTCTCGGGGTCGCGACAGGCGGGACCAATGGTGACGACAATCTTGGTGCGGCGCATGGGAACGCGCGACACTAGTGCACTGTCCAAACGAGGTCGTTGAGGACTTCCCCGTCGGCGCTCAATCGTCCGCCATCGCGCAGGTCGCAGATCATGTCCCAGTGCAGTGCCGAGGAGTTCGTCCCGCCCGTCTCCGGATACGAGCGCCCGAGCGCGAGGTGGACGGTGCCGACCATCTTCTCGTCGAGCAGGGTCGTGCCGGTCGGGCGGTCGATACCGGCGTTGGTGCCGATCCCCAGCTCGCCCAGAAACCTGGCCCCGGCGTCGGTGGCCAGCGCCGCTTGGAGATAATCGTCACCGCGCTCTGCGGAGGCCTGAATCACCTTCCCGTCCGCGAACGTGAGCCGGATGCCCTCGACGTTGCCGCCACCGCGCGGATTCGACGGGACGGTGAAGAGGATCGTGCCGCTGGCTGAGCTTTCGAGCGGCCCCGTGAAGACCTCGCCACTCGGCATGTTGTGCTTGCCGTCGGAGTTGATCCAGGTGCGCCCGTCGACGCGCAGTCGCAAATCGGTGCCCTCGGCCTCGATCCGGATCTCGCGTGCCTCCGCGAGCCGCTCGACGACTCCCTGCTGGCGCGTGCTCAGCTCCCGCCAGGCGGCCACCGGGTCGAGACGGTCGAGATACAGCGCCCGCTCGAGGAACGCCTCGTAGTCGTGTTCGCTCATCCCGGCCTGCTGCGCGAGCGCCGGGGTCGGCCACTGCGTCCCGCACCAGCGCGACGCGAGGCGCGCTTCTTGAACCGGCTGACGCGCGCGGGCGGCACGGGTGATGAGAGCTGGATCGATGCCGGCGAGCGCGCGCGTGTTGGTGGGCGCGGAGATTCCGATCAACGCGTCGGCGGCCTGCGCCTCGGCGAGCTCGAGAGGGGCGAAGGAGTCGAGATGAAGCTCGCTCGCGTGGCGGTAGAACTCCTCGGCGAGATCGCCCGGCGCGAGCCGCACCAGGGGCCAGGCGTCGCGGTCGAGCAGCTCCCGGTGCAGCGCGCGGGCGAGCGCCATCGCCGGCAGCGGAGCGCCGATCAGCACCTGGTCGCCCCCGCGGACGTCGATGCACCAGTCGCACAGCAGCCCGGCGAATCTGTCCGCGTCGATCATGGCGCGTCGAGCTCCGGGAAGTGCTCCTGCACATGCTCGCGCAGTGTGTCCCGTATGAACCTTCGCTCGTCGCCGGAGGCCATCCGGTAACGGCCCAGCAGCTCCTTCTGGCGGGTGAGCTCGAGTCCGGCGATCGTCCACGATGCCGTCAGGCGTTCGAACAGATACTCGGTGGCGCGTTGCCACGCGTCCTCCTGCTCGAGCCCGCCGCCGAGCGTCTCGGCGTACTGGCGACGGGACGCCGGTGAGAGCGAGCCGCGCAGCGCCAGCACGTTGCCCTCGGCATCGCGGTACTCACTGATCGGTGCGGTGAGCTTCTCGCGCTGACGGTTGCGGCGACCCACGCTCGCTAGAGGGACGCCGCGGCGGCGCGCTCGAGCTGTGCAACGACATCGCCGGTGACCGGGTTGGCGTGACCCGGCCAGACGACCGAGGGGCTCAGTGCGGCGAGCTTGCGGATCGACGCTCGCGCCTGCTCCGTGTCGGCGTTGAACGCAGGATGGGGAACTCGGGGGCCGCCCTTGATCCCGGTCTGGATGTCGAGCGTGTAGACGCAGTCCGAGACGAGCGCCAGCCGATCCGAGTCGCGAAACAGGCCGATCATGCCGGGGGCGTGGCCGGGCAACTCGATCACCCTGAACCCCGCGACCTCATCGCCCTCCTGAACGGTGCCGGTGATGGGCACCGCGCCTCCGTCCCACACGGGCAGCAAGCGGCCGAGCACGAGGCGCGCCTGGGGCTGGAGCTTCGACGGATCCCAGTAGTCGCGCTGGGGCAACTCGGCCTCGGCGGTCTCTCGCTCGGCGGGGTGGCAGTAGGCCGGCGCGTCGATCCCCGGCGCGGACCCGCGATGGTCGGGATCGGCGTGACCGAGCACGATCCGCTTGATCCCGCCGAGCCGGACGCCGGCCTTCCTGACCGCGTCCGTCATGTCTTTGATCCCGGCGTCGAACATCGTCACGCCCCCGTCGTCCTCGATCAGGTAGACGTTCATCGTTCTCAGCGGGAACCCGCCGCGGACGACCCAGACACCGTCGGCGATCCGCTCTGGCTCGTCGCCCTGGAACCGCGAGCGGAGCCTGGTCCGGAGGTTGGCGAGCCGCGTCAGCCGGAGTTCGGCCTTCGAGCCCGCGGGCGGCAGGACGCCGAGCTGGCGGGCCACCGCGGCGAAGTCGACGTAGGCTTCGTTGTGCGCGATCCGGTCGTCCTCGAGCGTCATCACGTCGCAGCCCTCGAGGTCGACCCGAGCGCCATTGGGAGTCAGGCCCTCGAACATGCCCGGTCCCGCGAACGTCCCGCGCGCGCGCCATCGGACGACGGAATGGTGGCGTGCGCTCGTTACGTCGAGGATCTCGAGCGAGAAGTCCGGGAACGCCGCGAACACCCGCGTGAAGTAGTCGCGGACGTCGGCCGGGGAGTTCAGGTCCTGCTCGTTGACGAACCGGCCGGTGCCGTCGGGCTTCCACAGCGCGATCGCCGTGTCGAGATCGTGGGCGTCGAGCGCCTCGAAGTAGTGCCGAGCGATGTCGGTGCTGTGAGCCATCGGACGGCCTGAGTCTACGCGCCGCCAATATCGTCCGTTCTCGTGGCGCGACAACGTGAACTGGGCCGAGGCGAGCGGGTCGTGCCGGGGTTGTGGCGGCTGCGACTGCCGCTGCCCTGGCCCGGGGTGCCGCACGGAAACGCCTGGGCGATCGCGTCCGGGCCGGGCGTGGTGCTTGTCGACACGGGGACCCACGAGGCGGGATCGCTGGCGCAGCTCGAGCGGGCCATGGAACAGGTCGGGCTGCGACTCCCGCTCGTCCGCCTGCTGGTGTGCACGCACGCGCACTCCGACCACTGGGGGCAGGCCGCCCCCATCCGCGAGACGGCCGGCTGCGAGTTCTGGATGCATCCCAACTACGAGCACGCCGTTCGCGGACTCTCGGATCCGGAGGCCGCGCTGGCGCGCCGGCTCGAGGTCGGGCGCCAGAGCGGCATACCCGAGGAGGCCCTGCGGCGGTACGCGGAGCGCTACGGATCGATGCCGTCGGGAGTCGCCGCGGTGATCGAGCCCGATCGACCCCTGGTGAACGGCGTCGTGGTGGAGAGTGATCTCGGCGAATGGCGCGTGTACGAGACGCCGGGCCACGCGCCGTCGCACGTCTGCCTGTTCCAGCCCGAACGCCGGATTCTCATCTCCGGCGATCACGTGCTCGGGCGGATCTCGCTGTTCTACGACTACGGGTGGACCCCCGATCCGGTGGGTGAGTTTCTCGCCTCGCTGGATGTTGTCGACCGCCTGGATGCCCGGCTGGCGCTATCCGGTCATGGCAAGCCGTTCGTCGACGTGCACGGCCACATCGAGGGGAATCGACGACTGGTGGCGGCGCGCCTGGCCTCGCTTGTCGAGGCGCTCGGGGGTGACGCGGGTCTCACGGCGATCGAGCTCGCCCCCTCCGTGTACGGCGAGGAGTTGACCCAGTACAACGTCCAGTGGCGGCTGCAGGAGACGCTCTGCTACCTGCGCCACCTTGAGGTGGCGGGGCGGATCTCGCCCGAGGATGGCGCCGGAGGCGAGAGGCGCTGGCGGCTGATCTGAACAGCGCCGCGCGGGGACGCGGCGGCTACCCTGGATCCAATGACGAGCACATCGACCCCCGCCATCCCGACCGCGGACGCGGACATCGAGGACGGCGTCTGGCACCTTGACCCGGAGCACTCGAGCGTGGAGTTCCACGTGCGCTACTTCTACGGCGTGGTCACGGTCAAGGGTCGCTTCACGCGCTACGAGAGCATGCTTCACCTTGGCTCGTATCCGGCCATCGAGCTCACGATCGACGCGGACAGTCTCGACACCAAGAATCGGAAGCGCGACGCACATCTGCGGTCGGCGGACTTCTTCGACGTGGAGCACCACCCACAGGTCCGGTTCGTGTCGGACGCAGCCACGCTCGCGGGCGACACCCTGAAGGTCTCGGGGCAGCTGCATGCGGCCGGCAAGTACATCCAGCTTGGGTTCGACGCAAGGGTGCGCCGCGTCGACGGCCGCCTCGAGATCGAGGCGATCACGCACGCCGACCAGCGCCAGCTCGGGATGACGTGGAGCCCGTTCGGAATGTTGCGCGCTCCGAGCAAGCTGATCGTCCGCGGCCGCCTCGTGCGGTCGGCCAGCGGGCAGTAGCCCGCGGCGCGGATACGAATTGTCAACCCCTTGTCAGGCTTTGCTTGCATAATCCGGGGACGCGGGGGTCGGGGTCGGCGCGGCCCCGCTGTGCAGTCGTAACCGGAGGCTCTCCACCGTGAGAAAACTTGGGAAATGGTGCTTCACGCACCGGCTCATCACCGTGCTGGCGTGGGTCGGCACGCTGGTGGCCCTGACCGCGATCCACTCCGCGGCGGGCAGCGCCTACAGCGACAACTTCTCCCTGTCGGGAACGCAGAGCTTCGACGCCGTCCATCTGCTGCAACGCTCCGCGCCGAAGGCGTCCGGTGACACCGACCAGATCGTGGTCGCCGTCGAGAACGGCAAGGTCACGGATCCGGCGGTGCGCTCGCAGGTCGAGTCGATGCTCGCGAGCGTCGCGAAACTGCCGCACGTATCGGCGGTCTCCTCGCCCTACGGCCCGGCCGGCGCCGCCCAGATCTCTCCGTCGGGCCAGATCGCGTTCGCGAACGTCCAGTTCGACGTCCAAGCCAACAAGATCACAGCTGCGGCCGCCAAGCAGTTCGTGAACACCGCCCGCGCCGGCGCCGGCAACGGCGTCAAGGTCGAGGTCGGAGGACAGGTCGCGCAGGCCGCCAACCAGAACGGCGCCGGTGGGTTGCCGTTCGGCTTCCTCGCCGCCGGAGTGGTCCTGTTCCTCGTGTTTGGCTCCCTGCTGGCGATGGCGCTCCCGCTGCTGACTGCCGCCTTCGCCCTCGGCACCGGGGTCGCCGTGATCGGCCTGCTCTCCCACGCGATCCAGATGGCGTCGTTCAGCAACGAGCTGTCCCTGCTGATCGGACTCGGGGTCGGCGTCGACTACTCCCTGTTCATTCTCACGCGCTATCGGCAGGGCCTGCTGCGCGGGCTGAGCGGCGAGGAGGCGGTGGTCGAGTCCGTCGACACATCCGGTCGCGCCGTGCTGTTCGCCGGGATGATCGTCTGCATCGCGCTGCTCGGGCTGTTCGCGCTCGGCGTGAGCTTCCTGTACGGCGTCGCGATCGCGGCATGTATCGCGGTCGCGTTCACGGTCATCGCCGCGCTCACGCTGTTGCCCGCGCTCCTCGGCTTCTTCGGCGTCCGGGTGCTTCGCCGCCGCGAGCGGCGCGCGCTCAGGGCCGGAGAGCTCCGCACGACCGACGAGTCGCCGCGCTGGGCGCGCTGGGCCGGCCTGCTCGAGAAGCGCCCTGCGCTGTTCGCCGCCGCCGCCGCGGGCGTGATGATCCTCATCGCGATCCCGTTCTTCTCGATGCGGCTGGGCTCGGCCGATGCTGGGTCCGACCCGTCCGGCTCTACGACGCGCAAGGCCTACGACCTGCTCGCCAAGGGCTTCGGACCCGGTTACAACGGGCCGCTGCAACTCGTCGCGCAGGTCTCGGGGCCCGAGCAGGAGGCACAGTTCACCAAGGTCGTCGACGCCGTCGCCGCGACCCCCGGCGTCGTCAGCGCGACGCAGCCGCACTTCATCCCGAGCCGCGCGCCCGGAGGCGAGGGGGTGGCGCTGGCGAACGTCTATCCCAAGGGGTCTCCGCAGGCCGTCTCGACCTCAAACCTGTTGCAGAAGGTCCGCGACACCGTCGTTCCGGATGCCACCCGCGGCACCGGGCTGCACGTCCTCGTCGGCGGCCAGACGGCGATCTTCTTCGACTTCAGCAAGGTGCTCTCGCGCAAGCTTCCGCTGTTCCTCGGCGTCGTCGTGGTGCTCAGCTTCCTGCTGCTGATGTGCGTTTTCCGCAGCCTCCTCATCCCGCTGACCGCCGCGCTGATGAACCTGCTCTCGGTGGCCGCCGCGTTTGGCGTGGTGACGGCGATCTTCCAGGACGGCATCGGCGCCTCGTTGCTTGGGATCGACAAGACCGGCCCGATCGAGGCCTTCGTCCCGGTGTTCCTGTTCGCGATCCTGTTCGGCCTCTCGATGGATTACGAGGTGTTCCTCGTCACGCGCATATACGAGGAATGGCACCGCCGCGGCGACAATCGGGAGGCCGTCACGCACGGCCTCGCCGTCACCGGCCGCACGATCACGGCCGCGGCCGTGATCATGATCCTCGTGTTCGGGGCGTTCATCCTCGGCGGCGAGCGGATCATCGACCTGTTCGGAGTCGGCTTGGCCAGCGCCGTCCTGCTCGATGCACTGATCGTGCGCTCGGTGCTTGTCCCATCGCTGATGCTGATCTTCGGCGATGCCAACTGGAAGCTGCCACTCCGGCTCGACCGGCTGCTGCCGCACCTGAGAGTCGAAGGAGCCACCGCCCGTGCAGCGGCTGCTACGGCCGAGCGCGCGCTCCCCGAGCCGGCGGCGGGCTGACGCACCTCAACCTTGACACGAACGTGTCAAGGTTGGTAGAGTGCCGGCACCTTGAGGATCGACGAGATCATCGCGGCGAGCGACGGGCCTGTTTTCTCGTTCGAGTTCTTTCCCCCCAAGACGGACGAGGGAGAGCGGAACCTGCGGCTCACGCTCGAGGACCTGCGGGCGTTCGACCCCGATTTCGTGTCGGTCACCTACGGAGCCGGCGGCGGTACCCGCGCCCGGACGGTCGAGGTCACGAAGTGGCTCAAGCAGGATCTGGGCATCGAGGCGATGGCTCACCTCAGCTGCGTCGGCTCGACCAAACAGGAGCTCAGCGAGGTCCTGGACGACATCGCCGAAGCCGGAATCGAGAACGTGCTCGCCCTCCGCGGTGACCCGCCCCGGGGCGAGTCCGAGTGGAGGCCCCACCCCGGCGGTCTGCACTATTCGACCGAGCTGGCCTCGTTGATCACCGGACGCTACCCGTTCGCGGTCGGAGCGGCGTGCTTCCCGGAGGTCCATCCCGAGGCGCCGGACATGGCTCACGACCTGCGGTTCCTGCGCGAGAAGGTCGCGGCCGGCGCGACGTTCCTGATCACCCAGCTGTTCTTCGACAACGAGTTGTACTTCCACTTCGTCGACGAGGCGCGGGCGGTTGGGATCGAGGTCCCGATCGTCCCTGGGATCATGCCGATTACCGACGTCGGCCAGATCAAGACGATCACCGGCATGTGCGGGGCGTCGATCCCGCAGCTGCTGCTCGAGGCCCTCGAGTGGCGCGCCGCCGACCGCGACGCGATCCTTCAGCTCGGCGTCGCCTACGCGACGCTCCAATGCGCCGAGCTGCTGGCACGGGGTGCACCGGGGATTCACTTCTACACGCTCAACCGCTCCCCCGCCACCCGCGCGATCCTGTCGGCGCTGAGGCTGCTTCAGCCGTGGGTCAAGCGCGAGGTCGTCAGGACGGCGGGATGATCTCCAGCGCGTGGGCCACGGTCGGCACCCCCTCCAGCTCATAGCGGACGTCGACCTCGTCGTTGCGCTTGTAGGTCCCGATCCCCCAAAAGCCAATGAACCAGGCCCACAGGCCCAGCTTCTGGCTGACGAGCTCGCGCTCGAACACGAGCTCGTGTTCGGTGATCCGGTAGTCGACACCGAGCTCCTGGGGCACGCCGTTGACGTAGACCTGGAACGGCGATCCGACGCCGGCGGGGAGCTTCACGCGGGACTTGCCGTTCATCGCATCAGTATCTACCCGGCCAGGTCGCTCGGCAGCAGCGAGAGGATTGCGGAGTCGACGCGGCGCCGGCGCTCGAGCGTGTAGCCGCGGAGAATCCCCTCGTGGATGTACCCCGCCGCGCGGGCGGTCGCGAGCATCGCGGCGTTGTCGGGCTCGGTCGTGACCTGCAGCCGCTCCAGAGGGACGTTTGTCAGCAGCCAGACCGACATCAGCCTCAGCGCCCGCCACCCCATGCCACGTCCGCGGACCTGCGGCGCGAGCCACATCCCGAGCTCCGCGCGGGCGTGGCGCCACTCCACGTCGGTCGTGAAGATCCGACCGCGGCAGACGTCGGAGCCGGGCTCGAGGATCGTCAACGCGACGTGGATCCCGGCCGTGCGCTCGATCCCGGCGCGCTCGGCGTCGCGGCCCAGCTCGGCTCCGCTCGGCGGCCGCTCGAGCCCCAGCCGCTCGTGCATGTGACGGTCGTCCTGGTAGGCGATCAGGATCTCGGGGATGTCGCGCTCGGCCCCGAGGCGCAGGGTGACCGCGCCATCGCTGAGCGGCTCTGGCAGATCCGGAAAGGAGGGCACGTCAGGTGGGGACCGTACCCTGTCGCGCCGTGGAGCAGATCTCCTACAGCGTGCGCCGCTCCGAGCGCGCGCGCCGCGTGCGGGTCACCGTCGACGCCACCCGCGGAGTCGAGGTCGTCCTTCCCCGCAGGGCGCCCGAACGAGAGGCGGCAGCGGCGATCCGCGAGCTGCGCCCGTGGATCGAACGTCGGGTACGAGAGCTCGACCGGGCACGACAGGCGGTGGCGGCCCGAGCCAACACCCTCCCCTATCTAAATCAGACGCTCCACATTGTCCCGGTGCCGGGGAGGATTCGCGTGCACCGCCGGGGCGATCAGCTGCTCGTGCCGGCCGAGCCGTTGGAGCGCGCGGCCGCGCTCGAGCGCTGGTACCGTCGCGCCGCCCACGCCGAGATCGCGCCGCGCCTCGATCGGGCCTGCTCGGAGGCGGGCGTGTCGTACTCGCGGCTGACGATCCGCTGCCAGCGAACGCGGTGGGCGAGCTGCTCGCGGTCGGGTGCGATGAGCTTCAACTGGCGGCTGCTGCTGGCACCCGAGCCGGTGCTCGACTACGTCGTCTGGCACGAGGTCTGCCATCTCGAGATCATGGATCACTCGCCGCGGTTCTGGGCCCTGCTGGGGTCGCACTGCCCGGGCTATCGCGTGCACCTGAAGTGGCTGCGGCGGCACGGTGCCACGCTCGTGCTCTAGTACGCACTATTTCGGTTGAATTAGTGCACTCGGTAGGATCCCCTCAAACCCGATCCCTACCTCCAAGGAGTCCGATGAGCCCCACCGACGAGTTCCTCCAGAACAACGAGGCCTACGCGGCCGGGTTTTCCAAGGGCGATCTGCCGATGCCCCCCGGGGCAAAGGTGGCGGTCGTCGCCTGCATGGACGCGCGGCTGAACGTCTACGGGATGCTCGGTCTCCAGGAGGGCGACGCTCACGTGATCCGCAACGCCGGCGGCGTCGTCACCGACGACGAGATCCGGTCGCTGGCGATCTCCCAGCGGCTGCTCGGCACCGAGGAGATCATCCTGATCCACCACACCGACTGCGGCATGCTGACGTTCAAGGACGACGAGTTCAAGGCGGCGATCGAGCAGGACACGGGTATCAAGCCGGAGTGGGCCGCCGAGGCGTTCAGCGACCTGGACGCCGATGTCCGCCAGTCGATCGCGCGGATCAAGGCATCGCCGTTCGTGCCTCGCACGGACTCGATCCGCGGGTTCGTGTACGAGGTCGAAACCGGCCGCCTGCGCGAGGTCAGTTAGCTGCTGCGACTTTTCCGATCCGCGGGCGCGGCGAGCTCGCGTCTGAGGGCCTCGTATGAGCTTTCGCCCTTGCGCTCCTCCACGAGCTCGCGCTTGACCCGACCCCGGTAGGCCTCGGTCGAGCCGTCGCCGCGGACGTCGACGCCGGCGCGGACGCTCGGCAGCACGCGCTCCGGGCCGGCGAGCTCGAGCCGCGCCGAGACCTGCTGAACCGGCTCGAAGCGCTTGATCTTGGTGTCGAGGAGGTCGCGGGGCGCGTCCTGCGCCAGCTCACGGGCCTGTCGCTCGAGCGCGTCCAGCGCTTCGCCGAGCTCGGCGAAGCGGCTGCGCTCGACTCGGGGCCCCACTCGCACGGTAAGCTTCCACGACACCCGGCGATCATCGCAGGGAGGGGATCAGTGGTAG
>CAVXAO010000017.1:0-96686 GCA_963759695.1 uncultured Solirubrobacterales bacterium
TGCGTGGCGTCAAACGGCGGCGGACTGCTTTGTGCCGATGGGATCCTCGGAGAGTTGCGAGTCGATCGCCGTCGTGACCTCTGTGCTCGTCCTATGGCGGCGCCCAGCGACGCGCTTTGACATGCGCACCGGCCACGGTCGCGACGCGCGAGCTCACCGCCCGGTTGCGCCCGGTTCTACGAGTCCTTCCTCGTAAGCGAGCACGACTGCTTGGACGCGGTCTCGGACGTCGAGCTTTGCGAGGATCCGGCTGACGTGGGTTTTGACGGTGGCCTGGCTGAGGCACATGTCGGCGGCGATTTCAGCGTTGCTTCGGCCGCGCGCGACCTGGGTGAGCACTTCCAGTTCGCGCGGGGTGAGCTCTGCGAGTTGATCGGCCGCGCGCGCACGTGGTCGGGCGTAGCGCTCGACCAGCCGGCGGGTGATCGCGGGATCGAGCAGCGCGTCTTCGTCGCCGGCTGAGCGCACGAAGGAGAGCAGCCGCTCGAGCGGCGCGTCCTTGCGCAAGAAGCCGCTCGCGCCCGCTTTCAGTGCGTCGTAGACGTATTCGTCGAGGTCGAACGTGGTGAGCATGATCACCCTCGCTCGGTTGGAGCTCGAGGCGAGAATCTGGCGCGCCGCCTCGAGTCCGTCGAGGTTGGGCATGCGGATGTCGAGTAGCACTACGTCAGGATGCAGGCGCCGCGCGTGCTCGACTGCCTGCAGACCGTCTTCTGCCTCGGCGATGAGGTCGAGGTCGTCGTGGGCGTCGAAGATCGTCCGCAACGCGGCGCGTGCGAGCGCGTCGTCGTCGGCGATCAGCACGCGCCGGCTCATGCTGCGCCCGGCTCGAGCGGTATGCGGGCGCGCACCTCGTAACCGCCGTCGGGCCGCGGACGTGCATCGAGGCTGCCACCGTACATCCCGGCCCGCTCGCGCATCCCGGCCAGCCCGCGGCCGGCGACGGCATCGCGCTCACCGGCGCCGGTCCGGGGTCCGCGGTCGAGAATCTCGAGCTCGAGCGCGCCGTCAGCCCAGCGCACGACGACGCGGGTCGGCGCGCCGGCTGCGTGTTTGAGCACGTTTGTGAGTGCCTCCTGGACAATCCGGTAGGCCGCGACCGCGACGCCGCCGGACAAAGCGCGCGGCTGGCCCTCGACACACAGCTCTACCTCCAGGCCGGTCTGCTGGACGTGCTCGATCAACGACGGGATCTCGGTCACTCCCGGCTGCGGCGCCAGTGGCGCGTCCGCATCCTGGTCTGAGAGGAGACCCAGCATGTGCTGGAGCTCCTCGAGCGCCGAGCGGCCGCTCGCCTCCACTGACTCGAGCAGCGCCTGCGAGCGGCGTTCGTCCTTGCTCATGATCTGTCGCGCGGCGCCGGTTTGGAGAACCATCACGCTGACCGCGTGGGTGACCACGTCGTGCAGTTCGCGCGCGATTCTCGCTCGCTCGGCATGCAGTGACGCCTCCTGTTCACGCTCGAGGCGGTCGGCGCGGTCAGCCGACGCTTCGGCCCGCAGCTCGCGCCGGCGCATCGCGCTGCCCGCCAGCCACAGGAGCCCCATCAGCAGGAACGGCAGCAGCCAACGGGCGACCACGAGCGCACCGGCGAACACCGACGCGGTCGTAGCGGCAACCAGTAGTAACGCGGGGACGAGCACCCGCCTGTCGCTGTACAGCGCCGCCGAAAAAGCGGCGATCAAAAGGGCGATCGCCTGAGGAGGCGCCAGGTCGCGCGGCGCGAGCGCCAGGCCTGCGATCTCCGCGACCAGGACCGCCTCGGGCGCCCGGCGACGCCACGCGATCGCGATCGTCATCGCCAGCAGCACAAGCGCCCGCGCGGGGTCGCTCAGCGCCCCCGGCTCGGCGAGCGCCCAGACCGTGAGCCCGAGCGCAAGCCCAGCGTCGATCGTCCGCGGATCCGGCGAGCGGGCTCGATCCATCAACCGCTGCAGCAGTGACACGGGCTGAATGTACGCCGATCGCCGGGCACGGTCGTCGGCCTTTAGAAGGACACCCGTACACACCGAGGCGGACCCGCGTACGACTTGCGACCGAGTGGTCGGTCGGCGGTCGCATCGAAATCGGTCGCGGCGCCGACGACAGCGCCGTGGGTGCGGCGTAGCTTCGCCTCACCCGACATGAGAGGGGCCCGATGAACCATTCATTCCGTCTAATACCAGTCTCTGTGCTGTCCGCGATCGCGCTCGCGGCGTGCGGATCGGGCCAGAGCGCGGGCGTCCCAAGCCTGCAAGGCGGCACCCACACGTCGCCGAGCGCGTCGTCAGGCACCATGGCGACATGGCGCGCCGCGGTCGCCTGCGCGCGCCAGCACGGAATGCCGGGGGTGCCCGACCCCGCGGTCGGAGCCAACGGGCAAGTGAGCGTCCCCGGCTACACGACGACGGCAGACCTGACGCCTGCGGTGCGGTCGGCGTGCGCCACGCAGATCCGGGCGATCCAGTCGACCGGCTCCACGGACGCGATCGAGAGCGCCTCGGACATCCACGCGCTGCTGCGCGTCGCCGCCTGCATGCGAACGCGCGGTTTGCCGCGCTGGCCTGACCCGAACGAGCGAGGCGAGTTTCACGTCAAGAGCGCCGATGCAGGCACGGTCGCGCAGTACAACCGAGCGGTGGCGGCGTGCAATTCGCTGTTCCCACCGAGCGGTTGGCACCTCATCGTGACACCGAGCGGCCAATGACCGGGCGTCGCGCAACTCTGATCGTCGGCGCGGTCGCCGCCGGCGTCGCGATCACAACGCTCGCGCTGGGGTCTGGCGGGGGATCGGCGACCGCCTCGGGTCCGACGAGCGCGACCGCGACGGCGGCCGTTGTCCGAACGACGCTGGCATCGCGCCAGCAGGTTGCCGGGACGCTCGAGCCCGCGGACTCGTACACGCTGGTCTCGCAGCAATCGGCCGGGACCGTCACTGAGCTGCCGAGCGCCCGGCACTTTGATCAGTCGCGGTCAGGTGCTCTACCGGCTCGACGGTCGGCCGGTGCTGCTGCTGTTCGGCAGGCAATCGGCGTGGCGAACGCTCGCGCTCGGGGTCGCCCACGGGGCAGACGTCCGGCAGCTCAAGCAGAACCTGACCGCGCTCGGCTTCACCGCCTACGGGGCGCTGACGTCAGACGAGCATTTCGATTGGGCGACCGCAGTCGCAATCGAGCAGTGGCAACGTGCGCAGCGGGTGGCGCAGACCGGCGTTGTGCCGCTCGGGTCGGTCGCGTTCCTGCCCGGTGCCGTGCGCGTCACAGCACTGCGCGCGCTGCCCGGCACGCCGGCGCAACCCGGGACGCCGGTGCTCGACCTCAGCTCGACCGGTCTCGTGGTCAGCGTCCCGCTCGACCCGTCCCTGCGACAGCTCGTGCACGTAGGCGACCGGGTGCAGATCCAATTCCCCGAGGGGCAAACCACGATGGGACGCGTTAGCCAGATTGGGGCGGCGACCGCCGCCACGCCCGCGCAACTACCCGCGGGCAGCTCCACGCCGGCTGGCGCGGACGCCCCGGGTCAGGGCGCCGGCGACTCCTCTGCCCAGGGCAGCGCAGGCCCGTCAGCGGCGGTGCCGGTGACGGTCTCGCTCGAGCATCCCGGTGCTGCTCGCGGGCTCGACCAGGTCCCGGTGGAGGTGGGGATCACCGACACCGTCCACCGAAACGTGCTCGCGGTCCCGATCGGCGCGCTGCTCGCGTTGGCCAGCGGCGGCTACGCCGTCGCGGTCGAGGGCCAGGGGACCCGAACCCTGGTCGCGGTCACGCCAGGGGTCTTCGACGGCGGCCGAGTAGAGGTCAGCTCACCACGCCTGCACGCCGGGATGCGCGTCGAGGTGCCGTCAGCATGAGCCCGGCGATCGAGCTGCGTGGCGTGCACAAGCGCTACGGGATGGTGTCGCCGGTGGACGCGCTGCGGGACGTCAGTCTCGTGATCGAGGACGGCGAGCTCGTCTCAATCATCGGGCCGTCGGGTTCTGGCAAGACGACGTTGCTGCACGTGATGGGGGCGCTCCTACGTCCGAGCGACGGTACCGTGCAGATCGCCGGGACGCCGACGTCCAGCCTGAGCGATCGGGCGCTGTCGGCGCTGCGCGCCCACCAGCTCGGATTCGTCTTCCAGGACTACGTGCTGATCGCCGGCGCAACCGCCCTCGAGAACGTCGCCGACGGGCTTTTGTACTGCGGCGTCGCCCGCCGCGAACGTCAGGCGCGCGCGCGGCGGGCGCTCGACCGGGTCGGGCTGACGGTACGTAGCGCGCACACCCCGTCGCAACTGTCAGGCGGGGAGCGCCAGCGCGTCGCGATCGCCCGCGCACTCGTCGGCGACCCCGCGATCGTGCTCGCCGACGAGCCCACGGGGAACCTCGACAGCCACACGGGCGACGCGATCCTCGAGCTCCTCGTCGCGCTCCACGAAGGCGGCGTCACGATCGCCGTGATCACCCACGACCGCGATGTAGCCGCTGCCGCGCCGCGCATGATCGAGCTGCGCGACGGCACCGTGATCGCCGATCGGGCGGCCGTGACCACCGGTGCCAACCATGGATGATCGACGCGGACCGCGCTCGCGCCTGCACCCGGCTGACGTGCCGCGAATCGGCCTGGCCGGACTGTGCATTGGGCGCCTCAGGGCTGCGCTCGCCGTCCTCGGGATCGCGGTCGGCGTCGCCGCGCTCGTCGCCGTCGTCGGCGTCTCTGAATCATCCAAAGCCAACCTGGTCGCACAGCTTGACCGTCTCGGCACCGACCTGCTCACAGTCCAGCCCGGCAGCACCTTCGCGAGCACCAGCCAGAACGACCTCCCGCGCCGCGCACCAGGAATGATCGCCCTGATCCCGCCGGTCCGTCACGTCACCGAGACCGTCAATACGACCGCATCCGTGCGCCGCACCGACAAGGTTCCCCCGTACCTCACCGGCGGGATCAGCGTCCTCGGAGCCGGCCTCGACCTCCCAGCAGCGCTCGACGCCCGACTCGCCCGGGGCACCTGGCTGAATACCGCCACCGCCAATTACCCGACCGTCGTACTCGGTGCCGGCGCGGCACAGACGCTGGGGATCGACCGGCTCAACCCGCCCGTGGCGGTCTGGATCGGCCAACGGGGGTTCACCGTGATCGGGATCCTGCGACCCATCGCCCTGGCGCCCGAGCTCGATCAGGCAGCGCTGGTCGGCATCCCCGCCTCCCACCGATTCCTAGCCGCCGACACACACCCGACAACGATCTACGTCCGCACCAACCCCAACCAAACGCTCGAGGTCCGCGACGTGCTAGCCCGAACCGCCAACCCAGACAACCCACAGGACGCGACCGTCTCCAGGCCATCCGACGCGCTCGCCGCGCAGATCGCAGCCAAGAGCGCCTACAACACACTGCTGCTCGGCCTCGGCGCGATCGCCCTGGTCGTCGGTGCGGTCGGGATCGCCAACGTCATGGTCATGGCGGTCATCCAGCGACGCACCGAGATCGGCCTACGCCGCGCACTCGGCGCCACCCGCCGCCACATCGCAATCCAATTCACAGCCGAAGCGCTGATCCTCTCAGCGCTCGGCGCCGCCGCCGGACTCCTCGCCGGCATCATGATCACAGCCGGCTACGCCCACATCCGCCACTGGAGCACCGCGATCCCGCCAACGCTCCTCCCGGCCGCGCTCGCGGCCGCCCTCACCTTCGGACTGATCGCCGGCCTGTACCCCGCCGTACGCGCCGCCCGCCTCTCACCAACCGACGCGCTCCGAGGGACGACCTAGGCCTCGTCAGACAGGAGTCACTCTTGGGCCGTCAACGACACGAGCCGGACCGTCGACCCTTCACACGTTCGAGCTGCCACCGACGCAGCTCCCGGCAATCCTCGCCCGACGCGGGCTCAACTTGTAAAGCACCCTTGACAGGGGCCTGCTGTCAAGCTACCTTTCCACTATCAAGCAAACTTGACAACGGAGGTGGTAGCGGTGCGAAGGCGACTCGGGTGGTCCGAGTGGGTCACGATTGTCGTCGTCGCGGTTGTCGCCGGCGCGGGGATCGCTCAGGCGATCCGGGAGCACAGCTGGCAGCCGATCTGGCAGGTGGGGTGGCTTCCCGCGGTGCTGGTGGCCTCCCTGAGCCGCCCGCAACGGCCAGGCGATTGCTGGCGGCGGCTGCGTCGGCGCTCGGACCCATAGGCCGCGCGGGTGGCGGATGCGTAATTCGGTGCGAGAGTTACGGAGCGAGCGGGGTCTGTCGCAGGGACAGCTGGCCTCTGCGATGGGTGTCTCGCGGCAGACGATCAATTCAATCGAGCAGGAGCGCTACACGCCGTCGCTGCCGCTCGCGTTAGCGCTGGCGCGATTCTTTGAGACCACGGTGGAGGCGATGTTCGATGCGAGTTACTAGATCGAAGTGGTTTGTGCCGCTGTTCTCGGTGGCGCTGGGAATCGTGCTCTTCGCGGCGCAGTGGATCGGCGGCGCTCCGGCGAGCGGGATCGAGTCACTGGCGATCATGACCGCGTTCGGGGCTTTGCTCCTGTTCGGGGGGCGCAGCGAGACGATCCGCGGCTTGCGCGGCGACGGGCGCGACGAGCGCTTCCGGATGATCGACATCCACGCCACAGCGCTCGCCGGACTGGCGGTGATCCTCGCGATCATCGTCGCCTTCATTGTCGAGCTCGCCAAAGGACAAACCGGCAACCCCTACGGGTGGCTGGGCGCGATCGGCGGCATCACCTACCTGGTGGCGATCATCGTCTTCAGGATCCGCGGCTAGGCCGCCGGCAACGCGGAGGCAGCGGGCTGGACCCGGCCCGGATCGGTGGCTACGCGGATCGCAAGGCGGCGCCCCGCCGGCAGGTCGCGGGCGCAGGCGACAAGATCCTCTTGTTGTTCGCGGCGACAAGCTCTCCAAGCTGCGGGAGGTGCGCCGCGAGACAGAGCTAGGTCACGACGGGAACGGGACCGCCCGCCCGCGGATAGGAGGGCGGCGCGTCGACGCCGAAGCCCTCTTCACGATGAGCCAGCTACGGGACGCCGCCCCGCGCTAGACCACTCCGGTCCGAGCCGATTCTCAATCACTCCAGCCCTCCTCGAGCTCGTCGGGGAAGGCCGTCATCCAGTAGTCGGGAAGGACTGCCTTCAGCGGCTTCCAAACGACAAGTGTCGGATCGTCGACGTCAGCCACCGCCACGAGCACGTCGGGCCCATAGACGGCGAGGCGCTCCCGGCATACCCCGCACGGGCTCAGGACAACCGTCCGGCCGCCCGGCTCCCGATGCAGACAAACCGAGGCGACAACGCGTTTGCCCAGGCGAAACGCCGCGCAGTAGGGCTCAGTCTCATGGCAGACCTGCACCGAAGGGTTGATCGCATCCGGGGCGGTGCCAATCAGGATCGTTCCGTCGTCGAGCAGCATCGCCGCCGCGCCACGGTGATTGTCGTCATCGAACCGTTCGCGGATCAATGACCGGCATGCATCAACGACCGCGCCAAGATCCGCCTTGTCCACCCCCGTGATCTTAGGACTTGACCCCTGGGCCATTGTGGCGGCTAGACGCGGACGGACGGCTGCGACGTCGGAAAGTGCCGAGCGGAGCTGGTGCCGAGCTTGCCGAACATCTTGGTCAGGTGCCACTCAACCGTGCGCGGGCTCAGGAACAGCTGGGCCCCAATCTCAGGGTTCGTCTGCCCCTCGGCGGCTAGGCGCGCGACTTGCACCTCCTAGGGGTCAGCTCGTCGAGCGTCTCGACCGTGCGCTTGCGCACTGTCTCGTCCGTGGCCAGCAGCTCGCGGCGGGCGCGCTCGGCGAACGCCTCCATCCCGCTGGAATCGGCCGGTAGTGGTGGCGGACCTCGCGGGCGCCGCGCGCTGGGTGCGATCAACCCGTGGGTCATCTACCAGCCGACCGGCGGCACCCTGGCAGGAAGACCCGGGGTATTGCCCAGGGCTTCACCCGGACGCGACGCGCCGTCCCCGGCGCGACCATCACTCGAGTACCGGCCGGCAACAAAGTCGAACGTCATACCACTCGGCTCTCCGGATGCAGGCCATTTTCCGACAGGAAGGAATTCGCATGCCTAAAGTCATTGTCGGCCGGGAGAACTCCGCCGACATCGAGATTCACTACGAGGATCATGGCGCCGGCCAGGCCGTCGTCCTGATCCACGGGTATCCGCTGAGTGGCCGGGCCTGGGACAAACAGGTCCCGGTCCTGCTGGAGGGCGGCCACCGTGTCATCACTTACGACCGCCGCGGGTTCGGCCAGTCCAGCCAGCCCGTCGTCGGCTACGACTACGACACCCTCGCCGCCGACCTGGCCACTTTACTCGAGCACCTGGACCTGTGGGACGCCGTGCTGGTCGGACACTCGATGGGCACCGGCGAGGTCACCCGCCTTCTAGGTGCCTATGGCTCGGCGCGAGTGGCCAGGGGCGTGCTGGTGTCACCGATCCCGCCGTTCCTGCTGGAGACCAGCGACAACCCCGACGGGGTGCCGCAAAGCGTGTTCGACGGGTTCGTCCAGGCCGCGCAGGCTGACACGCCGGCGTGGATGAAGGGCTTCCTGGACAACTTCTACAACGCCGACGCCCTGCGCGGCACCCTGGTCAGTGATCAGGCCTACGAGGCCAGTTGGAACATCGCGGCCAGCGCGTCCGCCACCGCGGCGGTGGCGTGTATCTCGACATGGACGACCGACTTCCGCGCTGACCTGCCCAAGATCGACGTACCCATGCTGGTCGTTCAGGGAGACGCGGACCGGGTCTTGCCGCTGGACAAGACCGGCAAGCGCCTGCCCGGCCTGATCGACGACGCGCAGCTCGTGGTGATCGAGGGCGGCCCACACGCGATCGCCTGGACTCACGCGGACCAGGTGAACGCGGCACTGCTCGATTTCCTAGGCAGCCACGACCCGCATAACGCCAGCATCCAGACACAGACAATCACTAACTAAGGACTCATCGTGTCGAATCACTTCAGCGCTGACAATCTCAAGTTTCCCGGCGACGACAGGCGCCTGGACTTCACGGACCTATTCGTGTTCAAGTCATCAGATGACCCTGACAAGACGGTCCTCATCATCGACTCGAATCCGACGAGCGCCCCTCCCCCGGTTCAGCCGGGCCCGATCGCCCCGGAATTCCACCCCGACGCGGTCCACCGAATCAACATCGACACTGACGGCGACGCGAAAGCCGACATCGCGTTCACCTTCACCTTCTCCGAGTACGAGAACGGGGTGCAAACCGGGTCGGTCTGGTCCGCGACCGGCGGTCAGGCCAGGGAGCCCGAGCCAGGCGGGGAGCTGCTCACCGAATCGCTCCCGGTCAGCTTCGAAGGCATCGCCCGGCCCGTCCAGGTCGGCCCGATCCGGATCTGCGCCGGGCTGCGCAGCGACCCGTTCTTCGCCGATGCCGAGGGTGCGTTTCACGGATTGGTGTGGACCGGGCACGACGACTTCGCCGAGAACAACGTCGACTCCATAGCGCTGGAGGTACCCGACACCATGCTCGGCGACGCCCCCGTGATCGGAATCTGGGCCACGATCAGCCTGCGCCGCGATGGGGCGCTCGTGCAGATGGACCGCGGCGGGCACCCGGCCATCAACCCGTTCATCAACCCCGACGGCGAGAAGAACCTCTACAACTCTCGCCAGCCGGCCGACGACGTCGCCAACTACCTGGGGCCTTGGTCCAAGATCCTGGAAAACGGCGGTTACTCACCCGAGGAGGCCAAGGCAGCCGCTATGCAGGTGCTGCCCGACATCCTCCAATACGACCGCACCAAGCCGGCCAACTACCCCAACGGCCGTGTCCTCACCGACGACGTCTACAGCATGCGCTTTATCTGGCTGACTGACGGCAAGGTGCCGCCAACCGGCCTGAAGCCGCACGACGACCTCCAGTCGCAGTTCCCCTACCTCGGCGCGCCGAACCCCGTGCCGGTGATGAGTTCCTGATCACTCTCCCTGATCGGAACGGATGCTCCGGCCGGATGGCCGGGAAAGCATCGGAGGGAATCCAGATCCGGCTCAGCGCCGGATCTGGAAGCCCTCCGGTCAGGAGTGCCACCATGCCCGATCCGCCCCCCTCCAAGTCCCCGCGCATCGCCGCGATGATCCGCCACTCGTTCGCCGCGATGACCCGCCAGGAACGGACGCGGGTGATCGCGATGTTCGGGTTGATCGCGGGTTTGCACGTGCTCGGGTTCTTCGTGTTTTTCGCGTTTGTGGTGCCGTCGCATTACAAGGGCCTGGGGATCGGTGTGTCGATCCTGGCTTACACCCTCGGCCTACGGCACGCGTTCGACGCCGACCACATCTCGGCGATCGACAACACGATCCGCAAGGTGCTCAGCGAACGGCGGGACACTGGCCAGCCGCGCCCGTTCGGGTTCGGCTTCTTCTTCTCGCTCGGGCACTCCACCGTCGTCGTTGCGATCGGGATCGGCATCGTGGTCGCGGAGAAGACGGTGTTTCGTGCAGTTTCGAACAGCGGTTCGGGGCTCGAGCGGTACGGCGGGGTGTTCGGCACCGTGGTGTCGGCGTCGTTCCTGCTACTGATCGGGCTGTTGAACCTCTTCATCCTGGCCGGCATCGCGCGCGTCTTCCGGTCGATGCGCCGCGGCGAGTACGACGAGGCCGAGCTCGAGCGGCAACTGGAGAACCGTGGGTTCTTCTACCGGATCTTCGGCCGCTGGATGAAGGCCATCACGAGGGAGTGGCAGCTGTACCCGGTGGGCCTCGTGTTCGGCCTGGGCTTCGACACCGCCACCGAAGTTGCCCTGCTGGCCACAACCGCGCTGCTGGCGTCCAAGCACATCCCGTGGTACGCGATCTTGTGCCTGCCGATCCTATTCACGGCCGGCATGACGCTCATGGACACCATCGACGGGCTGTTCATGAACCTGGCCTACGGGTGGGCCTTCTTCAACCCGGTCCGAAAGGTGTACTACAACCTGGCCATCACCGGACTGTCCGTGGCCATCTGCTTCTTCGTCGGCGGGGTCGAGGTCCTCGGCCTGTTCCCCCAGGAGATCAGCGGGCTCAGCCAGAGCCACGGCTTTTGGGCCTTCATCGCCAAGTTCAACGTCAACACGGCCGGGTTCGTCATCGTCGGCATGTTCATCCTGACCTGGTTCGCCGCGCTGCTCGTCTGGCGCTACGGCCAGATCGAGCAAAAGTGGACCGCCAGGCTCCAGCCGGCATCGCCCGGCGGCATCGTCCACGAGCCCGCCGCCACCGTGGGCGGCGAACCTCAGGACAGGCACGGCTAGCCCGGCACGGCCAGCCGAGCAAAACCACGATGGTTACCTCAAGTACGACACCGCCGGCTTGATGCAAACATCGGCCGGCGCCCACGCCACGGCACCCAGCGGCCGCGCCAGAGTACGCTCGCACTATGAAAGGTGACCGCGTAGAGATCGTTGTGGCTGCCGACGATGGTTCGCGGGTGTACGAGATCGTGGCGACGCGCGCAGGTCGCCGAGTCGAAATCACGACAGGACGGGGTATCGTCGAGGTCGCCGAGGTGACCCGCACGGGCGAACCCGTGCGCACGGCCAGGTTCATGGCCAGCCGCGTCGTGGCACTCGTCGAGCACCCTGCGAGCGAGGCCCGAGGCAGGCCGGAGGCCTCCGGCGACAGGCCCTAGTGGCCCTGGGGGCATTGCTCACTGGGGCCGCTCGCGGAGCACCTCGGCCGGGCGCTTGTCGTCGCGCAAACCGAGGAAGCGCGGCTGGCGCAGGCGACCGTCGTTCGTCCACTCGGCGAACCCGATCTGGGCGACCAGCTCGGGCCGGGTCCAGTGCGTGCCCCGAGGAATCGGTCGCGCGTCGACGAACGGCGAGTCGGACGTGTCGAGCTTGCGCAGGCGCGAACCGAGATCACGTAGCGTTGCCGCGGTGTATCCGGTCCCGACCTTGCCAGCGTACTTGAGCTCGCCGTCCTCGTAATACCCGACGAGCAGCGCGCCGAAGTCCGTCCGCGCGCCGGCGGGATCGGTGTAACCGCCGATCACGAACTCCTGCTCCCACACGCATTTGAGCTTCAGCCAGTCCCTCGAGCGGCCGGAGACGTACGGCGCCTGTGCGCGCTTGGCGATCAGTCCCTCCCAGCCCGCCCGGCACGCCTGCGCGAACCGCCGCTGCGACTCATCGCGCCATGCTTCACTGACTCGCAACGCCGCGCCCGGCCGGAGCGCCGCCGTCAGCCGCGCGCGGCGCTCGAGCAGCGGCCTGTCCCTGAGATCGTCGCCGTCGAGCTCGAGCAGGTCAAAGACGCAGAAGACGACCGGATATGCGCCCACCCGCTCCGGAGACGGGTCCGTGACTCCGAGGCGCTGCTGGAGCCGGCTGAACGACGTCTGCTCCCCGTCGAACGCGACCACCTCGCCGTCGAGCACGAGGCCCCGGTCCGGCTGCCCGGCGACCGCGGCGCGGACCTCGGGGTAGGTGCCCGTGAGGTCATTGGCCGCGCGCGACTCAAGCCGCACCTTGCCGCCATTCTTGCGCGCGACGCAGCGCTCACCATCGAACTTGCGCTCCAGGAGCCAGTCATCGCCGAAGTCGCGACGGTCAGTCAAAGTCGCCAGCATCAACGCGATCGGCACGGCAGTCATCTTCCCACGAGTACCGCCAGAGCGACACGGACCAGGTTGCCCGAGGCCTAGCTCGGCGCGGCCACGAGGGCGAGCTGCCGGGCTCTGGTCTTGGCCGCTCGGACCGCGTCGGTGAGCGCGTCAATGTCGTAGGCGCCGTAGTGGCGGCGGCCGTTGATGAAGAAGGTTGGTGTGCCGGAGACGCCGCTCTCGTCGGCGCTGGCGACGTCCTGGCTTATGCGGGGGGCGTACTCTCGCCGTCGTAGTTCGTCGCGCAAGCGCTCGACGTCCAGTCCAAGGTCGGTCGCGTAGCGGGCGAGATACCGTGGCCCTAGCTCGTCCTGGTGGCTGAGCAGGAGGTCGTACATGTCCCAGAACTTGCCCTGAGCAGCCGCGGCCTCTGACGCTTCTGCAGCCAGCTGCGCGTTGGGGTGAACGTCGTTGAGCGGGAGGTGGCGCCACACGTAACGCACGTCGTCGCCATGCGAACCGAGCAGCTCGCGGATCACGCCCTCGGCCTGCCCGCAGTAGGAACACTCGAAGTCGCCGTACTCCACGAGCGTCACCGGCGCGTCGTCGGGGCCGCGAATGTGGTCGCGATCGGCGTCGACCTCATCGATCAGGTCGAGGATGTCGTCGGCGGTGCCCCCGATCTGGCGGGCTCGGACAGTGTTCGGCAATCGACTGATGAGCCGTCTCACCATCCACGCGACCGCCGGCGCGACCACGACCGTAGTGAGCGTACCCAGCTTCGCCTCATCGAGGCGTTCTCCCGTGAACGCGAGACTCGAGACCAGAAGCGAGACGGTGAAGCCGACCCCCGCGCACGCGCCGGCCACGACGAGCACCGGTCCGCTGATCAGGGCGCGCGGTCCGTGGAGGGCGGGGCGCGACGCGATCCAGGAGCCGGCGAAGACGCCGATCGGCTTGCCGACCACGTACCCGAACAGGATCCCCAGCGTGATTGGAGAGGACACGGCGTCGCTCATCAGCTTGCCGGTCACGTGGATCCCGGCGTTAGCCAACGCGAACAACGGCACGATCACGTAGCTCGTCCATGGATGCAGGTCGTACTGGAGCCGTTCGTTGGGCGAAATCGCCGACTGCAGGCTCTGCTGCGCCGAGCGCGCCAGCTCCGGCGTCGGTTGCTCGCGGAAGGACCGGGTCAGTGCCGTTGCGCGCTCGAGGTCCTCGCGTGCGGGCGGGTACGCGCTGGTCCCCAATCCGATCGCCAGTCCGGAGATCACCGGGTCAATCCCGGACTTGAGCATCGCGACCCAGATCGCAACCCCTAGGCCGATAGAGACGACGCTCCGCCCAAACGGCGCGTAGCGCAACGCGACCAGACCCACGAAAAGCACGCCCGCCACGCTCAGCGCCAGCACCGAAACATGACTGGTGTAAACAGTTGCGATCACGACCAGCGCGGCGAGATCGTCGACGACCGCCAGCGTCAGAAGGAACACGCGGATACGAGTCGCGGTCCGGGGGGTCACGAGGGCGACGATTCCGAGCGCGAACGCTGTGTCGGTCGACATCGCCGCCCCCCAGCCGTGCGCGCCGGATCGGCCGGCGTTGAACGCCAGGTAGATCACCACGGGGACCGTGATCCCGCCGATCGCCGCGACCACCGGGATCGCCAGACGGCGTCGCTCGCGCAACTCGCCGAGATCGAGCTGACGCTTGGCCTCGAGGCCCACCACGAGAAAGAACAACGTCATCAAACCCTCGTTGACCCAGTGGCGAAGGTCCATGACGATCCCGGCGCTCCCCACCTGGACCGAGAAGGTCGTCGTCCACACCGACTCGTAGGAGTGCCACCAAGGAGAGTTCGCCCACAACAGCGCGGCGATCACGGCCCCCAGCATCACCATCGCCCCGCCCGTCTCAGTGCTCAGAAAGCTCCGGACCGGCGCAGCCAGGTTCCGCGCCCACGCGGTCCGGCCGCCCTCAGTGATCGCGGCTGTGCCGACGCTCATCGCCACGACCAGATTACGCTGAGGAACTTCCGGGCGTCAGGCTGTCACGCGGTGATACCTAGAGCTCACCGACGTGGACCTCGCCGAGATCGAAGGGGACGGGCGATGAGCACGGCAAGGGATGGGTTAGGCTGCGAGGCGGACGTTTCGGCTTCGGGGAACAGACCAACGGAGGCATCAGCGCATGGGCACGATTACCACGGGCGATGGCACGGAGATCTTCTTCAAGGACTGGGGTTCGGGCCAACCGATTGTTTTCAGCCACGGGTGGCCGCTGTCGGGCGATGACTGGGACACGCAGATGATGTTCTTCCTGCTTCACGGCTATCGCGTCATCGCCCATGACCGGCGCGGGCACGGACGCTCCACGCAGACCAGCGACGGTCACGACATGGACCATTACGCCGACGACCTGGCGGAGCTGACCGCGCATCTCGATCTCCGCGACGCCGTGCATATCGGGCACTCCACCGGTGGCGGCGAAGTCGCGCACTACATCGCCCGACACGGTGAGAGCCGTGTCGCGAAAGCGGTGCTGATCAGCTCGGTGCCGCCGCTCATGCTGCAGACCGAGGCCAACCCCGGCGGCCTGCCCAAGAGCGTGTTCGACGGTCTACAGGCCCAGGTCGCCGAGCACCGGTCCGTGTTCTACCGGGACTTTGCGTCGGGGGCGTTCTACGGTTTCAACCGGCCAGGCGTGGAACCCTCGGAAGCGATCATCGAGAACTGGTGGCGCCAGGGCATGATGGGCGGAGCCAAGGCACACTACGACGGGATCGTTGCCTTCTCGCAGACCGATTTCACCGAGGACCTCAAGAAGATCTCGGTGCCTGTGCTCGTGATGCACGGCGACGACGACCAGGTCGTGCCCTACGCCGACTCGGCACCACTATCCGCGAAGCTCGTGCAGAACGGGACGCTAAAGACATACAAGGGCTTCCCGCACGGCATGCCGACCACCCAGGCCGAAACGATCAACGCCGACCTGCTCACGTTCCTGCAGTCCTGACGAGCGTTCAGGCTGTTCGCGCCGCGGGCTGGGCGTTCCCCGCGAGTTCAGCCGAGGCGGCCGCGGCTTCGATCAGCCTCGCGACCTCGTCAGGCTGGGGGGCGGTGACGTTGTAGCCATCGTCCTGGAGGGCCTCGATGACGGCGCTCCAAGAGGACCCATCGGCCCACGCGCCGTGCACGAGCACGATGTTCGGTCTGATCTGCGAGGACATAGTCCTTCCCTTCTGTAGAACCGCTCGAATCAGGCGGGACCCTGACTTCAGGCGTCCGGATTCTCTTCGGTCACCGGACTGGTTCTCGCTCGCGGGTCGCGGTCGCGAGTGCGTCGCCCAACTGCAACCGCGCCGTGATGTCGAGCTTCGGGAAGATGCGGTAGAGGTGTGATCCGATCGTGCGGTGGGAGAGGAATAGCCCCGCTCCAAACGAGCCGTCAACGTTGTCGGTGCCGGCGAAACTCGCTCGTGCGCAGTCGGCGATTCCGGCAGGACGCGGGCAAGCTCGACCAGGGCCAGCGGATTCCCTTCCGCCTCCGCAAGCACCCGGGCGCGCAGCATCGGATGCAGATCTGGCGCGTCACGGTCCGGGAGGCTCGGCGGCCTCGGATGGACTCAGCCGCTCCACCCGCACGGCCGGCATGCATGCGTTCTCGAGCGGCGTCGAATGCGAGCTCCGCCTCTGACTCGACGCCGACCGCAGAAAGCGATCGAACCCCGAGTTCGCCGGCGCGGGCCTGTGCGTGACGCACGAGTGCCGACTTTCCGATGCCCGGCGCTCCGACAATCACGAGCGCCGCACCCATGCTGTCCGATCGATTGAGAACCGATTCAAATGCTTGCTTGACTTTGTCGGAGCACGGAACAATTGTCAAGCGATCGCTTGAATTGTTCATCAGAACGATGTCGTGCTTGACAGGTTTTCAAGCATCCGCTTGACTAGGCTGCGTGCAGCCAGGAAAAGCTGATCAGCGTCGCGAGGCGGGTCTGCGGACGAGGACACGCCTGATGGATGCTGCGCTGGACCTGGTCGCGCAGCGCGGCGAGGAGGGGGTGACGCTCCGAGAGATCACGGACGCCGCTGATGCCAACGTCGCGGCTGTGAGCTACCACTTCGGTTCGCTGAAGTCGCTGTTTGACGCGGCAATCGAGTATGCGCTCGAGAGCTACTTGGACGCTCAACAGGGGGCGGTCAGGGCGCTCAACCCCGCGTCGACCCTCGAAGAGTTGGCGTCAGCGTTCGCTCGGCCGATGATGCAGGCGCTGGCCGCGGGCGGTCGTGACTACGCCGTGATGCGGATCGTGGCGCGGTCCGGGATCGATCCCCCGCAGGGGTGGGACCGGCTCGATGCACGCTTCGATCGGATTCGTGCCGACGTCCTGCGGGTGCTCAAGATTAACCTGCCTGAGGTCAAGGACCGGGAGTTGGTCTTCCGGACGCGCTGCGCGGCCGGCTTGTTGAACTGGCTGGTCCTCGCGCCCGTTGGGGCCGAGCTCGGGAACAAGTCCGAGAAGCAGCTCGAGCGACTGCTGGTCCCGGTAGTGGCGGGAACCTTCCGCGGCTCGAGCCCGGGCCGCGTTCCTCAGACAATTCAAGCACCTGCTTGACAAGCATCTCTGTCGGCAGTATTTTCAAGCAACCATTTGAGCTTTTTCTGATCCGTCAGGAGACAGGAGGCGGTCCGGCTATGAAAGTCGCACTCACCGGTCCAACGGGGTTCATCGGATCCCACGTACTAACGGAGTTGCAGGAACACGAGCACGAGGTGACCGCACTTGTCCGCGACGACGCCCAAGCCGACGTGATCGCCGGCCGCGGCGCCACAGCAGTCGTCACCGACCTCTACGATCGAGCGGCGCTCGTGAGCGTGCTGAGCGGCGCGGACGGGGCGATCCACACAGCGAGTCCCGGCGACGCCACCAGCGCAGACCTGGACTCCGCCGTAGTCGATGCGGCGATCGAGGCCTTCGCCGGCACCGGCAAGCCCTACATCCAGATCAGCGGTCTGTGGATCTACGGGTCCAACACCTCGATCACCGAGGAGTCGCCGTTCGATCCGCCCCCGCTGGTGGCATGGAAGCTACCGATCGAGCGCCGCGTGCTGGCTGCGAGCGACATGCGCGGTGCCGTGATCGTGTCAGGTACCGCCTACGGCGACGGCGGAGGCGGGATTCCCGGACTCCTTCTCGGGTCACCCCGCGACGACGAGGGCAACCTGGTCGTGCTGGGGACCGGCCGTCAGCACTGGGCAACCGTCCATGTCGCCGACCTCGCGGATCTCTTCCGACGCGTGTTGGAAGACGACTCGGCTCGTGGCCGCTACGTCGTTGGGAATGGATCGAAATCGACCCTCGCCGAAATAACCAACGCGGCCGCTGTGGCAGCCGGCGCTCCAGGAGCGGTCCCCGGTTCTGGTGATGAGGCTCGCACGCGCCTGGGAGACGCCTTCGCGGAAGTCCTGCTGTTGGATCAGGGCACCGACGCGCCCCGAGCTCGAGCCGAACTCGGTTGGGGACCCACCCATCCCGGACTCCTCGACGAGTTCCGCGAGGGGAGTTACCGCAAAGCGGCGGCCGGCTGAGGAGCGGAAGGTGTGACGTCCGGCCTCGACAGCGCCGGCATCGACGGACAGCAGTCGCCCGAGCGCTGGCCGGGCGCCCCGGCGGATTACCTGCCCATCGCCGAGCACGGGATCATCGGCGACCTCCGCACGGCGGCGCTCGTCGGCAGCGACGGCACGATCGATTGGTTCTCACCGCATCGGTTCGACGGGCCGGGCGTGTTCGCGGCACTGCTGGATCGCGATCGGGGCGGCTTTTACCGGATCGCGCCCGCGGATCCGCACGCTGCGACGAAGCAGATGTACCTACCGGACACCAATGTGCTGGTCACGCGGTTTCTCTCCCCGGAGGGCGTGGGCGAGGTTCAGGATTTCATGCCCGTCGGTGACGGCCCGCAGCGGCTGATCCGAAGCGTGGTCGGTGTGCGTGGGGCTCATCGGTTCCGTCTCGAGGTCGAGCCGCGCTTCGACTATGGACTGCACGAGCCACAGCTCGCCATCGAGCCGGAGGGCGTCGTGTTTCGAGCGCCGGGACAGTCGCTCGTTCTGTGCTCTCCGCTCGGGCTCGAGCCGACGGGTGCGGGGGCCAGAGCGGAGTTCGAGGTCGCGGCGGAGGACCGCCGGACGTTCGTGCTGCAAGCTGGCGATCGGCCGGTGTCGCTCAGCGCGAAGGAGGCAGAACGGCTCGCCGAACGAGAGCTCGAACACCTCGACGGATACAGCGGCTCGCATCCGGTGAGGATCGGCAACAGCGCTGCCACGCAGCTGCAACTCGACGTCTACGGTGAGCTGTTCGACTCGATCTACCTCGCCGAGCGTCAGGCGCTTAGTGGCCGCGGTGGCGAGCTGATCGCCTACGACGACTGGCTCGGACTTGCGCGGCTAATCGACTGGCTGTGCGATCACTGGCAAGAGCCCGACGAGGGGATCTGGGGGACCCGCGGCGGTCGCAAGCGTTTCACTTACTCCCGGCTGATGTCCTGGGTGGCCATCGACCGAGCGATCCGGATCGCGGACCGCCGCGGCCTGCCGGCGGATCTCGCCACTGGAGCCGGACTCGCAACGCCGATCTTCGCTTGGGTGTTGGAACGGGGCTGGAGCGAACGACGCAGGGCATTTGTGCAGGCCGA
Organism: uncultured Solirubrobacterales bacterium; assembly: GCA_963759695.1. Lineage (GTDB taxonomy): Bacteria > Actinomycetota > Thermoleophilia > Solirubrobacterales > Solirubrobacteraceae > Palsa-465. The sequence continues at coordinate 19,219 of CAVXAO010000017.1, forward strand.
GGGCGCGGACCTGCTCGACGCCTCGCTACTGCTCATGCCGCTGGTCCGCTTCATCGCCCCCACCGATCCGCGCTGGCTCTCGACGCTCTCCAGCGGCGAGCTGCTCGGCAACTTCCCGCAAGCGTTCACCCATCTCGCTCTGATCAGCGCCGCGATCAGGCTCGACCGGAGCCTCCAAACGGGACGCGCCTAAGGCTTGCTTCTCAAGACGCGACACGAACAGGAGAAACGATGATCCACGCCGAGATCACCCCGACCGAGGAGGCTGACCGCCTCGCGATCCGCGAGCTGGTAGATGCCTACGCGCATTGCGCCGATCGCCGCGACGCTGAGGGGCAGAAGTCGCTCTTCACCGAGGACACCCACTTCGTCGTCTACATGGGAGGGCAGGGCTCCGAGCCCACACAGGTGCTCGACGGCCGCGAGGCGCTGACGCCATTGTTCGATGACCTCAACCGCTACCAGGCGACGATGCACTTCAACGGCCAGAGCACGGTCGCGCTCGATGGCGACCGCGCGACCGGGGAGAGCTACTGCATCGCCCACCACCTATTCACCGACAGCGGAGAGCGCAAGCTCATGGTCGCATGGCTTCGCTACGCCGACATGTTCGTCAAGGCCGACGGCGCCTGGCTGTTCGACGAGCGCAACCTCTATGTCGACTGGACCGAGACTCGGCCTTCTAGTCCTTAGCGCAGAAGCTCGACGGTCCTCGGGTTAAGGCCCGCTACCCCGCCGCAGACGACGTGGACGATCGAATGCTCAGCGCCGGAGGCAGGCGGTCGCGAGCGAGCCCTTGGCGCGGCAGCCGGTGAGCTTCAGGGCCCAGCGCCGAAACACCCGGTAGACGGGCTTGGTGATCACCGTGCCGTCGCTGTGGTAGGCGAACAACCCGGCGAAGTTGAATGCGGGAGCCCCCGCGAACTCGGAATCCATCCACGTGTAGTAGTAGAAGCCGGCGAGGCCGAGCTTGACGCGTTCGTGGGCGATGAGCGGCATCAGGGCCGCGAGCTTGCGCGCCTGGCCCGCTTCGGTGGTCGCGAAACTGAAATGCTGGAAGCTCTTTCCCGACGAGGACGGCCAGCCGATTTCGGTGGCGATCAGCGGCTTGCGCCGGTCGCCGTGGCGGTTCATGACCGCCCGGACGCGTCGCAGGATCGTGATGATCCCCCGGGGATTCGCGGTATAGGGATGAACGGCGACCTCGTCGAACGCCTTTCGTGCGCCGCGTATGCGGTAGATCGCGTTCAAGTAGGTCCACACGTAATTCGGCATCCCGGCGAGGACAACCTTGGCTTTGGGGTCAATCGCCTTGATCGCGGCGGAGGTCTGCTTCAACAGCGAGACGTAGGTGTTGACCCACGGCGTGAACGACCAGTAGTCAATGAGGTCGGGCTCGTTCCAGATCTGCCATTGGCGGATCGGCCGATAGGGAACTGACCGATGGCTTGACCAAAAACTGCCACCGGGGCCGTAGCGGTGAACGAGTGCCGCAACGTAGCTGACGTAAGGGCCGAAATACAGTGGAGCGCCAACCATCTCGGTCGTCGGCGTGGCGTCCCAGGCCGGCGCATTCAACACGACGGGCAGCACCGACAGCCCGCGCCGGGCGGCCATCGAGACGATCCGGTCGGCGGAGCTGAAATCGGTCGGCACCGGATCGCCCTGGAACTGCCGCACCTGGTTTACCGGCACCTGAGACCACGTCCGATACGGCTGGGCCTCGCTCCAGTCGAAGGTCACGCGGATGCTCCCGACCCCACTGGCGACGATCTTGTTCAGCTGCTGATTGGGATCGACGCCGCTGGCATAGATCGCGTCGCCAACGTTCATCCCGACGAAGGTGATCGGCACGTCAGAGGTCTTCGACGGCTTCGGTGTTCGTGCGAGCGCGGCCGCGGACACGTCGCCCGCAAGTACCCCGACGAGCGCCAGAGCAACGATCCGAATCCGTGCGATGACGGGAGTCTAGGTAACGCCCAGACGAGCCGACCAGTTTGGTGATCGACGCGATCAGCCCTCCTCGTCCACGAGTGCTCCGAAACGCTGAAGATAAAGCGGCCAGCCGCCCTCGCTGCCGACCGTATCGCGCGCCCCTTCCCAGCCGTCGCCGTGGCGGTCGAGATTGCGGTGCTCGAGCTCGACCCGGGTGCGACCCGCGGACTCCGCGATGAAGCGCACCTCGACTTCGCTCGTCCTGTCCAGGTCGGACTCGAGCCGCCACTGCGGGCTTATATCCCAGCTGAAGACGACCCGGTTAGGGGGCTCGAACGCCAGGACCCGCGCCCACTGGCACTCGCTCCCATCGACACCGCGGTCATAGACCCGCCCGCCGACCTGAGGCTCGAACACCGTCTCCGCGATCTCAACTTCGAGCAGGTTGTGCTCGCGCGGCTTGACGCGGTCGAACTGCTCGGTAAAGAGGCGGAACGCTCGCTCGAGCGGGGCCTCGACGACGATCGCGCTGCGAACTGTCGTAGGCGTGGCCTGGGTGTGAGTGCTCATTTGTCCTCCTCAATTGGTTGCTCGACGGCCGTCTTGTAGGCAGCCAGGGCTTTTCCCCAAAACCGCTCGAGATCCGCGCGAAGCTCGGCGAGCCCGTCGGGGTCGACGTGGTAAATGCGCCGGGTGCCGACGGGCTGGTCGACCACGAGGCCGGCGTCCTTGAGCACCCTGAGGTGCTGTGAGACCGCCGGGCGGCTGACGGGCACCTCACCGGCGAGCTCGCCGACCGCGCGCGGGCGATCCGCCAACAGCTCAAAGATCGCCTTTCGCGTCGGATCGCCGAGTGCTATCCACGCATCGAATTGGTAAGTCACGACGAACGGTAAGCATACGCTGACCGTCTGCGGCCTGTCAACCTCGGATCGACGCGCTAAGCGGGGCTCGGAGCTGTCACACGGGCTCGGTCGCGCAGTGGCGGGCGATCGCCGCAACGTGACGGTCGTCGGTTCCGCAGCAGCCGCCAAGGATCGTCAGCTGGGGACAGGCGGCGACCAGCTGCGCGTACTCGCGTCCGAGCTCATCTGGATCGCCGTCGTCGAGCTCGGTGGCGGCGTCGAGCTCGGCGTGGCTGAGTCTCGAGGCGTTGGCTCGGAGGCCGCGGATGCGCTCCACCCACGCCTCGGGCGCGTGTAGCGCGGAGGCGAAGTGGCTCGGATGGGCACAGTTGATCATGTAGTAGGCCGGCCCTCGGCCCGTGGCGTCGTCGACCTCATCGATCGCTCCGCCGAGCGACGCGCCGCTGGGTAGGCGCCCGTCGGTTTCCACCGTGAAGGAGATCACCGCCGGAATCCCGCATGTCTGGGCGGCGCGAGTCACACCGATCGCCTCCTCCACGTAGGTGATCGTCAGCGCCGAAACCAGATCGATCGGGGTGTCGGCGAACGTCTGGATCTGCTCGCGGTGATAGCTCTCCGCCTCGGTGGCCGTCATCTGCTCCGAGGCTCTGTAGCCGTCGCCGCGCGGCCCGATACAGCCGCTGATGACGAACGCCTCCACGGGCTGGCCGGCGCGCTCGCGCAGATCGGCCAGCAGCGAGATCGCCGCCCGATTGACGACGGCGAGCCGGCGGTCGTCGTAGCCGAGCCGCCTGCCCCAGTCGCGATTGGCCCGCCAGGTCGGCGCCTCGGCAACAAACCCGGCGCCGGCGGCGCGCGCGATGTCGAGATGGATCTGGAGGTAGTCACGCAGCCGCTCGCGGCCGGCAGGCGTCTCCACGAGCGGGAAGGCCGCGAACTCGGGCAGGGCCATCCCGTCGCGGAAGATCAGGGTCGTCTCCAGTCCGCTGTCGGTCACAAACAGACGGTGTTCCAGCTGGGGCAGGTGTGCGTCGGTCATGGGTTCTCCTTCGCTGGTCCGTGCTGCCTCTCACATCGTGGCGGCCGAGGCGTTGCACCGATATGGGGCAGTCACCCCATGTTCGGCGGATCGACTACGCGGGATCGTGGAGCGCGAACTGCACACCCGACGTCCGCGAGAACCGAAGAGTGATTTCGGCCGTATTGCGGTTCATACCCAATGCTGAGAGCCGGTGAGCAATATGACCGATGTTGCCTGTTTCTGCGGATGCCTCTACTCGTTTCCCGGTGAGGTTGGCGTCTGTCCCAAGTGTGGTGAGTATGCTTGCCTGACCGTCGTCTCGCCGGAGGTCGAAGAGCAGATGCGCCGCGAACTCGCGCTGCTGACGAACCAGGAGGTCTACGGCGCTGCGCCAGGGGGTGCCGGCGGCGTCGAGAACCGCGCCGGGTAGAGAAACTGGCCGATCCCGTCGAGTGGTTCACCGGGATCGCGCGGCGCGAAGCGCTGAAGCTCGTTGTTGAGGCTGAACCGCGGTCCCAGCAGTACCCGCCCACCACGGACGAGGGTATAGAAGCGATCCAGCGGTCTCGGCGGCGGACCGCCGACGCGCATCCCGCGGACGTTGTACACGCCAGCATGGCATGGGCATACGAACGACTGCGCGGCCTGGACGTAGCGGACCGGGCAGCCAACGTGCACGCACCGCGATGAGATCGCGATGACGTGGTCGTAGCGGTCCTTCACGGGCCCGTCGACCTCCAAATTATGCTTGCGCACATAGGCGGTCGACAGCCCGGCCTGGCCCACGTCCGGGTCGACTCTGATCGTCACCGGCACGTAGTTGGAATCCGTGAAGGCGGACAGCGGGCCGAGGTCCTGCCAGGAGATGGCCGCGCGGTGAAAGACCGGTGCGATCGCAAAGCCGAGCGCCGGCAAGGTGAACGAGGCGGTGGCGATCGCGCCCGCCGCGGTGGCGGTGGCGCTCATGAAGCGGCGCCGGGAGACGGTCTCGCCGTCGAAGGCGCCGGGCATCCCCAGGTCCTCCGTGTGTTTCGACCCTTCTCGTTGGCGGGTGCGTCGTTGGGCCATCGGAGATCGCTCCTTGTATCCGGCGTGACCCGGGGGCGAATCGGGCCGCGCGTTATCTACTACGTTACCTAATACTACATGGTATCGTTGAGCGGACGCCGGGCTTAGCTGCGACGACGGCCAGTCACCCGGCGACCACAGCGCGAGCGCGGCCCCTTTTCGCCCAGCCGATGGCGAGTCTCCATCCCGCGCGCCGCCGGGCGCTCCTGCGTCTTGCGCGCAAGCGCTGACGACTCGTCGCCCCTTCCGTGAGACTTCGCCCGAGACACACTCCCGGCACAAACTTGCGGGTGTGGGCAGCAGAGTAGGTCGACTAGGTTTGCGGGCGGGGCGCGCCGGCGCCGGTGCGCGCGGGCCGGCGGGCTCGGTGGCTTTCGACCCAGAGCCTGCGGGCTCTTTTTTTTGGCGCCCGTCGCCTCTGAATGGCGGGCGGCCCGGTGAACGGCGCCGGGAAGGGGGCGGGAACGGGCGCGATCGCGGCTTTTCGATGATGCACAACACGACAACCTTGAGCCGGATGGCGAGCCCTGCCGACTTATGCACGAGGAGTGTGCTCAATACGACAGGGCTCGGATCTGGCGCCGGTGTTGACGTGTTAGCACCACCGCCGTGACACTCTCGACACACCCCGTCACAAAGTCGCAAAGAAGACCCGCAGCAGCGCCCCAAACTCCCCCGGCGCCGGCCAATCTGGGCGACCGAGCGGGTCAGTAGCCCCCGCCGGACCCTCGACAGCCGCGAAACCCGCCCCTTCCCGGCTGCCTTTTACCGAGCCGCCCACCATCCGAGCCGACGGCCGCCACAGCTGCCCCGCGGGCCGAGAGTCCACAGCCCCTGCCCGAACAAACGCCGGCGGTCACCCGCCTAGGGACCGCTCGTAATCGCGCATGATGCCGCTGCCGCGGAGCGCCACGAAGCCTCCTCGCCGCAGCATCGAAATCGAGCGGCTGTTGGCCGCGAGCACGCTGGCCCGCATCACCGAGTGGCCTTCTTCTCGTGCGCTCGTGGCGAGCTGGGCGATCTGAGGCGAAGCGCAGGTGGCGCGGCTCCTCGGACAGGTGCTCGATCGGAATACAGCATTCACTGGCGATGGCGCGAGTGCCTACATGACGAACGCCAACGACGACACGGTGTCGGTGATCGACACCGCCACGCGGAACGCCGTCGCGACGATCCCGCTGGGCTGCGGCAAGACCACGGACGCTGTAACGAGCTTCACCCAGCTCAACCACATCCCCACGGCGGTCGGGCTCAGCGCGGACGTCAACATCTGGGTCGCGTGCAATGCGTCCAGCTCGTTGGTCGTCATCGCCCCGTCGAGGAATACGGGGGTGGCGTCGATTGACATCGGCCTTGCCGATGAGCCGACCGGAATCGCCCTCGCGTGAGCCGCTGGGGCGTAGCGGCGAGCACGGCGGCGCCGCTGCGTTCACAGGCCGCGACTCGGCGGTAAGTAAGGTGGTGACGATCGATCACCGACCGGGAGGTTCCGCCTTGGAAGCCGCCACCAATCGCACCCCGTTGATGCTCATCCACGGAGCCTGGCTGTCGTCGTCGAGCTGGGAGACATTTGCCGACTACTTCTCGGGCCGAGGCTTTGATGTCTCGGCCCCCGAATGGCCGCGCAAGGAGGGCGGCGTCGAGGAGCTGCGCGAACACGCGGACGAGGCGGCGGGACTCGGCGTGACTGAGATCGTCGATCACTACGAGTCGCTGATCAAGGCGCTGCCCGCACCGCCGGTGCTGATCGGTCACTCCTATGGTGGTCTGTTCGTGGAGCTGCTCCTCGATCGCGGGCTGGGGCGCGCGGGGGTCGCGATGAGTCCTGCCCCTCCGAAGGGAATCCTCGTCCTGCCGTTTTCAACACTGAAGTCCGCCAGTCCCGCGCTTGCCCACCCATCGAGGTGGCACGGCCTGGTCACGCTCACCCTCGAGGAGTTCACGTACGGCTTCGTGAACACGTTCTCTCCGGAGGACGCGGCCGCCGCCTATGAGAAGTATGCGGTTCCTGAGACCGGCCAGATCTTCTACGAGGCGGGGTTCGCCAACTTCCACCTGCATCCGCCGACCGAGGTCCATTTCCATAGCGAGGGCCGTCCTCCGCTGCTGATCGTGGGGGCCGAGAAGGACCACACCGTTCCAGCGTCGCTGGCGCACAAGCAGTACGAAAAGTACGAGCGCTCGGCCTCCCAGACCGACTACCTCGAGTTCGAGGGCCGCCCGCATCTGATGATGGTCGCGGAAGGGTGGCGGGAGGTCGCCGCCGGCATAGAGAACTGGGTGAACGCAGTGCTCGAGGGCGCCGGCGTCGGCTAGGCAGCAATCGAGGACATCGTCCGCCGTGCCATGATCGGTTCGCGATCGCGCCCCGCGGCCAGGTTCTTCGCGAGCCGACCATGACAGATGCCGACCTCCAGAGCCTCGGTGACCTGATCCCGTTCGCCCCGGTGCTTGGGATCGAGTTGCTCGAGGCCCGGCCCGAAATCGTGCGCGCCCGGCTCGAATGGTCGCCAGAGCGCTGCACCGCCGGGGGGATCATGCACGGCGGTGTGATCATGGCGCTGGCCGACAACAGTGGCGGGATTTGCGCGATCCTCAACCTCCCCGAGGGCGCCCAGGGCACCGCCACGATCGAGTCGAAGACCAACTTCCTGCGGGCGGTGCGCGACGGCGCGGTGAACGCATCGACGCGCCCGCTGCACAAGGGGCGCACGCTGATCGTCGTCGAGACCGAGCTCTCGGACGACAGCGGCAAGCTGGTCGCGAAGGTGACGCAGACCCAGATCTATCACTACCCGCGCGCGTGAGCCCGCACCCAGGCGCATGCGTGAGCCCGCACCCAGGCGCATGCGTGAGCCCGCACCCAGGCGCGTGCGGAGCCCGCACCCAGGCGATGACTAGGTCAGGGCGTGAAGACGGACGTGTGGCACGGAGCGCCGCCGCAGACGTCGACCACTGAGCCGTTCGGCTGCAGGAAGTCCGAGATCTGCTCCTGTGCGGCGGGTGTCTTGCGCGGGTCCTCGTGCGGGTCGATGTTGTTCGCGCCGGCGGTCGGCGGGATGTTCGCCACCGGCGGCGGCTGGACCCGTCCGGCGCCGCTGTCCCAGATCTCGACCGCGGAACCGTTGAACGGGAAGTGGCCGATCGCCGGGATGCCGTAGAAGAGGTTGCGGTCCACGGTGCGGTCGGGGTCGAGGGCCGGCTCGTAGGCGCTGGCGCCGATCGTCCGCGCCTCGGCCGCACCCGCGTACATGCTCACCTGGAAGTCGCCGTAGGCGATCTGCATCAGCACCGTGTGCGACGGGGTGTCGGGCAACGGGTGCGTGGTCATCTGCGGGGCGTAGCCGTCCGGGTCGCCTCGATCCCACAGCTGCTGGATCAGATCGGTGATCACCGGATACAGCGACGGGTCCGGGTAGCCCGCGTCGAGGACCGCCTTGAACGGCGCGAAGTCGGTGCTCCGCTGGATCAGCATGTTTCCGTAGTCGATGCCGGTGACTCCGAGCACGGCGCGGCGGATGTCGGGCGAGACCGCGGTTGTGAGGCCGCCTTCGATGCCGCCCTGACTGTTGCCGTCGTAGAACAGGTTCGACGTGCTGATGACCGCGCGGCCACCGGACTGGAACGCCGCGCTGGACGCGAACCCCTGCGGGTTGTCCATCAGCCTGCCGAGGTAGAGGAAGTTGAGCACCCCTTGCTGGAGACGATCAACGACGTTGGGGAACAGGTTCAGGTTCGCGATTGCGCCGGCGTCGAACGGAAGGTCTCCCTCCGCCAGCCCCCACCAGTCGGTCGCGCAGAACGCCATGTTGTGGTTGGTCGCCAGCGCCTGCACCCAAGAGTCGGTGACCTCACTGCGCGAGCCGAGCAGGCCATGGCCGTAGAGCGAGATGCGCGCCGGGTTGCTCGGCGTGGCCGAGGTCGGGACGATGCACTCGAACTGGGCGGTTGCGACGTTGCCGGGAATCTGCGTCGGCAGGGCGTCGGGTTTGCTCGAGCTGTAGTGAAAGCCGGTGGTCGCGGTGGCGCCGCACGTCACGAGATAGCAGGGCACCTGGAACGTGCCCTGGACGTCGCGGAGCTGGGGCGTCAGCGCGGTGTTGCTGGTGACCGAATAGCTCGGCGCTCGGCCCTGCACCTTCCCATCGGCGAGATTGGTGTCGCCGAGTTGCGCGAACGCGTTGTTGCGGATCGACAGCAGCCGCGAAGTCAGGCTCTTCTCGCTGCCGACGGTGAAGTTCCACGCCTCGTACAGGCTCTTCCGGTGGAACTTCGCGCGCTTCAGCTCCTTGAAGATCTTCGCGTAGCGTGCCCGCTGCGAGCGCTCGTTCGAAGGCAGCCGCTTTCCGTCCCGGAGCTTCTCAAACCACGCCGGCGCGCGCAGCACGTGACCGCTCGCGTTACGGAGGTCGCGCAGCGCCACGATGTAGGTGTGGCCCTCGGTGAACGCCTTGCCGGGAACGATCATCAGATCGGTGGTCTGCGGCGTGCCGGCGTTTGCGTCGAGCTCGGCGTAGATCAGCTGACGGCGCCCGGTTGCCTGGTCGATCACCACGATCGGCTGGTTCTTCTCGAAGGCCGCGCTCATGTTCTGCAGCCCAACGGGGTGTGTCTTCGCGAACGCTGCGGCGTTGTCGAGCCCGGCGACGTGCAGGACGATCGCGCTGCCGGGGCTGAAGCCGTCGTTGCGGTTGTACTGCGAGGGGCTCATCCGCTCGCCCTCGGCGTTCACCGGCATCGCCGCGGCCGGGAGATCGACCCGGATTCCCGTCGGAGTCGAGCGATCCCGCTTCGTGTACAGGTTGTTCGGGAACGGAAGCAGACATGGCTGCTTGCTGAACGGCTGGCAGTCCCCGGCGGGCTTAGCCGCGCTGACGGTGGCCGGCCTGGGCACGCGGGCGGCCCCGGCGGTCGAGGCGATCGCCATCGCCAATAGAGCGGCCAGGAGCAGCGCTCCGCCGGCGAGCCCCCACAGCAACTTCACGCGTCCTGCAATCAAAGTCGTTCGCATTCCATTCCTTCTAAAAGCTGACAACAAAGCAGCAGGTGAATATAGGGCCCAAGCAGTCGCGAATGCGGCACACGATTGCCGGCAGTTTTGTCCTGCAAGGACCGCAACTAATGCGCGGCGAGCGGTGTTCCTACGGATGGCGCGCGCGAGCGCTTGTGCACGATCAGGGGCACGCCGCCGCGCGGACCGATCGTCGGCATCTGGCGGGTTCTCAGCTTGTACCCGGGCTCCAGCTCGAACTCGAAGCGCTGGAGGAGCGCGGTAGCGATCGCCTTCACCTCGAGCTTGCCGAACCGCATCCCGATGCAGATCCGGGATCCGCCACCGAACGGCACGTAGGCACCCCTCGGCAGCGCCGCTTTCGCCTCGGGGGCGAAGCGCTCCGGGCGGAACTCGCGCGGCTCCGGGAAGACGTGGGGAAGATGGTGCGAGACCCACGAGCTGTAGTCGACGTAGGCCCCGCCGGGGACGGTCTTGCCCGCGAACTCGAACGTCTCGATCGACTTGCGAGCGCCGATCCAGGCCGGCGGGTACATCCGCAACGTCTCGTCCTGGACCATCTCGAGTAGCTCGAGCGCTCCGCTCGTGAGCACCGCCGCGTCCGGAGGCTCGCCACCGAGAACGCCGTCCAGCTCGTCCCGCAGTGCCGCGGCGACGTCGCGATGGCGCGCGAGCTCATAGAACATGAAGCCGATCGTCGACGTCGTCGTGTCGTGGCCGGCGAACAGCAACGTCATCACCTCGTCGCGAATCTGGCGGTCGTCCAGGCCCTCGCCATCCTCGTCGGTCGCGTCGATCAGCAGACTGAGCAGGTCCTGGCCGCGCTCGCCGCTTCGGCGCCGGCGAGCGATCTCTCCGTAGATGACGCCGTCGAGGCGGCGCCGCGCCTGTTGCATCTGGGCAAACGGCGTTCGTGGGCCGCGGATCACTTGAAGCCAGTAGTCGCGTGCCCAGAACCCGAGCCCCTGTTCGAAGCTGCGGGCAACGTCGATCCGTGCGCCGGCGGCGTCCGGGTCGAAGCCAAACAGCGCGCGCATCGCGATCCGCAGTGCCAGGCGCCGCGTGTAGTAATAGATGTCGATCCGGGCGCCGTCGTGCCAGCCATCGAGCGCGCGTTCGATCTCGGTATTCATCGTCGCGAGCGCGGCGGCGATCGTCTCGTGATGGAACGCGGGCACCATGATCCGTCGCGAGCGGCGATGGAACTCGCCGTCGGTCGTCAGCAGACCATCGCCCAGCAGGGCGGTCAGATCGCCCATGTGGCCTTCCCGATAGCTGAAGTTGTTGGCGTGCGAGACAGTGATGTAGTGGTTGGCCTCGGGCCCGATCATGAACACGCTGTTGCCGTGGAACACGCGCATCGTGAACACGGGCCCGTAGCGCTCATAGCCATCGAGCAGGATCGGGAGGGGGTAGAGCGCGAATCCGCGGGTGCGCCGGATGCTGACCGACGTATCACCGGGCGGGAACGGAACCTCGGCGCGGCGCTCCGCCAGTAGGTCGGCCGCCACCCGCCGCAGCGGGTTGAACGAGATCGGCGGGGGACCGACGAGGGCCATCCACTAAAAGCCTAACCGTCGCTCGGGGGAGAGGCGGTGGCTCCTGGCGAACGCGCGGGTCTCCCGGCGCCCTCCGATTGTCCGTTGCCCCGGGGTTTCCCGGCGCCCTGGGGCTTCCCGGGAGCACGGGGCTTGCCGGCGGGCTTCTCGGCCTCCGTCTGCGAGAGCGCGACGAGCTCGTCGAGCCCGTGCTCGATCCCCTCGCAGAGGACGTCGATGTCGGGCGCGGTGTCGTAGTCGCCGCTGATCCCGAAGCTGAGCGTGCCGTCGTAGGAGAAGATCGCGACGGCGAGCCGGACGCTGGCGAACAGCGGAATGTACGGGAAGGACTCGAGCATCCTGCGTCCCGCCAGGTACAGCGGGAACTGCGGGCCGGGGACGTTCGTCGTTCCGGTGTTGAGGCTCCGTTGCGGCAGCTTGCTGGCGACGCGCGCGCCGAGCGCCAGCAGCATCGGCGGCGCGAACCCGGACAACGAAGTCAGGACCTCTCCGGCGACGGCCTGCTTTGAGTCCTTCAGATCCGCCATCTGGGCGGTGATCGATCGAAGCCTGCGCGCCGGGTCCTCGATGCCAACCGGCAGCTCCGCGAACATCGCCGAGACGCGGTTGTTGTAACTGCCCCGCTCGCCCGGACGCCGGACCGAAACCGGCACGAGCGTTCGCAGCACCCGGTGGACGGACTCACCGCGTTCCTGCAGGAGCTCCCGGAAGCCGCCCGTGATGGCTGCCAGGAGGACGTCGTTGACGGTGCCTCCGAGCGCGCGACGGACGAGCTGCACGTCGGACAGCCGCCCTCGGGCCCAGCCCCAGCGACGGTGCGGCCCGAGAGGTCCATTGAGCGACGACCCGGCGCGGAGGCGTGCCACGCCCGCGAAGCCGATCAGGCCTCGGGAGGTGTCCTCGAGCACCCCCACGAACTGGCGAGGGGTCAGCAGCGCGCCGGCGAACCGCTCGCTGAAGGCAACCGGGTTGGTTGCCTGTTCAACGATCGCGCCGGCGAACAGTCGCGCTGCGCTCGGCATCGGCCCTGGCACCCAGGTATCCGGCAGCGGGCGCTCGGGGTCGCGCTCCTTGTCGAGCAGCACGCTCATCAGGTCGGTGCTGGCGATGCCATCGACCATGCAGTGGTGAACCTTTGACAGCACGGCCCAGCGTCCGTCTCCGAGGCCCTCCACGATCCACATTTCCCACAACGGCTTGGCTCGGTCGAGGTTCTGCGACATCACCCTGCCGACCAGGGCCCGCAGCTCCTGGTCTCCGCCGGGGCTGGGAAGTGCCGTGCGGCGCACGTGGTAGCCGAGGTTGAAGTGGGGGTCGTCTACCCACACGGGGCGGGCGAGCGCGAGCGGCACGAAACGCACCACCTGGCGGTAACGCGGCACCAGCACGAGCTTGTCCCGAACGCGGTCGACAATGTCCGCGAACCGCGGCGGTGGTCCCTCGAAGATGCTCACTCCGCCGACATGCATCGGGCTCGTGTCGCTCTCGATGTGCAAGAACGACGCGTCCTGGGCGCTCATCCTCTGCATCGCGACTCTCCTCTCACTAGTGCCGGGAGGGCCAGAGTAGTGACTGGCGCGGGGAGGGCACCCGCACCCCGCGCACGTAGAGTTGCACGGCCCATCCTCGGCGCTCGATAGGGTTGCCGCTTCCCGATCGGCGCCCCAGTTCTGAGGAGAAAAGGCAATGGCCAAGAAGGACAACGACCTGTTCGACCGTTTACGCGATGCAGGACTTCGCAAGCAGGTCGCCAAGCGGCTCAGTGAGCTGAGCGGCGATGCGAGCAACAAAGCATCACGGGCGGCACGGAGTACCGCCGGTGAGTTCCGTGCGATCGCCGACGAGATCGAGCGGCGGCTGCCGAGCTCGGTGCGGCCTGCGAGGGCGACTCGCAAGACATCGAGCCGCACGTCCACGCGCAAGACGTCGACCGGCACTCGATCCCGCGCCGCATCGACGAGGGCGTCGCGATCGACCGCCGCAACCGCCGCCCCGAGCCGCCGGGCGCCGGCGAGCGCGCCAAAGCGCGCGCCGGCCCGCAAACGGACGACTGCCTCGAAGGCGAGCGGTGCCCGGGCGCCAAGGGGCGAGAACAAGGCCAAGATCCTGCAATCCCTCAAGGCCGGTCCGAAGACCGCGTCCGAGATAGCCAAGGAAACCGGCATCGGCGCCGGGACCGTTGGGAGCACGCTCAGCAAGATGGCGATCTCCGGCGAGGTAAAGAAGGCCCAGCGCGGTTACGGGCTTCCCTAAGCGACCTGTCACGTCGTTACCCGGAGGTAGATCCGGGCCACGCTGATGCGCCGAGGATGGAGTTCTGGCACGCTCCATACATTCGAGCTGCATCCTGACGAGAGGCCATGTCTATCTCAGCCGAACCCGACAAGCGCCCGCTGGAGCGACGAGGCGATGGCACGCCGCGGCCGGAGGAGGATTTGGGGGATGTCGCGGCCGTGCAGGCACAGCTCGCGTCCACGCCGAGTCGCCGCCGGCGCAACAGGATGATCGAGGTCGCGGCGGTTCCGCTCGGGAAGAGCGGCGATCCCAGAGCAGCCGAGTTCCTCGCCGAGCTCGTGCGCGATCGATCGTCGAGCCGGCGGGTGAATCGCGCGGCAATCCAGGGACTCAAGGAGTCCGGTCGAGCCGCCGCGCCCCCAGTGCGCAGCCTGCTAAAGGACGGAGTGCACGACCTCGGGGCCGTATGGGTGCTCGGGGAGGTGGGCTCCGCCGACGACGTCGAAATCCTCTTGCCTCTGTTGCACAGCCGGGGACTCCGCCTGCGTTACTACACAGTTATGGCGCTCGACGAGCTCGGCGACGCCCGCGCCGTCGATGGCTTCGAGTTTGCGCTGCGCGATCGGCGGATGTTCGTGCGTGAGAAGGCGCTCGTTGCCTTGGGCAAGTACTACGAAGATGACGAGCTACTCGAAGCGGTTGCCCAGGCGCGCAGGAGGGTGCCGCGGTACCGATTGCTGACGCATCACACCTACCGGCAGTGGGCCCGCCGTCATCAGTCAGCCCGCCGCTGACGGCGCCGGGGTCACAAACGAGCGCGCTCGGGCAATAGAGGAGCGATGATGCGGCATCGCGAGGATCGGCGGCGGTGGTCTGACGCTGATCTGTTATCCGCGATCGCCGCGCGGGACGGAGCGGCCTTTGGTGTCTTCTATCGACGCCATCTCCCGCTCGTGCTCGCGTTTCTGCTTCGCCAGACCGGCGACCGTGAACTCACCGGCGATCTCGCCGCTGAGGTGTTCGCCGCGGTGTTGCTGTCGGCACCCGGCTATCGACGGCAGGGCGATTCGGCGGCGCCATGGGTGATCGGGATCGCGCGAAAGAAGTGGTTGATGAGTCTGCGCCGCGGCCGCGTTGAGGCGCGAGCGAGAAAGCGACTCGGCTTCGAGGCAGTCGCACTCGAGGACGGTGACCTCGAACAGATTGAGACGCTCGCCGAGGGCGGTGCCGGACAACTGGCGGAACTGGTCGAAGGGCTGCCCATTGCCGAGCGGCACGCGGTCAGATCGCACGTCGTCGAGGAGCGCAGCTACCGGGAGATCGCGACCGAGCTCGATTGTTCGGAGATGGTTGTCCGAAAGCGCGTCAGTCGTGGACTCGCGCGTCTGCGACAACAGTTGGGTGAAGGTGGTTCGGCGTGAGTAGCTACCTGGGCGAGGTCGGGACACAGCTCGAGTCGCTTACCGAGCGCGGCGCGCACCGGAGGTTGCGGATGTTGGGAGCGTCGCCCGCCGGAGGTGACGGTCGCGGGCCGCGGCGGTTGGCCGACGCGATTGCGTGCGCAGCGGTGATCCTCGTGGCCGTGGCCGTGGCAGTGGTCGTCGTGAGCGGGCACGCGGCCAAGCGAGGTCCCGCCTCTGCGAGGCACCCCGCTCAGCGTGACTCCGCGTCGGGCCATCCCCACGGTGGTTCCCATCTCGAGCGGGCGAAGCCCGGTACCGCGACCGTTTCGCCCGCCGCGGCCACTACCCCCGGCGGCCCTGTACCCCGCGGGTTCGTGCCCCGATCGTTCACGGCGATCAGCGAGCTGACATGGTGGCTCCTCGGTACCGCGCCGTGTGGCAGCCCGCCGTGCACGTCGATCGTGAGGACCACCGACGGCGGACGGAGCTTCGTGGGGATTCCGGCCCCGCGGACCCCGCTCGCGGAAGCGGGCGGCCGGGTCGGCGTCTCGGAGGTGCGGTTCGCCGATTCGGCCGACGGGTTCGCCTTCGGTCCCGACCTGTACGTCACGCACGATGGCGGCTCCACCTGGCACCAGATCGATGCGGGCGGCTCCGTCTCCGACCTGGCGATCTCCGGGGGAGAGGTGTACGCAGCCGTCGCCACCGCCGGCGCCCGCATGACTTCCCGGCTGCTGCGCTCGCCCGTCTCGCGCGACGAGTGGACCGCGCTGCCGGCCGCGGGCGAGGTCGCCGGCGGACTCTGGGTCCACGGCGCTGATGTCCTGATCCAGTCGGGCGACAACGGCCGGCTGCTCGTCTCGCATGACTTCGGAGGGAGCTTCAGCCACTACCGGGTGCCGTCGCCGGGTCTCCCGTGCCAGTTCCAGGAGATGGCGCCGGAGGTCTTGTGGGAGCACTGCGCCACCGGGACGATGAGCGGGTTGTGGCGTTCCCCCGACGGGGGCGCGTCGTTCCGGCAGATCAGCGACGCCAAGCTGCCGCCACAGCCGAACTCGGCGCCGTTCGCGGCCGCCTCGGCGACAACGGCGGTGGTCGGCTATCAGCAGCTGTACAGGACCGTGGACGGCGGCGCCGCTTGGGCGCCCGTCGGTCCAGCCGGGCTCAACTGGGTGTATCTGGGTTTCACCGACCCGACGCACGGAGTCGGATTGGCCACGTCGAGGTCAGGCGCCGGCGAACGGCTGTACTACACGACCGACGCCGGAGCGAGCTACCACCTCGTCGAAATCCCGTGAGCTCGGCAGCGAACTCAGCACCCGTGCTCGAGCCAGACAGCCCTTAGCAACTGCGGGCAGAGCTGGTGTTTGCGGACGAACGCGGCTGCTCCGGACGTCCGCTGGTCGAGCGCATCCGGCTCCTCCACGGACACGAGCACCACGACCACGCCGGGGTCCCGTTCGGTGAGCCGCCGTGCTGCCTCGAGGCCTCCCATGCCCGGCATCCGCTTGTCAACGAGCATCAATTTCGGAGAGAGCACGGAGGCCGCTTCCAGTGCACCCTCTCCCGACGCCGCCTCGCCCACGAAGGTGAATCCCTCGGTCGCGATGACGACGTCACGCATCGCCCGGCGGAACGCGTCGTGGTCATCGACCACCAGCACCGTCACGGAATCGTCCGGCGAACGCTCGGCATCGCCCAGCTCATCTGGTTGGAGACCGGCCATGCTAGGAGGCCCGTGTTCCTGGTTTCTACGCGCGACAAACATCGGCTGTGGCTGAGGCACGGTTGTGGGGGGCACACACCATGGGGTTGTTCACAGGTTCCGGAAGCACGCACGCCACCGGGGTCAGGGCGCGGGCACGATACATCCACTTGGCCCCGCGTCGCGGACGTTTGCAGTCCCAATCTCGCAAAGACGTGGGATTTCAACGCAATGGGCCGAGGCCGGGCGCGGCAAGTCGCTATGGCAGACTTCTCGGCGAGGGAACGTGAGCACACAACCAAAGACAGCGCCACCACGTCCGATTCGCGTCGTGGCGGCCGAGGATTCGTACGTCGTGCGAGAGTTTCTGACGACGATGCTCGAGTCGGCGCCCGAGGTCGACCTGCTGGCCGTCTGCTCCAATCGCGAGGAGCTCGATGCCGCGATCGCGGCGGAGGATCCGGACGTCCTGATCACCGATATCCGGATGCCGCCGTCGGGACGAGACGAGGGGATCAGCGTTGCGAGCGCCCTGCGCGAGAGTCATCCCAAGATCGGCGTGGTGGTTCTCAGCCAGTACGCGGAGCCGGAATACGCCCTCGCGCTTCTGGGAGCGGGGACCGGCCGCCGGGCCTACCTGCTCAAGGAGGGGATTCGGAACCGTGAGCAGCTGCTCGCCGCGATCGAGGCAGTGGCTAGTGGTGGATCGGTGGTGGACCCAAAGATCGTCGACGTGCTGATCGAGGCGCGGAGACGTCCGCCCCGTTCGGCGCTCGCCGACCTCACCCCGCGCGAGCTGGAGCTGCTCGCCGAAATAGCCGCAGGAAAGAGCAACGGGGCAATCGCCGAGACGCTGTTCCTGACCAAGCGCGCCGTCGAGAAGCACGTCAACTCGATCTTCTCGAAGCTCGGCCTACCCGAGCACCAGGACGTCAGCCGCCGCGTGAAGGCGACGCTGATCTATCTGTCGGAGACGGACCGTGCCGATGCGGAAGAAAGATCGGCTACGGGATAGCGGATTGGATGGAGCCCCCCTCGCAGACGGCCTGCTCCGCTGCGGCGTCGGTCCGTAGGCGGCGCAATGCGTCGAGCTCCGCCTTGAGCTCGCCGTTTTCTCTCCGCAGGGCCGCGACCCGTCGCTTTTCGCTGACGAGGTCCGCGGCGAGCGCTCTCAGGGCCCTGCCGATCCGGTCTCGGCCGTCGAACTCCGTCATCGCGACGGAAGCGTCGCACGTGATATCAGTGCCAACAACATGGCAGGCCTCCCTTGGCGGGGATGCGCTCACCCCGGTGCGCAGAGCGTGAGGTGCGCATCCTCGCCAGAGGCAAGCCCACCCCATTGATCGGCACAAACGGCAGTGTCAGAGTCGGTGTTCACTCCCGAAAGCAGCGCGGAGGTAGGTTGGCCCGTTAGAGGACCTTTGCTGTGAGTTTCGTCGACACCACCGATGACCTCGGGCCCGCGTTCGTCCTCGACGGGGACGGATCGGGATGGGCGTCCCTCTTCTGGCAGGCCTTCAGGCGCTCGCGGAACGCGATGGTGCTGCTCGACGAGCAGCGTCGCCACGTGGACGTCAACGGTTCCTACCTCCAGCTCCTCGGTTATCGCCGGCGCGCGCTCGTTGGGCGTCCGGTCCACGATTTCGTGGATCACGGTCCAGTGGTTACGCCCGAGCAGTGGCGCGAGGCACTGTCGCGGCCGCAGTTCCACGGCGTCGTCGATGCGATTCGCAGCGATGGCTCGCGGATTACCGTCGAATTTGCGGGCCACCCCGAGCTGGTCACCGGTCGGCAGCTGATCCTCGTGGTGGTGCTCCGGGCCGTGCCCGCGGGTCGTCGGCGCAAGGAGCCTGAGCGTGGATCGGTCGGGGCAGGTGTGCTATCCAAACGCGAGCGGGAGGTCGTGAGGCTGCTGTCACTCGGTGCGACCGGCCCGGAGATCGCCGAGGATCTGCACGTGTCCCACAACACCGTTCGTACCCACGTGCACAACGCGATGACCAAGATGGGAGCGCGCTCGCGGGCACAACTGGTCGCGATGTCGATGGCGAACGGCCACGCACTTGGGTGAGTCCCACAATCACGCGCCGGGGGCGGCTCTCACCCGATCCGGGCGATGCCTAATCGGCGATGCTCGGCCAGCATCGTGCTGTGGCCATCTCTGGGGAGAACCTTCTCCGCCGGCTGGGCGCCAACGACGAGGGCTCGGTCCGGATGGTGCTGGCACTCCGGCCCGAGGCCGCTGACCCAGGATTCGATACGGGCCTGACCCCCCGGGTGAGGACGTTGGTTCGACTCGCCGCGTTGGTCGCGCTCGACACGTCGACAACGTGCCTGCGATGGGCGGTCGAGCTCGCGTCGTGCGCGGGCGCCGACGACGACGAAATCGTCGGCGTGCTACTGAGCGTTGGACCCGAGATCGGCGTCCCGCGAGTGATCAGCTCCGCGCATCGCCTCGCCCAAGCGATCGGCTACGACATCGGAACGGACGGAGCCATCGTTTCTGACGAGGAGGCTCACATTCCCAGCAGACCCGCGCTGCGGGCGCGGGCCACCGCTTCGGACCGGGATGCAGCGTCCAGCTTTCGGTAGATCGCGTGCGCCTGCGTCTTGACGGTGTTGACCGAAACATCCAGCCGCTCGGCGATCTCTCGAAACGAGCGGTGGCTCGGAAGGAACCTGAGAATCCGCAACTCGGCGATCGTCAACGACGACGGGCCGGCCAGCGCGGTCTCGGCAAGCGTGTCGATCTGGGCCCAGGCCTCGTCGAACCAACGCTGGAAGATCGCCACGTCCGATGTCCGGCGGGCCAGCCGCGAGGCCTCGGCGAGGAGCGTGCGAGCCCCGACCGTGTCGGCCAGCCCGAGCGCCGCGCGGGCCAGCATGATCCGCGCCTCCGCGCCGTACCACGGAATGAAGTCGCCGAGCGCGACGAGCAGGTCTGCGCCACGGCGGAGGTCACGCTTTGCCTCATCGACGCGCCCCTGGCGGGCGCGTGTGGCCGCAGCGACAGCGAATACGAGCGCGGAGACCGGGATGGAGCCGAGCGCGTTGCCCTCGACGATCGTCGCAGCCCGGTCGGCGAGCTCGCCGGCGGTATCCCATTCGTCCTGTTCGATCGCGATCACCGCGAGCTGGGATAGGCACAGCGATCCGACGCTCGGCGCGCCCACGGCGCTCAGTTCGACGCCCTCCTGAAGCAGTTGCGTGGCGCTGTTGCGGCTAGCGGCTAGATGCTCCGCGATCCCTCGGAGCAGGCAGCAGAGTCCTCGCCACGAACCGTGGCTCGGTTCCAGCTCGTAGGCCCGGGTCGCGGCGTGCGCCATCTCGACCGCGCTCGTCTTGGCCGCAGCATCGATGATCGCGATCCCGGCCTCCAGCGACGGGACCTCCTTGGCGGGCCGTCCCCGCTGTTTGGCCTCGGCTGCCTGCAGCGCCCAGTGTCGCGCGAGCTCGATATCTCCACTCATCAGGCAGCTCAGCCCAGCGGAGAGGGCGAGGGGTGCGTAACCGGCGATCTGAGCATCGTGGAAGCGGCTGAGCCATTCTCTGACGACCTCGATGCGGCCGTGTGCGAGGTAGTGCGCGAGGTTCGCCCACAGCAGATCGCCAGTCCGGGCGACGTCGGCTGCCGCGACGGCGTGCGCGATCGCCCCATCGAGATCTCCATGACGCCCGAGCCAGGTGCTCGCCCGCGCGTGGAGACGATGCTCGACGCCGGGTTCCGTGCGACGCAACTCTGCTCTGAGCACCGTTCTGAACAGGCCGTGCCAACGGAATCGTTCGTGGCTGTGATCAAGCGCGGTCAACATGAGATTGCGTCGCGCCAGCCCTGCCAGCGTGTGTGCAGAGCCGGTTTCTCGCAACACCGCGTCGCACATTGGACCCGAGAGCTCGTCGAGCACGGAGGTCCGATTGACAAAGCGCGTCAGCTCCGGAGAGAGCTCGGCCAGAAACTCATCGCGAAGGTACTCGGCGATCAGGTGGTCGGATCCGGCGAACCGTTTCAGGCCGGCGGCGACGTCATCCTCCTCCCGGAGCGCCAGGGCGGCGAGGTACAGGCCGACCGGCCAGCCTTCGGTTTGACCCGAAAGCGTCTGCACCGCGCCGAAGTCGAGCTCGAGACCGGCCTGACGCAGGAGGGCCGCGGCCTCCGGCGGTGTCATCGTCAGATCGTTCTTACGCACCTCGACGAGCGCCCGGTGGGCCCGCAGCCGGCCGATCGGCAGCGGCGGCTCGGTCCTCGTCGCCAACGCGATCTGAGACTCCGGTCCGAGCTCCTCGAGCAGCGTCGTGACGACTGCCCTGAGGACCGAGGGGCGGGTGTTGTGCGCGTCGTCGAGGACGAGGACGAAGCTCCGATCGGCGAGATCCCGCGATCGCAACAGCCGTGCGAGCACGGGTCGAGCACGCCTGGCACGCGAGGCGCTGAGCGCCGGCCACACGTCAGGCTCGATCCACGCGGCGCCCTCGAAGGCACCAGCGATCGACTCCGCTACGTCGACCGCGTCCCGATCGTGGGCCGTCAGCGTGATCCAGATGAACGGGCGGTGATCGCGCGCCGCCCATTCCGCGAGCAGCGTCGTCTTACCGTAGCCCGCCGGCGCGGCGATCAAGGCCAGAGCGGCTTCGTCCCCGTCGAGCAAGCGCTGTACGAGCGCGGGACGGGACACGTACCCGTCCCGGAACGGCGGAGCTCCGTACCCGCTGTGCTCCACGCTCGCGCCGACCCGCGCGCGCGAGGTGAGGATGCCGCCGACTGCTGGCCCCGTAGACGTGGGAATCTGCGTCCTCCGAACGATGGGTTCGTGCTTCGATGCATTTCTCTCGCAATCCGGCCCGCAGGGCAAGCCGGTACGCCTCCGAGTTAGGGGAGGCAGACACCACCGTTGGCCGAGGCTCGAGGCCCGCGAGAACGCTCATCCCATTCGGGTGATGCCGCCGGGCGCGCCTCGCGGGACCGTTTGCGCATGAGGCAATCCTGGGCGACGCTCGCTCTCGCGCTCGCCGTCGCGACGGTGCTCGCCGGCTGCGGCGGGAGCAGCAAGCCGGCGTTCTGCTCGTCGTTGAACGACCTCAAGACATCGGTACAGGACCTCAAGAACGTCGACGTGATCAAGAACGGCACGAGCGGGGTCACGGCGGCCCTTCAGAAGGTGCAGAGCAGCGCCAAGTCGGTCGTGAGCTCCGCGAGCAGTGACTTCCCGACACAGACCCAGGCCATCAGCGGTGCGGTGACGACGCTCGAGACCACCGTCGGGGAGCTGAAGAGCTCGCCGACGCAGCCCTCGTTGATCGCGGCCCTTCCCGCGCAGGTCAGCGCGCTGGCGAAGTCAGTGCAGACGTTCGCGACCGACGCCAAGTCGAAGTGCGGCTGACGTTCGGGCCACTGACGGTCCGCCAGCCGGGTCAGGCGGCGATCAACGTGATCACCGCGCGCAGGATCAGCAGCGATCCAATTCCCCCTGAAAGGGAGATCGCGAGCCTGCGTCCGTTGCGCCTGAAGGCGGCCTTGACCCGCTCGATCGCCTGCGGCGTCCAGTCGGGCGCGACGGCGAAGCAGACCAGGGGCACCTCGAGCAGCGCGAGCATGATCAAGTTGACCAGCAGCACCAGCAACACCGACACCGTCGTGCTCGCGTTGAGCTTGGCGATGCTGGTCAGCGCGGCCAGGTAGGAGGCGCCGGGGAGCGTCAGGAGGGCGCCGACGACGATCGCGAACCTGGGGTCGCCCTCGGAGAGCACCCTCTGCCACCGCGGCGTCTTCTTCGGCTTCTCGCGCTTGCGCTCCGCCCGGCGGTCTCTGTATCCCTTATCGCGGCCAGTCTTGAGCACTATCGCGATCAGAACGAGGATCCCGCCGAGCGCAAAGTCGATCGCCGGGTTGATCGTCGTCTTGCCCGAACTGACGACGCCAGACTTCTTGGCCGCGAACACGATCACGAGCCCGAGCGTGATGCTCGTGAACATCGCTCCGATCAAATAGAAGAACATCAGCTTCTTCGGACTTGGGAGCAGCAGCATCACGGTCGTGACGGCGATCAGCGTCGGATTCGCCATCGCGGTCAGCGAGAAGAGGAGAACGTCGCCCATCGATCGTCTATGCCGACGTTTCCGGCGCCGCGGACTGCCGAGCCGAGAGGAGCAGCGTCACGACGAGCGCGACGATGGAGCCGACGATCACCAGTGGCTCGACCCCGTCGCCCGACTTCGCGGTCAGCACGGTTGCGATCACGACCGCGCTGAGCGGCAGTCTCAGGACCGCCGAGACACCGGCGGCAATCCCCACGGCGACGCCCGCGGTGATTGGAAAGCCGGGCAGGTGCGAGGCCATGATTCCGGCGGCGGCTCCGAGGAACATCGCCGGGAACGTCGGCCCGCCGCGAAAGCTCCCCAACGACAGCGAGTAGGCAGCGCCCTTGCACAGAATCATCAGTGCCAGCGCGCCCACGGAGTACGTTCCTGCTTTGGCCACGAGCGCCGGGAGCTGATCCTGGCCGGAGAACAGCACATCGTCGACGGTGTGGTTCGTGGCTTGCGAGAACAGGATCGCCAAGCCGGCAATCACCAGGCCGGCGACCGGGAGCACCACGATCGGGCGTGGCTTGGCGATCGCCAGCACGCCCAGGCCGCCGCGCATGATCACGGACGTGACAACCGCGATCGCGATCGCCAGCGCGATCGTCCAGGCGAAGTTGCCGAGGTGAGGGTGGCCGAACGCCGGCAGCGGCAGGGCGGAGATCGCGTACGCCGAGCTGCTGAGGCCGGTGAACGAACCCATTCCGATCGAGACAAGCGAGCCGATCCCGGCCGCGAGCAACCCTGGCACGAGAACGAGACGCAACCGCGGTCCGCCGATTGCCGTGACTTCGATCATGATGACCGCGGCCGCGAGCGGCGAGCTGAAGACGAACGCCAGCGCCGCGAAGCTGCCGGATGCCGCGACGAGAGTCACGACCTGATCGGGCGCGGCGCTGCGCACGCGACGGATGGCGATCAACCCCAGACCGGCGCCCAGGGCGATCAGCGGGGACTCGGGCCCGATCACGACGCCCAGCCCGATCGACGCGATCCCGGCTAGGAGGATGCCGGGGAGCTCCCTGGGGGCGGGAGGTCCGCCTGCGGCCAGACCGTAGGCGGGGACGTGTCCCCCGTTTCCGGGGAGCTTTGAGATCGCCAGCGCCGCGAGCACCCCCGCGATCGCGAGCACCGGTAGCGGCCACCAGACGGGTGCGGTGGAGTAGCCGAGGGCATGAGGAAGGTGGGTGAAGACCTCCTGCTGGATCTGGTGTACGAGCTCCAGGAAGCACCACGCAGCCAGGGAAACGACGATCCCGACGATCGAGACGAGCACGAGCAGGACCAGGAATTGCTTGCTGCGCATCGTGGCGCTCGCCTGCTCGGCTGAGAGCTCGGGTGGAGGCCCGGCGCTAGCTGGGGGAGTGGCGGTGCTCGACATCACGCGGCTCGCGGGGCCTCACGGGCTGACCGTACGGTGCGCCCCGGACGCGTTCATCACCCCGTTCGGATGAGCCACTCTCAGGGTTCCCCCGTCACCCGATTTGCATGATGTGAGCAGCGGTCGGGACGATTGGACTTGAGCGGTGCCGCAGAACCGGGCGTCAGGGCCTGCACGGCGGGGCATAGTCGACCCGCGACTGTCTCGCTACGCCCACGCGACGCGCTCGTTCATAGCCGCTTCGATCGGGCTGGGCTCGCTCAGCGCGGGGCTGATAATCGCCCAGGCATGGCTGATCGCCTACGTGGTCGCGGGTGCGTTCGACGGCAAGGGCCTGCCGCAGCTGTCGTCAACGCTCGTGGTCCTCACCGCCGTGGTGCTCGCCCGCGCCGCGGTCGCGTGGGCCGCGGAGCTCGTCGCCAGCCGCTCTTCGATGCGCGTCAAGCAACAGCTGCGAGCCGCGCTGCTCGGGCGCATCGCCGCGCTCGGGCCCCGGCGCCTGGGCGAGGAACGGACAGGCGAGATCGCGACGCTGGCGACGCGCGGGATCGATGCACTCGACGGCTACTTCTCGCTCTACCTCCCCCAGCTGTTCCTCGCCGTGATCGTTCCCCTGGCGGTGTTGGCGGTCGTGCTCGCCAGCGACTGGATCTCGGCGCTGATCATCGCCTTCACGCTTCCCCTGATCCCGGTTTTCATGGCGCTCGTCGGAGCGGCCACGCGGGATCGGACGGAGGCCCAGCTGCGGACTCTGCAGCGGCTGGCGGCGCACTTTCTCGACGTGGTCTCCGGGCTGACCACGCTCAAGGTGTTCGGGCGAGCCAAGCCGCAGATCGAGGTGATCCGGGAGGTCTCGGAGCGCCAGCGCGAGGCGGCGATGTCGACGTTGAAGGTCACTTTTCTCTCCTCGCTGATTCTCGAGCTGCTCGCGACGATCTCGGTCGCCCTGGTTGCAGTCGCGGTCGGTCTGCGCCTGCTGGCGGGCGACCTCAGCTTCCGAACCGCGCTGTTCGTGCTCGTGCTCGCGCCCGAGGCCTACATTCCGCTGCGGCAACTGGGCGCCAACTACCACGCCAGCGCGGAGGGTGTCACAGCCGCCGAGCAGGTGTTCGCGGTGCTCGACACGCCGCTGCCGCCGGCGGGCACGTGCACAGACTTCCCCGACCCGGCGCTCGCGGGCATCTCGGTAGACGAGCTGAGCGTGCGCTACCCGGGGCGTGAACGGCCGGCGCTCGACCGTGTCTCGTTGCGCGTCGATCCGGGCGAGATCGTCGCGGTGACGGGCCCCAGCGGGGCGGGCAAGTCGACCCTGCTGGGCGTGCTCCTCGGATTCGTGACGCCGACCGCGGGATCCGTCCGGGTCGGAGATGCTGAACTGACGAACCTGGACCCAGAGGCATGGCGCGAGCGGATCTCGTGGCTGCCGCAACGGCCGCATCTGTTCGCCACCACCCTGCGGGAGAACATCTGTCTCGGCCGCCCAGACGCGACGGAGGAAGAGGTATGGACGGCGGTGACCGCGGCCGGTCTGCGCGAGGTGGTGGAGCGCCGGCCCGAAGGACTGGACACGGTGGTGGGTGAGGGTGGAGTGGGAATCTCGGCGGGTGAGCGGCAGCGCGTCGCGCTCGCGCGGGCCTTTCTCCGCGACGCCCCGCTGCTGCTGCTCGACGAGCCGACGGCGAACCTCGACGGCGCCACCGAGGGCGAGGTCCTGATGGCGATCCGCCGGCTGATGGTCGGTCGAACGGTGATCCTGGTCGCCCACAGGGCAGCGCTCGTCGCGCTGGCCGACCGCGTCGTCGACCTGAGCCCGGTGGCGTTGGCGGCATGAGCTCGACCTCGCTGCGAGAGACTGCCGAGTTCGCGCGCCCCGCGAGGCGGCAGTTGATCGTGGCGAGCCTGTTGGGCGCCGGTGCGATCGGAGCCGGGATCGGCCTGCTCGCCACCTCGGCGTGGCTGATCTCGCGCGCCGCCCAGCACCCCGCGGAGGACGCGCTGGCGCTCGGGATTGTCGCCGTCCAGTTCTTCGGGCTCTCCAAGGGCATCCTTCGCTACGGACAACGGCTGGTTTCGCACGACGCGGCATTTCGCGCCCTGGCGGATCTGCGGGTTCGGGTCTATGAGCGGCTCGAGGCGGCGGCCCCGGCCGGCCTGCCCGCGATCCGCAGCGGCGATCTGATGGCGCGGTTCGTCCACGACGTCGAATCCCTACAGGACCTGGTCGTGCGCGTCATCTGCCCGTTCGCGATCGCGATCCTGTCCGGCGCCCTGGCGGTCGCGATTGTCTGGCTGATCCTGCCCGCTGCCGGCATTGTCCTGCTCGTCGCGCTGCTGCTCGCCGGGACGGTACTGCCGTGGCTGACCGGCCTGCTCGCGCACCGCAGCGAGGCCCGGCAGGCCTCGGTACGCGGCGAGCTGACCGCGGCAGTCGTCGATCTGATCAGAGGTGCACCGGAGCTTGCTGCCTACGGGGGCATGGAACGGCAGCTCGAGCGGGCTCGGGCGATCGACGGGCGGCTCGGTGAAATCGCCAATCGCGGCGCGCGGACGGCCGGGGTCGGGCAGGGATTCGCGACGCTGCTGCCGGCGCTGGCCACCGTGGCCGCGCTGGTGCTCGGCGTCGCTGCGGTGCGCGCCGGTGACCTCGACGTGGTGGTGCTCGCGGTGATCGCGATTGTGCCGCTCGCGGCCTTCGAGCTGGCGACGGGCCTGCCGGCCGCGACCCAGACGCTGGCGCGCGTGCGCGACTCACTCGGCCGCACGCGCCATGTGCTCGAGACCCCCGCGGTCGTCACCGACCCGCCGGGTCCCAAGCCCCTACCACCCTTGCCGGCCAGGCTCGAGGTGCGCGGCCTGCGTTGCCGCTACGGCGAAGGCGCGCCGTGGGTGCTCGACGGGCTCGATCTCGACCTGGCCCCAGGGCGGCGGGTCGCGGTGGTCGGCCGAAGCGGCGCCGGCAAGTCGACCCTGGCCGACGTGCTGCTCCGGTTCCTGCCATACGAGGGAGGGTCGGTGACGCTCGGCGGCGTCGAACTTCACGACCTGCGCGGTGACGACTGCCGGCGGGTGATCGGCCTGGTGGCCCAAGATGCCCACGTGTTCAACTCGACGCTCGAAGAGAACCTCCGTCTGGCCCGTCGTGAGGCAACCGAGGAGCAGCTTGACCGCGCGCTGGCAAGCGTCCAGTTGCTGGACTGGACCGAGTCCCTGCCTGCCGGGCTGGAGACGGAGGTGGGTGAGTTCGGAGGCCGGATGTCCGGCGGACAGCGCCAGCGTCTCGCCGCCGCCCGCGCGCTGCTGGCAGAGTTCCCGGTCCTGATCCTCGACGAACCGGGCGAGCATCTCGACAACGCGACCGCCGACGCGATCGTCGCCGATCTGCTCGATGGCGCCTGCGGCCAGGCGATCCTGCTGATCACGCACCGGCTGGCCGGCCTCGACGCCGTCGACGAGGTGATCGTGCTCGACGCCGGGCGGGCGCTCGAAAGAGGAACGCACGACGAACTGCTGACACGGAACGGCTCGTACGCGGAGATGTGGCGGCGGGAGTCAAGCGAGTCATGACCTGGGCAAGGCGTTTTCGAGCTCGGCAGTACATCCGCGGGAGCCTGTGGATCCTGCCGCTGATCGGTGGGATCCTCGGGGTGGGGCTGGGGGAGATCGACGTCATCGTGGACAAGTCGTTGCACCTGTCCGGCGGGCTCGCATACTCGTCGTCAACGGCAAGCACGCTGCTGGCGACGATCGTCGGGGCGATGGCGGCGTTGACGGGATTCGTCGTGACCGTGACGACCCTGGTCGTGCAGATGGCGACCGGCACGTTCTCAGCCCGGTACATGCGCCTGTGGTACCGCGACAGGATGCTCAAGGCCCTGCTGGCACTGCTGATCGGGACGCTCGCATTCTCGTTCACACTCCTGCGGCGCGTCGAGAGCGACTTCGTCCCGAATCTGGGCGTGTCAGTCGCCGGCGTCCTCGTGGTGGCATCTCTCCTGCTGTTCCTGCTGTTCCTCGACGTCTACCTGCACCGTCTCAGGCCCGTGGCCGTCGCCGTGCTCGTGGCTGACTACGTGAGGGACGAGTTCCAGCCGCAAGAGGCGGCCCTGGCGGCGGCGCCGGACATCTGGCTCGGGGTGTTCGAGGCAAACGGCGAGCGGCCCACGCTGGTGGTCCACAGCGAGAACGCGGGCGCGATCCAGGCCATCGACGTCAGAGGGCTCGTGCGATGGGCGCGCAAGCACGAGTGCCTCGTGGTGTTCCGCCACACGATCGGCGATTTCGTGCCTGCGCGCGCGAAGCTGATCGAGGTCTACGGGGGCGACGATGTGGACCCGCGAGAGGAGAAGAAGCTGTGCCGGAAGGTCGCCCTCGGAGCCGAGCGCACGATCGAGCAGGACCCCGCATTCGCGATTCGGATCATGGTCGACATCGCCGATAGGGCGCTGTCCGCGGCTGTCAATGACCCGACCACGGCAGTTCAGGTGCTCAATCATCTCAGCGACGTCCTCCGGATGATCGGCTCTGTCGACTTCGCTCAATCGGCGTGGGACAGCGACCGCGGAGTCCGCGCCGGTTTCGTACTGCCGGTCCGTTTATGGGAGGACTACCTGACCCTGGCGACGACCGAGATCCGCGAATACGGCGCGAGGACGATCCAGGTGATGCGGCGGCTGCGCGCGATGCTCGAGGAGCTGCGGGAGGAGGTCCGACCCGAGCATCGGGCGGCGGTGGAGGACGAACTTACGCGGCTCGATGCGACGGTCGAGCGTAGCTTCGCGGATTCCGTGGATCTCGACCGGGCAAGCATCCCCGATGCCCAGGGGATCGGTGGCAGGGAGAGCTCAGGCACCCTGCATCGCTGACTCCTCAGCTCTGCGCCGTTACGCCCTCCGGGGCCCTCGCCGGCGGTGGCTCACCCTGAAGCATCTGCCGCCAGCCCGAGAGAAGGGCGTGGACCTCGGCAGCACCCAGGATCGGCTCGGACGGAAGCGGCAGCTCCAGGGGCGAGAGAAGGAAGGGACGGGTCTGGGGGCCGCCAAGCCCCCCGTGAAACGAAATCAGCTCCTCGAACGCGCATCCCTGCTCGAGCTCGGGGTCGTAGAAGCTGTTGACCATGATGTCGGCCACGTGCTCGAACCCGTCTGTCCTGCGTAGGTGCGCCGCTGCATTTGACGGAAACGGCGCGAGCGGATCCTCGCCCTCCACCCGGTCCTCGTCCAGATAGCGTGCGCCGCGCGCGCCGAGTACGACGGCGCCGCGCTCCCGCGAGCGGATGAGCACGAAGCCGATGTGCGGATGCTCCCGCAGCGCAGGGAGCAGGCGCGGATGGCGCTCCTCGATCTCCTCTAGCGTGAGGCGGCGGCGCTCCTCCATGAGGTAGATCAGGCCGAGGTTCCCGGATGCCAGCGCGACGACGTGCTGAGAGCTCAGTTCGCCCTCGCCGCCAGTATCTTGCGCCCCGCCCGTAGCCTCGGTGACCGCGTGTCCGACGGCGGCGTCGTTCTCGTCCCCACCTGCCACCCGCGCGATCGTCCCCTTCTCGATCGAGCGATCAACCAGCTCGGTCAGGTCGTAGCCATTGCGCTGCTTGAATGTGGCGCCCTGGGTCTGGCCGTGGTCGGAGAGCACGACCAGCTTGTATGGACGCGGCGCGAAGCGGCGTGCGCGATCGATGCGCGCGAAGTGCTGGTCGAGCTTGCGCAGCGCCTCGAGTGTGTCCACCCGCTCGAGGCCCGAATGGTGGGCCACCTCGTCATAGCTCGAGAACGTGGCGTACACGGCTGGACGGCCACGCATCATGTCCGTGAGCACGCCGAACACGATCAGGTCGCGAACCGCCACGCACAGACCGGCCCGGAGCAGCGCGTACTTGCGCGTGCGCTCCCCGCGGGGACGGACGTCCCGTCGGGCCTGGCGCCACGCCCACGAGCGCTCGAGCATCACCTCCCATGCGAACAGGACGAGCACGCGCGTGACGTTGAAGCCGTTGGCGAAGAACGCGCGGTAGCCTGGGTTCGCCTTCTTCTCGGCACTCATCCGGCTCACCGTGAGGATCACGGCATCGGCCTCTCCGGAGAACAGATTGCCCCGGCTGGCGCCGTCGTTGATGAGAAGCCCGCGGCCGGTCGCGTGGCGTTGCTCGAGCACATCACAATCCGCCGGCGAGGAGCACGTCATTACCTTCCCGGTCTCCTTCTCAACCCACCGGAAGGCGGGAATGTTCTCGTTTGAGCCGAGCAGGATGCCGGCTTGGCTCGCGCCGGTCTGCGAGCTCAGATCGGTCTCCCATTCGGTCAGCCGGTGCGTGCTAGTGCTGAGCCAGCGGTTCATCTCGGGGACGTTGCCGTCGCGCATCGCGCGCTTGAGCACGGGCAGTGCGAGGCCGTCGATCTCGAGGAAGATGATCCCGGGCACATCGGTGTGCGTCTGTTTGCCCTGCCGCTTCGCCACCCGCCTGATCACATAGAGCATGTAGGCGTCGTCGTCGTTGGAGCCGAGGATCACCTCCAGCACAACAGTCGTGGCGGCGATCACAAGCGACGCGAGGAGCGCCCAGCCGAAGGAGTCGACCTCGATCGAGTGCGGGTCGATTTGCGAGGCGAGCAACAGGATCAACGGGTCGAGGATCAGCGCGGCGAGGAAGCCGAGGACCAGCGTGTACGGCAGTCGCAGCGCCGCGACCAGCGGCGGAAGCGCGGCGTTGAGGACAGCGATCAGGGCGGCCGCGACGAACGCGTCGGGGAGCCGGTGGACCGTTACGTGCGGGACGATCGCGGCGGCCACGAACACCGCGACCGCCGAGACGACCCAGTGCAGCGCGAAGGAGAGCGGCCGAAACCGTGGCGTCTGCGGGCTCCACTGGACCACGTCGCCGTACGTTGGGTCGTGCACTCCATCCACGCGGCGGAGTATCGCGGGTGGCCGCCCGCACGCTTCATCCGGTTTGGGGGATGACGCCATCGGGCGGCGACGTTCAGGATCTCGGAGATCGACCCGCCACCGCACCCACGGGCGTCGGTCACGTGGCTCGGGCACGCGACGGTCCTGCTCGAGATCGACGGCGTGCGCGTGCTCACCGATCCCGTCCTGCGCGGCCGGATCGGGCCGCTGGTGCGGATCGCCCCGCCCGTCGATGCCCCGGGGCGGGTCGACGCGGTGGCGCTCTCCCACCTGCACGCCGACCACGCGGACATCCCGACGCTGCGCGGGCTGGAGCGCTCGGGTCCCCTGCTCGCTCCCCGGCCGGCGGCGGAATGGTTGCAGCGCGCCGGGCTGAAGGACATTCATGAGCTGGAAGCGGGCGAAGGGCTCTCGATCGGCGGGG
Source organism: uncultured Solirubrobacterales bacterium (assembly GCA_963759695.1). Taxonomy (GTDB): domain Bacteria; phylum Actinomycetota; class Thermoleophilia; order Solirubrobacterales; family Solirubrobacteraceae; genus Palsa-465. The sequence continues at coordinate 50,805 of CAVXAO010000017.1, forward strand.
TGACGGTGGTGGCGACACCGGCGGTGCACGATCGACGGCGGAGGCCACTCGGTCCGGCGGCCGACCCGGTCGGCTACGTCGTGCGCGGGTCCCGCAGCGCGTACTTCGCCGGGGACACCGATCTGTTCGCCTCGATGGCGGATCTGGGCGACTCGCTCGACCTGGCGTTGCTGCCGGTGTGGGGATGGGGCCCCGACGCGGGCGAGGGCCACCTCGATCCCGAGCGGGCGGCGCAGGCGGCGCGAGATGCTCCGCCCGAGGATCGCCGTCCCGATTCACTGGGGGACGTTCGCGCTTCCGTGGGCGGCGCGGCGGGCTCGCGATCCGGCGTGGCCGGCGAGGCAGTTCGCCGAGCTCGTGGGGGAGCGGGCGCCCTCGGTGGAGGTCAGGGTGCTGGCGCCCGGAGAACGAACTGAGTTCTAGCCGTTCGGGTGGGTGGGGCTGGTCGCGGGGTCTCCGAGGCCGGGTTTGTGCTGGGAGTGTGCCGAGACCGTGACGGATCAGTGACAAAGGACGGAATCCGGTCCTCAGGACGGTGCATAGCACGTCAATCTCGGAGTGAAAGCCGAGGCCTGTCGAGCTGTGCATGAAGAGTGTGCATAGGTCGACAGGCCTCGCCAGAAAGGCCGGTCGTGTCGTGTTATGCACCATGAACACGCCGGATTCGGCCCCGAAACCCCGCCGCGCGGGATACGCCCCGTTCCCCTCCTTCCCCAGCGCCGGTTACCGAGCCGCCGGCCAATCGCTGCCGCCCGGCGCGAGCCGACCAGGCCGACCAACGAGCCTAGCGGCATTCGATGCCGAACACGGCGCTCCGGCGCTCCCCCGGGGGCACCGACTCAAGCGCGCTGTCGGCCCCGTTCAGCGCGTTGGCCGGGGCGGTCATCGGCTCGATGCAGATGTAGTCGGTTCCGGGGGGCGCGAACACCTGGGCGACCGGGTAACCCTCGGCGTAGTCGACCGCGATCGACCGGTCGCGGCCGCGAACCTCGAAGCGCCCGGGAGGGTCGATGCGGTCGAACCCGTCGTCCCAGGTCCGGTCGCCGATCGCCCCTATGAGAGGCTCGGCGGGCTCGGTGGCGCCGGTCGGGATCATCTGCTCGTCGAGCAGCAGATGGCGGCGGACGGGGAAGGAAACCTCCCATTCTGCCCTCGGCGAGCCGGGGATCTGGAGGTACGGATGGAAGCCGAAGGCGATCGGCACCGGGTCGTCCCCCGTCGCGATCACCGTCGTGCGCACCCAGACGGCGGCGCGCGCCAGGTCGATCTCCATCTCCACGCGGTGGCGGAACGGGAACGCGGCGAGCAGCTCGGGACGGTCGAACTCGAGCGACGCGAGCAGCCGGGCGTGGTCGCCGTCGGAATCGTGCGCGCGCAACGACCAATCGCGCGAGGCGTTCAGCAGGCCGTGGATCGGCAGTCCGTTGTCGTCGAGATGAAGCAAGGAGGAGGAAGGATCGAGCTCGACGTCGCGGCCGCCGGCGCGGTAGCCGAAACCGCTCAGTCGGTTGGCCCAGGGATACAGGAACGGGATCCCCATGAACTTGCGCTCGCGGGCATAGGTTCCGGGGCCGGCGCCCTGCCACAAGAGCTCGTCGCCTCGGTGGACCAGGGAGGCTCCGAGCATGCCCGCCCCCACGAGCCACGTTGCGTGGAGGTCGGCGTCGTCGTCGTGAAGGACGCACGCGGAGAAGCCCGCCAGCTCGGTCAGCTCGGTGCGGTAGCCGTTCCCCATCAGAACACGGCGACGGGGTTGAGCGGCGAACCGGTACCGCCGACGATCCTCAGCGGGGCCGCGACGAACAGGAACTCCCAGCGTCCCGACCGTTCGCACTCGCGGCGGAGATCTTCGAACTGGAGGTAGTCGAGCAGGTGGATCCCCATTGCCGTGATCGCGAGCACGTGAATCGGGAAGTCCACTCCCTCGGTGGTGCTGGGCGCCGTGTCGCTGTTGCCGTCGGATCCGAGCGCGGCGACGCCCCGGGCGGCGACGAACTCCATCGCCGTCGGATGCAGCCCGGCCTTGGCCTCGGCCGTGTTCCACGGGCCGAGCTCGGCGAGGCGGAGTGGATGGCCCGTGCGGATGAGCAGGATGTCGCCTTCGCGCGCGCCCACGCCCTGTTCGCGTTCGGCGGCCTCGAGGTCCTCGGCGAACACGTGCTCCCCGGGCTCGAGCCACGACACGCCGCGGTGGCGGGGGATGTCGAGCAGCACGCCACGTCCCACGAGCCCGTCCTTGAGGACCTCGATCGAGTTGACGGGCGCTCCCTGAGCGGTCACGACGTCCTCCGGCCGGCCGTTGTAGAGAGTCCCCTCGTAGCCGACGTGGCACAGCGCGTCGATATGCGTGTGACCGTCGTTGTGGTAGTCGGCGCCGATGTAATCCTTCATGAAGTGGACGGATTCGTCGATGGTCGCGACCTGGCCGAGGAGCGTCATGTGATGATCTGCCGGCGCCGGGTTGTGGACCGCCGCTTTCGTGTTCAGTGGCAGGCTCAAGGTCACGCTCAGGCCGTCACGGACGAGCTGGGTCCCGGCGGCGACGCGCTCGGGCGTCAGCAGATGAAGCGTGCCGCGCTCGTCCTCCGTTCCCCACCGGCCCCAGTTGGAGAGCCCGGCGAACAGCGATCTGAACTCGGCAGCGCTGACGCTCGCGTCGCGCATCTCAGACCACCGGCGTCGGTGGCTCGCGGCCGTCGATGACTGCGATCACGTTCTCGGCGGCGAGCCGGGCCATCGCGTCGCGCGTGTCGGCCGTGGCCGATCCGACGTGGGGGAGGAGCACCGTGTTCGGGAGCTCGAGCAGCTGCGACGGCACGTGCGGCTCTTCTTCGAAGACGTCGAGGCCGGCGGCCGCGAGATGTCCGGACCGGAGCGCCTCGATCAGCGCATTCGTGTCGACGAGCGCGCCCCTGCCGGCGTTGACGAGGATCGCGCCCGGCTTCATGAGCCCGAGCGTATCCGCATCGATCACGTGGCGCGTCTCGGGCGTCAGCGGCAGGTGCAGGGTGACGAAGTCGGCCGTGGCGAGCAGCTCTGGGAGCTCGCGGCGCTCCGCCGCCGTCCCGGGCCGCTCGCCGCGGTTCGTGTACAGCAGGCGGACGTCGAACCCCCGCAGGAGCTCGGCTACTCGCTGACCGATCCGCCCGAAGCCGACGATGCCGACGGTCGCGCCGACGAGCCCGCGACCGAGGAACTCGCCGTCGCGCCAACTGCCACTGCGGACGATCGCGTCGCCCTCGGCGACCCGGCGGGCCGCGGCCAGCATCAACGTGACAGCTAGCTCAGCCGTCGAATCGGTGAGCACTCCCGGCGTGTTCGTGGCCCGCACGCCGCGCGCGCGTACGGCGGCCAGATCGATGTTGTCGATGCCGACGCCGAAATTCGCGACGACCGCGAGCGACTCGCCCGCGGCGTCGAGCAAACTGCGGTCGACGGGAGTCGGTGGGTGCACGACGATCGCCGCGGCGCCACGCACCCGTGAGAGGAGAGAGCCGGGATCCGCTCCGTCGTCGGCCTCCTCGACGACGAACCGCTCCCGCAGCAGTGCCAGACCCGCTGCGGGCAGCGCTCCGGCCACGACGACGCGGGGCTTCTCCATCCGGCGGACCGTAGCTGTCGGGCTCCGGGCGTCGTTCATCCAAACCGGGTGATGATCGACCCGTGCCCTTGCCGTAGCTTGCGAGGCCCAGACGACTGCCGAGGCGGCGCTCCTCGGCTGCGACAAGGAGATCGAAATGGCAGTGGCCACCGGCCAGCAGCCCGCGAGCAAAGCGACCTCAGCGGACGCCAACCAGCAGGCGGACGCGCTCGTCGTGTTCGGGATAACCGGCGACCTCGCGAAGGTCATGACGTTTCACTCGCTCTACCGCCTCGAGGCGCGCGGGCTACTCAAGTGCCCGATCATCGGCGTGGCCAGCAACGACTGGTCCGTCGAGGAGCTTCGCGACAGGGCACGCACCTCGATCGAAGGCTGCGGGGAGCAGATCGACGAGGACGTGTTCAAGCGATTTGCCGACCGTTTGTCTTACGTCCAGGGCGACTTCGCGGACGCGGCCACGTACTCCCGCGTCGGCCAGGCGATCAGCGGCATGCGGACCCCGGTCTTCTATCTCGAGATCCCGCCGTTCCTGTTCGCGACCGTGATCAAGGGCCTGTCGGAAGCGGGGCTCACATCGAACGCGCGAGTGGTCGTCGAGAAGCCGTTCGGGCACGACCTCGCGTCGGCGCGCGCGCTCGCCGCCGACATCCATCAGTACATCGACGAGTCGCAGCTGTTCAGGATCGATCACTTCCTCGGGAAGATGGGCACGGACGAGTTCCTGTACGTCCGGTTCGCGAACACGATGCTCGAACCTGTCTGGAACCGCAATCACGTCGCGGCCGTCGAGATCACGATGGCCGAGAGCTTCGGGGTCGAGGACCGGGGCCACTTCTACGATCCCGTCGGCGCGCTGCGAGACGTGGTCGTCAATCACCTGATGCAGCTGGTGGCGGCGGCAGCGATGGAGGCACCCGCTGGAGATGACGCCAGAACGCTCAAGGATGCGAAGTTCGCCGTGTTCCGTTCGATACCGGCCGCCGATCCCCGGCAATACGTCCGCGGCCAGTACGACGGCTATCTGGACATCGACGGGGTCGCACCGGGATCGACCACCGAGACGTACGCGGCGCTTCGGCTCGAAATCGACAACTGGCGCTGGGCCGGCGTCCCCTGGTTCATCCGCACCGGCAAGCGCCTGCCGGTCACACAGACGGAGGTCCGGCTCGTGTTCAAGCGCCCGCCACGCCTGGGCTTCCTGCCCGCGGCCGCCGGAATCCGTGCACCCGTCGAGAGCCAGCTCGTGGTCAGGCTGGACCCGACTACGGGCATCCGTCTCATCATCGATGCGCACAGGGCCGATCGCGGCGGGCCTCAGGAGATCACGCTCGACATGGAGTTCGCGCAGGAGGGCGGTGAGGCCCCGACCCCGTACGAGGTCCTGCTGCAAGCCGCGTTGGAGGGCAACAGCGCACTCTTCACCCGCCAGGACAACGTCGAGGAGACGTGGCGGATCATGATGCCGCTGCTCGAGGATCCGCCGCCTGTGCACGGCTACGAGCAGGACACATGGGGGCCGAAGGAAGCCGACAAATTGCTGGCGGGGATCGACCGCTGGCACGGACCGTGGGTGGTGTCATGAGCGTCGCAGGACAAGGGCGAGTCGCGCACGAAGGCCGCCGCCAGGAAGAAGACAGGGACGAACCACGGCAACACGGCCGCGCAGCCGGCCCGGGACAAGATGCCTCAGAGCGCCGCCAAGCCGTCGCCGTTCACTCCGATCGCCGACTACGCATTCCTTTCCGATTGCCACACCGGCGCGCTGGTCGCGCCGGACGGCACGGTGGATTGGCTGTGCGTGCCCAAGTTCGACTCGCCCAGCGTGTTCGGCTCGCTGCTGGACCGGGGCGCCGGTGCGTTCCGTCTGGGTCCGTTCGGGATCAACGTGCCCAGCGGCCGAGTGTATGAGCCGGGCACGAACACTCTGATCACGTCCTGGAAGACACCGACCGGCTGGGCCACCACGCGGGAGGCGCTGACCATGGGCCCGCGCCTTGGCGAGGACACAGTGACTCCGCATACCCGGCCTCCGGCGGACGATGATGCCGACCATATGCTTGTGCGCACGATCGCGTGCGATGGAGGGCACCGTCGAGGTCGAGGTCGTGTGCGAGCCCGGCTTCGACTACGGCCGCGTGTTGGGGGAGTGGTCGCTGGCGAGCGATCGGCATCGCGCCGATGTCGAAGGCGCAGGTCAAAAGATGACCCTTAAGACGGACATGTGCTCGGAATCGAGGCCAGCCACGTGCGGGCGCGGCACGTGCTGCGCGAAGGTGAGGACGCCTATTGCGCCCTCTGCTGGGACGACGCCGCTCCCCTGCCGGCGAACTTCGAGGAGGCCAACGCGCGGCTCAACGCCACGAGTAAGTTCTGGCGCCACTGGCTCGGCTAGGGCCCGTCGTTCGCCGACCACGAGCTGCGCGCCTTGATTCAGCGTTCGGCGCTCGCGATCAAGGGGCTCACGTATATGCCCACGGGCGCGACCGTCGCTGCGCTGACCACGTCGCTACCAGAGACGCCGGGTGGTGAGCGCAATTGGGACTACCGGTACACGTGGATCCGGGACACGACGTTCACCCTCCAGGCGCTGCACTTCCTGGGTCTCGACTGGGAGGCGAACGAGTTCATGCAGTTCATCGCCGACCTCGAGCGCAACGATGACGGCGCCCTGCAGATCATGTACGGGATCGACGGGCGCCGCGATCTGACCGAGGTTTTGATCGCGGAGTTGTCGGGGTACGTGGGAGCTCAGCCCGTCCGGATCGGGAACGGAGCCTTCGATCAACGCCAGAACGATGTCTTCGGGGCCGCGCTTGACGCCGTGCTCCTGCAAACGAGCCGCAGTCAGCGCTTGCCACGAGCGCTCTGGCCGCTGATCGAGTCGCAGGCCGAGTGTGCGAAATCCGAGTGGAGGAAGCCGGATCAGGGGATCTGGGAGGCGCGAGGCAAACCTCAGCACTACGTGTCCTCGAAGCTCATGTGTTGGGTGGCGATGGATCGCGCCGCCCAGTTGGCACGCATCCGGGGCGACGACGAGCCTGGCCGCATGGCTGGGCTGAGACCGCTGCGGAGATCAAGGCCGACATCCTCGAGCACGGGGTCACAAGCGGGGTGTGCTCTGCCAGCACTACGGCACCGAAGCGCTCGACGCCTCGGTGCTCCTGGCCGCGATCTTCGGCTTCCTGCCGAAAGGGGACGAGCGTCTCCGCGCGACGGTGCTGGCGATCGCCAACGAGCTAACGGAGAACGGATTCGTCCTGCGTTACCGGACCAACGAGACCGACGACGGCCTGTCCGGCAAAGAGGGGACGTTCCTGATCTGCTCGTTCTGGCTGGTGTCGGCGCTGGCGATCATCAGCGAAATGCAGCCGGCCCGAGACCTCATGGAGAAGCTTGTTGAGGGTGGCGTCGCCCCTCGGTCTGTATGCCGAGGAGTTCGACGTCGGACACTGGGCGCCACCTCGGTAACTTCCCCCAGGCCTTCTCTCACCTCGCCGCCGTCGAGGCCTCGGCCCGGATCGTTCGGCTGACAGAGCGATTAGCGGAGATAGGCGGATGATGACGCTTACGACGTGATCATCATCGGGACCGGCGCCGGGGGCGGGACGCTCGCGCGTCATCTCGCGCCCTCCGGCAAGCACGTGCTGCTGCTCGAGCGCGGAGGGTGGCTCCCGCGCGAGCCGCAGAACGTCTCCGCCGAGGAAGTGTTCGTCAACGGACGATACGTCTCGCCCGACACGTGGCGCTACGAGAGCGGTGACGAGTTCCATCCGCAGGTTCACTACTTCGTCGGCGGCGCCACGAAGTTGTACGGAGCGGCGCTCTACCGACTGCGTGAGCAGGACTTCGGTGAGCTTCGCCACCGCGACGGCATCTCCCCGGCGTGGCCGATCGGCTACGACGTGATGGAGCCCTACTACGCGCTCGCCGAGGAGTACTACCAGGTGCACGGGGCGCGGGGCGAGGATCCGACCGAGCCGCCGGCGACCGGGCCTTACCCGTTTCCGGCGGTCTCCCACGAACCTCGCATCCAGAAGCTCTCCGACGACCTCGCGGCGACGGGCCTGCATCCGTTCCACGCGCCCTGTGGCGTGCTCCTCGACGAACAGAACACGCCGTACAGCATCTGCATGCGCTGTGATTGCTGCGATGGCTTCCCGTGCGTCGTGCACGCCAAGTCGGACGCCGAGGTGCTCGGTGTCCGGCCGGCGCTCGAGCATTCGAACGTGGAGCTGTGGACCGACAGCGAGGCGGTGCGGCTGACCACGAACGACGCCGGGACCGAGGTCACGGGCGTGGTCGTCAAGCGCGGTGGCGGTGAGGAGACCGTGAGCGGGGATCTCGTGGTCGCGTCCTGCGGCGCCGCCAACTCCGCGCGGCTGCTCTTGGTGTCGGCGACCGACAAGCACCCGAACGGCCTCGCCAACAGCTCCGACCAGGTCGGCCGCAACTACATGTTCCACAACAGCCAGGCAGTGCTCGCGCTCTCACGCGAGGAAAACCCAACTGTCTTCCAGAAGACGCTCGGGGTCAACGACTTCTACTTCTCGGGCCCCGACTACGAGTACCCGATGGGCAACATCCAGATGGTCGGCAAATCCCAGGCGGCCATGTTCCGGGGGGAGAAGCCGGGCGAGACGGCGCTGGCACCGAGCTGGACGCTGCGCGACGTCGCGCAGCACGCCGTGGACTTCTGGCTTTCCACGGAGGATCTCCCACTCCCGGAGAACCGCGTCACGGTCGACGGCAGCGGCACGATCACGCTCGCCTACCACGCGAGCAACGAGGAGTCGAAGAAACGCCTCTACGAGCAACTCAAGTCGATGCTCGGGAGTCTCGACATGGACCACCATCACCTGCTGCCCCACCACGCCTACCTGAAGAACGAGATCCCGATCGCGGGCTGCGCGCACCAGGTCGGGACGTGCCGGTTCGGTAGCGATCCAGACACGTCGGTGCTCGACCTCAACTGCAAAGCCCACGAGCTCGACAACCTGTACGTCGTCGACACGAGCTTCTTCCCGAGCATCGGCGCCGTGAACCCGGCGCTGACCGCGATGGCGAATGCGCTTCGGGTCGGCGACCACCTGTTGGAGCGAATGTCAGTGAGCGCGCCGTCGACGAGCGAAGTAGGAGCGAAGCCATGAGCACAACCGACGGCAGGCGTCACGTGGTGATCGTCGGAGGCGGCTTTGCCGGCCTGGGGTGTGCGCGCCAGTTGGCCGACCACGAGCACGTCCGTGTCACGCTGATCGATCGCAACAACTACCACCAGTTCCAGCCCCTGCTCTACCAGGTGGCGACCTCGCAGGTCGCGCCAAGCGACATCGCCCACTCGCTGCGAGAGGTGTTCGCCGATCAGCCGAACGTCGACGTCGTACTGGCGAACATCGCGTCGCTCGATGTCCACGCAAAGACCGTGCGCGCCGACGATGGCGAGGAGTGGAGCGGCGATGCTCTCGTTCTCGCCGCGGGCTCCCAGCCGAACTTCTTCGGGACCCCGGGTGCCGCGGAGCACGCGTTTCCCCTCTACGCGCTCGATGACGCGACCACGCTGCGCTCGCGGATCCTCGGGATCTTCGAGCAGGTCGACCGGGATCCGTCGCTCGTCGCGCGCGGCGCGCTGAACTTCCTCATCGTGGGCGGTGGACCGACCGGCGTCGAGGTCGCCGGCTCGATCGCGGACATGATCAACGTGACCGTCCCGGCCGAATACCGCCACCTCGACACGACCGCTGCGCAGATCCATCTGGTCGACTACGGCGACGCGCTGCTCAAGCCGTTCTCCGAGAAGGCGCACAAATACGTCGACAAGGTCCTGAAGGAGAAGGGCGTCGAGGTCCATCTCGAAACCGGCGTCAAAGAGGTGTACAGCGGCCACGCGGTGCTGTCCAACGGGACGGTCGTCGCCACCCGGTGTGTGATCTGGGGCGGCGGGATCATGGCCACCGGGCTCGCCGCCAACTGCGGGCTGGCCCAGGGCCATGGTGGGCGCATCGACGCCGACCCCGATCTGACGCTCAGCGGCGCTCCGGGCGTATACGTGGTGGGCGACATCGCCAACATCGCGGGCGAGGACGGAAAGCCCCTGCCACAGCTCGGCTCGGTCGCGCTCCAGAGCGGCAAATGGGCTGCGGACAACATTCTCGCCGGCTTCGATGGCAAGGAGCCGAAGCCGTTCAGCTACCGCGACAAGGGGATCATGGCGATGATCGGCCGTGGTGCCGCGATCGCCGAGGTCGGCAAGCGCCACCACGAGGTGCACGGAGAGCTGGCCCATGTGGCGTGGCTCGGGGTGCATGCCAGCCTAATCACCGGGACGCGGGCGAAGATCGAGGCGGTCATCGACTGGAGCTGGGACGGGCTCGCAAAGACCGGTGGCCCGCACGTTCTCGATCGCGGCGACGCCGCCGAGATCGACTGGGAGGACGACGATGTCGTCTCTACCGCTGCCGGCGCCGAGCCGGGTGCGACCGCCTGACGGCTCGCCCTATTGATCGGGAGTAGCCGTCGCCGACTGCCCTGGCGGCGCCTGGTCCGCGGGGGCCGGCTCTCCCCGCAGACGGCCTCTGAAGACGTGGAACGACCAGCCTTGGTAGAGCAGGACCACGGGGAAGAACAGCACCGCGGTCACGGTCATCACCACGAGCGAATAATGGCCGGCGGCCGCGTTGTTGACGGTCAGGTTGTACGCATGGTTCGTGCTCGAGATCATCACGTTCGGATAGAGCGCGATGAAGAGCTGGCCGATTGCCGCGGCGATCGCGAACCCGGAGGAGAGGAAAGCCCAGCCGTCGTAGCCGGTGCGCACGAGTATCGCGGCGCCGATGACCGCGATGATCCCGAAGATCTGGGTGGGCTCGGGGACTGTGCCGCCGCCGATCACGACCAGCGTCCAGACCATCCAGGCCACGTTGAGGAGGATCGCCACCGGCCCGATCGTGCGGGCCGCGGCGTGGGCCCGATCGCGCATACCGTCGGCCGTCCGCAATCCCAAAAACGTGGCGCCGTGCAACAGGCACAGCGCCAGCAGCGTCACCCCGGTCATCAGGCCGTAGCCGGTCAGGAGGTTGAAGAAGTTGCCCGTGTAATTCTGTTTCTGATTGATCGGCAGCCCATGCAGAAGGTCCCCGAGCGCGACGCCGATCAGCAGCGGGATCAGGATGCTGCCGATCGTCAGCGCCCACGACCATCCATCGCGCCACCGGGCGCTGTCGCGCTTGCCCCTGTATTCGAACGAGACGCCGCGCCCGAATAGGGCCAGTAGCAGGAGCACCAGCGCGAGGTAGAGGGCCGAGAACATCGTCGCGTACCAGCCGGGGAAGGCCGCGAACATCGCCGCCCCCGCGACGATCAGCCACACCTCGTTCCCGTCCCACCAGGGACCGATCGTATTGATGGCGATGCGCCGTTCGGTCTCCGAGCGCCCGATGAAACGGTGCAGTGCACCGACGCCGAAGTCGAAGCCCTCCAGGACGAAAAACCCGACCCAGAAGATGGCGACGATGATGAACCAGATCGTGTGGAGCTGCATGGAGTCAGTAAGTGAGAGCGGGGACGGTGGTATCGGACGACCCGCCGGCGGCTTCGGCGTCGGCATGGGCCAGCCCATGGCGGGAGTAGCGCAGCATCAGCACGAGGTCAGCGGCGCCGAGGACGATGTACGCGAGCACAAACGCGCCCAGGCTGATCCAGAGGTCTGTGGTCGTGACCGACGGGGAGTTGGCGTTGACCGTCTTCAGCAGTCCCTGCACGACCCAGGGCTGACGGCCGCTTTCGGTCAACAACCAGCCGGCCGTGTTCATGACGAACGGCGTGACGACCGCCCATATACAGAACCACAGGAACACCCGGGAGCTGCGCAATCGGTCCTTGTACAGGAGCCAGCCTCCCCAAAGCGACAGCAGCAGCACGAGTGAGCCCAGGTAGGCCATCACCCGGATCGACCAGTACTGGATGAACACGTCGGGCACGTAGTTGCCCGGGCCGTACTTCTTCTGGTACTGGGACTGCAACTCGTTGAGCCCGGTGACCGCTCCGCTCCAGGTGCCGGTCGCCAGAACGGACAGCAGGTGCGGGATCTCGAGGATCTGCGACGGCGTCTCGTCGTTTCTGCCGCCCCCGATTTGGAACAGCGAGAACGAGCACGGCTTGCAGTTGGTCCACTGCGCCTCGGCGGCGGCGATCTTCATCGGCTGATAGTGCGCCTCGATCACCCCGAGCTGATTGCCGACCGACAGTTGGATCACGATCGTCGGGATCAGCACGATCAGCGCCACCTTCGCGGTGCGATGGAAGGACTCGACGTGCTCCTGCTTGCGCAGGTACCACGCGGAGACGGCCAGCATCACCAGGCACCCGGTGATCAAGGACGCGAGGATCACATGCGCGTAGCCCCACACGAATGTCGGGTTCACGAACAGCGCCCATACGTTGGTCATCACCGCGTTGCCGGACTTGTCGATCCTGTAGCCGACGGGGTGCTGCATCCACGAGTTGGCTATCAGGATGAACATCGCCGAGAGCAGGCTGCCGAGCGAGACGGCCCAGATCGTCGCCAGGTGGACACGCTTAGGAAGCCGGTCCCACCCGAAGAGCCACAGCCCGAGGAACGTCGACTCGAGGAAGAACGCGAGCAGGCCCTCCATCGCCAGCGGAGCACCGAACACGCTCCCCACGTAGCGCGAGTAGATCGACCAGTTCATGCCGAACTCGAACTCCTGAACGAGCCCCGTGACCACGCCGATCGCGACGTTGATCAGGAGCAAGGTCCCGAAGAAGCGGGTCATGCGCTTGTAATCGGGGTTGTCGGTGCGGTACCAGACCGTCTGGAGCACCGCCACGAGGAACGCCAACCCGATCGTGATCGGCACGAACAGGAAGTGATAGATCGAGGTCGTCGCGAACTGCCAGCGCGCGAGGTCGTTGGCCATCGTGCCGCATGGAAACCCAAACGCGACCCGGGCTCATCACCCCAAAGGGATGAGGGTCCGCCGCGGGAGCGATTTCGTCCTAATAAGGTGATGTGGCCGAAGCGATTTCGCGCTTTGATTAACCGCCTTGTTCTCGCACGACCCAGGGAGCCAATATGTCCCTCGCTAGTCACCAGACGATCAGGCTGAGCGCGGGCAAGCACTCCTCCCCCGAGGAGGGCGCCTGCGTGATGGAGCTCGCGTCGATGCTCGCGGGCGAATCGTTCACGGACCATCCGGCGTGCGTCTGTCCCGTGATCGGCTCGTTCTTGCGGGCGTACAACGACTCGGTCGGCGACGAGCGCCGGCAGGATCTGTACGGCTACGTGTCGATGGTCGTGGGCAGCGTCGCGCCCGCGGAGGTGGAGCGAGCCCGCGCCGAGCGCCTGGTCGGGTGGAGCTCGGAGAACTTCCGGCGTCGGTGGGCGCGCTACGTCCCCCGGCCCATCGCTCGCGTGATGTCGCACATGCGCAAGCCGCCGATCCCGTTGGACGCCCTTGGAGCTCATGCCGTTCATTCGATACCCCGGCACACGGATGAGAGCCATTTGGCGGCGCTGGGGCTGATCGAGGAGTTGGTCACGATCGGGAAGAGCGAGCGTCCGGCACCGGAGGCATTCGTCCGCGAGCGCGGCGCGCCGTCGGTCCAGGAAGCCGTCTGACCGGCGTGCCGCCCCGGGGGCAGTGACTCTTGCCCGAGGGCCTCTCGCCGGCTGAGGTCGGCAAGGAGATCGCGGAGCACAAGGAGCGCACCGAGGCCGAGGAAGCCGAGCACCACGATCGCTGGTTGTCGGTCATCGAGGCGGTGCTGCTGTCGATGGTGGCCGTCCTGGCGGCGTACTCGGGCTACGCCGCGGCGAAGTGGGGTACCGAGTCATCGGTGCAGCTGGCGAAGGCAGCGTCGGACCGCAACTTTGCGACCCGCCTCGACACGGAGGCGATCGTGACCCGCACCCTCGACTCCGTCTCTTTCAACGCCTGGTTCAGCGCTTTCGTCTCGGGCAACGTCAGGGCCGAGCGGCTCGCGGTGAAGCGATTCCGCGCGGGTTACCTCCCGGCGTTCGAAGCCTGGCTGGCAACGGATCCCGCCCATAACCCGAACGCTCCGCCGGGGCCGGCATACATGCCGAACTACGTGATCCCCCAGGCTTCACAATCGGCGGCCGCCGATAGGGCCGCGAACGTCGCATTCGCCACGGGGTCGGACGCCGGGGAAACGTCGGACAAGTACATCCGCGACACCGTGTTTCTGGCGACCGTCCTGTTTCTGGTCGGGATCGCCGGCCACTTCCGGGTCCGGCAAGCCCGATACGGCCTGATCGGGATCGGCGCCCTGATCCTGGCCTTTGCGGTGTTCCAACTGGTGGGTCTGCCGGCGCCGCCGTAGCGGGTCCGAGTCGTCGAGGATTCGACGTATCACCCTGTTCGGGCGATGTGCGGAATTCGCCTCGCTCCTAGGTTCGGGTTCGGTGGACCGAGCAGAGGAGCTCCTGCGCCGGTTGGCGTTAAACGACGAACAGTCAGTCGGGATGGTGCTCGCGAGCGGAACGGCCCCGGAAGCGGAGCCGGTGCTGGTGCCCAAGGTCGACCTGCTCGTGCGCCTCGGGGCGCTGGTGGCGGTCGGTGCGGCGACTGCCTCGCTGCGACGGACCGTTCAACTCGCGCTGGCGGCCGGGGCGACGGAGACCGAGATCGTCGGCGTGCTCGTCGCGGTCGCGCCCACGGTGGGGCTGGCACGAGTCGTGGCGACCGCGCCGAAGCTCGCCACCGCGATCGGCTACGACGACGTGAACGACGAATAGAGCGCCGGCGAGGCGGGTCCGCGGGCCCGCGCGGTGCTACGACGCGGCCGGACGCGATGTGCCATAAAGGACGGGGATGACCGCACGACGCGTAGCGACCCGGACCTGGGTGGCGCTCGCCGCGCTCGTCCTGCTGCTGGCGGTCAGCGCGTTCTCGATCATCGCGCGCACGTCCTCCTCGCCGGGGAACGGCTTGGCGCGCAACCCGTACCTCGATCCCGGCACTCCGGTGTCCGGAGCCGCGCCAGATTTCACGCTCACCGACCAGTTCGGGCGCCACGTATCGCTTCATTCCTTCCTGGGGCGCGTCGTGATCCTGGCCTTCAACGACTCGGAATGCACGACGATCTGCCCTCTGACGACGACCGCGATGGTCGAGGCCAAGCAGCTGCTGGGCTCCGCCGGTTCCAAGGTTCAGCTGCTCGGGATCGACGCCAACCCGGACGCAACCACGATCAAGGACGTGCGGTCCTACTCGCAGGTTCACGGGATGATGACCGCTTGGCACTTCCTGACCTCGTCGCTGCCGAGGCTCAAGCGCGTGTGGCAGGACTACCACATCGCGGTACAGATCGAAGCCGGCCAGATCGACCACACGCCCGCCCTGTACGTGATCGACACTAAGGGGAGGCTCGCGCGGCTCTACCTGACGCAGCAGTCCTACTCCGCCGTCGGTCAGCTCGGCCAGCTCCTCGCGCAGGAGGCCTCCAGCCTGCTCCCCGGCCGGCCACGCGTGCACTCGAGCCTGTCCTACAACCAGATCCCGACGATCACCCCCACGAGCGCCGTTCGACTGCCACGAGCCGGGGGAGGAACGGTGGCGCTCGGGCCGGGAGCTTCCCCCCGGCTGCTGCTGTTCTTCGACACCTGGGACTCCGAGGTGACCGATCTCCGCCGGCAGCTGAGGGAACTCGATAGCTACCAGTCGGCAGCGGCCGGCGCGGGGCTGCCGGAGCTCGTCGCGGTCGACGAACGGGTCGTCGAGCCCTCGTCGAGCGCGTTGCCTCGCTTCTTGAGCACTCTCCCGGCCCCGCTCTCCTATCCGGTGGCGATCGATCAGACCGGACGGGTCGCCGACGGCTACGGAGTCCAGGACGAGCCATGGCTCGTCCTGGTCTCGTCGTCGGGCCGGATCCTGTGGTACTACGACGTCTCGACGACGGGTTGGCTGAGCCGGCGTGAGCTGGCCAAGCGGGTACGCGCCGCGCTGGCCCGAGCGCCGAGCGCTCCGTCGAGTGCTAAGGCGGTGGATCAGGAGCTCGCGGGCTCTCCGCCGCCGCTCGCCACCCTCCACGAGCAGGCCGGCAAGCTGCTCGGATCGGAGTCCGCGCTCTCGGCCCGGGTCCGGGCGTTACGCGGCTACCCGATCGTGATCAACGCGTGGGCCTCGTGGTGCACGCCGTGCCGGTCTGAGTTCGGGCTGTTCGCCTCGGCGTCGGCGCGCTACGGACGCCAGGTGGCGTTCCTCGGCGCCGACACGGACGACTCGGCCGGCGACGCGCAGTCGTTCCTGGCCCAGCATCCCGTCTCGTATCCGAGCTACCAGAGCAGCACTCCCCAGCTTCAGTCGCTCGTCCCCCAGGGCCTCGAGGGCCTGCCGACGACGATCTTCATCAACCGCGCCGGCAAGCTCGTCTACGTGCACACCGGGCAGTACGTGGCGCAGGGAACGCTCGATCAGGACATCGACACGTACGCGCTCAGCTGAGCGCCGGCTCTTCCGCGCGCAGCTCGTCCTCGATCGTGAGCAGCTCGCGCTCGAGTTCCCCGCCGGGACCGAGCCGGTAGGCACCGGTACGCGCGAGCGGCGGCGAGTAGGCGTGGATCGTGACCGCGGGTCGATCGCCCGCGTGGAGCACTCGATGGATCGCGACCGGCGCCACGGTGAACGTATTGCCCGCGCCGACCACGCGCGACCGCGGCGGCGCCTGCACCCGCAGCAGCTCCTCGCGGACCTCGCCCGAGATCACCGCGATCGCGGCACCGGACACGTCGTGGTCGTGAAAACCGGTGTCCTGGTCCTCGCTCCAGCAGATGATCCAGGCGTTGACCTGCTCGTCCTCCCAGATCAGCTCGTAGACGCGGCTGTCGTCGGCGTGCCTCACGAGGTGGCGCCAGCGGTCCGGCGAGGCGGCCAGGTCGTCAACGAACAGTTCGAGCTCGTTCAGCGTCAGGGACATGGGTGGCGTCGGGGGGAGTAAATCAATTGATTTAGTGTAGTAGAATACGACGCGGCGTGGATGCTTCCTCTAATCGCGCATGCGAGAGGACCGTGGCGCGTCGGCTCCGCGGCGTCCGCCGCGGCCGCTCCGCGGTCAGCTTCCGGGAGAGAAGTGCAGCCGCGGGAGCTGGACCGGCGGCGGCGTCGCGGGCAGAGACCGCCAGCGGACCGGCGGCGCCGGTGCGCTCGTCGCGCGCAGTCGCTTCCGGGCCCGTGCGGCGCTCGCCCCGTGGGCGGGGGTCGTCAGCTGGATGCGCTGGTAGTTGAACCCATACCCGGCGGCGCAGCTCAGACCGCGTGCGCAGCCGTCGAAGTTCGCGGCCCAGATGAGCCACAGCTGGTGCCCGTGGTCGCTGATCCATTTGACGGGAATCTCGGGGTCGTATCCGTTCGAGGGGCCGAAATACGGCTGACGGGCGACGAACGCGAACGGGCCCCACGGATGTTTGGCTTCGAGGATCACCAGCTCTGATCCGTTCTTCCAGATCCCCGGTGGTGTCGCGGCGAATGAGTACGTGAAGGTCAGCAGGTAGGCGCGCAGGCCGGGGTCGAACGACATCCGCGGGTACGTAATGTGCCCGGGCCAGGTGAGGATCGGCTTCGCGTCAGAGAGCGAGCTCGACCAGACCGGCCACGGCGTCGGCGTCGCCGCCCAACCCGACGCCCACTGCCAGTCCGAGGGGTTCGTCATGTCGGCGATGGCGGGGCGGCTGCGCCCGAGCATCAGCGTGCTGGCGTTGAACTCGCGCTCGGTCGAGATCGCGTAGTCGTATCCGTCGGGCGCGGTGTCGTCGCGCCCGCGCTGCACCCAGTTGAGGTTCCCGGTCGGTCCCGGGAAGGGGTGGGAGGGGAACTGCCAGCTCGTCCCGTGGTTCGTCGAGTAGGCGATTCCGGCGAGACCCGTGAATGGGCCGTTGGCGCCCCAGTTCCAGTTGTCGACTTGCGTGGCGAAGAAGACGTGATCGACGGACGTGAAGCCGGTCGCGTAGTAGTTGCCTAACGGGCCTGACCACAGGTTCCCGTTGCGATGGATCTGTCCCCACGTCGCCGCCGGGGGCGAGTTGCCGATCCGCTGGAAGCGCAGGTTGTGAAGCGGGGACCCGGTGATCCGCGCGAACGAGTTGCGCCACAGTGCGCCCGGCTTGGGGGAGTCGGTGCCCCCATCGTCCATCAACACATAGAGGTTGTTGTCATCCCCCCAGGCGATCGGGAGGATGTCTCCGAACTGGTTACGGGGCGGCCCGTGACGGGCGCTGGCCCAGTTAGCGGCGGTGATCACCGTGCTGTTCGGAAACGGCGTGTCGTTCGAGCCGGTCATGGCAGCGGCCATCGACGGGACGGCCAAACAGATCGCGGCCGCCGCCAGAATCATCACGGCGTAGCGCAGCAATCGCATGAGATTCAACTCGGAGTACCTAACCCCTGCCGTGGGTCGGAGTAGCGCTGGACGCTCGGGGGCGATCTCGCGACGGTAGCGCGGTGGGCGCCGTCCTGGCGGAGGTTACGCTGCCACGGGCTGCGGTGCGGCGAGACGACGAAGCTCCTGGCGGGCGATCGTCCGCTTGTGGATTTCGTCGGGCCCGTCCGCGAGGCGCAGCGTGCGCAGGTGGGCGTACATCCACGCCAGCGGGAAGTCGTCGCAGACCCCGCCGGCGCCGTGGACCTGGATGGCGCGATCGACGACCCGCAGGGCCACGTCCGGCGCCGCGACCTTGATCGCGGCAATCTCCGTGCGGGCGTGCTTGTTGCCGACCGTGTCCATCAGCCATGCTGCCTTCAGCGTCAGCAGGCGCGCCATCTCGATTTCGACGCGCGACTCGGCGATCCAGTCCTGGATGTTGGCCCGCTCGCTGACCGGCTGACCGAAGGTCGCGCGGGAAGCGGCGCGCACGCACATCAACTCGAGCGCTCGCTCGGCCGCTCCGATCGCCCGCATGCAATGGTGGATCCGTCCGGGACCGAGCCGTGCCTGCGAGATCAGGAATCCGTCGCCCTCGTTGCCGATCAGGTTCGAGGCCGGGACCCGGACGTCCTCGAACAACAGCTCCGCGTGACCCTCCTGATCGACGTAGCCGAATACCGGAAGGTTCCGCAGGATCGTGACGCCGGCCGTGTCGCGAGGTACCAGGATCATCGACTGCTGCCGGTACGGCGGGGCGCCCGGATCCGTCTTGCCCATCACGATCATGATCCGGCACCGCTCGCGCATCGTGCCCGAGATCCACCACTTCCGGCCGTTCAGGACGTACTCATCGCCGGCTCGCTCGATCCGCAACTCGATGTTGGTCGCGTCGGAGCTGGCGACGGCGGGCTCGGTCATCGCGAACGCCGAGCGGATCTCGCCCTCGAGCAACGGTGACAGCCAACGGTCCTTCTGGTCGGGGGTGCCGAACAACGTGAGCACCTCCATGTTGCCCGTGTCGGGGGCGGCGCAGTTGCACGCCTCCGAGGCGATGTGGCTGCGACCCATGATCTCCGCGAGGGGCGCGTACTCGACGTTCGAGAGTCCGGGTGCCGAGAGCTCCACGTGCTCGTGGGGTAGGAACAGGTTCCACAGGCCCAGCTCGCGGGCGCGCGTCTTCAGCTCTTCCATGATCGGGGGGTGGGAATGGAGGTCGCCGGACTCGACGAGCTGTTCGTGGTACACGGGCTCGGCCGGGTACACGTGCTCGTCCATGAACGCGAGCAGACGCTCGCGCAGCAGCTTGCAGCGATCACTGAACTCGAAGTCCATCTACGTCATCTCCTTGTCAATTCCGAGTGCGTTCACCCACAGGCGGGTCAGCGTCCGCGCCAGGGTCTCCGAGGACGCCGTTCCAAATCCGAGCACGTAGCGGAGGTACGCCATGCGACTGACCATTCCGCTCAGGGCGTGGGCGGCGAGCTGCGGATCCAGCTCGGGATCCGCGAGGCCGCGCTGCTGGAGCCGTGAGATCGCCTCCGCGTTACGTTCGCCAAAAGCCCGAGCCCGACGGACCCGGAGCCGCCTGAAGTCGGGATCGATCTGCGTGACCTGCTCCATCAGGGCCATCAGCCTGGCGTTCCGCCGATAGGCGACGAGGTAGGCACGGTTCGCCGCGTCGATGACCGCGACCGGATCATCGCGGTCGGCGATCTCCTTGAGCCGGGGGTGGAGCATCTCCTCGTTGACCTCCTCCATCACGGCTGCGAACGCATCCTCCTTGCTCGTGAAGTAGGTGTAGAACGTGCCGGCGGCGAAACCGGCTTCGGCGGTGATGTCGGTGATGTGGGCGTCGAGGAAGCCGTCGCGCTCGAACACCCGGCGCGCCGCCTGAACGAGGGCGTGACGGGTCCGCGCGCCGCGGGCGCTGACCGGCGCTCGACGCGTCCGGGAGGGAAGGGCCTGACGCTCCGCCATGCCGCCGGACAGTAGTTGAAATCGGTTTCAAGTTCAACTATGGTTCGATCGCAGATGGAAGTCGCGGATCGACACGTGATCGTGACCGGCGCCGGCAGTGGCATCGGTCGGGCGCTTGCCCGCCGGTTCGCGGCGGAAGGGGCCCGAGCCGTGGTCGTCGCCGACCTCGACCAGCGTTCCGCCGCCGCGGTGGCGGAGGAGATCGGCGGGCTCGCCATCACGACCGACGTGAGCAGAGAGGCCGACATCCAGGCGCTCGTTTCGCGGGCCCGAGCCGAGAACGGCCCGATCGACCTGTTCTGCTCCAACGCCGGAATCGGAGGGCCGCCGGGTGGTCCCGAGGCCGCCGACGACGAGTGGCAGCGGATCTGGGAGATCAACGTGATGGCCCACGTGTGGGCCGCGCGCGCCGTGCTCCCGGAGATGGTGGAGCGCGGCGAGGGCTACCTGCTCAGCACCGCGTCGGCCGCCGGGCTGCTGACGCAGGTCTCGGCGCTCGCCTACTCCGTCACGAAGCACGCCGCGGTCGCCGTCGCCGAGTGGCTGTCGATCACCTACGGCGATGCCGGGATCAAGGTGTCGTGTCTGTGCCCCCAGGGGGTGCGCACTCCGATGCTCGACCTTGCACTCCGGGATCCGATCGGGTCGGCGCCGCTGCTCGCCGAGGAGCTGATCGACCCCGAGGATGTCGCCGACGCGGTCGTGGCCGGACTCCGGGAGGAGCGGTTCCTGATCCTTCCGCACCCGAAGGTGGCCGACTACATGGCGCTCAGGGCCACCCAGCCCGATCGGTGGCTGCGGGGCATGCGCCGGCTGTTGCGTCAGGCGCACGAGTCGGCGGGTCAGTCAGGGGACTGAACGCCGGCCCGGATCCGCTCTCCGAGCTCAGGAGTGAAGGAGGCGGCCGAAGCGCCGGACCAGGTGGCTGAGCCGGCTATGGCCGTGCCCCGCCAGACCCGTGATCCCCAGGAGGATCACGAACGTCCCCGCGAGGAGCGCCAGGCCCGCCAGCAGGAGAGGCCAGCGGCGCTGCAAGATCTGGCGCGCGCCCATCAGCAGATCGTCCGCGTCATCGCCCGCCAGCCAGAGCGTTCCCGCGATCACGACCAGCGGCAGCACGAAACAGAGGTTGAACAGCACGAGCAGCGTCACCTGCCGCGCCGGATCGACACCCGAGCCGACGATCGCCGCGATCGCCGCAAAGTAGGGGAACGCGGTCGGCAGCTCGACGGCGGTGATCGTCGCCCCCAGGATCGCGCTCGATTTACCCTCGGCCTTCATCTCGGGGGGCGGCCGCTGCGCGAGTCGATCACGGTGCATCCACAGCAGCACCGTCGCGACCAGCATGGCCACGCCCGCGACGATCTCGAGTATGTATCGCGCCTCGTGACTCGGTTTCGGCACGAGCGAGAGCAGCAGCTGGCCGGGTCCGAGCGCGATAAACACGCCACCGGCCAGGTAGACGATGAACACCCCGACGGTGAACTCGGTCACGCGCACGGCCGGTTGATCCGCGGTCGCCAGATACAGCGCCGGGGCGATCGTGGTCGGGTTGATCGAGTCGGCGAGGCCGATCGAGATGACCACGCCGATCAGCCGGATCATGCGGTCAGCCCGCGCCGCGGCGTGCGCCGGTCCGGCTCATCTCGCATTCGTGACTCCCTTCATCCTTGGCCGCCGACATTTTGGCGATGCTCGCGCCGATCTGCACGGTTTGCCGGAAAGCGGCGGACCGTTCGGTCTGCCACTCGGCGATCGCCTTGCAGTGAGTCGTCTCGGACCGCCGGCGGCTATGGTGGGCACGATGTCGCCCCGCGCCGTTCGCCATCGCAAGCTGGCGTGCTTTGCAGGGCTGGTTGCTGCCGGGGCCCTCTTCGCCACCGGCTGCTCGAGCTCTCGTGAGGCGGCGTCCTCGCACCACGCCGTGGTCGCCAGCGTGTCCGGGCCGGCGGTTGGGCTGCCCGACACGCGCGGCGGTGCGGCTGCCGGGGTGGCGCGGCCGGCGGGCGCCGCGGTGGCGCCCGGGCGCCACGCCGCCGGTGTGCTCGCCGGCAGGGTCGTCGGGATCGACCCGGGTCACAACGGCCGTAACTACGCCGACCCGGCGTTCATCAACCACCTGATCTGGAACGGCCGCGAGGAGGAGACCTGCGACACCACCGGCACCGCGACCGACGGCGGCTACAGCGAGGCCCGTTTCAACTGGAACGTCGCCAGGTACCTGTCCGCCGATCTGCGCGCCGCGGGCGCCAAGGTCGTGCTCACGCGCCGGAGCAACGACGGCGTGGGGCCGTGCGTCACGACCCGGTCACAGATCATCAATCGCGCCCACGCGAACGTCGCGGTCGACATCCACGGCGACGGCGGGCCGCCGGGGGGCCGCGGCTTCGCGATCCTCGAGCCCGTGGCCGACGGCCCCAACAACCGGGTGATCGCCGCCTCCAAGGCGTTCGGGAGGGAGCTGCGCCAGCGCTACCTGGCGGTCACCCACATGCCCGAGTCCACCTACGACGGCACCGATGGGATCGCCTATCGTGACGATCTCGCCGGCCTGAACCTCACACGGGTACCGAAGGTGCTGATCGAGTGCGGAAACATGCGCAACGCGACCGATGCGGCGCTGCTCGTGCGGCCGTCGTTTCAGCGGCTCGCGGCCAAGGCGTTCGCCGACGCCATCACGCAGTTTTTGACGCGGCGGCGGTGACGGTGGCGTTGGCCGGTGGCGCTCGGGGGCTGTCGACTCTCGGCCGGCGGGGCGCTTTTTTGGCGCCCGTCGCCCCGCATGGCGGGCGGCTCGGTACACGGCGCTGGGGAAGGGGCGGTTTGGGCGCTATCGCGTCCTTTTGATGGTGCACAGCACGACAATCTTGCGCCGGATGGCGAGGCCTGTCGAGTTGTGCACGAGGAGTGTGCTCAATGCGACAGGGCTCGGATCTGGCGCCGGTGTTGACGCGCTATACACCGTCCCCGTGACACTCTCGACACACTCCGGCACAAAGGCGCCACATCTCCACGCCTGAGCGCCACAAGCAGGTCGACCAAGAGCTCTGGCGACCGCCGGTGCCCTCACCCACCCCCTTCCCTGCTGCCTTTTACCGAGCCGACCGCCCGCCACGCTGGGCTAGGGTCGACCGCCCTGCTCGCCACCACCCAGCTCACGCGAAGTGGAGCTCTTCGCCCTCCTCGTCTGACACGGGCCGCTCGCAGGTCGGGCACCACCAGCGGGCCTCCATCGGCGTTCCGCACACCGAGTGGCGCGGAGCGGCCGAGCCCTCCGCGTTTCTGGCGCCCCAGCCGGCGAGCAGCCGCAGGGCGCCGGCGAGCTCGCGGCCAGAAGCGCTCAGCTCGTAGACGAAGCGCGGCGGGCGCTCCGAGTAGAGGCGGGCGACGACGAGCGCATTTCGTTCCAGCTGGCGGAGGCGCTGGGTGAGGACGTTGGGAGCGATGCCCTCGACCTCTTCCTGAAGTTCGCCGAAGCGGCGCGGTCCGTCGAGCAGAGCGGCGATCAGCAGTAGCGTCCAGCGGTCGCCGACGGCCGCGAGCGCGTCGGCGAGCGCCGAGCGCGAGTCGTGCTCGGAAGGGTCGATCTGCTGGTCCGATTCAGGGATGGCAAGTGGATCGTACGGCGGCGTCATGGTCGAACGCCAGTCGATTTGCGACGTGGTACGCTATTGACTTGCATTTCGCAAGTAAGTATATGGAGGGTGAGAGCAGTGACATTGCTAGAAGAACTTGAGACTTCCGTTCAGGCCGCCGCCGAGCGAACGGGCCAGGCGGTAGTGGGACTTGGGCGAGGATGGGGCGTCGGATCCGGCGTCGTGATCGCCCCGGGACGGGTGCTGACGAACGCGCACAACCTCCGACACGACGAGACGACCATCACGTTCCACGATGGCCGGCAAGCCGCGGGGCGAGTTACCGGCTCAGACTCGGATCTGGATATCGCGGTGATCGACGTCGACACCGGCGAGATCGAGCCGATCGGGTGGGCAGAAGACGCGGCGGAGGCGGATAAGCCGGCAATCGGCCGTGCCGTCCTCGCGCTCGCCAATCCGGGCGGGCGGGGCCTGCGCGTCACGCCGGGGTTCGTGTCTTCCAGCGCCCGCAGCTTCCGGGGCCCGCGCGGCCGCCGGATCGCCGGGGCGATCGAGCACACCGCGCCGCTCCCGCGTGGATCCTCGGGCGGGCCGCTCATCGATACCGCCGGACGGCTGTTGGGAATCAACGCGGTCCGCGTTGAAGGCGGTCTGATCCTCGCCATTCCGGCGGACGGCACGCTGCGCGAGCGGGCCGAGGCGCTCGGCCGCGGAGAGGCGCCGCAGCGGGTCAGGCTCGGTGTCGCGATTGCGCCTCCGCGCGTGGCCCGGCGTCTTCGCCATGCCGTCGGGCTCCCCGAGCGTGACGGCCTCCTGGTGCGAGCCGTCGAGGAGGGAAGCGCCGCCGAGCGTGCCGGCATCGAGCGCGGCGATCTGATCGTCGCCGCCGGCGGACGCGAGCTCGAGCGGGTGGACGTCCTCTACGAGGCGCTTGACGGGGCGCGCGCGGACGGGCAGCTCGAGCTGTCGATCGTGCGCGGTACCGACGAGCGTACGGTTACGGTCACTTTCTGAGCACGGCCGATGAGCACGACGATTGACAACCCCGAAGTCGAGCAGGCGGAGGCGGAGGCGCTCGACGCCTACTCGCGGGTCGTGGTCGGGGTCGCCGAGCGGCTGGCCCCGTCGGTCGCGAACCTGCGCGTGATGCGGCGCAGCAGGGTCGGGCAGGTTCCCGCCGGCGCCGGTAGCGCGGTGGCGCTGACCCCCGACGGCTTTCTGCTGACCTCGGCCCACGTTGTGTCCGGGCCCGGCCGCACCGGCCGCGCCGCGTTCATCGATGGGCGTGAGCTGAGCTTCAGCGTCGTTGGGACCGATCGGCTGTCCGACCTCGCGGTGCTGCGCGTCCACGGCGATCAACTCGTCCCGGCCACGCTGGGCGAAGCCGAGCGTCTACGGGTCGGCCAGCTGGTCGTCGCGATCGGCAACCCGAACGGCTTCGCCGGGTCGGTGACGGCGGGCGTCGTGTCGGCGCTCGGCCGCTCGCTCCCCGCGCGCGCCGGCCGGACCGTCCGCTACATCGACAACGTGATCCAGACCGACGCCGCGCTCAATCCCGGCAACTCGGGTGGGGCGCTGGTCGACAGCACGGCGGCGGTGGTGGGGATAAACACTGCCGTTGCCGGCGTCGGGCTCGGGCTGGCGGTACCGATCAACACCGCGACGCGCCAGATCATCGGCGCGCTGATGAGGGATGGCCGTGTCCGCCGCGCCTACGTCGGGATCGCCGGCGGACCCCGCCCGCTGCCGCCTCACGCGCGCGTGAGACTGGGACGGCAATCCGGCGTGGAGGTCGTCGAGGTGGCATCGGGAAGCCCCGCGGAGCGCGCCGGGCTCCGAGCCGAGGATCTGATCGTCGAGCTCGACGGGCAGACGATCGAGCGAGTCGACGACGTCCAGCGGCTGATGAACTACGACGCCATCGGACGGACGCTCCCGGCCCGCGTGCTGCGCGGTGACCGGTTCCTGGACCTCGAACTCGCTCCCGTCGAGCTGGCCGAATAACGCTACACTCAGCGGTGGCGCCGCGCGGCGTTCGTTATCGCGCCTGCGTTCGGCAGCCGAGTTGATCAATCCGAGACGGGAAGCGCGTAGATGGCCCGCGGAGACGTCCGGATCGCCGCCACTCTCGCATGCGAAGAGTGCAAGCGCCGGAACTACCAAACGAACAAGAGCAAGCGGAACAACCCCGAGCGACTTCAGCTGCGTAAGTACTGCCGGTGGTGCAGGTGCCACACCGCGCACCGCGAGACGCGCTGAGTTGACGGGAGCGATCCGTGGCTCGGAACCGTAAACGTGCCAAAGAGCGGCAGGCGCGCCGGCGCGAGCCGGTGGGCACTGCCCCTGCCGAGCGCGAAGAGCCGCCCGCGCCGACACTCCACTCGGCACCGGACGTCGAGCTCGCCGATGCTCAGTTGGCGGTCGGTCGCCCGGAGCTGATCGCCGAGCCCGACGGCGCGCCCGATCCTGACGACGAACAGGAGTTCGAGGCCGAGGCCGACGAGGCCGCTTTTGAGGCCGAGGAGGACGAGCTCGACGGCGTCGATGGCGACGGCGGTGGCGGCGGCCGAGGTCCGCGCGCGATCGAGCGTGCCCCTGAGGGCCGTGGCGAGTCCGCGGCGCACCCGGCGCACAAGCCCGGCATCATCGCCCGGCTGATCCACTTCCTGCAGGGAAGCTGGCGCGAGCTTCAGCGAGTACAGTGGCCGGATCGTCGGCAGGTTGTCCAAGCCACCGCGGTCGTGATCGGGTTCGTGATCGTCGCCGGGATCTATCTGGGACTTGCCGACGAGGTCGCCTCAAAGCTCGTGAACTTCGTCCTCAAGTAGGAATAGGGCGCAAACCGCCCACTGGTCAGGCGAGGCAGGAGGCCGAGCGAAATCGTCAATACGCGGGTCTGGAAGGCCCGTGAAGGATCCAATTATGTTTCGCTGGTACGTCGTAAATACATATTCCGGCCACGAGAACAAGGTCAAGCACAACCTCGAGCACCGAGTCGTGTCGCTCGGGCAGCAGCGTGCCATCCGGCAGATCGTCGTGCCGACAGAGTCGGTCTCGGAGCTCAAGGACAACCAGAAGGTGACCGTCGAGAAGCGGACGATGCCCGGCTACGTGCTCGTGAACATGGACCTCAACGAGGATTCGTGGACGCTCGTGAAAGGCACTCCCGGGGTAACCGGTTTCGTCGGCGCATCGAACGAGCCGGTGCCGCTCACCCAGGCCGAGGTCGACCGTCTGCTCCATCAGGAGACCGCTGAGCGTCCGCGCAGCCGCGCCCAGTTCTCGATCGGCGAGCAGATCAAGGTGATATCCGGCCCGCTGTCCGACTTCTCGGGCGAGATCTCTGAGGTCAACGAGGACGCCCAACGACTGAAGGTGCTCGTCTCGATCTTCGGCCGCGAGACGCCGGTCGAGGTCGGATTCGATCAGGTGAAGAAGGTTTAAATGGCAAAGAAGGTGCTGACTAAGATCAAGCTTCAAGCGGTGGGAGGCCAGGCCAGTCCGGCGCCGCCGGTGGGCCCGGCGCTCGGCCAGCACGGCGTGAACATCATGGAGTTCGTCAAGGCGTTCAACGCCCAGACGCAGAGCGACACGGGTACGGTGATCCCCGTCGTGATCACCGTCTACGAGGATCGCTCGTTCACGTTCATCACCAAGAGCCCGCCTGCCGCGGTGCTGATCAAGCAGGCGATCTCACTCGAGAAGGGCTCCGCCGAGCCGCACCGCGACAAGGTGGGGAGGATCACCCAGGATCAGCTCCGCCAGATCGCCGAGAAGAAGATGAAGGACTTGAACGCAAACGACGTCGATGCCGCCGCGAAGATCATCGCCGGCACCGCGCGGTCCATGGGCGTGGAGGTGGTGTGATGTCGAGGCACGGAAAGACATACGAGGACGCCAAGGAGCGCTTCGACCGTGAGCGCGAGTACTCGCCGGCCGAGGCGATGGCGCTGATCAAGGAGCTCGCGCGCGTGAAGTTCAACGAGTCGGTCGAGGTTCACGTACGCACGGGTCTGAACGTTCGCCACGCGGATGAACAGCTCCGGGGCACGATCGCCCTCCCGAACGGCCTGGGCAAGGATGTCAAGATCGCCGTCTTCGCTCAGGGCGACAAGGCTCGCGAGGCGGAGGAGGCAGGCGCCGACATCGTCGGGGCCGAGGACCTGGCGGAGCGGATTCAGGGCGGATTCGACGACTTCGACGTGGCGATCGCGACGCCTGACCTGATGCCGGTCGTCGGCCGGCTGGGTCGCATCCTCGGCCCCGCCGGGAAGATGCCCAACCCGAAGGTCGGCACCGTGACGATGGACGTCGCCAAGGCGGTCGAGGAGTCCAAGGCCGGGAAGGTCGAGTACCGGACGGACCGCAACGCGATCGTCCACCTGGTGATCGGCAAGCGCGACTTCGACGACGTCAAGCTGCTGCAGAACTACGCCGCCGTGATGGACGAGCTGATTCGCGCGAAGCCATCGGCCGCCAAGGGCCGCTACATCCGCTCGGTCACGTTCGCAACCACGATGGGACCCGGAGTCAAGGTCGACCCCACGCGTACCCGTGACATCGTCGAGGAGCCGGTAGCCGCGTAGACTCGTCGTAGAACTTCAACAGAGCTAAGCCCAAGACCTCCGGCAGCGCAAGCGCGCAAGTCCGGAGCAGGCGGAGTCTCGAGCAAACCGGTAGACGGTATGAGCCTCGACGCCCGCCATGAGCGGGCGTTGTTCGTGAGAGGACCATGGATAAAGCACAGAAAGCAGCAGTCGTAGAGGAGATCGCGGGTGAGATTCAAGGCGCCGGTGCGATCTTCGCCGTGGACTACCGCGGCCTGTCGGTATCCCAGGCGGCGGATCTCCGCGCCAAGCTTCGTGAGGCCGATACGAAATTCCGGATCGTCAAGAACTCGCTGTCGGAGCGCGCCGCCGACAAGGCCGGCGCCGAAGCGCTGAAGTCGATGCTCGAGGGGCCGACCGCGCTGGCGCTGGTCCGGGGCGATGCCGCGCTCGCGGCGAAGGCGCTCAACGACACCGCCCGGGCGCTCAACATCCTCGAGTTCAAGGGCGGCATACTGGACGGAGCGACGCTCACGGCCGACGACGTCCGCTCGATCGCACGGCTGCCATCCCGGGACGTGCTGCACGCGCAGCTCGTCGGGACGATCGCGGCGCCGCTCACCGGTCTGGTGCGTGGTCTGAACGCGCTGATCGCGGGGCTCGCGATCCAGCTGCAGGCGATCGCCGACCAGGGTCTCGTCACCGGCGAGGCGCCGGCGCCAGAGGCCGCGCCCGAGCCCGAGGCGGCGCCTGAGCCTGAGCTCGAGGCGGCGGCTGAGACCGAGCCCGAGGTCGCGGCCGAACCGGAGGTGGCGGAGGCCGAGGCCGCGCCGGAGCCGGAGGCCGCGCCGGAGCCGGAGGCCGCGCCGGAGCCGGAGGCCGCGCCGGAGCCCGAAGCCGAGACCGCCGAGCCTGAAGCCGCAGCCGAACAATCTGACCAAACTGAAGCGGAAGCCGCGTCGGACGCGGAACCGTCCGACGCATAAGGAGGAAACATGGCCACTACCCAAGAGTGGATCGACGAGCTGAAGGGCATCTCGGTGCTCGAGCTATCTGAGCGGATCAAGGCGCTCGAGGAGGCCTTCGGGGTTTCCGCGACCGCTGTGGCTGCTGCCGCGCCCGCCGGTGCCGCGGCGGCCGACGGTGGCGCGGACGCCGAGGAGGAGCAGACCGCATTTGACGTGCTGCTGACCGGGGCCGGCGACAAGAAGATCCAGGTGATCAAGGTCGTGCGTGCCGCGACCGGACTCGGCCTCAAGGAGGCCAAGGCCCTCGTCGACGAGGCGCCGAAGCCGGTGAAGGAGGGCATCGACAAGGCCGAGGCCGAGAAGCTCAAGGCCGACCTGGAAGAGGCCGGAGCCTCAGTCGAACTCAAGTAGTCATTGGTCCGGCGGCGAGGTGGCGCGACCGCCTCGCCGGCCGACCTCCCTTTCGTATAGTCAAATTCTGTGGCGGCGGTAGACGCACGCGGCCTGGTCAAGCGCTTTGAGACCACGGTCGCTCTGGATGACGTGGATCTGCTGGTTGGGGAGGGTGAGGTCCATGGGCTGCTGGGCCCGAACGGGGCCGGCAAGACGACACTGCTGCGGTTGCTGTTCGGGCTGATCGTGCCCGACGCCGGGACGATCGAGCTGTTCGGCAGCCGTCTGTCCGGCCCCGGTCCGCTGCCGCTCGACGGCGTCGCTGGGTTCGTCGAGGATCCGAGCTTCTACCCCTACCTCTCGGGCCGGGCCAACCTCGAGCTGCTCGCCGAGCTCGACGGTCGGTCGGCGACCGACCGAGTCGAGCCGGTGCTCGAGCAGGTAGGACTCGCCGAGCGCGCCGGTGACCGCGTCAGCGGCTACTCGACCGGGATGCGCCAGCGCTTGGGGATCGCCTCGGCGCTGCTGCGCTCGCCAAAGCTGTTGCTGCTCGACGAGCCGACGAGCGGACTCGACCCGGCTGGTGCACGCGAGATCCGCGCGCTCGTGCGCGAGCTCTGCTCCGAGGGAGTCGGCGTGCTGTTGAGCAGCCATCAGATCGGCGAGATCGAGGACGTCTGTGACGGCTTCACGGTGCTGCGGCGGGGCAAGATGGTCTGGAACGGCACCGCCGCGCAGCTCCGCGAACAGGCGCCCGGATCGGCCTACCTGCTGATCACGAGCGACGATCAGCGAGCGCTCAGGATCGCCGCCACCCACCCGGGCGCGGTGGCGATGCCCGCCCCGAACGGTGGCCTGTCGCTGACCATCGACGACGAGGGCCTGGATGCGTACATGCTCGCCCTCGGCCACGCTGACGTGGCCGTCCGCCGCCTCGAGCTCGTCATCAGCCCGCTCGAGTCGATGTTCTTTGCGCTCACGGGCGAACGGGCCGGAGAGCGCGTAACCGACCCAGCCGCGAACGAAAGCGTGGTCGCGACGCCATGAGCGCGATCGCCGCCACCGGCGAGCTCGCCTTTGCAGGCGAGAAGCGAGGCGTCTGGCGGGTGTATCGGACCGAGCGCCGGAAGCTCGCAAGCCAGCTCGCTACCCGCGTGCTCGCGCTGCTCTGCGTGCTGGGCCCGTTCGCGTTCGCCGCGGTCCTCCAGGCGCAGAGCGCCTCGCCGGCGGACACGCTGTTCGGCGTGTGGGCTCACTCGTCCGGCTTCGCGGTGTCGCTCGTCGTCCTCGGTTTCGCCGCGCAGTGGGGATTTCCGGTGATCGCCGGCGTCCTCGCGGGCGACATCTTCTCCTCCGAGGACCGATACGGAACCTGGAAGATGCTCCTCACTCGGTCTTGCAGCAGGGTCGACGTGTTCGCGGGCAAAGTGCTGGCCGGCGCCACCTTCGCGCTGGCGATGCTCGTGATCGCGGCGGTCTCGAGTGTGCTCGCCGGGTTGCTGCTGGTCGGCGATCAGCCCCTTGTCGGCCTCGGGGGAACGCTGCTCTCGACCGGTAAGTCGCTGTGGCTGGTGATGCTCGCCTGGCTCATCTGCGCGTTGCCGATGCTGGCTTTCACGAGCATCGCCGTGCTGTTCTCCGTCGTCGCGCGCAACGGGATCATCGGCGTACTCGGCCCGAGCCTGGTCGCGCTCGCGATGCAGCTGCTGGCGCTCGTCGGCACCGGGACCTGGGTTCATCTCCTGCTCGTCGGAACGGCGTTCAACAGCTGGAACGGCCTGTTCACCGCGCACCCGTTCTACGGGCCACTGGTCGCGTCGATGATCGTCAGCGTGTTGTGGACCGTGGGCTGCCTGACCGCGGCATGGCTGGTCCTCCGTCGGCGGGATTTTGCCGGCACGCCGGTCGCGCGCAGGGCCGGCTGGGTGATCCCGGTGCGGGTCGTGATCGTGTCCGTGGCCGTGATTGCGTTCCTCGCGGTGGCCGCAAGCTGGGGGCCGGCCGCCGTGACCCCGACCCGGCTGAAGGCGGACATCACGCCCGTGTTCAACAACCTGACCCTGCTCCAGCAGCGCGAGCTCGGTCGCAAGGTTCCGGCCGGCTACAAGCTCCAGATCCTCTCGAGCTGCAACCGCCGCTCCGGCGGGAACACGGGGCCCGGCGACGACTGGGTATGCACGATGAACGTGCTGGTTCCGCAGCAGGGCGGCGCATTGCCGTTCCAGGTGACACCGGTGGCCTACGACGTGAGCGTGAAGTCGAACGGCTGCTACAAGGCCGACGCGCCCCCGTCGTTCGTGGGTCAGCAGATGATGCGCGTGCCCGACGGGGGCAGCGTCGTCAACCCGCTGTTCACGATCTACGGCTGCTTCAACACCCTCTGACCGGGGCGCACGTGCGGCGTCCGAGTATTACGCCGCACTTGCCCGATCGCCCCTTTTTCCCCTACACTGCCCCGGTCAGCCAATAGTCGCAGCCGCCCGAACCAGCCGGTGCCGCACCACACATATGCGGTATCCGAGGGCGGGGTCCGTGAGAGCTGAAGGCCCCTGCACAGGGCGGCGATGCCGTGTGCTATCTTTGGTGGTCGCGCTCTTGGGAGCTGATTCGACCTCATCCGGTGTTGGGCCGCGTCGCATTTGGGATCTGGCTTGACTGTGTTTGAGACCGGAGGGGCCCCCACGAGCGAGTCTCTTCCTCCCTCTCGACCGCCCGAGGAGTCGCCGTCTTGGCAACCGCTCACGCCCCCCGGACGCGCCGGACCTTCGCGCGTCTGAACAAGGTCCTAGAAGTCCCCAACCTAATCGATATTCAACGCAAGTCCTTTGCGCGGCTGACCGACCCCGATGGCGGCGGCCTGCGCGAAACGATCGACGACATCTCGCCGATCGAGGACTACACCGGAAACCTCGCCGTCCAATTCGGCGAATTCACGTTCGACGAGCCGATCGCGAGCCTGGAGCAGTGCCGCGAGAAGGATCTGACCTACGCCCGGCCGCTCACCGTCACCGTCGCGTTCATCAACCGGGAAACCGGTGAGATCCGCGAGCAGTCGGTATTCATGGGCGATTTCCCGTGGATGACCGAGCGTGGCACGTTCATCATCAACGGCACCGAGCGCGTCGTCGTCACGCAGCTCGTCCGTTCGCCGGGCGCCTACGTGATGGAGCCGAAGGACCGCGAGAAGCAGGTCTTCATCGCCAACCTGATGCCCGCTCGTGGCTCGTGGCTCGAGCTCGAGATCGACAAGAAGGGCCGCGTCTACGTTCGCATCGACCGCAAGCGCAAGCTGCCCGTCACCGTGCTCTTGCGTGCCATGGGCTATGCCTCGGACGAGGAGATCCTCAGTCTCTTCGACAACTCGCTCTACATCCGGCTGACGCTCGACGCCGATGCGGAGATGACCCGCACCGAGGACGGCGCTCTGATCGAGCTGTTCAAGAAGCAGCGCCCGGGCGAGCCGCCCTCGATCGATGCCGCCAAGGCGCTCCTGCACCAGCTGTTCTTCGATCCCAAGCGCTACGACCTGACCCGCGTCGGCCGTTACAAGCTGAACTCACGGCTCGGGCTGGATGTCGATCTGGACACCCGGACCCTGACCCACGACGACATCATTGCTCTGGTCAGGGAGCTCGTATCGCTGCCCAAGCTCCTCGGGATGCCCGAGGATCCGGGCGAGGAGATCAAGGACTTCGCCGCCGAGGCGCTGTCCTTCTCGCACGAGCCGATCCAGGACCATCTCGACGAGTACGAGCACTTCGGCAACCGCCGTCTGCGCACCGTCGGCGAGCTAATCCAGGAGGCCTTCCGGATCGGTCTCTACCGGATGGAGCGCGTCGTGCGCGAGCGCCTCACGACTGAGGATGCCGACACGATCACGCCTCAGACGATCGTCAACATCCGTCCGGTCGTCGCGGCGCTGAAGGAGTTCTTCGGCTCGAGCCAGCTCTCACAGTTCATGGACCAGACAAACAGCCTCGCTGGGCTGAGGCACCGCCGCCGCCTGTCGGCCCTCGGTGCCGGCGGTCTGACCCGCGAGCGGGCTCCGATCGAGGTCCGCGATGTGCACCCCACCCACTACGGCCGGATGTGCCCGATCGAGACGCCGGAAGGACCGAACATCGGCCTGATCGGGTCGCTGTCCTCCTATGCGGAGATCTCCGAGCACGGTTTCGTGACCACGCCGTACCGCATCGTGAAGGACGGCAAGGTCACCGACGAGATCGTGCGGATCGACGCCACCCAGGAGGAGGAGCGCAAGATCGCGCAGGCCAACACTCCCGTAGACGACAGCGGCAGGCTGATCGGCAACGAGATCCTGTGTCGGACGCAAGCCGGTCAGTACGTGACCGTCGCGCCGGAGGATGTCGACCTGATCGACGTCTCTCCGGAGCAGATCTGGTCAGTCACGACGGCGATGATCCCGTTCCTCGAGCACGACGACGCGAACCGCGCGCTGATGGGCTCGAACATGCAGGCCCAGGCGGTGCCGCTGTTGGTCACCGACGCGCCGCTGATCGGGACTGGGATGGAGCGCCGGGCAGCCATCGACACGGGCGACGTTGTACTGACGGAGACCCCCGGCACGGTCTCCTACGTCGACGCCGAGCAGATTGTGGTCGATCGCAAGGAGGGCGGCCAGGACGAGTACGAGCTCCAGAAGTTCATGCGCTCGAACCAGGGCACGCTCATCCACCAGAAGCCGATCGTCGACGTAGGCGCGGGCGTCAAGGCCGGCGACGTGCTCGCCGACGGGTCCGCGACGGACGCCGGCGAGATGGCGCTGGGCAAGAACCTGCTCGTCGCGTTCATGTCCTGGGAGGGCTACAACTTCGAGGACGCGATCATCCTGTCCAAGCGCCTGGTCCAGGACGACGAGCTCACCTCGATCCACATCGAGGAATACGAGATCGACGCCCGGACCACGAAGCTCGGTGACGAGGAAATCACCCGCGACATCCCGAACCGCTCGGAGGAGTCGCTCCGCAACCTCGACGACCGCGGCATCGTCCGGATCGGGGCCGAGGTCGCCTCTGGCGACCTGCTCGTCGGCAAGGTCACGCCAAAGGGCGAGACGGAGCTGACCGCCGAGGAGAAGCTGATCCGCGCGATCTTCAAGGAGAAGGCGCGGGAGGTCCGCGACACCTCGCTGAAGGTGCCCCACGGCGAAGGGGGCGTCGTGATCGACGTCAAGACCTTCAGCCGGGACGAGGGCGACGATCTGCCGCCCGGTGTCAACGACCTGGTGCGCGTGTTCGTCGCCAAGAAGCGCAAGATCGCGGAGGGCGACAAGCTCGCCGGCCGCCACGGCAACAAGGGCGTGATCTCGAAGATCGTCGACGTCCAGGACATGCCGTTCATGGAGGACGGCACGCCCGTCGACGTAATCCTCAACCCGCTCGGCGTGCCGAGCCGGATGAACCTCGGCCAGATTCTCGAGACCCACCTCGGATGGGTCGCGGCGAACGGCTGGTACGACGACGGCTCGGAGGCTCGCGAGCTCGCCGGCAACGGCGGCGCGGACGGGCGCAACGGCGTCACCAACAAGGTGTACATCGCGACGCCTGTGTTCGACGGGGCCACCGTCTCCGACGTCGACACGGCGTTGGTGCGCTGGAGCGACGAGCACAAGGGCTCGATCAAGATGGACGTCGACAAGGGCAGGCGCCAGGGCGAACAGGCATCCGGCAAGGCGAGGCTGTTCAACGGCCGCACCGGCGAGCCGTTCGAGGAGCAGGTCACCGTCGGCTACATGTACATCCTGAAGCTCCTGCACCTGGTCGACGACAAGATCCACGCCCGCTCGACCGGCCCGTACTCGCTCGTCACCCAGCAGCCGCTGGGCGGCAAGGCGCAGTTCGGCGGTCAACGATTCGGCGAGATGGAGGTGTGGGCGCTCGAGGCCTACGGTGCCGCGTACACCCTCCAGGAGATGCTCACAATCAAGTCCGATGACACGGTCGGGCGCGTCAAGGCCTACGAGGCGATCGTCAAGGGCGAGAACATCGCCGAGCCTTCGATCCCCGAGTCGTTCAAGGTCCTGCTCAAGGAGATGCAGTCGCTGGCGCTCGACGTCAACGTCGTCTCCGAGGAGGGCGAGCGCGCGGAGATGCGCGAGGAGGACGACGACCTGCTACGCGCGGCCGAGGAGCTCGGGATCGATCTGAGCGGTGTCCGGGCGACCGACGGCGCGGCCGATGAGGCGATCGAGCCGGAAGGCGAAACCGTCGAGGCCTCCGAGGAGGAGGACGCCGACGCCGACGCCGACGCCGAAACCGAGGATGCGGACCTGGAGCCCGGCGAGGACCTCGAGGAAGCGGACTTCGCGCCGGATGTCGACCCGATGCTCGATGCGGATCTTGATGCCGGAGAGGCCGAAGGCGTCACTGAAGAGGCTGAGCGCTAAGTGGCGTCCGGCCCCGGCCCGGACATCGTCCGCAACAACTTGAACCCACAGATTCCCAGCAGTAAGGAAACACTTTGATCGATATTAATAATTTCGACGCAATCGAAATCGGTCTCGCCTCGTCCAAGCAGATCCGTTCGTGGAGCTCGGGCGAGGTGACCAAGCCGGAAACAATCAACTACCGGACGCTCAAGCCCGAGAAGGACGGGCTCTTCTGCGAGCGCATCTTCGGTCCGACCAAGGACTGGGAGTGCTACTGCGGTAAGTACAAGCGCGTCCGATACAAGGGCATCGTCTGCGAGCGATGCGGCGTCGAGGTCACCCGCTCGAAGGTTCGCCGTGAGCGGATGGGCCACATCGACTTGGCCGCGCCGGTGTCGCACATCTGGTTCTTCAAGGGTGTGCCGAGCCGGATCGGCTACCTGCTCGACATGGCGCCGAAGGAGCTCGAGAAGGTCCTGTACTTCGCCGCCTCGATCGTGACGTGGGTCGACGACGAGGCCCGCGCCCGCGACATGGATTCGCTCGAGGGCGAGGTCAACAAGGTCCTCGACTCCTACGCGGCCGAGAAGGAGGAGCGAATCCTCGAGCTCAAGGAGTCGCTGGCTCGGCGCGAGCAGTATCTCGAGAACGGCAAGGCCGGTCGCGATTTCTCCGATGAGGACCACCTGTGGGCGGACACGCTCGAGGTGAACATCGCCAAGCTCTCCGACGAGGAGCGCGACAAGATGCTCAAGGAGCTCCGCAAGAGCTTCCAGGCCGACATCGACGACACCGAGGCCTACATCGAGGACGCCGCTGAGCGGATGCGCCAGGTGTGGGAGCTGTTCAAGACGATGAAGCCGAAGGACGTGATCAATGACGAGACCACGTTCCGCGAGCTCAAGGATCGGTTCGGCTCCCCGTACGGGTTCGGCGAGTACTTCCGCGGCGGAATGGGTGCCGAGGCGGTGCGTGATCTGCTCCAGCAGGTCGACCTCGATGATGAGTCCGCTGACCTGCAGGAGCAGGTCAAGACCGCCAAGGGCCAGAAGCAGGCTCGCGCGGTCAAGCGGCTGAAGGTCGTCTCCGCGTTCCTCAGCTCCGGCAACAAGCCCGAGATGATGGTCCTGGAGGCCGTGCCCGTGATCCCGCCGGAGCTGAGGCCGATGGTCCAGCTCGACGGCGGCCGGTTCGCCACCTCGGACCTCAACGACCTCTACCGCCGCGTCATCAACCGCAACAACCGCCTGAAGCGGCTGCTGGACCTCGGCGCCCCCGAGATCATCGTCAACAACGAGAAGCGCATGCTCCAGGAGGCCGTCGACGCGCTGTTCGACAACGGCCGCCGCGGGCGGCCGGTCACCGGCCCGGGCAACCGGCCGCTGAAGTCGCTGTCCGACATGCTCAAGGGCAAGCAGGGCCGGTTCCGCCAGAACCTGCTCGGTAAGCGCGTGGACTACTCGGGCCGTTCGGTGATCGTGGCGGGGCCGTCGCTCCGCCTGCACCAGTGCGGGCTGCCGAAGCTGATGGCGCTCGAGCTGTTCAAGCCGTTCATCATGGCGCGGCTGGTTGAGCGCAAGTCCGCCCAGAACATCAAGGCGGCCAAGAAGATGGTCGACTCGATGATCCCCGAGGTATGGGATGTGCTCGAGGAGGTCATCCACGAGCATCCGGTGCTCCTCAACCGAGCGCCGACGCTCCACCGCCTGGGCATCCAGGCGTTCGAGCCGGTGCTGGTGGAGGGCAAGGCGATCCAGGTTCATCCGCTCGTCTGCCACGCGTTCAACGCCGACTTCGACGGCGACCAGATGGCGGTCCATCTGCCGCTGTCGGCCGAGGCGCAGGCGGAGGCGCGGATCCTGATGCTGTCCGCCAACAACATCCTCTCGCCGGCGCACGGCGCGCCGCTGGCGACGCCGACCCAGGACATGGTGCTCGGCGCGTACTACCTGACCTATGGTCCGGACGAGGGTGAGCTGGCGAAGATCGATCCATCCACCCACGACCCGCGTCCACACGTGTTCCGCACCGCCCAGGAGGCGGAGTGGTCCTACGAGCACGGCGTGGTCAAGCTGCACGACCTGGCCGAGTACCGCCCGCTCGGGCGCGAGGGCGGCCACGTGCTGACGACGGTCGGGCGGATCATCTACAACGACAGGATCGAGCGAGCGCTCGTGGAGGCGTTGGGCGACCAGTTCGACCCCGACACCTACGAGTTCATCAACCGCTCGATGAAGAAGAAGGACACGACCAAGCTCGTCGACAACCTCGTTCAGGCCTACGGCGCGCCCACGATCTCGCAGGTGCTCGACGCGTTCAAGGACATCGGATTCCACTACGCCACGCAGGCGGGGGTCACGATCTCCAAGAACGACGTCCAGACACCGCCGACGAAGCCCGAGATCCTGGCGCGCTACGACGATGAGCTCGCGCTGATCGAGTCGCAGTACGACTCGGGCGAGATCACCGCTGAGGAGCGCCACGAGGCGGTCACGAAGCTCTGGGACCGCGCCACGAACGAGGTCGGGGAGGCGCTCAACAACCATCTGGATGAGCTCAACCCCATCTTCATGATGGCCAACTCCGGCGCCCGCGGGTCGTTCTCGCAGATCCGCCAGCTCGCCGGTATGCGCGGACTGATGGCAAACCCGAAGGGCGAGATCATCGAGCGACCGATCAAGGCGTCCTTCCAGGAGGGCCTGACCGTGCTCGAGTACTTCATCTCGACTCACGGTGCCCGCAAGGGCCTCGCGGACACCGCGCTGCGCACCGCCGACTCCGGCTATCTGACCCGCCGGCTCGTCGACGTGGCCCAGGACGTGATCATCCGCCAGGAGGATTGCGGCACCGAGGAGTTCATCGAGATGCCCGTCTCGAAGCTCGAGGTCGACCCGGAGAGCCGGCGGCTCCGGCCCACCAACGAGCCCAACGACAACCTGATCGGCCGGATCGCCGCCCAGGACATCACGACCAAGCGCAGTCGAGTGATCGTCGAGCAGGGCCAGGAGATCGATCGGGCCGAGCTCGCCGATCTCGTCGAGGCCTGGGCCGACGACACGGAGAAGGGCACCGTGATCCAGGTGCCGGTCCGCTCGGTGCTCAAATGCATTGCTCCGACCGGCGTGTGCCAGGCCTGTTACGGGCGGTCGCTCGCGACCGGCAAGCTGGCTCAGATCGGCGACGCGGTCGGCATCATCGCCGCACAGTCGATCGGCGAGCCGGGCACGCAGCTGACGATGCGTACGTTCCACACCGGCGGCGTCGCGGGCGCGGACATCACGCACGGTCTACCGCGTGTCGTGGAGCTGTTCGAGGCCCGCAAGCCGAAGGGTCTGGCCAAGATCGCCGAGGTCGGCGGCAAGGTGTCGATCGAGGAGTCCGACAAGGCGATCACGGTCGTGATCACCGATGACGGTGGCGAGGAGCATCGCCACACGTTCCCGCGCCGCACCCGGCTGTTCGTCGACAACGGTCAGAAGATCGAGCCGGGCACCCAGCTCAACGAGGGGTCGCTCTACCCGCACGAGCTGCTGGCGATCCGGGGCCGGACGGAGACCGAGCTCTACCTCGTCCGCGAGGTCCAGGAGGTCTACAAGTCCCAGGGAGTCGACATCAACGACAAGCACATCGAGCTGATCGTGCGACAGATGATGAAGAAGGTGCGGGTCGACCAGAAGGGCGACACCGACCTGCTCCCCGGTCAGTTCGTGGACCGGCACGAGTACGCACGGGTGAACCTCGCCGTGCAGGACAACGGCGGCGAGACCGCGCAGGCCGAGGAGATCATCCTCGGGATCACGAAGGCCTCGCTGAACACCGACTCGTTCCTATCCGCGGCCTCCTTCCAGGAGACCACGAAGGTGCTGACCGACGCGGCTCTCGAGGGCAAGATCGACCGCCTGAATGGGCTCAAGGAGAACGTCATCATCGGGAAGTTGATTCCGGCGGCGACCGGTCTCAAGCGCTACCGGCGGATTGAGATCGAGCCCTCCGAGCCTCTCCCGCGGGGGATGGACGACGTCGGCCTGCTCGACCACGACGATCTCGCTGCCGAGCTCGGACTTACCGACGGCGAGTCGCTTACGGGCTTCGGCGGCATGGAGCCCGACCTGAGCGATCTGGAGGAGATCGGCACCGGTGGTGCCTCTTCACTCGGGTTCGTCGAGGAGCTCGCCGATCTGGATGTTCCGTCCGACGACGGCGACTCCTCCGGCGAGTAGACAGGACAGGAATTACGCCGTGCTGCCTCCCCGCGGGGCAGCACGGCGCACCTTTCGCCGGGGGTATCGGACAGCCTCAGAAACGCGAAACTGGTGCATTGGCGCATGGGCGCTGGCCGAGCGGCGTACGGATCCCGCGTCATCATGGCGACATTCCGCTTGGACATCTGATCTAATGGGCGGCTGAAGGCTGAACCCCAGGCGACTGGGGTGCCGTACAGGGTGTTAGCTTGCCTTCGCCCATGCTCGGGACCGGAAGAGACAGGTTGAAACGAATCTGGGTGATCTGTGCGCTCTGCGCACTGTTGACGGCTACCGCTGCTTGGGCGCGCACGCTCGTGAATCCACGAGCGGCGTCCAGCCGGCGCACCGCGCCTGTCGCGCATCAACGGACGGGCGTCTGGGTACTGCCTTTCTGTTTGGTGATCGCTCGGTCGAGCGGGGCCGCGGGGGTAGCCGTGGTGGGACGGCGCGCGCGTTTCGTTTCACGGATGGGGCTACGGGGACGGTCCGGTCGATCAGCGTGCTTCTCGCCAGGGGGAGCCGGGCGAAGACTCTGGTGGCGGGCGTCTACGCTGACGCCGGGGGCCGGCCTGGTTCGTTGCTGGGTTCGGGGTCGGTGTCGCGTCCCAGGACGCGGACGTGGGATACGGTGAGCGTGAGGCGGCCGTTCGGTGTGAGGGCAGGCGCTGCGTACTGGATCGTCGTGCTCGGCAAGGGTGGCGTGGTCCATTTCCGTTACCGGAGGCAGGCGTCGTGCCTGAGCCAGCGTTCACGGAAGCGGCGGATGAGTGGGTTGCCGGGGTCGTGGAAGGGCGTGCGCATGCGTGGCTGTCCGGTCTCGGCGTACGCCAGCGGCACACCGGCGACGAGCCTGGTCGCGCCGCCGCCGGCGCTTGCGCCCAGACTCCTGGCCGGCCCCGTCGTCACCGGTACCGCCAGGGAAGGGCACACGTTGGCGACCAGCACCGGATCGTG
This sequence comes from uncultured Solirubrobacterales bacterium, assembly GCA_963759695.1. Classification (GTDB taxonomy): domain Bacteria; phylum Actinomycetota; class Thermoleophilia; order Solirubrobacterales; family Solirubrobacteraceae; genus Palsa-465. The sequence goes on from CAVXAO010000017.1 coordinate 91,870, forward strand.
GTCGAACAATCCGAGCGCTTATTCGTATGCCTGGGAGGATTGGAGCGGGGTGCGTTCGCGCGGCTGTCCGGCGTCGGCCTACGTCAGTGGCACACCGTCGCCGCAAGCTCGCTCGCCCTTGCTCATGCCGCCGCAAATCCTGGTGTCTCCGTCGGTCAGCGGGTCTGCGATCGAGGGGAAGACGTTGACCACGAGTGAGGGGTCGTAGTCGAACGGGCCGAATTCGTATTCGTATGCGTGGGAGGATTGCAACAGCACGGGAGGGAAGTGTTCGCAGATCAGTGGCGCGACATCGGACAGCTACGTGCTGGGATCCGGCGACGTTGGACGCACGATCCGCTCGGTCGTGACCGCCACCAACCGCGTCGGATCGGCCGCAGCGTCCTCGGCGCAAACAGCGGCCGTGATCCGGGCGTCGCCGGCGAACACGGCGCCGCCCGCGATCAGCGGGACCCCACAGCAGGGCGACGAGCTGACTGCCTCGCCGGGCACCTGGACGGGATCACCTACTAGCTACTCGTATGTCTGGAGCGACGGGGCCACGGGCAACACCGACACCGTCGGCGCGAGCGATGTTGGACAGAAAGTCAGCGTGACTGTCACGGCGACCAACTCGGCTGGAAGCGGTACGGCGATATCAACGCCGGTCGGTCCTGTGTTCGCACCCGCGTCCCCGTGCCGCCTTCGAACACATCGCGTCCGACGATCTCGGGGACGCCGCAGCAAGGCGAAACGCTCACGGCCAATCCGGGCATGTGGACGAGCGATACGCCGATCACGTACACGTACGCCTGGTCCGATGGGGCCACGGGCCAGACGGACACGCTTGGAGCCGGGGACGTCGGCCAGAACGTCTCGGTTACCGTGACGGCCTCCAACGATGCAACGCCGCCGACGGTGAGCGCCACCAGCGCGACCGTTGGTCAGGTCACGGCACCGCCGCCGCCGCCTACTGGCCAGTCGATGGCGTTTTGGTTGGGGTGGAGTGGTGGTGTTCAGGAGTCGCAGATTCCGTGGGGTGCGGTGACGCAGGTCGATCTGTTCGCTTTGAAGACGACGAACGGCACGCGCTGGATACGACGTCGAACGGTTTGAGCAGGATGAATGTGCCGGCGTGGACGGCGATGATCCATCAGCACGGCAGGTTGGCGCTGGTCTCGATCGGCGGGTCGAACGATGCGGATTGGGTCGATGCGTGTGATTCGGCGAATGATGCTGGGTTTACGTCGAATCTCGTGAGCTACATGGTTTCGAACGGGTTCGAAAGGGTGGATATCGATATCGAGTCGCTGAATGCGAATTCGCAGAGCACTTGGAATACGTGTGTGCAGTCGATCGCGCAGGCGGCGCATGCGGTCAAGACGCAGGCGGGGAACACGCGGATCGTCTCGACGGACGTGGATCAGTCGTGGATGGACTCGGATGTGGCGGGGTTCTCGCAGTGGGAGGATCAGTTCAACCTCATGTATTACGGCTATCGGACGGGGTTGTACAGCTGCGCGAATGACTGCTCGCGGGTGAATTCGCTGGTTCAGGGGATGCACAACACGGGTCACGTCGCGTATAACAAGATGGTTCTGGGGATGTCCCGGGCGGCGGTCAGGCGCAGTGCTGCTACTCGAACCTGGCCACGACGAGCGCGAGCCTGGACACCAGCACCTCTGTCACCTCGATCCCGCTGGCGACACTCTTACGGCGGCGCTCCACGCTGGTGAGGTCGTCCTCGCGAGCACAGAGAATCCGCGCTTCAAAAAAAAAAAAAAAAAAAAAAAAAAAAAAAAAAAAAAAAAAAAAAAAAAAAAAAAAAAAAAAAAAAAAAAAAAAAAAAAAAAAAAAAAAAAAAAAAAAAAAAAAAAAAAAAAAAAAAAAAAAAAAAAAAAAAAAAAAAAAAAAAAAAAAAAAAAAAAAAAAAAAAAAAAAAAAAAAAAAAAAAAAAAAAAAAAAAAAAAAAAAAAAAAAAAGCAGAACAGCACGGAGGCGAGAAAACGAGCTAAACTAAGGCAGCAACGAAAAAAGCTCGGGAGAAAACAAAGAAGGTAAAATCGGGCGACGAAAAAAAAGCAGAAGGGACAAAAGATCGGCCGACTGGGGCTGCTCAGAATGAACACCGTATTCGTTCCGCCGAGTGCGGTTCTCAATAAAATCGTGTGAATCGAGATTCACACGGAGAGGAGGGATTGGAGACACCTTGGACCTCAACGACACTCCGGAACAGGCGTCCTACCGCCAAGAGGTGAGAGTGTGGCTCGAGGCCAACAAGGCACAGGCACCGCCGCGCGCGGTCGTATGACGACCAGACGTATGTCGTCGCGCGCCGCGCCTGGCAGCGAAAGCTCGCCGAGGCTGGCTTGCGGGTGTGACGTGGCCGCCGGAGTACGGCGGTCGCGGAGCCGGTCCGATTGAGCAGGTGACCGTCAACCAGGAGATCTCCCGCGCCGAGGTTCCGGGGATACTCGACGTGATCGGGATCGGAATGCTCGGGCCATGCATCATCGCCCATGGCAGTGACGAGCAGAAGGCTCGCTACCTGGGCCCGATGCTCCACGGCGACGAGGTCTGGTGTCAGATGTTCTCCGAGCCCGGCTGCCGGCTCGGACCTGGCGGCGGTGCAGACCCGGGCCCGGCAGGGCGAGGACGGCACGTGGACCTTGAACGGCCAGAAGGTGTGGACGACCAACGCCCAGTTCGCGTCCTTCGGCCTCCTGCTCGCGCGCACGGATGCCGATGTGCCCAAGCACAAGGGCCTGACGATGTTCATCGTCCCGATGGACGCCGCCGGAGTTACCGTCCGCGGACTTCGCCAGATCTCGGGCGAGGCCGAGTTCAACGAGGTGTTCTTCGACGACGTCGTGCTCGGGGCCGACGCGGTCGTCGGCGGCGTCGGGAACGGCTGGGGAACCGCGCTCACGGTGCTGATGTTCGAGCGGCTGACGATCGGCTTCGGCTCCGAGGGGTTCGGGTCGCCGGCGCGGCTCGCCGAGACGATCGGGGCCGATCGGTGGCGCGGCAGGATCCTGTGGTGCGCGAGCGGCTCGGACACGTGATCAGCGAGCTGCTGGCGGTGCGGTTCAACGGCTACCGCGCGCTTACGATGCTCTCGCGGGGACAGATCCCCGGCCCCGAGGCCGGGCTGGCGAAAGTGACGATGGTCAACGCGGCAATCGCCGCCACCGACCTCGGCGCCGACGTGGTCGGTCCCGACGCGCTCGACGCGGGCAGCGAATGGAGCTACCTGATCTCGTTCCTGCCCGGGCTGAAATCCGCCGGTGGGACCGAGCAGATCCTGCGCAACACGGTCGGCGAGCGGGTGCTCGGGCTGCCGCCCGAGCCACGGCTCGACAAGGGAGTGCCGTTCAGCGAACTGCGCGCCAAGGAGAAGGAGGCGGTGACCCGATGAACTTCGCTCTCTCAGACGAACAGGTATTGCTCCGCGAGGCGGCCCGAGGCGCGCTGTCGCGGTTCAAGACGATCGAGGCGGCCCGCGAGGCGCTCGAAGACCCGTCGGCGCTGCCCGACCTGTGGCCGACCGTCGTCGAGGCGGGCTGGCCCGGCCTGCTGATCGACGAGGAGCACGGTGGCGCCGGGCTTGGGGCGTTCGACGCCCTGCTCGTGGCCGAGGAATGCGGTCGCGTGCTCGCGGCGGTGCCGTTGCTCGGGCTGCTGCCGGCGAGTGCGGTCCTCGACGCTGCCGGCGACGAGTCACTGCCGGCGATCGCCGCCGGTGAGCTTCGCCCGGCATACGTACCGGCGCGTCCTCCCAGCGATCTCGACCCCGCGTGGACGGTCGAGCCAGATCCGGCATGGCGCGGCGGCCGGCGCCGCGCGCCAACGTGGACGGCGATCGAGGTGACGCTCGACGGCGAGGTGGCGTTCGTCCCCGACGCGCCGGGATCCGAGTTGCTCGTCGCGGTCGGCGTCACCGACGATGGGAGCCCGGTGGCGGTTGCAATCGAGGCATCCGGCGCCGGGGTGACCGTCGAACCGGTGATGCGCTACGACGCGACACGCTCGCTCGGCCATGTGACGTTCCGCGGCGCCGGCGGGCCGGCTGCTCGAGGTCGACGCCGGAGCGCTGGCAGACGCCTGGTACCTGGCCCAGGCGCTGATCGCCGCCGAGTCGATCGGCGCCGTGCGAGACGTGCTTGCAGGTCAGCGTCGAGTACGCCAAGGAGCGGTTCACGTTCGGACGGGCGATCGGCTCCTACCAGGCGATCAAGCATGAGCTGACCGAGGTCCTGCGCCAGCTCGAGAACGCCCGCGGGCTCCAGTACTACGCCGGCTGGGCGCGCGAGTCCAAGCCCGACGAGTTCCCGCTGGCAGCGAGCGCGGCCCGCTCGACGGCCGGCCACGCGCTCGACTTCGCGGCGCGGTCGATGATCAACGTCCACGGCGGGATCGGCGCCACCTGGGAGCACGACGCGCCGCTGTTCTTCCGGCGCGCGCAGCTGTCGCGGCGGCTGCTCGGCGGCACGGACGACGCGACCGATCGGGTGGCGGAGCGGACGCTGACGCGGTGGCGTAGGCGGTCGCGCTTGCGATGTGAATCCCGGTTCACTAGCATGTGAATCACGATTCACCCTTCGGATCTCGCGGAGGCCGACGGCACCGCGGGCGGAGCGCTCGCCAAGAGGAGGAGCAATGGCCAACGATCGAAGTCACCGATCCGGCTCGGGAGGTGCGCAACCAGCCTCCGCCGCTACAGCCGGTCAACCTGTTCGACGTCGACGTGGCCCTACGGGAGGCGCTGGAGCGCGAGGGAGGAGGCTGGGGAATCGACCGGGCGCGTGAGGCCGGCGCGGCCGCCGGCAGCGCAGAGA